>JBMNHK010000001.1:0-71790 GCA_050950345.1 Pelotomaculum sp.
TGCGCTGCAAGACCGGTCTTACCCGTCCCGCATTTTCCCAGCAGGATTAAGTTTTGCTCTTCCTTAAGCCATGTCAGGTTGGATAACTGTTTAATCTGCCATTTTAAGCCCTTGTTTGAATTCGATGCGTCAAATGCTTTGTTTGGAAGCTTACTTGCCTTCCTCAGCTTGGTGTATTTTTGCCTGACCCTAATCTCCAATTCTTTTTCTAACACCATCTTAAGATAGTCAAGGTTTGATAGTTTCTCATCATTCAAATCAATATATCCCCTTGCGATATTCCAAAGGTTGAGCTTTTGGGCCAATTCACGGATTTCTGTTATATCAGCCATCGATTTCCCTCCTTATTTCTTTACTCCTCGCCAAATGGTTAAAATACTGCTGATTCGGCAAAAACTTCTTAGCTATATGCTCTCCGTACTGATACATGAGATAAGCCAAAAGCTCATAGGCACTGCAGCGTTCAGTATCAATGCAGTATTCTATTCCATCAAGCAATTGTCCAATTGTATAAAACTTTGTCATCCGCTATAATCGAATGCAATGTGTATTAAAATATTTCGGCTGTTGCTGCTCCATTCGGCGAATGAATTCCTGAGCTATTTCGTATTCTGCAAAATATTGTTTTATGATGGTTAAAGAAACCCTGTCTCTGCTGTAATTTTCTTCTGGTTTGAACAACTGCCCGGTATCTTCTGTGACTGGATATTTAGCCAATAAATCATTTGTTTCAGCGTCATAGAACAAAAACATTTCACCATCATCTTCAATGCGAATGCGTTTATGAGCATCCATCATACCTGTATTAATCAGATAACGGTTGCCTTTATAATTTACAACTCCATCCTTATCAAAGGAGGCAACAGTGCTTGATACATCGGTATAGGGTTTGACATGAATCAGATTTTTTTGTTCTTCCATGAACATTTCACGCGGCACTTTTCTGGTCACAGTATGTATTCGCCCGTTGCCTTCCCTATCTAACCATGCAAGGGCAGCACTGTTAAGGCTATCAATTCCGGTGTATATCCTGCCCTCAAGAAAACTTTGCTTTATGTATCCAATCACCTCTTCAACCTTGCCTTTACTTTGAGGATCTCTTGGTCTACATAGCGAAACATTGTAACCTATACGCTTAACATATTCTTCAAAGGCAGGTACGAATATGATATTCCCCAGATTTTCACTGACTACATAGACACGGTCAAGGTCATAAAGAATAGTCTGTGTTCTTCCTCCAAAATATCGGAATGCATAGTTATGAGCTTTAATGGCCGTTTTGGTTGTAAAGGGATCCGGTGAAAAATAAACAAATTTCATTCTGCTATAACTCAGAACCATGCAGAAGAAATATATTCGTACAATTCGCCCGTACATATCCTTAAGTTTGTATTGACCAAAATCCGCCTGCGCTTCATATCCCGGTGGAGAAATTTCACGGGGTGAGGTTTTACGTTTACTGGCATGCGGATACCCGTGCTGTTCCCTTAAGGCTTTCATATAGCGGTAGAATGTAGCTCGTTTAACTTGTAGATCAGGGAAGGCCTCCACCAATTTAATATAGATGTTTGTATCCCTCATTTGTGGACAAATTTTCAAATGTTCCAGTATGTACTGACGGTAGTTATCCATGTGGTACCTTTCCTTTTCAGCTTCCCTTACATAATCTTCTTCGCTCATATTCCAGTATTTGCTGACAGAAGAATAGGTTATCCCCAGTGCTTTTGCGGTTTTTGTCTGAGCAAGTCCAAGTGCTTTGTACTCCTGGATTTTTCGGTATTGCTCGATTCCAATCATTTTTGATTTCCTCCTTTGGTTTTGGTATAAAATCTATGCCTGTAGCAGTGCAATCATAGGCATCAACTCCTTTTCCGGATTGATAAATCAAATTTACCATATATAAAAAACACCCGTTGGGGTGTTCTTGAAATAACCTTGCAAAAGGTAATTTCATTTTACATTTCGCAATCATGTTATCCATCGTGCAAAAGGTTCTCTAAGCCGTTCATACGACTGACTTGTAACCAAATATTTCAAACCGGTGAACTCAAAAATTTCTTTCCAGTACCGACCATAAATTCCATCCTTAATTTGAGCCGATATCTTCATTTTCTTTACATTTTAAGTAGCGGATAATCTATTCCCTATACTTCTTTCGACCTTTGCTTTGACAGCATTTCACTATTTCTTTATCTGTAAAACGATATTGATTGTTTAATAGTTCCCTAACCTGCTTTCAGGTTGGGGGAATAGAATCGCCGTTGAAGACCCCTGTATCAGGGGAATACTCCAGTCTTTTCCAAACTCACAATGCGAAGTGGAACCGATACCCGTGGATGAAAAGGGATCAGGGCGGAATGCTTTGAAGGGATTTCGGTCAGGGCAGTTTACACCACACCTTCCCAACAGTTTCCGTTAAGCACAATCCTGCCTGCCGGCCGCCATGCGGAATTGGACCGTTACGTAAAGGAATACGATATCTATCTAATCGAGGACGATTATGACAGCGAATTCCCCTACTACGGAGAATCGGTCACTCCGCCTTACGTCATGGATCCGAAAAGGGTTGTTTATGCTGTACTTTCAGTAAAGTCTTGTTCCCTGCCATCCGCACAGGCTATGTTATCCTAATGGTTAAGTAATACAGCTACTCTTCCTCAAAAGAAAAATTTGTAAATTTAAGCGTCCGGCAATTTTCAGTTACTGTCCTGACAACATTATCGGGTACCCCGTTAGCAATTTCAGCCTGTATTTCCATTGTAACTTCAACACTGGCACCTGGAAGAAGGTTTAGATGCTGCACAATCTCCTCAGCAATCCGTCCGGCATCTCTTCCAATCCTCGAAGTATCAAGTTTAACAGTAGCATAAAATCTCTTCGGCTTTTTATTCTGAGGTGCTTGAGGATTAATAACGTCACTGGGCACTATTGTTGTAATACTGTCATCTGCTGTCGGATTCTGAACAACCATGTTAGGAATTTGTGTACTTTCTTCAGGATAGGCAATACCTGCAGAAGTTTTATCTCTTTCCTTTTCAATCCTCTCTTTTTCAATCTGAGCTTTCGCAACCTCAGGTCTTACAAGATATCCATTAATATCTATATAGAATCCAGATGATTTGTTAAACTTAAGAGACAGATAACGCCCCTCGTCAGTAATACCTTCAGCATATGCAAAGTATTCATCTGAACATAGTCCATTTTTAATAGTATCCAAAAGCACATCGACATTCTTAAGCCTTGGCAAATAGCAGTAACTACTCAGATACTCCCAAAGTCTCTTTATTTGTATATGCTGCTGTTCCTTCCAAAGCCAGCGATCAAGTTCCATTCTTAGGAGAGCAGGAGACCATCTTGTGATAAGCTGTTCCATCTGGATCATTTTTTTAGATGCTTTGATAATATGGGTTTCAGACCCACCACTTATCCTTGTCTTTTCCCACTCTATCGGGTTTGATCCATCTTGTATTGGCACAAGCAACCAGCAATATGCTTCTTTCATCCTTAACTCAACAGTTTCATCGCTTCTTCTCATACTATTATTGGCTTCCCTCTGTTGAGCAATATCAAGATTAAGGCTTTCTGCATCATCAATAATAGACTTCCACGCCAAATACTTTCTTACTTCAGATGTAAGGCTATGGATAATTTCACTGTCAGGTGCTACAAAAGCAAGCATATTTCTGTACATTCTCGGCGAAGTGCCGCGGTTATTAAGTATTTGGCTTGCTTCTTGAATTGCCCTGCTATTATCACTTCCCTGCTTATGGGTAAAATTTGGCGCCAAAACTACAAGCCTTACAGTCTGCTCATCAGGTATATCAAGTGATGACGAAGGGCAACTGTGAACACCTGCAAATTCGCCGCGTTCCCTTATAGCCTTGAGTCTGCGCTCTATCTCATATTCAACCTCCGATTCAGGAATCTGCACAGCCCTGTCTTCAACAGTTTTACGAAGTGTAGGTCTTGTATCATACCAGAAACGGTTATTTGACATATCACTGTACAGGTACGCAAGCTGGTTCTGAAGATGAGACAAAGCATCGTTAAATACGGAAACCTGTTCACCCGGCTGCACCACACCCAGCCTAATCCTGGTAACTTCAATACCTCTGTTACGCTGTTCCTTTACTGATGGTGCGCTACCAAGCATGATCGTTCTTGCCACTCTTCTGGCAGCCAAGCACCTCGAAAAGCGGGGATTTTTCTCCTCAATCACATATGGTATTGAATTTCTTCCGTCGATCTCTTTATCAATAACCGCATTCCATCCTTCAGGTAGGTGACGTGTCAGTTCTTCTCTTACATTCGGATTATCCAATGCAATGGAAGAAGGCATTATTAACAAACCGCCGTCATTTTTCATCCAAAGATCATGAATAACTGCAGCCATAAGCCTTAATACACCACGAGTTCTCTGGAAATGTTCTAGAGTCGCCCAGTCACCATATAAACGGTCAAACACTTCCGGGTGAATTGGGTAACACGATTTCAACCTTTCGTAGTACTCCAGCTCTTTACATTCCAATGGAAAGTCTGCCACGCTTTGATTATACATTTCGCTAAAAGCCCGACATACCTGCTCAAGAGAAGCAGGATCATGCGGCGGGAGAAAAAGCCTTCTTCTTACAATCTCAAATCCTTCATTAGCACCTACCGGTTTCCATATTGCCTCCATTCTGCCAAAGGTATGCTCTATTGTCTCGAGGGCAATTCTTCCGGCCTCTCCCCCTATTTCGATGTCAGACTCGGGAATAGAAGCAACCACGAGACTATTTTTGCTGGCACGGGCAGCTTCGGTTAATTCTTGTATAAATGAAATTAAATTGTCAAAACTGCCTGCAGGAAGTCCAGAAACTCCATATAACTTTTTGGCATAAGCTACGAGTTCGTCAATCAGTATTAAACAAGGGCCACAAGCATCAAAAAGTTTGGTTAATGCTTCTGAACCAGGTGAAACGCCTTTTTTATCAGCTTCTTTTACATAATCATATAACCTTAAATTGCCTGCCTGTTTAGCAAGTTGTGCCGCCATTTCTCCCCACAATGTACTAATAGTAATGCCGGGATATTCGGGCGGTCTTTTGCTTTTAGAAGGGTCAAGTGCCGTACCAACAAGAACAGCAACATTTGTTTTTACAACCGATGAGAGTCCAGCTCTTTCGAGTACCGGCTTAACATTCGGCATCTTGTCTATAGAAGCTTGTCCCCTCAGCAGGTGGTACAGTGCCAACATACTATGGGTCTTCCCGCCGCCAAAGGCAGTTTTGAGCTGGATAACGGGTTCTCCGTCCTTGCCTGCTACACGCCTTAAAGCTTGAACAAGAAGGCTTGTCATTCCTTCAGTTATATATGTCCGGGCAAAGAATTCCACCGGGTCTTTATATTCTATAGATCCTTCACCACGGGCCACCTGGGCAAGGTCAGCAGCAAACTCCGCATTTTTGTATCTTCCCTGGGCGACATCAGGATGCGGTTCAATCACATATCTCCAGGAAGGAAGCCCTGAAAGCGGTGGATTGGAAAGAACACCGCTCTTATCTATCTTGGCAGTTGTTGTTTGAATAGAAGCAACACCATTATTAGAATATATAGAAGCTTCAGGGGTCCCATAACGGATTTTCCTGATCAAAGTTCTTATATCCTCAGTACTCTCAGCATCAATCTGCTCACACAAACGAGCCATGGTATCCAGTGCGCGCCAAGTATAATCAGTATCAAAATCCTGACCACCGATATGAGCACATTTATGCCGGACACCAATCAGTTCTTTCGTCCAGTTCCTGTGGTCAATGCTTAATTTACGTTTAAAAATATTTACCCAGTGCACATCAATTAACGTAAGGCAACGCATAATATCAAGAGAATCAACAAGGTCAGCCCAATCACCTTTTTCCGGGAGTCCCTTCCGCTGTTCATCCCTTAATGTGTTAAGAACTCCTTCCCTCCACCACTCACCTTTGTACTCAATCTGGAGTTCACGTGCCACATAGGGGGCCAAGGCTTTTAAAAGATACCTGAATCCTTGGTTAACAATATTTATATTTTCACTCATCTCTCATTACCTCCTTAATCCCCTTAAACTAGAAAAGTGATTGCTGCTCATATGACCTTGCAGCAAGCTCCGACGATTTTTTCTGTATATCTGGCCACGATACAACCAAAGCATTGTATGCATAGGCTTCTTCAGTCCATCCCTTTCGCTCTGCTATAGTATAAAGCCTGTACGCCAGTGCCTTGGCATTTTCAGCAATATCTCCGCGCATTTCGTAAACAAGTTCTGCTGTCTTAATCTCCCCTTTATTTTCCAAGGCTTTAACCAATTGCTGAGTACACATCCAAATCATATCTCTGCTCGAAGAAGATACAGGAGACCACTTTGCATCCAGTTCTTCACGTTTAAGAAGCCTCACTTTTCCTCTTGCCGAGTAAACTACGCCTTTTTCCTCCAATCTTCCTACTGAAGTATTTTTAGCACGTGCTAACACATCGGCCTCGCCGAAAGGAGCTTCATTCATCCCGAACTGCTCATACCAAGCTATACAAAATCGGCTGTCAGTGTCCATATCTCCCTCCTGTGCCGTAAGGTAAACATCCAACTCCTGGTTGATAATCTGCAAGGCAGTTCGGACTGTCATAAGACTGCCATCTGCTTCAAGAACTTTTGAGTAACGGGAAAATACAGACATTCCTGGTCCAATAGCCGCCTGTGCAAGGTCAACAGGCGCTATGTTACCTTGCTGCAGTTTTTTTAATGCTTGATGAAGTTCTTTTCTTAAGTTGTTAACAAATTCCCTTCTTGTGATTAACTTTGCATCGTCTGGTCTGGGACGACAAACAAGTACTATGGAGGAGGCTAATGCATTTTGATTATAGTTTCTTAAACCTCCTTTTCTTTCAGTTCTTGTAGGCCATGTCCCGGTAATCATAAACCCAGCCTTAATTAGCCCTGTGAGCATGGTCTCCCATCCGGTTGAAGAAATGGTTGTTTCATTTTCATCATCGGTATTGTCCTCTTCTGATTGCTTAAAAGCATAATAAACTGTTACCGGGAACTCATTGTTGACCATATTTTTAATATTGATAAACGCTTTCGCTAAATTGTTTTCAAAAAACTCTTTTGCTTTTTCAGAATCATTATCAAATCTATATGGAGAATATATAATTTCCTCGGATTTTGGAACAAGCATCGTTCTAAATAAATCTGGATAGACAGAACCCAACGACTCACGTAACCAAATATAAAAATAATCGGATAGATCTGCGTATCCTATATTATCATAATATGGCGGGTCGGTTGATATTAATGGCATTGTTGGTCTATTAATTTGTTCAGTAGCGCTTTTTAAACATACTTCCCCAATTGCGTTAAATGCTAAATTCTCTAGAACTTTTGGTATCCATTCTAAAGAACCACTCCAACTTCCCGTTGATTCACTAAAAACGTTTGTTTCTGCAAAATTCCAAATCAAAGGTAAAGCCTGCCTTGCAAATGTTTGCTCAATTTTTTCTCCTGCTGTATTCCAAACACAAAGAGTGCTTAATCTATTAGCCAACCTATCGACTGCTAATGCTAGATAAGTAGCAATAGCTTCCGAATAAGCTTTTGCTCCTTTCCCACCTTCATTTATTCCCAATTGATCATCCGGCAAGCCTGCAGAAATAGCGTCTTTATATGCCTTCAATTTAACTTCGGAAACTATATCACTGAAAGTTGTTAATGCTGTAAGTTGTCTGTTTGTAAATAAATCTGAAAACTTTGTTAATCCATAGTTAGGAGTTTTAAAATCTCTTGGATTATAGGGTAAATCTGCATCCGGGTAATCCAATTGATTGTTGTTTATATTACTTATTTTTTCATGCTCCTGATTAGGTGGTAAGTAGTATCTCCCCCTCTCGCCTTCTGCAACAATACCCATCATCCGTTTGCCAAGTCTGCCAGCCCTACCTTCAGAACGTATATAATCAAAAGAAACAGGTGTTCCACAGCATATACATTTTGCCCCACTCCTATTTACAGTTCCATCCTTGGCAGTACCATTTCCTGTTTTTACTATAAATTCAATTTCATTTTTATTAACAACCGGTTCTATCCAGGCTTTTGTACCTCTCTTTGAAGACAACCCAAATTTACTTGTCAAGGGCATTTCTGCCCCACAAGCCGGGTTGGGGCATTTCACTGTCCTACACCAAATCCAGGCTATAACAGTTGCTTCTCCGCCACCATATTCTTTGGGCAATTTAACTTTAGGATAAAGATGACCGATACGCTTAAAAGCCTCATCTTTCATCCACTTACCGTAATATCGTACATCCTCAGCAAGGCCGGAAGCACCTTTCCACCCGTTTTTAAAATCCAAATTGTTTCTCACATCAGGATTCACGGGGGGCATATTTGCAAATTTCGGTGGTATTTCTATCAACGCTTTGGTGATTAATACAGCAACCGGATTAAGGTCGCTGGCATACGAATCTAAACCCAACCGCTGTGCTTCCAGCGGAATTGAACCTCCACCGCAAAACGGATCATAAAATGGAGGTCTGTTACCACCTGTAGATTTTAATATTTCTTCCTTTGCTTTGTTCAAGACTTCTTCATTGTTAGTGTTTTCCCATTTCACCAGTTCTTCGATAATACCAAACAGCCTTTGGCGTTCCTTCTCCTGTTCTTCTTCAGTAGGAAACTTATCAGGATGTGCAGAGGGGTCATCGACAAGAGAAGCAAAAAGCACAGCTCTCGCAGTAGCAAGAGGTTTCCTCGACCACCAAAGATGTAATGTGGAAGGATGCCCATGCCTGATTGATTTCTCTCTTGCTGACTCCCGATTGATTGCTTCAAGTGGCAGTGCCACCTCAATTAATTTTTTCTTATACTCCATCTAAAATCATCTCCCTAGTCTCGACTTCAGAACTCACAGCCATTAGTTCTTCAATACTATAGTTAACGCTTGTAGCTGCAAAATCCGGCTGATATCTAAATGGTTTTTTCATATAGCACACTTTTGCTTTATTGTTATCAATCTCAACAATCGCTAAAATAAAATCTTCCGGCTTATTGAGGGCTGTCAGAATCTCATTTTTCGTTACCGTTACAGTAGTAGCACCTTTAGTTCTGCCCTTCACCTCTATAAATCGTAGTTTCCCAATACCTGTTTTTGATTCAATATCATAACCGAATTTATCCGCGCTTACGTCAACAGGCTCATAACCCTTTTCTCTTTCTACCATTATCACTGCTTTCATTGCAGCTTTTTCAACCTCTTTGGTATCTTGACCAAATAATCCTGGAGAACAAGTAGCTTCCATAGTTTTTAACATATAAGCCGGTATGACTAAAGCCCCTCCTATAATCACCGGTGGCAGAGGTGAAAGCTGTTTTTCCTGTTCCAGCTCCTCCATGCGTTTTTGCAATCTCCCGGCCAATTCTTCCGCACGTCTTGCAGCCTGCTCGGAGTTAAGCCTCGCATTTGGCTTGCCCGCACGTTCCTGGTCTTTTAGTTCTTGGCTTCGCCTGTCCCAATAGTTAATTTCTTTCGTTAGCCTGTCCTTTACAGCTGCCATAGTCTTTTCAACTAGTTCAACCTTTCTCTTCTTAACTTCTTCAAAATGCCTGGGGACAAGTTCAGTTATTGCATATTCGATAGCCATATTCTCAATGTTGTTTTTCAACCAACTAGCCTGTTCAAGTATGTCGCCGGCTTTTTCTTTTTCTTCCTCTTTAAGACTTCTATAGTCGAGATATGGAGCATAGCCGGCATTTCTTTTATTGCCATTGCAGTCTATCTCTACAAAATGAACCTGCTTTGACACTATCCTTCTCTTACCGTTTACATCTGTACAGGCATCCTGTATGGAGTTTTCAATATAAAACAACACTCTCAACTCATTACTGCTACCTGTCTCATCTACAAGTATAGACCCCCGCTTCAACACATCCGCATTTCTTTCTCTTATTAAATCTATTACTGACTCAAGCAATGGATGGCCGGGACAAATAAAAGACGCAAGAGGTTTACCCTCTACATTGATAAGCTCTTTTTCAAAACATACTCTCTCATACCTAGATAACACCGGCTCTCCTAGTCCTATAACTTTATCACGGTTTCGAATCACAGCAGGCACATGAGTAATTTCATATCTTCTGGGTTCTCTTTCCCTGATAGTGCCACCCAGATACCTAAATGCACTAATAAAGAACGATTCGATAAAATGTGGCTGCAGTCTTCTTGCTTCAATCCTCTCCATTTCTTCCCGGATTTCCATGACTTTTCTTGCGTCCAGACTGTTTTTCGCAAGAGCTCTTTCTTCAAAAAGCTTTTTCAATTGCTCCCTGTCAAGAGAATTGTCCAACACTTTATGAAGACGTGCTTTTACTTCCGGTCTGTCCCCATAGCGGATAGCTTCAATAAGAAGCTCTCTTAGCGGCTTGTTATCAAATGTTATCTTGCCAAGAATATCAAAGACCCGTCCGCCTAGGGCTCTTCGTTCCTCTTCCAACTTTTTTAGAAGGCGCTGGAATACTTCTCCTTCACGGGTCTCATCCGCAACCAAATTCCAACAATGGCAGACTTCTGTCTGCCCAATTCTATGAATTCGCCCAAATCTTTGTTCCAGTCTGTTAGGATTCCAAGGAAGATCATAATTAATCATCAGATGTGCACGCTGAAGATTTATACCCTCTCCGGCGGCATCGGTAGCCACCATGATGCGTACTTCTTTGTCCTGCGTAAATTTTTCCTGAGCTTTCCTCCGTTCTTCCCTCAACATCCCGCCCTGTATGGTCACTACCGCTTCCTGTTTGCCTAACAGTGCCCGGATTTTATCCGCAAGATAGTTAAGTGTATCCTTATGCTCGGTGAATATGATAAGCTTTTCCCGGTTTTTTTCTGAGTCAAACATTCTCTGGTCATCCTGTAAGAGTTTAGACAGTTCATCCCATTTCCTGTCCCTGCCACTATTTCTTACTTTATAAGCCATCGCCTCAAGTGCCCTTAATTTCTCAATTTCTACCTCAAGTTCCGCAATGGTACGCGCAGCTGTAGCCTGATCGACAACTACTTCTTCTATATCTTCAACTTCATTGCCAGGTGCGTCTTCAAGTTCCTCAATATCTTCACTTGACAGCACAGGACAATCAAAAATCCGATTTGCGGCATCCATTCCCCTTTTTTTAAGTTTTTCCTCGTTAAGTCTTTTTTCCAATCTCTCACGCCTTCTTCTAAGAGATTGGTAAATAGCTTCAGGAGAAGATGCCAGTCTCCTTTGAAGGATGGTTAATGCGAATCCGACAGTACCTTTTCTGCCGTCGTTTTCGAGATTATCCGCCCTATTAAACTCTTCACGCACATATTCCGTAACTTCTTTATAAAGCAATGCTTCCTCATCTGAGAGCTTGTAATTAACTGTATATGCAATCCTTTCTGGGAACAGAGGTGTACCATCAAATTTTAACAGTTCTTCCTTAACCATCCTACGCATAATGTCCGACACATCTGTTGAATGATAGCCCTCCCGGAACTTTCCTTCAAACCTGTCACCATCTATAAGGGCCATAAAAAGATGGAATTCTTCTTCTTTACCGTTATGCGGCGTCGCTGTAAGCAAGAGGAAATGTCTTGTGATGCTTGACAAAAGCTGTCCAAGCCTATACCTCTTGGTGTACTTCACTTCTCCGCCAAAAAACGAAGCAGACATTTTATGGGCCTCATCGCATACAATCAAATCCCAATCAGTCATTCTAAGCTTCGCCTGGATATCCTCATTTCGTGCAAGTTTATCAAGCCTTGCTATACATAAGGGTATTTCCATAAAAACATTTCCCGTTCTTGCAGATTCAATCCTGTCATTTGTTATAATTTCAAAAGGCAGCCCGAAACGCCTGTCCAACTCATCCTGCCATTGTTCGGAAAGGTTGCCGGGAGTCACAATTAAACACCGTTTAAGGTCGCCTCTTATAAGCAGTTCTTTTATTAATAAACCTGTCATGATTGTTTTACCGGCGCCAGGATCATCAGCTAACAGGTAACGCAGGGGCTGCCTCGTCAGCATTTCACCATATACAGCTGTAATCTGGTGCGGCAAGGGCTCTACCATTGAAGTATGTACAGCCAAATATGGATCAAATAAATGAGCCAACTTAATCCTATATGCTTCAGAAGCCAGTCTAAGCATCTCCCCATCAGCCGTAAAGCTCCAAGGCAGACCGGCTTGAACAATCTCAAGCATGGGTTCTTTATCTCTATATATCAATTCGCTGTTCACATTGCCTGAATCATCTTTATATGTCAGTTCAATTGCAACGTTTCCTATCCATTTTGCATCAATAACAGTAACATTACCATTAGGCAAAATACCTTTTACAACTGTACCAGCCTTTAAATCCTCAAGCCGCGCCATGTTTTCACCCCTTGTACAATTAATATTGTTATTAAATCAGTGACAAAAGCCACTGTTCGACCCATTAAAAATCATAGTTAACATAACATATCAAACTTTATGCTTTTCCAAACATCAAGCACATCATCCGGCTTCACATCTTAGCCATTATGCCAGCAACTGTTGGCCTGAACCTTGACAATCATGTATAATATCATCCGGACTTGGAAGGTGTGTGTTTCACCTCCTGGGACGGACCTTAGCGGGCCGATTACCCGTAAGAAAGAGTATTTATCCATTCCGGTAAGTCTACATGATTTGGCTGGTTGAGGCCAGCTTTTTAGCTGGTTCCTCGTGTCACATGCAAGGTTGTTTGCTTACAGGGGAAGGAATGGAGGCTTTTAAGTCCATTAATCTTGTAAAGGAGGCATTTCTTTATGAATCTCAGACCTATTGCAGGAATCGATGTAGGTAAATTCTTCAGTGAGATGGCAATTCTTTCTCCATCCAATGAAGTAATTGCCCGCATGAAGATCCGCCATGATTCCAGTTCTGACGTTGAAAGAGCCGTTGAATTACTGAAAAAAACGGAAAAGGACTTTGATTCTAGGCCTTTCGTCGTCATGGAATCCACCGGGCACTATCACAAAATCCTTTTCCATTCACTTTGTAAAGCTGGATTGGAGGTCTCCATCATAAACCCCATCCAGACTGATTCTATCAAAAATATTGGAATCAGAAAAGTGAAAAATGATAAAGCTGATGCCCGGAAAATTGCCCTGCTATACAGATTTCAGGAGCTTAAAACTACTAATATCCCCGATGAGGATATTGAATGCCTGCGAAGTCTTTGCCGACAGTACTACAAGCTCTCTGACGAACTTACTGCCTACAAAAACAGGCTTACGGGTATTGTTGACCAACTCATGTTAAACTTCAAGGATGTATTCCCCAACATCTTTTCAAAGGCTGCTCTTGCAGTATTGGAGAAATATCCTACGCCTGCGCATATTCTTAAAGCGAACAGGAACAAGTTGATTGCACTGATCCAGAAGAATTCTCGCAGAAGCCTTAAGTGGTCAACTGCAAAGTATAATCTTTTGGTCTCCAAAGCCAGAGAGTTTGCGCCTTTGACTGTTCATAATTCCTCGAACATTGCTATGCTGGGTGTCTACATATCCATGATCAGAACTCTGGAAGATAACTTGGCGAAGGTCCTAAAAACCATTCATCTATTGATCGCTGAAGATATGGCAAAGGACATGCCCATGCTAGCATTAACTCTTGAACTTTTGCAGAGCCTGCCAGGTATTGGCCTTCTTACTGCTGCCACCATTCTAGCAGAAATCGGCGATTTTTCCGCTTTCTCTAAGCCGGGAAAACTGGTTGCTTACTTTGGCATTGACCCCTCTGTGATGCAATCCGGAGAATTTACCGGCACACGGAATAAAATGTCCAAGAGAGGTTCCAGGCTACTTCGCAGGGTTCTTTTTACAACTGCTCTTGCCAATATCCGAACTAAGCGGAATAAAGAGGCTTGCAACCCTGTATTACTTGAATTCTACAAGCAAAAGTGCCAGAGCAAACCTAAGAAGGTAGCTTTGGGAGCAGTTATGCGTAAGATCATCATTTACATCTTTGCTGTTCTAAGGGACAGAAAACCGTACCAGTTACGCAGTCCTCAGGAACATGCTCAGATGTTAGCAGCAAAGCATATAGCAGCTTAGCAGTACTTGCACTTGATGTTTAGTTTTCAAGGATCAGTATTTCATTTTAGACCAGCTATTTTATGTCTACTTCGTAAAGGTGGTCTTGTTGTTATGCATTTTTTCTATGTCAGGAGTTTTCAAAAATTCATAAAGCTTTTTCTTAAAAACTCTTGACTTTAATTAGCTGGTCTTTGTTACTTTGTAAGAATCATTTTCTTCTATCCGTTTTTGACCTTGCATCATTGGGTTTCTTGGCATCCTTTGGAATTGCCCACATATTTCCAAGACGCATTGCTCCTTGAATCCGTCCCTGCGCACATAAAACCTGCACTCGGCGGACGGTAATATTCCATTTTTGGGCAGCTTCTTTTGCGGTCATATACTCCATTATTTCACACCTCTAAAGTGTATAATTACCCAAAAATATTATATTCGTAAATGCGAATAATTTCAAGGAGAGTTACTATTCTCCATCATAATCTTTACATCCATCCTGTCTCCTCAACCCCTATCAAAAATGCCCGTTATCTAATCTGTCAACTCAACCCTACCAATTTTTGAGTTCTAATTTTACCCCAAAATACCTCGTCGATATGTTACCATGTACGTATTCTAGCCCTTTAGCTCGAGTAGACAACTTGGATGTAATTTTTGAAACCCGCTTAAATAAACACTTACAGCTTTGTAATCAATACCACGCACTCAACGTGTGCTGTCCATGGGAACATATCCACCGGTTGAACTTCTTTCACTTGATAGCCCTTCTCTGCCAGGTACCCCAGATCCCTCGCTAGAGTGCCTGGAGCACAGGACACGTAGACCAGACGCGGCACCTCCATGGCGAGCACTGCATCCAGTACAACCCTGTCACAACCCTGGCGGGGTGGGTCCAGTACAATCACATCAGGTTGCAAACCCTGGTCTTTTAATAAGGGTAAAACCTTCTCCGCCTTACCGGTAAAAAACTCAGCGTTCCCTATTTTATTTAGCTCAGCGTTGAAGCGGGCGTCTTCAACAGCTGCCGGGACGATTTCTACGCCATAAACCTGCCGGGCTTGGCGGGACATATATAAAGCGATGGTGCCGATGCCGGAGTAGGCATCCAGCACCGTTTCCTTGCCGGTAAGAGCTGCATACTCCGTAGCTTTTGCATATAGGACCTGTGTCTGCAGCGGGTTAACCTGATAGAAAGAAGCCGCTGAAATCCGGAAGGTTAAATCCTGCAGTTGGTCAAAAATAGCGTCTCTGCCGGCCAAAAGCGTAAATTCCTTGCCTAAAATTTCCCCGGACATATCCCTCTTGATATTGCGCAGCAGTGAGGTTAATTCAGGATGAAGCCGTTTTAATTCCCTGGCAAAATCCCTCTCAGGGGGCCAGTCACCGCCGCTTGTAACCAAAACAGCCATGGTTTCTCCGGTAAAGAAAGCTTTGCGCAGCATCAGGTGGCGAAAAAACCTTTCTCCCGGGACATCCTTACCGTATTTATTGAGCAGATTAATGATGGTCAAGGCTAATCTGTTTAAATCCTTGTCCACCAGGAGGCAGCCCTGTTCACCGCTGTTCCGGTCGTCATTGAATATGTCGGTTAGGACATGAGTTCCTTCTTCGTAATAACCCAGCGAGTAGCCGCCGTTGTGTCTTTCGATCTGAAAATGGACCTTATTGCGGTAGTGCCAGGGGTTCTCCATGCCAAGGATATCCTTTACCGTAACTCCACCGAGACGGCCGATACGGCGCAAGGAGTCCCTGACCAGGGTGGTTTTCAGCCGCAGTTGCTCTTCATAGTCTGCATGCTGCAGGCGGCAGCCGCCGCAAACATTATAATGTCCGCATCTGGGTTCCAGCCGGCTGGCGGCCGGCTGGATAATTCCCAGTATTTTTGCTTCCGCATAATTTTTCTTCCGGGTAGTAATAACGGCTATAACCTTATCCCCCGGCAATGTTTCAGGGATAAATACGGCCAAACCCTGGTATCTGCCCACACCGTAGCCGGAGTGGTTAACACCTGAAACTTCAAGCAGGACTTTATCTCCCTTGACAACTTCCTTAGTAACCAATTTGTTCTCCTCGCTTGTCTATTTCCTTATAATTATCAAAAAATGCTGGTTGTTCTTCGTTAGCATATTGCATACATTTTCTCCAAATCCTTCAGGGGGCTATTATACAAGCTCTCTAGCAGGTATCAAGTAAAGAATTGTCATTATCATAATACATATTTTGCGAGATAAACAGCGAATTTTATTTTGCTGATACTTCTTCCTTAAAGGTAAACTAAACGAGCATCCTATACCAAAAACAAACGAGGCACTCTACTTAAGTCAAAGCAGGGTGCCCTGTTTTAATTCTTTTTAGATTTATGCTTAATTCTCACACAAATTACATAGCAGCCCATCCGCCATCCACGCCAATAATTTGTCCACTGATAAAGGATGAATCATCACTCGCAAGGAAAAGAGCACAATTTGCAACATCAATAGGTTCCCCCGAAGCTGGCATAAGTGACTGTACACCCTTAATTCTATTAAAGCCATCCATATCAGGTTGCCCCATTGCAACACCGATTTCTGTATTGATTCCACCAGGTGCAATAACATTACTGCGGATGTGTTCCTTTGTGTAAGCGAAAGCTGTATGCAATGCGATTGCATTTACAGCTGCTTTAGATGCACAATAGATTACACCTGCAGCCTGATGATAAGCACCAAAGGAAGATACAGTAATGATATTTCCTCCACTGCCTTGTTCCAGGAATACATTTACAGCCTTACGCATTGCCGCAAGAGGACCATATACGTTGATACCCATTACGTATTCATATTTTTCATCAGTACAATTAGCAACTGTTGCCATATTGTCCATAACACCTGCATTGTTTACAAGAACATCCAACTTGCCGAATTGCTTGACACATTCATCGATCATAGCTTCACAGTCCTCGCGTCTAGATACGTCCCCAGTAAAAGGAATGCATTTTCCAGCTTCCCCTTTTAGAGACTCAGCCAGGGATGCGAGTCTATCAGCTCTTCTTGCAACAGCGACAACATTTGCTCCTTCTTTTACAAAAAGTTCTACAATTGCTTTGCCCATACCGGAAGAAGCGCCAGTTACAACAATAGCTTTGTCCTTAAGTTTCATAATATACACCTCTTTTGCTTTTATGTTATTTATTAGCACTGTGTGTTTATTCTACTAATTTTTTCTACAAAAAATCAACTACCAAAAACAACTTGAAATATCACGAACTATTTATTATAATACCTATCAGCAGCACTCAACTATGAGTGCTAATGGCAATTAAGGCTTTAAGCTTCTAATTAATTGATGAAAGATTGATTAACTGGAAGTTTTTTGACCTTTATAATGGGCAAAAAGGCACTTCCAATTTTAGGAGGTGCCTTTTATCTGCAAGCTATCTCAAATGAAGCACATAGGGGGTAAATAAAGTCAATAATTCGTTTTGAAATAACTCTATATTTCAAAACGAGTTAATAATAAATTACAGGAGGTATTTTCTATGTCGAAAATCAACATTGCAATTGCAGGTGTGGGTAACTGTGCCAGTGCCCTGTTGCAAGGAATCGAGATGTACAAAGTATCTCCAGAGAACTCTATTGGGCTAATAGACTATAACCTCGGCGGTTACACACCTGCAGATGTTAATGTAGTTGCCGCTTTTGATGTGGACAAGCGCAAAGTAGGCAAGAGCCTCAAAGAGGCAGTGTTTGCCAAACCCAACTGTACTAAAGTTTTTTATGAGAAACTCCCGGATTATCCCGTAAAGGTAGAGATGGGACCGGTTCTGGACGGCATATCGGAACATATGGCTGATTACAGTGAGGAGAAGAGTTTTCTCGTTGCCGCTCAAAAGCCCTGCGATGTAGCAAAAGTTTTGAAGGAAAGCGGAGCTGAAATACTTATTAACTACTTGCCTGTAGGATCAGAGAAAGCTGTAAGGTTTTATGCTCAAGCATGCCTGGAGGCAAATGTAGGTTTTATCAATGCCATGCCGGTCTTTATCGCTTCAGACGAATCCTGGGCCAAGAAGTTCCAGGACAAAAACATTCCCATCATAGGCGACGATGTTAAAAGCCAGGTGGGTGCAACTATTGTTCACCGCACTCTAACCAAGCTGTTTGAAAACCGCGGCGTAGTAATTGACCGCACCTACCAGTTGAACTTCGGCGGCAATACTGATTTCTTGAACATGCTCAACCACAACAGGCTTGCAACCAAGAAAAAATCCAAAACTCAGTCAGTGCAGGCTGAACTGAAGCAAGCCTTGCCCAGTGATAATATACACATTGGTCCCAGTGATTACGTGCCCTGGTTAAACGATAACAAGATCTGCTTTATAAGAATTGAAGGTAGAGGTTTTGGCAACGTTCCTTTGACCCTGGATGTTAAACTTTCCGTAGAAGATGCGCCAAACAGCGGCGGCGTAATGATTGATGCTATAAGGTGCATGAAGCTCGCACTGGATCGCAAGATTGGCGGTGTGCTGAATTCCATCTCAGCCTTTACCATGAAGTCCCCGCCAATTCAGTACACAGATACTGAAGCTAAAAAGATGGTGGAAGAATTTATAGGTGGTAGGAAGGAGCGGTAATGAGAGCTGTCTTATTAGCTGCAGGGGAAGGCAAGAGGTTGTGGCCTCACTTTAAGAGGCCAAAACCTCTTGTGCGTTTATTTGGCCTTCCCCTTATAGAACGCAATATATTGTCCCTACGGGAATGCGGCATAAATGATTTTATAATTGTCACAGGCTGTTATGCTGATGAGATCCAGGCTCATTTAGGAAGTGGCGAAAAACTTGGCGTAAAAATCAAATATTTGTATAATGCTGATTGGAAACTGGGAAACGGGTTATCGGCCTATACCTTCCACAAAGAATATCAGCAAGATGAAAAATTCATCTTGCTGATGTCTGACCACATTTTTGAATTAGATTTATTCAAATCTTTCATTGCCGGGGCAAGGGAGATCAAAGAAGATGAGCTGTTGCTTGCTGCCGACCGGCGCTTAGAAAATGTTTATGACCTTGACGAGTGTACCAGGATAAAGGCCCAGGAAAACCTTGCCGTTAAACTCGGAAAGGGGCTGGAAGATTTTAACGCCGTAGATTGCGGTCTTTTTATAGGTACCGGTGCATTATTAGAGGCCTTGTCCAAGTCCATTGCCGGGGGAGCCTACGCTCTCACCGATGCAGTAAATCTGATGGCGGAGCATGGTAAGGTCAAGTTGCACTTTATAAATAATAACTGGGTTGATGTAGATGATTATGATAGTTATAAACAATGCGAAAAGCTTCTCCTGAAGTCACTGATACCGCCTAAAGATGGCATCATTTCACGCGTCATTAATCGAAAGGTCTCCCTCAGGATAACCAAACTTGTGGCTCCAACAGGGATAACTCCCAATCAAATTACATTTTTATCATTTTTAATTACAGTAGCTTCAGCAGTTTCCTTCGCTATGGCAAACCCCCTTGTGGGGGGATTGCTGGCTCAATTCGCTTCTATGCTTGATGGGGTTGACGGGGAAATTGCACGTTTGAAATTTTTAAAGAGTAAATTCGGGGAGATGTTTGACTCCATACTTGACCGCTATGGAGATTATCTAATTGTAATTGGCATGACCTTTTCATGGTATTCCACCACAAACCATAATGCGGCCCTGCTAGTAGGCGCAGCGGCCCTCACGGGAATGCCCATGTCTATGCTTTTTAAAGAAAAATATCGTAACGTTTTCGGACAACCCTTCATTTCTGAAGTTAATGATGGCGTAATGCGTTATTTTGCTGCCAATCGTGATGTCAGGTTATTTATCATTATGTTGGGAGGCATTTTTGCTCTATTGCCGGCCACCCTGATTTTTCTTGCAGTTATCACGCACCTGCAAACTTTGTATCGCCTATATAGAGTTCACAAGCTACCTTAGCAAAAAAATCATATTAAGGCTAGAACGGGGTAGCCTGCCTGCGGGTAAAAACGTGATTGCGCAACTTGTGTTCTTTTAGAATTTCCAGGGCTTCATCAATGTAGCCCCCCAGGTCTTTAAGAGCATGGGCATCAGAACCAACTGAAAAAATTTTAATACCTGACTTCACAGCCAAAGCCAGCATCTCCCTTGTGGGATGAAATTCCTCTAACCCTCTACGGCGGCTGGAGGTGTTAATCTCCAGCCCCATTCCTCTGCGGGCCATTTCCATAAAAATTGGTTCTACAACTCCCCGGTGAATGGTGAGTATCTCAGAGCCAAAAGTCCTCATCCCATACCGAAGGTAGAGATCTACATGAGCAATACTATCAAAAAATCCTGTGTTTACTGCTTCTCGCAGAGTGGTGAAATAATCTTTGCGTACTTCCGCTAAACTTTTGTTTTGAAAGTAACTGGGGCTTTCTTTCATGGAGGAAATTGCAATATGGTCAAGGCAGTGGATAGCTCCCATTACAAAGTCAAATGGATAGTCGTTGACAATTTTTTCAACATGCTTTTCACAACCTGGATTGTATCCTATTTCTATGCCAGCCTTTACTTTAAGACCTGTATGTTTAAACTCATCCTGAGCCCGGGTGATTTCTTCAAAATAGCTATCCAGCCAGATAAAATTGAAAACTGATACTTTTTCCCCATTTAAGTTAACAAAATTATCCTTTTCCCTGCGCACCGGATCCATCTCAATATGGGTAGTGAAACAAATTTCCCTTAGGTCTAATTCCAGGGCTTTCTGACAATACTCCCTTATCTTGACGGGAGAGGCGTCTATTGAATAGTCCGGGTGAACATGATAATCTGTTTTTTGGTATTCCATTATTGATTAGCTCCTTATATCATAAGCAGGACTTTATCTCCCTTGACAACTTCCTCAATAACCTATTGTTTTCCTCGTTTGTTACTTCCATATATCATTAAAAAATACGCCCTAATTTGAGCGTATTTGTATCTCTCGTGCGAGCAAATCGATAAGCCGGGTTCTGTCGTTGGGTGATCATCTATCTAGGACGGCTGTTTCCAGACGCCTCAAGCGACCTTACCCGGGAACGGGACGGGCCGCCCCATTGTTCCCCTATTCGGTCTTGCTCCAGGTGGGGTTTACCTAGCCGGCCGGTCACCCGGCCGCTGGTGCGCTCTTACCGCACCGTTCCATCCTTGCCTCACACCGTAAAGGCCTAGCCTCCCGGCGGGCGGTCTGCATTTCTGTGGCACTTTCCTTGGGGTCGCCCCCACTGGGAGTTACCCAGCACCCTGCCCTGCGGAGCCCGGACTTTCCTCAGACGCTGCCTTTCGGCCATGCGCCCGCGACCACCTGATTTGCTCACCAGCTTTCCTATTATAGCATCAAAGAATAAGCAATTGCAAATATCACGCAATTGCCTCTTTCTTCTATCTTTCCCATAGCAGAAGCCGCCCGCAGTTGCTGCAATAAACGAGTTCTGTGCCTTGCTTTAACAGGCGCAGTTGATTGAAGGGGATGCTCATCCGGCAACCAAGACAAATACCTTTTTCCACTCTGGACAAAGGATCTTCAATATTCTTTTTCATCTCCGCATACCTTGTCCAGAGCTCAGGATCGACTTTTTCTAATATCTTTTCCCTTGTTGCAGGCAGCTGAGCTAAAACACTCTTGATCTTCTGCTGGTTGGCCAGATAGGTGCCGTGCAGTTGGCGATATTCATCTGCTTTTTTATTCAACAACTCACTTTTTCTTTCCAGTTGACTGCGCAGGCTGTCCAACTGCTCCATGAGGTCAAGCATCTTATCTTCTGTTCTGTTTACAATATCCTGCAAATTATCGAGTTTGTTGTTGCTGTTTTTAATTTCCTTGATATTTGTAATAACGCCGCTGTATAACTTATGTCTGAGATTATTCACCTGTTCAGCTGCGGCTGCAGCATCCAACTCTTTTATTTTAAGCTCCTTCTTCAAATTGTTATATTGCCCTTTTAAAACTTTAAAGACAGACCGTTCCTGTTCAAATTCATGTTTGAGGAGCTTTAATTTTTTGGCCAGCTTTCCCTCTTTCAGTTCAAGTTCCAGAGCTTTTTTTTGGCCATCCAACAACTGTACTTCCCATAGGGGTTTTAGATCGGGCATGGCTAATCTATTCTCCTTGCTAAAAATAATAAAGGATAAGGAAACATCCCTATCCTAAAGATAAATAAACGGTTCTGTCCTGGTTTCAGACATAATAACTTCCAAATCAATATTCAAATCCTGCAGGCGGCTCTGGAGGTAATTTTGCAATACCGGCAGCACCACCGCTTCAGTCCCATAATGCCCGGCATCCACAAAATTAAGTCCGGCATCCAGGATTTGCTGGGCTGTGTGATATTTAAGATCACCAGTTACCAGTGTATCGGCTCCTGATGCCAGGGCCGCCGGCCAAAGGTCTGCCCCGGCACCGCCACATACAGCAACCTTGCTAACTCTGGCATTTAGCTCGCCGCCGCAGCGCAAAGCAGTTATACCCAGAGCAGTTTTCACTTTTGCGGCAAACTCGCCCAGGGTCATGGCCTGAGACAACACACCTACCCGTCCCAAACCAAAAGATAGGCCGGAATTCTGCAGACGGTAAAGGTCATAAGCAACCTCTTCATAAGGATGTGACTTGAGCATCGCTTGCAGGATCCCGTCAATCCTGTTTGCCGGCGCAACAGTCTCCAACCTCACCTCCTGTACCTTTTCTATTTCACCAATATGCCCTATAAACGGCTTTGCCCCAGACAAAGGTTTGAAGGTACCTGTCCCCGGGGAGGCAAATGTACAATGGCTGTACTGGCCAATCCATCCAGCCCCTGCCTCGGTGATGGCAAACCTGACCTGGTCGAGGTGTTCTTCCGGGACAAAAACCGCCAGTTTATATAAGTCTTCTCGGCCTGTTTCTTGCAATATAGAAAGATCGTTAAGACCAAGGCTCTGAGCCAGAGCCGTATTTACCCCGCCTTCTGCTATGTCCAGATTGGTGTGAGCTGCATAGACACTGATCCCGTGCTCGATAAGGTAACGGATCAGGCTGCCTTCCGCGTTGTCGAAACGGAGCGCCTTGATGGGTTTAAAAAAAAGCGGATGATGGCTGACAATCAATTCGGCGCCTCTTTCACTGGCTTCGGCGGCCACTGCTGCCGTTACGTCCAAGGTCAGCAGGACACGGTTTATTGCAGCGCCGGGATCCCCTAATTGGAAACCGCTGTTATCCCAGCTTTCGGCAAGCCCGGCAGGCGCCAGCTCTTCCAAAATACGAATAACCACACTCGTTTTTACAGACATGATGCCACCTCTTTGATCTTAGCTAACTTCTCCCTAATAACCGCAGCCTTTTCTCCGGCAGCATTGCTTTGGGCACGGGCAAGCCCCGCCAGTATGCGCTCATATTTGACAATAAAACTGTCCAGGTATGCCCCCAGAAGAGGACTTCCCTTCTCCAACAGCCTGGGACCCAGCTCTAATAATACCGGATGATCAATGCGCTCATAGCCGTGCTCGGCTACGATAACCACGTATATGCGGCCTTCATCTTCGATTAAATGTTCATCAGTTATTTTCCAGCCATGGGAAACCAACCACAACCTCAAATCACCCGCATCGGTCATTGGCTGCAAAACCAGTCTCTTTACCATGGCTAATACTTGCGGTGCATCAGACAGGATGCCTCTGATAGTATTGCCGCCTAAGCCGGCCAAAATGACAGTTTCAGCTTCACCCGGCGCCAGAGGCTTTAATCCATCCCCCAAACGCAAACTAATCCGGTCTGTCAGGCCATGTTCCCTGATCTTTTTCTCTGCTGACCGGTAGGGCCCTTCCCTTAAATCTGTTGCTATAACAGTGTTGCATATCCCCTGTTCGGCAAGATAAATTGGAAGGTACGCGTGATCTGTCCCGATATCTGCTGCTTTGCCCTGTAAAACACATGCCGCCAGTACGGCCAGGCGTTTTGGAAGCTCCATTTTCCCCTCCACGGTTTTTCCATCAAAACCAGTATAGAGCATTTTATTGGAAAATACAAACTCCCCTAAACAGTGGTGGGGAGTTTGCCGGATTTTGCTTATACTTTTAAGTACAATATTTTCCTGGTACGATCCTTAAGATATTTAAAAATGGTGCCCAATATTATCGGAGCTGAAGAAATGCCCAAAACCACAACCCAATGCTCACCGTATAACGGTACAGTATGGAAAACCGGCTGCAAGAAAGGCACATAGACAACAGCCAACTGTAAAACCGCAGAAATCGCTACGCCTACCAGCAAAAACGGGTTCGTCAAAAAGCCCACTTCGAAGATGCTATGCACTTCCGAGCGGCAAACAAAAACATAAAACAATTGGAAAAATACCAGGGTGTTAAAGGCCAATGTCCTGGCCAGATCCAGTTCGCCAAGGGAAAGCCCGATTTGGAAAGCAAACAAGGTACCAAGTCCGATTACAAGCCCGCTTGTGCCGATGCGCCTGAGCATACCATGGGAAAATATACTTTCTTTGGGATGGCGGGGCGGCCGGTTCATAATATCCCGATCGTAGCGATCAACCCCTAAAGCCATAGCTGGTAAACCGTCTGTAACCAGGTTCATCCACAAGATCTGTATTGGCACCAGCGGCAGGGGCAAACCAATCAGCACCGCCAGAAACATGGTCAATACTTCCCCTACGTTGGTGGAGAGCAGATAACGGATAAATTTCCTGATATTATCATAGATACCACGGCCTTCTTCCACCGCAGCCACAATACTGCTGAAATTGTCATCCGACAAGACCATTGACGAAGCTTCTTTAGTGACATCTGTACCTGTTGTCCCCATAGCAATGCCTATATCCGCTTCTTTAATTGCAGGGGCGTCATTGACACCGTCACCGGTCATGGCTACAACATGGCCGGCTTCTTTTAAAGCGCGGACAATTCTTAGTTTATGTTTGGGCGATAACCTGGCATATACAGATGTTTTATCACTTGCCTCCTGCAATTGCCTGTCCGATAACTGGTCGATATCATGTCCCGTTAAGATATCCCCGCTGCTGAGAATACCCAATTCCCTGGCGACAGCTTTGGCTGTCAAAGGATGGTCACCGGTGATCATTACCACTTTAATCCCAGCCCGGTGACAGGTTTTGACAGCCGAAACAGCAGCAGGACGCGGCGGGTCTATCATGCCGGCCAGGCCTAAGAATACTAATTTTTGCTCTACTTCCTCTTCATGAAATTCTATCATATTTTCCGGCAGTTCCCTATAAGCAAAGGCCAGAACACGCAGGGCTCCCTCCGCCATCATCTCATTGTGGGCCAGGATCGCTCTCTTATCCCCCGGGCTGAGGGGTACAGCTGCCCCAGCCTGATAGGTATGGGTGCAGAGTTCAACTATGCTGTCAGGGGCGCCCTTGACATAAGCTGCTATGTTACCTGCAGGCAACTTATGCAGTACGGTCATGCGCTTGCGATCCGAATCAAAGGGTAATTCCGCCAGCCTGGGTTCCTTTTGTTCCAGCCTTTCCCGCCAGAAACCGGCCTTGGCGGCCATAACCAGCAAAGCTCCTTCGGTTGGATCTCCCATGATCGACCATTCCGGTGCGGTGCGCCCTTTGGCTAACCCTCTAAACAACCCGCCCACACTTATCCCGCTGCGTTCCAGTACTGCGTTGTTGCATAAAGCGGCTGCCTTCATCAACAAAGTGAACCTCAGATCACCGGTGTTTCCATCACCCTCAAAGGTGCCCTTGGGATCATAGCCTTCCCCGGTTACCTCATACTGCTCATCCCCAATAACGACCTTTCTGACAGCCATCTGGTTCTGAGTCAGTGTGCCGGTTTTATCAGAACAGATCACAGTAGCGCAACCCAGGGTCTCTACCGCCGGCAGTTTGCGCACAATGGCATTCCGCCGAATCATCCGCTGAACGCCAATAGCCAGGCACACGGTAACAATAGCCGGTAAGCCTTCGGGTATGGCAGCTACCGCCAAACTCACTCCTGCCAGAAACATTTCATAAGTTTCTAGACCTCTCGCTATACCCAAAACCATTACTGTCGCGCAAATTATCAGGCAAAAAGCCACCAATCCTTTACCAAGCTGCTCTAAACGCTTTTGCAGCGGCGTTTCTTCCTGGCCTGCTTCTTGAATCATGCCGCATATATGACCCATTTCAGTAGCCATGCCTGTATGTACAACCACACCCCGGCCCCGGCCCCGGGTTACAGAAGTGCCGAGATAAGCGATATTGCGGGCATCACCCAGGGCAACCCTTTTACTTTCAAGTGCATTTTCACATTTGCGTACAGGCACAGATTCACCTGTAAGTGAAGACTCCTCAATTTCCAGGTTAGCTGTCTGCAGCAGCCGCAGGTCTGCCGGAACCCGGTCCCCTTCTTCCAGAATGACCAGATCTCCAGGTACCAGTTCAGCGGCAGGCACTTTGCGCTCCTGCCCGTTGCGTATCACCCTTGCCTCCGGAGCGATGATCTGTTTCAGCGCCTCAATAGAGCGCTCCGCCCGGTACTCCTGGACAAAACCGAGAATGGCATTGGCCACTACGATAATCATAATCGTAATAGCATCAGCATATTCACCCAATATCCCCGAAATAAAGGTTGCTGCCAGCAGTACCAGAACCATAAAGTCGGTGAACTGATGTACAAAAAGGTGCCAGGCAGGCTTTTTAGGTGCATATACCAGCTCATTTGGGCCAAAGTGCTCCAACCTTTTTTTAATTTCTTTGTCATTAAGCCCTTTTTTGATGTCTGTACCAAGCTTTTCAACAACTTTTTCCTCATTCAAGGCATACCATTGCCCAGCCAATGACAGTCACCCCTTGTTCTACCTGATTATTCCAAAATATATTCACCCGCAGCTTGAAAAATCACCACTTGTTGGATGAGAGTGAATCAAAAGGTTTACATGCCATGGCATACCGTTTAAAATAGAATGAGGTTTTTGTTATATGACAAGAGGTGAATGATGCTTACTATTGATATTCCCGGCAGGGGAACATGCTCGCTCCGGCATATAGTGCTGGACTATAACGGTACTATAGGTTTCGACGGACACCTGCTTCCGGGGGTTGAAGAAAGGCTTAATTTACTGGCTGAAGTTTTGGAAGTGCATATTATCACGGCAGATACTTTTGGCTTATGCAGGGCTGCCTGTCAGAGTATCAAAGCCAGGATCAACATCCTGTCCGACTCCCTCGGCGGGCCACAAAAAGATCAATTTGTTCAATCTCTCGGTCCGGAAAGTGTTGTCGCGGTGGGTAACGGCAATAATGACGCGCTGATGCTAAAGCGTGCCGCTATCGGCGTGGCCGTGCTGGGCCAGGAAGGAGCTTCTGCTTTAGCCCTCCAGGCGTGTGATGTAGTTGTCAGAGACATCAACGATGGTTTGGATTTATTCTTAAAGCCTAAACGGTTAATTGCAACTTTAAGGCTGTAAGCAAGGACAAAAAAGAGGGTAAGAGCCCTTATAGCTCACCCTCTTTTTTATACCAATGCCTGCATTGCACCGGTTAATTTCTAAAAATCAAGATCCAGCCCTTTACAGAATGGAACTCTTATACCGGATTTACTAGTTTGGCGGGTTGTCAGGTCACTTTTACCCGTAAGGCTGTCAAAAATCAAAAGTCCCAACCCTGTTGAAGGTTGGAACCCTTGTTTTGTTTGATTATGGTGGGCGATGACGGGCTTGAACCGCCGACATCCTGCTTGTAAGGCAGGCGCTCTCCCAGCTGAGCTAATCGCCCTTATATGGTGACCCCTACGGGATTCGAACCCGTGTTACCGCCGTGAAAGGGCGGTGTCTTAAACCGCTTGACCAAGGGGCCATTTGCTGTTTTAAATCGCCGCTCCATTGGTGGGCCCACCAGGATTCGAACCTGGAACCAGCCGGTTATGAGCCGGATGCTCTACCGTTGAGCTATGGGCCCAAATATGGCTCCTCGAGTAGGATTCGAACCTACAACCTACCGGTTAACAGCCGGTTGCTCTACCGTTGAGCTATCGAGGAACATCGGCAATAAACATTATACGATAGTTTATACTTGCCGTCAATGGCTATTATCTTGTTACCTGATATTTTAGACTCATTCCAGGTAATCTTTCAATTTTTTACTGCGGCTTGGGTGGCGGAGCTTACGCAGCGTCTTGGCTTCAATCTGCCTGATTCTTTCCCGGGTAACCCCAAATTGCTGGCCTACCTCTTCCAGGGTCCTGGCCCTGCCGTCATCCAGTCCAAAACGCAGCCGCAGTACTTTTTGCTCCCGCTCAGTTAGAGTCTTTAACACATCATCCAACTGTTCCCTGAGCAGGGTGAAGGATGCTTCTTCTGCCGGCGCCCTGGCGTCATGATCCTCAATAAAGTCACCGAGATGGGAGTCCTCTTCTTCACCGATAGGTGTTTCTAAGGATACCGGTTCCTGGGCAATTTTCTGAATCTCCCTGACTTTCTCCTCGGTGATATTCATTTCCTTTGCAATCTCCTCAGGACTCGGCTCCCGGCCTAATTCCTGCAGAAGCTGACGCTGCACCCTGACCAGTTTATTAATAGTTTCCACCATATGCACTGGAATCCTGATTGTTCTGGCCTGATCGGCAATAGACCTGGTTATGGCCTGACGAATCCACCAGGTAGCATAAGTGCTAAACTTGTATCCTTTGCGATAGTCAAATTTTTCCACGGCTTTAATCAAACCCAGATTACCCTCCTGGATGAGATCCAGGAAAAGCATGCCGCGTCCAACATAACGCTTGGCGATACTGACTACCAGCCTTAAATTGGCTTCAGCAAGCCTTCTCTTGGCTTCTTCATCACCCGCTTCCATGCGTTTAGCAAGTTCCACTTCTTCAGCCGGTGTGAGCAAAGGAACACGGCCTATTTCCTTCAGGTACATGCGAACGGGATCATCTATGCCCACGCCCTCGGGAACACTCAGGTCTACTTCGACCTCTTCAGCGTGCTTTTCTTCTATGGCCGCGTCTTCAACAGGCTCTATTTCCACTGTTTCGGCAACAACTTCAATTCCTAAACCTGCCAGACTCTCATAAATATCATCAATCTGTTCAGGTGTCAGCTCCGTACCTTGAAGACTGTCCATAATCTCGTTATATGTTAAAATGCCGCGTTTTTTCCCTCTTTCAATGAGTTCATTAACGCTTTCATTTTTGCTCTGTTCTCTCACACGCCGTCACTCCCCTCTTTAGGGTATCTCGAGGTATTAGTAGATATCAGTTGCTGGTAATCTTCCAGTAATTTTTTAGCGCGGGCCTGGTTACCAACCTTCTCAGCTTCATCTATGCCCTTTAAAATCATAAGCTCTTGCAACAAGTGGTAATGAATCCCCAACTTTTCAGCCTCACCTATTTCCTTCAATATTTTTTCTCTTCGTTCCTGCCTCCGGCAGCGAGCGATTGACTCAATGTGGCTGTTTATTATTTCAACCGGATCATCTCCGGGTATTTCCCTGGTCAGCAATCTGCTCAACAAAGCCTGTTCCTCATCATTAAGGTAGGGAGCTATTTCTGCCGGCTGATATGTGCTTTTTGCGGCTATCTCCAGACAGTGATCAAATATCTTCTGGCAGCGCTGATCCTGGAAACGACCGTTTTCTAGTTTGTCCCGGATGATTTTGGCCAGGGAAGCATCCTCCAAAGCCATTCTTAATAAAACTCGTTCTGCTTTACTTATGGCATCCCCAGGTTCATCTTGATTACCGCTAGTATGCATATGTTTTGCAATATTATCCGTTTTTGTCCATTTTTTGCTTGATTTTAACTTAAACCGCCTGAATTCTCCATAAACTGTTTCCCAACTCAAATTTAATATGCGTGCCGCAGACCTGAGCCCTTCTTCCCGCTCAACTTCGCTGTTAAACCCGGCCAAACCGGGAAATACCTGCCGCAATATATGGAGTTTGTCGGCTGGTGTCCTCAAAGGCCTTGCCCCCGCAAGCTGTTCTAGTTTATACTGAAACAGTAAGGGAGCACCGGCTACTATTGTTTCCCACTTTTGGGGGCCATGTTTATGCAAAAACTCGTCTGGGTCTTTTCCATCCGGGAGCCTTAAAACCCTGACCTGGCAACCTAATTCTTCCAGCAGGTCCAGACTGCGGGCCGTAGCGGCTTCCCCTGCTGAGTCAGCATCATAAGCAACTACTACATCACGGCTGTAATGCGTTAATAACCGGCCATGTTCTTGTGTCAGTGCTGTGCCCATGGAGGCAACGGCGTTTTTAATCCCGTGTTGATGAGCGGTAATAACATCCATGTAACCCTCCATCAGCACTACATATCCCTTTTCCCTGATCGCGGCCCTGGCCAGGTGGAGACCATAGAGCAGACGGCCCTTGCTGAAAAAAGATGTTTCCGGCGTGTTCAGGTATTTCGGCAAAGAATCGTCGAGTACACGCCCGCCGAAACCGACAACTTGCCCGGTGGGGTCCCATATGGGAAAAATGAGCCGGTCACGAAACCGGTCATAATACCTTCCTGCGTCAGTTTTAACCACTAATCCGGCCTCAACAGCCTGCTTGGCCTTTAGGCCTTTTTCTTCCAAAAAACTAAGCAATGAACCCCATTCAGGCAAAGCAAACCCCAGCTGAAATTCTTCCCGCATCTGTCTGGTAATACCGCGCCCGGCTAAATATTCTCTGGCAACCGCCGCTCCGTTATGCTTCTCCAGGATTTGCCGGAAGTAATTACGGGCCAGGTCATTAACCTCGCGGTATAGCTTAAATCGTCGCGCCCTTTCCTGCTGCAATGGGCTTTCAACAACAGGTATAGTTACCCCTGACTGTTGCGCTAACGTGGTCACTGCTTCTTGAAAACTCAAGTTTTCTTTAAGCATTAAGAATTTAAAAACGTCACCACCGGCTCCGCAACCAAAACAATAAAAGATTTGCTTTCCCGGCGTGACAGTGAATGAAGGCGTCCTTTCGTTGTGAAACGGACAGGAACCAACATAGTTTTTGCCTTTTTTCTTTAATTGAACAAAACGGGATACCACTTCAACGATATCGGATCGCTGGCGGACTGTCTCCAGGACATCTTCAGGAATTAAGCCCACCCAAATCACCTTCTATAGCAAGACATATAAGTTAATTTCAACAAATAATTATATTGTCCTGCTGCCTGTCCTGCTGCGGCAAATATTAAATAATTTCAGCTGTATCCTCCGTTATTTAAAGTTATTCGCTTTAAAAGGTAAATTTCCTCCTATTAACGACAATATTTTGATTAGTATTGCCATATATTGTAATTATTAACCTCCCTGGCCGGTTTACTCCACCCAGGGACGCGGCAAGAAGGTTTTCTGGTACAGACGTATAGCAAAACGGTCAGTCATACCGGCAATATAATCACAGATTATTCTCTGTGCATTTGATGACGTGATATGCTGATAGTATTCTGCTGGCAAAGCTTGCGTGTTTTCCAAAAAATACTCAAACAGCCTCTGGATCACTTGTTTGATCTTGGTTTCCTCGCGTTTCGCCTCGGAATCCACATAGACATGTGCAAACAGGAAATCCCGCAGTTGATCTGTGACCGACTGAATTAACGGGCTCATTTTAATGACTTTGGATTCATTCCAGTTGGTTCGGATAAGATCCAGCACCATGGTATTAATTCTATCCCTGTGCTCCCTCCCCAAAACAGCAAGGCAATCCTCCGGCAGATCTTCGATGGTCAAGATACCACCGCGTATGGCGTCATCAATATCATGGTTGATATAGGCCACCCTGTCACAAATTTTTACAATTTGCCCCTCAAGGGTAACAGCCTGACCATCTCCGGTATGGTTTAGGATACCGTCCCTGACTTCATAGGTCAGATTGAGGCCATCCTTGCCCTCCAACACATCAACCACCCGCAAGCTTTGATGGTTGTGTTTAAAGCCGCCCTCCATCAATTCGTCTAAGGCATCTTCACCGGCGTGACCAAAAGGGGTGTGCCCCAGGTCGTGTCCCAACGCTATCGCTTCGGTAAGATCTTCATTTAATCTAAGGGCCCGGGTCACGGTACGGGCTATTTGAGCCACTTCCAGGGTATGGGTCAGCCTGGTTCTGTAATGATCACCTTCGGGAATGGTAAATACCTGCGTCTTAGACTTTAACCTGCGAAAGCTTTTGGAATGCAGGATCCTGTCCCGGTCACGCTGAAAAGCAGTGCGGACACTGCATTCCGGCTCTGGCTGCTCCCGGCCTTTGCTGGCACTGCTTAAACAAGCGTGAGGAGACAAAATTGATCGCTCCAATTCCTCAGCACTCAGTCTAATATCCATACTTCGTCACCTACCCTGAAGATATTTGGGCTTCCACCAAGAAGTAGACCTGCAATTTTATGCTGTCCTTTATAAAAGTGCAACAGTAATTCTACCGGATAGTTAATTTATCCTGCTCAGGGCAAATGTAAAGCGTTAATTAATCCGGCAATCCCGGTGAAAGACCTGCCGGGATTGATGAATGCTCATATGTTTATAAACCATATGCGTATTTACAAACAACTAGGACATAATTGCCCTGGATAAGACGGAATAGCGGGGCCCTCCGGGCAGCAGTTCGCTTTGCATCAGCTCTATAGAGCCAACCCGGGCTGTGCCAAAAGCACCTTTACCTGCAAACTCCCGGGCTTTAGCCATGACAGCTGTAAATCCCCGGGGTGTCCTGGCCCGGGCCAGGGTAAGATGCGCAGAAAATTTCTTTTTGTCAGGAGCAAAACCCAAAAGTCCCATTTCCCTCTGCACCTTTTTTTGCAGACTGGTGAGTGAGGCTACATCACCGTTAACTCCTACCCACAACACACGTGGCCGCTCTACGGAGGGAAAGACGCCCACACCTGTCAGGGACAGCATAAACGGTTTGCTGCCGGCTGCTGCTTTTTGTATCCCTTCACTAATAGAGTCAACTCTTTCAGGCGCAACTTCGCCTAGAAACTGCAGTGTCAAATGCAGGTTTTCTTCTGACACCCATTTGAGGTCGGCAGGAATTTGACGCAATGCCCGTACCAGTTTACCCAGGAACTCCTTGATCTCATCTGAAAAATTTATGGCTATAAAAAGTCTCACCTTGCGCTCCTCCCGTCGCTGTTTTTCTCCTTTAGTTCTATTGTTATTATGCAGATTCAATTTTTCGGTCATGCCCGCACTTCATTATTTCCCAATGTTTTCAGTATAAAACAGGGTGTTGTACACTAAATCACGCAAGATTTTAGCTGCCAACACCCATATTTCACACCTATGAAATTACCTCAAAAATCCCATGATACAAGGCTTTTCACACTTCCAGCACAGCTTTTTGCGATTAACCTTTATGGTTCACAGCTGCCTGGGCCGCGGCCAACCTGGCGATAGGCACCCTAAAGGGTGAGCAACTGACGAAATCCAGACCGGTGATGTGGAAAAACTCGATGGAACTGGGTTCCCCGCCGTGCTCGCCGCAAATGCCGATCAACAGATCCGGTTTGGTTTGACGGCCTAGATCAACAGCCGTTTGCACAAGCTTACCCACACCTTCGCGATCTAAAACCATAAAGGGGTTTTCGGCAATGATCTTTTTGTCCACGTAGTCATGTAAGAACTTACCTTCAGCATCATCCCTGGAAAAGCCTAAAGTAGTTTGCGTCAAGTCATTTGTGCCGAAGGAGAAAAAGTCGGCATAGCTCGCTATTCCGTCAGCTAATAAGGAAGCCCTTGGCGTTTCTATCATCGTTCCCACAGTATAATGAAACTCTACACCGGTCGTATTCATAACTTCTGAAGCTACCCTGTCCACCATGTCACGCAGGATAGACAGCTCATTTTTGTCAATTACTAAAGGTATCTCAACTTCAGGTACCGGTTGGTAACCTTCCTTAACTAGTTGAGCAGTAGCATTAAAAATGGCTCTTACCTGCATGGCATATATCTCAGGAAAGGTTATCCCGAGCCGGCAGCCCCTGTGACCCAGCATGGGGTTCATCTCGTGCAAAGCACGCACTTTACGCAGCATTTCCTCTTTAGCTGCCAGGTCCTTTGCGTTACCATTGGTCAGGCGAAGCCTGGTAATTTCGACTAATAAATCCTCCAAGTTGGGCAGAAATTCATGTAAAGGCGGATCTAACAGGCGAATGGTCACAGGTAACCCGTCCATGGCCTTCAGTATGCCGTAAAAATCATCCTGTTGCATAGGCAGCAGCTTACTAAGTGCAATATCGCGTTCATCATTATTGGTGGCCAGAATCATTTCCTGCACAATCGGCAGGCGGTCTTGAGACATGAACATATGCTCTGTACGAGTCAGACCAATACCCTCAGCTCCAAACTCTCTTGCCTTAAGGGCATCAGCAGGAGTATCGGCATTAGCTCGCACACCAAGGGTGCGGAACTCATCCGCCCAATCAAGGAGAAGCTGGAACTCCGACGACAGTTCTGGATCAAGCATCGGCACGGTACCAAGCATAACGCTGCCTGATGCCCCGTCCAGCGAAATAACGTCACCCTGCTTAATTAACCGCCCGTCCACTTCGAATTGCTGCCGTTCATAGTCAATCTTTAAGGCTTCGCAACCACAGACACATGGCTTGCCCATACCCCTGGCAACAACAGCCGCATGGCTGGTCATACCACCTCTTGAAGTCAGTATGCCCTGTGCGGCAACTATCCCGTGGATATCGTCCGGCGTAGTTTCTGTACGGACAAGAATAACCTTATCGCCTTCCTGACCCATTTTTTCAGCCACATCAGCATCAAAGACCACTGTACCTGAAGCAGCGCCCGGGGAAGCAGGAAGTCCCCTGGCTATAACCTCCAGTTTCGCTGCAGGATCTATGCGGCGGTGTAAAAGCTGGTCAAGCTGACCGGGTTCAACGCGTAATATAGCCTCTTCCTTGGTAATCAAACCCTCATTGGTCATATCGACAGCAATTTTGATTGCCGCCTGGGCTGTTCTTTTCCCGTTACGGGTCTGGAGCATCCAGAGCTTACCGCGTTCAATGGTGAACTCAATATCCTGCATATCCCGGTAATGCTTTTCCAATAAGCTACAGGTTGCAGCAAACTCTTCATATACCTGAGGCATTTCTTGGGCCAGAGCATCAATTGGCTGGGGTGTACGTATGCCGGCCACAACATCCTCACCCTGCGCATTGATCAGGTACTCGCCGTAAAGCTTTTTCTCTCCGGTAGAAGGGTTGCGGGTAAAAGCCACACCGGTACCGCTATCATTGCCTAAATTGCCAAAAACCATCACCTGGATATTGACCGCCGTCCCCAGGTCATCCGGGATCTTGTTTATTTTCCGGTAAACAATAGCGCGGTCGTTATTCCAGGAATTGAAAACAGCATATATAGCCATAAACAGCTGTTCCATAGGATCCTGAGGGAAAAGCTTTCCTGTTTCCCTCTGGATCAAAGCCTTATAATCCTCAATCACATTGCTCCAGTCTTCTGCTGAGAGCTGATGATCAAAGTAAACTTCTGCTCTTCTTTTGTGGTTGTCCAGGATGCGCTCAAATTTATGATGCTCTACGCCCATCACTACATCGCCAAACATATTAATAAAGCGGCGGTAGCAGTCCATAGCAAACCTTTCATCGCCGGTGCTGACTGCCAGGGCTTGCACAGTTTTATCGTTGAGTCCCAGGTTAAGAATTGTATCCATCATACCGGGCATGGAAATCGGAGCTCCCGACCTGACCGACACTAACAAGGGATCCTTTTCGTCACTAAACTTTTTGCCCAGCGATTCTTCCAAAGCTGCCATAGCCAACCGTACTTCTTCTTCCATCCCGGCGGGAAACTTCTGTCCCTGAGCAGTAAAGTCCCGGCAAGCTTCGGTGGTAATGATCAAGCCGGGAGGCACCGGAAGACCAATGTGGGTCATTTCAGCCAGATTTGCTCCCTTACCGCCCAGGAGATTTTTCATCTCGGCCCTGCCTTCTTTAAATAGATAGACATATTTCTTACCTGACAAGTCTTTCACCCCTGTAATAGATTTCTAAAACACGGCTGGCCGTTTCTTCAACTGCCTTATTGGTCACATCTATAATCGAACAGCCGATTCTTTTCATGAAACCTTCAGCATAATCCAGTTCTTTTAGAATGCGTTCCATGCTGGCATAGTCCGCATTGTTAGGAAGCCCCAGGCTGTTAAGCCGTTCACGCCGGATTTCATAAAGCTGTTGAGGCTTGATGGTTAATCCGATCAATCTATGTAGCGGTACCTTTTTGAGCTCATCCGGAGGCGATACTTCAGGCACAAGCGGTATATTAGCTGCTTTAAGCCTTAAATGGGCCAAATACATGCATAATGGCGTTTTCGATGTGCGGGAAACTCCAAGGATAACCAAATTAGCCCGCGTAATGCCCCTTGGGTCTTTACCGTCATCATACTTCACAGCAAATTCAATTGCTTCAACTTTATGGAAGTACTCAGCGTCAGTTTTGCGCACCAATCCAGGTACATTTTTAGGGGAATTGTGGACCAGCCCGCTCACGGCATCCATCATAGGGGTAAGCAGGTCAACTGTAGGTATACCCAACCTTTCGGCTTCTTGCAATAACCTGTTTCTTAGTTCCGGCACAACAAGAGTGAAGGCGACGACACACCTTAAATGCTTGATACTCTCCAGCAATTCAGGTATTTCATCTGGATCAATAACATAAGAAAGCCTGCGAATTTCTATCCCATGGTGGTTAAACTGGCTGGCCGCTGCCTTTGCCATCAGTTCCCCAGTCTCACCTATGGAGTCTGAGATGATGAATATGATCGGTTTATTCTCGGCGGAAACCATCGACACCCCCTTAGTGTGACTCACCCAATTCTACAAAAAGACGGGTAACATTGCTCTTGCTTAAACGGCCTATTACTTCCAGGCCTTCACTGCCATCAGCCAGGGTTATATTACGCACTACCGGTAGAGCGTCCACCTCATGCATAATCAACTTTTTAGCAGCTGCCCAAACAGTTTCTTCACTGGTAGTGTAGACAATGTTTGGCATACGGGTCATGATAACTCCCACAGGGAGCTTGTGAATATCTTGCCCGCCAAGTGTGGTCTTGAGCAAATCCTTACGGGATATAACCCCTTCCAGCAAGCCTACTTCCTTAACTACAATCAGGGTACCCACATCTTTAATAAACAAGCTGACCACAGCGTCGTAAACCGAGCAATCTTCCGTAACAACAGCAGGAACTGAGCTGATGCTGCCAACTTTTACACTCATTAATTTTTCTACTACCAGCCGGTTAGGCGACCTGCCGCTATAATAATAACCTACTCTAGGACGGGCTTCCAGCAATCCGGACATAGTAAGGATAGCCAGGTCCGGACGCAGTGTAGCCCTGGTAAGGGATAGCTTTTCGGCGATCTGTTCGCCGGTAATTGGTCCCGAGTTTTTTACTATTTCGATTATTGTTTCCTGCCGCCTGGTTAACTCCAAATCCATCGCCCCTTAGAGCATATATGACATACTATATGACAAATACCCCTCTATATAAAATATACTGTATTGAGCATTAATTCCCTCCTGTAGCGGAAAAATTTTATTTAAGGTTAAAGCCCCTGTCCTTCAACAACAATTTTGCTGAGATCGGCTACTTGCTTAACCAAACCGGCTAATCCGGCTAATAAAGCCAAACGGTTAGCCCGCACCTTTTCATCCTCCACCATAACCATCACAGAATTAAAAAAGACGTCCAGGGGTTCCTGCATAGTGGCAATGGCCAGCAGTACAGAACGGTAATCTTTTTTCGCTTCTCCTTCTTCAACCTTTTGCCTTACCGTCTGCAGGTTTGCGTAGAGCTCCTTTTCGCTGGCGTCTTCCAGCAGGTCTGGATCAACGGAGCCCGCGCCGGAATTTTTGCTGAGATTGTTCGCCCTGAGAAAGGCAGTCAAAAGCGAGCCAAAAGCCGGGTTACGGCGGAAATCATGCAACGCCTGTAGTTTTAGACTGGTAAGATAGAAAACATCGAAATCTCCGGCCAGCACTGCTTCAATGGTATCATATGAATAACCCTCATCGGAAAAAATGCTTCTCAGACGCTGCTTAAAGAAGTCGGCCACATCATCTTTAACTTTTTCCAGGGGGGCTTTCAGCTTGACCTTCCCCTCATAACGGCGATAAGCGGTTGCAATCAGTTTGTCCAGGGAGAGTTCAATGCCGCCCTCTAAAATTATATGGCTGATACCTAAGGCCTGGCGCCTTAAAGCATAGGGATCCTGAGAGCCGCTGGGCTGGATGCCGATGGCAAAGCAGCCAACTATATTGTCTATTTTATCAGCCAAACTCAATATTTTGCCTGGTAAAGATTCCGGAAGCCGGTCTCCTGCATAACGGGGGAGATAATGCTCAAAAACAGCTGTGGCGACGCTTTCTCCCTCCCCGGAGCGAACAGCGTATTCTCTGCCCATTACTCCCTGGAGTTCAGGAAACTCAAAAACCATGTTGGTTACCAGATCTGCTTTGGCCAGATAAGCAGCCCTTAGAGTATCCTGCCGCTCTTTTTCCTCCGCCCCCAGCCATTTGCACAGGGCATCCGCAATCTCGCCAACCCTGACCACTTTATCATAAATACTGCCCAGGCTCTCCTGAAATACTACCTTTTCCAAAGCAGGGACTTTATCAGCCAGGGGGTTCTTAAGATCTTCCCGGAAGAAAAAATCAGCGTCGGCCAGCCTGGCCTGCAACACTTTTTCATTACCTGCCCGGATGATATCAAGGTGCTCAGATGTGCCATTTATTACGGCAACAAATTTGGGCAATAAAGAGCCGTCGGTATTCAGTACCGGGAAATAACGCTGGTGCTCCCGCATCGGTGTTACCAGGACTTCTTTGGGCAACTCAAGATAAGCTTCGTTAAAGCTGCCTACCAGTGCGGTAGGATATTCAACCAGGTTGGTGACCTCGCTCAGCAATTCCTCGTCTTTTTCCACTATGCCACCCACTGCCCTGGCCTGTTCCTGGATTTGCTGCCATGTTTGCCGGCGTCTTTCCTCAGGATCGACCAGAACATAATTATGACGCATTTGATCAAAGTATTCCTGTGGCGAAAGCAGGCTTACCGGCTCATGGGTTAAGAACCGGTGCCCATAACTCATCTGCCCTGCCCGCAAACCGGCAAACTCAAATTCCACAATTTCCTGACCAAAGAGAGATACTATCCAGCGAATGGGCCTCGCAAAGCGCACTTCCAGGCTGCCCCAGCGCATCGGTTTTGGAAAATGCAAACTAGTGATTAGCCGTACCGCAGCCTGAGGTAAAACCTCCGTGGCCGGACGACCCGGTTCCCTCTTCATAGCAAAAACATATTCCACATGGCCTACAGTTTTTTGCATCAATTCCTCTAAACCAACACCCTGACTCCTGGCGAAGCCCTCGGCAGCCCTGGTAGGCGTACCATCCGGCTTGTAAGCTACTTTCACTGCCGGACCCTTGACCTCTAACTCAAGGGGTTGTTGATTAACAGCTAAACCTTCCACATAAAGGGTAATACGGCGTGGCGTGCCATAAACCCCCAGGGATTTATAGGGCAATCTAAGCTCCGTGAAAAGAGCAGCAGCATTTTCCTTTAGTTGTGCTAAAGCAGGTTCCAGAAACCTTGCCGGCATCTCCTCCACACCGATCTCCAGCAGGTAATCCTGCGCGTTATTCATTGCTTACGCCTCCCTCTTCTTCAACAGCGGATAACCCATGGCTTCGCGCTGGTCCACATAGGCCTGGGCGCATAACCGGGCCATATTTCTCACCCTGGCAATAAAACCGGTGCGCTCAGTCACACTGATAGCGCCACGGGCGTCCAAAAGGTTAAAAGTATGCGAGCACTTAAGCACATAATCATACGCCGGCAGAACCAGGCCTTTTTCAATTACCCGTAAGGCTTCCTGCTCATACATCTCAAATAGTTTAAACAGCATATCGACATCTGCTACTTCGAAGTTGTAATGGGAATATTCCACTTCACCACGGTGATGCACATCACCATAGGATATATCTTCCACCCAGGTAATGTCGAAAACACTGTTCACACCCTGGATGAACATAGCCAGGCGTTCAAGACCGTATGTAATTTCAGCGGATACGGGATGACAGTCTATACCGCCGCACTGCTGGAAGTAAGTAAACTGAGTTACCTCCATACCGTCCAGCCAGACCTCCCAGCCCAGACCCCAGGCGCCCAGGGTTGGGGATTCCCAGTTGTCTTCAACAAAACGGATATCGTGTTGTTCAGGGACAATACCGATAGCCCTCAGGCTGTCCAGATAAACCTCCTGCACATCATCCGGTGACGGCTTTAATATTACCTGGTATTGATAGTAATGCTGCAAGCGGTTGGGATTCTCTCCATAGCGGCCGTCGGTAGGTCGCCGCGAAGGCTCTACATAAGCCACTCGCCACGGCTCAGGACCCAGTGCCATCAAAAATGTTGCCGGATTCATCGTGCCGGCGCCCTTTTCAACGTCGTAAGGCTGCCGGATGAGGCACTTCTGTTGCGACCAGAAGGCATCCAGCTTAAGTATAAGATCTTGAAAATTCATATTTGCCTCCCTCAAAAAACACCTTGTAGAAGATTTTGGAATAAACAAAAACTCCCGTTCCCGGTATCGCTACCAGGGACGAGAGCTAATCCCGCGGTTCCACCCTGCTTGGCGGCAGCCATGATCAATAAAGCCATCTAGCCATCCGCCCTCTTTTAAGCAAGTTTTACTCACTTAAACCGACTGATTAAAACAAAACAAAATACACTTTGTCCGGTCTTAAGTTTTCCTCTTGCGGCTTGGAAACCCCCTTCACCGGCACAGCTTTACCCGCTTCCACCAATACGGGCTCTCTAAAAAAACAGTGTCCGGCTACTCATTTTCTTCATCGCCTGATATTTTTTTTCAATTTAACAGATCCCGTGTCTAATGTCAATGCCCTGTTCCGTTCATAAGTCATAAGGAACCATGTCCTCGCGGGCAAACTCCCAGGAGTAATTGTTGGCCATGGCGATCACAGCACTAAGGGCTCCCACAACAGCCAGCTCACGGCTGGACAATGCCCCGATGAGGCCCAGGGCGCCAACAGAAGCAGGGACTTCCAACACTGTCGCATCGTCTTTTTTTAATTTAATTTTATAGTCTTGACTTTTGTGCATTATGGCTTTAAGCTGCTCGACTGCCTCCAGGCTCATCGCCTGTAAGCGCTCCCCTAAGCCAAGGCCCCTCTCTTCAAAAGCAACAAGGGCCTGCACCACGTCACCATCGGCTTCCTCAAGGGCTTTCCTGGCCTCCTTATAACCAACGCCCAACCTTGCTCGCAGGATGTCAATCTTTTCTAAATCACCGTACATTTTTGTCCCTCCCTCACCATTACTTTTATTTACTCCCCGAATGGTGTTTTTTATACATAACGGGACAAAAAAGCAGCTGACTTTAATTCCCTTTCCAGATAATACCTGATATATCTTTGCAGCATCACCCGCAGCTGTTTTTTGTTTGCCTCCCCGGCTCTCAATTGATGCAATCTAGCCGGTTCCCAACTAATTAACATTTTAAGCAGTTCAACCTGTCCCTTATTACAGGGCACAGCATCAGGCTCTAAATGGCTGCAGGTATCGCACAAGACCCCTCCCATGGCCGGGCTAAAGGCAAGTTTACCCGGCAGGAGCTCACCGCCGCAAGCGGCACAGGTCTCTAAAACAGGACGATAACCCAAAACAGTCACTATTTTTAATTCAAAAGCTCTTGTTAATAATTCCAGGTCCTTCTTTGTTTCCAGCATGCGGAAGGTGTTCAATAATAACCAAAAAAGCTCTTCGTTGGCTTGCCCTTCCAGGGTGAAAGCATCAGCTAATTCAGCGATATAGCTGGCCCGGCTGATCCCCTCCAGGTCACTTCTGAGAGACGGGAACAGCTCTCTGCCTTCACACTGGCTCACCGAGTCAAGCTCGCGCCCCCTATGAATGAGAAAACTGCTGCGGCTAAAAAGCTGCACGAAGCCGCGTTTACGGCTGGAGGGCTTCGCTACACCATGGGCCATGACCTTAAGCTTACCTTGCTCTCTTGAAAAGATGACCAGGAGCCTGTTTCCTTCGCCACAATCTATCGATCTCAGCACAATGGCGTCTAATGTAAATAGTTTCACTGGCTGTACTCCGTTTTATAATCAAGCTACTCTTCTTGCCGGTAGCCAAAGTTATGCAATTGTCCTTCCCTGTTGCGCCAATCTGCTTTCACCTTAACCCATAGTTCCAAATATATTTTGGAGCCCAGCAGATTTTCCATCTCTTCACGGGCTGACTGACCGATCTTTTTAAGCATACTGCCGCCTTTGCCGATGAGAATCCCTTTCTGTGACTCCCTTTCCGTATAGATAAGGGCACGCACATCCACCACACCATTGGGCCTTTCATTTAACTCCTCAATCACTACAGCAACGGAATGAGGTATTTCCTGTGACGTTAACTCCAGCACTTTCTCCCGGATCAATTCGGCCATGATAAAGGTTTCCGGTCTGTCAGTGATCATATCCTCCGGATAATACTGCGGGCCTGCCGGCAGATACCCGGTGATTAGCTCAAGGAGCAGCGCCACGTTATCACCCGTCAGGGCCGAAACCGGTACCACCTCGGCAAAATTATACAGTTTGCTGTACTGCTCAATCATAGGCAGGATTTCTTCGCGCCTTATCAGGTCAACCTTGTTAATCACCAACAGCACCGGGGTCTTAATCTCTTTTAGTTTGTTGATGATAAATAGATCCCCCGGGCCAGGCAGTTGATCCGCCTCCACAAGAAATAGGACTATGTCAACCTCCTGCAAGGTTTTCAATGCTACCTGCACCAAATGTTCGCCCAAACGGTGTTTCGGCTTATGAAAACCGGGCGTATCCAGAAAAATCACCTGATAGCCGTCTGCAGTCAATACGCTCAGAATCTTGTTGCGCGTAGTTTGAGGTTTATCGGATACAATGGTTACTTTTTTACCGACCATTCTGTTCAACAGAGTGGACTTGCCTACATTCGTGCGGCCGATAAGGGCTGCAAATCCGGATTTAAAATCATTTTTCAAGGGGTCCAAAAGTTCACCTTTCTTCTAAATTATTATTGAGCTTAAAGGCCTCCGGCAGCAGTTCAGCTGCTGTCTTCATCAAATAATCTCCCGCACCATTAACCATAAATACTTTAATAGTGTCGCCAAACTCAACCAGCACCTGACGGCATGCACCGCAAGGCCTGCAATAATCTTCCGTACCGGCGGTTACGGCTATGGCCTCAAAACTCCGTTCGCCACTGGCAACAGCCTGGAATAATGCCACCCGCTCGGCGCAACAGGTCAGGCTGTAGGACGCATTCTCCACATTACAACCCGTATAATACCGTCCGGCACTGGTTAGGATGGCGGCTCCAACTTTATACCCGGAATAAGGCGCGTATGCTTTTTCACGGGCTGCCGTGGCGGCTTTGATTAGCTCTTCCACAGGAATACTCACCATAACCCCGCCTTTCCCTTAGAGATCATCTTTTCCTTATAATGTTATCATACCATATTTAGTTAGATCTATTTACCAGCCCGCCAGTTTAAATATAACCATAGTTACAAGTATACCCAACAATGCACCTGCAATCACCTCAGACAGACTATGCACATCAGCATCCACTCTGCTATGGGCAACCAACAGGGCAATGATCACTGCTATGCCGGTCATCAGGGCGCTATTGGTTAAGAAAGCAAGAGCGGTACAACCTGCAAAGGCCACTGCCGTATGACCGCTGGGCATACCGCCTTTAACATAATCCCCTTTGCTGGTCAAACCTTTTCCTAAAGTTACTAAAGCCATCACCAGCAACAATGCCGTCAAGGTTACGGACAGCGGCACTGCCTGGACCTGGGGAACAGTAGAAAAAGAAAAATCTTTCAGACGGGGATAAAATATAACATAGGCCACAACCAAAGAGTTTAAAGCAGTAATAAGAACAGCACCGGCTGCGACGTTTTTGGCTATCCTTGCCAGCGGGTGCTGCTCCCTGGTATAAAGGTCCACTGTAGCCTCAATCGCGGTATTAAAAAGCTCGGCCATTATAACCAGGGTAACGGTAAAACAAATGATCAGCAATTCACTAGTATCTAAGCGAATATAAAAACCAAATCCAAATACCAACAGAGCGGCAATCATATGGATGCGCATATTTCGCTGCGTCTGAACTGCATAAACCAAACCGGCCACAGCGTTATTAAAGCTGTCCAATAGCTTGCGCAAAACCAATCTATCACTCCGTTCTATTTAGCATACGCAGTAAGAATAACAAAGCGTTCTATAAAGTATCCAAAGCCATCACGTGTGCATAACAGGAACTACCGGTTTATGTTCAGGCTGTTCAGGATTGCCTCTTCCTTGTGACGCATCTCCGCACGGTTTTCAGCATCCTGGTGATCGTAACCCAACAGATGCAGGATGCCGTGGGCAGTCAGGTAGGCCACCTCCCTGTGGAAACTATGACCGTATTCGTAAGCCTGGCGCCGCGCAGTCTGAAGGGAAATGACAACATCCCCCAGGATCAGCTCTTCCTCCTGCCCCGGCAGGGCTTGTCCTTCCAACATGGCAAAGGACAGCACGTCTGTAGGATGATCAATACCGCGGTATTCGGAATTCAAGCTTTGAATATATTCATCGTCCACAAATACAACACTGACTTCGGCCTCTTCCCCGTAGCCCTCACTCTTGAGTATTGCCTCAGCAACATCGGTTATTAATTCTGTCAGCTCCTCATCAATTGCTATTTCTTCCTGCAAGTTGCTTACGAGCACTGACATTTTTCTTTCTCCTTTCGATTTCCTGAGACATATCGGGATATTCAACCCGCGAGTGAAAAATACCGGATAAAACCATGACAAAGGAGTTGGCTATGGTGTTAAGATCCTTGAAGGTCAAGTCAGACTCGTCCAATTGACCGTCATTTAATTTATCCTTGATAACTTTGCGGATCAGCCCTTCTATACGACCCGGCGTCCTGTTGGTCAGGGAGCGCACCGCAGCTTCCACCGTATCCGCCAACATAACTATCGCGGCCTCCCTGGACTGGGGCTTGGGCCATTCATATCTATATTCTTCCTCAGTAACTGTTTCCGGATGGTCGCTTTCTAAAGCCCTTCGGTAAAAATAGCTCACCAGGCTGTTGCCGTGATGTTGTTCAATAATATCAATAACACCCTGGGGAAGCTTGTGTTCCCTGGCTAATTCCACCCCGTCCTTAACATGAGAGGTGAGTATAAGCGTACTCAGGGACGGGGCAATTTTGTCATGTGGATTATCACAGGCGATCTGATTTTCAATGAAGAAATAAGGCCTTTTTATTTTTCCAATATCGTGATAGTAGGCCCCCACCCTGACCAGGAGAGAATCGCCGCCCACAGCGTCAGCAGCTGCTTCTGCCAGGTTACCTACAATTATACTATGGTGGTAAGTGCCGGGCGCTTCAGTTAAAAGCCTTTTTAATAAGGCATTATTTGGGTTGGAGAGTTCCAGCAGACGGACAGGCGAAGTGAGCCGGAAAGTATGCTCCATAAAGGGGAGCAGCCCAATAGTCAGGATTGACGATATTAACCCATTGATGACGCCTAAGGCCAAACTTGAAGAAACAAGCAGCCCCCAGGGAAACCCCGCTGCTAACCCGACGATAAAGATAGTCACGATATTGGCCACGCTGATATACAAACCGGCCCGGATCAGATCACCCTGTTGGCTTAACTTTGTAACGCTATATACACCGGTAATCCCGCCGATCAATCCCACCAGGCCAAAGCGAATCTGGTTATCGGTCATCAGCACCAGGATCATGCTTGTCACCGCTACCACCAACACAGACAGTCGCGAATCAAGTAATATCGCAATTAGCATGCCGGCAGCAGCCATGGGTACCAGATAAGCTAATTGAGCGCCAAACTCTGGCCACGGGCTTACATCGATAGCAATAACTGTCTTACCTATCGTAAGCACTACTAAGACAATAATCCCAATCAGGTATATTAATCCCGGTTGGTTATAAATATCCCGGTTCTGCTGGTAAATGTAATATACAACTAATACAACAAAAAGTATCATCAGCAGAAAATTGCCCAGAATAGAAGTCCATGGTAATTTTGGCTGGGTCATACCCAGTGCTTGCAGTTTCACCAGGTGTTCAGCGGTGACAATTTCACCTTCCCCGATAATTTTTTCTCCTTCTTTAACGGTGATCATTGTTGGCACTACCATATCCATGGCAGCTTGCTGGTTCTCCCTGGTTTTTTCCGCGTCGATAAAAGCATTTGGCCGCAAGTAACTGTCGACAACCCCCAGAGAAAAGTCCTCATAATGTTTAGCCAGATACATCTGGATAATTTGGTTATTCAGGCTGTTTTTGGCCGCTTCCAACCCATCCTGAGAAACTCCTTCACCTGCATCCAGCATAGCGGCAACTATAGCCACAAGAGTATCCTCCACCTGCTTGGTTGTCTCAGGTGATGCCGCTGCCAGAGCTTCCACCTCAGCAACCGGCAACACAAAGGGCAAAGTCTCGTGTATTTTCGCAGCTTTTCCTGCCGGATCAAGGCTGTTGTCACCCTGGATTTCACGGACTTTGCCGGTCAGATCTGTGATGTCTTGCTGCACGCTATTGCTTACCTGGGGATCCCTTGTATAAACTTTGGCTGCATTATCAGCAGCCTGCATGCGCTGTTCATTGGTTTTTTCCTTGTCTTCAAAAACAATACTTTTCTCAGCTTTATAAGTTCTGGGAGAGACTTGTCCCACCACCAGGGAGGACTTATTCGGTAGAATATTGGAGGTGAGCAGAAAAGTCACAAATAATAAAAATAATATTGCCGCGCTAACCCTGCGTATTTTCCGGTGCTTCATAATTTGAGACAGTACAGTTTTCAACATCCCAATACACCTACCAAAAGCGCGCTTAAGCTGCACTCCTGGCCACCTCCTTACTGCCCCTTTTCATATGCCTTAATAATCTCCTCCACCAGGGGGTGACGGACAATATCGTCTCCTGTCATAGTATGAATACCCAGACCTTTGATATCCTTTAGAATAGATAGCGCGTTAGTAAGGCCTGATACCTGCCCCCTGGGCAGATCTGTCTGAGTAATATCCCCAGTTATTACCGCCTTGGAGCCAAAACCAAGCCTGGTGAGGAACATTTTCATTTGCTCCGGTGTCGTGTTCTGTGCCTCATCAAGGATGATAAACGAATCATCCAGCGTCCTGCCGCGCATATAAGCTAACGGCGCTATCTCAATGATATTTTTCTCCAGGTATTTTTGTGTATTATCGACCCCGAGAACATCATAAAGGCTGTCATAAAGGGGACGCAGATAAGGATTGATTTTTTCCTGCAGGTCCCCCGGCAAAAAACCGAGTTTCTCCCCTGCTTCAACGGCTGGGCGGGTTAGCACCAAACGCTCCACATCTTTGTTGCGCAGTGCTTTTATGGCCATGACTACCGCCAGATAAGTCTTTCCTGACCCTGCCGGACCTATTGCAAATACAATATCATGTTTTTTGATTGTTTCGATATATTTTTTCTGCCCAATGGTTTTGGGTTTAATCTGCTTACCGCGCTGTGTTACCAAGGCCACATCTGTGGCCAGGCTTTCAAGGGCATGTTTGGTACCACTCTGGGCAGCTTTGATCGCGTAACCAATCTCCTGATGATGCAACCTGTTGCCGGCACTGCAAAACTTTTGCATCTGATTTAAGACTTCTAATGCCTGTTCTACTCTTTCCCTATCACCTGAAACAGTCACTTCCTGCCCCCGGGCTACGATACGGACTTCCAGTGCTTTTTCAAGTTGATCCAGATGGATATCCTTGTCTCCAAATACTTCGGCGGCGACTCCAATGTCGTCAAGCCCAAACTTCGCCTCATATTTTTCCGCCAATCAGGCAGGCCTCCTTATAATGCAAACAAAATGATTAGCTATCCGGGTTAAATAAGCAATCTGTTCCAATATCCTCAATTGTCTCAATGGCCACCTTAACCCGGACAAGGTTTTCAGGATTACCAACTTTGACTTCTTCCTGAGAACTGGTTACTATTCTTGCCCCAGCAGGAATCATAGCCGTCGCAGCCGAAAAACCCCGCTCTCCTGCAAGTTTACGGGCCTCTTCAATGCCGCGTATTTCATGGTATTCCGCCATTTCATAATAATTCAAGGTTACTAGTTCGACAGGTACCTTAAGATTCCTCCATGCTGGCATTGTTTTGATCAAAGTAGCGGTTTCATAATGCTCATAGGGAATATTTTGGTTGCCTGCTAAAATTATTTCCTTCTCTTTAATTTTAATACTTAGCCTGCTTGCCGACCTGCCCGTAGGCCGCAGTTCTGTTTCTTCAATCTTAGCCTCACCATAGCCCTCATACCAAACTCTGGCCCGCACAATACCACGGGCATGGACGAAACGGGAAGCACTCTGCTGTTTTTCTTCTTCATCAGTCTTTGGCTCACCGGTCGTTAGCGATGGCCCTTCGAAAGGCGGTACCTCACCGGAGATCAATACCTGACCCGCCATTACAGTATCACCCTCATTAACTACAGGATGCCCGTTGAATACCAGCACCTCCTTGATCAACCCTGCTTTAGACGCAACGATATGGGCCGGTCTATTGTCTTCCTCATCAGGCACTATACGTTCCGCTACATCAATGATCGCTTTAGTTCCTTTTATATAAACACCGGTCCAGGAAACCAAAGGCAGCTTGTCTGCAATGGCTTCTTCCACGCTCCCCGTATCAAGGGCCCACTTCGCCACTCCCTTTTTAAGACCGGCCCCGGCTGCAACGTCCAACACTTCATGAGTACTTAACTGTTCATTGCCTTTAACCTCAATAAACCACACAAAGGAAGATAAAAAGTAAAGCGTCCCCAGAAAAAACAACACTCCTAAGGCCATTGATTTTCTGCGCAGCAAACGTTTATAAAAAAAAGGCAGTCCTAAACGGCGGCTGACATGAAAACGGCACTTTGTACGTCTGGCTATCTGCCGCAATGGCTTAACGGCATCAAGGCGCACTTTTAAAACAATAGAATTTTCGCTGATCCTGGTAATGTCCCAGAGATAGATGCCCCTGCTGGCGGCCATGTTGACAAATCTCTCAGGGGCCTCCCCGATGACAAGAAATTCCACATAACCTGTTAAGAAAGACAGAATTCTAAACATTAACATAGTAATCCCCCGGATTTATTGTGTAGCCCATTTTTTTCTTAAAGGAAACTGACGGACTTTAACCTGCCTTCAATACATAGTTCCTCCGGCAGTATATTGCGGAGCAAAAGATTATCCCCGGTTATCGTCACCTCGCCGTTCCCGGCACTGATCCTGACTCTTTCAGTGGAGTACTCAATGATCCCGCGATGGTTTTCTATAAAAAGCTGAATATTGCCGATCAGGGTGATCTTGGGTAAGTCCAGCACCACGTCTCCCGGCAGCTCCATGACTTCAGAAAACTGTCTTTTGATTTTTTTGCGGACATCGCGCCAGCCCATAAAAAATCCCCTCCTCGCCACAATTTTATGCAACGGGAGGGGATTAAATTACTATTTACTGGTAAAATACTTAGATACTCCTGCGTACCGGCTTGAACTTGCGCATCCGCAAAGCATTGGTCACAACCGAAACAGAACTGAAGGCCATTGCTGCACCGGCCACCACCGGACTCAAAAAACCAAAAGCAGCAATTGGAATACCGATCAGATTATAAAAAAACGCCCAAAAAAGGTTTTGCTTGATGTTTTTCATCGTGGCACGGCTTAAAGCTATGCTGTCTGCCACGCTGAGGAGGTCACCACGCACCAAAACTATGTCGGCCGCTTCAATGGCTACATCAGTACCACTGCCAATAGCAAAGCCTACATCTGCTTCAGCCAGGGCGGGGGCATCGTTGATACCGTCCCCTACCATGCCGACAACAAGTCCCCTTTCGCGCAATTCCCGCACCTTTTGTGCCTTGTCTGCAGGCAACACCTGAGCCATAATATGCTTCCTGTCAATGCCGACCTCCTCGGCTATTGCTCCCGCCGTAAGGTTATTATCACCAGTTAGCATCCATACTTCTATCCCCATATGGGATAATTCAGCAATAGCAGCCTTGGAAGTAGGCTTGATGGTATCGGCAACAGCCAGTGTCGCCGCCAGGAGACCATCCACCGCCATGAGCATCACAGTCTTACCCTGGGACTCCAGCTTTTCCAGGTCATATTCCACACTTGCAGGGAGCAGGATACCTTTTTCCTGCATCAAACGCCGGGTTCCTACCAGGATGTGTTTTCCTGCAACTTCTGCTTCAATACCCCGTCCGGGCAGGGCTGCAAAGGAATCTGCCTGCACAAGAGGGGCAGTTGCAGCGGCTTTTTGGACTATGGCCTGGGCGATTGGGTGCTCAGAACTGTTTTCTGCTGCCCCTGCCAGGCGCAAGAGTTCCTCCTCCCGGCCAAGAAAGCCCGGCGCAGGCGCCAGGTCGGTCATGACCGGCTCACCGTGGGTTATAGTACCTGTTTTGTCCAAAATAATTGCATTGCTCTGATGAGCGCGCTCTAGATGCTCCCCGCCTTTGATCAAGATACCCAACTCCGCGCCCCTGCCTGTCCCAACCATGATTGATGTGGGTGTAGCAAGACCTAAAGCGCAGGGGCAGGCAATGACCAGCACGGCCGTAAAATTCAAGGTTGCTCTGGTGATATTGCCGGGATCAGCAACTAGATACCAGACAAGCCAGGTGAGCATGGCCATGGCTATGACCGCAGGAACAAAATAACCTGATATGATGTCGGCCAGCCGCTGGATAGGGGCTTTGGAGCCCTGTGCCTCTTCCACGACCCGTATGATCTGAGCTAAAGCAGTGTCACGGCCTACTTTGGTCGCTTCAAACTTAAAGGTTCCCAGTTTATTTATCGTAGCTCCGATCACCTGATCACCCGGCTGTTTATCCACCGGAAGGCTTTCACCAGTTAACATCGATTCATCCACAGTTGAACTGCCTTCTTGCACCACACCATCGACAGGTATTTTTTCACCTGGTCTGACAATGATCAGATCACCGACGATGACCGATTCGATGGGCAGATCCAGTTCCTCACCATCCCTGATCACCCGGGCGGTTTTAGCCTGCAAACCGGCCAGCTTTTTGATCGCTTCTGAAGTGTTGCCCTTGGCCTTTGACTCCAGCATTCTACCCAGCAGGATCAGCGTCAACAGCACTGCGCTGCTCTCAAAATAAACGTCATGGGGTAAACCGAACCGGTACCCCCAAAAGGTCACTACCGTACTATATAGATAAGCAGCTGTTGTACCCAGGGCCACCAGAACCGACATATTGGCGCTGCGGTTCTTCAGGGCTATATAAGCATCACGGTAAAACTGGTAACCTGCTATCACCTGTACAGGGGTGGCCAGAAAGAATTGGAACAGGGGATTGTGCAATTGGGCAGGCAGATAAGAAGCGAACATAGGCAGCATAGCAAACATACCCAACAGCAGGGGCGCTGAAAAGACGGCTGCAAATGCAAACAAAAACACCTGCCGGCGTATTTCCTTATCGCGCTCCTCCTTTTCCCGGTCGGGGCTCAGCACGCCGGCCTGACGGGCTTCATAACCCAGGAGGTTGATGGTTTTTATTAGCTCAGCTGGTGATATCTGCGACGGGTTATATTCAACCGTAGCTTTTTCCGTAGCCAGGTTAACTGCAGCCTTCAATACGCCTGAGGTAGCTTGCAAGCCTTTTTCTACCCTGGCGACGCAAGCGGCACAGCTCATGCCGCCGATATTGAGCTCCACTTTGTCTGCAGCAACATCATAACCCAATTGTTTAATTTTATTTATTACGTCTTCTGGTTTAACCACGGCAGGATCATAATCAACAGCTGCGCTTTCTGCAAGCAGATTAACCCTTGCCGCCTCAACTCCCTCCATGCCCGCCAGACCTTTTTCTACCCTGGCAGCACATGCCGCGCAAGACATACCTTTTACTTTTAGACCTATTCTTGCGGTGTCATTCTCCCCGGTTTGCGCAGACTGATTATCCCTTAGCCTGTTAGTAACCATTGTCTAAGCCCTCCCTGCCACCATAATATCTGGTGCGCCTGCCAAACAGCAGTAACAAATTCGCAGGTTTAATTACTGGCGAACCAGAGAGTTTTTTGGGGCACATGGTTAGCGCCTGTGACGAAGGCCTCCGCGGGACCCCAGGATTTGTGACCATACCATGCCCTTTATTACTTGCCCGGAGGTTATTAAATCATCAAAGAGCTCTTCCCCGCCAACTGCCTTTTCCTGTTTGCGGGCCGTTTCCTGAGCAGGGGCTTCAACCTTATCTGCTATCTGCACGGTGCTCTGCTGCGCCGGGTAATCCCAGGACCCACTCTCAGCATAGAGATCCTGCCCGTAGCTCGCCGCCAATTGTTCTGCCTCCCAGTATGAATTAGCATCGCCTGCTCCACCCGGCATTTGATAGACTGTCTCTTCTTCGCCTTTGGTCAGGTATTCCGGTATGTTGAGCTTGGTTTTATTGCTATTATCAGGCAAAGGCCTGCTGGAATCGGGCAAGCGGCCAGCCTTTTCACCATCATTTTCATCTTTCGCACCAACCTGCTCCAGGTAACGCCAGAAACTCCTCCCCACGATAAACAACACTACCAACCAGAATATCGTATCCATATAACCCACCCTTAAAGTATTTCTTCGTCAAAGGTGACTTGTTTAACAGCCACTTTGAAACCTACTTTGAAGGCTGATCGGGATCTGCCGGTTCTTTCTGCCGGGTTATCTTTGATATGGAATCTCTCATCTCGGTATCTGAAAGTAAATTTTGCAAATTATAATAATCCATCACACCCATATTGCCCTGTCGCAAAGCTTCTGCCAGAGCCAGGGGCACTTCTGCTTCCGCCTGGACTACTTTTGCCCTCATCTCCTGGACGGTGGCTTTCATTTCTTGTTCTCTAGCCACGGCCATGGCCCTGCGCTCTTCTGCCTTGGCCTGGGCAATCCGTTTATCCGCTTCCGCCTGGTCAGTTTGCAGCTGGGCTCCGATGTTGCGCCCTACATCTACGTCGGCAATATCTATGGACAGAATCTCAAACGCAGTGCCGGCATCCAGACCTTTGTTCAAAACCGTACGGGAGATCATATCGGGGTTTTCTAAAACCATTTTATGGCTATCAGAGCTGCCCACAGTCGTAACAACACCTTCGCCTACCCGGGCCAGGACGGTATCTTCGCCGGCCCCCCCGACCAGCCGGTCAATATTAGCCCGCACAGTAACTCTGGCAATAACTTTGACTTCGATGCCATTCTTAGCCATTGCAGACACAACTGGTGTCTCCAGGACCTTTGGGTTAACGCTCATCTGCACAGCCTCAAAGACATCACGACCAGCCAGATCAATGGCGGCCGCCCGTTCAAATGCCAGCGGTATAGCCGCTCTTTCTGCTGCTACCAGCGCATTTACAACCTTATCAACATTACCACCGGCCAGGTAATGTGCCTCCAACTGGTTTACGGAGATATCAAGCCCGGCCTTATAGGATTTAATCAGCGGGTTGACTATTTTTGCCGGGGGTACCCGTCTCAAACGCATACCGATTAAAGTAATTATGCCTATCTTTACACCTGCAGCCAGCGCCGATATCCAGAGCCCAACAGGTATAAAACTAAAAACAATGGCAATGGCGACAAAAATTAAGACAATAAGCAACAAGGAAAAAATAAATCCACCGCCCATTTAAAGCCCTCCTTCTGCGTTTATATACTTTGCCTATATTTCTTTAACAATCACTCTGGTTCCCTCTACTTTAACGACCCTAACCCCGGCACCAACCGCCACGAACTCGCCTTCAGTTACTACGTCCACTCTCTGACCATCGATTTCAGCTGCACCTGAAGGTCTTAATGGTGTAAGCGCAATTCCTTCCTTGCCCACCAAAAGAGCTAACCCGGATGCAGGAGCGACATAACCTTCTTCATTGCGCTGTCTGTTTTGCAGGGTAAACCTGTACCACATTTTGTAACGTGAAGCCAGTTTAATTCCTGCCAGCAATAAGACTATCGTGGTTAGCAGCGCTATTACAAGTGCTGAGGCAACCTGGGTTATATCCACTGCCAACAGTAATATACCCCAACCCATAAGAATGATTCCGATAACGCCGGCTACCCCAAAGCCTGTAAACACGAAGATCTCCAGCACAAAGGCGATGATCCCCAGGATGAATGCCAGGTAGGCCAACCAGACAATAAGCTCTGGAGACATATGGATCCCTCCCTATTGGCAAAAATGCTTGGCAAAAGGCCAAGCATTGTCTTTGGTATAAATAAGTTATCTATATTTGCGTTTTCTAGCCGCTTCGGACTTTTTTTTTCTTCTTACGCTGGGTTTCTCATAATGTTCATGTTTCCTAGCTTCTGCAAGCACCCCAGCTTTCTGACAGGTGCGCTTGAAACGCCGGAGGGCACTGTCCAAAGTTTCGTTTTTACCCACTTTAACTTCCGCCACAACTTTCCCTCCCTCCGCTAAAACCATAAAGCTTAAAACCACTCATTGAAAAGCTTGAGCTCCTTAGCACAAATACCATGTTATTATACAGTATATTTCGGCCATGCGTCAATAGTAGAGCTGGCAACAAGCTTCATTCAAATACTTGTGCACATGACGTTAATCTCCCGCTCAAACCAACACTGTCTAACCCGGCGGCCAGTTCATCGGCCTACCAGCCAGCAGGTGGTAATGGATATGCATGACCTCCTGCCCGGCACCCCGGCCACAGTTATTTACCAGACGGAAACCACTCTCAGCCAACCCCATTTTTTTAGCCACGCGGGCTGCAGCAAACTGGACATGTCCCATCAGTTGAGTGTCTTCTTCATTTATTTCCAGCAAACTGGGGATGTGCTTTTTGGGAATAACCAATAAGTGAACAGGAGCCACGGGATTAAGATCTTTAAAAACTAAAACCTGGTCGTCTTCATAAACGACTTCTGAAGGTATTTCTTTATTGGCAATCTTACAAAAAATGCAGTCCTGAATGATTGCACCTCCTCCCGGAGAAAAATGTTTTATTATTTGACTTGAACAAAACTATTCAACAAAAAAGGCGGAATTCCTCCACTTTAACACCTTATTAATTTAGCTGTTAAGTGATCCTTGTCCCAGCCTTCAATCTTAACCTTGACGATCTGACCTACGAGATCCTCATTTCCGGGAAACACAGTTCGCAGGTAATTATCGGTCAAACCTTCGCATAACCGGTCGCTGCCGGTTAAAGCCCGTTCAACCAGCACTGACATCTCCAGACCAACAAGGGTTGATGCGAAACGACCGGCCAGCTTTTCACCAAGGCGGATTAGCTTACGGCTACGGCGGTCAACGGTTGACGGATCAACCTGCTCAGGATAATTTGCAGCCGGAGTCCCCCGGCGGGGAGAAAACTTAAAGACATGGAGCCTGCTATATGACAGCTGCTCAACAAGCTTGCAGGTATATTGATAATCCAGCTCTGTTTCGCCGGGAAAGCCAACAATTACATCGGTGCTGAGGCCAAGATGGGGAATATTCTCCTTCAACACATCTACCAGCCTGGCGTATTCCCAGGCATTATAACGCCGGCCCATCTTTCCCAGGATCTTATCGGAGCCGGATTGGAGAGGTATGTGCAGGTGCCGGCAAATTTTCTCTGAATCAGATAACACGGCAACTAATTCAGGGGTTATATCATTGGGTTCGATGGAGCTAATCCGCAGCCGGTGCAACCCCGGCAATTGCTCAAGGCCTGTCAACAGGTTCGCCAGGGTAGGTTGCTCGCTAAGATCCTGGCCATAGGAACCAGTATGGGTACCGGTCAGGACAATTTCTTGATAGCCCGCAGCTACCAATTGCTCAGCTGCCTGCAAGACCTGTTCAGGCCTCCTGCTGCGTTGGGGTCCTCTGGCCTCAGGTACGATACAATAGGTGCAGCAATTATCGCAACCCTCCTGAATTTTCAGGAAAGCACGTACGCGCTCGCTAACCGGCAGTGAGGCACTATCAGCAAACTCGTCACCCGCTTGATAATCGCTGACAACAGCTACAGGAGCTGCTCCTTTAACAGCGGTCTCAACTAGATCCACGATTTTCAACCGATCCCTTGTTCCTACAACTAAGTCAACACCAGGTATCTCCATTATTTCACCGGATGCAGTCTGCGCATAGCACCCGGTCACTACGATCAGGGCACGAGGATTTTTCCTGATAGCCCGGCGGATTAATTGTCTGGACTTACGGTCACCCAGGTGGGTCACAGTACAGGTGTTAATAACATACAAATCAGCCATGTCCTCAAAGTCAACAACCTTGTAGCCCCTGATTTGGAAACTCCCGGCCAGCGCGGCTGATTCATATTGATTCACCTTACAGCCAAGTGTGGTTATTGCTACCCGTTTTTCATCCATCCATTTGTCCCCCCAGTTCCCCAAACTGGTACAGTATCATCGTCAGCACAGCCAGGGCAGCAGTTTCAGTCCGTAAAATACGCGGTCCAAGGGTTACAGGCCTGACACCGTGCGAGCAGGCCAGAGACACCTCGGCAGCAGTAAAACCACCCTCCGGTCCTATAAAAACATATAGATCAATAACTGAATCTAAATTTTCACAATCGATCAGCGCTTTTTTCAGTGAGGTCGTATTTTCCATCTCCCAGGGGAGCAGTGCTGTGGCGCTTTTGCTCATCCCAGCCAGCACATCCTCCCAGGTCGCCAGGGCAGCTACTTCAGGAATATCAGGACGGCGGCACTGCTTGGCAGCTTCAAGGGCAATACGCTGCCAGCGGTCAAGACGCCGTTGCTGCTTATCCCCCGTCAGCTTAACAACTGCCCTTTCACAAGCCAGCGGAATAATCCTGCTTACACCCAATTCAGTAGCTTTTTGGATAATAAAGTCCATTTTGTCACCCTTGGGTAACCCTTGCACCAGGGTAAGCTTCAACCCGGGCTCATCTACTACTGTCTTTTCCTCAATTACTGCACAGGTAACCTCATCCCGGCTGACCTCTTCCAGCACTGCCTCATAGACTTTCCCCCGGCCGTCGAGTACCGTTATAAGGTCACCTACCCTTAGACGCAGCACTTTGGCTATATGAATAACATCAGTGCCTGTGATGGTGACCTTGCCGGCCTTAACCTGTTCAGGGGCGACAAAAAAACGGGGCATCATTTAACTCCATAAATTAATATTAACCGTTCTTGATGGCTGCCTTATTAACTACCCTGGGCTACCAAAGCCACCCAATCCCCGGACTTCAACTGCTCAATCACATTTAGCCCGTTTTTTTCCAGGGCCGCGATCACTTCCGGGCCCTTCTCGCTGATAATGCCCGAAGCGATGAAGATGCCCCCTGGAGCCAGTCTGCCAACCACATCTGCTGCTAATTGAGCAATCACTCTGGCTATGATATTGGCAACAATGATATCGGCCTTGCCGTCCAGTGAAGACAATAAATCTCCCTCATTGATCTGTACGCGGTCAGCCACCCCGTTGCGCCTGACATTTTCTATGGCAGTAACGCAGGCTACAGGATCAAGATCAACAGCCTTTACCGAGCCGGCGCCCAGTAGTGCCGCCGCAATGGCCAGAATACCTGAACCGGTGCCGATATCGTAGACGGACTCCCCACCCTGAATATGTTTTTCCAATAACTCCAGGCACATGGTTGTGGTTGGATGATTGCCGCTGCCAAAGGACATCCCGGGATCCAGTTCAAGAATTATGTCGCCGGTTTCAGCCTGAAAATCCTCCCAGGAGGGTTTGATTACCAGGTGTTTGCCCAGACGCACCGGCTTGTAATATGCTTTCCAGCAGTTGGCCCAGTCTTCTTCAGCTATCTCACAATAGCTTATCCTGGGTGCAGGCAAAAGCTCCAGATTGGCTACCGCTGCCTTAAGCTCCTCCAGTCTACCGGTTAAACTTTCGTTGACAGCAAAATAGCCTTTGACTACTGGGGATGCATCTGGCTGCAGCCCCTTGACTCCCCATTCATCCGGATCTGTGACTGACTCATAGCGCTGGATTACGGCGGGGTCCTCAATCACTACCCCGCCTGTACCTAAATCATGAAAAATCTCAGCAACCAGTTCCAACCCTTCAGGTGGAACTTGCACAGCAACTTCTAACCAGTTCACAGTATATCCCCTTATCTGCTAATTCAACTCATAAAAGCGTCTTTCATTTTCCCAAAAAAACCTTTATCTGAAGCTGCTTCTGAATCTTTAATTTCCTCTTCGCTCAACTTGGCAAATTCTCTTAACAGAGCTTTTTGTTTTTCACTTAGCTTTCTTGGGGTAACAACTTTTACCCGCACATGCTGGTCACCACGTCCATAACCGTTAACATGAGGGATGCCTTTGCCTCTAATTCGGAAAACGGTTCCCGTCTGAGTCCCCTCAGGTATCTTAAGGATTTCATTACCCTCTAATGTAGGTACCTCCAGTTCGCCTCCCAGAGCAGCCTGGGTAAAGGATATGGGAAGTTCACAAATCAAATCATCCCCTTCGCGCCTGAAGATACGATGAGGTTTTACATGTATATAGACGTAAAGATCGCCTGGCGGTCCGCCTTTGGAGCCGACCTCTCCTTCCCCGGCCAAACGCAGCCTTGAACCGTTATCTACCCCAGCAGGAACTTTGACTTTTATATTCCTGTTCTTACGGACTTTGCCTTCACCGTGGCAGGTCGCACACGGCTTCTCAACAATCTGACCGGTGCCATGACAACGATCACAGGTGCGTGATTGAACGATGCGTCCAAAGGGGGTGTTCTGCGCATATTGCATCTGACCTGAACCGCCACAGGCCAGGCAAGTTTTTGGCTTACTGCCCGGAGCAGCGCCACTGCCGCCGCATGTGCCGCAAGCTTCAATGCGGGCAACTTTTATTTCCCGCTCCAAACCGAAGGCGGCTTCTTTTAAATTCAGCTCCAGATCAGCTCTGATATCCCTGCCTCTTGCGGGACCATTGCTGCGTCTTCCACCGCCACCAAAAAACATCTCAAAAATGTCACCCAGACCGCCAAAATCACCAAAGCCTTCAAAACCACCAAAGCCCTGACCATCAACTCCTGCGTGGCCAAAACGGTCATAGTTGGCTCTCTTTTCCGGGTCACTCAAAACAACATATGCTTCGCTGATTTCCTTGAATTTAGCTTCCGCCTCTTCTTTGTTATCAGGATTAGCATCGGGGTGGTACTTTCGCGCCAGTTTGCGGTATGCTTTTTTAATCTCATCCGCAGACGCATTCCTACCAACTCCGAGCACCTCGTAATAATCGCGCTTTGCCATATGCACCACCTCATCTGACTACACAAAGGAAAGGGGAACCGCGGATTCCCCTTAATAAGGTTGATTTATTCTATTCTGTTTAAGAACTATTCTGTTTAAGATTTACTTATCCTCTTTTACTTCAAAATCGGCATCAACAACATTCTCATCCTGCGCCCCCCCGGCAGCACCACCATCTGGCCCGGGGCCTGCAGCACCCTCACCGCCCTGTTGCGCTGCAGTCTGTTGATACATGGCTGAGGTAAGTTCATACAGCGGACCGGTCAGAGCTTCCAGCTTGGCTTTGATATCATCAATATTATTGCTCTTGACAGCTTCCTTGAGTTCATCGTTAGCTTTTTGCACCTTTTCAATCGCAGCCGGATCAGCTTTATCCTGAAAATCCTTGATGGCTTTTTCAGCCTGGTAAACCATGCTGTCGGCCTGGTTGCGAACCTCTACTTCTTCTTTGCGCTTAGCGTCTTCAGCAGCGTGCATTTCGGCCTCTTTGACCATTCTATCTATTTCGTCGTCTTCCAACTTGGTCGAAGCTGTAATGGTCATGCTTTGTTCTTTACCAGTGCCCATGTCCTTGGCAGAAACATTGACTATTCCGTTGACATCAATGTCAAACTTGACCTCGATTTGCGGTACCCCCCGTGGCGCCGGCGGAATACCGGTTAAGGTAAAACGCCCAAGTGTCTTGTTGTCTGCAGCCATCGAGCGCTCGCCTTGTAAAACATGGATTTCCACGCTGGTCTGGTTGTCCGCCGCTGTGGAAAATATCTGGCTTTTAGAAGTGGGAATAGTGGTATTTCTTTCAATTAACTTAGTGGTTACGCCGCCCAGAGTCTCGATCCCCAAAGAAAGCGGTGTTACATCCAGGAGCAGCACATCCTTAACTTCACCGGCCAGTACGCCTGCCTGGATCGCAGCCCCAATGGCGACACATTCATCCGGGTTAATGCCCTTATGGGCTTCCTTGCCCAAAAACTTGCGTATGGCTTCCTGTACGGCTGGAATCCTGGTCGAACCACCCACCAGTAATATTTTATTGATATCACTGGGCTGCAAACCGGCGTCCGAAAGAGCCTGACGAGTGGGCACCATAGTTTTTTCCACAAGATCTACAGTCATTTCATCAAATTTGGCCCTGGTGAGGTTGATATCCAGGTGCTTCGGTCCATCGGCATCAGCTGATATAAAGGGCAGGTTGATATTGCTTGTCGCCACCCCGGAAAGCTCAATTTTTGCTTTTTCTGCAGCTTCCTTGAGACGCTGCATTGCCATCTTATCGTTCCTCAGGTCTATCCCGGTTTCCTTCTTAAATTCGGTGGCCAAATAGTCTATAATCCTCTGGTCAAAGTCATCGCCTCCCAGGCGGTTGTTGCCACTGGTGGCTTTAACCTCAAAGACACCGTCTCCTAATTCCAGTATAGATACATCAAAGGTACCGCCGCCCAGGTCAAAGACCAAAATGGTCTGTTCATCTTCCTTATCCAGCCCATAAGCCAGAGCTGCCGCAGTAGGTTCGTTGATAATACGCAAAACTTCCAAACCGGCAATTTTTCCGGCATCTTTTGTAGCTTGCCGTTGTGAGTCACTGAAGTAAGCAGGCACGGTGATAACTGCTTTCTCAACTTTTTCACCCAGATATGCTTCCGCGTCTGCCTTTAATTTTTGTAAAACCATAGCGGATATTTCCTGTGGAGTATATTTCTTACCGTCTATCTCCTCTTTATGCTCCGTACCCATATGGCGTTTAATCGAGCTTATTGTGCGATCAGGGTTGCTGACAGCCTGCCTTTTGGCTACCTGCCCCACAAGTCTTTCCCCTGTTTTAGAAAAACCTATAACGGAAGGTGTAGTCCTGGCACCTTCCGCGTTGGGAATTACTACCGCCTCGCCGCCTTCTATCACGGCAACGCAAGAGTTTGTTGTGCCCAGATCTATTCCTATTACCTTTGACAATTGATTCTACCTCCTAAATATATTCCAATTTATTCTAAACTTATCGCAACTTTAACCATAGAAGCTCTGATCACTTTATCTCTCAGAGTATAGCCCCGGCGGAATTCCTCCACAATTGTATTGGGGGGATATTGACCTGATTTATCCTGGGCTACCGCCTCATGCTTTTCTGGATCAAAAACCTCACCCACTGCCGGCAAGGGAGTAACGCCTTCCTCCGCCAGCACATCTAAAAGCTGCTTGTAGATCATCTGAACGCCGGTTTTATATCCTGAACTTGAGTCATCTTCCGCAGCCAAAGCCAAATCAAAGTTATCCAGAACAGGCAGGAGAGCCGTCACTAACTTTTCGGAGGCGTATTTGTACAGGTCCTCCTTCTCTTGCCTTGTGCGGCGCCGGAAGTTATCAAAGTCAGCTTGCAGACGCAACAGGCGTTCTTGATATTCCTCTGCCCGGGCAGTCTGTTCAGCCAATGATTTTTTAAGCTCAGCGGGAGCATCACCCGCATCGTTTATTACTTCCGGTTCATCGGTCACATCTTCTTTAGCCGTTGTTTGCTCGTTCTCCATTTCGACTTGCTCAATTTCATCCACAGTGATTTCCTGCCTGTCTTGCTCAAGATTCTTGCTCAATTCATCCACCTCACAGACCAGACATATTGACTTCTTTGGTTTTTGACTCTTCACGTTTCTTGATAATAGTATCTATTCTTAAAATCGCCTCAGCTACCTCACCGGCAGCTTTGAGAGCGTATATTTTCACCTCGGCCGGATCCACAACACCTATATCGAGCATATCGGCTACCTCTCCACTGTCGCAGTCGACAGCCAGGGAAATCTTTCCTGTCCCGGCCTGGGCTGCAATAACATCGCCCAGTTTTTCCAGGGGATTGAACCCGGCATTGGCAACAATCTGAGACATGGGGCGTTTTAACGCTTCCACCACACAGTCCACACCATAAGCCGCCATGCCGCGGATCCCATCACGCACTTGTTCAACTTCCCGGGCCACAGCTAATTCCAGGGAGCCCCCTCCCGGAACAACTCCGCTCCTAACTGATAATTGTACTGCGGCAGCGGCATCTTTAGCGATACGCTCGCGCTCACCAACAACTTCTGACGTAGCAGCCCCAACAAGGACTGTGGCCATGGGTTTGCCGCCACCATCCAGAACCCAGACCTGCTCTAATTTTTCATCATTGTATACCCTGGCGGCAAAGCCAAGGTATTTTTGAATTTCATCTTCAGATTTTTTTAAACCTGTGCGTTTAATCATCCTGGCTCCGGAATGTTCGGCAGCTCGCCTCAACTCCTTGCTGGCCACTCTTTGCACCACCAAAACCCCTGCATCCGTTAAGAGCTCTTCTGCTATATCATTCACACCCCGGTCTACAAGCACCAGGCCTACACCCAGGTTGATGATTTTCTGCACGTTTTCCTTAAACTCCGCCTGCAGGTGCAAATACCGTGCGAAGCCGCTTTCAGTACTGAGAGCCTCATCATCAAGCTCTTCTGGCTCCAGAGCGTCGTCGATAATCATTACCTTTACCTTTTCCAGCTCTCCGGGCATCTGGCGGTTCATCCGCTCTTTATTCACAATGACACCCATGAAAACCTGGTTGACAGCACCTTCTTCAGCTACTATGGTGTCCGAAAGCTTAAAAGACCGGTCTCTCAACTTATCTTCACCGATCAGCAAAGCTGCTTCCCTGACCAGGTCGGCAATATCCTCGTGACCCCGCCCGGAAACCAGCGCTACCTGGCGAACAAAGGCATCCTGCAGGCCGTCAATCTGCCGGACTTGCTTGCTCATTGCCTCCAAGGCCTGCTTAAGTCCCACACGCATACCTTCAATTACCCGGGATACAGGGACACCTTTCATGACCTGCTCCACACCGGAAGCTACCAGGGCACTGGCCATTACCGTGGCTGTTGTTGTCCCGTCGCCAACCTCCTCCTGTTGGGCTTTAGCTGTGTTAATCAGCATTCTGGCAGCAGGGTGATTGGCTTCCATCATGGTCAGGATGGTTACACCGTCATTAGTGATCACCACATCACCAAATTTATCAACCAGCATGGTATCGAGACCCTTAGGGCCCAGGGTCCCCTCCACAGCACTGGCAATGGCGCGGATGGCATTGGAATTGGTCAGCAAAGCTGCCAACCTTTCATCAACCTCAGCACCCTGAGTTGCTTCCTTTTTTAAGCTCAACTATGGTACCCCCTCACTTTCCCACACCCTTGAGCATGCGTTCCAGGGTATGTGAGAGATTTTTCGTCATAAAGTCAACCACGCTAATAACTTTGGCATATTCCATCCTTGTAGGCCCCAGCACACCAATGGTGCCAACCTTTTGACCATCTAAAGAGTAGGCAGCAGTTACCATGCTGCACTCCTTGATATCCTTGTTTCTGATCTCTCTGCCAATACGTACGGTAACACTATCGCTTTGTTCATCATTAACCATTAGCCCGTAAAGGAGTTCCTCTTGCTCCAGGATGCCGAGCAGGGTCTTAACCTTTTCCACGTTGTGGAATTCCGGTTGGTTTAAGATATTAAATACCCCACCCAGATAAATTTTATCCTCGGACTTCATCGCCATGCTCTCTTCAAACAATTCCATAGCCAGATCAAGGACTTGTTTGTGTTTGGCCAGTTCGAGATAAATCTCCTTTAATATGGTGAGTCTAAGGCTTTCATTGGTCTGTCCCCGCAGCTTGGCATTCAAGATGCCGGAAATCATCTCTAGATCTTCAAAGGTCACATTTTCCGGCACATCGATCAACCGGTGGTGCAAAGTGCCGTTATCCATAACGATAACAATCATGGCCTGGGTAGGATTCATTGCTACCAGTTGGATATACTTAAACTTGCTGACCCTCATATTGGGGGTGACAACCATGGCTGTATAATGGGTTATCTGAGAAAGAAGTTGACCGGTTTTTTGTATGATCTGACCAATATCTTGAACTTTCCTGGCAAATTCACTGCGGATTAGTTTTTCCTCATCATCTGTTAAGTAGTAATCCTTCATCAAATAATCCACATAATAGCGGTAGCCTTGCTCGGATGGCACCCGCCCGGCGGAAGTATGTGGTTGTTCAATATAACCAAGCTCTTCCAAATCAGCCATTTCATTGCGTATGGTTGCAGGGCTGACGCCGAGATTAAATTTTTTTGCGATGGTACGGGAGCCTACGGGTTCAGCGGTTTCAATATAATCCTGAATGATAGCCAGCAGCACTTTTTGCTTCCGTTCATTCATTTTCATAAATTCGCCCCCTTTGTTAGCACTCTATCCAAATGAGTGCTAAATCCCGATAAATAAAAAATAGCACCATATCTATCTAATGTCAAGGAATATAGCATAATAAACTGCAAGAAATGCTCCACCCGTTTAACAAAGAGACCTTTTATTTAAATAAACTCCATAAAAACCCGGTTAGCCACCGGCAAACCCTGTTTTGTCAATCTGAGATAGCCACCATCAAGCATTACAAGCCCCTGGGAGGTAAGCTTCTTAATCTGAGAGTGATATGCTTCTTCCAGGCTAATATGAAAGCGCTCCCGAAAACCAGCAAGGTTGACGCCTTTCGTGAGACGCAGCCCCAGGAATACAGTCTCTGACATTTGCTCCTCTATTGTCAGCGCTTCCCGCTGCGCCGGCAGGGCTTTAGCCTGCCCAATCCTTTGGCAATAATCGGCAAGACTATTCTCGTTGGCATATCGTTCACCACAAATATAGGAATGGGCGGCAGGGCCCAAACCAAGATAAGGGCCATTCAGCCAGTAAACCAGATTGTGGACGCATTCATAACCTGGTTTGGCAAAATTTGAGATTTCGTAATGACTATAGCCACTCCTGGTTAAGGTGTCAATAATCTCCCGGTACATAGCCAAATCCACATCTTCCGGACAGGCCTTTATGGCGCCCTGTTTAATCGCCTGCTCCAGCGGCGTGCCCTCCTCCAGCTGCAAGCCATAAGCCGAAATATGCTCCGGCGCCAATTCCAGCACCCTTTGGAGGGTATTCTGCCACGCTGCCAAGGATTGACCTGGGATGCCGTAAATCAGATCTATATTAATATTATGAAATCCGGCCCGCCGTGCCATGAGCACAGCCTCAACCGCCTGGGCTGCATCATGAATGCGGCCAAGAGTTTTTAGCAAACCGTCTTCAAAAGACTGCACACCTAGACTAAGCCGGTTAACACCTGCCCGCCTTAAGCTGGCCAGCCCTGCAGTGGATATGGTGCCGGGGTTGGCTTCAACGGTGATTTCACAGGCCTCTGTCAGAGAAAAATGAGCCTTGACCCAATTAATAACTTCATTTATCTCTGCAGCAGACAGACAGGTAGGGGTCCCCCCACCAAAAAACAGGGTGGATATTTCTACATCTTCTTGATGAAGCAAAGACCCGTATAACTGGATTTCTTGCTTAAGCCCGGTAAGATATTTCTGAGCAGCGTCGGCTGTATAGGGGTAAGAGGTGAAATCACAATAGCGGCACTTACGAATACAAAAAGGCACGTGGATATATAGACTTAAACGCATGTGTCCCTCCGGCGCAGCAAAGCGCTCTTGCAAGGTTGACGGTGGTGTTGACTTTTAATGAAGCTTTACAACCGGACAGGTAGCCGGCATTAGAGGAAATTTAATCACCGACACTTAAGACCGCCATGAAAGCTTCCTGGGGGATTTCCACATTGCCGACCTGCTTCATTCTCTTTTTACCCTCTTTTTGCTTCTCCAAGAGCTTACGCTTACGGCTAATATCGCCGCCGTAGCATTTAGCCAATACATCCTTGCGCATTGCCTTCACAGTCTCTCTGGCGATGATCTTGGTGCCAATGGAAGCCTGTATCGGGATCTCAAAAAGCTGACGGGGAATCAGACCGCGCAGTTTCTCCACAAAGGCACGTCCGCGTTGGTAAGCTTTGTCCCGGTGGACGATAACGGAAAGGGCATCAAGGACTTCTCCCGCAATCATGATATCCAGCCTTACCAACTTGGATTCCCTATAGCCGGCCACTTCATAATCCAGTGAGGCATAGCCCCGGGAGCGGGATTTTAACTGATCAAAGAAATCAAATATAATTTCACTGAGAGGCAAATCATAGGTCAGCATCACACGGCTGATGCTGATATATTCCATATTGACGAATACCCCCCGGCGTTCCTGACAGAGCTCCATCACCGCTCCCACATAGTCCTTGGGCACCATAATTATCGCCTTTACAAAGGGTTCTTCAATAAATGCGATCTTACCTACAGGCGGTAGTTTGCTGGGATTCTCTATTTCCAGGACAGTGTTGTCCGTCAAAGTAACATGATATACTACGTTGGGAGCTGTTGTGAGCAAATTTAAATTATACTCGCGCTCCAACCTTTCCTGGACAATTTCCATATGCAATAGTCCAAGGAAACCGCATCGAAACCCAAAGCCAAGGGCTTCCGAAGTTTCAGGGACATATACAAGGGAAGCGTCGTTAAGCTTTAGTTTTTCCAGGGCATCCCGCAGATCCTCGTAATCAACCGTATCCACAGGATAGAGCCCGCAATAAACCATGGGGGTGACCTTCCGGTAACCAGGTAAAGCTTCCACAGCCGGGCGCTTTGCTTCAGTGATCGTGTCGCCCACCTGACAGTCCTTGACGTTCTTAATACTGGCTGCAATAAAACCAACTTCACCGGTATGCAATTCATCTATAGAAACCGGTGTAGGACGAAATACTCCGACCTCGTTTACTTCAAACTCCTTGCCAGTTTCCATCATCTTAATCATACTGCCATTGGCTACCTTGCCGTCAACCACCCTGACGTACGCTATGACACCTTTGTAGGCGTCATAATGAGAATCAAAGATCAGCGCTCTGAGAGGCGCATCTTCCCTGCCTTCAGGGGGTGGGATCTTGGTTACAATCTGTTCCAGAATTTCTTCAATCCCGATACCGCTTTTGGCAGAAGCCATGATTGCATCAGTTGTATCAAGGCCGATGATATCCTCAATTTCCTGTTTGACCCGCTCCGGTTCTGCGCTGGGCAGGTCTATTTTATTGATTACCGGGATGATTTCCAGGTCGTGCTCCAGGGCCAGGTAAACATTGGCCAGGGTTTGTGCCTCAATGCCTTGAACCGCGTCAACCACCAGCAAAGCCCCTTCACAGGCAGCCAGACTGCGGGATACTTCATAGGAAAAATCAACATGGCCCGGTGTATCAATCAAGTTCAACTGGTATTCCTGTCCATCTTTAGCCTTATAATTCAGGCGTACAGCCTGCATCTTAATTGTAATCCCGCGTTCACGTTCCAGGTCCATTTTATCCAGGACCTGCTTTGTCATTTCACGGCTGCTCAGTGCGCCGGTATACTCTAATAAACGATCAGCCAGCGTCGATTTGCCATGATCAATATGGGCAATTATGCAAAAGTTACGAATTTTTTCTTTTTCCCACGCCATTTTGGGGTACTCCTCCTCATTTCCAAAAAACAGCTATATCATTATAACACCCCAAGTAAAGCGTAGCAATTAGCAACCTCACGTTGCTGTTTTTTGCCCCGGTTCATCGACTCAACAGCTTTAGCCATTCATTGAGACTTAGGTACTACTTGTTGTATGCAATCACTAAAGATGAAGTTATTTATTTGTGTGATGAACAATTCTCCTTTATCCCTGATCTTAACCACATAATACTTCAACAACTGCCTGCTTTGCTCAACCATATTGGTTAAACTTTTATGGTCCGGCGGACATAACCATATGTTTTCCCCGAATATTTCAATTGTCCAACCGGCTTCTTCGATGTTGAGGCTAAATGCTGTTATATGGGCAGGGTAGACCATTGAGTTGAATTGTTCCAGGACGATCATGGAACCCAGCAACACGATGATCATGAAAACAAATACGGCAAGCAAATATTTTGTTCCTCGCACAGTTTTGCTCCTATTCACCAGAAACACAAAATAAATATACTAGATCGTTTTCTAGTATTATTGGCCAAAATGGTTGCCGGATATACCCTGCAAATTCAATTCCCCAGCTCACTCAGCTCATTACCAATTTCTAGCGCCAAAACGCGGGCCAGCAACCTGGCGGAACGAACCGCTTCCTCAGTGGAGTTTTCAGTTGTGCCGACTTCAACCAACAGGGCTTGCGGATGTACGGATTGGTTGTAAACCCCATCGTATACCCTGACACCCTGGGATAGGCCCGGATACAACGCATTGAGGCGATCAGAGATTTTTAGAGCAAAAGCATAGTTCTGCTGCCAGTTAGGGAAGGGACGCCTTTTGTCTGAGCCCACAATAAAAAGTAACGGCGCCACTTCCTGACCATTTATGTTAACAATGCTCTGTTCTCTGGTTTTACCGGCATCCCGGTGAATGTCCAGGAGCACTCTGGTCCCCGGGTTGTTCTCCAATAACTCAGCCGCTGTCCTGGCCGCTTCCAGGTAGGAACTGTTGTAATCAGCATCATTAATTCGCTCCGATCTGGCGGTCTTAATACCATACTTGCTTTCCAACTCTTCCTGAAGAGCTGCGGCGACTGTTACAACGCCACCTTTCTTTCCGTCAAGGCGCTCTACCCCATCGGTCAAACTGTAGGTCTCACCGGTATGAGTATTGTAAATTGCCACCAGACATTCATCAGACAACATATTTATTGGCCGGGATGAAGCGACAGGCTGAATCGTTACTTTTTCAACAGGCCCAGCAAGCTTTGCCAGCACAGGCATTTCCGACTGTAAAACACCGGCGGGCTCCAGCAGGTTAACCCTGGAGACAGTTCCCGCCCAATCTAAAACAAGTTCACGTGGTGTCATATAGCCTAAATCGCTTTCATAAACATGTCTATTTAAGATCGGCATGCCGGTTTTAATTATTGTAACAGGATCCCCATAGAGTTCCTGGCCACATTGAGCAGCAACAGCGAAGATCTGAACAGCAGCAGGTTGGGCAGACAATTGTGGATACACTTTAAAAACAAGAAAAACAATTAAACAGCCGGCCAGAAAAATCATCATCTGGCCCATTATATCAAAGCGCTTACCTTTACACCTGGGCGTGGCGGCAGGATACACAAAAACCCCTCCTTTCGGGCTTGTTCCTAAATTTTATGCCCGGCAGGAAGGGTTTATGTGGAAATATCCGTCAGCGCAGGACGGTTGGGACAAAGGCATCAATAAGTCCGATTATAAATGCCGAAATCAGTGCGCCAACAAGGGATACACTGAGCAGGCTTGGAATAATAAATTGTGCCAGATAAATTACTACTGCGGCAGCAATAAACCCAACCAGGCCCCTGCTTTGGGGCGTAACACGTTCACCCAGCAGAGCTTCCGCAATGTATCCCAGCACCGCGATCACAAGGGCGGCAATAAGAGCGCCAACCAATCCCCCTCTCAATACAAAGCCGGGTGAAAGCCAGCTAACTACAATAAGTACGAGTGCTGAAACAATAAACCGGATAACCAGCCCTAGCCATTGCATAAATATCACCTCCTGTCTTAGGCTCTAGAAATAGCTTTGACCAAAAAAGGTAAGTATATACTGCTGACTCTTGCAATTGTTTTTTGCACATGGTAAAATGATTGCCGTTGGGAGGTGAGAATAGCTATGCCAAACATAAAATCGTCAACTAAACGGGTTGAAGTTACCCGCATCAGAACATTACGCAACGCAAGAATTAAGTCGGCTCTAAAAACCAGCATCAGAAGGTTTGAGGAAGCCCTTAAAACATCGGATCGCGATGGTGCCAATCTTAAGCTTCGCAGTGCGCTGCGTTCCCTTGATAAAGCCGTGACTAAAGGCGTTTTACATAAAAATGCTGCAGCCCGGAAAAAATCTCGCCTGACCAAACGTTTCAATAAAATTACAGGTTAATCACCAAAACCACCCGTAATAAATGGGGTGGTTTTTTTGATGGTGCTTTTTATTGTGTCTTGCGGTCATGTGAAGTACCGTTTTGACAGCAGCACATGTTCCAGTATTATAGCCAATAGCATTCCGGCGATAAAACCGTTGCCAATAATATAGCGGAGCAGGGTCGGTAAATCCTTGCAAGGTTTCTATGGGTAGGAAGGAACATTAAACCGGTTCCCACGAGCAACGGCAAACCTATAACATAATAATCCCTTTGCCGTTAAGCCCGTAGGTACTGGCAAAAATCCTTCAAACCAAAACCAACCATCTGACAAAATGAAGCCAATAATGCCGCATAGCCTACCGGCTCAGGAATCGAGGCCAGGGAAAGCGCCCAATGCCCGGTAAAAGTCCCAGAATGAAATAAAATAATAGTAAAAATAATAAAAGGGCAGCCGTGCGGCAACTCTGGTCAAGCTCACCATTGGCGGCACCCGCCCGAGTAAGGGCACAAAACCAACTGTTGCCCGCACAAAACCTGAGAGAACATACTGCAAAAGCCGGTCATTGCCACGCCGCGGTCATAACTTTTTTTCGGGCAGCTTAACCTCCATTACCCGCTCCATCGCCAGGATGCTGGCTACCAGATTAGAAAAGGACTAAAAGTCCGGTAAGGAATGCAAGTAAGGATTATTCCGAAATCAAAGGTAGGCTCCCCCCCAGGCAAAGACCTGGGGGCAAAGCAATGATTGAAGAATTCTCCAGGTTAAGCTCTTTAGTGAGCCCACCTATTGCTGCCAAGGATCCAGCCGATAATGATGCCTACCAGGATAGCGATACTGCTGAAAATATTCTTCGCCTTGAGATTTAGCCCGATGATTATTGACAGCACAACTATTGATATAAGCGCTGCCTTTAAATCCACTCTGCTGGTGGCTTGCAGTTATTCCCAACATGCCCTTTACAAAAGTGCCGCTCATCTGCAACCCCAGCAATACCAGTACGGTACCGGTGACAGGCGGCGTGAACAGCTTAAGGGTGCGGCTAAGAAGCCCGCTGAACCCAACTACCATCAGAAGGATGCCTGTAATGATCAGGCCGAGTTCCAGGTCCGTTCGCAGAACAGCCATTGGCTTGCCCAAGCTTGGCGCCAAAGCCGCAAGGGAAATAAAAACACCCCACCACATCCCTGAAGGACCTTCGAAAATCGGCAACCTATGCCCGAAGAAAACCTGGAAGAAAGAAGCCAGAGCCTGCAATAAAAATGTGCGCTGCGCCAGCATGGCGATGCCGGCCTGGTCTAATGCAAGGGCATTGCCAACCACCACCGGCACAACGGCTGAGTTGGCCAGGGTAAAGAATAGCCACTGTACAGCATAGACCAGACTCCTGGCTAGAGGAGGATTTTCGTCCAGGTTGTACAAAAGGTTTTTGTCTTGAGCTGTCTTTTCTGTCATCTTAATGCTCTCTCCACGCGGCTAGCCTCTTGCCTTTGGGCTTAATGAAAGCAGGAAAGTCTCCATGGACGGATAGAACTCCATTTTTCCTGTCTTTATCCCCAGATCCAAATCAGAAAGAGCAGCCAGGGCTTCTAGCAAAGTTTCTTTGTTAAAATTTTGGCTCT
>JBMNHK010000002.1:0-821725 GCA_050950345.1 Pelotomaculum sp.
AAGGCAGGTAAAACCATTGTGCCAAAAGGCATCATGGTCCATAGCACAGGTGCCAACAACCCTTATCTTAAACGATATATTGGGCCGGATGATGAACTTTTAGGTAAAAACCCGTATAGCAATCACTGGAATCAGGAAAGACCCGATGGCAGGCAAGTTTGCCCCCATGCTTTTATTGGGAAACTGGCTGATGGCTCTATTGCTACTTACCAAACCCTTCCTTGGAATCATCGGGGCTGGCATGCAGGCGGCAGTGCTAATGATACACATATTGGACTTGAAATTTGCGAGGATAATTTGACTGATGCTTCCTATTTTAATGCGGTCTATCAGGAAGCTATAGAGCTTTGTGTTTATCTTTGCAGGCTTTATAACCTGACGGAAAAGAACATCATCGGGCATTATGAAGGATACCAGAGAGGAATTGCTAGTAACCATGGGGATCCGAAGCACTGGTTTTCTTTGCATGGAAAAAGTATGGATTCATTTAGAGCGGCAGTGAAAGCGGCACTTAATAAAACCGAGAATGAGAGCAGTTTTAGACTTGCCGTAGGAGATGTAGTGGAAATTAGAGCTTCGGCAACCAGGTATTATCCCAGTGGACCATTAATACCCCCTTGGGTTAAAGATACCTATCATGAAGTAACGCAAATAACAGCTAGTGGTAAAGAGGTTCACAAAGGGGGTAAACGCTGTGTACTCCTGGGAAAGAAAGTTCATAAACTAACAGGCAGTGTGTCTGCAGGAATAATGACTTGGGTGGATATCGATGTGCTTAATTTAATCTCTTCCAAATTAAAAGAACCTATAACTACAGATTCAGCAAGGAAGTTTTATCGGGTACAAGTTGGTGCCTTTGGCAATCGAGAAAATGCTGAAAAGCTGATGAAAGAACTGGCCCGGGCTGGATTTAAGGCCTATGTGAAATATGAATAAAAAGGATCCGAGAGAGTTGGTGTGTTAAACACATCGGCTCTTTTTTTTATCCCTTTTTAGGTCAGTAATGACTTGATAAATACTCGTTTTAGAGGGAATATGTGACATGCAAAAAGCCTTTAAAGCCGCAATTTCAAGGGCTTTGGGCGATATATTTTTTCCGCTTTTAAGTTAAATGGCTACTAACCATGATGCGAAAAGCGGGATAAAGAAAGGAGGTGGAGCCGATGAGCTTTACGAAGATACATGGGTTGCAAAATGCTAACATTCCAATTCAAGTTGCAAGTACAGCACCAGAGTTGGCTTCTACACAAGTTCAACAGTCTCTTAAAAAGCCAAGGGTGGCTTCTTATTGTCGGGTAAGCACAGAAGAGGAAATTCAGCTGGGATCCTTGGAAAATCAAATAATTCATTATACTAACCTTATCCATTCAAATCCCAACTGGCAATATGCGGGGGTGTTTTCTGACAGGGGAAAATCAGGGACAGATATGTCTAAGAGAACAGGTTTTAACAAAATGATTAGTTGCGCAATGAAGGGCGAAATTGACATTATAATCTGTAAATCTATTTCAAGATTTGCTAGAAATGTAGTGGATACCTTAGAAATAGTGCGCAAACTAATGGAAAAAGGCGTTCAAGTAATTTTTGAAAAAGAAAAGTTGAATAGTCAAGAAATGGGTAGTTCTTTGATACTAAAAATACTGGCTGTATTCGCTGAAGAGGAAAGTCGTAGTATTTCTGAAAATATAGAGTGGTCTTTAACGAGAAGATTTGCGAGCGGGGAAATATGTGCGTCAGCACTATTAGGGTATGATATCAACGATAAAAAAGAATGGATAATTATTGAGCATGAAGCCAGGGTTGTAAGGGAAGCATATGCACTGTTTCTTAAAGGTAATAGTTTTACTGAGATTGCTCGGATATTTATTGAAAAAGGCTATAGAAAAAAGAATGGAAGAATAGATTGGTCCGGTGCCAATATAAAAGGGTTATTGACAAATGAACGTTATACAGGCGATGTGATTAGCCAAAAAACTTGCACTATTGATTTTAGAAGTCACAAATCTGTGGCCAATAATGGCCTTAAACCTAAATATTATATTGCAGATCACCACGAGGGGATTATATCCAAGGACGAATTTCAGAAAATACAGGAGATTTTAGCAAGCAAAGAAAAGCCAGCAGGAAGTTATAAGCGTGAGTTTACGCCTTTTTCAGGTAGAGTAGTCTGTTCTATCTGCGGCGGGAGTTTCCATAGAAGAGAATATAGAAATCGCGGCTTTTGGAGATGCGCAAACAATAGTAAAAGCGAGCTATTATGTAGAGCTAAGACAATTAGCGAAGAGAAAATTGAAAGCCTTTTAAAAGAGGGATTTGAAAAGCGATACGCCATCGATGGGAAAACTGTTGATATGAATTTAATTAAAAGACTTATCAAGGAACTAGACAATGCTGAATCCGTAAGAGAACGGGAGCAAAATCTGTTGAGGGTGGAGTTAGAAAAAGCCTTAATAGAAGAAAACAGAGCAATAATTAAGAATTCGGAAGTTGAAGAAATCAGAAATAAAAGAAAGGCCATCGAGAAGGAAATCGCTGATAAAAAACCTAACTGGGAGGCCTTTGACAAGGATGGAACTTTCAGAAAGGAATCCTTGAAAAGGCTAAAAGCCATAAACGGTTCTATAAAAGCTTTGAATCAAATAATGGATATCTCTTTTATAAGAGCATGGGTGATTCATATTAAAGTTGAGTCACCTTTTTTATTTACCATTAGGTGGATTGATGGCGATGAAACAGTAGTTGGCCAGTTTAGAGGGAGTGAATATTTTGATGCAAAACAGAAACAACCCGGTAGTAAATCCAAAAGTAAGAGTTATTCCGGTTGTTACAAATCATGCTGAGTATGGCGAAGAAGAAAATCGTCCGAAGAAAAAAGTGGCTGCATACGCTAGGGTATCAACCCTTGAAGAAGAACAGCAATCAAGCTATAATCTGCAGGTTTCCTATTTTAAAGAATATATCGACAAGAATCCGGATTGGGAGTTTTATAAGGTTTACAGTGATGAGGGGGTTACCGGCACTAATACTAAATATCGAACAGGATTTAACGAAATGATTGAGGATGCCAAAGCAGGAAAATTTGACTATATCATTACAAAATCCATTAGTCGATTTGCAAGAAATACCCTCGATTGTCTAACGTACGTTCGAATGTTAAAAAACCTGGAAAAGCCGATCGGGGTATATTTCGACAGGGAAAATCTGGATAGCTTGGATAGCAGGTCTGATTTGCTTTTGGCAATAATTGCCAGTATTAGCGAGGAGGAGAGCAAAACCATTAGTGCCAACGTTAGCTGGGGCGTAACAAAAAGATTTTCTCAAGGAATTCCCCATATCCCCACAACGTATTTTCTAGGATATGACGAGGATGAAGAAGGAAACCTGATTATTAATGAAGAGGAGGCAAAAATAGTAAGGCGGATTTATCGAGAGCTACTTGACGGGAAAGGGACCGGGCTAATTGCTAAAGGATTGACCAGGGATAAAGTTAAAACCGCCAGAGGTAATATTAAATGGACTAGCGATTCTGTTTTAAAGATATTAAGAAATGAAAAGTTTGCCGGGCATGCCCTTTGCCAAAAGACGGTTACCCTTGACCCTCTTACCCATAAAAGGGTGAGAAATAAAAACCATAAACCTCAATACTTTATCCGGAATCATCACCCGCCGATTATTCCGGAAGATGAGTGGAATGAAGTACAAATGGAACTGGATCGGAGAAATAAAATGCATCACGATCCTGACGGAAAATACCGAAGTGCTTATAGTGGCAAGGCACCTTTTTCCAATATCTTATTCTGTGGATTATGTGGAAGACCTATGATCCGGAGGCGAATGACCTCGCAAAAAAACGGAGAAAAATATCTATTTACAACTTGGCACTGCCGGGTAGCTTCTCATAAATTAAAAGAAGATTTCAAATGTAACGCTAAGTATATCTGGGAAGATGTCTTGGAAGAGGCTTTTTTAGAAATGTTAAATGAAATGAAAAAAGAGAAGGAGCAGATTCGAATCGAAGGGGAACAAGCAGTTAAAGAGGTTAGCCTAACAGAAGAAGAAAAGAGGCGGCTTCAAGAACTGGAAGGAATTATTGATAGAATCAGTGGTCAGATTAATGACATGTCTTTGAGGGGAAATGCGACTAATGATCCTATATACGATGCAACTATAAAAAATCTTATTTATGAAGCCCAGATATATCAGGAGGAATACGAAAAACTATTGGGGGAACAAGAGGAAAATGCTTACTTAAAAAAGCAGTTAGATAAGCTGCTGGAATACCTGGATGGCCCCGTTAGTGTTAGCATTTTTAGAGACATTGTTGCGCAGGGGATATTACACGAAAACTACGAAATAGAGTTCACTTTTAAATGTGGCGTTGTAAGAACTGCCTATGGCAGACGCAGAGGTAGGCGACCAGCAACAACAGAATTAACAGTTGAATAAAGAACCATTTATTTTATATCCTTCTATACAAGAAGATTTTACTTGAAATATGTTTCACCCTGAGGGAACATACGGACAGGCATGATCTTTTTGAAAGAAGGAGTTTTTTTATTATGAATTCCCATGGAAGGAGGGGTTGGTTTGGAAGTAGCGATTAGGCCGGTGAGGGATGTAGTTAAGCTTGAAAATGGTTTAAGCATAAAGGATTTAAAGAACCTTAAAAACAATATACTAAAAGCCCAAATGGCCAGTCTAAAGGAAGAAAAAGAAAAAAAATTAAAAGTAGCTGCTTATTGCCGTGTTTCCACATTACAGGAGGAACAAGAACTTTCTTTTCAAACCCAATTGGCGTATTACAGTTATACTATTCTTTCTAATCCTTCCTGGGAGCTAGCCGGTATCTATGCCGATCAGGGCCTATCGGGAACTAATACGGAGTCGAGGGTTGATTTTAACCGAATGATCCAGGACGCAAAAATCGGGAAAATTGACATGATTATCACAAAATCCATATCAAGATTTAGCCGGAATGTAGTGGATGTTTTAGAAACGATTAAAACATTAAATGAGCTAGAGCCACCAGTTATTTGCTACTTTCAAAAGGAGAAAATTTTAACGAATGAAGTTCAGAACTCCTTGCTAATATCTCTTTTGTCAGTATTAGCTCAGGAGGAAATTGTATCCTTATCAAATAGCATTACTTGGGGGATCCAGAGTTATGCGAAGCGTGGCCAAATCACTTATTGCACAGACATATACGGATACACTATTAGCGATAGACAATGGAGTATTGTAGAGGAAGAAGCGAAAGTTGTTCGTTTGATGTACCGGCTTTTTGCCTCTGGAAAAAGCATTAGTGAAATTATTAAGCACTTAAATAAAAAGAAAATTCCAAGCCCCAAAGGGTATGAATATTGGAATTACTGTACGATTAGGCAAATTTTAGCCAGCGAAAAGTATAGGGGCGATTACCTTTTCCAAAAAACCTACACTCCTGACACAGTAGGAAGCAAGCCCAGGGTTAATCGTGGCCAGGTCCCTCAATATTATATAGAGGAGCATCATGCGCCTATAGTGGAAACAGAGCTTTATTACAAAGTACAGGAAATTTTAAACCAAAACAAAAGAGAAATTACTTGGGAAGCTAGGAAGGATGGAACTGCAGGGAGAGCATCATATTATCAAAAGTTTTATTGTGGTGAATGTGGCGGCTTAATTTCCAGATATAGGAGCAGAAGCTATGATTCAAAAGAGGGAAGCGGATGGAGATGCAGAAACTCATTTAAAACAGTGGGCTCTACGTGTAATACAAAAGTAACGATGCTAGAGGAATACCTTGACTATAATTTCCATCTTGTCCTGGAGGCAATAAAAAAAAGTCGTGAGTTTAGAAATTTGATGGAGGGCTATCTTGAATCGTTGGATCTTAAAACAGAAGAAACAGAACATATGAGGCTTTTGGAAGAGCAAATGGAAAAGCTTAACCAAGAGCTTTACAGAGCAGTGGATACGCAGGTTCAGATAGATGGGCAAGATACAAACCTAATCAATCAGATCATAAGTGATATTATTTCACTCCGGCAAAAGCTTCAGGTCTATTGGGATAGGATGGAAAAGCTAAAAAGAGATCGTAACCGATTAGAAAAGCTACTTAAATACTGTGAAAAAATGAAGCCTCTATCTTTTAGGGAATTTCACCATATGCGCCCTCGGATTAAACCGGGAGACAGTATTTATATGACAACAAATAATGCGAGAAAGAGCAGCTATATGGATCCGGCAGGTGCGGATTATTTTCCGGAAGATGTGTTTAGGGAACAAGTTATTAGCGGAACAATTGACGGTGATGGCCGCATAAAATACAAGTTTGCCGAGGGTGTTGAGTTTGGGGTTGATTTAACCTACGAAGAATACAAGGAGCTTTTAGAAAAGGAAATAGAGAAAATTCAGTTTGAAGAACTTATCAATTCCAGTGAAGTAATGGAAATGAAGGAATTTTGCAAGGAAGGAAAAACCCCCAAGGAAATACGAACCCATTTAGGAATTACTAGTAGGATGTCATTTGATAAGAGGATTTTAAAACCTCTATATGCAGCCGGTAAGCTAAAACTAGAGCGAGGAAAGGCCTCTAACCATTGGTGGTATTCTTGGGTTCAATAAATTTAAAGAGCAGTATACTAACCCACTGAGTTGGCGGATAGGAGTTATCAGGCCACTTGGTGGGTTTATTCTTTATTTATAGTGAAGAAAGGCTGAAGGTTAAAAATAAACCCGCAGCCTTTAGTCGATCTTTTCTGAACACATAATATCATAGGATTTACATTGAAGCAAGCGAGTATATCATCCGTATATAATCTTATTTTACATTGGAGAGTGATTTTCTTAGACAAGTATAATTCGCTTTATTATAGGGTGTTTTTCACAAACTTATTTTGGATCGGTTTTCAAGGATAACAATAAATATCTCACTTTGCAAACAAAAGATTTTAAAAGTGATATTTTTTTATTGTTATATCTTATTAGCCCATGATAAACTAGGGAGTATAAGCGAGGTGGAATAATGTGCCTGTTAGCTATAATAAATTATGGAAGATTCTAATTGATAAAAGGATGAATAGGACTGATTTAAAGGATGCTGCCGGAATAGGCACAACAACACTATCAAAGCTAGGAAAAGATCAGTTTGTAAGCATGGAAGTTTTAGTAAAAATATGTGATACCCTTGATTGCAATATTGGAGATATTGTGGATTATATTAAGGAAGAAAAAAGTGATTAAACCTTCTTATTAATATGGGAGGAACTAATATGGCAAGCCCAGAGCAAATATCTTTATTTGATGTACTTGGAGTTTCTACTTATCAAATGAATAGCCCCGTATTAGCGGCAATAGATACCCTTGCTGCCTCAAATAATGATGAGGATAGAGGGGCGGTATTTACCCGTGCAGAAGTAGTTGAATTCATACTGGATTTAGTGGGTTATGATGCGGAAGAGAAATTATATAATAAAAAGATTTTAGAACCTTCATTTGGCAATGGGGATTTTTTACTATTAATCATTGATAGATTACTTAAATCATGGATAAAACATTCAGGGAATCGTGGCTTGATTTTCGCAGAGCTTTCCAATTCAATTCGTGCTATTGAGTTACACTATGAAACTTATGAAAATACCAAAAAAGCTGTAATTGAAAAAATAAAGAGGGCCGGGGTGGCCAAAGAAGTAGCCGTTAAACTTGCAAATGCCTGGTTAAAGCAAGGTGATTTTTTATTAATTGGCCTGCGAGAAAATTATGATTATGTAGTTGGGAACCCCCCATATTTAAGACAGGAAGCTATCCCTGAACCTTTATTGAAAGAATACAGGTTAAGATATAAGACTATGTATGATAGAGCGGATGTATATATTCCGTTTATAGAAAGATCACTAAATCTACTAAATCCTAAAGGGACTCTAGGTTTTATATGTTCTGACCGGTGGATGAAGAACCGGTATGGTGGACCATTGAGAAAATTTGTGGCCAATAGGTTTAATTTAAAAGCCTATATTGATATGGTTGATACAGATGCTTTTCATATGGAAGTTTCAGCTTACCCAGCAATAACAATAATTAGCAGGGAGAAGCAGGGGGCCACAAGAGTTAGCCATAGGCCAAAGGTTGATAAAAATATTTTAAAATCTCTATCTAAAGAAATACTAAGTCAAAAAATATCGGACACTACAAAAGTAAGAGAAGTAGCCGGTATAGTTAATGCCAATGAACCATGGCTGCTTGAGTCAACCGATCAAGTGAATCTACTAAGGAAAATTGAAAATAACTATCCTACCCTTGAAGAGGTGGGTTGTAAAGTCGGAATTGGTGTTGCTACAGGAGCGGACAAAATCTATATTCAGGATTTTGCTGAGCTAGATATTGAAGAAGATAGAAAAATACCTTTAGTGACAACAAAAGATATACAGACCGGGGAGATCAATTGGCTCGGGCAGTGTGTAATTAATACATTTAATGATGATGGTGGCCTTGTCAATTTAAAGGATTACCCAAAGCTTTCAAGATTTCTATATTTACATGAAGAACTAATCAAAAATAGGCATGTTGCTAAAAAGGCTCCGGATAATTGGTTCAGAACGATAGATCGTGTTTGGCCTGACTTGACTACTAAAGAAAAACTATTAATCCCAGATATTAAAGGCGAGGCCCACATTGTGTATGAATCGGGGACGTATTACCCGCATCATAATTTATATTATGTTACATCAGAAGAATGGAATCTTAGGGCCTTACAGGCGGTACTTTTGTCGAGTATTGCGAAACTTTTTATTGGCACTTACTCAACTAAAATCCGTGGGGGATACCTCCGTTTTCAAGCACAGTATTTGCGCAGGATAAGGATTCCCAAATGGGAGGACGTATCACCTGAGCTTAGGCAAGAACTTATTGATGCAGCCAAAAAACGGGATATCGAAAAATGTAATAAAGCCGTCTTTAAATTATATGAATTAAATCAAGAAGAACGATCGGCGTTAGGAGGTAATGGGGAGTAATGACGCTAGACTTAGTGAACTATGATGTTAAAGTAAGAGAGGCTGTGAAAGCCTTTTGGGGAAACAGGGATGCAGCTAGACAAAAGCAAATAGAATCCGGAAATGTTGACCAAGGAGAAAGGGCTGGTGTGACTGCAGGAAAGAACATGGATGGTTTTATAGCTTTAATACTGGATATTATTCGCGCAAACGGGTTAATCCAAGCTGAGATTCATCAGAGTAGAGCTGTATTGGCTCTTCCAGGCTTTTTCAGGCCAACGAAATTATGGGATCTTATTGTTATGCATAAAGGGGAATTAGTTGCAGCTATAGAGTTGAAAAGCCAAGTTGGGCCTTCTTTTGGGAACAACTTTAATAACCGAACAGAAGAGGCAATAGGCACCGCTCATGATTTTTGGACTGCTTATCGTGAAGGAGCTTTTGGAGAGCAACCCAGACCTTTTGCAGGATGGTTGATCCTGGTAGAGGACGCTCCTGGGTCAAGATCTGAAGTACAATGTACCTCTCCTCATTTTCCAGTGTTTAAAGAATTTGAAAATACATCATACCTAAAACGTTATGATATATTATGCCAAAAATTAGTAAGAGAACAGCTATATACTACAGCATCAGTTATCGCTTCCCCAAGGGAAGCTGTAGACAACGGCAGTTATTCTCAGATATCTGATATGACTAATATTAGGTCGTTTGTATCTTCCCTTGCAGGCCATATAGCTGCAACAGCTGCCAGGCTTGGATAAAGGAAAAGGGAAACGGAGAGAAGATTAAAATAGCTTGGGGTGAGGAAAATAAAACTAATAAAAAGTGAAAAAAAGTTCTGCCTCATCTGTATGGAAGAACACGAAGTGCAAACAGTTATTGTTACGGATGTTGAAGAATATAACGGGGAAGAAGTATCCTTCGAGGCAATTTATGAATACTGCAGTTTGTCTGATGAATATCTTGAAACTGAAGATATGATTAGGAAGAATAGTCAAGCAATGAAAGATGCATATAAAAAAGCTAACTAACAAAATGCAAACAAAACTACCACTGGTTATCTGGCCCAGTGGCGGAAGCCTTTGCTCATCCTAAACCATCGGTAAAGGATCATACTTCGCTTTTGCTGTTTCTACTATAACACATATTGAAAAGGATTTCAGCAGATAGGCTTATGATTTTTCCAAGCAAGGGAACCGTTTTAGCTCAATCGAAAAGGAGAAAGAGAGTTTAAATTGGCCATATCATCTTTTAATAAGAATTTTATATTGAATACCAAGAAGGCCGTGGAGTCATTCGAGAGAATTATTTCCACTCCTAAGGAAAGTTTTAAAATAAATAGAAGCTTGGTATCGCCTGAAAAGGAGAGGCGAGGCGAGGAGAAATTAAAACAAATATTATCTCGCTAAGAAGATCATGCTTTAATAGGCGATAAGATAAGACCTAATATAATAGGAAGGAAGTCAGTCCATCACGTTGTGGTGGGCTTTTTTTATTGCTATTTTCAAATGTACACTATTCCCATTTGATTACTTCAGTATCATGGAGCCGTGAGTATGGGTATGGATAAATACTAGATGTTAGCATAAAGCGCTTAGAAATATGTAGATATACCACAATATATGGTTTTTGGCAACAGTGAGTATGGTCTATGGATAAATACTAGATGTAGCATAAAACACCCTAAAGAACGCATATCGACCACTATATGTAGTTTGTATATACATATGATAACTAATTAATATAGGAAAATCAATGCTTAAGGCATTTCAGATATATATTTGAGATTAAGGAAGGAAGTCCTATTTTATGACTGATAGAATTTACCTCTCATCACCTCACATGAGTAATGAAGGTTATGAAATGCAATATATAAAGGAAGCTTTTGATACAAACTGGATTGCCCCCCTGGGGCCAAACGTTAATGAGTTTGAAAAAGAACTGGCTGCTAAGGTGGGTATCAAATCAGCTGCAGCATTATCATCGGGGACAGCCGCTATACATATGGCACTTAAAGCTGCTGGGGTTGGTGAAGGGGATATAGTCTTTTGTCAGAGCCTTACCTTCTCGGCTACAGCTAATCCGATTATTTATCAGAATGCAATTCCGGTATTTATTGATAGTAATTATGAAACTTGGAATATGGATCCCAATGCATTAGAAAACGCCTTTGAGAAATATCCCAATGCAAAGGCTGTTCTTGTTGTTCATTTATACGGCTTATCAGCTGATATGGACAAGATTATGGAAATCTCTAGTAAGTATGGGGTACCAGTTATTGAAGACGCTGCTGAATCTTTAGGCACTACATATAAAGGCAAATGCACCGGTACTTTTGGTGAATACGGAATATACAGCTTTAACGGCAACAAGATTATTACCACTTCTGGCGGTGGGATGCTTATATCTAATAATGAAGAAATGATTAAAAAGGTTAGATTCTGGGCTACTCAAGCCAGGGACCAAGCGAGGCACTATCAGCATAGCGAATTAGGATTTAACTATAGAATGAGTAACATTGTAGCTGGTATCGGTAGAGGACAATTAAAAGTATTAGATCAAAGGATTTCTAAGAAAAAGTACATATTTGAGTTTTATAAGCGGGAGTTAGGGTCATTAGAGGGTGTTGAGTTCATGCCTATTAATGAATGGAATGAGCCCAATTGCTGGTTGTCATGTATTACTTTAAATGGACAAGTTAGACCTTTAGATATTATGGAAGCTTTGGAGAAAGAGAATATTGAATCAAGGCAAATCTGGAAGCCCATGCATTTGCAGCCTTTCTTTGAAAAGTATGATTATATCGGTGGAGATGTAAGTGAGAAGATCTTTGAGAATGGTGTTTGCCTGCCGAGTGATACGAAGATGACGGATGGGGATTTGAGTAGAGTGTGTGAGATTATAAAGAGTTTATGGTGATGTAGATGCAAACAGAGGTTAGACCAAATACTGTTCACCTTGTTAATAATGGCGGGGTATATAGAAAATACATAAAAAGACCGATGGATTTTATTTTATCTTTGATTGCAATTATTGTGTTAGCTCCTGTTCTGCTGATAATAGCAGTATTAGTAAGAGTCAGGCTAGGCAGCCCGGTGCTGTTCAAACAGAAGCGTCCGGGATTAAATGAGAAGATTTTTACTCTTTATAAATTCAGAACGATGACGGATGAAAAAGATGAGAATGGGGAGTTATTGCCTGACGATATTCGCTTGACAAGGTTTGGAAAATTGTTAAGAAGCACTTCACTTGATGAGCTACCAGAGTTGTTTAATATTTTAAAAGGTGATATGAGCGTTGTGGGACCGAGACCTTTATTGATTGAATATCTTCCACTTTACAATAACCAGCAAAAGCGGAGACACGAGGTAAGACCTGGCCTTTCTGGACATGCCCAAGTGAATGGTAGGAATGCTATTAGCTGGGAAGATAAGTTCGAATTAGATGTCGAGTATGTAGATAATGTTAGCTTTATTGGTGATTGGAAAATCATATTCTTAACTCTGAAGAAGGCTTTCATGAGGGAAGATATTAATTCCGAAACTGCTGCGACGATGGAGATGTTTAAGGGGACTAATAATGCTGAAGAAAGAGTGAATATATGACTAGCAAAAATAAACTTCTAATAATTGGGGCCAGCGGTCATGGCAGAGTTGTTGCAGATATTGCTATCAAAATGAATAGATGGCAGCAAATTGCTTTTCTTGATGATGATGAAGATATTCAATCACCGATACGAATAGAGGTTATTGGGAAGTCAAACGATGCTTTTTCGTATATTAACGATTACGACATCTTTGTGGCAATTGGCAACAATAAAACAAGAGAAAAAATTCAAACCCAGCTTGAACTGGCAGGAGCAAACATTCCTACGTTAATACATCCTAGTGCAATTATCGGAGAAAAGGTTGAAGTGGGAATAGGAACAGTGGTGATGGCTGGGGTGGTTATTAATTGTTGTAGCACTATAGGTGAGGGTTGTATCGTTAATACAGGTGCAGTAATTGACCATGATAATCTGATAGAAGATTATGTGCATATGTCACCGGGAGCGCGATTAGCCGGAACAGTAAAAGTTGGGAAAGGAACCTGGCTAGGTATTGGTAGTGTAGTTAGTAATAACGTGAACATCTGCAGTGGTTGCAAAATTGGTGCAGGTGCTGTGGTTGTTAAGGATATAACTGAACCTGGGACTTATGTAGGGGTTCCGGCGAGGAGAGTATAGATATTGAAGCAGAATATTTGGATATGGAATCATTATGCAACTAATATGTATTTTGATAAAGCCGGAAGACATTATTGGTTTGCTAAAAATCTAATAAAATCCGGATATAAACCTACAATTTTTTGTGCATCAACGAATCATTTCTCGGATAAGAATGTTGATATGAACGGCGAAAAATATATTATTGATTCTTTAAATGGTATTCCTTTTATATTTATTAAAACCTCAGATTATAAAGGGAATGGGAAGTCACGAGCAATTAATATGGTTTCATTCTATAAAAATCTCTTTCCCGTAACGAAAGAATATGCAAAAGCCTTTGGAAAACCTGATGTTATACTAGCTTCAAGTGTTCACCCCCTCACATTAGTAGCGGGGATTAAGATAGCTAAAAGATTTGGTGTACCCTGTATTTGTGAAGTGAGAGATTTGTGGCCTGAGGCAATTTTTGCGTTTAATAAATCAAAAGAAAAGAGTTTAATAGGAAGAATTCTTGTGGCAGGTGAACATTGGATTTACAAGAATGCAGCCGCCCTAGTGTTTACTAAAGAAGGCGATACGGATTATATTAAAGAGAAAAAATGGGATGCCGGACAAGGTGGTGCAATAGATCTTAAGAAGGCTTATTACATAAATAACGGTGTTGACATTGACGCTTTTAACGACTCTATGGTTAATAATATTTTGGAGGATATTGACTTAAATGCGGATAAGTTTAATGTGGTTTATGTAGGTGCAATAAGACCTGTAAATAATGTAGGAAACATTCTAGATGCTGCAGCATTATTAAAAAATGATAAAGATATTCAATTTTTAATATATGGCGATGGAACCCAAAAAGAGATGCTGGAAAAGAGAATTGTAGATGAGGGTTTGTCAAATGTAAAAATGAAAGGTTTTGTTAACAAACAATTCATACCATACATATTAAGTAAATCATCAATTAATATTTTAAATTACTCCCAAACTCAATACAACTGGTCAAGAGGAAATAGTTCTAACAAACTCTTTGAGTATATGGCTTCAGGTAAACCAATTATTTCAACAGTTAAAATGGGGTATTCAATAATTAACAAATATAAATGCGGTCTTGAACTTAAAAATGCATCGGGCGAAGATTTAGCTAATGCTATATTAAAGATTAAAAATATACCAGAAGAAGAATATAAAGAAATAGGATTAAATGCCAAGACCGGAGCTAAAGATTTTGATTTTAAGATTCTGACTGGTAAGCTTATAGAAGTAATAAATAGCGTAATGGGGGAGAAATAATTATGGTTAATGTAATTGGACTTGGCTACATAGGGCTTCCTACTGCACTAATGTTTGCTAAAAGTGGTATTGAGGTAATAGGAACCGATATCAATAAAAGTTTAGTAGATTCATTATCTAATGGGCAACTTCCTTTTGAAGAAAGAGGTTTAGAAGAACTATTTGAAAAGGCTGTTTTAAATGAGATTAAGTTTACAACAGAATACCAAAAAACTGATATATATATCATTGCTGTACCAACACCTTATATCAATTCAAGCAAAAAATTAGATCCTAAATATGTAATTTCCGCTGTGAATAAAGTTTTAGATGTATGCAAAAAAGGTGCGATATTAATTATTGAATCTACTATAGCACCAGGTTCAATTGATAGATATGTACGTCCAGAAATTGAAAAAAGAGAGCTTGCTTTAGGAGAAGATATTCATCTTGTTCATGCTCCGGAAAGAATTATACCGGGAAACATGATTTATGAGTTAGAACATAATTCAAGAACTATTGGTGCTGATGATCCAAGAATTGGCAGGATAGTAAAGGAACTGTATTCAAGTTACTGTAAAGCCGAGATTGTTGTAACTGATATAAGAACTGCAGAGATGTCCAAAGTTGTGGAAAATACTTATAGAGATATTAATATTGCATTCGCTAATGAACTTGCAAAGATTTGCCGAACTGATAATTTGGATGTGTATGAAATTATAAGAATTGCAAATAAACACCCGAGGGTAAATATTTTGCAGCCCGGCCCTGGAGTAGGAGGACATTGTATTTCTGTTGATCCATGGTTCTTGGTAGGTGATTATCCTGGCCTTGCTAATATTATTTTAGCGGCACGAAAAATAAATGATTCTATGCCTGAGTTTGTTCTTAAAAGAGTACATGAGATCATGAAAGAAAAAGGCATGTCTGATTTATCAAGAGTAGGGTTGTATGGTCTAACTTATAAAGAGAATGTTGATGATATCAGAGAAAGTCCTACATTGCAACTATTGGAAGTAATGGAGAAGCATCTAGCTCCTACATTGAAAGCGTACGACCCAATGGTAGGTTGTGATATTGTTAAGAATCAGTACCACAACTTTGATAATTTTTTAGCAGATGTGGATTTAATTGTTATTATGGTTGCTCATGACGAAATAAAAAAGCAATTGAATAAGTTGGATAAAAAAATTGTATTGGACACTAGAAATATTTGTAATTTCGATGGAGTTTATAAGTTGTAATAAGTTCCTTGAAAGATGTTTTTATCTAACTCAATTAGAGGAAGTGCAATAGATAATGAGTATTACTAAGCTGTTTTTTTTGAAATCTCCTTTCTGGATGAAACGGATAATGGCGAATATGGAGGCGATTCGTAGAGACTATTATCGAAGGTATAAAGGGTATAAAGAGCTTATGAGTATTATTGACTACCAGTATGTAATGGAAAGCGGTGATTTTTCGAGACGCAACAAAAAGATTAGTGATTTAATTCAGTCCGTTCAAAAAAAAGTGCCAGCGTATAAGGGTAAGGAGTTTTGCAACCTCGAGGATTTCCCACTCATTTCAAAAAAAGATATTCGAGATAATTATTCATCTTATTTGTCGGAAAACTTAGACATTAGACAGTGTTTTAAGAGCCATACGAGTGGTTCAACTGGGACACCATTTTACTTTTACCGGCATAGAGATGCAGTAATGTTAGATCAAGTGTTTAAAGACAAATTTTTTGAATACGCAGGCAGCTCTATATACAAAAATAAAGTTCGTATTTCTGGAATTAACATTATACCGTTTTATATAGAAGACCCCCCATTTTGGGTCTATATTGATAAATATAAGCAATTACAATGCTCGGCATATCATGTTAATGATAAAACAGCAAAAGTATATTGTGATGCTATGTTTAAATATGAAGTAGAATATGGTACTGGATATGCAAAGACATGGCTATTCCTTGCAGACGGGATCAGAAAGAGCAACTTGCATCCGCCAAAATTGAAATTCATAGTAACGGACAGTGAAGGAATTACAAAATCACAGCAGTTGTTTGTGGAAAGTGTTTTTAATTGTCCTGTTTATCAAACATATGGACTATCAGAAGTTGCTCAAATTGCAGTACAATGCCGAAAAGGGAATTATCATATAATACCTGACTTAACTTTTGTAGAGATACTTCCATTTGATCAATATGATGGCCAAGATGATGTGGGTGAGATAGTTATTACTACTTTGACGACAGATCAGACACCACTAATTAGGTATAGAACAGGAGATTTGGGTAAACTTGGGATTGGTGAATGTGGTTGTGGCATAAAGACGCAGTATCTAACGAAACTGATTGGTAGAACGGATGACTATATTATTGTTAATGGAAGAAAAATCAGTAGACTTGGTCATATTGTAGCATCTTCAGAAGGAATAGTTGCTAGTCAAATAATACAACTAGATGACTCCCACATTGTTATTAGACTTATACCAGATAAAAGTTTTTCGCAGAGTACTGTAGAGAAGATACGAGAAAATGCGAAACCTTATATTGGTAATTTGAATATTAAATTTGAAACATCAAAGGACCTAGAAAGAGATAAAAGTGGAAAAATTAAGTATATCATCAGGAAATTTGATTAACAAGACTCCGCACAAGATTATATTTTCCGTATATCTAGAATCGGAATTTGTGAAACGGAGTAACAAACGAGTCGATCCCAAAACCACCGAAGTCGGAGCTTTGGAGAAAAAGATAAAAAAACTGGATGCAGCCAACGACATTCTGAAAAGTGCTTTTTTTTGCAGCGAGCCAAAAAGGGATAACCAAAGTCGATCCAACTACCGGTTAGCAATAATATGATCAATATGATCCAACAAGACTTTAAAGCCGAATTGCCTTACAAGAAGTAGCTCGTAGACATCACACGGATATCCTAACGGCAAGGCAAACTCTATGTAGTAGCTGTGAGGGACTGTTACGACGGCAGCATTGTCGGACTAAAGGTGGCCGACAACATGAGAGATGAACTATGTGTTGATGTGTTTATCTCAGGAGCTAGGAAATATCAGCTTATGATATGATATTTGATTCTGACGGGGGAAGCAGTATGCCAGAGGATTTACCGTCAAACCCTGGCTCAGTATGGTGCTATCCAAAGTATGAGCAGTACAGGAAAGTGTTGATAATGTCTGTATGGAATCGTTCTTTGGCCACATTAAAAAGGAAAGCATTTATAAGTACAAAAAGGAAAGCATGGGTATGGATAAAGTAAAAGGAAGGGTCTTCCGCATTATAGAAATCATACAACCAGAAAGATTACACTACCAATGGTGGATATCCCCCTTTGGCAAAAGGCTCGTTGCATTACCGAGATATTTGTTGCAAGTAAGATAATAATGCTATATGTGACAGTGGGTATAATTGGATCGAAGAACATTTTGAAGTTGTTGTTCCTGATACAAAATTCATCGATACCGATATGAAAGCAATGATGGAGATGGCACAAAGCTACCTGAAAGGTATGATTATAAATTGGGAGAAACAGCGAAGCTTGAAAAGACATTGTCAGGTAAAATCAGATACATAATTAGAAAGGTATAATTTATGAAACGTATTGGCATATTCGGAGATATTTTGTTAGCGGACAGTGTGGTTGATATTGGGTTTGGTTTCACTGAATTTGTAGAGAAACAACGTGTAAATTACAATAATGACCTAATTCCAGACCTTCCTGCGGAGATCCGAGTAGGAAATTTGGAGTTCGTTATTTCCTGCAGATCCCCGCATAAAGGACTTAAAAGTCGACTACACAGAACTTCGCCAGAAAAACTACAGGGGTTTTCGGATTTGCCTGTAGAGATATTAAGCGTCGCGAACAATCATATTTTAAACCATGGCATCGATGGATATCGTGAAACAGTCTCCTTTTTACAAAGACAAGGCTTTCTCATAATCGGGGACTCCGTAACGCCTGGAATTTTGGTCGAAGTCGGCGAGAGAAAAGTCGGGATTCTATCAGCGTCATTGGTCTATGATAAAGACGCAGAAGTCAATAAGTGTTATAATTATCTTTTTCCAATTAAACCTATTTCTAAAAAAACTTACTTAGAAATTATGGAAAAATTTCCTGCTTATAATGAATTACTGAACCGGAATTATGTATTGCAAAGCGATATTTATATGCCACAGCTTGACAAAATTCATTCCTCACTAAAAAACGAAACTAGTTTGATTGAGCTTTATATAGACTGTTATGGGTGCGATATTTTAAAAAATCCGATAGACGCACAAATAAAAGAATTAAAACAGTGGAGCGATTATATCATAATATATTTGCATTGGGGCGACGAATATGTTTACAGCCCCGCCTCATGGCAGCGTAAGTATTCGAGATTACTATCCAAAAATGGGGCAGATGCAATTATTGGGTGTCATTCGCATACCGTACAAAACATTGAAATGATTGAAAATGTGCCAGTTGTTTACTCCTTGGGAAATACATATTTTCATACGAATAACTTAGACGCACAATACGGTGAAGCGGTAATTTTAGAATTTAGACCGGAAGGAATCGACGCAAGAATTATAGGGTGTAAATTTGATGAAAAACGGAGAAAGACAGAGATAGTGACTCGCAAAAGTACGGTTATAGCAGGAGTATCAACCGAGAAATTATCGGTAAATGAATATCTATCCCTGTGCGCTACTGGCATCGATCAATCCAGGCGATATAAAAGAATTTTTCTGATAAAGAATTTTTTTAAAATCCCTGTAAACATCATTTTTTTACAGGCAATCTCCTACACGCTCAGAATTATATCACGTTTTATAAGGAGGTTAATAAATGAATAAAAAGTTTACTTGCACGATTATAGGCAGTTTAGGGCGTAACAGGGCGGTTGCAGACGGCCAGACTATAAAGACAAAAATTCTGTATGAGGAAATACTTGCAGAAAGACTTTATGATGAAGTCAATATTGTTGACATGAGCGACAGAAAAGGAAGAGGTTTTAGTATTTTTCTTCAGATTATTTATGCCTTTTTTTGGTCAGATCATATAATTTTTTCAGTATCTAGTAACGGAATGAGAGTTTTATATCCGATGCTGTATTATATGAATCACATATTTAAAAAGGCCATAATTCAGGTAACGATTGGCGGGGGACTACCAAAAAGAACGCAGAAGAATCCAAAATGGATCAAGTATATGAACAGTTTTGGCAAAAACTTTGTCGAGACAGAAAAAATGCGTGTAGCCCTCGAAGAACAAGGACTTAATAATGTGGATGTTATCCCCAATTTTAAAAAGTTTTCCCTAAATGCGGATGAGATCAAACAGAAGCGAAAGAAAGTTTTTAACGAACAAAGAAAGAAAATTTGTACATTTTCCAGAGTATGTGAAACTAAAGGAATAGAAGATGCAGTAGAGGCTGTTAAGCTAATAAATTCTCGGCTCGGTTTCGATGGATACCAATTAACAATATATGGAAAAATTGATGATGAATATAAGTCTAGATTCGAAGAAATAAAAAGGGAATTTCCATCGTGCGTTGTCTACGGTGGAGTGGTTCCATATGATTTATGCGTATCAACTATATCTGATTATTATATAATGTTGTTTCCAACATATCATCCAGGGGAAGGTTTCCCGGCAACGATAATCGACGCTTTTTATGCCGGAGTGCCGGTTTTAGCATCGAGTTGGAACTATAATGGGGATATTCTTTCCGATGGGAAGACAGGACGATTATTCCCTGCGAGAGACATTAATGCAATAGTCGATCTTTTGGCCGAATACTATTATAAGCCAGATGAGATATATAAGATGAGTCTGGCTTGCATGAATGAGGTGGCTAAATACCAGCCAGATGTGGCGCTGAAGCCTCTGGCAGATTTCGTGCATGATCGAATTGCAAAAAAGATATATGGCTTGGTATGCGCAAACCATGACGTGGCAGACCATTATTATGAGATTATTAACATGGCTGCAAATAGATGTGGATATAAATTTGAAACTATAGAAAATTTAGCCTGTGCTTCGGATTCTGCAAAAAATGATTATTTTCTAGCAGGAACAGTAGTTGATGCTGTAAGATTGTACTTAAGGGGAAGGAAAAATATTATTATTTGGGTGCAGGGGATATTACCAGAAGAAAGCTTTATGAGGAATAATAAAATTATGAATAAGATTGTTTTAGAATTGCTAGAGCGTTTTGCATTGCGAAAAGCAAAGATGGTGCTTTTTGTTTCGAATGAAATGAAATCCCATTATGAAGCTAAATATGCGATTGATTTCAGTGGTAGACATTACATAATGCCTTGCTATACAAGGTTAGACGAAGTTTTGTATACAGCCCAAAAATACAAGGTGCCATCATTTACTTATGTCGGATCATTGACCGTGTGGCAGAAATTTGATGATGTGTTGGAAATTTATGCTGAGATTAAGAAAAATTTAAAAAATGCAGAGCTTTTTATATTTACGCGGGAAGTTGAACTCGCAAACCAGAAAGTCCAGGCTATGGGAATAGAAGGATGTCATATCAATAGCGTAAGCCAGGAGGAACTAGACAGGCATTTGGCGAACATCAAGTATGGTTTCGTGATAAGAGATGTTTGCGCTGTCAACCGTGTGGCGACACCTACCAAAATTTCGACATATATAAATTGCGGTGTAATCCCCATATATAGTGATGCGGTAGGTTTTATCAATGAAATACTTCAGATGACACAATTTAAAATTTGTATTGATGGGAAACGTGCAGCAACAAATATTATCCAATTTGAGGATAAAACAGTAGACTATGAGCAAATAAGAAAGGAATATCAGGCAATATTGATAAAGTATTATTCTGATAAAAAACATGAGGAGAAATTAGCCGCTGCCTTAACTAAAGTAATCGGCTAAACTTTGATTGTTAAAAAAGGGAGCAGGTTATGGAGTACTTTACTTATTTTTTTTTATTCATTGTATGTTATATCATGCTGAAGTACAAGAAAAAATGCCATTGTACGTCGGCATATAACGGATTTATTTTTGGGTTCTTGTTTTACTATTCGATTATACCAATATGTCTCCTGCTAGTAAAAAATAATTTTATAGGTGTTGAAAGTGCCGTTCAATACAGTAGATTCATTACATATTTCTATAACGCCGAAATATTTGCATATCTGTTATTTTTGTTATCATCTACGATTGGTCTTTTCAGTTTTTTCTTTGGATATAAATCCGCACACGCATATTATAAAAACAGAAATAATGACGTGAATAAAACGCATATCATAAAAGAATTATTCGTTCAGAAAAGAAAGATTATAAAAAAAACTACATATATTTTATTTTTTATATCGACAGGCTGTTTAGTTCTATATATTATAGGTGTCGGTGGCTTTTCCAGAGCTCTGCAGCTGATAGAGATATCTCGGTCACATACAGATTCTATAAAGAATTATGGAGTATCGGGTATTTTAACATATATATTCTTATTAGCAGGTTTTTTACCAACGTCAAGTTTCCTGTTTCTTGCTTTATCATTCAATGGAAGACGAAGCGAAAAAGCTATGCTTGTTATATCTTTTGTATTGGCCCTCATTTACTATACATTTAATGGTGGACGCTCCCCCCTGATGTTGTATTTCATAGTAATGATTTATGCCTTTTTTGAGAAAATTGGTATTAAGAGAAAATGGGCGTGGATCTTTTTGTTGAGTGTTGTCAGCATACCAATGCTGGACATTTTAGATGCATTATTTGAAGATTTCAGCCTTGAAAGCTTAAAGGTGGTATATAACTTAGATTATCTTAATTACTTAAGACAATTTTCTTTTCCAGCGATGTCATCACTAAATATGACGGCAATCCAAGGGGTTTCCGGATATCAATGGTTTCAGTATTATATAAAAGATTTTCTAAGCCTTCTTCCCAATGTCGGATTTGATATGTCATACTATCCGATATCGATATTCTATAAAGGGACGAATTGGGCATTGTATGGAGGTATTCCCACAGACCTTATCACATATGGTTATTTACAGATAAACGTTTTAGGGGTTGCAGTAGTGTGTTGGCTATGGGGGAAGCTTTTTGGTTTCATGGATAGATCGCTGGAAAGATACTTTGAAGGAAAGAATAAAAATATTATTGGTGTAATACTAGCAACTGCAGTTTTCAATATAGCGTGTTCAGCTGATCTATATACGATCCTTCAACGGAATTACCATTTACCGTTATTGATTATTTTATTTATAATCATGAATTTGAAAAATAAAAGAATAAGAATGGTGTGATGATATGGAGAAAAAAAACGAGCGTAGTTTTGGCCTGTATGGTATAGAGGGTTTATATAACTTTGGATGCGAAGCCATTGTTAGAGGTATCGAAAAAGCTATTCATAAAGAAAACCCGAAAGCAAAGATAGTGTATTTTTCGCGTATGCCTACCTATGATAAAAAAGTCATTTCCGATATTGATCTTATTATAATGGATGTCAAAAGGAACAATAGTATACTTGTAAAAATTATTAATAAAATATTACGTTTGCTTAACTCATCATATAGAATTCCGAATGATGAATATCAACTGATAACAGACAACTGTGATTTTATTATATCCGTAGGCGGTGATATTTATACCGTACCTAAGGTTAAACTTCAGAAAAAGCGCATCATTATATATAATAAACTGGTTGCCTTCGGGGAATATGCGTTGCGAAAAGGAAAAAAAATAATAATAGCAGGCGCGTCAATCGGGCCATTTGGCACGTCGGAAAAATTATGTATGTACTACTTCTCTCATTTAAAGAAAGTATTTAGAATTGCTGTAAGGGAAGAAGTAACATTCAGGTATCTAAGAGAAAACGGTATTATAGATAATGTGTTACTTGTACCTGACCCGGCTTATATGCTAGCTAGAAGGACTGGCACATATAATGCAAACGGATATATTGTGTTCAATGTAAGTCCGCTTTCTTATAAATCCATTTATGGAGAATCAGCAAAAGGTATCAGAAATTGTGCGGATATTATTACACAATTAGTAGAGTTATTTGGAGTACAAATTAAATTAGTTCCTCATGTAATATCTCCAACGAACCAAGATGACAATGACTATCTGTTTTTGGAACAGGCTTATAATTTTTTGTCGGATGATGTCAAAAAATATGTTGAGTTGGTTCCGGTGAACAACCTTTCGTTTTTCGGTGTAAAAGATTGTCTTGTCAAAGCTTCCATGGTAATTGCGGCAAGGATGCACTGCGCAATAAATGCAATGTCTGAAGGGATTCCAACAGTCCTCCTTTCCTACAGCAGCAAGTCGCTGGCAATGGCAGAATATGTTTATGAACATTCTCAATATGTTATCTCCTTGGAAAGGCCACTTGTGGATATCATTGAGGTCGTCAAAAAGGTATATTATCAAAAAGAAAAAATAAACAGGCAACTTCAAGCGCGAATGGATAAGATCCAAGTGGATATAGATGCGATGGATTTATACAAAAATCTCTGACGATGAAATTAGTATGACTTGCAATGACTATGACCATATAGACACATTATAAGTTGTCTGACTGCAGTATCATGAGACTAAAAAGCCCATTAAGGTTTATTTGTTTTTGGTGTTTCATTTTTTATCAGAGAGTAGAGAACTAATTTTTATTTAAGTTAATAGATCACACTATCAAATAGGAGGTCTTTATGAATAGATTTGAAAAAATCATGACGATTGATCCGTTCAAATATGTCATTTATGCAAGAAAACATATTATCCCGCACTATGGAACAAGGATAGAGATATCTAAAAAGGCTAAGTTAAAAATTTCAGGAAAACTGATCCTAAATGCAAATGCCAAGAAGCCAAATGGAAGGACAACGATTCTACGGTTGGATAAGGATTCAGAACTGGAGGTGACTGGCAATTTCAGTATATATTACGGCGGTGATATCAAGTGCTTCAGTGGTGGACGTATTATCTTGGGTAGCGGATACAGTAATTCGAATTTGCGTCTCACCTGCTTTAGAGAAATCAAAATAGGGAACGCTGTAGCAATTTCGCATGATGTTACGATTATGGATTCTGATGCCCATTATTTTACCGGCGAAAAAGAACGGTTTATAGCTCCAATTGAAATTGGGGATAATGTCTGGATTGGAACGAAAAGCATTATCTTGAAAGGAGTCCATATAGGTGAAGGATCAGTAATTGCAGCAGGTTCTGTAGTTACAAAAGATGTGCCTCCTCATTGTCTTGCAGGTGGAGTTCCTGCTAGAGTTATAAGAAAAAATATATCGTGGGAAAGGTAACTTGATAATGCTTAGACCAAGTGAAACAAACTGTGTAGGATGTGAAGCCTGTATTAACATTTGCCCTCGGGGATGTATATTGGCTCGAACAAATGATCATGGTTTTATAGTTCCAGTTATTGATGAGAGTAAGTGTATTGGATGCGGTCTTTGCGAAAAGATATGCCCTGTAATTAATACTAGTTTTTCAAAAAAAAACTATGCTGAAGCTGTAACGGCATATGCCGCCCACAGCAGGGACGATGAAATCAGATATCGCAGCACATCCGGAGGAATTTTTTCAGAAATCGCGCAACATATCATTACCAACAAAGGTGGATTTGTTGCAGGTGCTATTTATAACAATGATCTGAATATTGTACACTACTTAACAAATGACATAGAGGATATCTCCCAGTTGAGACAATCGAAATATGTCCAAAGTAGAAAATATGGCATTTATAAGCAAGTAAAAGATATTCTAAACTCAAATAATATGGTTCTATTTGCTGGATGTCCCTGCGAAGTAGCTGCAATGTCTAATTTTATTGGAGGTCCTTTAACAGATAATCTAGTTTTAGTTGATTTTATCTGTTTAGGTGCAAATTCACCTTATGCATATAATAAGTATCTAGAATATCTTCAAGACAAATATAAGTCGGAAATAACTGGCGTCTGGTTTAAAAATAAAGAAAAAACTTGGAACCGCTTTTGTACACGGGTAGATTTCAAAAACGGAAAGCACTACCTTAAAGACCGCTATTCAGACCTATATATGCGATGTTACATTGAAAAACAGCTTATCATACGAAAAAGTTGTGAAAGCTGCCACTATAAAGGAATTCCTCATGGCTCAGATCTTACTATGGCCGATTTCTGGGGTGTGGAAAAGGTTGTAGAAGGCATAGATAGTACGATTGGAGTTTCCCTTGTTTATGCTAACACGGAAAAAGGAAGGGCTTTGATCAGGCAGGTGGAGGATAAATTATATATTCATGAAGTCGACCTGAGGCACACATATTATAATAATCCGATGGTTTTAAGTTCAGTGGTTATTGATTCAAATGCAGACAGTTTTTTTAAAAAACTGTCCGGAAATAGCTTTAAAGATGCGGCTTATGCCTTTCTGCCACATGGTTTATTGTATGACCTGAAAATCAACCTGTATGCTTTCAAAAGGCACGCTTTTCGTAAAGTTAGGAGGAAATAATGAGGATTTTACTTGTTGGCGGGACCGGTGTGCTTAGCACGGATGTAGCTATTGAAGCCATCGATTCTGGTCATGAACTGTATATCTTAAATCGAGGTAATAGAAAATCCGATTACATAGCTCTAGATAATGTCATTATGGCTGATATAAGAAACGAGAAACAGTCTTTAGCGGCTATTGGGAACAATTATTATGACGTTGTCATAGATTTTCTTTCATTTAATATGGACCATTTGAAGAAAACGATGAAGATATTTCAAGGAAAATGCAAGCAGTATATATTTATTTCATCAGCAACGGTTTATTCGAGAAATGTGGATGGGCGCATTACTGAAGATACGCCGCTTACGAATGACAGATGGGCATATGCCGTAAAAAAGGCCAATTGTGAGACTGTCTTGAAGGATACGGCCTATTTATATGGGTTTGAATATACCATAATTAGACCGTATATCACGTATGGAAAGACAAGGATTCCGTTTGCAGTAAATAGCCGAAAGAATCAGTGGACACTGATCGAGCGTATTAAACAGGACAAGCCAGTAATAATGTGGGATGATGGTAATGCCGTTTGTACATTAACGAACACAAAAGACTTTGCTCGTGCCATTTTAGGTTTGTGCATGAACGAACGAGCATTCGGGCAAGCGTTCCATATAACATCCGGATACGAATTGACCTGGAATGATGTCATTAGAACATATGGAAGGCTCTTAAATAAGGACCCATTGATTGTATATGTACCGTCCGAAGAAATTGAACGGAGTTTTCCTTATCTTGAACATGAACTGACTGGCGATAAAGGAACTACCTTCATTTTCGACAATTCAAAGCTAAAATGGGCACTGGACGGTTTTGAGTTTACTGTATCTTTTGAAGAGGGGATTCGGGAAACATTCTCCTATTATCAAAGCAAGTTAAATGAACTGAGGCCAAACTATGAATGGGACGCACAAATCGATTCTTTTTTAGAAAAAAGGACACATAACAAGTATAAGTATGTACCGTACAGTAACGATCACAGCCTTACTGGTAGAATAGAGTACATTTTATCAAAATGCTCGCTTACCAGAGGTGTATATCAAACGATTAAAAACTATTTTAAAATATTAATTTATAAAATTAAGAAAGAAAAGCGTTTCATGAAATTTTGGGAAGGCTGAGAGTTCATATAAATATGAGAATATCAATTAAATATGCACTGAATAATTTTAGTGGTTTATCTAACGTTGCGAAAGCCTCGATGATTTTCATTTTTGTTAACATTTTGCAAAAAGGACTGGCATTCCTTACAAGCCCCATTTATACACGTCTGCTAACAACTGATGAATTTGGGCAGGTTTCAATTTGGTTTGCTTGGCATTCTATGATCGGAGTGCTGGCTATGTTCTGTTTATCATCCGGGGTGTTCAATAACGGTATGCTGGATTACCCGGGTGAGAGAGATCAATATAGCTATTCAATGCTCATTTTTTCCAATGTCATAACAGTTATTGTTGCTATCATAATGGCAGTTATTATTATCGTCTTCGGCAATGTTTTTAAAATGGATATCCTATTGCTTATTCTTATGTTTGCGGTATTCCTGACACAACCAGCATACAACTTCTGGATGGCACGACAACGATATGAGTACAAATATAAAAAAGTAGCCGTGATTACTATTGCATCAGCAGTTATTTCTCCCGTAGTAGCAATCATTTGTATCTATCTGTTTAATGATAACAAAGTTTATAGCCGTCTATTAGGCGGAGAGATAATTCTCATAGCTATCTATACTCTTTTTTATATATATTTGGCTCTAAAAGCCAAATTAAAAGTTTATACCAGATATTGGAAAATAGCTTTTTTATTTAACTTACCACTTATCCCGCACTATTTTTCGAGCTATATCTTAAACCACTCGGATCGATTAATGATTGCCTATTTGGTAGGTGATACATATGCAGCATTTTACAGCTTAGCCTATTCCATTTCAGCAGTATTATCTACTATCTGGTTGGCCATCAACAGCGCGCTTATACCGTTTACTTATGAAAAATGTCGCGAAAATGACTACAAGAGCATAAATGATGTTACTTTACCCATGTTGTTGGTTTTTGCCGCAATAAGCTTTGTCGTGATTCTAATTGCGCCTGAATTGATTTTAATATTGGCGACAAAGGCTTATGCCGAAAGCGTCAAGGTTGTACCCCCAATAGTTGGTGGAGTTTTTATAGCTGCGCTATATTATATTTTTGCCAATATTGTATACTATTATAGAAAACCAAAATATGTTATGGTAGCCAGTATTGTTTCAGCTATTGTAAATATTATTCTTAACTATATTTATATACCTATCTACGGTTATGTGGCAGCTGGCTATACGACCATTTTCTGCTATGCTCTTCAAGCGTTATTGGATTATTTTGTTATGAAAAAGGTTGTCGGACAGTCTGTATATAATATTAAGTTGTTATGTGCTATCTTATTTCCTGTTGTTTTATTTTCTTTGATATCAGCCTATTTATATGATTTTTTAATAGCAAGGTATGCAATCTTACTCGTCGCTGTCGTTATTATAATAATATTTAGAAAAAAAATTTTGAGTTATTTTAAGTTGCTGAAAAATATTTAATGAATTGAAAATATAGTAATAGTGCTAATAGGGTGCGTCGTCGTTCAGGTTTGGAGGGTGAGTGTCGAGAAAGCTTCGAAAAATTTATTACGCTTTTATTAATGGCATATTAAATATGGTAGATAACCAAACGCAAATTTACTTATATGAGACTTTTGCATAATAGTTAGCCCAAGAAATAATGGGCTTTTTAGGGGGCAAAAAAAGGACTTCACCCCTGTTTTTGCCGAATTTATTAGGTGACTAATCCAAAAACCCAAACAAAAACGAAAGGGGAAGTCACTTTGAATATTCGGCAAGGATACGTATTTTCCTTTGAGGATGCAATAAATTTGCAGCCCCGGTCACGTTTAGAGATAATTTTAACCACCCTCGATTTTGATGACGTTATTACTACTCTTTCTAAGGAAAATGAACAACATCGAGGGCCAACTGGGTACTTGGTTGAGCACAAATTCAAAGCATTAATTGCTATGCGAGTTTACAATATGGCTACATTTACTGAATTAGTGGAGCGTCTTACTCATGATCCGGTGCTCAGATACAACTGCGGCTTTGATGTTTTTGGCAAAGTGCCCAGTATTGCTACATTTAGTCGTTTCTATGAACAGTTAACTCAATCAGAAGTACTTGGTGAACTGTTTAAGAAACAGGTAAAAACAGCAGAATCAATGGGGCTTCTTGATACCAGTTCTATTGCCATAGATGCTTCTAAAGTAGATGCCAATGAGAAGTCAGTTCCACGTAAAAATATTAAAGACGATGGCCAGTCAGCTAACTGGGGCAGCAAGCTAGATACTAATGGCAACCAGATAACCTGGTTTGGTTACAAGCTGCATATAGCTACTGACGTTAAATCTGAATTGCCAGTGGCATTGAGCATAACCCCAGCCAGTACCAACGATGGTATAATGGCCGAAAGAATCCTTGAAGAATGCAGTAATAACTTGAACAGTAAACCCCGGTATTATCTCATGGATGCCGGTTATGATCAAAAGTCAATATACGAACTGATCCGTAAGGACTACAAGGCACAGGCAATAATACCGTTAAACCACCGGAGAGCCAAAGAACCCCCGGAAGGTCTGGACTGGGATGCAACCCCCATATGTTCAGCGGGATACCGTATGACTTATTGGGGAGGCAGCAATGGGGTTAACAAATTCCGCTGCCCTCATGTTATGGGCAAATGTGACTGTCCTTTTGGTTCCTCCTGGTGCTCAGACAGCAACTATGGGATGGTTGTTAAAACCAGAGCCAGACAAGATTCCAGGTTATTCACAGTGCCTCATCGAGGCACTTCAAACTGGAAGCTGCTATACAACAAAAGAACCAGTGTAGAGCGATGTTTTGGGCGCTTAAAGGAGCATATGGGACTTGAAACCGGACTTAATGTACGAGGTATTAAAAAGGTTAAAACCCATGCATACCTGAGTGTTATTACCATGATTACTTCGGTTGTTGCGGTAAACAAAGCCAAATCATCTGAAGATATAGCTGCATAAAGTAAGCAGAAATTAAGGTTTTTAAAGGAAAGGGGTCAATCTGCTCATTTTAAGATAAATCCAGTAACCTTGTTGATACTAAAGGCATAATTAACCAAAATTCAACTGGTTTTTATGCTCTAATACCATATTGTAGTTTCAAAGAACGTGATTTTTGCTATTATGCAAAAGTCTCATATAACAAGACCCAAGGTAGGTACTTTTTCGGAGCTTTTCTCTGAAACCAACTTATCAATTATTCAATATTTCTACATTTTTATATTGTTATATATAATGCTATACATAACATAAGAGTAGGGTTAGAGATATATAACGTGCGAGTTTTGCATTTAATTGAGACGGGAAACAGAGCCGGGGCTATTTTATTGAAAGGCTAATTATATAGCATGAATAAATATTCTAGTACCGGCGGTGCCGGATATATAGGCTCACACACCTGTGTAACTTTGATGGAAGCAGGACATATGGTAATTGTTAACCTAATATAGTAACGCCTATACAATAGATCGATCGACTTGAACAGATTACAAATAAAGAAATTACAAAAATACAAGGGTGAAAAAATGAAAAAAGTAATGGTTGTCTTTGGTACTAGACCCGAAGCAATAAAAATGTGTCCTTTAGTTAAAGAACTAAAGACTAGAATCAAATTAAAAACTATAGTATGCGTCTCAGGGCAACATAGAGAAATGTTGGATCAAGTATTGACAGCGTTTAATGTAGTTCCAAACTATGATCTTTCCGTTATGAAGACAAAGCAAACTTTGTTTGATGTAACTACTAATATTCTTGAAAAAATGAAATTAGTGCTTGAGGAGGCGAAGCCAGATGTCGTGCTAGTCCATGGAGACACTTCAACGACCTTTGCTACTGCACTAGGCTGCTTTTATCTTCAGATTCCAGTTGGACATGTAGAAGCAGGATTAAGAACATATAATATTTATTCTCCATATCCAGAGGAATTTAATAGACAAGCTGTAGGTATAGTTGCTAATTATAATTTCGCACCTACTGAAATGTCAAAAGAAAATCTTTTAAAAGAAGGTAAGGATCCATCAACTATCTATGTTACTGGAAATACTGCAATTGATGCGCTTAGGACTACAGTTAGAAATGATTATCATCATGATCTATTGGAATGGGCTTCAGATAGCAGACTTATTTTAATAACTGCCCATAGAAGAGAGAATTTAGGTGAACCCATGAGAAATATGTTTAGCGCAATTAAACGTATTATTGATGAAACCCCGGACATTAAGGCTATATATCCGATTCATATGAATCCTATTGTTAGAGAAGCGGCCCAGGAGATATTTGGAGAAACTAATAGGATTCTTATTATCGAGCCACTTGAAGTTCTTGATTTCCATAACTTCTTAGCTCGATCACATTTAATTTTAACTGATAGTGGTGGGATTCAAGAAGAAGCTCCAAGTTTAGGAAAACCGGTTCTTGTGATGAGAGATACAACTGAGAGACCAGAAGGTATCGATGCAGGAACTCTAAAGTTGGTTGGCACAGATGAAGAAGTGATATATAAGATGTTCAAGCAGCTACTTGAAGATCAAAACGAGTACGAGAAGATGAGTCAAGCAAGCAATCCATATGGAGACGGTTTTGCAAGTAAAAGAATAGCTGATATTCTAGAAGCTACATTATAGTAAGGTAGGTGATTAACTAAATGTCAATAGTTATAACCGGAGGAGCAGGCTACATTGGCTCCCATACCGTTAAATATTTTCAAAAGCAAAATGAAGATGTAATTGTTGTTGATAATTTGCAGAGTGGGCATAAAGAAGCTATTGCAACAGATTATTTCTATGAAATAGATATAAGAGATAAAAATGCTTTAGATAAAGTCTTTAAAACATACAATATTGAAGCTGTGATTCATTTCGCAGCTAATTCTTTAGTAGGGGAAAGTATGGAGAAGCCCTACGAATATTATCATAATAATGTTTATGGCATGCTTTGTCTTCTGGATGTAATGAGAGAAAATAATGTAAATAAGATTGTTTTTTCATCAACTGCAGCTACATATGGAGAGCCTAAGCGGATTCCTATTTTAGAGGATGATGTAACCAATCCTACTAATACCTACGGAGAAACCAAGCTGGCCATGGAAAAGATGATGAAATGGTTTGATCGGGCTTATGGTATTAAATATGTATCGTTGCGATACTTTAATGCTGCCGGTGCCCATGAAAGTGGATTAATTGGGGAAGATCATCATCCAGAAACCCACCTAATTCCTTTAATTTTGCAGGTGCCTCTTGGTAAACGTGATAAGATTTATATATTTGGTGACGACTATCCGACTGAAGATGGGACATGCATAAGAGATTATATACATATTATGGACCTAGCTTCAGCCCATTATCTTGCCTTTCAGTATTTGATTAAAGGGGGAGAGAGCGACATCTTTAACCTTGGCAACGGTAATGGCTACTCCGTAAAAGAAGTAATAGAGACAACAAGAAAAGTAACTGGCCATCCCATCCCCGCCGAAGTCCAAGCGCGAAGAGCAGGAGATCCAGCAACACTGATCGCATCATCAGAAAAAGCTAAGTCAGTAATGGGATGGAAACCACAGTACTATTCTCTTGAAAAGATAATTAGTGATGCATGGAGATGGCATAAGAATAATCCGGATGGGTATAAAAATAATTTATCTTAAGAAACAATTAGTTGTAATGAGGGGGTCACTCACCAAATGAATAAATTATTTTTGGGTATTAGAACATCAATCCAACCACGAATTAGACTTAACTTTTCATTTGATGAAGCCTCTCATACTAATCTTGGATATGCCAAAAAATAATGTCGGAACCATTGACCAGCAAGTTACTCTTTATATCGGAATCGGCAAAACTACTCAAACTAAATTCAGCTTTAAAGTCGATGACATAATTTTCAGTGAATTCCTCCCTGTTCCGTATCCGGACATGGAGTTGGTGGCAGGGACACATTAGTGGCCCAAATGGGTATGGAGGAGTAACAAGGATTTAGACCCCAGTGCCTGTGAAAGCTCCGATAAACTAATTAAACTCGAAAATCACATACCAATAGGATGGCTTTTTTAATAGCATTAGCATTTATTATGAATGTCGGGAGTTTCGGTTTATGATGGTTAGACTGGATGCAGATATATGAGGATATCTGGAAAGCGCTTTTTAATAAAACTGATTATTATTAAAGTCGTTATTTTAGCAGTTTTACTTTCAGCTAGATTATCCTTACCTTCCTTGGGCACTTGTCTGGTCGCACAGGATGAACCACAGCAGAGCGATATCATTGTTCTACTCATGGGCAGCGGACCGGATCGGATGCTGGGGGCGGCAGATCTTTATAAGCAGGGTTATGCAGATCATATCGTGATGGTTAGAAATATGGTCCGGGGCTATGATCTGGTTGTAAGTCAAGGGGTTAAGATTCCGCATGATACTGATATTGCCAAGGAAGTGGCAGTGCAGTTGGGAGTGCCGGAAGAAAAGATAACAGTGCTGCCTGGTGATGCACTTAGCACTCAAGATGAAGCGATAGCGGTGAGGGAGTATCTTAAGAGTGAACGTGATATAGATTCTTTAATCATTGTCACATCTAAATCGCATTCCGGACGATCGAAGAAGATTTTTGTTAAAGCCATGAAGTCATTAGATAGAGAAATAAGGGTTATATCTTGCCCCACAAAGTATGATGATTTTAATACCGAGAGATGGTGGCAAAGCCGAGAAGATTTAAAAAGAGGAGCTTTAGAATATTTGAAATTGATGCATTTTTATGTGAAGGAGCAATTTGAGTTGTAGGTAGAGAAAATGTTGTGGTAAGGAACTTTACTACGATCATGTTCACTTTTCAATTATGTTTGAGGATAAAGTACACCTCGAAGATATTGTTTAGGTATATCAGGAGGTAATGCTACTAAAGTAGGTGAAACATATGGAATTATTTGAAGAATATTATACGGATAATTTTGAAACCTTTGAGGAATGGCCTATACCCGATTTGTCGGACACACAGTAGTTAGGTAAAATAACAACTGTGGAGGGATTAATAAATGGGGAACAATGGAAAACGTTATGATACTGAATTCAGGGCAGATGCAACCAGATTAGTTAAAGAAAACGGCAGATCAGTCGCAAGTGTGGCAAAGGATCTGGGAATAAATCCACAGACTCTGAGAAATTGGTTAGGAGAAGATAAAAAGAGACAATCTCCTGATAAAGCAAGGATAATGGAGCTGGAGGCTGAATTAAGAGCTGAAAAGCGTAGAAATACTGACTTAGAGGAGTCGGTAGCAATATTAAAAAAAGCTGCGGCCATCTTCGCGACAAGCAACCGGAAGTAACCTATAAATTTATCAAGGAACATAGCTCCGTATTCCCGGTTGAGAAGATGTGCCAGGTCCTCGAAGTATCGCGGAGCGGCTATTATGATTGGAAAGACCGGCTCCCAAGTAAACGTAAGCTTGAGAACCAAGAAATACTTAAAACTGCCCAACAAAGTTACGATGAATGTCATGGCATGTGCGGTCTGGACAAAATCCTTGCGGATGTAAGGGAAAAGTTTCCCCATTGCAGCCGTAAGAGACTTTACGAAATCCAGAAGAAAAACAAGCTATATGCAAAACGGAAAAAGAAATTTAAAGCTACAACAAATTCCAATCATAAACTGCCAGTGGCCGAAAACCTTTTAAATCAGGATTTTACGACCAATAGACCGGCTGCCGTGTGGGTAACGGATATCAGTTACATAAACACTTATGAAGGATGGCTGTACCTGGCCACTGTAAAAGATATATTCACCAAGGAGATAGTGGGCTGGGCAACAGACAATAACATGAGAACAGAGCTTTGTATTAGAGCTCTAGAGAATGCTGTCAGAAGACATAAACCACCCAAGGGAATTATTCACCATTCAGATCGAGGCGTACAATACTGCAGCAGGGACTATCAGGCGGTTCTGAAAAAATACGGAATGATCTGCAGCATGAGCCGGAAAGGTAATTGTTATGATAACGCCTGTGCGGAGACGTTTTTCAGCACTATAAAATGTGAGATGCTCTACCATAAACGCTATATGACTCGGGAACAGGCCCGCCAGGACATCTTTTGGTATATAGAAGTGTTCTATAACCGCAAAAGGAGGCACCAAGCCCTGGGATACATAACCCCGGCGGCATTTAAACAAAGATATTTGGGGCAAAAGGCAGCTTAAAAAGCTGGAATTATGAAATATTGAGCAATATTGCGATTCCGTGAGAAAACCTAACTATGGACTGTCTGTTTTATCGGGAAAACCCCAGTGGAGGAATTGAAACGAGTTGGTTTTCAGTTTATTAAAAATGCACTAAAGGAACCTGAACGTGGGCAAATATAAATATTTAGCAAAAAATACATTAGTTTTTTTTATTGGAAGCTTTACTTCTAAGATATTAGTCTTCTTACTATTACCGTTATATACAACAGTTCTCAGTGCTTCGGAATATGCGATTACAGATTTGATGAGTATTTCAGCTAACCTATTGTATATGATATTAACATTGATGATTTCTGAAGCTGTATTACGTTTTTCAATAGAAAAGAGATATGATAAATCAGAGGTTTTAAACATAGGGATAGTACTTATTATTGTAAGTAGCTTAATGGTTGGTTTTGGTATCTTAATTGCATCAAGAATGAATTTCATAAAACTCTTTGATGGTTATTGGTTACAATTTTTTCTATTATACTTCTTTGTTTCTATAAATCATCTTTTAGCTGGTTTCATAAGGGGAATAGAAAAAATTAAGTTAATAGCAATTGCCGGGGTAATTGGAACAGTAATTACAATTGTTTCAAACATATTGCTTCTTGTTGTTTTTGAGTGGGGTATAGATGGATATATTACATCCATAATTTTAGCTAATATTGCTGTCTGTTTAATATATATTTTATTTGGAAGGATTTATGCGTATTTAAACATTAAGTCCTTTAATTCTAACTTGATGGTAGAAATGACAAAGTATAGCTCTCCAATAGTAATTACAGAGGTTGCTTGGTGGTTAAACACTGCAGCAGATAGGTATATGGTTACGTGGCTATTAGGACCAACAGAAACTGGGTTATTGTCTGTAGCACATCGATTGCCTTCAGTATTAACAATATTTACAAGCATATTTATGCAGGCATGGAAATTATCTGCTATAAAAGAGTATGAAAGCGAGTCGTCTCAAAAGTTTTTTTCAGAAATGTTAAATCTATATAATGCATTGCTTATAGTTGCGGGTGCCGTAGTTATAGTTTTTGTGAAACCAATAAGCAGTTTAATTTTTAAAGGAGATTTCGCTTCGGCTTGGTATCTTGTTCCACCTTTTATTTTAGCCTTTGTAATAAACGGAGTTTCTGCATTTTTAGGTACATTTTTTATTGCAAATAAAAACACAAAATCGTTAATGTATTCAACATTACTAGGAGCCGCAGTAAATATTGGTTTGGCTGTAGTATTAATACAGGAAATTGGAACATTAGGTGCTGGAATTGCTACGGTCGTAAGCTATTTTATTATAAGTAGTATTAGAATAATTCAAGTAAAAAAACAAATGAAATTGCATGTCGAGTTTAAGCGAATAATTCCATCATATCTATTATTGCTTTCATTAACGGCTTGTATTTCAATGGAAATAAAAAGTGTAGCGATTACCCTATTATTACTAGTTTTTCTTATAATGTTGAATGGTAAGCATATGGGTCGGATAATTAAATTAGGAGTAACCCTTATTAACCAAAAGTGGAGAAAATATTATGGATAAAAAGAGGATTTCAATTGAAAATTGTTGCGGATGTGGTATGTGTTCGATGGTTTGTCCCACAAATGCAATCAACATGAAATACGAGACAGGATTTCCTCTCCCTATTATTGATAAAAATAAATGTATTAAATGTGGTAAATGTTATGAACATTGTCCTACATATTTTGAATACAAAATCAATGCTAAAGTGCTGGCATACGGAGGATGGAGCTTAAGCAAACCAAACAGAATGGCGTCGACTTCAGGTGGTATAGCATTTGAAATAGCTACCCACTTAATAGAGAACGGTTATAAGTTTATGGGCGTACGATTTAATGTACAGAAAATGTGTTCAGAACACTATACCACAAATAGAATTGATGAGCTTGATGCCTCACGAGGGTCAAAGTATACCACAAGCCATACAATGCCAGCATTAAATGAACTAAAGCAAAAAATAAATTGGGTTGTTTTTGGTACTCCTTGCCAAATTGCGGCAATTGACAATTACGCACGTAAAAATAACCGTAGAGAAGATTTCATATTAATAGATATGTTTTGCGCAGGACCACCAACAGAAAAACTATTACATAAGTATGTCTTAGAAGAATGCAAAAAAGATAAAAAAAACTTAGTGGATATAACTGATGTTAAATTTAGAGATAAGTCAAAATATGGATGGAGTATAATGCCCCCGCTTGTCAAGACACGATTTTGGAATTATTAAGATAAATTCTCCTTCCAATATTTGGTGTTTATGCAGCTACTTTTTGCTGATTACGGTAGATCGAGTACGGGGTAACATTGTCCAATCCCTGGTGGTCCCTAACATAGTTATAGTGCTGAATGTATTCTTTGGTCATTGCTTTTGCTTCTTTAACGGTTTCTGGACGTAACAAATATAACCTTTCCCATTTATAGGATCTAAAGAATCGTTCAATCATTATGTTGTCAGTTGCTCGGCCTTTGCCATCCATACTGATCTTGATTGTCTCCTGGGCCTTAATACAGTCTATGTATGCTTTGGACGTAAACTGGCTGCCTTGATCACTGTTGATTATTTCGGGTTTTCCATATTTGCTTATGGCTTCTTTTACTGCTCTTACAACGAAGTCAGTTTGTAGGGTATTGCTTATTGCCCAACCCACTATGAACCTTGAGTACCAGTCAATTATGGCTACCATATAGGCAAAGCCACAAGGGGTCCCAACATACGTAATGTCAATGGCCCAGACTTGATTTGGTCGATCAATCTTAAGGTTTCTTAGGAGATAAGGATATACTTTGGACTTCTTATCTCTTTTGCTGAGGTTAGGCCCAGGATAAAACACATGAATATCCATTTGTAACTGATAAACTAAAATGGACAGAAAACAACAAATAAGAATGAACAGTATTTACCACAATCCTCCAAAAAAGCTATGATAGAGCTGGAAATAAAACAGCTTTTATCATAGCAGAGGAGGAAGAAATGAACATATTAGAAGGGTGGAATATGTATTTAGATATCCAGGATCTAAAGAAGAAGCATTTTAACGTAAGCCAGATATCAAGGCGGTTAGATCTATCTCGAACTACAGTATATAAGTATCTGGATATAAGTCCAGAAGAAATGGAACAGATTTTAGAAAAACGAAAAACCAGGAGCAAGAAATTAGATAAGCATCGAGAGCTAATTAAATCCTGGTTGATACAATATCAGGATATGACCAGTGCACAGGTGTTTGACTGGCTGCAAGAAAGAAAACTTGATGGAGGTGTTAGCGAAGGAACAGTTAGAAATTATGTCAGACAATTAAGAGAGGAGTGTGGTATTCCCCAAGTTAAGTACGTGCGTCAATACGAAGCCATTGATGAATTACCTGCCGGACAGCAAATGCAGATGGACTTTGGACAAATCGGCCTACGTAGTAGCATTGGTAGAATAGTAACTCTTTACTTTGTGACCTTCGTACTGGCCCACTCCCGGCATAAATATGTGGAGTGGCTGGATCGTCCGTTTACAACTCGAGATTTAATAAATGCCCATGAAAACGCATTTGAATACTATGGAGGGATGACTAAGGAAATTGTATACGATCAGGACCATCTAATATTGGTCAGCGAGAATGCTGGAGATCTGTTACTTACCAAAGAGTTTGCAGATTACCATAAGAACCGAAAATTCAAGATTTACATGTGTAAAAAAGCAGATCCGGAAACAAAAGGAAAGGTTGAAAATGTGGTGAAATTTGTAAAAAGGAACTTTGCCAGGAACCGTACCTTCCATAACCTCGAAAAGCTGAACGAAGATTGTTTAGCCTGGTTAGAGCGAACCGGTAATGGAAAAGTTCACAATACAACAAAAAAGATACCGGCTGAAGTGTTTGCCCTAGAAAAACAACACCTCATCCCGGTACCCCACAAGATAAATTTTTCAACTACTAAGATTATAACCAGAGTGATCCGTAAAGACAATACCATAACCTATCAAGGAAATCGTTACGCACTACCGCTGGGAAGTTATGAACCAGATCGCAAGGTTACTGTACATGAAGATGAGGGTATGCTAATAATTTCAAATGAAGAAACCCAGCAAGAGATTATTCGTTATCCCTTATGCATAGAAAAAGGACGCCTCATCAAGAGCAGTGACTGCCGGAGAGAAAAAGATAAAGGAATTGAAGCCTATCTGAAAGAAGTGGTTCAGATTCTAAATGACTCCCCGGAAGCAAGCAGCTTTCTAAACCAGGTGCGGCAGGACAAACCCCGCTACATAAGGGACCAGTTAAAAATCATTAAAGATCATAGTAAAGATAAATCCCCTGAACTAATTAAGCAGGCCCTGAATTATTGCTTAAAAAATCATCTTTATGGAGCAACGGATTTTGTTGATACATTAAATTATTTTGCCAGCATTAATTGTCCGGCAGAGGGAAAACGAAATATTGAAAATACCCTTCAGCCACTTCATGAGAATAACCGTTCTGTTTTTAAGACCCGGGTAGAAGTGCGGGATATGGGTATATATATAAAAGAATTACAGGGAGTGAATCAATGTCAGTAGAACTTGAGCAGCTTAAAAACTACATGAAGCGCTTAAAAATAACGGAAGCCGCTGCAGTGGTAGATGAGATGTTAATGGATGCCCAGGTGAAGGAACCCAGTTATCAATCATTCCTGATGAACCTGATGCAGCATGAGATTGGTAAACGAGAAGAAAAACAATTAGGGAGGCTCTACAAATTAGCTGCCTTCCCCGAACATAAGACCTTAGATGATTTTGATTTGTCTGAGCAGCAGTCTCTAAGCAAAAAGCAATTAAAACAGCTACAAGAGCTTATCTGGCTGGAACAGGCCTACAATCTGATTCTGCTAGGCCCTCCTGGAGTTGGGAAAACATGTTTATCCATTGGCCTGGGGATTGAAGCCATAAGCCGAGGTTACCGTGTAACTTTTATTCAGATGGATGAACTGATCCGTCTTCTGAAAACCGAAGAAATCAGCCGCAACTCCAGGGCAAAGGTTAAAAGAATGGTCGGTTCTGACTTGGTGATTATTGATGACTTAATGTTCATGGCTATTGACCGCCACGAGGCTAACCTCTTTTTTCAACTAATCAACAAGCTCTATGCCCAGACCTCAATTATCATTACCTCCAACAAAGGTCCAGAAGACTGGGGCGACATCCTGGGTGATCCGGCGATTACCACTGCTATTCTGGATCGCTTAATTCACAAGAGCGAGGTCATCCATCTAACCGGTGACAGCTATCGTATGAAGCACCGCCAAACCATTTTTGGCAATAATTAGGTGTTCAAAGTTATTTATCATTTTTTGTTCATTTTTACTTGACGGTTACACCATTTCGTCCATGTAGCGTTTTATCAGCTTTCTACCGATTCTGGTGAATCCTTGCTTTCTTAATTCGTTGCGGATTCGCCTGACCCCGTATGATGGTTCCAGGAAGTGAATTCTATCGATTGCGTTCTTAATTGCTATTTCATCCTGGGAAACCTCAACCGGGACATTCTGATAGTAAGCGGTCGATCTCCGCAGATCTAGTAATTCGCACTGATGTTTTACTGTCAGCCTGGAGCCAGTATGCTCTATGAGTTTCTTTTTTTCCGCAGTTCCAAGGCTTGTTCTTGTTTTTTTTTAAGCCAGTCAATGTCAATGGTCAGTTCTCCGATTTTACGCTCGAGAACTGCCTTCTCAGCCTCGAACTGTTTTTTTAGTTTCTCAGTCTCATTTGCCTTCTTGTCAAATACTGATGGCATGTTGGCCAGAAACTCGGATTTCCATCGGCTTATTAACTGCTGGCTTACTTCATATTTATTAGAAATTTCTATCAAGGTGTTTTCCTCACGGAGAACCTCTAATACTATTTTTGCTTTTTCTTCGGGACTGTACTTTTTTCGCTTATTAACCATAACTCCATTTTATCTTAGTTTCTAAAATTTGTGTCCAACCCTATGGGTACATTTTAGAGTTCTACTATGAGGATAGACTACTCTGATGGAACTTCGAATCAAATTGTTGATAAAGACAATAGTAGTTTTTATCGTTTATTTTATTCTGGGGCTACTGCTAAAGACGCTTGTTATCGTTGTATTTACGCTAAAAACATCTCACAAGCTGATATTAGATTAGGGGATTATTCTGGAAAGAAATATAGAGGTAACCATGAAGGTGTTTCTGCAATTTTAGCATTTACAAAAATCGGGAAAGACCTTCTAAATATATTGGATGGAGTTAAAATACAACTAGAGAAAACTACAGTGGATGATATAAATGCAGCTAAACTTATTAAACCACAATTTAAACCAAGACAAAGAAATAGAATACTTGTTGCATTAAATAGTGATATGACTCTCAAAGAAATTATAAGGAAATACATAAAGCAAATTGAATTTGAAAAAAGAGTAAGAAGAAAGATTAAACAGCTTTTCAAAAAATAGTTGAATTCTCGTCTGTATTGTATAAATGATTTATTTAGGTAGACTGATGTTGATTGGGCAGAAATCGAGGTGAATCTAATAATGAACATACTAGTCACCGGCGGTGCTGGATATATAGGTTCACATACCTGTGTGGCTTTGCAGGAAGTAGAACATACGGTAATTGTTGCCGATAATCTTTGCAACAGTAAAGCTGAGACTATGGATAAGATTAAGCAGATTACAGGTAAAGAAGTAACCTTTTATAAAATCGATGTAACGGATGATAAAGCTGTGGGCACCATCTTTTCTAACCATCAAATTGACGGTGTGATTCACTTTGCCGGACTAAAGGCAGTGGGTGAATCAGTGGAAAAACCACTGGCCTATTATTATAACAATACTGTTAGTACCATGGTTCTTGCTAAAGCATGTCTGAAATATGGAGTGAAGCGATTTGTGTTTAGTTCATCGGCAACAGTATATGGTGAGAATAAGGTTCCATTTATTGAGACTATGCCGCTTCTGCCAACCACCAATCCTTATGGCGAAACAAAGGCCATGAGTGAGCGGATTCTTACCGATGCCGCTGCGGCTAATCCAGATTGGTCGGTAGCTCTCCTGCGTTACTTTAATCCGGTAGGAGCTCATGAGAGTGGTTTAATCGGTGAAGCCCCTACCGGTATTCCCAATAATCTTATGCCTTATATAACCCAGGTGGCAAAAGGCAAATTGGAGAAATTAAGAGTTTTCGGTAATGACTATCCCACGGCGGATGGGACTGGGGTTAGAGATTATATTCATGTGATGGATCTTGCTGAGGGACACTTGGTAGCGCTGGATAAACTGACAGCGGGTGTACATATTTATAATCTGGGTACCGGACAGGGTACCAGCGTATTACAGTTATTGATGGCTTTTGAAGAAGCCAACGGACTTAAAGTACCTTATGAAATGGTGGACCGCAGACCGGGAGATATTGCCGAGTGTTATGCTAATGCCGGTAAAGCTGAAAAAGAACTGGGCTGGAAAGCCAAGCGCGATATTATAGACATGTGCCGTGATGCCTGGCGGTTTGAAAAAATGAAAAGTCAATAACGGATGATGCACCCTCTAACATTAAAATTTTAGAAATAACGGTTGAGAAATACGAAAGGTCGCCAGGTTATGCTTAGATTAAAAAATATAATTTTTAGCATTGGTTTTCTATTTCGACCGATGACTCCAGTGGCAGTTAGCTTTGCATTTTTAGTTTTAACCTGCGTCCTGCTCGTTGTTATTATTTTAAACCTAAATGAGAGCAATAAAGCATATCAGGTGCTATTGTCGATTTTGACTGGCGTCACAGCATCTCTTTTAATTGCAATAATGATGGAATTATATAATAACTACCGTTTCAATACTAAGAGACAACGTGAATTACGAGAATACTTCCGGCAAGTGGCTAGTTATGAACTTAATCAAAGTTCAATTATAGAAACGAATGCTAAGGATGAGTATGATTATGTGTTGGGAAGTGGACGATCATACGCTGTTTTCAGTCAGTTAAAAGAGATTATTCCTAATCTTAGAGAAGTGCTGAATCATAGGGACTATTTATACCGGCTTGAAATTGAAGAGATAGATGATATTCTGTCCGATTACGAGGACTTAGTTAAAATAATATGGATTGGCTTACTTAGTACATATATGGGATTTATTAGTGGAGAAACGAATGAGGTTGAAACTAATGATGATAAATTAAATGCGGATCATGAACATATGGACTTAGAAGGAGATGGAGCAGATGCCTATGAATCAATTATGGATTACCCGGAACTGTTCAACTTTCTAAAAAAAGAGGCAATGCATTATGTTGAAAAGAAATATGATCCAAATTTCTGTGATGATGACCCTAAACACTTGGAATCTGTAATAGAGAAGGCCATTTTTTACGAGCGTTGTATCTTTAATGGTTACTTTGAGGTGACAGATGCTCGATGTGAATTTGCCAAGTCAATGGACGATGAAGAAGATTTGGATAGCAAAGCACCATTGAAGAATAGAAAATTTGAGTTTCGTTCTAATATGATTAGTCACGCCTGTGGCAATATTGATAAAGCCATGAGAAAGCTCCATAGAAGAGTTGCAAAAGAGCCTTATTTTTGGGTAATGGCAAGCTACAGTAGGCGAAACATTTAAATGGAATGGAGGTGCCGCACGTGCCAGAAGAATACATAAGAATGTGTGAAGATTGCGGCGCTCCTTTCTTTACTGCTGGAGAACAAGCTTTCTATGAAAGCAAGAATCTCATATTGCCGAAACGCTGTAAGAAGTGTCGTACTGCAAGAAGACAAGTGTGGGAACAAGGACAAAAAGCGAAGGAGCGGGAAGAACAAGCTGAATTTTTCAAACAGGCATTAACCGCTGCACCATTCAAGAGTGTGAGTTTGGATAGCTTTCCAACAGGTGATCCATCAGCCACACTCAACATCATAGGTAATGGCTTTGACTTGATGCATGGTGTCAAGTCCAGCTATTACAATTTCAGAGATACGCTGGGGAAGAACAATTCATTACGTTTTGCTCTTGAAACCTACCTGAATGTCGAAGATTTGTGGGCTGATTTTGAGGACGCTTTAGCTCATATCGATAGTGGTGCCATGTTTGGCGTTGTTGATATGTGGCTTGACGACTTCGATGCTTATGACCCGGATGCACAGGCGGCAGATTTCTTTGCAGCTGTTGACACAGCGACTGGACCTGCGCAAACGATAACGCATGACTTGCCTCGGAGATTTCGTATGTGGGTCGAGTCATTAAAAGTGCCGGATATGGCCTACAGACCGCTCAATGAAGTAATCTGTAATTCCAAAACGCTTGACTTTAACTATACGGAATTCATAGAAGATCTGTATGGCGTGGAAAAAGAGAATGTTTGCTATATACATGGTTGCAGACGAAAAGAGAAATACCACCCGAAGAATAAGTTGATAATTGGCCATACTCCCGGTGCAGGTGACGATGATTTAGTTGGTGATTTCAGATTGCCGAAGTACAAAAGCAGTCGAAAACGCGAAATGGTAGATGCAGCAATTGAGACGGCTGCACGAAACCTTTCTTGGTATGATGAAGAAACCACCAAGAACTGCAGGGATATTATAAAGAACCATCAAGAGTTCTTTGATGGCCTGTCGAATGTGAGCCGGATAATCGTTGTTGGCCATTCACTTTCTCCTGTGGATTGGGATTATTTCAAAAAGATAATCGGTGTAAACAAAAATAAGAAGAACATTGAATGGTTTATTAGCTGTCATAGTGCCAGCGATATAGAAAGCATCAAGATGTTTGCAGAGGCAATGGACATAAAGATGGAGCAGATCGCATTGTTTGTCACATAATGTACACATTGAAGAGGGTCTGCAGAGGTGGGGGTTTTCAAATGGCCATGGACAATTGGGGGATAAAATGAACAAAAGGTTAGGTTTTAATTTAAGTGGGATTGTATTTTTAATATTTAGTATACTTGCGCTTTTTCTGATAATTAGCCCGTTGCTAGTAAAAAACGATGTCATTGCACGATTAGCCAGGTGGTATCTTGGATCAATTGGAAATTACAGTGGAAACTATATTGGGGCAATGGGTGGAATTATTGGCACTGGTCTAGCCGTGTCAAGTGCGCTTTGGATTAGTGGAGTCCAAGAACGCAAAAATCGTGAATTAATAGAATTGAAGAATCAACGACAAAAAACTCTAACATATCGAAGAATTGAGAGGTATCTAAAACGCGAGCTTAAAAGACTATGGATTATGTGGCTGTGGGTTACTTTTGATTTGAATGTTTATTTTGATAGTGAAAAAGAATATCCATATGAACCATATTCAATTGATATATCTCAAGTATTGGATGATTTTATAATAATAGAAGAAGAAATAACTGAAAAAAATGTTGAATTATTTTACGAGTTATTTTTCTTTTCGGAAAAAATCAATTATCTTATTGATTTATATAATTCGTTAAGAACAGATACGGTTATCATGAGAAGCTCGGGTATCTCGTATAATAACTCAGTAAATATTGAATCAGATGTAAGCCAAAGTCAATCTTCTTATAAAATTATTGAAAGCCTAAAAATTTTAATTAGTGAAAAGAAGAATACCCTGTTCAAAGAAGAATTAATATCCATTGAAAGTCAAATAGAAGTGCTACGAAATAGCCAACATAAGTGGGGGCGGTTTAACGATTTGAAAAGTAAAATAGCAAAGAAGATGATAAATCCCGAGGAGCATTCTAATGATGGAATATTAAAACATTACACATTAGAGAAGGAAATTGAAAAATGGTTGGGTAATGAAAATGAAAGCGACATACCAAATATAGTATTAGAAGATATAAAGAATTTAAAAGCATTGAAAATAGAAATTTCTGAATATGAGGGAGGGTATGATAAAATAAAAATGGAGTACCGTCAAATAATTGATAAACCGCCCTATTCAGAGGAAATGAATGAACTAGTTAAAGAAATTGTTAAGTATACCACATACCAAAATACCATAGACAAGAGGGTTTGAGGTGGCTATTTAGCAAAGAATAGTAGAAAAAGAAGCTGAGGTATTTAGTGAAATTGCCACTACGAATGAAAGTTAAATCACGAAAGTGATGAAAAAGGAGGCCAACCATCCAATGACCAAATCAACCTTTACCGGACAAATCACATCAATCCAACCACGAATAAGGCTAACCCGTTCATTTGATGAAGCCTCTCATACCTATTTGGGCTATGCCATTAAAATTGCCGGAACCATTGATGCCGAAGAAACCACCTTCTCCATCGGTATTGGCAAAGCTGCTCAAGCTAAATTTAATCTCAAAGTTAATGATGTTATTTCCGGTGAATGCCTTCCTGTTCCGGATCCGGACATGGAGCCGGTGGATTATTATAAGGTGTCGAAGTTAGCTAAGGTAGCGGAAGGGGAGCAGGGAAGTTTATCGGCTCCTTGGGAATTGGTAGCACCTGAGCTGGAGGTTTATCGGGAAAGGGGACATCGGAGACTGGCTGCCAGAACTTATGATAGTAAATGCAGCAGCTGCATGTGGGGAGCTAGGATGCCGGTAGAGATAATAGTTGATAACTGGAACCCGAGGGGTAGGAGGAAGTACCGGTTTGAGACATTTTGTTCTGGGCCGTTATCGTGTAAATTATATAAGGCAGGCCCTAACCGAAAAGTCCAAGGCCGAAATGGGATGGTCTATGTGGAGGAAGATTGGGTTGATGAAGCTAATGTGGCGCATAGGGGGATGGATGAATAGTTGATAAACAAATACGGTAATAATCAGGCAAGCATATATGCCAGTGATAGGAGGTCTTAAATGGCAAAACAGGATACACACCATGTAGTACCAAATCCAGATGGTGGTTGGAATGTCAAAAGAGGTGGAGGTCAAAAAGCTAGTCATCACACAGACACAAAGGCAGAAGCAGAAAAGATAGCAAGAGGTATAAGTAAAAATCAGGGCACAGAGCTAATTATTCACGGAAAAGACGGAAAAATTCAAAGAAAAGACTCACATGGCAACGATCCATATCCTCCCCAAGGTTAATTTGAAATAATGAAATCTAGCTTGCCTGATTATTATATACTAAGATATTAATACAAATTGGAAAATAATGCTTGACGCAGATATTTTTTTGCTCTATAATTACGCTATAAGGTGAAATAAGCGGATAAGGGTAAAAGCATAAATTGTTACTTGGAACGTTTATTTTCAACAATCACCCCATAGCAGTGGAAGGAGGTGTAACAGATGAAGGAACAATACATGAGATTCGGGGATTTCATTAAAAAGAAGAGAATAAATCATCCAGATGAATTGACTCTCAAAGAAGTATCAAAAATGCTCGGTATATCTCTTTCTTTTTTAAGTGATGTTGAAAATAACAGACGAAAACCCTTTGACAAAGACAAGATTGAAATGTTTGCTGAAAAACTAGGTCTTACAGAGGAGGAAAAGGCAACCATGTTTGATTTGGCTGCCAGGGATCGTAAAGAAGTGCCGTCTGATATTGAAGATATTATGATGTATGGAGAAATTGGCGAAATGGCCCGTTTGGCCCTGAGGAAATCAAATTCTGGTGAAATCAGTGAAGAAGATTGGAAACAGTTTATCCGAAAAACGAGCAAGAATCAAGAGTAAAAAACTTGTATTAACTTAGTACCGAAAGGACGGTGAAGATTATTGATCGAATTCAGATGGAACAGGGTGGATAAAAGGAATAATAATACACCTATTATAAGCGATGCTGAAATAGATGAGTTAGCTGAAATAATATTAGGAGACTATAAGCCGCAGCTTTTACAAGAGCCCAGAAAAGTAAAATATGAGCATTTCCTTGATGTTTCAGCTAGCCTAAAAAGTCAGAAAGCTGATGGTATTGCCTGACCGGAGATTGCTGGATATAATGACCATATCTTAAGAAAGGAAAGACGCCTCTGTTAATGTGCAACTGCGGTCACAGGAGCACCAGAAGCGTCACCAAAAGGTATGGTAATTGTATCAAACTATAGAATACTTGAAAAGCCTGAAAAAGGAGTTTTTTGTTAGGAGCGAGGAGCAGAGTCTTTGTCCATGTTGTAATGGTCATTTAAAGGTAGTTGGTAGCCGGGAAAGAACATGTATCACTGGGTTGGGAGAAAAGAAGGTTTTAATAATTAGGCGGCTGGGCTGTACCCAATGCAGAAAAATCCATCATGAACTCCCGGACAAACTGGTACCCTACAAACGTCATGTGAGGGAGAGTATTGAAGCGATATTGAATGAAGACCCAGCTGCCAGTGTCAGTGCCGACCAAAGCACCTTGGAAAGGTGGAAAAGATGGTTTAATGATATGTTTGATTACTTCCAAGGATGTTTAAAGTCAATCGCTATTCGATCTGGTCAAGAAAATGTGGAAGATAAATCCGGTCTTCCCAAGTCCAAGCTCCAAAGGATATGGCAGTATGTAGGTAATGCCCCGGGATGGCTGGCAAGAATTGTCCGGCCCATAGTAAACACAAATTTATGGGTACATACCCGTTCTGCATTTTGCCAATAAATACATAGCAGTAAAATCATGCTGAAACCTTAAAAAGGAGAGGATCAGCATGAAAGATCAGAAGAAGGCAGAAGAGATGGCAGTGCAGCGTGTGCAATTGTTATCTCCACTCCTGGATGATGGAATCGATGCAGCTCAGGCCAAGCTGATTAAAAAGAGGATATGCGAAGAAACTGGAATATCCGAACGTACATTGCGCAGATATCTGGCTCAGTACAAGAATAGCGGCTTCAGCGGACTTAAACCCAAAGGCAAAGAGCGAAGGACAAGCGAGGCTATTCCCAGTAACATTTTGGAACAAGCCATACTCTTGCGCCGCCAAGTGCCAGGTCGCAGCATCGCCCAGATTATTCAGATACTAGAGTGGGAGGGACTGGTCCAGCCCGGGCAGATCAAGCGCAGTACCCTACAGGAGAAGCTCAGTGAACGAGGTTACAGCGCCCGGCACATGCGAATGTATGCCGAAACCGGAGTAGCCGCCAGACGGTACCAGAAGAAATATCGCAACCAGCTCTGGCATTCAGATATTAAATATGGTCCCTATTTACCCATAGGCCAGGGTGGAAAGAAGAAACAGGTATATCTAGTACTCTTTGTAGATGATGCTACTCGATTTATTTTGCACGGCCAGTTTTATCCCGTGTTGGATCAGGTTATCGTTGAAGATTGCTTTAGGCAGGCCATATTAAAATACGGAGTACCGGAAAAAGTATACTTTGATAATGGGAAGCAGTACCGGAACAAATGGATGAATAGAGCCTGTGCCAAAATGGGGATTAGACTGCTGTTTGCTAGGCCTTATTCGCCAGAATCCACCGGCAAGCCTGAAAGGATCAATCGAATCGTGGATTCCTTTTTAGCCGAAGCTGCACTGGAGAAACCCCAGGATTTAGATAAATTAAACCAGTTGTTCTGGGTATGGTTAGAAGAGTGCTACCAGCGCAAACCCCATTCGGGTTTACCTGATAATATTTGCCCCGAGACAGCTTATCGCAGTGATAGAAAGGCCTTGAAGTTTTTAGATCCTGACATAATCGCTAATGCTTTTCTCCACTGTGAAGAAAGAAAAGTAGATAAGGCCGGCTGTATCAGTTTCGCTGGCAAGAAATACGAAGTAGGATTAAATTTCATAGGCTGCAAGGTAGACGTTATTTATGATCCTGCTGATATTAGTGAACTGACCATTGAATATGAGGGACACCAGCCTTTTCAGGTCAAGGAACTGATTATTGGGGAGCGAAGCGCAAAAAGGCCTAAACTACCTGAACATATGCAGAAAGTTACGGCTGATTCTTCAAGATTGCTGAAAGCAGCGGCCAAGAAGAATCAAGAGAGAAAAGAATCTCATCTTCCCGTCGTTTCCTACCGAAGTGTATGGAAGGAGGACGGCAAAGATGTTTGAGGAATATTACCAACTATCTAAAACCCCGTTTTCACGAGATATTCCTACTGAAAGTTTGTATCAGTCTCACATGTTAGAGGAAATCTTGGGAAGGCTGGAGTACGCAGCCAAACGGCAGCTATTTGCGGTAGTTACAGGTGACAGCGGAACAGGAAAAACCACCACCATACGCAGATTTAAAGATATTTTAGATGAATCAAAATTTATGGTAATGTACTTAGCCGATTCCAAATTGACCCCGAGGCATTTTTACAAAGGGCTATTAGAACAGTTAGGCTGTGAAGCCAAATTTTATCGCGGTGACGCTAAAAGGCAGTTACACCGTGAAATTGAGCTTTTACAGGGTATACATCAGATGCAGCCAGTAGTCATTGTAGATGAAGCCCACCTTTTAGATAAAGAGATGCTGGAAGAAGTGCGATTTTTGCTCAATTTCAAGATGGATGCCCAGAGTCCTATGGCTTTGATTTTGGTTGGCCAGAGTGAATTATGGGATAGATTAAGACTTCAATCCTATGCCGCCATCCGGCAGCGGATTGATCTACAATGTAAATTACCTCACTTAGATCGTGCCCAGGTGGGTGAATATGTGAAAAGTCACCTGGCTTATGCTGGTGCCGAACATGATATTTTCTCGGACAGCGCGATAGATGAAATATTTAAAATCTCCAGTGGTACGGCCCGGATAGTCAACAAGGTCTGTACTCATTGTTTGCTTTATGGAGCCCAGAACAATCGAAGAATTATTGATGACCACATGGTTAAGCTGGTAGTTCAGGGAGAGTTGAGTTAATTCTCCCTTCCCCCCAAAGGGGAGTCATATCATGGTCAGTACTTCCGTCAACTTAAGGACAACATATGCCGTCTATTGCCGGACATCATGGGTTAGCAGTAACACCTTGAATCTTATCTTGGGGCTAACCTAGATTATAGGCACATATATTATGAAGAAGATGAAGGGAGAATTCTTGGAGTAACATCTTTCAACAACCGGGAAAAGCTACCGGTTTTTGATCAGGAAAAAATGTGTCTGGATACGGTCAAATTGAAGAAAAACTCCATTGTTTTAGATTTTTATGTGACAGAAGAGGGCAGGGAGGGTTTAGAACTTTTTACCGGTCTGCATGAGGGCGGGCATCTATGGATGCATCAAGGTGTTTATGCAAGAAATGAAATGCAGATGTCTTTATTCGGACACGATGCTGAATTAAAATCAGTTACTTGCTGTAGAAGAACGGATATTGAAAATTTCGGAAGGAAGGGTGGCTATCGGACCGCGGAACAGTGGCGGGAGCACCATGCAGATTATTTTGCATCTGCTATTGCTATGCCGAATGCTACATTTTTCCCGTTAGTACAAGAGATTTTAAAATCTCAGGGGATAACAGATGGCCAAATTATACAGGATACGGGTTTCGAGGAAGATTTTTTGGCTAAAGAAATACTTCCGGATATTATATCGGAAACCTATGGAGTTTCAAGAACAGCGGCCTATGTGAAATTAAGAAAAACCGGATTTGTAGTTGACCATGAAAACGTTAACAAAGAGAAAAAGCAGCTGCGGATTTTTTAGCAGATTCACAAAACAAGATTATTTTTTTGTCTGGCAATTACGCAATTTGGCTAAATAAGAGTAATACAAAGAAAGTAAGAGTTTAAGCTATTTATTTAAATATATCAAAAATTAATTATGGGAGGAGCTTATGAAGAAAAATGAGGAGGAATTGATTAACATCGTATGCCCCGCATGCGCTAATACGATTGTAGCTAAATATAAGGGAGAAATAGTAACGGGCAAGCTGCAGCATAAATGTAGGGTATGTAAACGCTACTGGGATTTAAATTATACAACAAAAACAATTACATGGAAGGGAGGTAAAGCGGATAAAACCCCCATCACGAAATTTAAATTGGATATGGCAACGGGGAAATGGCAACCAATAAATAGTGAAAATGTTGAGAAAGCTTTACTGAGACGAGAAGGAGCCTAAAGTCATAGAGCTACCTTAAGGGCCAGATAGCTAATAATTAACTTTATTAGTAATCTGGCCCTTTTTTTTGTTTTTACAAACTCAATAAAAATACTTTCCGATTATAGCGAGTTAGGAATCAGCGAATTACCTTAGACCGCATAATTACTGGTTTTTCAGTGGTTATGCGGTTTTTTTATGCCCATTTTTACCCCCAATTCTACCACCTTGGCTATTTCAAGCCACAAAAAATCAAAGGAGGAACAAACATGTTAAAAAAATTCCAAACCCAGGAAGGCGATATCACTATTGAGATTACCGAAAAAGGTAAAGCGATTTATTCAGTAGGAAAGAAAAAGACCACCTTCGACCTTAGTAAATGCGATTCCTTTACCTATAGGTTCGTGGGAGAAGAAGAAAAGTTTGTCATCACAGAGGACATGCTTTCGGGCACAGACGAGATTGAGCCGTGGATGTGGTTAGTAATTAGTCGGGGAGAAGACCGCTTGGAATATAACAACGACCAGGCAGAAACACGCCGCCAGCACAGTTGTTCTGACCAAAACGACAAATCTGAAATGCTGACTTCAGGCGAGGATGCGCTGGATCATCTTCTATCCTCAATAGAAAAGGATGCTGTAAGGAAGGCAATCCGCTCTCTGGACCCCCCGCAGCAGGAACTGGTATTGGACGTATATTACCGGGGTCTTTCCATGGCTGCTGTTGCCAGACGAGATAAGGTGAGCAAAATGGCCGTCACTAATAGGATGAAAAAAATTATCAAGCGCCTTCAGGAAAATTTAAAAGATTTTTGAGTTAGGGGGTTTACTCTTGGCTCTGCCATGACTTATATACAGAGGCCAAAAAAAATTCTATAAATGCTTCACATCAAATCTGGCCTCAATTCTAACAGAAATGGAAGGTGAAAGCAAATGAGTAAAAAGGCCATTATTAAGCCCAAGACCAAGCACCACATGGAAATCGGTATTAAAAAGTCTGATCCCAGTCAAGTGTTAGCGGCTAGGAAAGTCCGGCTTCGTGACCGCTGCTTAAATGCCATCTTTGGCCGTGGCCACAACTTGGTTGTATTGGTACCCGGAGAGAGTGTAAATACCATTTCCATTACTGAAATGGAAGTCCATGAGTTGAAAAAAGCAGATGAACAATGGAAAGGAGTGCCAAAAGATGAGCAGAATTAAGCTCGCTTTAGATGTTGTTAATGATCTTAGGACATTGGCTAAAAGTATAGAAACTCTGGTTCATGCCATGGAAACAAAAGGACCTACAGGTCTTGAAGCCGGTGATGAACAGGCTAAGGAAACAAAGAAAAAAACAAGTACAAAACCAACGGAAGAATCAAAGTTGAATGAGACAACTTCTGAGGCAACCTCAGTCGAGGAAAACCAACCAACCCTGGAAGAATTAAGAGCAGCTATGGCAGAAAAGAACCGGGATGGCCACAGGGAGGCGGTGAAAGCCATCATTCAAAAATTCGGAGCCAATAACCTTTCTTCTATGGACCCGAAGTATTACGCCCAAGCCATGAAGGAAGTAGGTGAGCTAAAGTGAGCGGATCCAATAATGCACACTCTATCTACTCCGCTTCCGGTGCTCATCGCTGGATGGCTTGCCCGCCATCGGCACTGTTGGAGCAGCAGTTTCCGGATGAAACCAGTACCTATGCGGAGGAAGGCACCGCTGCCCACGATCTGGCAGAGCACAAGTTAAAGAAGGCTTTGAAGATGCGTTCTAAGAAGCCTACCAGCTCTTACCAATCTGATGAGATGGACGAAATGACGGACCTTTATGTGGAGTACTGTTTAGGACTTATTGAAAAAGCCAAAGAGAGCTGCCCGGACCCGCAGATCTTAATCGAACAGAAGCTAGATTTTAGTGACTATGTACCGGATGGCTTTGGAACCGGTGACCTGGTGGTGGTAGGCAACGGCATCCTTCATGTGGTGGATTTAAAATACGGTCGTGGTATAGAGATTTCTGCAGAAAAAAATCCTCAGATGATGCTTTACGCATTAGCGAGCTTATCCCTATTTGACATGCTTTATGACATCAAGAAGGTTTCCATGCACATAGTACAGCCCCGGATAGATAACTTTTCTACCTATGAAATAACAGTAGACGAGCTACTTACTTGGGCGGAAGAAGAGCTAAAACCCAAAGCACTATTAGCCAGTACCGGCGGGGGAGAGTTTTGTGCCGGAGATCATTGTAGGTTCTGCCGGGCGAAAAATCAGTGTCGGGCCAGAGCGGTAAAGAACCTGGAGCTTTTAAAGTATGAATTCCAGGATCCAGCCCTTTTAACTGATGACGAGATTGCCGAAATTATTGGATTGTCCCAGGAGCTATCGAAGTGGGCCAGTGACATCTACACCTATGCTACAGCTTTAGCCATTAACGAAGGCCGACAATGGGAGGGCTTTAAGCTTGTGGAAGGAAGGACCAACAGGAAATACACTAATGAAGCTGCTGTAGCAAAAGCGGCAAAAGCTGCCGGATATAATGATATTTTCAAAGAAACCCTTATCGGCATTGGCGAGATGGAAAAGCTCATGGGCAAGAACAAGTTTAAAGAAATTTTGGGCGGCCTGGTGGAAAAACCCAAAGGCAAACTAACCCTGGTTCCGGAGACGGACAAACGGGAGGCAGTAGACCCCATTAGTGTCGAGTTTCAAGTGGAAGAGTAGTCCACCCTTTATATAAAAAAATTAGGAGGATTTTATCATGAGTAAAAAAACGAAGAGTACGAAAGTTGTAGTTCCCGGGAGATTTAGCTTTGTGAATTTATGGGAGCCAAAAAGTGTGAACGGCAGTGACCCTAAATATAGTCTTTCCCTGATCATCCCTAAGAATGATAAAAATACTGTCAATGCCATTTTGAGAGCTACGGAAGAAGCGAAAAAAGAAGGGGCCGCCAAGTTTGGTGGTAAGATTCCCGCTAACCTAAAGACTCCTTTGAGAGATGGTGATATTGACCGTCCCGATGATCCTAATTACGCCAATTGCTACTTTATTAATGCTAACTCAAAGGAAGCTCCCGAAATAGTAGATAAAAACGTCCAAGCAATACTGGATAGAAGTGAAGTTTATAGCGGTTGCTACGGGAAGGTGAGTATGACCCTATATGCATTCAATGTGAATGGAAATCGCGGCATCGGTGCCTATTTGGGCAATGTGCAGAAAATTAGGGACGGAGAATCCCTTGGCGGACGCAGCAGGGCAGAAGATGACTTTGAAATAGAAGAAGATGATGATTTTTTAGCCTAACACGTGGCAAGGAAAGGCGGTGGTAAGCCATGCATGTTATCAGCATCGATATAGAAACCTTCTCTGATATAGACCTGGGCAAGTGTGGTGTTTACCGCTATGCCGAAAGCCCCAGCTTTGATATTTTGCTCTTTTCCTACAGTATGGATGACGGGCAGATTAAGCTGATTGATCTGGCCAGTGGTGAGAAACTCCCGGAAGAAATTATAAATGCCTTAATGGATGCAAGTATTATCAAGACAGCTTTCAATGCCAACTTTGAACGAGTGTGTTTAATGAAATATCTTTGTCGAGTTTTAGGTAAAGAAGTGTATCTTGACCCAAGCTCCTGGCGGTGCAGTGAAGTTCAGGCGGCCATGCTTGGACTTCCTCTCCACCTGGAAGGGGTAGCTCAGGTACTACAGTTGGAAGAACAGAAAATGTCAGAAGGTAAAGCCCTCATCCGGTATTTCTGTATGCCTTGTAAGCCCACTGCAGCTAATGGGGGTAGGACAAGGAACCTACCCTCTGATGCACCGGAAAAGTGGGAGCAGTTTAAAGCCTACAATATCCGGGATGTTGAAGTGGAGCTGGCGATCAGGAAAAAGCTAGAGAAGTATCCCATACCGGAAGCAGAGCATGATTTATATGTCCTGGATCAAAAAATCAACGACCGAGGCTTTCAGGCGGATATGAATTTTGTGATGCAGGCCATAACCTGCGATAGACAGTTTAGTGTGGCGGCAACGGAAAAAGCTTATGAACTTACCGGTTTAGAAAACCCTAACTCGGTGGCGCAGCTTAAAGATTGGCTGGTCGGTCGGGGTGTTGAGGTAGAGAATTTGTCTAAGAAAAATGTGCAAGAACTGGTGGGGGAAACGGAAGGGGAAGTGAAAGAGGCACTTAAACTCCGGCTCCTCATGGCTAAAACCAGTGTTAGAAAATATGAAGCCCTGGAGAGGGCGGTGTGCTCAGATGGGCGGGTCCATGGGCTCCTGCAATTCTATGGAGCTAACCGAACCGGACGCTGGGCTGGACGTTTAGTGCAGGTGCAAAACCTGCCACAGAATCATCTTGAAGATTTAAAACTGGCCCGGGATTTGGTGAAAGAAGGACGGTTTGAAGATATCGAACTACTCTTTGGCAACACTCCTGGTGTCTTATCGGAACTGATTAGAACCGCCTTTGTCCCTAAAGAAGGCCATCGGTTTATAGTGGCGGATTTTTCAGCTATTGAAGCCCGAGTGATTTCCTGGCTGGCCGGGGAGAAGTGGCGGCTGGAGGTTTTCGCTTCCCACGGGAAGATCTATGAAGCCGCCGCTTCTATGATGTTTCATGTACCCATAGAAGAGGTGACTAAGGGGAGTCCCCTAAGGCAAAAGGGTAAAATCTCGGAGTTGGCCTGTGGCTATGGGGGCGGAGTAGGAGCACTAAAAGCCATGGGAGCTTTAGAAATGGGAGTAGAAGAAGATGAGCTGCAGGGCTTAATAGATAACTGGAGAACTGCCAATCCGCGTATCGTTAATTTTTGGTGGGAGGTTGATAAAGCTGCCATTACCGCTGTTAAGGAAAGAACTAAAACCCGTACCCATGGGATTATTTTTACCTACCAAAGCGGCATGCTCTTTGTGACTCTCCCCTCAGGTAGAAATCTGGTGTATGTAAAGCCCAAGCTGATGCTCAATAAGTTTGGCCGGGAAGGTCTTACTTACGAAGGAATCGGTGCTACTAAGAAATGGGAGCGCATTGAAACTTATGGCCCCAAGATTGTAGAGAACATTGTGCAGGCCACATCCCGGGATCTGTTGGCAGATGCCATGCTAAGACTGGACCAGGCAGGCTTTGCCATCGTGGCTCACGTCCATGATGAGGTCATCTGTGAAGTGCCAGAGGGTGAATCTTCGGTAGAAGAGATCTGTTCATTTATGAGCAAGGGACCAAAGTGGGCTCAAGGCCTGCCCTTAACCGCAGACGGATATGAGTGTGAATTTTACCAAAAATCATGAATTAAGACTTTTACAAAAGGGGTTGAAGCTAATGAAGTTTGTTATTTCCACCGGCAACAGCCGTAAAGATAAATTTTGGAAAGAACAGACGGTGTCTTGGGAGGAGTTTGTAAAAAGGCTCTCCCGAACTACCGTCACCAGTGAAACGCAACAAGAATATCGCCAAATGAAGAAATATCAGCAGGACAATGTGAAAGATGTGGGTGGTTTTGTAGCCGGTAAGTTAAAAGACGGTCGGCGCAGAAAAGATAGCGTCATTAATAGATCCATGCTGACTTTGGATATGGACTATGCCGATGATGCAGAAGGTATTGCTGAAAATATGGAACTCCTCTATGGGTATGCTTGCTGCATCTATTCCACCCATAAACATACACCGGAAAAACCAAGGCTGAGGCTAATAATCCCTCTATCGAGGCCGGTATCGGCAGATGAGTACCAAGCCGTAAGCAGAAGGCTGGCCAAGGAAATCGGTATTGAATTATTTGATGATACCACCTATGAGCCTAATAGATTGATGTATTGGCCCAGCACTTCATCGGATGGAGAGTATTTCTTTAGAGCTATAGAAGGTGACTATCTGAATCCAGATGAGATATTAAAGCTTTACGAAAACTGGCAGGATTCTTCCTCCTGGCCGGTATCTTCTAGGCAAACCACTTTGCTTAATAAGCTTCTTAAAAAGCAGGCGGATCCACTTAGTAAGAGTGGTTTAGTAGGGGCATTTTGCCGGAGCTATAGTATCGAGGAAGTTATAGAAAAGTTTCTTTCGGAAGTTTATGAACCCAGTGTTATGCCGGAACGTTACGACTATATCCCTGCCGACTCTACCGCCGGGGTGGTTATCTATGATAACAAGTATGCCTATTCTCATCATGCTACAGACCCGGCTTGCGGAAAGTTATGCAATGCCTTTGACCTGGTGCGGATCCATCGGTTTGGGGAGCTGGATGAAGATGCGGATGAGAAGAAACAGCCACCATCCTATAAAGCAATGCTGGAGTTTTGCACCGAAGATAAGGAAGTAAAGAAACAGCTGGCAAAGGAACGGGAGGATGACTTAAGAGAGGAATTTGAAAAATTAGATGAAGACGGGGATTTAAATGAAGAAGCCGAGGAAGAAGACCTTACCTGGCAATTAACCTTGGAGCTAAATAAAAACGGTTCAGTAAAAGATACGCCCACAAATATCTTAACCATTATGAGAAATGATCCGAGGATACAGGGGGTCGCCTACAACCAGATGACTCATCTGTTAGATGTTAATGGGAGACTTCCTTGGAAGCAGGTAAAACCGGGATGGAACGATGCAGACTTGGCCCAGCTTAAAATGTATTTTGACAGGTATTATGGGATTTGGTCACCTACTAAAACTAAAGACGCACTTTTGTCAGCAGCATCTGAGAGAGTATTTCACCCTATTAAAGATTATCTTAATGCACTTCCTGTTTGGGACGGAACAGAGAGGGTGGATACCCTTCTTATCGACTATCTTGGCGCAGAGGATAACCGCTACACCAGGGCAGTTATGCGAAAGACATTAGTTGCTGCAGTTGCACGAATATATGAGCCGGGCATTAAATTTGACTATATCTTGGTTCTTAATGGACCACAAGGAATAGGGAAATCAACCTTCTTTGCCAAACTTGGGGGCAAATGGTTTTCCGATAGCTTAACCATATCAGATATGAGGGATAAAGCCGGAGCCGAGAAGCTTCAGGGCTACTGGATTTTAGAGCTTGGTGAGCTTGCAGGGCTTCGAAAGATGGATGTGGAGACGGTCAAATCTTTTATAACTAGGGCTGATGACAAGTTTCGCCAAAGCTATGGCGTAAATGTTGAGAGTCATCCCAGGCAATGCATTATTGTAGGAAGCACCAACAGCACTAGCGGTTTCTTAAGAGATGTGACGGGTAACAGAAGATTCTGGCCGGTAAGAGTAAACCAGGGTAAAAAGAGAGTCTGGGAAATGACCGACATAGACCAAATATGGGCTGAGGCCTTGGAAAAATATAAGTTGGGAGAACCCTTAATTTTAACAGGTGATGAAGAAATAATGGCCTATGAAGAACAGCGAGATGCTATGGAATCTGATGATAGAGAAGGTCTGGTGGAGCAATATCTTGAAAAGCCACTGCCGGATAATTGGAACAAGATGGACATCTATGAAAGACGCAGTTATCTGGCGGGTGAGAGTGAGTTTGGGGAGACGATTCCTGAAGGTGTTAACCGGAGAACCCGAGTGTGCTGCCTTGAAATATGGTGCGAGTGTTTCGGGAAAGAAAGAAACGCTATTCGCCGGACGGATTCCTATGAGATTGAAGGCATTCTAATGCGGATCGGAGGCTGGAAGCGTTATGAAGGAAACAAACGAGGCAATATGCGATTCCCTATTTATAATGCCCAAAGAGCATTTGTTAGAGAAGATTACGATGGTACTGATGACAGCGATTAAGCTTACAGATTATATCAAATGTAGTCTGACTTACGAAAAAGTGTAGTCTGAACATAAAAAAAGTAGTCTGATGTAAAAAATCAGCTTACATGAAAACAAAATAAATGTAGTCTGATGTAGTCTATAAATCATCAGTCTACACATAGGACCACAAAGCGAAAGCCAGTAATACCGGGGGTTTATATAGATTAGTAGTCTATGTAGGAGATATATTAATTGATTAATTAAATTTACTACTAATAGTAAGGATATAGCCTACACACGCGCGTATAGAGTTTAAACCCCTTAGACTACACCTATAGACTACAAATGGTGAAATGACAGGTGAAAATATACAGCGAAAAACCATAAAAGTGCAAAAACAATAAGGGCCACAAAAAACCATGAAACATAAAAATAGATTGGGTTTTTCATAGACCATGGAATGCAAATTAAGGATTGGAACGCAATCAATCATGGAGGGTGAGAGAAATGACTGAAAAAGAACTGGAGCTGATGCTTGTTAAAGAAGTGAAAAGAAGAGGCGGGAGAGCCTATAAATTTATCTCCCCTGGTATAAATGGGGTGCCTGACCGGCTGGTGCTTTTGCCTTATGGTAGGGCTGGGTTTGTAGAAGTCAAAGCACCGGGGAAGAAGATGCGGCCCAACCAGATAAAGAGAAAAAGGGAGCTGGAATCGCTAGGGTTTTTGGTGTATTGCCTAGACGATCCGGAGGAGATCGGAGGTGTGGTGGATGGCATTGCCGGTAAAACGGTGTGAGTATCAACCCTATGAATATCAAACATTTTCTACAAATTTTATTTTAAACCATAAAGCAGCAGGGCTTTTTTTAGAACCGGGACTTGGCAAAACAGTAATCACCTTAACCGCCATATTGGCTCTTTTATATGACTATTTTGATGCTACTAAAGTATTGGTAATTGCACCATTAAGGGTGGCCCGAGATACCTGGGGCCGGGAATGCGAAAAATGGGAGCACTTAAAAGGACTTACCATATCTAAGGTTCTCGGCAGTGAGAAGGAAAGAAAAATGGCCCTTTATACTAAAGCGGATATTTATGTTATAAATCGTGAAAATGTTGAATGGCTTATAAAAACTAAAGAGTGGGATTTTGATACCGTCATCATTGACGAGTTATCAAGCTTTAAATCTCCATCTGCTAAACGCTTTCGAGCTCTAAAAAAAGTCCGCCACAAAATCAAGAGAATTGTGGGGCTTACCGGGACCCCTGCTCCTAATGGTCTTTTGGATATATGGAGTCAGATCTATCTTTTGGATGGTGGGGAGAGATTGGGAAGAACCTATAGCGGCTACCGCAGCCGATACTTTCATCCACAAAAATATATTAACGGTGGCATACCTGCTGATTATGCAATTAACGAAGGTGCGGAAGAAAAGATCTATGAGAAGATATCCGACATTTGCATTAGCATGAAGGCTCTAGAGTATTTGAAAATGCCGGAGATCATCTTTAACAAAGTGGAAGTAGAGTTATCGGAAAAGGAGATGCAGCTTTATCGGCAGTTGGAACGGAATCTGCTGTTACCCTTTGAGGATAGCGATGTAGATGCCGCCAATGCTGCAGTATTATCGAACAAGCTTTTGCAAATGTCGGGTGGAGCAGTATACGACGAATATGGAGATGCGCACTTGATTCATGCAAGAAAGCTGGAAGCCTTAGAGGACTTGATTGAGGCGGCCAATGGAAAACCGGTTCTGGTCTACTATGCCTTTAAGCATGAAAGGGACCGGATCAGAAAACGCTTTAGTGCCGGTGAGATTAACACCTCAGAGGATATTGCTAAATGGAACCGGGGCGAGATGCAGTTAGCCCTTTGTCATCCGGCATCAGCAGGGCATGGCCTAAATCTGCAGGAAGGTGGCTCCACTATCATCTGGTTTGGCCTTACCTGGAGCCTGGAACTTTACCAGCAAGCGAACGCCAGGCTGTGGCGGCAGGGTCAAAAACAAACGGTAGTCATCCATCACATTTTAACCAAAGGTACTATCGATCACAGAGTAATGACGGCTCTTGATAATAAAGATACCGGCCAAAGCGCCTTGATTGAGGCAGTGAGAGCCAGGCTTAAAGCCAATCAAAAAGAAGGGGAGGAAACATAGCATGGGAGTGAGTTTATATAACCAAGAAGGATACCTGGATCCAACGGCCCATGAGGCTTTAACTAATATTGAGAGAGAAAGAAGAAAAAAGATAGTGTTCATCTGCAGCCCCTTTGCCGGGGATTTGGAGCTAAACACTATAAGAGCAAGAAGGTATGGACGTTTCGCCGTAACCAAAAACGTTGTTCCGATCATCCCGCATCTCATGTATCCACAATTTTTAGAAGAAAATGATCCGGAGGAAAGAAAGCTGGGAATGGAAATGGGACTAATCCTTTTAAGCAAGTGTCAGGAGTTATGGGTTTTTGGACGAGAGCTTTCAACCGGAATGGCGGCAGAAGTGAGAAGAGCAAAGAAGTGGAATATCCCGATTCGATATTTCACAACGGAATGCCGGGAGATGACAGGACAAAGGGAATACGGGGAGATTGGGGGTCAAAGAAGATGAAAGACTGCTTTGCTTATAAACGAAATAGCTGCATAGCTTTGAAAGAAAAACAATGTGAAGGCTGCAGTTTCTATAAAACCAAGGAGCAATATTTACTGGACCAAGAAAAGGCATTGGAGAGAATTCGAGGTTTAGATGCTAAGAAGCAAAAACACATCTTTGAAAAGTATTACAAGATGGAGGTGTAAAGCATGGGCGCTAAGGAATATTTATCTCAAGCCTTGTGGCTTGATCAGCGGATTAATAGCAAGCTGGAGCTATTAGAAACTTTAAGAGCGTTGGCTATGAAGGTAAGTGTTAATCTTACAGAGGAAAAAGTGTCCGGCGGCAAAAATACAAAAAGCCATATGGAAAATACCATAGCCAAAATTGTGGATTTAGAAAAAGAAATTAATCGGGACATTAACCGTCTGGTGGGTGTGAAGGCAGAAATCATGGATACTATTAGCCAGGTGGATGATCCTATTTGCCAGTTGCTGTTGGAGATGAGATATGTTAACGGTTGGTCTTGGGAAGCTGTAGCCGGGGAATTAAGATTTGATAGGAGTTGGATTTCACGTTTGCACGGTAGTGCCTTAAAAGAAATCGAGAAAAAAATGAAACACGCATCAAAAAGCAACAAAAAGCAATAAAAACAACAAGAAGCAACAGCCAACCCGTGCTATACTATAAAGTGTAATGGTATAGAAAATCAAGAACACCAGATGCTGTTTGAATAGGCCCTAGGGATAGATCGACCACGACTCCCGGGAAACGCAGCATTCTTGATATAGAGCCCTCAGGGATCAAATCCTTAAGGGCTTTTTCTATGCCCCAAATTAGGAGGGTGACCTATGAAATGTATATCCTGTCGGTTTGCCAAGGTAGATGAATCCACCAGCGATAAAGACTGGGAGGCCTACGAGTGCGGCAATCCCAGGAGTGAGTATCATAAATCATTAATTAATATATCCGAAGATGGCAAAAAACATAAACGGATCTCCTGGTCTGGATGCTCTCACGGTCAAAGGAAAGTGAAAGAAACCATACACCAGGGAAGCCTAAGAAGCACTGACGCTATCCAAGGTGTCCAGAATTGACTGAAGAATGGTATTGCTAGGTAAAGCCTTCGTAGAGAAATCTGTGGGGGCTTCTCTTATGCCAGAATTGAGGTGAAGAAATGCCAAGGAAACCTAAAAGACCCTGTTCATATCCTGGCTGCGGTCGGCTCGCCAATGACGGGCAATACTGCGCTGAACACCAAAAAACTATGAATAGAAATTACAACAAATATCAACGAGACCCTGCCTCCAACAAACGATACGGCAGGTCCTGGAAACGGATTAGGGATAGATACATCAAAGCTCATCCTCTTTGTGAAGAGTGCCAAAGGCAAGGCAGGCTTATCCCTGCTGAGGAAGTTCATCACATCCTTCCCTTATCGAAGGGCGGAGGGAACCAGAAGAGCAATCTCATGTCTCTTTGCAAGTCCTGTCATTCCCGAATCACTGCTGAAAGCGGTGACCGGTGGGGGAGGTCAAATCTCTAAAACTAAACAAAGCGGACAGCGGCGTGGGGCAACGCGCGAAAAAATTGCGGTTCAAAGGGGGGATTTAAGCCTTGCAGCAAAAGGAGGTGATGGCGTATGGCAAAAGACGGAACAAACAGAGGTGGCAGACGAGTTCGGGCAGGAGACAAACCAGATCCCCTTGCAGATAAAATTGCTAAAGGAAAAGCAGCAAAAATGCTGGAAGTGCCGGATATACACCCTGAATCGATACTGGAAGTTGAGGACTTAGATGTGGGCTCTGACCTTTACGGAGAAGATATGCCTGCGCCAAGCGACTACCTTAGCACCAGGCAAAAAGACGGAAAGCCTTTAGGAGCTGATGCATTATATATTGAAACCTGGAAATGGTTAAGAGACCGAGGCTGTGAAAAATTTGTTAACCCAAGGCTAATTGAAGCTTATGCTCAAGCCTTTACACGATACATTCAATGCGAAGAAGCCATCAGTACTTACGGGCTTTTGGGAAAACATCCTACCACAGGCGGAGCAATCGCTAGCCCTTTTGTGCAGATGAGCCAATCATTTCAGAAACAGGCAAATCTCTTATGGTATGAGATTTTTGACATAGTAAAACAAAACTGCACCACAGCCTTTGTAGGCAATCCCCAGGAGGATATTATGGAAGCCCTTTTATCAAATAGGAAGGGACGTTGATATGCATGAACTCAACAGAACGTTTTGAAAAAGTAGATATAGATAAACTGGTACCCTATGCTAGAAATGCCCGTACACACAGCAAGGAACAGATTCTACAACTTAGAGCATCGCTGAGGGAATTTGGATTTGTTAATCCGGTCATCGTGGACAAGGATTTAAACATCATAGCAGGTCATGGCAGAATCCTGGCTGCCAAAGAAGAAGGCGTCAAGGAAGTCCCTTGTGTATTTGCAGAGCATCTTAGTGAAGCGCAAAAACGCGCTTACATTATTGCTGACAATCGCCTTGCCTTAAACGCAGGCTGGGATGCTGAGATGCTTTCTGTAGAGATTTCTGATCTTCAAGGTGTTGACTTTGATATATCTCTTCTTGGCTTTGACGATGCGGAACTAAATAAATTGTTGGGCGATAATGGTGATGTCCACGAAGATGATTTTGATGTAGATGCTGAGCTAAAAAAGCCTGCTACTACTAAGCCGGGTGATTTATGGCTTTTAGGAAAACATCGTCTTGTCTGTGGTGATTCAACTAAGGCAGAAACATTTGAACTATTAATGGATGGAAAACAGGCTAACCTTACAGTTACAGACCCCCCTTACAATGTAAACTATGAAGGAACAGCTGGAAAAATTAAAAACGATAATATGGCTAATGAAGCATTCTATGATTTTCTATTTGCATCGTTTAAAAACATCGAAGCAGCAATGGCAAAGGATGCTTCTATTTATGTGTTCCATGCGGATACTGAAGGGTTAAATTTCCGGAAAGCTTTCTCTGATGCCGGCTTTTATCTTTCCGGCACTTGCATTTGGAAAAAACAGTCGTTGGTTCTGGGACGTTCTCCCTATCAGTGGCAACATGAGCCTGTGCTCTTTGGCTGGAAGAAATCCGGCAAACACAACTGGTATGCTGACCGCAAGCAGACTACCATTTGGGAATTTGAAAAGCCGAAAAAGAATGCAGATCATCCAACGATGAAGCCTGTAACACTGGTGGCTTATCCCATTTTAAACTCAAGCTTAACTAATTGCATCGTACTTGACCCCTTCGGCGGCTCCGGAAGTACACTTATTGCCTGCGAGCAGACGAACCGAATCTGTCATATGATTGAGCTTGATGAAAAATTCTGCGATGTCATAGTGAAAAGATTCCACCGGAAATTTCCTGAGAACGCGATAAAACTAAACGGCAACCCTGTTAATCCAGAGCTGCTGTTTAAAGACTCTTGATAAACGATGTGGCCAATGGTGTATTCTTTTTAGAGATGGTGTCAGGTATAGATATCAGGATGCTCAAGGCTTGACCGCTGACAAATCTGAAGTCGCATTTTTTTTAATATAACTCACATACCACTTGCTATTTACAGCTTTCAGAGTAATATATGTTACTACCAAAAGGAAAGGTGGTATGAAAAATGAGGATTGACTACAGTGTAACAGGCCCAAAACGCAAAGCATTGGTAGAAGCTATCAGCCAGGAAATAAACGCCCCGGTAAAATACCTGGGTGCCCCTACTTTCGATTATGAAGCGGGGGGTTACAGAGTTAACAGGAACGGGGTGCTTAAAGGTAAGGACAACCCCGGACTGGTTGCTGACCTTTTAGGATTACATGGTTTCGAGGCGGTTAGTGAAGAATATGATACTCCACTTCCTGAAGCAGAGCCGGTTCCAGAAGATTTGCAGACCCCCTATGAAGATGCTCTTAGCGGCAGGATTAGTCATAAGGACTATGTGGAACCGCCCTTAAACGCTTCAGCATTACAAGAAGAAGCAGATTCCTTAACCATCGAAATACCAAAGGCAGATTTTACTGATGCAGCGATTGATAACCTAAAAAGACTGGTAGAAAGCAAAGAAACTATCATTAAGAAGGCTTTGGATGCCGATTCAGTTTTGGTGAACGTTGGACAAGAAATCATAAGTTTTCCTTGGTTTAAGGGTGAGCTGGATTCTGATGAAATCAAAGCTTATACCCATTTTATTGCAGCTCTTTGTGAAATGGCTAAGACGCAGAAAAGGGTTAATGCCAGAGAAAAAGATGTAGAAAATGAGAAGTATGCCTTCCGCTGCTTCCTCCTGCGGCTGGGCTTCATAGGCCCGGAATACAAGGCTGAACGCAAAATTCTTTTGTCTAAACTAACCGGCAGTTCGGCTTTTAGGAGTGGCCAGGCTAAAGGTAAGGAGGATTAACAATGCTTAAAGAAATGCACCCGGAAATGCTAAAACAGCTAAGGAGCTATTATTTACCAGGCACAAGGGTAATGCTTATTAGAATGAACGACCCCTATACCAAGTTACAGCCTGGCGAGAAAGGCACTGTTATTGGTGTCGATGATATGGGAACAATTCATGTAAATTGGGACCAAGGCAGCTCTTTGGGAGTGGCTTTTGGCGAAGATGAATGCCGGAAAATTGAGGAATAAAGCACATAAGTAAAAAACAAGGAGCTTTCAAGTGAAGGCTCTTTTCTTTTGCCCATTTTATATCGCGGAAGGAGGCGGCGTTTATTAGAAAACTCAAGAAATACACCCCTACAAACTTCATAGCGAAGGATTCAGTTTATTGCCAGGATGCCGCCGACTATGCTGTTTCTTTTATACAAGCTCTTAACCACACTAAAGGTACATGGGCGGGAAAGCCCTTTGAACTTATAGACTGGCAGGAGCGGATTGTAAGAGATGTGTTTGGCATTTTAAAGCCTAATGGGTATAGACAGTTTAACACCGCTTATGTAGAAATCCCAAAGAAGATGGGTAAAAGTGAGCTAGCCGCTGCTATTGCTCTCCTTCTTACCTGCGGGGATGGAGAAGAACGAGCTGAAGTTTATGGCTGTGCCGCTGACCGCAACCAAGCATCTATTGTTTTCAACGTGGCTGCTGATATGGTGAGGATGTGTCCGGCTTTAGCAAAACGTGTAAAAATCCTTGATTCCATGAAAAGGCTAATCTATAAACCCACAGGTAGTGTTTATCAGGTGCTTTCCGCAGATGTTAAAAACAAGCATGGCTTTAACACCCATGGCGTAGTCTTTGATGAGCTGCATACTCAGCCCAATAGAAAGTTATATGATGTTATGACCAAGGGCAGCGGTGATGCCAGAATGCAGCCTTTATATTTCCTTATTACCACCGCCGGTGATAATCAAAACAGCATCTGCTGGGAAGTACATCAAAAAGCAGTAGATATCATTAACGGTAGAAAAAATGACCCTACCTTCTACCCTGTTATTTACGGAGCCGATTTGGAGGATGACTGGACAGATCCAAAAGTATGGAAAAAAGCAAATCCCTCTCTGGGAATCACAGTTACAATGGATAAGGTTAAAGCAGCGTTTGAATCAGCAAGGCAAAATCCTGCGGAGGAGAATAGCTTCCGGCAGCTTCGATTAAATCAATGGGTAAAACAATCTGTGCGCTGGATGCCGATGGATAAATGGGATAAATGTGCTTTTAAGGTTGATCCAGAAAAGCTAAAAGGGCGGGTTTGCTATGGCGGACTAGACCTTTCCTCTTCCACCGATATTACAGCTTTTGTGCTTGTGTTTCCTCCAATTGATGAAGATGATAAATACAGCATTATGCCTTTTTTCTGGATTCCGGAAGAGAATATTGATTTACGTGTCCGGCGGGACCATGTTAATTATGACTTGTGGGAAAAGCAAGGTTTTCTTAAAACCACTGAAGGTAATGTTGTTCACTATGGCTTTATAGAATCTTTCATCGAGGAATTAGGTTTAGACTATAACATTCGTGAAATCGCCTTTGACCGATGGGGGGCCGTACAAATGACACAGAATCTTGAAGGAATGGGCTTTACTGTTGTTCCTTTCGGTCAGGGTTTTAAGGATATGTCACCACCTACCAAGGAACTGATGAAGCTTACTTTAGAAGAAAAGTTAGCCCATAGCGGGCACCCGGTACTTCGCTGGATGATGGATAATATATTTATTCGTACCGATCCAGCAGGAAACATTAAGCCGGATAAAGAAAAAAGCACTGAGCGAATTGATGGTGCTGTTGCAACAATCATGGCTCTTGATAGAGCAATACGCTGTGGCGGGGAGACAGGGTCTTCCGTTTACGATGATAGAGGGTTATTAATTCTTTAGTGCTACTGGTTTCATGGTATAATCAATTTATGCAAGTAAAGGATATTTATGGTTAGTGGTGATGAAACATGCGCATAAAAACCGTCAAGATTAATTGGACTTACCCGGTACTATATGAAAATATTTTTTCCTCCATTAAAGTTAGTGAAAAGGGAATATATTATTTATCCAGGAAGTTTGGAGATACGGAAACACTGTTGTATATTGGGAAAACAAGCAACAGTTTTTACAACCGCTTAAATTCCCACAAATACTGGCTGAATCTATATCGAGGAAAGCTATTTGTTAGGCTGGGCATAATCATTTCACCAAAGACCTATGATGATAGTTTAATAACAGATGTGGAAAGTGCTCTAATATTTGAAATGCAGCCATTTGAAAATACAGATAAAACCAATGGTTATTATTATCTTAATGAGTGTAAAATAGTGAATACCGGATATAGGGGTCTGTTACCTCCCGTTATTTCCATGCGGGAGCACATCTAAAATACTAATAATCCAGAAGCATCTCACCCGAGGTGCTTTTTTCATGCTCATTTTTAAGGAGAGTGATATAAATGGGGTTATTTACAAAACTATTTAAAGCAAGAGATAAACCGAAAAACAGGACACCAGGCAGTAGCTATAGCTTTTTCTTTGGTGGAACTACAAGCGGTAAGCCGGTAAATGAACACACAGCCATGCAGATGACTGCAGTTTACTCCTGTGTAAGGATACTGGCTGAAGCAATAGCGGGGCTTCCCCTCCATCTATATAAATACACAGCAAGCGGCGGTAAGGAGAAAGCCCTCTCTCACCCGCTGTATTTTTTACTTCACGATGAGCCAAATCCTGAGATGAGTTCCTTCGTATTTAGGGAGACACTCATGACTCATCTTTTGCTGTGGGGAAATGCCTATGCTCAGATTATTAGAAACGGTAAAGGTGAAGTCATTGCTCTCTACCCTTTAATGCCAAACCGGATGAGAGTTGACCGAGATTCCAAGGGGAAACTCTACTACTCCTACACCCGGTACTCAGATGAAGCATCAGCAATAAATGGTATGACAGTCACTCTAAGGCCCAGCGATGTGCTGCACATTCCAGGTTTAGGCTTTGACGGTCTTGTGGGGTACTCTCCTATTGCTATGGCTAAAAACGCTATTGGGATGGCTATAGCCTGTGAGGAATATGGTGCCAAGTTTTTTGCTAACGGTGCAGCACCGGGAGGAGTCCTTGCTATTTAGCCCCCTAATTAGATTTGAGCCATATCCCTTATTGATATAAACTAATTTTAACGGAGGGATATGGATGAAACGCAAGAGGTATCCTAAAAATTTCAAGGAACAACTTATCAAAGAAGTCCAGGAAGTCGGTAATGCTATTTCAGTTGCCAAACGGCATGACATTAATGTCAAGACTCTATACCGCTGGATCCAAGACTCCAAACATAAAGCCTGGGAGCAAACCGATGCAAATGCTAAGAAGGTAACTGCCTACATTCCATCGCCCCAGGAATTTCGGCAAGTGGAAAAGGAAAACAATACACTAAAAAAGCTGCTTGGTGAAAAAGATCTAGAGATTTCCATATTGCGTGATCTAGTAAAAAAGTCTCGCCCGGGCTATCCGACAGAATAGAAATAGCAAACAAGTGGATTGCTCGGGGATATGCATGTTCACTGGTACTAAGAATTGTTGGCGTTCATGAAGCAACATATTATCATTGGAAGAAGCAACAAGAGTCGCCGCCTCCCAAAAAACACCAACAAAGAAGTGGACGGCCCATTACTTTATATTCCTGGACAAAGGACTGTCATCGGGTAAGTGACGAACAAATCAAGGAATGGTTAATGGAGTTTGCTGCCGGGGAAGAAAGTGCGTACGGATACCGGAAATTGGCCATTTGCCTGCGTCGCCAGCATAACCTGGTAATTAACCATAAAAAAGTCTACCGGCTCTGTAAGGAATTAGATATACTGGCGCCACAGCGGCGCATCAAGGTTAAGCACCCCCGGCGCTTGGCAGCTAACCGCCAGATTACCGCCCCAGATCAACTTTGGGAAGTGGACATTAAATATGCCTACATTGCAAAAGAAGACCGTTTTTTCTACCTGATGAGCATTATTGACGTTTATGACCGGATGATTGTGGATTACCACCTGGGACTGTCTTGCAAAAGCAAACATGCCTCCCAGATCATTCAGCGGGCCTTGTGGAAACGGCAGCTCTTTGAATCCAATAGCCGCCCTATTATCCGAAGTGATAACGGCCCACAGTTTATCAGCAAAGTGTTTGAGGAAACCTGCGAACAATTTGGCGTTGAGCATGAACGGATTCCTCCTAAAACACCGAATAAAAACGCCCATATTGAGTCTTTTCACGCTTTGCTGGAGGCGGAATGCTTGAGTCGGCATGAGTTTTTATCATACCAAGAGGCTTATCAGTTCGTTAATGACTACATTAGGTTTTATAATGAACGACGTATTCATGGCAGCCTATATGACTTTGCGCCTTGCGAATTCCGTCAGATGCTGGCTATAGGTCAACTAAAACCCTTCATCGTAAAGGTTTAGCTTTATTCATAAAGATACCGGAACCAGAATCTGAGCTTGTTCCCCCTATAGGAGGGTTAGGTTAGCCACTTGGCCGAAGACATGGCCGGCAACCGCGTAAGCGGCTTGGCCTTGACCGCCGTGGTAAAATTCCAAGGAAGGGACGGGCAAGAAAACCATTGATACCGTCTACCGTCACCCTCGCCCGTCCCCTTATGCAGCCTAATCCACGGCGAGTCAAGGCTTGCTGGCCAGGTCGGGGTAATAAGGTAACAACCGCTAAGGGAATTAGGGTTAACGGTAATTCTATGGAAACAAGAGAATAAGGGACTAAACTCTAAAATTAGGGGTTTGAACCGTGATTTGCCAGTTCATGGTCATGACCAATCTTTAAGCATGCTCCCTTATTAGCGGCTTTTTCGCGGTATACTCGCTCGGCTGTATCTGCGCAGTATTTGTCTACATAAGTAAGGTCGTATCCTAGCATCCTGACAGTCCCACGGCCAATCTCGCGTTCGATGGTTCGTTTATGCTTGCCTAACAGCTTCGCTATCTCGCTGGGGCGCTTCTTCTCCTTGAGTAGAATTTCAATCTGGTAGCGTTCTCTTAATGTAATGTGTTTAAAACGGCGTAATGTCGTGGTACAATGGGATTGACTCATGTGCATGGCCTCCTTTATGTTGTGGTTTAGTCACCTTTAACATATCAGAGGTTTTGCCATGAGTCTCTATTTTTTTGTTATATGCGGCATTTAATTTTACAACTTACCATTTTCGGCCAATAAAAATACAGCACTCAACCACCTGTAAAACTGGAAATTTTGATACTACTGGAATATCGATTCCCTATGCTTAAGCCGGTAGCTATCACCTGTCATGTTGAACAGCTCACACTTGTGCATAAGTCTGTCAAGCATGGCCGCTGTAATGACTGGATCACCCAAAAATTCTCCCCATTCCTCGAAGCCCTTATTGGACGTCAGAATCACCGAGGTTTGTTGATATAGTCGGTTAATTAACCCAAATAACAAGTTCGCCTCCTGGCGAGAGATGGGCTGGAAACCCACCTCATCCAGGATAACTAGATTTGCATTGTAAAGAGCCCTCAACTGTTGTTTGCTTCTTCTCGAAATGGTTTCAGTCTTTAAAAACTGTACCAGTTGGTCCATCTGAGTAAAATATACCCGGTAGCCGGCGTTTACCGCTGCTATCCCCAAGGCCACCGCAAGATGCGACTTCCCGACCCCCGGGGGTCCCAGAAACAAAATATTGTAAGCGCCTTCAAGCCAAGCCATCTCGGCTAACTGCTGTATCTGCCGTTTTGATACGCTGTTTTGAAAACCGAAATCAAAGTCATCCAATGTCTTGTGGAAAGGGAAATTAGCAGCTTTTAGCCTGCGTAAACGTCCGCTGTCCTGACGGTTTTCCAGTTCGATTGCGAGCAGTGCCTGCAGGGTTTGCAACGGGGTCCAGTCATGATGTTGTGCATTTTCAAGTATACCTTCCAATTCTTTTGATGCATGCTTCATAGATAATCTGCATAGTTGCTCTTGAACACTTGAAAGAAGGTTCATGGTGTTTCACCTCCCTTCGCCAGTTCCGCATATTCGGATAGCGGACGCTTTTGTGTCTTTACTGATGGGAGGAGAGTCACCTTGGGATTTTGTTCAAGTTCTTGTATTTCCCGCTGTCTGACTCCTTCAAAGAACCGGCAGGCATCAGCTAGTTCCGTAGCACTGAAAAGGCTGTTGGTAATACAGTACGATAGAGCCTTCTGCAAAGCAGAAATCGTGGATTCTTTCAGTAGGCGCTCGATTAACTTGAATTGGTCGCGAACATATCGTCCCTTAAGCTGTCGTATGTGCTGGAGGAAAAGCTCAGCACCATCCAAGTCTTGCATATGCTCCAGGAGTCTTTTTTGTATAACATCCAGGGTATCGCTGTAATCCCTGGCATGATTGTTGTTACGTACTAGACGGCCCCTTTCCAGAGATAACGGGTGTTCTGCCAACAATACTGGGTCTATAGCATCAAATATCTTCAGGATGCCGTTTTCTTCAACCAACTGCACCTGTCTGCCGGGTTTAAAGGTACCCAACGGCAGTGTATAGCGGCAGCCCTTGTAGAAGACGGTGTTGTCCTTGTGAATTTGTCTTGTTACAATAGGAGTGAGCATTTTTCTTGTGCACGGTACCGGTTTCAAGAAGAGCTTCTCCTGTAAGAAGACTTCTGCCGGTATCTTTTTTGTTGTACCATGCACCCTGGCATTGCCGGTCCTGTCCAACCAAGCCAGGAAATCATCGTTCCATAAATCCAACTCCATGAATTTACGGTGCCGGGCATAATGGTTTTTGAAGTATTTCACAACCGCTTCAACGCGGCCCTTGCTTGGTGGATCTGCAGCACGACAAAGGTATACAGAAAAGTTCATACGCTGGCGGAACTGCTCAAATTCCTTGGTGTAAATGATATCACCGTAGTTTTCGTCCACGGCAATCAGCCTATCCTGATCAAAGACCAGTTCAGCCGGCATGCCGCCCAAATACTCGAAACATTCTTCCAGAGCTGCTACCAGTTGTGAAGAGGTCAGTGGGCCAGTAAACCATTCACCCCACTTGTATCGGGAGTGGGACAGCACACAGGCCACGCAATACAGCTTCCGGTAGCTGATAGTGCGGGCATCCTTGACATGAACAACTCCAAGGTCCACCTGCATCTGGCGTCCCATTGGCGGGTCTTCCATCGCCAGGTAATGGCGCACTTTTGCAGTGTTTTTTGGTAAATCGTGCTGCTTGCGTAGTTGCTCTACAAAACGCCGGGTTGTCCGTTCTGATACTGCAACACTGTAGTGTTCCTTGAGCCAGTCCAGCACTTGCGAAGCGGTCATGCCGGGGTATTGACGGAGCCAATCCAAGATGACACCTTCGTAAAGGGACAGGTCACGTTGTCGTCGGCGGTTCATAATGGTCTTTTCAAAAGAGTCTGGGTCCATATCCCAGTACTTGGACACAGTTCGAAAGTCCACCTGGAGCTTTTCAGCGACCTGGCGTTTGCTGAAACCGAGGTTTTTAAGTGACTGCAGTTCTGTATACATAGGCCACCTTTTCATGATGCACTCCTCCCTGAAATGAGATCTGTATTTATGGTAACACATCCCATTTCTTCCAACGAGGGTGCTGTACTCAGTGGCCGAAATTGCTGTATTTTATGTGGCCGTTTTTGCTGTATTTTATTTTACCGCTAACATCTATACAGATGAAGGTATCAGCGCTACAAATACCAAGAAACGTGATGGATTTAACCAGATGATAGCAGATGCTTTGGCCGGGCAGATAGATTTAATTATAACAAAATCAGTAAGCCGCTTTGCCAGAAACACGGTGGACAGCCTTGTAACGGTACGCCAGCTTAAGGAGAAAGGCGTCGAGGTCTACTTCGAGAAAGAAAATATTTATACGCTGGACAGCAAGGGTGAGCTTCTCATCACGATAATGTCCAGTCTTGCACAGGAGGAAAGCCGCTCCATATCCGAAAATGTCACATGGGGGCAGCGCAAGCGTATGGCAGATGGAAAGGTCAGCCTGCCATACGGCCAATTTCTCGGCTATAAAAAGGGTGAGGACGGCCTACCGGAAATTGTGCAATCCGAAGCGGAGATTGTGCGGATTATATTCCGGCTATTCATAGAGGGCAAAACGCCATCGGCGATTGCTAAATATTTAGAAGCAAAAGGCATATTATCCCCGGGAGGTAAAAAGAAATGGCAGGTTGCTACGGTAAAAAGTATTCTATCCAACGAAAAATACAAAGGGGATGCTCTTTTACAAAAAACCTTCACAGTAGATTTTCTTAATAAAGCCAAGAAAATTAATGAAGGGGAGATTCCACAGTACTATGTTCAAAATAGCCACCCGGCAATAATCGACCCGAATGAGTTTGATGCGGTCCAGGCGGAAATAGAGCGCAGGAAAAAAATCGGTAGGCCCCTAAGTTGTGAAAGCTCTTTCTCGGCAAAGATTGTCTGCGGTGAATGCGGGGGCTATTATGGCCCCAAGGTTTGGGGATCCAACACCAAATACCGGCGCACCATTTGGCGGTGTAATGAGAAATATACGGGTGATAAGAAATGCTCGACTCCCCATGTGACCGAGGGCGAGGTTAAACAGAAGTTTATTGAAGCTTTCAACTCAATATCCAACTCCCGGGACGAGATAATAGCTAACTGCCGATTGGCACAAAATGTTCTTTGCGATTGCACTGAGCTTGATGCTAAGTTAACTGAACTTCATCAAGAAATCGAGATTGTGGCAGAGTTATCAAGAAAAGCCATTTATGAAAACGCTCATGTTGCTATTAATCAGGATGAATGGCAAGAACGGAATAATGGGTATTTGGAAAGGCATCGAAAGGCATTAGAACAGGTTGCTATAATTGAAAAGTTGAAGCGCGAACGTCAGAACAAATACCTGATGCTCGAAAGCTTTATTAAAGGCATTGAAACCCGGCCACTAGTATTGGAGGAATTTGACGATAAGCTGTGGGCGGTGGCTATAAAAAAGGTTAGGGTGATGCCTGACGGTAGGTTAGCGTTCAGCTTCAAGGATAACAAGGAGATTGAGTTATAAATATATCAAGAACTAAAAATTTTTTGAAAAAGGAACAAGACTGGGCGGGCAGGTTGATATATGGGGACAGCCACACTAGACCGAGCGGTGAGTTTCAAGTGGTTTCTTCTAGAACGGAATGGCGATTTCCAACCACTGGACAGGTGGTGTAAACTGCTCCAGAATAATCACCTTGGTTCATTAATAAGAAATTACCTAAAATAAAAGAATCAGATAGTATTTTGATGTAGTATTCGTTAGCGTTTCTGCTAAGAAAGAAGAGATTAAGCGGGTAGCGAAGAAGTCGATTATAAAAATATCAAAACGGAATAGAAGAAAAAAACATAAGAGCTGCAAATGAACTTGGAGGAGGGCTACGACAGATTTAAATTTAATAATTGATAAATGAAATTCCCTTGATGCATGGGACTTTTGACGTTTTAGGGTAAAATCAGTATCACTTTTAGTGGTGCTGATTTGATTTTTACACCCTATCGTTGAAAGATGCAGCCCCCTGCAGAGTAAAAAACGTCCCCTGACCGGTTATTTTTTAGTGTTCATTTTGCACGTCAGGAAGGAATTTGTTTATGCTTGTGGAAATAGGTGTAAGTTGGCCTTTGTAGACAGATAAGGGGCCGGAGGCATAAATCGGCAATATATGGCTACTCCACAAGGATGCAGAAAAGTATGACGGCGACAGGTATAAAAGGGGGATAAAAAATAGGAAGTAGTCATGAGTATTATACCAATTATAAAATAAGCAGGTTGAAGGAGAAGCTGCTGGACGCCAACCTTTCCATCGCCCAGGCTTTTGCCGCCTGCAATATGAATTAAAAACGGGCATTCCGCAAGAGTGTTTAAAAAGAAGGCAGCCTGTTCCCCTTCCGCTTATCGGAAAATGATAGGCCAGGCCAACAAGAAAAGAGGAACAATTTATGAAAGATCATGTTGAGGATGCACAAAGGAACTTAGCAAGATCCTTTGTGTCTCTTTTTAAGGAACAGGGACTGTTTGCAAAGGTTATCGAGTTCTTCCCCTATCCCATCCAGATTTTCTCCCTTAACGGGACGGCTAGGATGATTAACAAAGCGGTGTTGGAAATGCTCGGCGTAAAAAGCGTGGAAGCTCATGTGGGAAAATACAATGTTTTTCAGGATCCCATCGTGCACGAGCTTGGCATTATGGAACAGATGAGTCAGGTATTGACAGGCAAAACCGTATATCTGACTGATTTCAATGCGCCCTACCAGGGTATGAACCGGTATTTTCATGCGGCGGACAAGGATATCCAAACCATTAACTCAGACATTACATGTTTCCCCTTGGTAAATGCTGATGGTGTGGTAGAATACTTTGCCGCCATTTTTATATTTAAAAACATATACAAAGGGAAAGAAGAAATCAGACTGGGCAAACAATATATAGAAACTCATTGGCAGGAGCCGTATAATGCCAACGTAACTGCTAGGGCGGCCTGCCTCAGCAAGGATTATTTCCCAAAGCTGTTCAAGAAGCATACTGGTGTCACCCCCCATGAGTATTATACCGATTATAAAATCAGCAAATTGAAGGAGAAGCTGCTGGATACCAACCTATCTGTCGCTCAGGCCTTTGCCGCCTGTAACATGAATTATAACGGCTATTATGCAAGATTATTCAGAGAGAAGGTTGGCGTTTCACCGTCCGTATACCGAAAAATGTCAGAGTAAAATAAATTGTCCAATCATAAGTAATAAGAGGAAGTCCGGCTTTGGTTTAGTACTAAAGCCCGGCTTCTTTTTTATTGCGAATAACATTTTCCTTACTGATTATAACAATATTTAACCTATTTTCCTAACCGCCCGGTTAATAAAATATTGATAACAGTTAGGAACAATAACATAAATTTGGCTGGAAAGGAGCATTCATATGGGGGGTAAAACCAAAGAACAACTGCTTGAGGAATTGTCAGAGGTGCAAAAAATGCTGGAGGAAAGAACAGAGACTCAAGGTCAAATGATCAGAAAATTTCAGATGCTTATGGTCAATGAAGGGCTGTTTTCTCAAGTCATTGATTTTTTCCCTTATCCCATGGCCATCTTTACGCCGCAGTATACACTGGCCATGGTGAACAAAGCTTTTGCGGCGGAAACAAAAACGCCGATCATGGCCCCGGAAAAAGGAGCGGTCCGCATTCTGCAATACAAGATCGACGATATGAGGCTGGCTGCAGCAGTCAGGAAGGTCTTTGCCGGAGACACCTTCTTTTTAGAGGACTTAAAGCACCCGTTTTTCATGTTTTCAGGAATTGCGCCATCAAGCGAGCCTCAGCTCGATTGTTTCCATAAGGCCGTCATCTTTCCAGTATCGGCCGATAATGCTAAAGTTACCCACGGCGTGATTGTGTTTATGCCGTGATCAAAAAAGACAATTAAAAACAAACGGAGGTTAGGAGAATGAGGCGAATTGTTTCCATAGCACTATGTTTTTTAGTGGTGTTTGCGCTGTGCCCGTCCGCCGCGTTCGCGGCAAGCACCATAACATGGAATGGGGGTGCCGGTGACGGGTTATGGCATACTGCCGGCAACTGGGATTTGGAACAAGTACCGATTGACGGTGACTATGTAATTATCCCTGAGTCTTCGGAAGTGGAATATGCAGGAGGTGAAACAAGTGTAAGGCTAAACTGCGCAGGAAATTTGACGGTTTCCGGCGGTACTCTTAAAATTACAAATCCATCCTTATATGAAAATTCTTCTTTAATAAACGGGAAGCTGGACGGAGAGGGAGATATCACAATAACCGAAGAAAGTAACTTGTTATGGAACGGAGGAAGCATAGAAGGCTCCGGGAGTCTTATAATTGAAAATAATGCAAATTTATATGCAATCCCGTCTTCTTTGGACCGCTATCTGGTAAACAACGGTGCATTGCTTATCAATGGCGGCATCCTTAGACTTACAGGCGGTGCCGAAGGCAGCGGCAACTTCTCTATCCAGGAAAACAAAACTCTGGAACTGGGCGGAAACGAAAGCCTATAACCTGAGCAGCAATGTTGCTAATATGGGAACTTTAAAAATACTTGATACCTGTACGTCTGTTAATTTCAACTCCGGTTATACGCAGCAGAATACAGGCACACTAGAATTTGATATAGGGGGGCTTAGTGACTTCACTCAGCTTGAGGTTACGGGAAATGCAATTTTAAACGGTGAATTAAAGATTAATATACTGGGTGGTTATGTCCCTTCATCGGGCGACACTTTTGAAATTTTGACTTGCGGTTCAAGAACAGGCGAATTTGCATCTATCAGCAGCAACACAGATGGTATTACCTTTGAGCCAACCTATACTGACACCGGCCTTACATTGACTGTAAGTGAGGCGGCTTCGGTCACCGTACCTACCGTACCGCAGAACTTCACCGCCACGCCCGGTGACACTCAGGTAGCACTAACTTGGGATGCTCCTGCCAGTGACGGCGGTGCCGTAATTTCGCACTACGAAGTGTCCGCCGATGATGGCACTACATGGGTTACGGCCAGCAGCAGCACCTTTCACACCTTCACCGGCTTAACTAACGGCACAGAATATGCCTTCAAAGTGCGGGCGGTCAACAGCGCCGGCAACGGTGCTGAGGCAAGCGCAGCGGCCACACCGACAGCGCCTGCGCCAACGCAGCCGGGACAGCTTTACACATGGGGCAACAATGTGCATGGGCAGTTGGGTGACGGTACTTTACAGGGTAAATCCATCCCCACACATATCGGCACAGCTGAAGACTGGACAACGGTAAGCGCAGGTGACCAGCATACGGTTGCCCTTAAATCGGACGGCAGCCTGTGGACCTGGGGAGATAACCATGAGGGTCGGTTGGGAGACGGCACATCCGAGCTCAGGAAGGATTCTCCCGTACGTATTGGCAGCGACAACGATTGGGCGGCAGCAGAGGCAGGAGATAATCATACAGTAGCCCTAAAAACCAACGGCAGCCTGTGGGCTTGGGGCGGAAATAGTTCTGGTCAGCTGGGGGACGATAGTTTTGAAAACAGGAATGTGCCAATCCTTATTGATGACGAGAGTACCTGGATCGCAGTGTCTGCCGGATTTTACCATACAGTAGCTCTGCAGGCAGACGGCAGTCTCTGGGCCTGGGGATACAATTCAAAGGGTCAATTGGGTGATGGTAGTACTACTTCTAAGAAAGTTCCCACCCAAATCAGCACTGAAGAGTGGGCTGCAGTATCCGCAGGAACAAATTTTACCGTGGCTCTGAAAGCGGATGGCAGTCTCTGGGCTTGGGGGTTGAACCACGTGGGCCAGTTAGGCGACGGGACTGTTGTAGATAAAAATGTTCCAACACGGGTCGGCAGCGATACTTGGTTGGCTGCAGCAGCAGGAGATAATCATGTTGTGGCCATAAAGGCAGACGGCAGTCTTTGGGCCTGGGGCGGCAATGAATATGGAGAACTTGGCAACGGATCCAGCGACGGCGTTTCAGATCCTCCTGCTCACCCTGTTCCCGCCCAGATTGGCACTGATACCGACTGGATCTTCGTAAGTACCAGCTATGCGCACAATGCGGCTTTTAAGACCGACGGCAGCCTTTGGCTCTGGGGTTTAAGCTCAAGCGGACAATTGGGGGATAACACTACTGTTAGTAAGCTTACCCCCCAACGCCTTGACGGTGCTGGTACCTGGTTGGCTGTGGCCTGTGGCGGTAGTCATACAGTGGCCACGCTGGAAGCCGGGCTAACCGTACCTACCGTACCGCAGAACTTTACCGCAACGCCCGGTGACACCCAGGTGGAGTTAAGCTGGGAAGCTCCGGCCAGTGACGGCGGTACCGCAATTTCCCATTACGAAGTGTCCGAAGATGGCGGCACTACATGGGTTGAGGCAAGCACCGGCACTTCTCATACTTTTACCGGTTTGACCAATGGTACGATGTACACCTTTAAGGTACGGGCGGTCAACAGCGCAGGCAATGGAGAGGAAGCAAGCATAACAGCCACACCTGAAGCATACGTCTGTGAGATCGGCGCAACCAAGTACACCACGCTGGGTCAGGCACTGGCCGCAGTAACAAGCGGGCAAACCATTAAGCTGCTTAACAATAATACCCACACCTCACCCATCGAGGTAGACGGCAAGACAATCTACTTCGACTTGGGTAACTATGATCTTTTACTCGATACCAGCGATAACCCCGATGAGTCAATTTATTATGTACTCACAGTAAAAAATGGCGGTAAAGTAAGGCTTGCCGGTACAGGAACGGGCAAGTTCAACGTTAAGAGCTCTTCCAATTCCATTAGTTACGGCATACAGGTTCTCGACGCCAACTCGGAAGTCACAGTGAATAATGTGGACGTGACAGGGGAAGGAGCTATCGGCATTTATATGTACGGTTCCGGTGATTCCCTGGACGGCGGCATGATTACAGTGAACGGTCATATAATTGCCGGTGACATGGGAGTAAATGTTAATGCCAAAAACGGCAGTGTGATTGTGAACGGTGACATAACGGCAGGTCATTCAGGCGTACAAGTAGCCGCAAATCCGGGAACAATAGTTACTGTAAATGGCAATATCAATGTGCTTGGTACTACATGGCAAAGTCTAAAAGGTGCAGGAATCCTTGCCAGTGGGCAAACCACTGTTAAGGTTACCGGCGATGTAACAGGTCAGGGAACCAATTACACTGGTGTTCATGCACAAGGCGGAAGTATTGAAGTAGAAGGGGATGTGATATCATCCGGCATAGGTGCAAAGGCAGAACAGAACGTTGGTTACCCGATTTACAATGGAGCTGTGACCATTGACGGCAGCCTTTCGGCGGGAACCCCATTTATCATAGTGGGAACCACCGAAAAAACTGCTGCCGACACAACCGAACCGACCACTAAGCCCGGCTTTCTCACTTACTCGGATGGCACCAGTAACGTTTGGATCGGTAGCGTAGGCGGCCCCGTGGTCACGGCACCCGCCGCACCGCAAAACTTCACCGCCACGCCCGGTGACACTCAGGTGGCGTTAAGCTGGACTGCTCCCGCCAGTGATGGCGGCAGCGCCATCTTGAAATACCAGATATCGAAAGACAACGGTGCCAATTGGACTGATGTGGGTTTAAACACCTCCCATACTTTCACCGATTTAACCAACGGCACGGAATATACCTTTAAGGTGCGGGCGGTCAACAGCGCCGGCAACGGTGCTGAGGCCAGCGCAGCGGCTACGCCGACAGAATATGTCTGTGAGATCGGCACAATCAAGTATGCCACGCTGGATGCGGCCTTGGCGGCAGTCGGCATTGGAGAAACCAAAACGATTACTCTTCTGCAAAACATCGACTATGACCAGGGTATAGCTCTGGATAACCAAAAAATTACCTTTGAGCTAAACGAATATACATTAAACCTAGTCAGCTCAGTTGAGGGAGTTCACGCATTGGGTGTGTATAACGGAGGAGGTGTGGCTCTTTCCGGAACCGGCGCGTTAAATGTGACGGGACCGGCCAACGGCTGCGGAGTAACGGTACATTCAAACTCCGCCTTGTCTGAAGTCACCGTCACCAATGCCAGTGCCTTCGGACCTGATTCTAAGGCCGCTCATACTTATGGTCAAGCCTCGCTTACTGTTTTGGGAGATGCAACGGCAACAGGTATCAGAAGCTATGGCATCCATGCCCAGGCAGGATCTACCCTTGAGGTTCAGGGAAGTGTCAGCGCAGACCATGAGGGCGTTTGTGTCTCTGCTGCTACCGCCAGAGTCATGGGCAATGTACAATCCAGTGGCAACAATTTAATCGGAAATCCCGAAGGAATTGGCATCAGTGTATATAACGGAGCAGCGGAAATCGGAGGCAATGTTACTGCCAACCGGGTAGGCGCAATGATGAGGGCCGGCGGCAGCATTACCCTTGACGGAATACTCACAGCTCCGGACTATATCCAGTTCGCCGACGATGACCCCATAACCATTGACGATTATGTACTTCCAACTACCAAGGCTGGTTATCGTACCTATCAGCAAAGCAGCAACACAGTATGGATCAAAGGTGAAGCGCCGCCTGCCCAATATTCCATCACGGTTGAAAACGACGGCAACGGAACAGCCAGCGCTAATATCGCTTCAGCTGCGGAAGGTGCTGAAATTACCCTTACAGCCACCCCCGCCAACGGATATCAGTTCAAGGAATGGCAGGTTATCAGCGGTGGTGTGACAATTTCAGTCAATAGCTTCATTATGCCGGGCCAAAGCGTAACAGTGAAAGCTATTTTTGAGCTAATTCCCGTATCAACTTATACCGTAAACTTTTACAGCGACAGCTCTCTTTATGCCAGCAAAACCGTAACCAGCGGCTCCGCCCTCGGAGCTAGTTGGCCGAACAATCCAAGCAAAAGCGGATACAGCTTCGGCGGCTGGTTCACCGGGCAAAACGGTGCTGGAACACAATACACAAGCACCACCATTATCACTGCCGATGTGGATTTGTATGCCAAATGGACGTATAACGGCAGTAGTTCAGGTTCTGGCAGAGGCAGGACTCCTTCAGTTCCTACCTATCAAGCACAAGTGAAGGCAGGAAGCGACACGGAAAGGGCCTTCCTGGTCACAGTTAACAATAATACCGGAAACGCCTCCATAGAGGAAGATCCCTGGTCGACGAGACCTCAGGGAAGAACTATCGTCACCATGCCTTCCATACCCGGCACCGGCACTTACTCGGTCGGCACATCGCTTGCCAATCTGTCCACAACTGATGTTCAGGGTATGCTGACTTTCAATACCGATGCAGGCAGCATCACAGTGTCCTCCAATATGCTGACCAGGATTGAGGACGCAGAGGGAAATAATGCACAGATCACCATTGGTAAGGGAGATAAATCCAACTTGCCGGAGGAAGTTAAGGACGCTATCGGAGACAGACCGTTGGTACAGCTCACACTGTCCATCGACGGTAAGCCAATCAACTGGAACAATCCGGAAGCGCCGGTTACGGTGTCGATTCCTTATACACCCACAGCCGCCGAGCTAGCCCACCCGGAAAGTATTGTAGTCTGGTACATCGACGGCAGCGGTAACACGGTACCGGTATCCAACGGGCAATACGACCCTGAAACCGGAACCGTAACCTTTACCACCACCCATTTCAGCTATTATGCCGTAGGCTACCATCAAGTGAACTTCAAGGATGTGGTGAGTGATGCATGGTATGCGAAAGCGGTTTCCTTTATCGCTGCCAGGGAGATTACCACAGGTACCGGAAGCGGCAATTTCAGCCCCGAAGCCAAGCTTACCCGGGGACAGTTAATCGTCATGCTGATGAAGGCCTACGCCATAGCCCCCGACTTAAATCCACAAGATAACTTCGCGGACGCGGGCAGCGCATATTACACCAGCTACCTGGCAGCGGCCAAGAGACTGGGCATATCAGCAGGCGTAGGAGACAATATGTTCGCACCGGAAAAGGAGATCACCCGACAGGAGATGTTCACTCTACTATGCAATGCACTGAAAGTTATCGGTCAGCTGCCACAGAATGATTCCGGTAAAGTGCTTTCCGACTTCTCGGATGCGGAGCAGATTGACTCTTGGGCTAAGGACGCACTGAATCTGCTGGTCAGAGCCGGAATCATCGGCGGCAGCAACGGAAAGCTATCTCCGCTCAATACGACCACCAGAGCGGAAATGGCACAGGTACTGTATAATCTGCTGGGGAAATAGAGCTAAGAATTAAGAAAATACTTGGAAACGTAAGCGAGGCACTTCACTTGAAGCGCCTCGCTTGATGTTTTGTTGTTTTCTGTTCAATTTAGTTTAACGGTTACAACAAATCGCAAGTTGAATAAACACATGAACTTTTGATGGTTTTTGGGTGGTTATGAAACGGTAGTTGTTTTTTATTATATACCAATAAATGGAAACCAATGATTTCCGGCATCCCCATTATCTTTATAATCCTAAACCATTCCGCCGGAGTTGTGACTCAAGCAACGGAATAGTGGTTCTTTTAAATCTTAATATGCATATTGAAAATATAAAGAAAAGGGCGCGTGGGAGGGTGCAAAATGCACACCCCCCTTAACAAATCGTTTAACATTAGATAAGGGGTGTGCATTGTATCATTTGTTAGTAGATTAGCCAAATATGAAAAAACAAACAACCCAGTGCTTTTACAGATAGCCTGGGTTTTCTTCATTCTAACCTTTATTAGAGGAGAATAGTTTAGGGTGGAGAAAAATGTAAATAGGTGCTGCTTCAATGACAAATGAAAGGCAGCAAAAAGAACGTCCCCGTGACAAGTTATTAGTTTGATTATACATGCTTTTGTCATAGTCATAAATCATGCAGTGGGTTTTTAGCTTTTCCACAACGGTTGGGCAAGCTGTTAAGCTAAATGCGCTCAAGAGGATACAAAAATATGTTCCGCAACTGGAGCCGCTGCCTGCACTGAAGAAGTCTCGTTATGGCATGGAGATTATCATGATGTTATAATGGGTTATACGAGGTGGATAATGATGATTTACCTTGATGTATGTTGTCTGAACCGTCCTTTTGATGACCAGACCCAAGAGAGGATCCGGCTTGAATCTGAAGCTGTTTTGTCAATTCTTTCTGCTTGTGAAGCAGGAAAATGGTATTTGGTAGGTAGTGAAGCCATTGATTATGAAGTCTCAGTCACTCCTGACCTTGAAAAGAAACAAAAGGTTGGTGTTTTAACTAGTATAGCCCATGAAAGAATAGTTGTGGATGAAGGAGTGAAAAAACGAGCCAATTATCTAGTGGGTATAGGATTTAAGCCATTTGATGCTTTGCATCTTGCCTGTGCTGAAAGTGTGGTTGCCGAAGTGCTCCTTACGACTGATGACAAGTTCCTAATTAAAGCTAAAAAGAATAAAAATAAACTGAGGGTAAGAGTTGAAAATCCAGTAATATGGTTTTTAGAGGTGATACAAAATGCAGATGCAAACGATGAGTCCTAATCAGCTTCGAAAAGCTGGCTTAGCAGCCCTGGCAAAATCTTTAGGGCCTGCAGGAATGGCTCGATTCATCCAGCAGTATGACGTAGGGATGGGTGATTATACAAAAGATAGAAGTAACTGGCTAAATGATATGAGTTTGGATGAAATCATCCAAGATATTAATAGAGTGCGAAATAATAAGAAGGAAAAATAATGCAGGCAGGTTCCTATTGGAATAAGCAGGTCAAGTGACAAGACAATCCTGCACTCATTACACTCATATTATGTGGACAGGGTTTCATGTAACTTTGAAGAAGGCGCTTTTTTAGCGTATGTTTTTCCGCTGTTGATTTGAAATGGTACGGCCCGCCTCCACCACCATCAATATCCAGAAGTATTTTTACTTCTATTTCATCTTTATACACAGTCACCTGCTCCACGTAGTTGGATATGAATTTTTTGCAGGCATCAATATCTTTATTCTCAATATGCTGCTGGTGTTGCTCAAGATAAGATTCAACCATATCTTGAGTAAAGGGCAGCTTTTATTTTTTTGTCCAGCTCTCTAATACGGTTTTGTAGCAGTGTTTTATTGGATTCCAGTTCCTTTATCTTGCTCACTATAGTTTCAACTTGTTGCTCAGCGCCCATGGCCAACACACCAGATTAACTACCATCTATTGATAAAAAGTATTTTATCGGTGGGTGGTTTTTATATTGCCTGAAAGTCTAGTAATACACTAGCAATACAGCCGTTCCTGCGTTTCTGCGGAGCGATTTTGTTGTTTTGGTGATGACGGACTCATATTAATTAGCTATCCCAGTTAGTCAGCAATCTGTTATAGGGTCGCGGCAAAAAACATAGTAGTATAAGCATATTCAAAATGATAAAATGTTTTTAACCAGCAAATAAAACAAAATAAGGAAAATAATATGAAGTATTTTGCTAATAGTGTTTATTAATGAGGTAGCAACTAATGAGTAAATCAAATATATGGACTAAAGATTTTATCATCGTCTTCTTTGTGAGTTTGTTTTTAGCTTTGAATTACTACCTGTTAATGGCTGTTATATCGGTATATGCAATGGATACTTTCGCGTCTTCTCCCAGTGAAGCCGGGCTTGCCTCCAGCATATTTGTAATCGGTGGACTGATTGCCCGTCTGTTTACAGGTAAATGGAATGAACTAGTTGGTCAAAAGAGATTGCTTTATGCGGGCTTGATTTTAGGTTTATTAACGAGTTTACTTTATTTTGCAGTTAATAATATTATATTCCTTTTAGTAGTACGCTTTTTTCATGGTGTATCTTTTGGTATTTCCAGCACCTTAATGCTGACTATTGCAGCTAATATTGTTCCCCGTGAAAGACTTGGTGAGGGGCTGGGCTATTTTATGCTAAGTGTCACACTGGCAACAGCTATTGGCCCTTTTTTAGGCATGTATCTGACCCAACATGGCAGCTTCAATATGATCTTTACTGTTTGTACAATTGCAGCAGTATTGGCTCTTCTTAATAACTTATTTTTATCTGTTCCTAGAATAGCAATAACGAAAGAACAGCGGGAGGAACTGAAAGGTTTTAAATTAAGCAATTTTTTTGAATATAGAGCCATTCCAATCGCCCTAGTTTGTTTGATGAGTTACGGTTGTTATTCAAGCATCCTTGCTTTCCTTACCGCATATGCCAAGCAAATTAATTTATTGAATGCAGCCAGTGTTTTTTTTGTTATATATGCTGTCGTAATCTTAGTTTCCAGACCGTTTACAGGTCGCTTGTTTGACGCAAAAGGTGAAAATATCAACATGTATCCAGCATTTATAATATATATAATAGGGTTTATTATCCTCAGTACAGCTAATCATGGGTTTAACATATTACTGGCGGCGGTTTTTGTAGGGCTCGGATTTGGTACAATTCAATCCAGCAGTCAAGCTATTTGCGTTAAGGTGACTCCTTCGCACAGGTTAGGATTGGCTAATTCGACGCTATATATATTCTTAGACACGGGAATAGCAGTGGGGCCCTATATATCCGGATTACTAATTCCTTTAATAAATTACAGAGGATTATACTTGACCATGGCTATAGTTACATTGGGCACAATGTTCTTATATTATCTTCTGCACGGAAAAAAGGCAGGGCATGCGACGGAGGAAATTCAGACGGAAAGCAGCAATAGGAATGATGACCAAGCTGCCGGCATGGAAGGATAAAAATTAGAACTGTATATCAATATATCATCAACCCTGTGATATGCGTAAAAAACAGGAGTCAAAATCTCATTGGTCCTGCTTTTTTACCAGGTTGTCTTTTGAAATCACCGTAGCGGCAGGGCAGGCTCCTGTGGCATATCAGTTGGCAGAAGGGCTGTACTCGGCTGATTCGACCGGTGTTCGATATTGCTGAGATTGTTTTAGGAGATGAAGACTATTTGAGAATTGCCGACAATATGGCAAAAGCATTTGGATGATATCGAAATGACTGAGCAGTATTTTACAACTTATAACTCAGTGACGCCGGAGCACACAATGTCAGCACCAAAGGGCGTTCATTATTTGCTTGCTGTAAAGCAATGATTCAGGGGGTGTGCATTTGTATCATTTTATCGTTAGGGGTAGCATTTTTCGAAGTCATTTCTGAAAATAATGGAAATAACGACCATTTCAGCTTATAATAGAGCTTAAGCAGGAAAAACGTGGATTATCGTGCAATCATAGCTTCTCCAGAGTGCTGCAATACCATATTTGCTATTTTTCATTAGGTGTGGTCTCGAACCGTTCCCCTGTCATGTCTGAGACGTATCACTCTGACAAGAGAACCGTCCCCGTGTCAGACTCGATGTGACAAGGGAACCGTCCCCCTGTCAGAACTGACTGTTATGATGGGGTTAAATTAAGGAGTATGATCATAATGCTGTTTTCCTGGCTGCTGTTGGGTCACCTGGTGGGGGACTTTTTATTCCAAAACCGCTGGATGGCCGAAGGAAAAGCAAACCGGTGGCTGCCGCTTTTAGTGCATTCATTGGTTTATACAGCAACCGTGACTGTTTGTGCCCTGGCGGCCGGAGGGTTGACATGGCGAGGGATATTAATTATATTTTTAGCTCACCTGGTTTTGGACCGGCGCGTATTTGTGAATTGGTGGGCAAAAAACATTACTCAATCCCAGGACGTGCCCTGGCTTGTCATAATGATTGATCAAAGCTGGCACATTGTTATTCTGGCTGTAGCTACTTTGATTGGTTAGGGCTTAGTTTGTTATTCTTTCATTTCCCACTTGGGGCAGTCATAATACTCAATCTGTTGTCTGTTGACAGGATATCTACCGCAGGCAAAATAACGCCAGAAAAAGGAATTATAAGACCTGCACAGGTGATTGGAGTTGTCCATTAAGGGACAATTCAAGATCTGACAGCACTTTGTGCATTGATTACAATCAAATGCACCCGCCTTCCAGGTGCTCCTTATCCTTACAATCTCCATATCAGGAGATGTTCTGGGCGGTGCTGTCAGGGAAAGAGAAAACTCGCCCCGGTAAGCCTCCGATGTTAACCACAGATGTGCAAGGTGCCAGAAAGCCTTTAACACGGGAAAGAAATATTTATAATACTTCCAAAATTTAAGGTCATTAAAGAAGTAATAAGATGAAAGGGGAGCTAATAAAAAACCTCCCAAACCAAAGGTCAGGATGCAAAAGACAGCATAGATAATAAAAATAATACGGAATAAAGCGTACTTTATCTTATTGAACATATTTATTGATGCAACCTTTCTTTCTAGATGATTAAAATATCACCCAAAGCCCGAGCAAGCCGGTCAAATTGCCAATGAGAAAATGGGAAATGCTGACACCGATTAAATTATTATGCCTGTAGTACATCCATCCCCATAGCCAGCCACTGATTGTTGCAACCAGCCCTAGATAGAGAGAAGAGAAAACATGCAGGGAGCCAAAAAGAAACGATGTAATCATAATAGACAGCACTATTTTGCTGCGGCCTACTAAAAGCCGCTGTAATGAGGACTGCACTACGCCCCGGGTTATAAACTCCTGGAGAGGCGCCACTACCAGGTAAGTAATGTAGGTATAATCAAAATACTTCCATGATATAATTTGCTTTTCAGAAAAACTGTCCGGATAGGCGATGATTAAGGCATATTTCACTAAACAAAGAGCCCCAATAATTAGAAAAGAGACAACCAGGGCTTCCACAATAGCCTTCTTTGCTCCTGATGTGTTCAAACCAAAATCTTTCCAGCTCAAACTGCTGTTTTTAACAATTTTAAATACAACCACCAGAGTGGAAATCTCAATGAGCCTGGAGATGATATAATTGCTTTGTGCAGGCAAATACTGGTTTATTAAATCATTGCTTAATACTCCTAAGATAAAGGTGTAACCAGTGATCAAAAGGACCACGCTGGTAAACAACGAGGCCAACTCTGTCCTTATATTGCTCAGCTTTTGCAGTTCTTCATTTCTTTGCTCCAGTGCAAGATAGGATACTTTTAAACGCTCATAAAGCTTTTGTAGTAGGGTGCCTACAATATGAGGATAAGCTTTGGTCACCTGGTCCAGATCCTCACGGAACAATTCAAATGCCACCAGCTCTGTTTTAGCTGCAACAGTTGCAGTGCGTGTCTTACCCGTTAAAAGAGCTACTTCGCCAAAAAAATCTTCTGCCTGAAGCTGCCCAATCAGCACGCCGCCGGCACTTTCACTGATGACGTCAGCCTGTCCCTGGTCAATAATGAAAAGGCTGTCTGCCTGGTCACCTTCGCGAATAATTCTTTCACCAGGCTTAAAAATTCTTATTCTGATTTTGTCCAGGATTAAAAACAATTCCTGCGGAACTTCATCTTCCTCCTGCAAATCAAAAAAGCTGCGCAAAGCTTTACTTGCAAGCAAGTTCTCATACGATACTTCCATCATGTCGCCTCTATTCAAAAGGATTTATATGATCGAATGCCACTCAAAGCAGTAGTTGGTTAGTAGGTCAGTGTTTATACAGCCTGACCTACTAACCAACCTGCCTTATCCGTATTTACCTAACAACGGTATACACCTCTATGGGGTCTGTAAAACCCTTTACCTCCGCTTGGCCAAGTCGCCGCAGTCTCTTGTCCTCTATACCTTCATCCTCCAACATCCGTACCGCTCGCCCGCTGATAACAATCAGCTCGCCAAATGTTTTGGTCAGTCCCTCTACCCGGGAAGCAAGATTGACATCCTCACCGATAACTGTATAATCCATTCGCTCGGGGCTGCCCACGTTACCTACCAGTACACTGCCGGAGTTTATCCCTACACCGACATATAAGGGCGGCTCCCCCTGGTCCGCCCAGGATTTGTTCAGCCGCTCCACCGCTATCTGGATATCAATCGCTGCCTGAATGGCCCTTTGAATGTGGTCCGGGTAATATACCGGCGCCCCGAAAAAGGCCATTAACCCGTCACCAAGGTATTTGTCCAGGGTGCCCCCTTGACGAAAAATTATCTCCGTCATAGCAGTCAAATACTCATTTAAGCGTTTGACTACCTGTTCCGGTGCTTTATTTTCGCTATAAGCGGTAAACCCCCGGATATCACAAAACATAATTGTTAACGTCTGCCGCCGGCCGCCCAGGCCCACACTAGCTGAACTGCTCATCAATTCTTCGACTACTTCGGGTGATACATAGCGGGCAAACATGGCCCTGGTGCGCCGCCGTGCTATTTCCGCCTGTACATAATCAGATGCTGTTATCCCGGCGTAAGTGAGAAATACGAGAACTCCAGGTGCAGCCACGTTGACCCAAAGCCGCTCATACCACCATAGGCCAAAGGCTGTTCCCACCACCAGCAGTATAACAACGAGGGCTCCCGCCAGACCCAGCCAGGGGCCTCTCCCGGATACAGCCGCAGCAGCCAGGAAAGCTGCCAGCAATAATATAGCAAGGTTGAGCATAGGGTGGGCTTCTTTAAACCAGACATGGGACAAAAAACTCTGCACCACTGCGGCATGGATCTCCACCCCCGGTGTGGGGAGAGAGCCGCTTATAACAAGGTTTGACGTAGTATAGGGGGTAGCGAAAATATCTTCTTTTTCAGCGGAAGCAGTAATTCCCACCAGCACTATTTTGTCTTTGAATTCAGCAGGCGAAAACTTGCCGTTGACTACATCATAATAACTGTAAGTTTTAAAAGTGCCCTGCGGGCCCCAGAAGCCGGGCATTGCCTGGTTCAGGTGGTTTAATGGGATAAAATGTTCACCGACGATCAGCTTGCCATGCTGTAGTTCTAAATCTAAAGGACTCAGGCCGGCTGCGGCAATAAATGTTGCCAGCCCCAGGGAAGGGAACGGCACCTCGAAGGTGTTTATATCCACCAGCGTGCTGCGGCGCACCACCTTGTCCGGATCAGTGGGCATGTTGGCAAAACCCAGCCCGGCCGCCCCGGACATAAGTCCGGCCATTGGGGGCTGAAAAACCTGCAGGGTTTCCCCTGTATCATCCTGTTCAAAATAAAACTGGCTGGCCAGCACCACCCGCCCGTGTTTATCGATTGCCTGGGCTAAGGCTTCATCCTGGCTCGGGTCAGTGGGGGCGTTAAAAATAAGGTCAAATGCTACCACCCTGGCCTCCGCCAGTTTGTCCAGCAGTTGACCATGCGTTGAGCGGGGCCAGGGTAGAGAGCCCATCTGGTGTATGGAGGACTCATCCATGGCCACAATAACTACCTGCTCCCCGGGGTCCTACACACCCTGGAGGCGAAACCAGGTATCATACATACCCATTTCAGCACGGGAAAACAGGCCGGCAAGTACAGCCAGCTGTACCAGCAGAAAGAGTATCAGAGGCAACAGCCATCTTGAGGTTTTAGCTGAGGCTTGAGCTAATATAGGTCGAACAACTCCTTTCCAGGGCCAGGACATAGCAAAATGCTGCTTTTGGTGATGAGTCGCCAGCATGGTAAAGACGAGGGCTAACGTGCAACAGTTAGCCCTCGTTTTAGTGAGAGCAATATCTGCCAGATTGCCTATGCTAGTTAAATCTCTGGAGTTCCGTCATCAACATAAATCATAGCTTCATAAGTTTTTTCTTCACTGCCGGTATTAAAGGTCACAGTAATGTCACTGAATTCCAGGTTGGTTAATTCATTAAGAGGTACCGTCCCTAATATGAACCTGTTATCTGTCCCTTCTACCGGCGAAATTTCGCTGCTGCCAACTTTCACTGTGATCTCACCAGGGGAAATTACTTCAGGAGCAGTAAATTCTAAAATCAAATCAGCTGCCAGACCTATTTTTAGCCAGTGAACGGCTGCTGTGAGCTCTAGTGAGACAGGAGTGTTTTTCTCAGGTGATAATGAAATATTACCATCACCATATTCATCAAACTCAAACTCGCTGCCGTCAATTTTACCTGTCAGGGTAACTGGATCAACATCCATATTCATGAAATCATAATCGTTATTCGAAAAGGTATTATCCGACAAAGTTAACTTATCTACATCGATGTTGGTTGCAATAATGCCTGTCGGTGGTTTATAGCTATCGTTATCACTATAAGAATCAGAGGTAGCACCGGTAAAAGTATTACCCGTAATACTTGCAGTCAAATTGCGGCCTTGAATTCCCATACCTACTAACTGGTAATTAGTAATATTACAATTCTTAATTATAAGGCTGCGTTCACTCTCATTTTCATTAAAAGCAAAAATACCTGTACCATGATATTGATAATAATCATCTGTTCTTATATTTTGAACAGTAACATTTTCAACTGTGCCGCCAGCGTTATGGAATATTAACCCTGCGAAGCTATATTCACTTGTTTCACCTTTACTTAATCCATCTACGGTAAGATCCTTAATGGTCACATTAGCACCATTTGCAACACATATTATGGGACTAGAGCCGCCTTCAACACCTAGTATAGGTATAGTATCTTTTCCTGCTAAATCATCCGGTGCATCTATAAATGAATTATCAACTCCTGCACCCTTAATAGTAACATCCCTGGTTATCTCAAACGGTCCCAGGTAACGACCGGCAGCCAGGTTAATAGTAGTAATATTCGCATTATTTAAGGCATTCCTCAAACCCGCAGCATCTGTAACAGTTACCTCTGTTTGCGCGCCCACATTGAAAGTAGCATACAAGGTATTGGAGATCGGTACTGCATATGCTGTGCTGGAAAGGACCAGCAGCAAAGCCATTGCCATTGAGACTACCGCCGAAAACTTTTTAGCTCTTTTCATTAATACGCCCCCTTCTTTTAGATTTTGTAAACTATGCACATACAGTCACTTATTTGGTGATTCAGCACTTGTCTGATTGTTTATTCAGTTATTGCGTGTAGCTCTAAATTGTATGCTCCAGCCTCGTTAAACCTTACCTTTACCGTATACTTTGGACCGGTATCACCAATAACCTGCCATGTTCCATCTTCTGTACGGGTAGCAGTGTCTTCCAGAACTTCAATACTGGAATCATTGTCCCAATCCAGGACAAAGATGATCTTGTCCGGCAGGGTAACACCTGCAGCAGGAAAAGCGTAGAAGGTTATTTCCTGTTCCTCACCGGCGGCAACGCTGTAAAACTTTCTTGCATTGAAATCATTGCCCTGCTCATCCCAGGTTAGTTTGAGAAGTGGTTCACTGCTGCCAGTTCCGCTACTTCCTGTGCCCTCACCCGGGGAAGGCGGCTGTCCTGTGGATATTGCATTTTGTATTAGTTGCTGCAAGGAGGGTGGTATGTTGTCCGGTATCCGGCCATTGTTAGCCTCCACCAACGCCTTTGCCAGTGCTGCCGTTACTTCATCATCCATTATCCTGCTATCGATGTCCCGGGCTCTTTCTAGAATCCACCGTGCCAGAGCAATCCATTTTTGTTTTTCTTCTTTGGACATGGCTGACGGAGGTGAAGGTGGGGTGTTGGCTCCTTTTACTTCGGTACGCTGGCCGTCAGTTAGATCTACCCTCTTGCCCCCGGCGGTTACCTGGCCCTCTCCTTTAAACAGGTTGGTGGCGGAATGACCATTTCTGTGCACATGGTTTTGCCAGAAAGTCCCGCGGATTGCACATACCGACCAGGGCATATCCACTTCTACCCGCACCTTTTTTAGCTGGGCTTGCTGATACCAGGGCAAATCCTGTTGCGTGCCGCTTGCCGTAGAATTAGCACTGAGCAAGAACATTTGCCCCATCCATTCATCCCCGGCGGCGGCCAGCATGGGGTAGCGGGTCATCCGGTTACTGCTTGCCACTGCTTCCAGTGCCTCACCAGGTCCTGCGGCATCTTCATATTGGGTAGCCAGGGCGCCAAAAATAATGCCCTGCTGCAGATCCAAAGCCAACCAGTCAACAGCTGTTCCTGCTGTGCCGGCGCCGGTAATGTAAGAGCGGCCTATGGCCTCCTTAATACTGAGCAGGGTGTTTTCCTGTAGCAAAAAACCACTGCCATCCGGAAAAATAATTTCAGCCTCGCTGCCTGCCCCGGTATTAAGCGAGTCGCCCTGAGCAATTTCGGCAGTATCCCTGACAGTTACAGCCTGTCCATCGGCTTTGACCAGGTTAACTGATCCCCTGTTTACTTTAAGCTCACCCTGCAGATCGATTTGATAATAATATGGATCCCGGGTGAGTAAAATACCCAGGATACGGGCCATTTCACCCCTGGTCAGGGGGGCAGCGGGAAGGAAGTGTTTCTGATCCTGGGATAGCTCAACCATGCCGGCATCTAATCCCACCGCCACAGAGGGAGCGGCCCAGTGCTCGGGCCCGATATCGGCCAGATCCGGTAGAGCTGCTCCCGCAACTGGTTGTCTGGCAAGGCGTAAAAACAAAGCAAGACCTTCAGCCCTGGTCAACACAGCGTCAGGCTGGAAGGTTCCATCCGGATAGCCCTTCACCAAACCTGCGCCGGCTGCAGCTGTGATACTGCCCGCAGCCCAATGGTTTGGATTTACATCAACAAAAGGCGCCGCCGTGGGTAATTCGGCCTCATCAGCTGTCCGTACCAGTATTGCCGCAGCCTCGGCACGTGTTAGACCGGCAAATGGTCGAAAGTTTCCGTCAGGATAACCATTGACCAGTTCCAGTTCTGCTAGATAGTTGATAAATATTGCATTATAATAACTGGTAGGAACATCAGCAAAAAGAGGAACAAAATGATTAGATGTGCCAATTTCCCCTTGAATATTCTGTGGCCCGGCCGCTGCCGCTGTACCCGTAATAAAAATTATCAATACACCCAACACACAAAAAATAATCCCTCTGACTGTTTGTCTCACTGTATCCCCTCACTTTAGTTGGAGATGTGGCTAGGGCTGAAGGACAGATGGAATATGGCTTAAAGGGTCAAAGCACCTCCTTTTTGTGATTGTACACAGGAACTCTTTCGCTTTTGCATCATTTTTATCAATAATATGAAATATATGGATATTGGTCAAGTGATATCGGTAAGAATGTGAAGGATTTTGCGACAGGATGCTAATGCAAGAGCAGTGTCGAAGAAAGAAGGTTATTGACCATATGTGTCGAAATATGGGAAGATCTTATCTACAGAAAATGATGGTTGAGGCTTTGCACAGTAGAGGGTGATGCTGGAATGGCTCAGTTCATAGCTTTGAATAATCGTTTTTTCTCTATCGCCGGGTTCTCCTTGCTTTCTGCTTATCTTCTGTCGTTTCTTTTTGAAGGACAGGTACTCTATAGCACGCTGGCTTATAACAATGTAGCTGGTGCTCCCTACATATTGGTTGCTATAATTGCTCATTTTGCAGGACTATTCTCCGGTGGTTTTTTTGTTAAATCCCAGGCAATTGCAAGATACACAATGCTCGGTAGTATGACTATATGTTTTATGGCGACAGCGCCATTCTTTTTTTCTCCTTCTCTCCTGTGGGCAGTTGGATTGATTTTAAGTGGCTACGCGGGAGGCTCCGCCATAGCTTCTTGGGGATATTTTTTGAAGGCCTTTACACCTAAAAACCATCGGTTCAAATCCTGCGCGGATGTCCTTATCTATTCCAATATCTTAATGATTGCCATCAATGTAGTAGCCATAAATTTTTCACCTTTTATTGGACTTACCCTTTCAATAATATGTCTGGTTGTAGGTATGGCGTGTATTTGGGTACTTCCAGGCGAAACTGAGAACGATTGGCGGGAAGAAATAGAGAATTACCGGCGTAGAGATATAAAAAAACCGCTGATACTTTTATGCCTGTTTATTTTTGTCATAACCATCAATTCCGGCCTTATGTATCAAGTAATAAACCCGGCTTTTGAGCACCTTACGGGGCTCACAAGCTGGTATTGGGCCGTTCCTTATGTAATCGCGCTTCTATTTATGCGCAACCTGCCTATGAGAATGGCTCGCGCAAAGATTTTGTATGTGGGTATGGCCATGATTATGGGAGCGTTTATTAGCTTTATGCTGCTGGAGCGGAACGCTTTGGATTATCTGGTTGTAAACACCCTGATGCTTGGGGCCTGCGGCATTTTCGACCTTTTTTGGTGGAGTATTATCGGTGAAATGCTGGAATATATTGAAAATCCCGCAAAAATTTTTGGTATTGGACTTTCCGCAAATGTGCTCGGTGTCTTATCTGGTGGCGCTTTGGGCATGGCCATAACCTCCATTCAGCTTCCCAGCGCAAATGTTGCGGTCATAGCACTTACGGTTGTTTGTGTGACCTTAATCATGTTACCACCTCTTAACCAGCAGCTGGTTGAGTTGCTGAAAAGCCACACTTATCTTGCCGCCTATGATCGTATGAGCGAAAGCCAACAAAATAATATCATTCTTGGCGTGAAAGCCCTAGAAGAGTTGACGGTAAGGGAACAGGAAGTGCTGCAGCACATTTTATCTGGTGCATCCAATCGTGAAATAGCACAGGCCTTGTTTATCAGTGAAAACACTGTTAAAACCCATGTCAGAAATATTTTTTCCAAATATGAAGTGAGCAGCCGTGCAGAGCTTATTAGCTTCCTGCTTAAAAACCAAATTATTCCTTCGCGGCCTTAAAGCCATATAGATCCTGGCAAATCTAGCCTCTCATACTAAAGTATGAGAGGTGTTTTTTTGTGATTTCATACTTTGGGTTGATGGAAAATTTTCCAGCATGTCTTAAATTGAGAGATAAGGAGGGACGCACGTGGAAGCAATCCGAAAATGGCACAAAATTTATTTCGTGCTGTTAATAATCAGTGTATTTTTAGCAGTGTTGTTTTATCGAAGCTCTATGCTTGAAATAACTATTGTTTTTGGGTGTGTAAATATAGCACTGCTCATACTCCTCATAAAACAAAACCGGTTATTAAAAGACGCCGAACTAATCTGGGATAATTGCATCTTGGCGGTGCCCTATGCGATTATCTCCACAGAAAAGGGCAAAGAAAGGAGTGTTGCCGAACAAACGGTGGTATCCGTCTTTGGCATTCTTATGGGAAACAAAATTTACAAATGGGGCACTGATGGCTTGTATGGTGTAAGGCTTTCTTCCGTTGTTATTGAGAAAGCCTATATTCAATTGACGTTCGGCGATGAAACTATGACCATGTGGGTGCGCCTGCTCCATGGTTTGGTGGATAAGCAGGAAGTACTAGAAATAAAGGATAGATTATGGCGGGAAATCGGCGTAACAGCAAAGGTGACTGGCTGGTAATCAGGTGGCAAGAAAAAAATCGATTTAAAGGGGAGAAAAAAGTGAAAATAAAAAAGCTTTTTAGTGTAGTTCTGTGTTTGGTTTTTGTTATGTCCATATTTCCCTTTGGTGCAGCAGCTGAAAGTGACCATTTTGTGGCGGAAGGCGATGAACTGGTTATCCCCGTATCTGAAGACGTATACGGAGAAGAGGGTAGTGATATCGATAGTGGGACTTTTGAGGATGAACAGGATAACCCCGTATCTGAAGATGTATATGGAGAACAGGGTAATGCTGGTAATGATATCGATAATGGGGATAATGGGATTGTTGACAATTCATTTGGATGATACAAACACTTCAGATGAACCTGAAATGCCCCTTCCAACCCCGGCAGGTGTAAATAGGATGCAAATGATGGAAGCAGAGGACAATGGTGAGGACCCGCCAACAGGAGAAGACCCTCCAACATATGGAGTGTCCGATTTAAAAACATCGTATGAGTTTGCGGAGGTAAAAGGAACATTTGGAGTTCGTGTTCCCAGGGAAAGTGAAGAAGGGGAAGATGGATATGAATATTGCGAGGTAGGTTTTACTCCAAGTATACAAACAGGTGCACCTTTTTGTATAGCTAAAGGTCAAAATAACTCATTTACAGAAGCAGTGTATACCATAAGTGATAATGATATATTTGATAGAGCAGATATTAACATAGAAGATATCTATATTGAAAGGCCTGATCTTGTAAGAGCAGGTATACCACGCATTACTAAGGCTGATGTATTTTGGAATAATGGTATTGTTTTTGAGGTGGATTTCTATTCCTTAAAGGTTCCTGATGAGTTGATTGGGACATTAAGGGCCGAAGTAGAAGTAATTGGTGAACCTTATCTTTGTATTGAAGTTAATTATGAGGGGCAAATTAGCTCATATGATGATTATTATGATGGATATAAATACACTGAAGGAGATATATGGAATTCCACAGTTAATGTAAAAATTATTCGCGATCACCCTGATGAAGGTGGAATAATACCAACAGAAAAAGTGCCGGTGGCAGACGTTCCTATAAACATCTTTTATCATTGGAGGTATGATCCATTTAATTTTGGTAAGCCTTATTGCATTTTTAAGGCCACAGATCTTTGGGAAACAACCAATACCGACGGGATAGCCACATTTACAACAGGCAGCGGCGATTTTCTCGTTGAGCGAGAGATAGGTGTTGCTGCACCGGCCCTTTACGGAATACTTTTTAAAGATAATGAGTGGCAGAAACCGGATCTGTACCAATATTATACCTATCCCGATTTGAAGGATTTTAAAGGTATTATTGAAGTTAAAGTTGTCAATACACTGGGGGAACCATTAGAAGGCAGGATGGTGCAGTTTTGGGGTGGGCCAAAATTCAATGGCTTCAATGGGGGAACAACCAATGAAGAGGGTATAGCAGAAATCAGATTCCCGCGTGACACTACATCGGAGGACCGGACACAACTAACTATGACCGGGCTGCCAACATTTGAGTTTAAATGGAATTTAACCCAGGTAATAGATAACCCTTCACGTATAGTTAAAGGTCATAATGCCCCCCTTTACCTTTCTCCGGAAGTCTATGTTTCCGAAGGGTACTTTAAAAACGAGTATATATCGGTAGCACAGAATGTGAAACTTCAAGTATATGATGTAAATAACCCCGGAAAAACATTGTACGAAACTAAAGCAATATCGTCATTTATGGAAAAATATGTTAATATTAGCAGGGCATCTCATCGTGCCTATATTAAAATCAGCCCAGAGGATTGGGCAGGTAAGCGTTTAGGTATCAGGGCCGTGGTTCCCAATAATGACGCAGGAGCCCGGGAGAAATATCAGGTTAGAGGCTATATAGAGGATCCGGCTGCTAGTCATCAACTCTATGAACCTAAAAAGGAATTTACTTTTGCCTTTGTTCCCCTTCAAGTGGGTGCATGGGAAAATAACTCTTCTATAGCTTTCAGTGATATAAGTAAGCAAAAGGAATTCATAAGAAAGGTATTCCCTGCTCCCATAAAATTTGTCGAAAAAAGCCCTATGTTTATAGCAAAACCCAGATTTATCACCCATGACATGTATAAAGCCAGGATACTTCGGGAGTTGGACCGTGCGCAAAAACGTTTTTACGATAAAGATGGATATGACCTGTACGTAGGTATGACACCACCTGGATTTCTGGAAGCAACAGGGTTGTCGGACCCGGGTATGTTCATGAACTGGGAATTTTTTGGGGCAAGACATGGCGCGGTTTTGCTTGATCCTAGAGACGCATTACAACATACTACTATCCATGAATTTATCCACACTCTGGGTTTTGACGATGTTTATCCGACAGATGATTACAAATACCCGTCTGCTAACGGCTATGATAGAACTCCGATAATTAATGTTACGGGAGATCCTCAACCCTATCAAGGAATCATGTATGATCATGCTAGCATGCCCTGGCCGACCGAGGCTGAATACAATGCCCTGTTGGAATACGCAACCAAACCTGCCTCAGGAAAAATGAGCTCACTTAGCATGGGTTCATTTTCGGAAGGTCCAGGATCAGAAGTTCTATTAGTGTCGGGGAGCATTGAGGATGCCAGGTCAAACCAGAGAAAAGTTTATTTTGATCCCATTATAAAATATACCGGTACTGTTGATGTTAGCGGTGATTTTAGTAGTAATGGTTATGTAATTCAAACCCTTGATGCTGACGACAATGTTCTAACCCAATACTTCTTTTCAGATTATGAATTTGAAGGCAAAAATTATGCTACATTTTTAGCCGGTTTACCTGCTGATGGTGTGCAAGCTATTGAAATAGGAAAGCAAGAATATGGTCGCATAACCCAAATATTTAAAAGGTACGAGTATTCGGCAAATGCGCCTGTTGTAAGCATTACCGGGCCCAGTGAGGCTTCCCTTGCCGGAGATTTTATGATTACCTGGGAGGCCAGCGATGCTGATGGAGATGCTTTGCTATCAGAAATACAAGTTAGTTCTGATGGAGGAAATACCTGGGATCCCGTTGCCGTGGGTATTCCTGATAATGCAAGTGGCAGGTATTCTCATAAGTTAAATGCCGCAAACTTCCCTAAAGGTGGAAACTATAAATTTAAAGTGGTTGTATCTGACGGAATGCGTTCAACCGAAGCCGTTTCAGATAACGAATATACTATTGCAGGTTATGAGCCGAAGCCAAAACTAGCTCTGTCCGCAACCGAAGTAACTGTAAAGGTAAAGCCGGGAACAACGGAAGCGAATGCCTATTTTGAATTGGAGAACAGTGGCAGAGAAGAGCTAAATGTGAAGTTTTTACCGGCTGATGAAGCAACTACATTAGTTTCGCCTTTATTCATCCAAGAATACACCATTTATCCGGGCCAAAAACAATGGATAGCTATACCGTTAATTTTGCCGGGTGAGGCGGAAGAGTCTTTAGTAGAAACAATTGATTTGCAAACAAATGACCCTGACCAACCAACCACTAGTCTTACCATTACTGTTAAATATTCGGATGAAGATTTAAAACCAGAATTAGCTTCATTTTCAATAACTCCCTCAGATTTTAAAGAAGGAGAAAGTGGATCAGCTATACGAGTCACCTTTGATGCTTATGCGGCAGCCGGGCAAAGAGGGTTAGAGGCGACAGTTATTATTGAAGATGAAAATGGGGCTGAAATATTGAACGAAAAGATGGATGAGAATAATCATAAGCCCGGCGCCTACACTTACTATTGGGAGCCTGAAGATCTTGCCGTGGGTGATTACTATGTGTATACCGGATTAAAGGACCCGGAATCGGGACTCGAAAGGGATAGAACCGGATATGATTTTGCGTTTAGGATAAAAGCACCCAATGCACCACCTGTATTTGTAGAACCAAAGACTTATGAGAATGATCTCGGAGTTGTTAAAAGAGGGGAAACGATTACTTTACCATACCAAGTAAGCGACCCCGATGGCGATCCATTAGATATAAATGTATACAGTAATTTATGGGAGCACGGATTAAAGTTGATCGAGGAAAGTGGAAATTCCGGCAGGATTGAATGGACTGCAAATGTCAGCGGTACCCATTCCATCTATTTAACTGCCACGGAACCATCGGGAAATAGCGCTGAGGTGATGTTTAATATTGCCGAGATAGAAGACCTGAATTTATTTACCATCTCCCTGGAGGCAAATTCAACTGAAGCAGGGCAGGTTTATGGTAGCGGTATTTATAATCCCGGGGAATATGTAACAGTGGAAGCTGTGCCTGGAGCATTGTATAAATTCGTTAACTGGACAGAAAATGATGCAGAAGTCAGCACTGACCCGGTATATATGTTTAAAGCCGCAGAAAACAGGAAGCTGGTGGCAAACTTTGAGGGATTAGCAGTCTTCAGCTATGACATCGAGGACAACAAAGTGATTATTACAGGCTTTGCAGATGCGGTTTTAGAAGATAGTACAATACCAGATGAGATAGAAGGCTATCCGGTCACAGGTATAAGGGATATGGCTTTTTATTCAAAGGGAATCAAAAGCGTAAACCTGCCTGAAACACTAATAAATATCGGCCAATATGCATTTGGTGCAAACGCTTTGACAGAGGTAATTATCCCCAACGGTGTTGCTGCAATTGGTATGCATGCGTTTTCCAATAATCAGTTAACCAAGGTGGTTTTTCCAAATATCGTTACTGCCATTGGTGCTTATGCTTTTGCTAATAACGATGGTTTAGCTGAAGTTGTAATCCCTAATGGGGAAACCGCTCTTGAAGATGGAGTATTTTCCGGATGTTCACCTGATTTAATTATCTACGGTGTCCCCGGCTCAAAGGTAAATAAATATGCCACAGATAATGGTATTGCCTTCAGAGATATCAATGAATATGGCGGGGATATACCGGCGACTAAATACGCAATAACTGTAGCAGATGTGGTAGGCGGTACAGCTACGGTGACAACTGCTCCGGCCGCTTTGGCTGAAGAAGGGGCCACTGTAACGGTAAATATAGACAGTGTGCAAAGCGGAAAGCAATTCAAGACTATTACCGTCACTGATGCCGACAGCAATAATGTAGAAACAACAGAGGTAACAGCAGGCCGGGAATACACCTTCACTATGCCGGCAAAGCCTGTAACGGTAAATGTTGAATTGCAGGATGCGTCTATTGTAGTACCCGAAAAATACACGGTTAACTTGAACGATGTGGGCACCGGTGCCGCCGGTGCAGGCGATTATGCCGAAAATGATACCGTCACCATAAATGCCGGTAACCGTTCGGGTTATACTTTTAACGGCTGGACTTCAACAGATGTGACTTTTGCTGATGCCAATGCCCAAATCACAACCTTTACCATGCCCGCCAGGAATGTAACCGTAACAGCAACCTGGAAGCTCGTCAGCGGTGGCGGCGGCGGTGGCGGTGGTGGCAGCGGTATACAAACACCGACCCAATACCCTGTAATAAACAATAGCGAAGCCGCTCAAAAAGCCAATGGTAAAATAATACTCAGCAGTCAGCAGGCCAAGGCCGGCGACACTGTCTTTATCACAATTGAGCCTGCCCCCGGTTATGAAAGCAATATACCCACTGTCCTTGACCAAAACGGCAATCCGCTTGAGGTTACCAAAAACAGTGACGGCACTTACAGTTTTCAGATGCCCGCAGGGGGAGTCAGCATAGACACAGACTACACAAAAATAGATTATTTTGATGATGTGGATGAAAATGATTGGTTTGATGAAGCAGCATGGTTTTGTGCGGCACATGGTTTAATGGAAGGGACAGGCGAGGGGCGGTTTGACGGGGATGTAGATACCACCCGGGCCATGCTGGTGACGGTGCTTTATCGGCTCTCTCAAAGTGATGATGTGCCGGAGAATATTTTCGCAGATGTGGAGGAGGGCAAGTGGTATACAGAAGCCATAACCTGGGCTGCGAAAAACAACATTGTATCCGGTTATGGAAATGGGAATTTCGGACCTGAAGATATATTGACCCGGGAGCAAATGGTCGTCATTTTACACAAATTCTCCAAGTTCATGGGATATGATGTGAGCAAAGAAGACGACCTGGGCGCTTATCTTGACGCGGCTGATATTTCCAACTGGGCCAGAGCCGAAATGCAATGGGCTGTAGGCAGCGGCCTCATAAAAGGGGTTGGCGACAATCAAGTCTCGCCGCGAACCGGTGCAAACAGGGCCCAATTCGCAGCCATCATGCAGCGGTATTACACGGACTTTGTAGGTGGAATGGTTGATTGATTTATCAGGTTTGTGAGGAAGCTATAGGAACCCATAAGCAGGATTAACCGGGGCTTTGTCCCCGGTTAATTTTTCTAAGAGTTTGACGGCGAGGTAGTACCATGACTGGTTATATTGTGATGTTTTGTGCCACAGCTATATTGGCGATAAGTGAGTGCAATTGGATTAGCGAAGACCACCCCTGGCTCAGTTCGTCCAGACGCCGGTTAGCAGCGGGGTGGTAATGCATACCGTTTTGTTCCGCCTGTTTGCCTGCTTTAATTGCTTCGCGCAAATAGTCACGATTTTGGAGCCTTTTTTCATGGGGAATCGGGTTCAAAATCAGATTATGCCCCCGAACAATTGAGCCTGACTCAGCATGGCTTAGGGCCTGCATGAGTTGCGTTTTTTGCCCCACGAACACGTAGCCATCGCAATATTCTGTACCGAATCCGAAGGTTTTTACGCCGTTACTGTGCAGCCAGTCTATAGTGCCGGGAATGTCCAGCATGTCCTTGGGGGAGGTTGCTATCAGAGTTATTTCAATTTCTGCCAAAGCCGGCAGATCGTAGCTGAGGCGTTCTTCAATAATATCTCCAATTCCCCCTATGCCTGCGCTCACAGCTACCGGATATCCCAAATCCCGGGCAACTTTCATGGCAGCCGAGGCGGTGAGAAACCCGTCGACGCCTTCTTTCATACCTTCATATAACTTCAATCCGTCTAGCCTTCGCCAGGATTTAATTTGATCTTTATAATAAAGGAATTCGTCTATGGAGCCTACAACAACGCGCCCCTTTTGCAGCCAGGTTACGAGAGCGCCATCCGGCCATAGCTCTTCTATCTGGCTGTTGCTGACAGAAACCAGCCCCTGGCCCAACAAGGCCGTTTCAACGACAAAATTTACAGAACTCTGCACGGACATAATCTCCTTCTCATACAAAAATTTTATGCTGATAAATCTACCAAACCGGGCATGAGGTGTTGGTATCAATATAATAGCATATAACAGTTTATTATAAATTGACGATTGTCAACTTGTTATAGGTTTTTATATTTGGGGATTTTTCAACAATGAGGGCTAATGCCGTCCTATTATGAATTTATGACCTGGTAAATATTATTCACAGAAAAACGGCAATCTTCTTTTATATCGACTGATGGATCTTCTTGTGGTATGCTGAATTACAATACTTCCCTGTATAGTTTTGGTTTTTTCCAAACCATTCTGCCATGTTGCGTTTTTTACTTTTTTGATTTCTGAACAGGAGTTTTGAAATGATAGATAAGGGAAGGATGCCGAATACAATAATCTCTTCTCGCGTTTTGCAAATGGCGATAGCATTGGTGCTCTTATTGGGGACTGCAAATGCCTTTGCCAGTGAGCATTTTGACCATTCAAAAACAATTGTATTCTTAGGTAACGAGAAGATCGCCCCCATTATTTATAATGAAAAAGGAGCAGCCAAAGGCGTAGTAGTCGATATTGTTAAAGAACTCGGCAAAAACATAGGTTATGAAGTTGAAGTGAGGGCGATGAATTGGGATGAAGCGCAAAGGATGGTGCTGCTGGGAGAGGCTGATGCGCTACTTCAGATAAACCCGAATCCTGAACGGGAAAAAATTTATGATTTCTCTAATGAATTACTGAAATCTGAATTCTCCATATTCATAAAAAGCGGAAATACAAGGATCCAAAATGTCTATGACTTAATAGATAAAACAGTTGGAGTTGAGAGCGGAGGCTATCCATTTGCACTATTGCAGAAGTACGATGGAATAAACATAGAGCTGATTCCTGACTGGAAAACAGGATTCCAAAAGGTTGCCTCTGGTGAAATAGATGCAATTGTAGTTGACAGGTGGATTGGCGAATACGAACTGGCGCAAAGCAGGGTAACAGGTATACAAATTTTAGATGAGCCTATTGAAACACAGTATTCACGAATAGCAGTAAAAAAAGGCAATAAAGAGCTGCTTAGCCTGATAAATAGCGGTCTGGAAGAAATGGATGAAGATGGCACACTTGCCGGCATACTCGGCAAGTGGAGTGGGAAAAGAGTGATCTATCTTACAGAGGAAAGCTTAAAGAGTACTTTGCTACACTCGGTGATAGCGCTTCTTGCTTTGATTTCGCTAGTTTCATTGTATTTGGTTGTTAAGCTTCGGAAATTGAGTGAAAAGCTAGATTCTGATGTTAAACAAAGGACCCGGGAGTTTCATGATGCCAATGAATTGCTTCGAAAAGCGAATGCGGAATTAGAGGAAATTTCCATGGTAGATAAGCTTACTGATATCTCTAATCGAAGATGTTTTGAATCTACTTTTCAAAAAATATGGGCAATATGCATGAGAGAACGACACCCTTTGGCATTAATTATGATCGATATAGATAATTTTAAACCCTTTAACGACACATACGGGCATTTGGCTGGAGATCAATGCCTAAAAAGCGTTGCTGAGGCAATAAAGAGTGTTGTTAAAAGGGCGGGAGATTTGGTAGCGCGTTTTGGTGGCGAGGAGTTTATCGTTATGTTGTTAAATACCACAGAAGAGGATGCTGCCATCGTGGCTGAAGATATTCGCAAAAAAATTGAAAGCTTAGGAATTAATAATGAGGCAGTATGTTCAGTAGTAACAGTTAGCCTGGGTGTAGCAGCGGCAATCCCTGATAATAGTATTTCCCCTGACGAATTAATCAATGCGGCAGACATGGCACTATATCAAGCTAAAAAAGGTGGACGGAACCAAGTCGCAGGGTTGTCAGGGGTGTCAGGGGTGTCAGGGGGACGGGGTTGTTGACAGCATTCCCAATCCAAGGTGACCTTGGATTGGGAAATGTCAACATATGCCAAGACAGACTAGAAAGAAGAGCGCCAGCGGTATTTATCATATCAGGCAGATCATTTTTCATGACGATGAAGATCATTCCAAATTCCTTCCGCGGTCTCTATCCTGATCCTCCAGGTCGCCGGAAAATCCTCTGATAAAGATCATCTAGCCTTTTTTCATTACCCCCTATCGTTCTCAAAAAGCAAGAATTATTTTTATAAATAGGTGTCAACAACCCCGTCCCCCTGACACCCCTTTGCCAGGCGGAAGAATTCTTTCATTCTATCCGTGATGTACTTGTTTTTGTGGTAGATGATGCTAAACTTTCTGTTGAGTTTAAGACCCGGTACGTTCAAAATGCTAAGCTCTCCGTTACACATCTCTTTTTCTATGAGGCGATGTGACAGCACCCCTATCCCAATCCCACATGCAGCAGCAGCCTTGATTCCATCGGAGCCGCTGCACTCCCAGATCATGTTCCAAACAGCGTTTTTTAATAACATTGTGCTCGCAAAAAGCTCCCTGGTACCGCTGCCATGCTCCCTTACCAAAAAGTCATATTTAAGCAGTTCCTCTAGTTGAACGCTTTTTGAGCCGTACAGCGGGTGATTTCTGCCGCAAACAAGTACCACATCATCGTCCATGAAGGGCTCTACAACGATGTTTTTGCTGTTGACTGTACCCTCTACCAGGGCGAAATCTATTTCATTGCTCTGTATGAGATTTTCTATATCCGAAGTGTTTTTAACTACCCCATGAATCCTGAGCTCCCTGTGTTTCTCCTGAAAGATTTTTACCAGCCCTGGCAGGAGTTCGGTTCCGATCGTAACGCTGGCTCCGATCCTCAGCATCCCTTTTTTTTCAGGATCAGTCATAGCCAGTTCCATTTCATCTTGTAGCGCTATAATGTGCCTGGCATAGTCCAGCAACCTCTTGCCGCTTTCGGTGATATAAAGCTTCTTTCCAAGCCTATCGAAGAGCTTTGTTCCGTAGTGCCTTTCCAGCTCAGAGATGGCCTGGCTTACTGTGGGCTGGGTAATAAAGAGAGCCTCCGCTGCTGCCGTCATGCTCCCCTTGTCGGCTACTTTGACAAATATCTCCAGACTCCTCATTGTTATTCCACCTTTATGTATAGGTAAAATACTATCATTTATATAAAACAATAGTATTTTACAATGTATGAGTCAAGATGTAATAATAAATGATGAGGAGATGAGGAGATAAGAGACATGAATAAAATAATACAGTTTACCCCCGGCATACTCTTTTGTTTTGCAATTGCGGTCCCAGCGTGGTTTCTTGGGAAAAGCTATCCATTGATTGGCGCCCCGGTTTTTGGCATACTCTTTGGCATGGCGCTGATAAAAATAGCGCCGAATTTTGAGCATGGTATTAAATTTACTTCAAAGAAGATACTCCAGTATTCCATTATCCTTCTTGGATTTGAAATGAACCTGTTCAACGTGCTAAAGGTTGGCTGTCAGTCTCTCTATGTGATGCTGTTTACCCTTTCTGCCGCTTTTCTGACGGCATACTTCGTCGGAAAGCTCATGAAGCTTGAGGGAAAAACCACTACTCTCATTGGGGTCGGCACCTCAATATGTGGCGGCTCTGCTATAGCGGCAACAGCACCGGTCATCCAGGCCAGGGACAAGGATGTGGCTCATGCCATTTCCACCATATTCCTGTTCAATATAATCGCTGTGTTCATATTTCCCGCACTTGGCCACATGCTGCGCATGACGGACACCGGTTTTGGGATGTGGGCCGGTACAGCGATAAACGATACTTCATCGGTGGTAGCCGCCGCTACTGCGTGGAGCTCTGCCGCGGGGAACAATACGGCACTTGCCTTTGCCACCATTGTAAAACTTACGAGGACGCTCATGATCGTGCCTATAACTCTGGCCCTTGCGATATATACAGCAAAAAAGAGCAGCATGGAAAACAATATATCCGCTTTCAACTTCTCGAAGATATTTCCCTGGTTCGTTCTATGGTTCGTGCTTGCATCCATAATGAACACCTTCGCAGGTATACCTGTCCAGGTTTCAGGTGCTTTAACCGAAGCGGGGAAATTCATGATCACCATGGCAATGGTTGCTATAGGGCTCAACACGAACATTATCTACCTGATCAAAAACGGCCTCAAGCCAATACTCCTTGGACTGTGCTGCTGGTTTGCGGTAGCTGCAGCTTCCATAGTGGTGCAGGCCTCAATAAACTTCTGGTAGGGTGTCGGGTGTCAGGGGGTGTCAGGGGGACGGGGTTGTTGACAACATTTCCAATTCAAGGTAACCTTGGACTGGGAGGTGTCGACATATGCCAAGACAGGCTAGAAAGAAGAGCTCCACCGGTATTTATCATATAATGATGAGGGGCATTAACAGGCAGATCATTTTTCATGACGATGAAGATCATTTCAGATTCCTCATGACCCTGAAAAACTATAGAGAAATAAGCGGATATGAGCTTTATGCCTATTGCTTAATGGACAATCATGTGCATCTCTTATTAAGAGTTGGTAAAGAACCACTGGAACAGATTATGCGTCGCATATGTGGGAGTTATGTTTATTGGTACAACGCGAAATACGAAAGAATAGGAAACCTGTTTCAAGATAGATTCAAAAGCGAAGTAGTGGAAAATGACAACTATTTCTTAACTGTTCTTAGATATATACATCAAAACCCTCTGAAGGCAGGGGTTACAACATCTATCGAAAGCTATCATTGGAGCAGTATGGGTGAATACATTGGCAGACCACAGATTGTCAACATTGGTTTTGCTTTGAGCCTGTTCAACCCTGCAAGAGAGAAGGCGGTAGAGGACATAATTCAGTTTTGTAAAACCATAAATGATGATCAGTGTTTGGATATAGAAGGAAAAAAACGCCTGTCGGATAAGGAAGCCGGGCAAATAATCATGAAAGTATGCCAGGTTGAAAATTGTTTAGAACTGCAAAAGCTAGATAAAGCAACTAGGAATAAGTATATAAAGGAACTTAAAGAAGTGCACTGTCTATCAATAAGGCAGATCGAAAGGCTTACTGGTGTAAACAGGGGAGTTGTGTTGAAGATCTAAAAGGTGTCAACAACCCCGTCCCCTTGACAACCCCCTTGACAACCTTTTTCTTGGCGGGCCAGTCACAGAAAGTCCACCTGTAGGATAATATGACAATAGAGGAAATAGGTGCTAGCAGCAAACGGGGCAGATCCTTTTAAGCGTAACAAAATATGGTCTTGTCCGGTTGCTCTAGGACTCCGTACCGAGGTGGTAACTGATGTTATATGCCAGCAGATATTTGCGGCTAATGGACCCCTTCATGACGGGGCCAGATGTCCAGTATGTCCAGAATAGGCTCCGGGAACTGGGCTTTTACACCGGCCCCGCAGACGGGGTCTACGGCCCCGCTACCCAGCAGGGAGTGCTGCGGGCCCAACAGAGCTTTGGCCTCCTGGCGGACGGTATTGTGGGGCCTGACACCTACAACGCCCTGGGGCTCAGCCCCACAGATGAAGTCACCCTGGCCCCGGAATACCTGATCACTATCGATACAGAGCGATTGCAGCTCAGGCTCTCCCGCATGGGGCAACCCGCGGGGACCTTTCCCGTGGCGGTGGGGGCCCCCAACACTCCCACCCCTCTAGGGGACTGGAAGATCATTCAGAAGACCCTCAATCCCGGGGGAGCCTTTGGGGCCAGGTGGATGCGGCTCAACTGCCCATGGGGTGGCTACGGCATCCACGGCACAGACAACGAGGCTTCCATCGGTAGCGCCGTCAGCCACGGCTGTGTTCGCCTGCACAACAGCGACGTGATCAAGCTCTATGACCTGGTCAGCCTTGGCACCCGGGTCAAAATCATCGGCAACGCCTTTACCGGCCGCCTCCTCTATATAGGAGTAGACCCGGGCTCCGACGTGGTGCGGGTGCAGCAGATCCTGCAGCTCCTGGGCTATTATCGGGGGGACCTGGATGGCTATTACGGTCCCCTGACGGAAGCCGCGGTGCTCCAGTTCCAGCGGGATCAGGGCATCACCTCCGACGGCGTGGTGGGGCCTCAGACCTACGACCGGCTCCAGCTGGCCAACGACCGGGCTCTGGGGGACCGCCGCCCGTAGGGTGTCAGGGGGTAGGTGTCAACAACCCCGTCCCCTTGACAAGGGGGAAGGTGTCAACAACCCCGTCCCCTTGACACCCCTGTGGGAAAGAGCAGCACATGTATTTTGTCCTGCAGAAACAGCGGTTTGTCATTGCGTTTGTGAGCAATAATGGCGTCTGCCAGGGCATGGTTTTCTGGCGTGTCTGTTGCCGCATAGTATTCTGCTAACCATGCATGAAGTGCGGCGGCATCATAAAACTGCCACACTGGGTATAGTGTGTGGGTTTCATGGGGCGTATATTTGCTTAAGGCAGCGTTAGCTCTCTCTAAGCCGGGGCCTTCCTCTGCATCAAAGGGTAGACAAACCTGCATTAATTCACAATCAATTGCGGGTTCAATTACCATAATCCTGCCTCCGGCACGTGCTACCCGCATTGCTTCGGATAGCGCGGCGGAAGGGTCGTCATGATGATGTAACGATAAAGAAAACAGCACCGTATCAAACATTTTATCCGGGAAGGAAAGTGCTTCACCGGATTGCACGAGAAAATCCACCCCGGGAACATTTTTTTGGGCGAGCTCAATAGCCTCAGCCGAGGAATCTATTCCGGTAACTCTGAGAGCATTCTTTTGGAATAACGCGGTCATCCTCCCATCGCCGCATCCGACTTCCAGTACTTCTTTCCCCACAATCGCGTCGTGGGTAGTCAGTAGCTGCTCAGTTACCCGGAAAACATCCATGCTCATAACGCCTGCATTGGCGGTGAAATTGCCTGAAAAAGACATCCGCTGTCCCTCGCTTTTTATTGTAATCCTTCAAAGTAATTCATAATTCATCAAAGCCAATCATATAGAAAATGCTGACCACACTCTTCTTATGAAGATATCAGAGCTTATCTCGGGGAAGCAAGAACAATCCGTGCAATGATATTATGTTTTCCCAGAATAAAGGACGCCAAGATTGCTGGAGCAACTTTGGCGTCCTTTAACATTATTGATTTAAAAACTTTATTTTAGCGATCTACGGAGCTTTTCGTCGTCCCCGTCCTGTATATTGTAAATATCCACCTCGCACTTTGTCATAAAGAGGTCCCGACGAACATCCATTACCTTTTGCGCCAGTATCCCCAGCAAATTACGCATCATAATGCTTTGGGCAGGGTATACATCAGCATTGTAATATTTAACGAGCATTTCTGCATTCATTTCCAATAGATCGCAGGCATTTTTGCAAGGCTCATTTCCGTGGGGGAGGCGGAACTTCCGCTCCAGTTGTTCCATAAAGCGACTGAAACAGGGTATTTCGCCCATTATGAAACCTGGTTCCCCTGGCTTAGGCATATCCCATTTAAACCGGCGCGGGGTTTGTGTTTGCTCCTGGGGCGGGTATTGCTTAAGGAGCACCCTGAAGTTTTCAGGATTGAATGGAGGCAACTTCTCCCCGGCCTTGACATGAATTACTTTAGGCACCATTGCCTCTAACAAGGATATCAGGTCATTATCCCCGATATCTTGAAACAAGGTCATGCTTTTCAGCTCAGGTAACCAGTTGCGATAGTTTATTTTTTCCATCTTAACACCCTTATAGGTCTATAGTTTTCTGGCAACACAGGCGATTCGGTCAACCGCTTCAACATAAGTAAGGCTCAGCGGGGTATTGTAGATTGAACTTAGTAAGCTTTCCTGCATAATATCCATAACTGACCCCATGGTCAAGTTGCCCTCTGCACTTACTAATGCCACCGAGCCTCCTAACAGTATTGGATGATCAGGGTTATGGGTAGTCATGATTATAGCGTAACCCTGTTGAGAAAGCTTTTTAACCACCCGCATAATTTTCATTTGATTGCCGTAATCAAGGGCCGAGGTAGGCTCATCAAATATTATTAACTCGGTCTGTTGCACAATTGCCCGGGTAACAGAGGCCATTTGCCTCTCCCCGCCGCTGATGCGGGCATAGGATTTATCAGCCAGCTTACCTATACCCATCATGTCAATGGCTTCATCCACAATCCGATAATCCTCTTCGCCCGGTGAAAAAAACATCCCTAAATGAGGCGCTCTACCCATGGTAATGTAGTCCCGCACAGTGTAGTCATAGGTAACTACACTGCTCTGGGGCACATAAGCTATTTTTTTGGCCACTTGCTTAGGAGGCAACTTGCGAATGAGGTGCCCGTCCAAAAACACTTCGCCGCTTTGAGGTTTTAACAGCCCTGCTATGCAGTTGAGCAGGGTGGATTTCCCGGCACCGTTAGGGCCTAAGATAGTAACCAACTGCCCCTTTTCCACTTTAAAAGATACTTGTTTTAGAACAGGGCGGGTGTTGTAGGCGAAAGAAAGGTTATCAACCTCGAGCAAAGTATTCATTCAGTACTCATCCTTTGTCTAATTAGCACCCAGGTGAAGAAGGGGGCGCCAATAAATCCTGTCAATATGCCTAAAGGCAATTCGCCTCCCGTCAGGGTGCGGGCAAGGGTGTCAATAACCAGTAAAAAAGCCGCTCCCATTAAAGCTGTTGCCGGGAGCAAACGCATATGGTTACTGCCTACCAACAGGCGGGCAAGGTGGGGTATAATTAAACCTATCCAGCCAATGGTGCCGCTCAGGCATACTGCTGAGGCAGTAAGCAAGGTGGAACAAAGTATGGCCAGCATTCGTTCATGGTTAACATTTACCCCCAGGGTGCGGGCTTCGTTGTCACCCAGAGAAAGAATATTGATGCGCCAACGAAAGGCCATGAGTAACGCCCCAGGAATAATAATCACCGGAGCTACAACTTGTAAGTTGGCAGCATCTACCTTAGCAATACTTCCTAAAGTCCAATAGACTATCTCTGCCAGCTCAGTTTCTGCGTCCGCCATATATTTCATCAAGCCAATGATTGATGTCATAAAACCGCCCACAATAATTCCTGACAACACCAGCATAATAGCAGAACTCCTGCGCATAAGAGTAGGGATCGCTATAGTCAGCGTCACCGCACAGATGCCACCGATAAATGCCAGTATTTGCGTGCCAACATTCCCAAAACCCAACAGGATTGCAGCGGCTGCCCCCACACAAGCACCTGAAGAAACCCCAAGGAGGTCCGGTGATACCAGTGGGTTTTTAAACAGGCCTTGATAGGTTGCACCGGCAAGGGACAGGGCACTACCAACCAGTATGGCGGCTATAACACGGGGTAGGCGCAGATTCATGATCACGTTATAATCGGTTGCTGTACTATTCAGTTCTATAGGAATGACGTTGCTGATGAGAATTTTCATTGTATCAGCAGGGGCAACCTGGTATCTGCCCACACATAAGGCTAATACAGATAATACCGCAACCACTACCAACAGCGTAGTTACAATGATACCCAAAGAACAATTGTCTTTAATAGATCTCTGCCTTTGGCTATTCATAAATTATTTGCCTGTTGGTGAATTCTTTCCTGCCAATATCGCTTCGGCATATTCATCAGAAAGGTCGTAGTCGAGGAATTTTTTGTAGAAGGCAATGGTTTCTTCCTTCATGTCGATGTCCTCAAACTTTTCAGGATAAAGTGTCTTTGCAGCCCAAACAACCTGCAAAGCTGCCTCAGAACCAAAGCGGCACCACTGGAAAGTACCTTGGGGAATACGGATAACTCTGTTTTCTTTAATAGCAGTAAGGCCGGAAAGCGCCGCATCATTCATTAGTGCTTCATAAGCAGTGTGCTGGTTCAATCCACCCACCAATATATAATCCGGATCCAGGGTGAGCAGTTGCTCAGGGGTGATTTCTTTCGTCATGCCAGAAAGCAAGCCATCGGTGGCAAGCTTGCCACCCGCCATTTTAATCCACTCTTCTTGCATGGTACCATTACCACTAGTTAGATACGGTGTCTTTCCCTGTTGCCCATCAAGGTAATAAACAATTGGCTTGTCCGCATCCGCTACATCTGCAAGGCGCTCAGATACCATCCTGATGTTATTATCCAAATATTCAATATAGGCTGCAGCACGAGCCGGGGCATCATCGCCTAATGCTTCTGCAGTAGCTGTGACTGATTTTTTTAGACCGTCAAAGTTGTTGAACATCATACAAACTGCAGAAAGCCCCGCCTTGCGGTATGCCTCAGCATCTTTCTCACTAGAGGTAATAACCAGGTCAGGGTTTAATGCAAGCAACTCTTCTGCAGTAACGGTACCCTCAAGACCTACCGTTGGTTTTTCTAAAATCAGCGGGTTGACAGTCTGCATCCAGGTAAAGCTGGGTTTTTGCAGCGTTGCAAAATAAGCAATTTGCTTCTGGGTTGCACCTAAAAGAATCATTAACTGGTTACTAGAAGGCCAGGTGTTAACAATGCTTTTTACTTCAGCAGGTACTTCAACTTCGACTCCGGCCATATCTGTGATAACCTTTGTTTTTGGTTCCTCAGCAGCGTTATTGTTAGCTGTATTAGTACAGCCTGTTAGAAAAAGGTGACCAGTAACGAAACAACCAATAGTAGGGGTAAGCTCTTTTTCATGTTACATTAACTCCATTCTTTCTATAATAAAAATAAAAAGGCTAAACACAGAAAGGTTTAGCTGGAGTTTATACTCATGATAAAGCCCTCCTTTCCAACCGGGAGGTATAAAAGTTTCCCTTTATACCCATTGGCCTGTAGTCGTATCAATAAGACTTAGACACCAGGCTCGGTGAGCTAAATATTAAGTTTACATTTATATATATTAAACACGACGGGAAAAGATCCTTCTTTTATAGCTCGCCAGGGAGAGTCACTTTTGCTCATAGGCAGGCAGCACCACAAAAACCCTTGTCATTAAAAATTAACAAGGGTGTCATGCCCTTTATTAGCAGGGCGAGCCTGGAAAGCTGCAGTAAAATGCCCGTGAAATTGGCAGCATGTCAAGGACCCGATTAACGGGCTATTGGCTATCAGATTAATTTAGCCCATACGTTCATGTCCTCAAAATCCTCCCCGATATTGCAATTGTTGATCAATACACCATAATAGTCATAACCGGCGTTGGCAAACACACTGTTCATGCCGGTGGAATTACTGCGGGCAATAGTGTACAGGCACCGGAACCCTTCCCCCTGAAGGCGATTTTCCATTTCCGCCAGCAGAAAACCGGCCAGGCCGTGTCCTCGCCAACTGGGGAGGGTGGCAAAGTCGGTCATTTCCGCATTTAGCAGGGGGCGGTTGATCTCAGCCGAGGAGGCTGCGATCAGCTCTTCGTTATGCCAGGCCGTGATATAGTAAGTGATATCCTGCTCCATGGTGGACTCCAGGTAAGCAGGATCAAAAATCGGAAACGGGTAAGTGGTAAAAACCTTGCTGTATAGATCAGCCAGGGCTACGCAATGTTCTTTTATCCCCCATTTGATGGCGATCCCCTCGGGCAGTTCCTGTTTAACCGTTGTATTCTTAGCCCTGGCAATCAGTTTGTCTACCAATTCCTTGCCGTTGGGGCATGACGGGGTTTGCCGCCGCCGGCTTAGATACAGAGCAAAAACAAGCGCTTTTTCCTCACCCTTATAGTAGCCCGGAATATATGCCTCCAGCTTCATGCCGGCTGTCGAAAAGGCATTCATGTATTGAGGTTCTGCTTTGAGCCAAATCTTGTCGAGGTCGTTTTCTGAGGCCTTTTTAACCAGGGCCTGCACCATCACTTCCGCTGCCCTGTCCTGGGCTAGATCGAATTCATAAACTGTTATCCTGTTGTTATAGGGTGAAAGGAGAATCCGGCAATTAAAAGCAGGTCCCTCTATGACTTCCCAGCGATCCAAATATAAATCTTCATTGCTTTTTATTTTAGTTGGCATGAGCATCCTCCTTTCGGACTTGACAGCGGGCTTTGCGCCGGTTGCCTTCCGGCACCAGGCTGACAACATTGTTATCATCGTCAAACAGCTTTTGCAGTCCTACGGATTCATTACTGACATGGCGTTCTTTGCATAATGAACAGGTGGAAGGACAGTCGGTGTTATAGTTCCGGGGCTCCTCATAGACACAGATGACACCTTCGTAGTTGCGCAAAACAGTTTTAGTATTGGTCATTGATAGCTGGTAGTTGGGCAGCACCGGAATTTTGCCGCCTCCACCCGGCGCGTCAACGACGAAAGTGGGTACCGCAAAACCGGAAGTATGCCCGATTAAAGCTTCCATAATTTCTATCCCTTTAGCAACAGGGGTGCGAAAATGTTCAATACCCCGGGATAAATCACACTGGTAAAGGTAATATGGGCGAACCCGGTTTTTTACCAGGAGATGTGACAACTTCTTGATAATTTGCGGGCAATCGTTAACTCCCCTTAATAAAACGGTCTGGTTGCCCAGCGGTATGCCTGCGTCGGTCAGTTTGGCCAGGGCCCGGCTTGCTTCAGGCGTAAACTCACGCGGGTGATTGAAATGAGTGTTGATCCAGATAGGGTGATATTTTTTGAGCATATGCACCAGTTCGTCAGTGATCCGTTGGGGCATGACTACCGGTGTGCGGGTTCCGATGCGGATCACCTGTACATGTGAAATTTCTCTTACCCGGTGAATGATTCGTTCCAAATTGCTGGTGGACAATATAAAGGGATCCCCGCCGGACAAAAGTACATCACGTATTTCCGGGTGAGCTCTAATATATTCAATACCCAGGGCAATATCCTCTTCATTTATATGGCCGTTGTTGTCACCTACCTTGCGCTTGCGGGTACAGTGCCGGCAGTACATGGAACACTCGTTAGTTACCAATAGAAGCACCCGGTCGGGGTAGCGGTGGGTCAAGCCTGGTACTGGTGAGTCGGCATCTTCTTGCAGGGGGTCGTCCATATCGCAACTGCTCTTGAGCAGCTCCTGTTGATCCGGTATGCTCTGCAGGCGAATAGGACACCTGGGATCATGCTTATCGATCAACGATGCATAGTAAGGCGTAATGGACATCGGGAAAACATCGCATGCCATTCCTATATACCGTTTTCTCTCCTCCGGTAAATCGATATATTTGGCTAACTCCTCAATTGATTGAATACGGTTTTTCATTTGCCAGCGCCAATCGGACCATTTTTCCCTTGCTTGCAGACGTAAAATTTTTGTGGTCAAAATGCGTATGCCTCCTTTGATCCATCAGGATGGATTATTAAGGAAGAATAAAAGGGGAGTATAAAAAAACAAAATTAGCCGGGACAAATCCGGCCAAAGAAAAATACAGCCCAATTCTTCCCTTGCACGCCTACGAGGTTAGCTGACGGGTGCGGACTAAGGGTAGCCCTACCATTTGAGATCCCTATATCCCAAACAGATTAACCCCAATATTGGTTCCCCCGCTCTCCCTTGAGAAGACTCGGCACATATAGAATGGTCTTTATGCTATAATGTTTTCCATAATTATATTGATAAGTATTTTTTATGTCAAACGGCGGTCCTGGCAGTATATGGTAGTATGTTGGAGTATCTTGGAGTTATGATTTTGTAATGGGCCTATGAGCTTTTTTGTGACCGAAGTTTACGGAATAACGCAATAAATGGCTCTATGGTAAATTATAAATTGATTTCATCATATCTGAGCAGGATATCGAAAGAGAGAGGTATGATCTTCTCTGCGAGATTAGTATCCCTCCCTGCCGAAAATAATTATTGACATATGTCAATAAAGAAATATAATTAAAAAAGGAAAAAGGCATATGTCATATGCTGTAAAATTGTCTGCAGAGTATCCAGCAACTGGCAGTCAAATGCAAGTAATAATATAAGCGTAAAGGAGCCGGTAGAATGAGTGATAATGGCAACCAAAACACTAGTCCCGATTTTTATGAACAACCCCACGAACTAAGCAACATCAAAAAGGTCATAGGTGTTGTCAGCGGTAAAGGGGGAGTCGGCAAATCGATAGTTACATCCTTGCTTGCGGTTACAATGAATAGAATGGGCTATCAAGTAGCCATTATGGATGCGGATATTACCGGTCCCTCCATACCAAAAGTATTCGGCATAAAGGAGAAAGCCACCAGCAATGAACTGGGCTTATTTCCAGTTAAAAGTAAGACCGGCATTAATATCATGTCCATTAACCTGCTTTTGAAAGACGATACGGACCCTGTAATCTGGCGGGGGCCAATTATCGGCAATATGGTCAAACAGTTCTGGACAGATGTGATCTGGGGTAATGTGGATTATATGTTTATTGACATGCCGCCGGGCACTGGTGATGTGCCGTTAACTGTATTCCAGTCCGTAGCCGTAGACGGGATTATTGTTGTCACTTCGCCCCAGGAGCTTGTTTCCATGATTGTATCCAAAGCAGTAAAGATGGCAGAGGCGATGAATATCCCAGTTATTGGTTTGGTGGAGAATATGTCATATTTCAAATGCCCGGATAATGATAAAGAATACAAGGTATTCGGCGAAAGCCATATTGATGAAATAGCCGGCCGGCATAATTTGCAGGTGCTGGCCAAGTTGCCCATTGACCCGCAAATCTCGGACGCCTGTGATAGGGGCTTGATAGAGCTTTATTATGGCGAATGGCTGGAGCCTGTGGCGAAGATACTGGAAACCATGGAAACGAAAAAACGGTTGACCACCAGACCAGGAATTGATACTCCTCATTAATAAAACAATATAGAAGATAACAAGGGGCTGTTGCACAACGGACTAAAGTTCGAGCGCAACAGCCTTTGTTTGTAGAAAAATACAGATGCGAGTTCCGAAGAACCCGCACTTGCAGTACAATAAAAAACTAAATTATTACCGGATTTAACGGCTGATTTATTTTATAAAAAGAAGGGAGCGTCGCCACTACTTGAAAAAGCAATTTTGCATCACTCCCTGTTTATGTTGCCCCAGGCCTATGGAATTCTGGGGAATTTATCTATCATTACCATTTGATGGTTGCGAGAGCAGGGTATTAACTAAAAATACCATGGGGTAACAATCAGGCGCATTTGCTATATATGGGCAAAAATATATAAGAAAATGGGTTTTTATGCAGAAATCATTTTTCTTCTGTCGAATTCTTTTTCAAATTGTATATTTTGTAAGAACAAAAAAGCTGTAATAAGTTCAATTAGCCAGCAACCTAAATCGTAGTGGTATATCCCACATCTAATCTTCGTAACAAAACCAGCAGAGGCTTGTTTGTATTATACAACTATTTGTATTATGCAACTATTAAATAATGGATATCTTTTACATACTAAATCAGTGTGGGGAGTTTTTGGGACATGACTGGTGTAAAAAGAGTACATGGCAGAATATTGTTTATGGCACTTGGGCTCCTGATCGTTATTATGTCTTTTACGGGCTTAGTAAGCTACATGACTTTTGCCGACAACTACAATGATTCACTGGTAAACACTTATGCAGTTGCTGGTAATGAAACAGTAAGAAAAATAGAATATGCGCTCCATTATGGAAAACCAATAGATAATTACTATGGTATGAATGACACCTTGATGGAATTAAAGGCTCTTATCCCGGAATTATACCAGGCATGTATTGTAGCACCGAACGGAGATATTTTATACGATTTAAGTGGTTTTGTCCGGGATAGTTCCTTGCCAGATGAGTTGTTAAAGGCCAATGTGTTTGAGCAAGGCGCTATCAATGATAATCTTAGCTACCAGTTTTATGAAGAAAATGTTTATATGTTCATCAGAATTACTGACAACACTGCACAGCATGTTGCCAGCCTCTCCATGATATTTCCTCAAAACACCTTCCTGCAATTAAACAGTCATTATACAAAACAATTAGTTGTGTATCTAGCGGGTATTGCAGTTATCGCATTATTGTTATTATCCTTCATTGTTTTCAAAACCAAATTATTTGCTCAGGACAAAATTAATAACAAAAAAATCTTAATCACGCTAATCGCTGTCATAGGAGCTGCCCAGCTGGTGTACAGCGGTATAAACTATTCTCTTTTTAAAGATGCCTACCTTGACATGGCTTATACCAGTAAAGATTTTGTGCAAAACATCATTGGGGAGAACATTGCCAGTGTATATGCCAAAGGACTTACTTTGCAAAATATTAAGGGACTTGACGAATACCTTGATTCTGACTAAATACGCTTTATACGATCCCGCTGATGACAGTCAGGTCATGGTTGACAGCGCGGTGGCAGAAACGATTAAGCCACAGGCCTATACATTTTACCGTCCTTTACCGTCCAAGGCTATTGGGTATAAAGACCTTTTGCGGTATTTGTATGACGGCATCTGGAAATCAGATTTGGCGGCTGTGCTGGTGATGGGCCTTTTGGGCGGTTTGCTAGGCGCCGTCACGCCGGTAGTGACCGGGATCATCTTTGATCGGGTGATTCCCGACGGCGAAAAGGTGTTGTTAACCCAGATCGGCTTTTTGCTGATTGCTATCGCTATTACTACCTTTGCTTTTAATTTAACCCGATCTTTTGCCATGCACCGTATCGAAGGGCGCACGGAAGCCGATCTGCAGGCGGCGGTATGGGATCGCTTACTGAGTCTGCCGGTACCCTTTTTTAAGGATTACACTGCCGGGGAATTGACCGGTCGCGCCATGGGGATTAGCCAAATTAGGAGTGTCATGTCCGGCGCGGTGTCGAACACGATGGTTTCAGGCATTTTTGCGATATTTTATTTTCTTCTGCTATTTTATTACAGCTGGAAGCTGGCCCTTATTTGCCTGGTTATTGTGCTGGTGGTCATGGCGATATCACTCACCTTTGGTTATCTGCAAATACGCTATGAACGGCAATTGATCGACTTAAATAACATCCTTTCAGGTAAGGTTTTTGGTTTGTTAATGGGTATCGGCAAGATCAAAACCTCCGGGTCGGAAAAACGGGCTTTTAATAATTGGTCCCGGGATTTTAGCCAGGTCAGGGATGTTACCTATAGGAAAGAAAAACTGGGCAATAAAGCGGCTGTGTTTAATTCCACGGTAAACGTAATTGCTACCGGCATTATCTTTTTTGCCATGCTCAAGATCCAGAGTATAAACCTGCCGGCAGGTAAGTTTATCGCTTTTAATTCGGCTTTTTCCAGCTATTTGGGTGCCATGCTGGAGATTTCCGGGGTTGTTTTACAGCTTAACGTTATTAAGCCCTTGTATGAAAGAACCAAGCCGATTCTAGTGGCCCTGCCGGAATATGACGAGGAAAAGGTTGATCCGGGTGAACTGGAAGGAAATATTGAGGTAAGTCATGTGAACTTCCGCTATCAGGCGGAAGGGCCTCTCATTTTAAATGATGTGAGCCTGGAGATAAAAAAAGGCGACTATGTCGGCATCGTGGGGCCCTCCGGCAGCGGCAAATCAACGCTCTTTAGATTGCTACTGGGCTTTGAAAAAGCCGAATCGGGCCAGATCTATTATGACCAGCAGGATTTAGACAATGTAGATATCCGTTCTGTGCGCCGCCAGCTGGGGGTTGTGCTGCAAAGCGGACAATTAATGGCCGGCAGTATCTTCGACAATATTGTGGCGGCCAACCCCGGTCTAACCGTCAATGATGCCTGGGAGGCGGCCCGGATGGCCGGTATGGAGGAAGACATTAAAAATATGCCCATGGGCATGCATACCATGATCAGCGAAGGCGCCAGCACTATTTCAGGGGGGCAAAAACAAAGATTGCTCATTGCCCGGGCCATTATCTCCAGACCTAAAATCATCTATTTTGATGAGGCCACCAGTGCCCTGGATAATAAAACCCAAAAGATCGTCAGTGAGAGCCTGTCCGGTTTAGGTGCTACCAGGGTAGTAATCGCCCACCGGTTAAGTACCATAGTAAATTGCAATAAAATTTTTGTTATGGACCGGGGGCGAGTCATCGAGCAGGGCACTTATCAGGAACTGTTTGAGCGAGGCGGTGTGTTTACTCAATTAGTGCAAAGGCAGCTGGCCTAGCATTTTCTACTGTAAACATTTTAGAGGAAGTTTTTTAAGAGGTGAGCGATTGGTGAATCATGTCGGCTGTTTTCCTGTGGGAACAGAGTCAAGTGACGATCTTTCTCAGGTTTATCGGGAATATTACGCTAAAATTTATAAATACACGATCTACCGGGTTGGTGACCCTTACACCGCCGAAGATTTGGTTAGTGAAGTATTTGAAAAAGTACTGCTTAGATACCATACCTATAATGCGCAAAAGGCCAAATTTAGCACCTGGTTGTTTGCCATAGCGAACAATACCATCATTAATTACCATAATAAAAACAACCGAAGCGCAAAGCTGCCCACTCTGGAAAAAGTAGAGCCAATATCCCACTTAGAGGATTTGATTATCCGGCAGGAAGCTAAGGAAATTTTACTCAAAGCGATTATGGGCCTGGAGGAGCGGCAGAAAAATATTATTGCTCTTAAATTTGGCGGCAATCTGACCAATCGTGAGATAGCTCAAATAATGGGCTTGAAGGAAACCAATGTGGGGACAATTTTATACCGGTCCTTAAAACGATTAAGGGATATTTTAAAAGAAGCTATTTAATTTGCACATTGTGACTTGAGGTGTAACTGATGAATGAACATGATCTTAATGCCTTTATGTTGGATATAGATAAAATCCTTGCCGGTGAGCCGGTTGTGGTATCTGCCGGCGCGGGGCAAGACCAGGAATATCAGGAGTTGTTGATGCTGGCCCAGTTGTTGGCCGCAGCCGACTTTTCAAGTGAAGATCCGGAGCGGGAAGAACGGATCTGGTCGAAGCTTCATCAAGACGGGCGTCTGGCCGATGATGAACTGGATCTGGTCGCTGGTGGTCTTAATTTAGATGCTCTGCTTGCTGAAGAAGAGAAAAAGGAATAAAAATTATTTGGGCAAAAAGAAGAAATTAGTGTGCTACTTTTTGGGGGCAATTGTATAAGTAATTGAAGATCAATTCATCTGACCGTTATCGGTGACATCTTATATGGTGCATCTAATAAATGGAAGGCGATTTTAGTGAGGTGGGTAGGTATGGTGCGGGAGGAATTGGCTTTTCTCTATGATAACTACTTTAATTCCGACAAGGTAGTTTCCTGGGATGAGATACCTTTAGCGGATGAACCATTTGTCCAGGCCTGGGAAGAATATATCCGGGATATCCCCGCTCTGGGGGTACAGACGGCATTAAGCAAAAGACTGGTGCAGCTGCGCTTTCCCGTAAAGGCGGGCATGAGTGTTAATCCCTATTATCAGGCTGCTACCAGAAAAGGATTAAGCACTGCGGCCATGCCAGATGCCACCGGTGTTAAGCTGGAAAACCCGGCAGGCCTTAAGGTTTATTTGTATCAAACCATGGCGGGCAGGATTCCGGTTATAGAAACCGGCAGCAGAAACGATTTCGAAACCCTGGTGCGGGCGTTTTCTCGCCGCAATGAACCGGCAGATATCCCAGCTTCTATGGGAGCCTGTATGATCAAGGGCTACAACAACTGGGACCGGGTGGCTAAATATAAACAAGAATGCGGCGAACATTTTGATTTTAATCAAATGAAAGCCCATAAAGAACTCTATCAGGATACCTTTCTAATCCTGTCTGATGCGGGCTACAGTGGTGTTTCCGCTTCTATGCTGGGTTTAGCAGATGATGAATGGCGTAAGCTTTCCCTGGTAATTCGCAGAGAGCATGAGGCAACACATTATTGTACCCTGCGTTTGCTGGGCTCGGCCAGAAACCACCTTCTGGATGAGTTTATCGCTGACTATATGGGCATCGTTGCCGCTATCGGCAGGTATCGGGCCGACTGGTTCCTCTGCTTTATGGGTTTGGAGCATTACCCTGCTTTTAGAGCCGGTGGCAGGTTAACTAATTACTTAAAAGACATAGAGCTATCCCAGGAAGCCTTTGATGATTTGAAAAGTTGCATCAAAAATGCGGCAGAAAATGTTGAGAAATTTGCCAGCACCTATCAGGATGTATATTCTGCCAAAGGAAAATATGAAATGCTTTTGCGACTGTCAAAAACTAATTTAATAGAACTTGCTTCTGAGGAGGCAGAAAAGCTGTTATTAAGTCATGCGTAAGCTGCAGAAGGCGGTGATGAAGGAAAAAGGTGATGAAATAGGCAAGCGTGTTAAGCCGGGTTAGAAATTAATATTAAAATCAGAAAGGATGGATGGATTTTTGGAATGGAAGAAAGATTAGCTCAATTACAGGCAAAGCTTGAGGCTGATAAAGAATTAGGAGAAAAATTATTCAGTTTAGAGACTCCTGAAGAGGTACAGGGCTTATTAAAAGAACAGGGACTTGATTTTTCTATTGAAGAAATTTGTGTTGAAAGAGGCACTGGTTAAAGCTGTTGCCAAAGGGGATGGCAGTGAGCTTACAGATGCCGACCTGGAGGATGTAGCGGGTGAAATTGCAATAACAACTACGATAGCGATTATAGGTGCAGTTGGTGGTCTCGTTGGAGTATTTGGCGGCGTCGTCGGCAATGCAGTTAGATCAAGATGGTAAATGCGCAATGTAGCTGCTAATAAATTACCTTCAATGAATCTAAAAACAAATCTAAAAATGAAAAGGATGGATATTTATTATGGAACAGAAATTAGCTCAGTTACAGGCGAAGCTCGAGGCAGACGGAAATTTAGGGGAAAAGTTATTCAGTTTAGAAACTCCTAAAGAGGTACAAAGTTTCTTGCGTGAACAGGGAATAGAATTCAGCCTGGAAGAAATTAATACCTTAAGAGATGCCCTGGTTAAAGTTGCTCAAAAAAGCGAAAATGGTGAGTTATCTGATGAAGCCCTGGAAGATGTAGCAGGTGGAATTGCGGCTACAACAATATTTGCGAGCTATTAGTGCAACAGCAGCTGTAGGCAGCTTTGTCAACAATGTTACCAGAGGGACATGGTCGGTCTGCCGGAGCTGTCAAGGGCTGTCGATAGCCCGGACCCGGGTTGCTGACAACCCTTGGCTTATATTTATTTGAATTTATGATTAAAAAAGGAGGTACGAAAACATGGAAACAAAGAATTTGACAACTATTGAGGTTAACCAACTGATTGCCGAGAGAGCCAGTGAAAATGAGGAATTTCGGTTGGCCTTGCTAAGTGACCCCAAGGCTGCGCTGGAAAAGGAATTTTCAGTAACGTTTCCCGAGCAAACTAAGGTTGAGGTTCATGTGGAAAGTACGAAGGAGTTACATTTGATAATTCCTGCAGGCAATATCGATGAATTGTCCGATGATCAGTTGGAAGATGTGGCGGGTGGTATTAATAATATTGGTAGTTTGAGTCCGATATGTGCCTATGGAGTACCTTCCCCCCTAGGACCGTCCTGGAGATGGCCTTCCATATAAAGGTTAACCAAAGATGATGCTAAATAAGCCAATAACGGCAGTATGGGAAATAACCATGGGATGTAACATGAGGTGTAAGCACTGTGGCTCCGGGTGTCATGATGCTCTCCCCGGAGAGCTAGACACCGCAGAAGCTCTCCAAGTATGTGATGCCCTTGGCGAACTTGGACTCCAATGGGTTTCTCTGTCGGGCGGTGAACCTACTACCAGGAAAGATTGGTATCTGCTTGCCGCCCGTTTAACCCAGAATGGGGTTATTCCCAACATTATTACCAACGGCTGGCTTTTTAATGAGGATATATTAGACCAAGCCATTAATGCGGGTGTAGGAACCATTGGTTTTAGTTTGGATGGCCTGCAAAGAACCCACGATTTCATTCGCCGGGAAGGTTCATATGAGAGAACTATGCAGGCTATCGAGCTATGCCGTCGCCGCAACCAGCCGGTAACAGCGATCACCGCCATAAATAAGACAAACCTGGGCCAATTAAGGGAACTTAAACAAGAACTTGTGCTGAGGGATGTCAGAGAATGGCAGGTACAGCTGGGATTCCCCATGGGCAATATGGCGGACTATCGCAGCATGGTAATCGACCCGGGTGATGTTGATACGATCATTGACTTTGCTTACCAGTGCCTGCAGGAGAACTCTATCGAGGTTGTACTGGCAGACTGTATCGGCTATTTTAATCTGAAGGAAATGGAAGTATCCAGGAAAAGAAGCTCAGGTGCATATACCTGGCAGGGCTGCACTGCCGGGAAACACACCTTTGGCATATTGCATAATGGAGATATTTTAGGGTGCACCTCGATAAGGGATAAGGAGTTTATTGAAGGTAATATCAGGAGTGTCCCGCTTAAATCTATCTGGGAAAACCCTAATAGCTTTAGTTGGAACCGTAACCTGAAGAAAGAAGATCTAAAAGGTTTTTGTAAAAAGTGCCGTTTTGGTGACAGGTGTCTGGGTGGTTGTGCCAATTCCAAGCTGACTATGGGTGGCAGTGTATACGCCGAAAACCGGTATTGTTCTTATAACCATGCCGCTGATAAAAGAACCGGGTTATTTGAACAGAACCAGTCTGCCGCGGAGCTGGCCGCAATGGGCAGGAACTATGCTCAAAAGGGCTATTTCCAGTTAGCAGAAACGGCATTGAGTGTTGCCTTACAAAGAGATGGTGCGGATACTGATCCTGATTTGTTAAACTTTTACGGCTACGTTAGTTTCAGGCTGGGTAATTATCAAATTGCCCTGGAAGCAAATGAAAAGGTACTGCAAAGGGAGCCAAACGATGTTTATGCCCTGAAGGGGAAGGGACTTTGCCTTGCTCGCCTGGGTAAGCCCGAAGAGGGCGTAGAACAGTTAAAAAGAGCAGTTTCCTTGACGGATAATGGTTTTATGGATCCGTATTTTGATCTGGCGATTGTATTGTCCGAAATGGGCCGCCAGGAAGAAGCCATTTCAGTCATTGAAGCGGGACGAAAAAAGTCGGAGCAATTTATCGTGCAAAGTGAAGCTTTATATCGGCAATTAGTGGGGTAGTTGAGCGCAGCTTAATGATTTGCTCCTAAGCACAGGGGAGATCGCTATGCCTCCCCGCCAGCTGATTGGAGACTGCGCATAGCCATGTACAGGCACAGCGGAGACTTAAATCTCCGCTGCGGGTATGTGAAGCAGGGGAGTGGATGCTATGACTGATAAAGTGGAGATCCCGTTAATTATTATGGAAGAGCACCATGAATCCTTTTTTATTTGGAGCTACGCCTATTTTCAAGGGGCCATCAGTCCCTACGGCAACACCTTGCTGCATGTAGATTCCCATGGCGATATGGTATGTGCCCGGCTTAATTCATCCGTGGATGAATTAGAGGACGATTTAAGCCGGATCTATGCCTATGGTTATAACGAATTGGGCATCGCCGGTTTTATTATCCCGGCTATTTACCGAGGAATTATTAATAACTATACTTTTTTGTGCCGTTATGATAGTTACAGTGGGAAGAGAATAAACAAATTTGTTGCCTCCTATAAAAATGAAGGCAAATTTTTTAAGACCGGCGAGGTCAATAATCTTTTGCGTTTGCAATTGGAGTCTGCTGAAAACCGGTGGGGTGAGTACCAGTTTTATAGTTACCAAGAACTGGGGCCGGGCAGCGAGTTTACCACCGGGCAACCCTTAATCCTGGATATTGATCTGGATTATTTTTCTTGTGACAATTCACTCTCTTCGGCGGAAACCAAAATAGAGATAACCGCCGAGGCTTATCTTGAGTTTAAAAATAATAAATATCATCCTTTGCGCATTATGCCGGTGGCGGCTTTAACGGTAAGCCAAGAGGCAGACCGCTATTATCTTTACTATAATGAATGGCAGGAAGTACCGGACTTGAAAAAGGTCTCAAAGGCAGTGATCGATAAAAGGATTGCCAATTTTATTGACTTTTTGCGAAAAAATAAGCTCAAACCGGGTTTAATAGACATTTGCCGCTCCAGGCTTTCCGGGTACACGCCGCATGACCAGTGGCAATATATAGAAGAAAGACTGCTGGACAGTTTGGCGGGTCTATATAATTTAAACATAGCTCATATTAGTGACTTCGACAAAATCTATGGAGGTTAACCATGAATACATATACCGGGGAAGTGCTTGAACAGGGGCAGCTAACAGTTCAACCCGGCTTGGCCTATCCTTATTGTATGAGATTGCTGGAACAAAGTGATTTAAAGGCTGTTATGCAGCTGCAAAGCAAAATTATTGCCGCTATGGAGCAAAAGGAATTGTACGTCCCCATCCCGGAAGAGGAAATGTACTATATCCTTGCAGGCAATGGGGAGTCCCTGGGGGTATTTGTTGAAGATAAATTATATGCTGCATGTTCGCTTTTATTTAAGGTTGATTACGAGATTAATATGGCTCGTGAACTCAACTTCAGTAATGATGAATTGGCTCAGGTGTCGCAGCTGGAACTATCCCTGGTAGATCCAGTTTTGCGAGGCGCTAAATTGCAGCAAAAACTAGCCGGTACCCTGGCCCGGCGCGAAGAGGAGCGGAAAACAACTAAGTATCTATTTTGTACTGCTTCCCCTTATAATTACGCCAGCATTCAGACGCTGACGGCTATAGGCTTGCATATTGCTAAGCTGTGCAAAATGTATTATGACTGGGATAGATATGTGCTGTATAAGGATCTTACCAAACCGGCTCAATTAGACCAAGCTAATTCAGTTAGCAGCCTTAATACGTCCTTTGCCGAGCAACAGGAACTTCTCAGTAAAGGTTACCGTGGTTATGCCATATCGCGTGATCATGAGGGCAACAAAATTATGTTTGCGCCGATTATTGGATTTAAACAACTAGATGAAGTTGGGTAAATAGGTTATTAAGAAGAGGTTGTTAATTGATGAAGAAATTATTTCGTGCTGAGCCCGGTTATCTGATGGCCTACGAGGTTACTTCCGGCTGGGCTGTGAAAATTGCTGGAGACAATTTAACCCTGCTCAAGGAGTGGCTGGATACCGGTGTAACCAATGATTTTATCCAAATGTTGGAGAAAAGAGATTTTCTGAACCCGGATCGGGACGAAGAGGTGCAGGCAGAATTAAAAGTATTACTTGGCCGCTGCCAAGAGATTCAGGCGCCGCTGCGTTCAATGAGTGTTCCCGAGCTTATGAATATAGAGTTGACCACACGCTGCCCCTTAAGGTGTCCCCAATGCTATTGTGATTTGCACCGGGGTCATGATATCAAACCTGAGGTGGCTTTAGCCTACATTGAGCAGGCGGCACGCTTAAAAATACCGTTTATTAACTTAAGCGGCGGGGAGACCCTCGTTTATCCCTACTTGACGGAATTGATCAAGGTGATAAGCGCCAAAGGGTTGAACGCATCTATTGCCATCTGCGGCTGGGGCTTTGATGCCGCTAGGCTTGCGGAATTAAAAGCGGCCGGTGTAGATCAGATCTATGTTTCCTTAAACGGTTCAACATCAGAGGTTAATGCCAAGTCAAGGGATGGGTATGAACTGGCTATAAAAGCCTTGCAGTTGTTGCAGGCTGACCAAGGGCTCAACTATCATATCAACTGGGTAGCCCGCAATGATAACGTGGCGGATTTTCCCCAGCTGGTCAGCTTGGGGCGTGAGCTTGGGGTTAATAGTATCGTGATTTTAGAGTCTAAGCCTGACGCCGCTTATGTGATGCAAGCGTCATTAAGCCGCGAAAATTTCATGTATCTGGCTGATTACTTAAAAAAACACGATCAGCAGGAAATAAAAATAGATGTTGAACCTTGCTTTTCGCCGCTTAAGGCCTACATCAATAATTATTATCTCTGGAATCGCAACACCGGAGTAAATAAAGGCTGTGGGGCAGGGAGAAACGGCATTTCCGTCAGTGTGGAGGGGTATTTAACCCCCTGCCGGCATTTATTATATCCTGAAGACTATGCCGACATCGAAGAATACTGGTGGCATTCCGGGGTGCTTCATACATTGCGCAGTTTTGAAGATAACAGGGAAGAACCATGCAAGAGTTGTTCTTTAAATAATAACTGTGTTTCCTGCCGGGCGGTGGCCGACAAAGTAGAAAAGAATCTTTTCAGCGGCAATCATTATTGTCCGTTGGGAGTGGCCAAAGAGGTTGAGGTGTTTTAGATGAACGGAAACATTAAACAATATCTTGCGGCTATAGCCGACACTTTGCCTGCTGAGGTGATTTCCAAAGAAACATACGGCCAAATATATAAGATGGCGGACATGTTTGCTGATTTTGCAGCCAGTGAGTATATTATGGAAACGCACCTGGATACAGAGGCAGCGGAGGTGGATTTTTCTTTCCGGGTTCTTGATCGGGAGAAAGACTGTTTAATTAACGGGTTGAAAAATGATCATTTCAAGACACTGGGCGCCGGAACTCCCTGGCGAAGGATTGATAATTTTGTGCAGGCCTGGCCGGCGGGTATCGACGATGTCTGGTTGGAAATGGACTATGCTGAGTATAACCGGGCCACACCACAGCCTTGCTTTTTCTTTAATGCCCGGCGGGTCAAAAAAGGCTCTGCTGTGGATGAGGAGCTGCTGTTTACAGCTTTAGAGCGGATATTGGCGCCTGAACAGTTGCAACCGTTGCAGCCTAAGCTGCGGGAGGTTGTGCGGCAATTACCTGCTGATGTGGGCGTATTTCAAGTCGGCGTTATGCTGGCCAGAAACAGTGACCGGGTGAGAGTATTTACCCTGGAGTTGAGCCGGGAACAAGTCAGGGAATACCTGGCTCATATCGGTTGGGCCGGACCATATGCAAAGGTTGAGGAATTGTTTAAACTAGTGGATCCATATAGCGACGGACAATACATTCTGGATTTTGATGTCACCCGGCAGGGTATCTCAGAAAAAATCGGGATTAATTTTGGCCTGATGGCAAACGCCCTGCCCGATTTTCTGGACAACCTGGCCAGCTATCGGTTATGCACCGACAGCAAAAGAAGAGGTGTGCTGGCCTGGTCAGGCAGCCGCGGCAGTTATTTAGGGGCGGATTACGGTTATTCAGCCCTGATCAAAAACATATCGCATTTTAAAGTATACTATAACCCCGCAGGAGGTTTAAAGGCCAAAGCCTATCTCAGGGTAGAGGGGATTTATTTGAAAGAGTTATTCAAAATTGCGGCAAAACCTGGCCCAGAGGCGCAGCCGGTTAAACAGGGTGAAGGCTCGGGCAGCTTTACTTCTCAGCAGCAGGAAGGGGTTGGAGCGCAACCGGGCTATAAAGAAATGCAGGATATTATTAAAACTATCGCCCAAAAGTCAATGCTGGACAGGGATTTTCGTGAATTATGCCTGAAGGACAGTCAAGCCGCCATAAAAAAAGTAAGCACAGGCGACGTTGTACTCCCCAACAATATTTATTTCCTGGAAGAAGATAAGGCCGGGGATGATCTTGCCGGCAATGGCTTTGCTTATGTTTTACCGCCGTATCTTAAACCAACATGGCTTACGAGTAAATAAAGCAAGGAAGCCGCCCCTCTGACACTGTCCCGCTAAGGAGTGGATATGAATTGAAAAGATTTATTGCTATCTTAAGCGTATTGATAAGTTGTTTATTGGTCTATGCTGTTGTAAACGATGCCGGCCATCCCGCCGCAGCCAATAGTGTCCAGCAGGGACCGACTTTGAAGCCTGACGGTACCAAATGGCGTTTGGGCTATTGTGAAAGCGAGAGTTTTATTACATATAATACAACCCTGGTGGCCTTGGTTTATGGCTTACAGGAATTAGGCTGGGTCGAGAATTTAGAAGGCTTTGACCAGGTGGCAAAGAGCAGTGACAGCAAACAAATCTGGAACTGGCTGGCCTCTCACCAGGTTAGTCCCTATATCGAGTTTGTCAGTGATGCTTTTTACAACCTCAGGGACCCTGAGCTGGAACATGAAAGCATTATTAACCGGTTATATACGCAAAAAGATCTTGATCTTATGCTGACCATGGGGGCGGTAGCCGGAATTTTATTAAGTAATTCGCAACATGATACCAATATTTTTGTTTTTGCTGCCTCTAATGCGGTGCGGTCGGGCATCATCGCTTCCGTGGAGGATTCCGGCAAAGATAATGTCTGGGCCCACATGGACGAGCAGCGTTTTATACGTCAGACCAGAGCTTTTTATGATATTGTGCAGTTTAAAAAACTGGGCATGGTTTATGAAGACTCCGATAATGCCAGAGTCTATTCAGCGGTAAATGAGATTGAAAGCCTGGCGGCAGAAAAGGGCTTTGAAATCGTCAGGTTCCATGTTCAGGAACCACGCAGCCCCGAGGAATTCCCACGCTATTACCAGGAGGTACAGGAGGCTTATAACCAATTAGCAGAACAAGTTGATGCTGTTTATGTAACCATTGCCTCCCTGGAAAGTGAGAAACTGCCCGAACTGTTTCAACCCTTCTACGAACATAAGATCCCGATTTTTTCTCAGCTGGGTAATATTGAAGTTCAAAATGGAGCCTTGCTCACTGTTTCTGTGATGGATGAAACAAACATCGGGCGCTTTGGCGCTGATAATATTACTAAGTGTCTGCTGGGGGCAAAGCCGCGTGACTTGGAGCAATCCTTCCAAAGCGCTCCGCGCATAACTATCAATGCCGAAGTTGCAAAAATGATAGACTTCAAATTTCCCTTTGAACTGGTGATCGTGCTTGATGAGGCTTATCAGACCATCGGCGCAAGCGCTATGCCGGCGCATTAGCAGCATAAGAGGGAACGTTAGGCATGTGAAAAACCTTGCAGGCCAAGGCGATAGGGTCAGCTATAGGGGCCAAAAAAACAATCAAGTTGTTGCCTCATCCAGTAAACATAGGCTCATATATTTGTTACGGTTTGCCTGGCTAATCCCAAGGGGTAAAGCATGCTTTTTTGTTATAGCTGTCCTGAAATAGCAGTTGCGCTACTAGAAGTAAGATAAGGAGGGAGGTGATGAAAAAAAGGTGAATTAAGCAAGCCGTGTTAAGGCGATTTCAAAAGCAATATTAGAATTATGGAAAGGGCAGACTTGCGAATGGAAGAAAAATTAGCTCAACTGCAGTCAAAGATTGAGGCTGACAAAGGCTTAGCCGAGGAGTTATTCAGTGTGGAGACTCCTGAAGAGGTACAGAGCTTATTAAAAGAACAGGGGCTAGAATTCACCACTGAAGAAATTGGGCTATTGAGAGAGGCAATGGCTACAATTGTTGGCAAAGACGATGTCGGTGAACTCTCGGATGAGGATCTGGAGGGGGTAGCTGGTGGAATTTCAGGAGAAGCTGTGGCCGGGATTATAGGTGCAGTTAGTACATTCGTTCAAGCGATAGGAGGCGTCGTAGACAATATAATTAGATCAAGATGGTAAGCCTGTGAGCATGTAGTGCAGTTCCCGCAGGGACCATCGTCTCCGCTGAAGCTGTCAGCAAACAAAAGCTAATTATTGTCACGGTTTGGCCTGGCTGATCCCAAGGGATAAAGCCGGCTTTCTTTTTGTTATAGCTATTTATGAAATATCCAGTTGCGCCATCAGTAAAGGTATTCAAGAATTTATTGACGCAGGCAAGTTTTCAGTGTAATATTTTAATATATGAATACTTGTTCAAGTATTCAGTTGAGCCAGTGGGGAGGAGATGGGATGACAAGGAGAATTACAGCAGTTGACCGATGTGACTGCAATGTTATCCATGAAGACATTGTAGAGCGGGTGCAGGCGAAAATGCCACCGGAGGAGTCACTTTACGATTTAGCAGAGCTGTTTAAGGTTTTTGGCGATTCAACCAGGACCAGGATCCTATGGGCTCTGGATGAAGCAGAGATGTGTGTCCACGATCTGGCTTACCTGCTCAATATGACTCAATCCGCAGTATCACATCAGTTAAGGGTTTTGAAGCAGGCTAAACTGGTGAAAAACCGGAAGGAAGGGAAAATAGTCTTCTACTCGCTGGAAGATGAGCATGTAAGGCAAATTTTCGAACTGGGATTAATTCATATCAACGAGTAAAACTAATGCAAAGGAATACGGCATTGCTTAACATATACAAAGTTTGATTATTGCGCACAGAACACACAGTCAATGAAAGAAGAAGTGAGCTGGATGAATAACGCTAGGCAAAAGGGCACTAAAAGCATAATAAAGCTGGAAAGACTCGGCTGCGCTGCTTGTGCCGCGAAAATGGAGGCGGAAATTAGCCGTTTGGAAGGAGTTAGAGTTGCTACAGTAGACTTTTTTACCAGGAGATTAACCCTGGAAACGTATGCTGGTGACCTCTCCGAAAACTTAAGAGAACAGATAGAAGGCATTGTGCAGAAGATAGAGCCCGGTGTTCGGGTTGGGTTCGAGTCTGGTGCTCCCGAGTCCCTCAAAGAAGCTGTGAGTGATGATGAACACAATCAAAGGAAACGATGGGCCAAGCTCACAGCCGGCGGCGCCCTGTTTGCTCTTGGCTCCATCTTGAGCCTCTCCCCTCAGTTGGAACTAGCCATATTTTTAGTCAGCTATGTTATAGCCGGCGGCGATGTGCTCTGGCGCGCGGTGAAAGGGATAACCAGCGGCCAGGTATTCAGCGAGCATTTTCTCATGAGTATTGCGACGATAGGCGCTTTCTTGATCGGGGAATATCCTGAAGGTGTAGCGGTTATGTTGTTCTATCTGGTGGGGGAGATGCTCCAGGATATGGCAGTTGGCCGTTCCCGCCGTTCTATAAGTAGTTTAATGGATATCAGGCCTGACTATGCCAATTTAAAAATAGGTGATGAGTTGAGCAAGGTATCTCCTGAAGAGGTAGAAGCCGGGGACCTCATCGTGGTTAAGCCGGGAGAGAAAATCCCTCTTGACGGCAAGGTTGTTGAGGGGATATCGATGGTTGACACTGCAGCACTAACCGGCGAATCCATTCCTCGCGAACTGGCACCGGGAGATGAGGCATTAAGCGGCTTTATCAACAAAAATGGAGTGCTGATGGTCGAAGTAACCAAAAGCTACCGGGAATCTACCGTTGCCAGGATTTTGGATCTGGTGCAGAATGCCGGCAGCCGCAAAGCACCTACAGAAAATTTTATCACCAGGTTTGCCCGTTACTATACTCCGATCGTGGTCCTGGGAGCTTTGGCGCTGGCTACCATACCGCCTTTGCTGATCCAGGGGGCCACTTTTGCGGATTGGATTTATAGAGCTCTGGTATTTTTAGTTGTATCTTGCCCCTGCGCACTGGTAATTTCAATACCTTTGGGCTTCTTCGGCGGTATTGGAGGGGCCTCGAAGAGAGGTATACTGGTGAAGGGCGCTAATTACCTTGAAGCATTGAACGATGTTAAAACAGTTGTTTTTGATAAAACCGGCACTTTAACAAAGGGTGTTTTCAAAGTCACCCAGGTAAACCCCTCAACTGGAATTGATGCCCGGAAACTGCTGGAATGGGCAGCTTATGCGGAAAGCTATTCCAACCATCCCATAGCTCTTTCGCTTGTAAGTGCATTCAATGCGGCTATCGACCAGAACCTGATCAGCAATTACCGGGAGATAGCGGGCAACGGCATCAAGGCAGAGGTGAACGGCCGGGAAGTGCTGGTTGGGAATGCCAGGCTGATGGAGAGTGAAAATATCAGTTACTCCCATGTCGAAGCTGCCGGTACTGTTATTCATGTAGCGGTGGAAAAGCAATATGCGGGCAGTATAGTTATTGCTGATGAGATCAAAGAAGACTCCGCCAGAGCTATAAGGGAGCTCAAATCCCTGGGGATCAAGAAAACTGTTATGCTCACCGGAGATATGAAAAAGGTGGGTGACAGAATTGGTTCTCAGTTAGGTCTGGATGAAGTCTACCCGGAGTTGCTGCCCGCTGACAAGGTGGATAAACTGGAAGACATCATGGACGGCAATAAGCTGTCTAAAGGCAGGGTGGTGTTTGTTGGGGACGGGATCAACGACGCTCCGGTACTGGCGCGGGCAGATATCGGGATGGCCATGGGGGGGCTGGGCTCGGATGCAGCCATCGAAGCCTCCGATATTGTTATTATGACCGATGAACCCTCCAAAATAGCCTCTGCTATCAGGATTGCCCGGAGGACAAAAAGTATTGTCTATCAGAATATAGTTTTCGCACTGGGTGTAAAGGCTCTTTTCCTGGTATTAGGGGCTGCCGGAGTGGCAACCATGTGGGCAGCGGTTTTTGGTGACGTGGGCGTGGCGTTGCTTGCCATATTGAATGCCATGCGAGTTATGTATACAAGGAGTATATAATTATAAAAAAAAACAACATTAATTGCTCGTCACGCTTTGACAGAAGTCGACATGCTTGATATTATGCAGCATATCGAAGAGTTTAAGTGTAATCCAAATATATAAATATAACTGCAGGTGAGATTTGATGTGAACTCTTGTGCCGATTATGTTCCATTATTTAAGATATTGCCAGACGAGACACCTTTAAAAATAATTGATATACTGTCATGTGGTCAGATGTGTGCATCTACGTCAACGCCCAGCTACCATATGAAGATACTAACGCAAATATCATCATACATGGAGGCATAATATAGTGAGTGGTTTTTTTTATCCAATAGTAGAGTTGTACAACCCGGATCTGGTGAAGGCTGTGGCCTCAGGCCGGGCGATAAGTGTCGTAGAGGCGCCACAAGAGCAAGTAGAATTAAATGGAGCAGGCCTTAAACAAGATGAGAATCATGTTATAGCCAACCCCAAACAATTGTTACTAACTGATGAACTGGCTAAATCCCTCGGTGTTGAGGATACCACTGACTTACGGGTGGTCAGGCGTCAAAACAGGATTGAGATTTACCCCAATATTCACAGCCTGGCCAAAGTCTATATCGAACCCACCAGCGCGTGTAACCTGGATTGCCGTACCTGTATCCGTGAAACCTGGCATGAGCCAATGGGCAGCATGAAACGGGAAGTGTTTGACGGTCTAATCGAACAGCTGAAAGAGTTCAAAAGCCTGCAAAGCGTGATGTTTGGCGGTTTTGGCGAACCTACCTTTCATAAAGACATCCTTTATATGATCGGGCAGGTCAAAGCTCTGGGGCTTAAGGCGGAGATGGTGACTAACGGGACCTTGCTTAATGAAGCAATGTTGCAAGGCCTGCTGGATAAGGGGCTGGATACACTGTGGGTGTCCTTTGACGGGACCAGTGAGGAGAACTTTGATGATATTCGGGCGGGCGCCAGTTTTGTTCAGGTAGTTAGCAACCTGATACGACTTCAGGAACTTAATCGGCAGAGCTCGCACAAGATTAAGGTGGGAATTGCATTTGTAGTGATGAAAAGCAACATAAACGATTTAAAAAAGCTGGACTCCCTGGCGCAAAGAGTGGGGGCAGAGGAGGTTTCTGTCAGCAACGTAATACCTTATAGCATTGACATGCTGGACGAGATGCTCTGTGAATCGATCATTTATGCAAATAGCCAGGTTTATTACCCTAATTCTCTGCCGATTAATCTACCGTTTATCGATAAAACGGAAAGAACCAAACAGACCTTGTTCGAGCTGTTCCGGGACCATAATAATATCAGTATCATGCGCAACAATATCGACCCAACAACAAACAGCTGCCGATTTATAAAAGAACGCTGCACCTTTATTAAATGGGATGGCACTGTCAGCCCGTGTATGGGACTATTGCATTCCTATAAGACATATTTCACATCAGGACGGGTGGAAAGGGAAGTTACAGCATATGTTTTGGGAGATACCCGCAAAAATAGCTTAAAGGAAATCTGGGAGGGACAGGAATACCACGATTTCAGGGAAAAAGTCGATCAGTTTGATTTTTCACCTTGTTTGCAGTGCGGTCCCTGTGAACTGGCTGAGAAAAACGATGAAGACTGTTTCGGCAATAAATTCCCCACCTGTGGCGGCTGTTTGTGGGGCCAGGGAGTGGTACAGTGTCCTTGAGCAGGTTTGCTTCCCGGTATTGATATTAATTATCAAAATGTTAAAATCCATGGATGATCTTTTAAGGAGTGCATATAACTAGGTAAAAAGGGGTGGCTCAAGTGGTCGGGGTCGAAATTGACATGGTGGTTTCTGACAGCGTAAAAGCTATCGAACTCTACGAGGGTATTTTCGGTGCAGAGCGCGTCGAGGTAACTGCTTATGAAAAAGGTCTCAACGAAGCGGTATTCACGCTGTTCGGAACGAGGTTTCACCTGTTGGATGAGAACCAGGAATATGGCCTTCTAGCTCCTAAAGAGAGCGAAGGCAAACCGATGTGGCTGAACGTCCTTGTGCCGGACATCAAGGCTGTTTTCGATAAGGCGGTAGAATATGGTTGTGCTGTAATTCAGCCGGTAACCGAAGTGCCGGAGATGGGCGTAAGCAACGCTATTATCTCCGACCCCTTTGGCTATATATGGATGATTCAGCAAATCCACCGCGAGGTCAGTTTTGAGGAGCGTACAAAAATATGGGATGAGCGATTAAAGAATGAATGAACGAGCAGGCAAAGCCCAGAATTATGGGCTTCGTTCTATTTTAACCTCATGTCAAAAAGGTTATAGTGTTGTGAAATATTTCAATTAAGAGGTTGACACCGTCGTTAACTCTATTTATTGACCTTTCACCAAACTCATTATAGAATTACTTGTGGAATATTATTCATCTTTATATACAAGAATAACTATAAGATTATCAGGGGGGCTTAGATGGATGAAGTAAAAAAAATTGCGTTGGAAACGCTACAGTCAATCTCTCCTATCGTTGTCATGGTCATTGTCTTGCAATTGATCTTTTTTGACGATCCTTTGTCACAGGTACTGCAGTTTGCCATAGGTGCGGTTATGGTGACTGTTGGCTTATGGCTCTTCCTTGTTGGTGTTCAGGTGGGGCTTTTGCGTATTGGTGAAATTATTGGTTCTGAGCTGCCTCAGCGGGCTTCCTTTCCTGTCATACTGTTATTCGTGTTTATCATTGGTATCGCCATTATTATGGCTGAACCAAATATCATGGTTTTGTCAGAACAAATAGGTTATGTTGCAGGGGACGCTATCTCAAAGATTGTACTCATTACCTTTGTTGGGGTGGGGCTTGGCCTGTTTCTGGTCATAGCGGTGGTGAGAGTGTTTCTGGGTGTTCCTTTAAAGTATGTTTTATTGGCCGGTTATGTACTGGTGTTCGCGTTGTCATATTTTGTCCCGCCTGATTTCGTCCCGCTCTCCTTTGACGCAGGGGGGGTGGCCACAGGACCATTGACTGTTCCGTTTGTAATGGCTTTGGGGGTGGGCATTACCTCCGTTATCAGCGGTAAGGGCACTCTAAGTGACAGTTTTGGCTTTATCGGCCTGTCCGCCTTAGGTCCCGTTCTGGCGGTAATGTTATTGGGTGTGATTTACACATGAGCAATCTAATTGTCTTTCAAGGTTTTGGTACTGTTGCTCTGGAAGTGGCTTTGGCTTTAATGCCCCTGGTAGTGATTTTTCTTTTGTTCCAGCTCATCTATAAGTTGCCCTGGGATGGAGTCAGCCAGATCTTAATTGGCGTAGTGATTTCTTTTGTGGGCTTAGCCTTCTTTTTACAAGGTGTGAACGTAGGGTTTATACCGGCCGGTGCTTCATTAGGTGAACAGATCAGCAAGCTGGATCATAACTGGGTGATCATCCCTGTGGGATTCCTGCTGGGTCTTGTCACGGCGCTAGCGGAACCTTCTGTCAAGGTTCTTACTATTGAAGTAGAGGCGGTTTCCGGCGGCTACATCAATCAGAAAACCCTGCTGGTTGCTTTATCGATAGGTGTAGCTATTTCAGTGGGTCTGGCCATGCTTAAGATTGTTTTTGGTGTACCTCTGATGTACATATTGCTGCCGGGCTATGTTATTGTGTTTATTATGCTGAAGTTTACCTCGGACACCTTTATTCCAGTGGCTTTTGACGCAGGCGCAGTGGCGACGGGCCCCATGACGGTGACTTTTATCATGGCGATGGCGATTGGGGTAGCCACAGGTATAGAAGGCAGGGACCCTCTATTGGATGGCTTTGGTTTGGTTGCGCTGGTGTTTCTGGCGCCCATATTGTCGGTATTAACTATGGGACTTATGATGGGAGGGGAGAAAGCACGTGGTGAAGGTCGGTAGAGAGCACGAATTGATCGTTACAATAGTCAGGCGAGGTATGGCTGAAAAGATTATTAATGCTGCAAAAGCTGCCGGCGCCAGAGGCGGCACGATTCTACACGGGCGTGGCGTTGGCGTGCACGAGCAGAGGAAGTTGCTGGGTTTGGCCATCGAGCCGGAAAAGGACATCATTTTAACCCTGATTCATCGGGATAAAACATCCGAAGTGCTCAAAGCAATTGTAGAAGCGGGTCAACTGCACAAACCGGGGACCGGTATCGGCTTTGTCATTGATGTTGATAAAGTCGTGGGTATCGTATCCTTATTGGAACAAGCAGGAGTTGAAGTATAGCTGGGGCCTGCTGTTCATGGCCAACTTATTCCGGCAAGCACTATAAATAAATAATCTAAATTGGAGATAAGCCAGCACCTAGCTGGCTTTTCTGTATTGGCGATGGAGCTAAAATTGCCTTACAGCTGTTACAGGGAGACATAATGGTTTAATTCGTGGTGGTTTGCTTAAGCTACAATGATACGGAAGTCCGGAGCTATCATTTGCCTGTCTATTAGGCCCATAATAGGGAAACCCTTGCGAATAGCTCTCAGTCGGTTCTGTGTCCAACACCCGGTAGGGCAGGGAGGAAGCTTATAATGTACTCATGGTTACTAATCATTATCTATATTGCTTTTATCAGCCTGGGCCTGCCGGATACCCTACTGGGTGCGGCCTGGCCGGTGATGTACGAGCAGCTTAATGTACCAATATCTTATGCTGGAATCACAACGATGATTATTGCCGGTGGCACGATAGTATCCAGCCTGATGTCCGATCACCTGACTAGAAAACTGGGCGCAGGGCTGGTAACTGCAAGCAGTGTGTTGATGACGGCGGTGGCGCTGCTGGGCTTTTCCTTTTCAAATTCATTTATCCTGCTTTGCCTATGGGCCGTTCCCTACGGACTTGGCGCCGGGGCAGTGGATGCGACGTTGAATAATTATGTAGCGCTGCACTATGCCTCCCGCCATATGAACTGGCTCCATTGCTTTTGGGGTGTTGGCGCGTCAGTTAGTCCATACATCATGGGTTATTGTCTGGCGGGCGGATACGGCTGGCCTGCCGGTTACCGCCTGGTTGCCCTTGTGCAGATGGTTTTGACGGCGATGCTTTTTCTCAGCCTGCCAATTTGGCAGGGGAAGAATAAGCCTGCCCTTAGATCTGAAACCAGGACAGCAGGTCTTAGCCTGGGGCAAGCTCTGAAGATTAAGGGAGTAAAACTTATTCTTCTGACCTTTTTTAGTTATTGCGCTCTTGAAGCAACCACAGGCTTATGGGTCAGCAGCTACCTTGTTGAATATCGCCAAATTGCTACCGAAACTGCTGCCAAATTTGCCTCCCTGTTCTTCTTGGGTATAACCTTTGGCCGCTTTATGAGCGGTCTGATTGCTGATCGGGTCGGAGATAAAATGCTTATTCGCTCGGGCTTAACCATTATTATTGTTGGATTTATCCTGGTAGGCCTGCCCGTTGCAAGCAACATAACCATTTTAGCCGGACTGGTTGTGGTCGGCCTTGGCTGCGCACCGGTTTATCCATCAATTATCCACGCCACACCCGCAAACTTTGGTGAGGAAAATTCGCAGGCCATTATCGGCATACAGATGGCCAGCGCTTATGTTGGCACCACTTTTATGCCGCCGCTCTTCGGGGTAATTGCCGGGCAGATAAACATCGGGCTGTATCCGATATTTTTGTTGTTCTTTGCCATCCTGACGTTGATGACCTCAGAACTGTTAAACAAAACTTTGCGGTGCGATACCGGGTGAATTTAACCGGAGCGGAAAAAAGACCGATATACACTAATATTACTCCGCAAGCATCATGTCGGTTTACACTGCATATGCTGTTCTAAGGGAAATTATTGGTTTCCGGGCATTGGACAGACCTCGGTTTTTCTTATATACTTTTAATTATGGATGCACACAAATTTAACATAAATGGCTTAAAATTATATAAAAGGGGGTGAGCAAGGTTAAATGAAACTTGTAGCTGATTTACACGTTCATACCCTGGCCAGCGGTCACGCCTACAGTACAATCAAGGAAATAGTAGAAGTGGCCAAGGAAAAACGGCTTAAAATGGTGGCGATAACCGACCATGGTATAAAAATGCCTGGCGCACCGCACCTGTACCATTTCACTAATATGATCTCATCGCCCCGGATCATGCAGGGCGTGGAGGTTTTAAGGGGGGTAGAGGCCAACATCCTGGATGAGGAAGGCAACCTCGATATGCCTGAACCAGTGCTGTCTGATTTTCTGGACATAGTGTTGGCCGGCTTCCACGAATTCACAGGGTATACCGGCAGCACCATGGAGGAAAATACCCGGGCTATGATTGCAGCTATTAAAAACCCTTATGTCCACATCATTGCTCATCCGGGTAATTCCAAATACCCGGTTGATGTGGAAGAAGTAGTTCTGGCAGCCAAGCGTTACAACAAAGCTTTGGAGCTTAACAATAGTTCATTTGTTGTGCGGCCTGCCAGCAGCGCCATTTGCGGTGAATTTGCCATGATGGCAAAGAAGCATAATATTATGGTGGCCATCAACAGCGACGCTCATATTTGTTATAATGTAGGAGAAAATTCTAAAGCAGCGGAATTAGCCTTAAAAGCCGGCATACGCAGAAGCCAGATTCTCAACACCTCTACTCGGAAGATTCATGATTTTTTAACCTATCACAGACAACAAGCGCAGCAAATTAGCCAGATCCGTTGAACTGGCTCCGGTAAATCTCGCGACCCGAGGCTGCATTGCCGGGCCTTTTGACCAGAAAATAATATAAAAACGGTCGTATTAAACTAAATCAGACTGTTTTTAAATTGTATAGCGAATATCCCCAAGATTGGTGCTGCACCAGTCTTTTTTATTTTCCTTATACACTGTAAAACAATAAATTTTTATTGTTTATCGATAAATAATTATTGTATTGCAATAATTATTTTGCTATACTACAAACAATTAACGGTGTTTACTCTGTAGAAGAAAGGAAGAGGTCTATGTGGAGTGGTGAGAAATCCATTGTTTTGAGTAAACTGTGCGTGCTGCTCTTTATAGCGTTGCTTCTGGCCATAGTGTTGGCGGCCCCCTGGGTGACCCAGTGGTTTGTAGGGGTTACTCAGGCCGGTTTGCAGGAAGAAAGGGCTTATTTACTGGCCACCACCTATGTGGGAGCGGTTCCAGCTGCTTACCTGCTCTATAGTCTATTCAGGTTGCTGCGCCGGATCGAGACCGGACAGGTATTTACCGCTGATAACGTAGAATTGCTGCGGCGGATCTCCTGGAGTTGTTTTGCCGGCGCGATAATAGCGCTGATTTCCCTGTTTTATTATTATCCCTGGGTTTTTGTAGCGGTGGCGGCGGCCTTTATGGGCTTAATCGTGCGGGTAGTGAAGAACGTAGTTGCCCAGGCGGTGGAATTGCAAAACGAAGCTGATTACACAGTATAAAGAGAAGGGGAGGGAAAGCATGCCTATCGTAGTAAATTTGGATGTCATGATGGCGAAACGCAAGATGTCCTCCAGCGAACTAGCTGCTAAAATCGGCATCAGTCAAGCCAATCTCTCCATCCTTAAAACCGGTAAGGCTAAAGCCATTCGCTTCTCCACCATGGAGGGGATCTGCAAAGCGCTGGATTGTCAGCCTGGAGATATATTGGAATACAAACCGGAAGAAGAATGAGGAGGTTGAGTAAATGGATAAGCCGGCGATGACCGGAAATGAGGCGGCCTGGCCGCTGGGCGAACAGGCACTGAAAAAAAGAAAAGCACCCTTTGCAGCCGACCGTTGGGACAGCTATTTTGCCCTGTTTGCTTTTGTCCTGGGCTTTCTTTATGCCCGCTGGGTGTTGTTTGCCTGGCAGGGCTGGGGCGTGACCTTGTTCACCCTGCTCTTCTGCGGCTCAGTGCTCTTGTATTTGCAGAAAAAGGGGGTGCGGCTTCCTAAAGCCGGTTGGCTCTGGCTGGCGGTGGTACTGCTGTTAGGGCTTAGTTTCAGCCTGTGGAGCAACAATGGTCTGGTTCTATGGCCCGGCCTGCTGTTATTCTGCAGCGCTGTGTACTGGATTCTGTGTGCCAACGGGCTGCTCATGCAGGGCAAGACCGGCGATCTGCTTTTATTGGACGGCTATAATGCTTTGATAGTCATTCCCTTCGGGAATTTCGGCTGCCAGTATAGGGGGCTTGCCCTGCTGGGCAGCAATAAATTGAACCGGGGTAGACATATTTTCTCAATAGCATTGGGCTTATTACTGGCCTTTATTGTGGCAGCCATGGTTTTCCCCCTGCTGTTGGCAGCGGACAGCGGCGGTTTTGCTCAGCTGATCAACAGCATATTAAAAGGATTCCAGGGGTTCGGCTATAAATTCTGGGAAATATTCTGGCAGCTCCTGCTGGCTATCCCTATCGCAGCCTATATGTTCGGTCTGGTGGCCGGCAGCGCTCACAAAAGAGGGACCGATTTGTTTGCCAAGGACAGCGCCCTGCAGAAACTCTCAGGTTTGCGCATCCTTCCCATGACTACAGTCTACATTCTCATGGTTTTGTTATGTGCCCTTTATCTTGTATTTATCGGGAGCCAGATGCCATATTTCTTCTCTGCCTTTGCCGGCCAACTGCCGGAGGGATGGCAGGCTTATGCGGCATATGCCCGCAGCGGCTTCTTTGAACTGTGCCGTATCGCTGTCATCAACCTCTTCGTATTAATAGCAGCCAATGTCATGGGGCAAAAGCATTGGCGGGACAATATGTTATTGAAGCTGCTCAATGTCCTCTTGGCCCTGCTAACACTGGTGCTCATCACCACGGCTTTCAGTAAAATGGCCTTGTACATTGGTGCATACGGTTTATCGATGCGCCGGCTGCTGCCCTGTGTTTTTATGATCTTTATGGCTGTCATCTACGGTAGCGTTATTGCCCTGCAAAAGTGGTCGTTCTCCATCACCCGCCTGGCGGTTGGGGTGGGGGCGGTGATCTTCTGTATGCTGTGTCTGGTTAACCCCGACAGCCTGGTGGCCGAATACAATGCGAACCGTTATCTGGCCGGAACGCTGGAGCACTTTGATGTGGAGACTGTATACCGTGCCGGGCCGGCCGGGGTGGACGCGGCTCTGAAAGTATATGAACAAACCAATGAGCCGGAGCTGAAGGAATACCTGCTGGACCAGCGGCGCCAGGCTGAAGAAGCGGCAGGAAAGCCGGCCGACAGCCTGGAAAGAGCCTGGGCGCGGCACAAAATCAGTGAGTACTTTGAGTAAAGCAAACCGGTTTATGAAAACCCGGCTTAAGTAGTAGCTGGTTAAACGTAAAGTAAGAGGTCCTCGATGAGGCTTAGATTATAGGTAGCCAGTCCGTACCTGGTGGCGTCACCGATGGCCGCGCAATCCATGTTGGCGGCCATCGCGGCCTCCACGCCCGATTTGGCGTCTTCGACCACCAAGCAAAATTGCGGTTCAATCCCCAGATACTCGCTGGCTTTTAGAAATACTTCCGGATCCGGTTTGGGGCGGGTAATATTTGTGCCGTCCGAGACGGCGTCAAAGTAATTTTCCAGGCCCAGCTGTTTTAAAATTAATCTGGTATTTTTGCTGGAAGAACCAATGGCGATCTTAATCCCCCGGGCTTTAATCAGCTCCATGGTGCTTTTCACACCCGGATTAATATCCCGGGGGGACAATTGTTGCAGCAACATGCGGTACCGGGTGTTTTTGCGCTCAGCCATAGCTATTTTTTCCTCTTCAGAAAATTCCTCACTGCGGGAGCCCAGCAGAATTTCCAGACTTTCCATCCGGCCGATGCCCCGGAGCCGGTGGTTATCCTTTTCATCAAAATCAATACCGATCTCTTCGGCCAGCATTTTCCAGGCTAAATAGTGGCTCTGGTCTGTGCTGCAAATAACACCGTCCAAATCAAAAATAACTGCTTTATACTTCATCGTTGTCTCCCCCTTCTACTGGCTGGTTGTGTTCATGGGTTGGTCTGTCGATAACCAGCGTATCTGCCAGTAAATACTCATGGTCATAGACGGTTATTTTTTTTGCTGCGCCGCTTTCCAGTTTGATTATGCACCGGTCTTTCCCGACACTAACCTTAATCCTGCTGCCTTCAAAGGATAGCTTAAAGCTGTAGCCGGTCCACTGACGGGGCAGGATCGGCGCTATAAGTACGCCCTCTTCTTTAAGCCGGAAACCGCCGAACCCATAGACGATAGCCAAATAATTGCCGCCCATATTGGCCACGTGAATACCATCGTCGGTATTGCCATGGGCATCCGTCAGGTCCAATTTAGCGGTAAGCTCATAATAGCTATAGGCCTTGTCAACCATGCCCAGCCTGGCGGCCATGATGCTGAACATACAGTATGACAGGGAGGAATCATGGGTGGTTATCTTCTCATAATACCGGAAAGAATTGGCCATGGTTTCTTCCGATTGGGCTTCTTCCACAAGAACATAGGCCATAATCGTATCCGCTTGCTTGCAGATCTGGTGGCGGTATAGGTGTAAAGGATGGTAATGGACCAACAGAGGAAATTTATCTTTTGGAATACTGGCCAGATCCCACTTTCTTTTTTGTAGAAAAGAGTCGTCCTGAGGGTTGATTTTCAGCTGCTCATCATAAGGCAAATACATGTTATCAGCAGCCTTTTGAAAACTAATGATCTCCTCTTCTTTTAAATCCAGTTTTTCTATTAGAGCGTCAAAATAGTCGGATTCCTTAAGCAGTTGATAAATTTTCACCGCCCAGCGAAGGTTGTATTGTGCCATGATGTTGGTGTAGTAGTTATTGTTCACAATACAGGTATATTCGTCCGGACCGGTCACATCATTGATATGAAATTTCCCCTGATAATAATTGCCTGTTTCCAGCCATAAGCGCGCCGTTTCCCAGATAATCTCCGCGCCTTTTTGCTCCAGGAAGGCCAGGTCTTTGGTGGCCAGGTAATAGGCTACAACCGCATAAGCAATATCCCCGTTGATATGGTACTGGGCGGAACCTGACGGGAAAAAGCCGGAACACTCTTTGCCCGTAATTGTCCGCCAGGGGTAAAGGGCTCCCCGTTGGTGTCCCAGTATGCGGGCGTTTTCTCTGGCCAGATCCAGTGTTGCATAACGGTATTCAAGGAGGTTCCTGGCCAAATCAGGGTTCGTAACGGTGAAAAAAGGCTGGATATACATTTCGGAGTCCCAGAAATAGTGTCCCTCATAGCCGTCCCCGCTCAAACCTTTTGGTGCAACACAGCAATAGGGATCTTTGCCGGCGGCTTGAATCAATTGATAGAGGCTGTAGTGGGTGGCCATATTCAGTTCGGGATCTCCCTCAATTTCCACAGAGCAGTTCTGCCAATACTCAGACAGGTATTCGGCTTGTTTTTTATATAAATCAGACAGGGGCTGGGCAAGAGCTTGCTTTATTTCCAGCTCAGCCTGTTTTTTGGCATTGGCGTAGCGTATCGTGTCACAGAAAACGGCGTATTTGATCAGCTCGAGCTTCTTGCCCTGGACGACCTCAGTTTCAAATTGGCAGAGGGCGTTTTGACCGTCGACGATAAATTCCTGCCGGTGTTCCTGGCGCAAAACGTTTCTGACGCAACTGCATACCTCCAGATTGGAGCGGGATGTTATTGAGGTAATAAAGCTAATCCCGTTCTGGAGCTCAATCATTATAGGTGTTAAGTATTTAATGGGTTCATTGGCCATACGGGGATCGTGGGGATCCGCATAGTTCTTAACATCCCCGAGATGGCCTGACTCAATCTTAACCTCTCCGGAAAAATTAAGCGGCAATACTTCATATTCAATGGTGAACAAAGACAGCTGGTGAAAGGAAGCCATGCGGGTAACGGTTAGCTCCAGCTCTTTACCCAGTGGCGAACGCCAGATCACATGCCGGACGGTGATCCCTTTATCCATATCCAGCCTCAGCCTGCTGCTCAGCACAGTGCCGCTGAACATGCTGAAGGGCTCGTTGTCGATCCATAGCTTGATGGGCTGGGTGTTGGCGATGTTTAACATGGTCTGCTTTTCGTTGACCAGTCCATACAATTTTTCAGCTTGCCGCATGGGGGTGTAATCATAAAAACCATTGATATACTGGCTGGGTACAAAGCTGATTTCTTCCGGATATCCCTCTTCAAAGTCGTAACGGATGCCGATATAGCCGTTGGCATTATGAAATAAGGCCTCATTTAAGGAGATATGATACTGATCCAGCTTTATATCCCTGATTTCATAAATCTTTGCCGTATTGGACAAAAATATCACCCTTGGTTACTTATTTTTTTAGAGAGATTGCTTATCTCTGCAAGTTTATTCAGAACCAGGCGCATTGACCGCCAGGATTTCAGGAAATATGCGGCATTGGTATTGCCCAGGCCTATTTTGACCGTAAAGGCCCCCTCAGGCAGGGCGGCAAATAAGTCTTCATCGGTATAATCATCCCCCGCAGCAAATATAAAGTCATAATTATTATTCTGAATAAGTGTCAAAGCGCCAAATCCTTTATTGACTCTCATATCCTTAACTTCCAGTACTTTATGGCCTTCCTGGACACCTAACGTTTCGGATTCCGTGATCGTGCGCAGGGTTTCCCTTACTTCACTTAATTTTGCGGTGACGGTGTCCAGATCGCACTGGCGATAGTGCCAGGCCAGGGAGTAATCTTTTTCTTCGATTAAGGAGCCCGGTATCCGGTCGGTATATAATTCCATAATATGACGGATAGGTTCTTTCCAGTCATTGTCTATGGATACGGTCATGATCCACTCCTGCCCGGGGTAACGAATCCACAAGCCATGGGAGGCTATGATATGCAGGTTGAGCTCCTGAAACCACTCATCCAGGATATGCCGTTCTCTTCCGGAGATAAGCACAACGGTATTCCTGGGATCATCCACCAGGGCCTTTAATAGCCTTTTCAGGTCCCTATCCGGTTTAGCTAGATCCGGTAGAGGGGTAAAGCCCACCAGCGTACCGTCATAATCCAAAAATAAAACGCGCTTTTGGGCCTTCCGGTAGGAATTTTCGATGAGATAACAGTCTTTATCGATACTCCTCTGGGCTATGCTCCGGTTTAATTCCGCAACAGTGCGCTGTAAAGCGTTCAAGAACTCACTGGCCCAAAATTCCACGTTGTAGCGCTGTATCCTGCGGCGCATCATCTTATTTCTGCTTATTTTTTCTTCACGGGGCATGTCCAGGGCAGTCTTTAGGCCCCGGGCAATGGCATCGTAATCATTGGCATTGACGATAACCGCCTCTCCTAATTCACTGGCGGCGCCTGCCGTTTCACTGATCACAACCATGCCTTCGCCGTCAGTTCTGGCGGCGATATATTCCTTGCAAACCAGGTTCATGCCGTCTCTGAGGGGTGTGACCAATAGCACGTCTGAATGCCGGTAAAGGGAGATTAAACTTTCCTGGGGAAAAGAGCGAAAGAAAAACCAGACAGGCATCCAGGTGAAGGTGCCAAATTTTCCGTTGAGCTCGCTGACTAATTCAGTAATTACTTTTCTTAATTGTTGATAAATTTCGACATCTTCCCGCGAAGGAGCAATGATTAAATTTAGCCTGACTTTTTCCCGGTATTCCGGATTTTGGGCCAGGAACCTGCCAAAAGCTTTAAGCCGTTCCGGGATGCCTTTGGTATAATCCAGGCGGTCTACCGATAAAATCAACTTCATATCGTTGGGCTTTTCAATAATCTCCAGGGCCTCTTGCTGCAAATCATAATCCTGGTCTTCCCTGGCAAAGAACTGGTAGTCAATGCCCATGGGGAAGGCATCCACTTGAACATAACGGTCTTCGTAGCTGATCCGGTTCATGGTATTATCCAGCCCCAGCAAGTGCCGTACACTGCTCAAAAAATGCCGGACATATTCGTAGGTATGGAATCCGATCAGGTCCGCCCCTAATATGCCCCGCAGGATCTCCTCACGCCAAATAAGTAAACGATAAATCTCAAAAGAAGGAAAAGGAATATGGAGAAAAAAACCGACCTGGGTAGCGGGGTATTGCTCTTTAATCAATTTCGGCAAGAGCATCAATTGATAATCATGGACCCAAATAATGTCGTTTTCTTCAAGCACATCCTTGACTGTTTTGAAAAACTTATCATTAACCTTTTTATATGCTTCCCAGTTCTCGACCCGGTATTGCGTTGTATTCGTAAAATAATGAAATAACGGCCAGATGGTTTCGTTGCAGAACCCATTATAATAGCGTTCAATTTCTTCACCCGTTAAAAAAACAGGCAGACATTGGTGGTATTTTAGTTCCTGCTGAATAGCTTCTGCCTCCAGCGGGCTGATCTCTTCATTGGCAATGCCGGGCCAGCCAACCCAAATACTATCCGCTTGCTGGTGATATTTTTTTAAACCGGTGGCAAGTCCCCCGATGCTCTTATGGTAGGCCAGGTCTTCATTCTCACTTTTGACAGTCACTGGAAGACGGTTGGAAATAATTATTATCTTGCTCATAGTTGCTTCCCTCCTTTGCTCTGCTCGAATAAGGGGTTAATGCTAGTTTTACATCTCAGGCAAAAGATGTCAATCATTTTCCAAACCGTGGGGGACAGTGAAAACATAGCACAGGTATATTTATTTCATGTAACCATTGTAACTCATTTTTATCGTCCCGTGTCCCAATCCCAGGGATATAAATAAACTTATCAGAATAAGCTGCTCCTGGTGAAGGTTTTGTGCTGTTTAATGCCGAATAAATGCCCTAAGAAATGGATACGTAAATAGTAAGTATCTGAATAATGTTAATCTTAGATAAAGGAGGATGAATATGACCAAGTATCGTTGCACTGTCTGCGGATATATTCATGAGGGAGAACTAACACCTGATTTTAAATGCCCCCGCTGCAAACAACCGGCCTCTGTCTTTGTGTTAATCGAGGAGGAAGCAGGGCCAGTCAACAAGTATGCCGGCACGAAGACAGAAAAGAACTTAATGGAAGCTTTTTCCGGTGAAAGCCAGGCCAGAAACAAGTATACTTATTTTGCGATGATTGCCCAAAGAGAAGGTTATGATCAAATAGCCGAAATCTTTTTGAAAACGGCAAGAAATGAACAAGAACACGCTCGCCTCTGGTTTGAAGAGCTGGGCAAATTGGGCAATACGGCAGAGAATCTTTTGCAGGCGGCTGAGGGTGAAAATTATGAATGGACAGACATGTACGACCGCTTTGCCAGGGATGCAGATGAAGAAGGCTTCCCCGAATTAGCGGAGAAGTTCCGCAAAGTAGCTGCGATTGAGAAAGCACATGAAGAGCGTTATCGGGCGCTATTAAATAATGTGGAGATGCAGCGGGTCTTTGAAAAAGGCGAGGAGACCATGTGGGAATGCCGTATTTGCGGGCACCTGGTAATGGGTAAAAAAGCCCCGGAAGTCTGCCCGGTATGCACATATGCCCAGAGCTTTTTTGAAGTACGCAAAGAGAATTATTAATTTATAATAGTTAGACCACCGGTGAACTGACTACAAAAACCTGGATGCCCGCACATTTAGCTATCTGCCGGCATCCAGGTTTTATCAGTAATTCATAAAAAATTGGTCATTCCTTGGTTAGCTGCAGTAAAAATTCGTCCCCGTCCTGGGTAATAGCAAGGTCCCATTTTTGATTGTTGGCTAAGCCGGGAAATATTATCCCGTGCAGCTGCAGAATCCACAAGCACCTTAATCGTGCCTTTGCCGCCCAGCCGCTCCATCTCGTTTTTCACCATCAGAAGCGGTTCAGGACACAGAAGCCCCCTGGCGTCCTTTACTTCCTGCATTAGCTTTCACCCCCTGCACGGACTGACTTGCTTTAATTACAGCAAAACCGATGATAAAGACTACGGCAAAGCCGATGAGCACTGCCGTCTGACCGGCCACGGGAACACCTTTCGGGCTGGCGGCCAGCCCGAAGTTATGGGCAAAAGCAGCGCCGGCCAGCAAACCCAGCACCGTCACAGCAGAATCTGTATTGCCCTCCGACGCTGAAACAAGCTGGCGGAGCGGACAACCGCCCAGCAGCACCGCGCATAAACCCGCCAGAGCCATGCCGAGGAAGTTCCAGAGGCCGTCTGTATGGGCGATAGGTTGCCCGGCAAAACCCAGTGTAAAGGTACCCATAGCTAAATTGCCGATAAGCGCAAAAACAAGTATGGCCGCAAAACCGTAAAGCAGGTATAAGTCCCTAAATAAGATAAAGTCTCTTATGCCGCCGGCCAAACAAAGTCTTGAACGCTGGGCCAAAATACCTACAATTATGCCTGCCAGCAACGATATGGCCAGGGGTGCGTGCATGGAAGCAGGGCCTTCGGTGCTAAAAGCGATATAAGCAGGCCGGGCCAACAGTAAAATAAGCACGGCAACTACGAGGCCGATAAAAACATAACCGTTGGATTTGTTTTGAGGCGTGGCCCGGCCCAGAGTAAACCCTTTGCGCAGGAAGGGCAGGCCCAATGCAACCCCTGCAATCAAACCGAGAATACCGACCAGGGCGTTTAAATCACCGCCGGCCAGACGCAGAATGGCTCTTAAAGGACAGCCCAGGAAGACCAGCATGCCGATCATGGCGATAAAACCCAGCACGAACCTCGTTAGGGCGCTGGAGCCGCCTAAAGATCTGAACTCCCTGGTCACGATAGCGGCCCCGAAGGCCCCCAGGACAAGTCCAATGATTTCCGGGCGAATATACTGAACTGTGGCGTTGGTGTGCAAGCCGAGCCCCCCAGCGATATCCCGGAGAAAACAGGCGATACAAAACCCCATATTGGCCGGATTGCCTAATATAACCAGTACTATGGCCAAAATCCCGACAATCGCTCCGGCAGTAATAATCGTCCATTTTTGCTGCATTAAACATTCACCTTTCTTTCACATCGCTACTATAGTTCAACTTGCTTTTAAACCTGTTTGTTCTTTAGCTTCACCTCCTGTTAAAATAAACGTAGGTTTCATCACTGCAGGAAGCTATCTTCGATACGGCATAACAAAAACCCTATATCAGTATTATTGAAAACATTTATACGTAAATGAGAGTCCATTAACTATTTTTATATTATCTGTCCAATGACAAAGTAAGGGAAGCCGGCAATTCACATTCCGGCGGGATGGGGAAAAGAGTGAGAGCGGTTGTGTTGAAGAAGATTGACCAACAGAAGGTATTACTATATATTGCAAATGAGATCAGACTGTATAACATCTAGAAGATTATGGTTGAGTCTGGCTCAAAAATGAGATAATAATCTTAAAGCAAAGAAGCTCGTAGCGTGAATTCATAGCCAAGCTACTACCTGGTTAATATGTCAGCTAAAGGAGACTGATGGGGATAGAAGCTTTTTGGAGCATATTCAAAGTTCTCTTGGCTTTATTTTTAGTGTTTTTAAACGGGTTTTTCGTAGCAGCGGAATTTTCGATGGTTAAAGTTCGCAGGACCAGGTTGGCCGAGCTGTCGAGGGCCGGTTCCCACCGGGCGAAGGTGGCTTTGGATATTACCGGAGATCTTGATGCGTATCTTTCGGCTTGTCAGTTGGGGATCACCCTGGCCTCCCTGGGATTGGGTTGGTTGGGTGAACCGGCCATTGCCGCATTGATCGAACCGTTATTTAAAAATTTAACTGGCTGGACTCCGGTTTATACGCATACGGTCGCCATTGTTATTGCTTTTATCATCATAACTTTTTTGCATATCGTATTGGGGGAACTCATTCCCAAATCATTGGCGATACAGAAGGCCGAGAAAATTGTTATGCTGACCGCCGGTTGGCTGAGGCTATTCCATAAAGTATTTTATCCTGCGACCTGGACCTTGAATGGGATTGCCAACAATGCGGTCCGTAAGATGGGTCTTGAGCCGTCCAATACAGCCGAGGTTGCCCACTCGCCTGAAGAAATAAGATTATTGGTGGATTCAAGCCAGAAACATGGCGCTATAGACAAAATAGAGGGGGTTTTGCTGGATAATGTGTTTGATTTTACCGACAGAACAGCCTTTGAAGTCATGGTGCCCAGGCAGGATATGGTGTGCTTATACGCAGAATATAGCATAGATGAAGCCCGGCAAATTGCCAAAAAATATGGTCACGTAAGATACCCCCTCTGCCAGGATGACAGGGATAATATAATTGGTTTAATTCACGTGCGTGATTTGATCAGCGGGAATGATGACGCAGCCATAACTGAGCTCGTTCAGCTAAAAAGAGACATTTTATTTGTACCGGAAACTATGCTGATATCGCAATTGCTGAAAATCATGCGGGCAAAAAGAGCGCGCATTGTAGTGGCGGTGGATGAGTTCGGTGGAACCTCCGGGATTGTAACGATTGAAGATATTGTAGAGGAACTGGTTGGCGAGATTTATGATGAATTTGAACAGGATTTGCCTGTGGTAGTGAAACTAGGGGAGCAGGATTTTGAGTTTCATGGCCGGCTAATTCTGGATGATGTAGCAGAAATACTGGGCATAGAGTTTGGTGTAGAACCAGTTTCGACTATTGGTGGGTACATTGCTTCCCGTTTGGGTCGCATGGCTGTGGAGGGCGACAAAATAACTTACCAAAATTACACTTTTATAGTGAAGAAAATATCCGGTCACCGCATTTTAAAAGTGAAGGTTACAGCTAATAAAAAAGATCCATAGAAAGGTCAATAAAAAGATCTGAGGACCTTAATTTACGAAATAGATAATTTCCGAAGATAATATCGCTGCGGGGTCAGGCTGGCATCAATTATGGAGACATATGAAAATTTACCTGCAATACTTTAAAAAATATAAAATCATGTTTTTTACCGGTACCGGCTGCGTCTTTTTGGAGACCATCTGCGATCTTCTGCAGCCCGCCATCATGGCTCGCATCATCGACCAGGGGGTGAAAAACGGCAGCGTGGAGACAGTGCTCAGGTTTGGCTTGCTCATGCTGCTGATTACTTTCCTGGGCGCTTGTTTTGCCACGGTCAGGAATATTCTGGCCAGCAAGGTGTCGGAAAACTTCGGCGCAGACTTACGGTACGATATTTTCAGCAAGATCATGCGTTTTTCCGAAGTCAGCACGGACAAAATCTCCAGCGGTTCCCTGATCACCCGCATGACCAACGACACCTCACAGGTGGTCATGTTTGTCAACGGTCTGATGCGGGTATTTGTCAGAGCCCCGGTCATGTGTCTGGGCAGTATCATCATGGCTTTTCTCCTGAGCCCCCGGTTGAGCATGATCCTGCTTGTGGTCATCGCGTTGGTTGCTGCGATTATTGTTGTCACCATGAAGTTGAGCTATGTGCGCTTTGCCAGGGTGCAGTACGCCATTGACAGAGTCAATACGGTTGTGCAGGAATACCTTTTGGGAGTAAGGCTGGTTAAAGCCTTCGGCCGTCAGGAAGAAGAGGAAGAAAAGTTTGTCGGTGTCAACCGTGATTTGGCGGACAAAAGTATAGCTTCCCAGGTGGTGCTGGCCTACTCCGCGCCGCTGATGTCCCTGACGGTGAATGCAGGCATTGTAGGGGTCCTTTACGCCGGCAGCCTTTTGTTTGCCAACGGCCAGATAGAAGTAGGCACGGTGGCGGCCTATATCAATTACCTGGCCCAGATCCTGATCTCACTGTTGATGCTCACCATGATTTTTAATGTGTTTGTTAGAACCAGGGCCTCCACGGAGAGGATCAATGAGATTTTAGACAGTGATGAAGATTTCCCCGGAGGGGAGCCGGTGACGCAGCACGGGGCGGCCGGTCTTACCTTTCAGGGTGTAACCTTCGCCTATCCCAACGGTAGCGGTCTGCCGGCCATCAACAACTTAAGTTTCCAGGTCAATCCCGGTGAAACACTGGCCATTATCGGGCCTACCGGTGCGGGAAAATCGACCATAGCCTGGCTTTGCCTGCGCTTTTACGACGTGGATGAGGGGGCTATCTATTTTAATGATACCGATATCAGACGGCTGGACAGCCATAGGCTGAGGAATAATATTGCCCTGGCTCCCCAGAAAAGCATGCTCTTTACAGGGACGGTGCTGGAAAACATCGCCTGGGGCAATCCCCAGGCCTCCAAAGAAGATATCATCAGTGCTGCCCGGCTAGCCCAGGCCGACGATTTCATTCAGCAGATGCCTGAGGGTTATGACAGTCTGTTGGGCAGAGGCGGCGTGAATATCTCCGGCGGCCAAAAACAGCGCATCTCAATTGCCAGAGCTTTGGTGAAGCAGGCGCCCATTTTGATCCTGGACGATTGCACCAGCGCTCTGGACTCAGTGACGGAAGCCAGGGTCAGAAAGGGTTTGAAAACGCTGGGGCCGGATACAACCTTAATCATCATAACTCAGAGGATCGGTACCGCCATGTCCGCTGATAATATCCTGGTGCTGGAAAACGGATATAAAGTGGGTTATGGCAGCCATAGGGAGCTGCTGCATGAATGCTGTACTTACAGGAAAATATTCGATTCCCAGATAGGCGGGGATGTGCAGGTGAGTTAGATGGCAGCAAGAGTACCTGATCTGCGCAGTCGAAGAGGCCCTGGTACTGGTGCAGGTCATCAGCGCTTTCTTATTACAGAAAAGCCGAAAGATATCCGGTTGACCTTAAGCCGGCTGGTTAAAATCTTCCGGGTCAGAAGCCGGTCTTTTTTGCTGGTTGCTTTACTGACCGTTATCTCTACTGCGGTTTCTGTCTTTGCGCCTTATTTAGTAGGGCGGGCCATCAACACCTTCAACATCGGCGCCAATACTGTCGATGCGTTGTTGTTGCAGATCATCCTGTTGGCCCTGGTGCTATGCTATCTAACCAGGTGGTTTATTGATACCTTTAACGGTGTGCTAATGGCCAGAGTCACCCAGGAGTTGGTCATGCATATCAGGACGGGCTTTTTCTCCAAGCTCCAAAGAGTGCCTCTTAAATTTTTCGACACCGGCTCCCATGGGGACACTATGAGCCGCATCACCAACGATGTGGACAATATAAGCAACACGATTTCCCAGACTACTACCCAGCTTCTGGCCAGCATTTTTTCTATTACCGGCTCACTGGTCATGATGCTGGTTTTGAGTCCGCCTCTGACTCTGGTGGCCATGGTATCCATACCTTTGTTTTTCCTGCTGTCCAGAACCATTGCCATAAACAGCCGCCGGTATTTCTCAGGACGGCAGCAAAAGCTGGGTGCCCTCAATGCTGTTATTGAAGAAAATATTGTAGGCATGAAGATGGTTAAGGCCTTCAACCGGCAGCAAAGTGTTCTGGACGCTTATAAAAGCATCAACCTGGATCTGCGCAATTATTCCACCATGGCTCAGATCTGGGCCGGCTTCATGATGCCCTTTATGAATGTGATCAACAACCTGAGCTTTGCTCTGATTGCCGTAGCCGGCGGTGTGATGTCGGTGCGGGGTATGGTCAGCGTCGGGGTAGTAGTGAGCTTTCTCACCTATTCCAAACAGTTTGGCATGCCCTTGAACAACATAGCCAGTATGTTCAGCAATATCCAATCGGCTCTGGCGGGAGCGGAAAGGATTTTTGAAACCATGGACGAAGCAGAAGAAGTGCCGGACAAGGCCGGGGCTATTGAATTGCACCAGCCCCGTGGAGAAGTGGAGTTTCGCAACGTTTCTTTTGCCTATGAGCCGGGCAAGCCTGTGCTGCGGGGGATTGACTTTCACGTGCAGCCGGGGGAAGTAGTGGCGCTGGTTGGCGAGACCGGTTCAGGAAAAACAACCATTGTCAACCTGTTGCTGCGTTACTATGAGTTGGACCAGGGCCGGATCTTCATTGACGGCGTTGACATAACAGATATGGCCAGAAAGAGCCTGCGGGGCTGTTTTTCAGTAGTCTTGCAGGATACCTTTCTTTTTTCCGGGACCATCAGCGACAACATCAGGTATGCCAGACCCGGGGCTACAGACCGGGAGGTCAAGGAGGCGGCTATCATGGCCCATGCCGATAAATTTATCAGCCGCCTGCCCAGGGGCTATGATACGCTGGTAACCGGCAGCGGGGATAATCTGAGCCAGGGTCAAAGGCAGCTCCTGGCCATAGCCCGGGCACTTCTGTCCCAAGCGCCTATATTGATTCTTGATGAGGCTACCAGCAGCGTGGACACCAAGACAGAAAAGGAGATCCAGCAGGCTCTGCTTTCCCTGATGGAGCACCGCACCAGCTTTTTAATCGCCCACCGGCTTTCCACCATCCGGGATGCCGACAAAATCCTGGTCATCGGCAATGGTGCCATATTGGAAAGAGGAACCCATAAAGAACTCATGGAGAGAAATGGCGCTTACTACCGGATGGTCAAGAGCCAGCTGGGATTAGAGGAAGGGGAGTCCGGGGATGAGGTAAACCTGCAGGTTGGCGGGGCAGATTAAAGCCAGCGATACTCTATCCGCCAAATGCAATTTAAAAGCCTCCGGTTCTTGCCAACAACCCTTTAGATCTATATTATTACTATAAGAGTAACAGATGGAGCCAGGACAGTTTAAATTAAAAAATATTGAAAGTTGGTGAGACAATGGATAATCAGCAGCCATTAGCCATTTCAATTTCCCGCCTGCTAGGCAGCGGAGGCATGTATATTGGGCAGCAGCTGGCCAAAAGGTTGAATATTTTATATTTGGACAGGGAAATATCCGGTCAGGCAGCCAAAGAATTCATGCTTTTGGAGGAGGATTTGGAAGCTGTCGATGAAAAAGTCAACTTTTTTTGGAAAACATTCATTCAGAGGCTAATCACTAATAAACCTTATGTTTATGCGCCACCAGCTCCTCAAATCCCTTCAGCCCGTCTGTTATTTGATACCGAAGCAGCGATTATCAGGCGTATGTCCAAAGAGCAATCGGCAGTGTTTGTGGGGAGATGCGCCACACATATACTCCGTGATCACCCAAAGCATCTGAGCATACTGTTGCACAGCGATTTTAGCTTTTTCGCATCAAGCGTATTCAGCAATTATATAATCTGACTGAGGAGGAAGCAAAGAAACAGATCAATGAAACAGATGTAGCCAGAAGGGAGCATTACCTCCAATTTACTGGATACGATATGACGGAAGCCACCGGGTAATGACCTTACTATAAACACTGGTAGGCTCGGGATAGATGCAAGCGTTGAGTTTATTTTTAAAATATATCCAATTGAAATTCGGTATTACAGCATGATTTTGTACAAAAATATGATTATGGGGTGCGGTCTTCTGTGCGGTTACCGGAGACCGCATCATTTATTTAGAACAGATCTTGTATTATTGCTGAATGCTACATTATAGTATTAATAGATCATTTGCATGACAAAGATATGGTTTTCATGGACTCTGGAAGGGAGGATGCAGGTTGATTGCCGAGGCGATTTTTAGCGGGACTGAGCTGCTGCTGGGGCAAATATTAAATACTAATGCCCAAACCCTCCAGCGCACACTGGCCAATATGGGGATAGCCCTATACCATATGATTACAGTGGGTGATAACAGGCAGCGTTGTGCTGCTGCGATTCTTCAGGCTGCCTCCAGAGCGGATATTATTATTGTCGGCGGTGGGCTGGGACCCACCGTTGATGATGTGAGCCGTGAAGCTCTCAGTGAAGCAGTTGGAGTGCCTCTAAACCATAATGAAACAGCCCTTGCAGTGGTGCAGCGCGGCTGGAAAGGCGCCGCTATGCCTGAGACGGCTCTGGTGCAGGCGCTGGTGCCTGATGGCGGGATGGTGCTGGATAATCCCATCGGCATAGCCCCGGGAATTATCTTGGAGCAGCAGGAAAAGACCTTTATTCTATTACCCGGCCCACCGGATGAATTCGAGCTGATGTTGTCCGATCAGGTGGTGCCTTATCTCAAGTCCCGCTACCCGGAAGAGTTGGGCGCTATCCACACCCGGGTGCTGAAGCTGGGAGGTACCGGGGAGTCTTATCTGGTGAATATATTGGGGGATTTATTTAAAAGTTCGAATCCGACAGTATCTACCTGTGTTAAAGGAAGTTTTCATAGATCTGAGCATCACAGCCAAAGCAGATGATGAGCAGGCTGCCCGGCGCGCTATTGAGGAGATGGAGGGGGACTTTAAGGAAGTATATCGATGAATATATTTTTGGTATTAATGATGATACCCTGCCTGGTGTAGTCGGGCAAAAAATTAGCCCGTCAGGGTTATAGCCTGGCGGTGGCGGAGGAGTTAAGCGGCGGCCATTTGGCCCGGATGCTGCTGGAGGATCCTTTGTCTGCCGGAATCTTTGCCGGGGGTATGGTTTTTGCGGGGGCAGGAGTTGGGGGCGCAAGGCCTCCCTGAAAGATTATTACGTCCCACAGACCTTCCTGAGCCGGAAGCGGCTGAATACCTGGCCTCTGTTTTTCGCCAGCTGACCGGCAGCAGCATTGGTATGGCTGTCCTGGGGCCGACCGCCCGGGAACTCCGGGAGCGGACCAGGAGCACGGTCACTTGTGGCCATTGATTTGGAGAATGAGGTGAGCACAGAGGAATTATGGCTTTGGGATACAAGAAACCAGGTGGCTGTCTGCGCTGCCGAAATGGCCTTGCTAAGCTTATGGCGGTTGCTTAAGAGACAGGGGCTTTAGCAGGTTGCTTCATGAGGGCAGGCAGCGTAAGTTTTTTAGATTATCGCTTAATTGTGCAACACCGGTAGCAAATAGAGGGCTGAGGAGGCAACCAAATGATCAAGGTGGAATTAACAGGCGCGGCGCGGGATTACATTCGCCAGAATAACACTGATGCCATTACTGTTGAGATCATGACGCTTCACTATTACGGCGTAATTAATGAAGCTGTAGTTACTTTAGGAAAACCAATTTCACCTGAGGATAATGACCTGGTCACTGTAGACGGGATCAACGTCTATGTCTACAAAGGCGCTGAAACCGAACCCGGGGGAATTAAGATCTCCGTTAAAGACAATCCTGATGAGCCCAACAGGTTGCAAGTAACCGGTCTAATATATGACAAATTCAATTGACACCCCGGAATCGTCCAAGTCCCCGCGTGTCAATGGGTCTGTATAAATGTAATATTATGACAAATAAGCCAACGCATTATTGACTGGACTTATTTTGCCATGCTATAATAAAAGAGGCATTTCCTGTTTAATTGCCAAGTTGTCGGTTGTGTACATAACTGAATATACCTGAATCGCTTAATCCTAATCAAGGAGCGGGGGAACCAATTACCGGGGTGAATCGATAGGGCAAGGTCATTTCTTGTCTCATCGTAGGGTTACTTTTCGGCCCGAATCCGTCAGCTAACTTCGTAAGCGTTGAAAGGGAGGTAATAAGCTGTCGCGGCTTAGAGCAGCGTCCCTTCACGTCCCCCGCAAACACATTGTTACGTGGGGTTTTTTTTGTCTTTAGACAGAACTGGTAAAAGTATAGGAGGTGTATCTTATTGACGATTAAGGTGGGCATGTTTGGTTTTGGTCGTACGGGTTCCGTGGTGGCTCAGGAGATCATCAAGGATGGAGCCTGCGAACTGAGCTGGGTAATGAGAAGAACGCATGCTATGGAAGGCAAATACGCAAGCTATTTGTTGGGCTTTTGAACATGCCGAAGGGAAGATTTATTCTGTTGATGACCTGACCCGGGATGATTACGATGATTTTTTATCAGGATAATTATGTTGATGTGATTATTGACTTTTCCTCCAGCTCTGCTGTTGAGAAGTATGCCAAAGCGGCGAAGTACGGCACCCGCATCGTCTCAGCTATCTCCAATTATGATCGAGCGCAATTAGAACAATTGAAAAGCCTGGGTAAGAAAAACGGCGGTATTATACTCACCCAACATCACCCTGGGGATCAATTTTTTTGATCGAGGCTTCCAAAGTGCTGCAGCGTATTGTGCCTCAGGCTGATATTGAGATTATAGAAGAGCATTTTCGCGGTAAAAAAGGATGTATCCGGCACTGCTTTAAGAATTGCGGTGGTCTTACCTCTGACAGCGGTAATGTGGCTTTGGAGAACGGTAAGGTCTGGGTATTACAGCAGGAAACACAGCATGGACGTCAGCTTAATGACCAAAGAATACCGGAGATTAATATATAGACAGCAAGATAATTTTCAGCAGTGAAAGCCGCTATTCGTTGACGTTAGGCGACGATAGGATATATAATTTACAAATAAAATCTTTCTAAGGAGAATATTGATGATCGATATAGCCAAAGAAGAAATGCAGTATATGGAGATAGATAGTTTCCTGCCCAGGATGTTTAACAGTTTTCACTTCAGGGGCAAAAACATCATGTCTTATGAATTAATCATTATTCTCAAGTCCCCTCTGGCGGAAAAGTTTGCCGCAGAGTATGAACAGGCGCGCGAGAAGGAAACACCCGTGATGATGAAAATTTTGAACACCCAGTTTTCCATTCAAAACTTTGCAGCCGCGCCGGAGTACAGGCTTACTGTGGCTTCAGAAGGCGTTGCCGATAGCCTGCAGGCTCTGGTGGAGGCTGGTTTGAAGATCAAAAGCAGGTCCAGCAAAGATAGCGACTACGACCTGTAAAGAAGCCGCAGTTTTCTTCTATAAACGCAATGAATGGTTTTACTTATTGCCCCGCTTGTGGAAGAGGGGTGTTTTTACATCTGGCCAAAGATGGTGGAACTTATAAGCTAAAGAATGGTGGTTGGAGTATTGAGAGAACCAGATGTTAAATATTTCAGTCACATTCCATCAACGTTCACGTCAACTTCCAGAAGCTTAATTCTTGCCCGGTTGGGCTACAAGAAGGGTAAAACGGAGCTCAAGGAGAAAGACTGTGATTTGATCAATGAGCAGATTGAAAAGGCGCTGTTATTATGTCAGGCCAGGGGAGCCATATGTTTTTGCCCGATTAAGGAGCATGGGGACAATAAGGTTGTTTTAGCTGACGGGACCGAATTCCTAAGCGCTAGACTAGCGAAGTTTTTAGCGAATTCCAGTGAGGTTGTGCTGATGGCAGCAACCTTAGGCAGAGAAATCACCACAGAGATCGCCAGGGCTGTAAAAAACGGCAACCCGGTCACCGGCCTTGTTTTTGATGCGGTAGCCTCCCAGGTAGTGGATACCGCCCTGGATTGGCTGGTGGATTTGATCAACAAGATGATCAGAATAAAAGGACAGAGCCTGACCAAACACCGGTTTAGCCCGGGCTATGGGGATTTGGGGCTGGAACACCAGAAAATTATCTATGATCTGCTTGATCTGAAGCGATTGGATATAATGATAACGGATAGGTTTATGCTTGAACCGGAGAAATCGGTCATAGCGATTGCTGGAATCGAGGTGGCTAATTGAAGAAAGCTTTATTTAAACAAATGGTAGCGGAGAAAATAATCATCCTGGACGGCGCCACAGGTACTGAGCTGCAAAAGCGGGGCATCCCCCAGGATGTTTGTCCCGAGCAATGGGTCCTGGAGCATCCGGAGGTACTCAAAGATATTCAGGCAGGTTATCTTGAAGCAGGCTCGGATATAATCCTGACCTGCACTTTTGGAGCTAACAGGATCAAGTTAAAAGAATTTGGGTATGCCCACCGGGTTGTGGAATTGAACAGGGAACTGGCCGGGTTATCCAAATCTGTTGCCGGGTCAAGGGCCCTGGTGGCAGGTGATCTGGCGCCTACGGGGCAATTCGTAGAGCCTTTCGGCGCCATGCAGTTTGACTACCTTGTAGATGTTTATAAAGAACAAGTCCGGGGTCTGCTGGCAGGGGGCGTGGACCTTTTTGTTATTGAAACGATGATCGATCTGCAGGAAACAAGGGCGGCTATTCTGGCCGTTAAGGAGACCTGCGATTTGCCGGTCATCGCCAGCATGACCTTTGACACCAGCGCCAGAACCCTGACTGGCAGCGATCCCGTAACGGTCTTGATCACTTTGCAGAGTTTGGGCGCCGATGCCGTCGGTGCCAATTGCTCTACAGGGCCGCAGGATATGCTGAAGGTAGTCGGGGAGATGGCACCCTACGCCAGGGTTCCGATCATGGTCAAGCCTAATGCCGGCTTGCCCAGGCTGGTGGAGGGCAAGACGGTCTTTGATATGGGACCGGAAGAATTCGGGGCTTTTGCTGTGGACTTTGTCGCTAAAGGGGTAGGTCTCATCGGCGGCTGCTGCGGTACCACCCCCCAGCATATCAAGAGCGTCCGGGAGAATATCGCCGGTCTCAGGCCGGTCAGACAGGAGCCCAGGCCCTTCCGGGCCGTTACGTCGGCCAGAAGGACGGTGTTTTTTGGCCCCGGTCAGCCGGTTACGGTGGTGGGTGAAAGGATTAACCCTACGGGCAAGAAGCAGCTCAGTGAAGAGCTGAAACAGGGCAAGCTCAATGAGGTCAGGCGTCTTGCTGTCGAACAGTTGGCCGGCGGGGCTCATATCCTGGATGTCAACGTGGGGGTGCCCGGCATTGACGAGGGAAAAACCATGGTCGATGCGATCAAGCTGCTGAGCAATGTGGTGGAGGCGCCCTTGTGTCTGGATTCCTCTTCTCCCGAGGCTCTGGAAACAGCCTTGCGGCTATACCCGGGCCGGGCTTTAATCAATTCCATCTCGGCAGAAAAGATTAAGATAGAGCGCCTGCTGCCCATTGCCCGCAAATACGGGGCAATGTTTATCCTGCTGCCTTTAAGTGAGGCAGGCGTCCCGGAACTGGCGGAAGAAAGGTATGAGGTAATTCAATACATCCTAAATGAGGCCAAGGCCTGGGGTTTTGCTAACACCGATATCGTGGTGGATGGACTGGTGATGTCGGTTTCCGCCAACCAAAATGCGGCGGCAGAAACATTAAAGGTGATTAAATGGTGTACTGAAAAAATTGATTGCGCTACCATTGTCGGACTATCCAATGTGTCCTTCGGCCTGCCTAACCGCGGCTATATTAACGCAGCTTTTCTGGCCATGGCTATTGGCCAGGGCCTCTGTATGGCCATAGCCAATCCTACCAGCGAGTTGCTCATGGCGATAAAAGCAGCCAGTGACGTTTTAACAGTGCGTGATAAAAACAGCTATCACTATATCAGCCAATACGGGGAAGGCCAGCGGGAAAAAACCTACAAAACAGAACAGAAAACCAATTTGACCGCCGGGCAGCGTATCTATCAGGCGATACTTGAGGGCGAGGGGGATAATGTGCTGGAGCTCCTCAAGGAGGTGTTGGCGCAAGGGGTGCAACCCGGCCAGATCATTGATGACTGCCTGGTGCCGGCCATCACCGAAGTAGGACGCCTGTACGAAGAAAAAAAATACTTCCTGCCTCAGCTCATCCAGAGCGCTGAGACGATGAAGAGAGCCTTTGATTACCTGGCTCCTTACCTGACCGGAGACGGGACGGGCGCCGTCCAGGATCATCCGGCTGTCGTCCTGGCCACTGTCAAAGGAGATATTCACGATATCGGCAAAAACATCGTCGGGTTGATGCTGCGAAATAACGGCTTTGTCGTGCATGATCTGGGCAAGAACGTAAGCGCTGAAAGCATAATCTCTAAAGCCAAGGAGACCGGGGCTCAGCTTATCGGCCTATCCGCCCTGTTAACCACTACAATGGTGGAAATGAAAGTTGTGGTGGAACTGGCCAGGCGTGAGGGACTGGCAGCAAAAATTATGGTTGGCGGCGCCGTAGTCAATGAAAGCTATGCAGCGGAAATTGGCGCGAACGGTTATGCTAAAGATGCCCACGGCGCAGTAAAACTGGCCAGGCAATTATGCGGTCTGGCGTGATGAAAAACAAAAGAGGCAACTCGCTATAGATAAGTCAAACGAGTTGCCCTGATTTTTTCCCATGAATTTTTCTACCTGACGATGAGAATGGGTATTTCCAATCCAAGTGCAACCTGGCGGGTAACACTGCCCAGCATGTTGCGCACACCGCCAATACCGCCGGAACCCATAATCACAAGGTCGATATCGTTGTTTTTAACATATTTCATAATCACATCGGCAGGCCTGCCTTCAATAGCCTGAGTACTGACTTTTAGACCGCTAAGTTGAGTTTTCGCGGCACCTAAAATCTTTTCGGAAATCATTCTGCTTTCGTTCTGAAATTGTTTAACCAGTTCCTGGGAGAATTTGTATGGGTTAGTAGGGTAATCGCTTTTGGTGATTTCTATTACATTTAACAATAATACCTCGCTACCAAAAGCGCTGGCGATGGCTTTTGCTTTTTGTAATGCATGATCGGAGTATTGAGATCCGTCTATAGGTACCAGTATTTTTTTGAACATGCTTCTTTATCTCCTTTCTATTGCTATCAGGGAAAATATGGGTGAGGATCATAACCTGATCTGATTTTATAAGATAAATGCAAGTTATGCAACTAAGATGAGTATTATGATAACCTGTAATCACCCATACCCCTGTCAAGCAGCTGTTTATATACATATTTGCTTAAGAGTCCCACGATATAACCTGTTATAATTGCCGAAACCATCAGCACAGGTAGAAGAATGTAGATTTGAAAACCCCCGCCCATTACGGCGGCGACAAATAATTGACCGATGTTGTGGCAGATAGCCCCGATAATGCTGATATTGATAATGCTGACCTGCTTTTTCAGGTAGTGCCACATAACCGACATAACCACTGTGCTCAGCAAACCGCCTGTAATGCTAAATAAAAAGCTTACAGGGGTGCCCCCGATTAACGCTCCCAACACACACCTGATCGCCACCACCAGGAAAGCATCTTTGTAGCCCAGGAGCATGATGGACAATAAAGTTACAATGTTGGCAAAGCCGGGTTTCACCGCCGGATGCAACCCTGGAATAATAATTGCTCTTTCAATGATGCTGATTGTTGTTGCTAAAGCTATGAACACCGCTATCAGCACCAGGCGCCTGGTTGTAAACACCGGCCACCTCCTCATTTTTTTAGGGATATGGTTGTGTTATCAGCTAATATAATATGAACACCTTTTGGGGTTGCAGCGGTAATGGCTAGAAAGAGGTGGCATCCAGGCCTTTCGTTTCTCCCGTAACCACAACCTTCACCTTGTTAGGCGCGCAGAAGGCAATTTGACCAGGTTTATGCAACCAGCCTGTATTAACACAAACTTGGTTGGGGCAATCGGCTTCTTTAACCCGCACCCGGCCATCCAGGATTTCAACGATATTATAATTCCCGTTGGCGTTCGTCACCCTGAGTTCCTCATGGGTATTTTGAGCTAAAGGCAATTGCCGGTATAGCTGACCATCTTGATATATTTCCACGGTTAGCTCTTTACCGGCCGGGTTATGTTGAGTCAGATAAATATACCCGCTGCTGAGCAGGGCAAGAGCGATTAAGGCGGCAGTGAGATAATAATTAAATCGTTTCATTAGTTTCTCCGGTTGATTTAATGAATATATATGACAGAATAAAGAGGGCCCAACCGATGCTGGTGTGGCACCTCTTTATTTGTATCATAGATAGTTTAATATGTACAACCGGAGCTTGAGACTCTAATCCTTAATAATCAGCACGGGAATCTTGGCCCGCTGGAGGACATAGTTGGATACGCTTCCCAAACCGAGGAAGAACCTTTCGACGGCCGGGCGGTTGGCAGAACCCATTACGATCAGGTCCAATCCTTCTTTTTCAGCGTATTTTAGTATGCCTTCCCCGGGACGCTCCTGCAGGATGACAGTATATACTGGAAGGCCCGCTGCTCTTACTTTCTCTGAAGGCTCCTGCAGCATCTCTTCGACATATGCGCGGCTTTGCTTTTCCAGATCATCGAGTATCTTGGGGGAAGCAACCTGGGAAATAAAGTCCGTCATTCTTGATGAAGACACCAGGTGAATTTCGGCATTATTGCCTTTAGCCATGTCGATGGCAATATCCAGGGCTTTTTTCGCCTTGCTGCCGTTGTCATAAGCAACCAGAATTTTTTTAAACATATACGCCCACCTCCCATGGATTCCTTACTGTTCATTCTACCTTACTTCTTCATTCTATCAAATAATAAGATTTACCGCAAATGTTGTTCCAGTTAAAGCAATTATTCTCCTGGTTAGTTCTATTTCTGATAAAAAAATGTAGAATTTCAAAGTTGACCGTCGATGTTTCTTATGGTAAAGTTTATCCGGGTAAGTGGATATGGAAGTATACGGTGTTGGACGGGGTTTTTAAGTTCCGTTTTCAAGGAATGCAGGCTTCTGGGGTGGGAAGTCAGTTTTATCTGGTTTCCCACCCTTATTATATTCACTTAACAGGCAATTATAAATTTTATGTAAGAGGTGGTTTAATGCCGGAACAGTACCAAGCAATAGTGGCGGTAACAGTTTTTCTAATTGTCTACGCCGTCATCATCTCCGAAAAAATTCACCGTACCGTTATCGCCCTGGTTGGCGCAGCTCTAATGGTTTTGCTGGGGATCCTCGACTTTTACGATGCGGTGGGACACATCGACTTTAATACCATCGGCCTCTTGATCGGCATGATGCTGATTGTCGGTATCACCAGAAAAACCGGTGTTTTTGAATACCTGGCAGTCAAATCGGCCAAAATGGCTAAGGGCGAACCTATCCGCATTCTTGCTGCTCTTGCCCTTGTTACAGCGGTATTATCGGCTTTTCTTGATAATGTGACCACAGTACTCTTGATTGTACCGGTTACTTTTGCCATCACCAGCCAGCTGAAAATCAGCCCCTGGCCGTTCCTGTTTACAGAAATTTTAGTGTCAAACATCGGCGGCACTGCTACTCTCATCGGCGACCCGCCGAACATCATGATCGGCAGCGCTACCGGGTTGGGCTTTATGGACTTTGCTCTTAACCTGACACCGGTTGTTGCGGTTACCTATGTTATTACGATTTTCTTGCTGCAGTATATTTTCCGCAACCAGATGCATACAGCGGATGAGCTAAAGTCCGGTATTATGCAAATGGACGAGAACAAAGAGATTAAGGATGTGCAGCTCCTCAAGAAATGTCTGATAGCCCTTGGTCTGACTATCATGGGCTTTTTCCTGCACCAGTACGTCCACCTGGAGTCCGCGGTCATCGCCCTATCAGGCGCTGCGCTATTGCTGTTGATTTCCCGCGAAGACGTAGATGATGCTATGCAGACTGTAGAGTGGCCCGTACTCTTCTTCTTCGCCGGCCTCTTTATCATCGTCGGCGCCCTGGTAGAAGTAGGGGTCATTGAGTCCATAGCCAAGTGGGCCCTGGATGTTACCGGCGGCAATATGGTGCCTACCGGCATGTTGATCCTGTGGCTGTCGGCTATAGCTTCGTCTTTTGTTGACAATATCCCCTTTGTGGCTACCATGATCCCCCTTATTCAGGATATGGGACGGTTGGGCGGCATCGCGGACCTGAACTTCCTCTGGTGGTGCTTGTCTCTGGGCGCCTGCCTGGGCGGCAACGGTACCATCATCGGCGCCTCCGCCAACGTGGTGGTCGTAGGCATGGCGGAAAAGAGGGGTGTCCGGATGACATTTGTTGGTTTTTTAAAGCTGGCCTTCCCATTGATGTTGCTTTCCATCGTCATCTCAACCGGCTATTTGTTGCTGTGGTATTATTATGGCCACCTGCTAGCAGCAGTGGTGGCGCTGATTCTGGCGGCAGTTATGGCTATACTCGTCAAATTAATGGGGTCCCGGCTGCTTAAGGTATAATAAATGTTAAGGCACTGCAAAAAACAATATAAGCAATACTGAAGTTTACTGCTAATATCTCACCTGCGTGTTAGCTACCCTGGATATTGGAAGCCGTAAAAAGCCTCCTGTCCAGGGTTTCTATTTTTATAATGCTCGGGCGGAATAACTGTGTTGGGGCTGTGCTGAAGCGATAGTTAAAATATTGCCTTATAAGGGGCGATGAGCAAGAGCCTAACAAGGAATACCTATACTTAATAATTGGATCTGGCAATTAATAAGACTGAGCCTATATAGGGAATGCCCCCGGTTTATAAGCCGGGGGCATTCCCTATATTGTCCAAGTATTTCTTAAGCCTCTATAGTGAGAAAGCTTATTTAGCACCACTCTTTAATACCATGTTGGTAACGGGTTTGGACAGCAGCGCCAGAACCAGTGTAAGGGCTAAAGCAGTTATTGCAGCTGGGATGTGCCCCATAAAGAAGTACATTAACAGGTAGCCGGTGCTAATAACAATCGATAAGAGCATGAGGGGGAAAGCAAGCTTCATAAATCCCACAAAGGTGGCCCGGACGCCCCTCTTTTCCGCCATGCCAATAACCACCACGTTGGCGGAGGCGCCGATGATGGTACCGTTGCCGCCCAGGCAGGCGCCCAGAGACAGGCACCACCAGAGGAAATTCAGGTCCACGATGCCACCCAACCGCCCCATATCCTGAATAAGGGGGATCATGGTAGCCACAAAGGGGATATTGTCAACAAAAGCTGAAGCTATGGCCGACAGCCACAGGATCAACATGCCGGTAGGCACCATGTTGCCGCCGGTAACATCCAGGGCCCACTTGGCTACGAGCTCGATGACACCTACTTCTACCAGGGCGCCGACGATGATAAAGAGGCCGGCGAAGAAAAAGAGCACGGGCCATTCTACAGTCTGCAGGGCTTCATCAACGTCTTCAAAGGAAATCAACAGCAATAGCGCGGCGCCTGATAGGGCAATGACCGCGGATTCCATGTGAATATACTGGTGCAGGAAAAAGCCCAGGATGGTCAGACCCAGGACTATCAGGCATTTCTTAAGCAAGCGGGGGTCGGTAATCGCTTCGTTTTCGTCCATCTGCATAACCCCTGACTTAAGGTCGTCCGTGGTATGCAGTGAATCACGGTAGACGAATTGAAGCAGGTAGATAGTAACTAGAAGAATAACACAGACAACGGGCGTCAGGTTAAGGGCAAAGTCCATAAAGCCCAACCCGGTAGCGCTGCCGATCATGATGTTCGGCGGGTCGCCGATGAGAGTAGCAGTGCCGCCGATGTTTGACGCTAAAATTTCTGTGAACAGAAACGGCCAGGGGTTGATTTTTAACTGGTTAGTGATCGCAAAGGTAACCGGGACGATTAAAAGAACAGTGGTCACGTTGTCAAGAAAAGCCGATAATACGGCGGTGACAAGGGCGAGAGAGGCGAGGAGACGGATTGGTTCAGCCTTAACTATTTTGGCTGACTTAATGGCCAGGTATTCAAAAACACCGGTTTTTCTGGTGATACCAACAATCAGCATCATGCCGATTAAGAGGCCGATGGTATTAAAGTCGATGTGTCCCACCGCATCGTAAAAGTCTAAGATCCCCAGCAAAACCATTAGAGCTGCGCCAACCAGGGCGATAACGGTACGGTGAATTTTTTCGGAGATGATGACGGCGTAGACAATTAGAAAAACTGTCACGGCCACCATTGCTTGGTACTGTTCGGGCACAACAATCACCTCATTAATAATTATAATACCTTGAAAACGAACCTTTTTAGTTCATCCAACAACGATACGATACCGCCTATTAAATTACCACATAAACTAAAACGGACAACTCACAAACCAGGGTCAATAGTATGCATTCATATAATCACCTCGTATCAATTATTATTAATTTAACAAAATTAGCTAAAACTTTGGGGCCTATAAGGAATAAAACAAAAAATCTGATTTACCCCTCCCAGGTATTGGCTAACTTGTTTAAGGGAGGGAAAACCAGATCAATGACTTCCCACCCCAGAAGCCAGCGTTCCTTGAAAACGGACCTTATTGATCCGTCCAACTCGTTTAAAACAACATATAATATTGTTGCTATTTTCAAATAAGCACTTTGTCATGCACTTTACCATAAAGAAGCTATTGTGGTCAAGGAGTATTTTATGAATAGAAGGGTATAACTTGTTGTAAAATTTTATGTTTATGATTTTTCCTTTTGAGATTATCGGTAATTATAAAAATTTGCTGTAGGGCTTAGAAGAATGGATTGGAAGCCGGATACGAATAGGAGAGCTGGAAAACAGCAGAGGAAAATACGCACAGTTTTGGAGAAACTTAAGCGCATCAAGGAAATAACAGGCGTGAATGTGGGCAAACATAAAAAAAGCTACAGGCGTGCTGCCCATAGCCCCAATCCTGCTAAGAATCCTATCCGGCGAGAGGTTAAAACTTAACGGATACCTCAGTCTCATGGAATGTTATACTGCGAAATAATGTGTAAGCTTTGGAATCGCTGTATACTGAAGGGTGACGTACGGTGCTGTGGGAGGCCGGTTACCCAATTAATGAGTAGCCGGCTTCCCGGTTATGCGAGTGCTATAGTGAGAAAGCTTATTTAGCACCACTCTTTAATACCATGTTGGTAACGGGTTTGGACAGCAGCGCCAGAACTACGGTAAGGGCTAAAGCAGTTATTGCAGCTGGGATGTGCCCCATAAAGAAGTACATTAACAGGTAGCCGGTGCTAATAGCAACCGATACTAGCATGAGGGGGAAAGCCAGCTTCATAAATTCCACAAAGGTGACCCGGATGCCCCTCTTTTCCGCCATACCTACTACCACCACGTTGGCGGAGGCGCCAATGAGGGTACCGTTGCCGCCCAGGCAGGCGCCCAGAGACAGGCACCACCAGAGGAAATTCAGGTCCACTATGCCCCCCAACCGTCCCATATCCTGAATAAGGGGGATCATGGTGGCTACGAAGGGGATATTGTCAACAAAAGCTGAAGCTATGGCCGACAGCCACAGGATCAACATGCCGGTAGGCACCATGTCGCCGCCGGTAACATCCAGGGCCCACTTGGCTACGAGCTCGATGACACCTACTTCTACCAGGGCGCCGACGATGATAAAGAGTCCGGTGAAGAAGAAGAGCACGGGCCATTCTACAGCCTGCAGGGCTTCATCTACGTCTTCCATGGAAACCAAAAGCAATAGCGCGGCGCCTGATAGGGCGATGACCGCGGACTCCATGTGAATATACTGGTGCAGGAAAAAGCCCAGGATGGTCAGAGCCAGGACTATCAGACATTTCTTAAGCAAGCGGGGGTCGGTAATCGCTTCGTTTTCGTCCATCTGCATAACCCCTGACTTAAGGTCGTCCGTGGTATGCAGTGAATCACGGTAGACGAATTGAAGCAGGTAGATAGTAACTAGAAGAATAACACAGACAACGGGCGTCAGGTTAAGGGCAAAGTCCATAAAGCCCAACCCGGTAGCGCTGCCGATCATGATGTTCGGCGGGTCACCGATGAGGGTAGCAGTGCCGCCGATGTTTGACGCTAAAATTTCTGTGAACAGAAACGGCCAGGGGTTGATTTTTAACTGGTTAGTGATCGCAAAGGTAACCGGGACGATTAAAAGAACAGTGGTCACGTTGTCAAGAAAAGCCGATAATACGGCGGTGACAAGGGCGAGAGAGGCGAGGAGACGGATTGGTTCAGCCTTAACTATTTTGGCTGACTTAATGGCCAGGTATTCAAAAACACCGGTTTTTCTGGTAATACCGACAATAATCATCATGCCGATTAAGAGGCCGATGGTGTTAAAGTCGACGTGTCCCACCGCATCGTAAAAGTCGAGGATCCCCAGCAAAACCATTAGAGCTGCGCCAACCAGGGCGATAACGGTACGGTGAATTTTTTCGGAGATGATGACGGCGTAGACAATTAGAAAAACTGTTACGGCCACCATTGCTTGGTACTGTTCGGGCACAACAATCACCTCATTAATATTTGTAATACTCAAGTTACTCAAATAAAAATTGCGTTGAAACCTTGATATAACATGCAAATTGGATTTCATTTGGTGGAAAACAGCAAAAGACACCTTGTCTTGGTAAAATAGAAGTAACTAAAACCATTCCAACAAGACGCAAGGATGTCTTTATGAAATCTATTTTGCCAGACCAATATGCAGTTGAAAAACTATTTAACTCTCGCGTGGATAATTTTTTCGTCAAGTACGAAATAAGCAAAAGATTACGCTGCTGCAACTTCAAAAATCAAAGGATTTATCTTTCAAATAAAAAATCTGACTTTCCTCCCCGAGTACTGGCTGGCTTGTTCAAGGGGCAAAATCAGATCAATGACTTCCCACCCCAGAAGCCGGCGTTCCTTGAAAACGAACCTTAGGTCCGTCCAACACGATGGTACTGCTTATTCAATTAGCGTAGAGGTTACAACTACTACAATAAACTCACATACCTGGGTCAAGAGCATGCGTTCATCTAATCACCTCGTGTCAAGTATTAATGCAACCAAAACTTGTTGAACCCTCAGGGATCTGTAAAGGATAAAACAAAAAATCTGATTTACACTCCCCAGGTACTGGCTAGCTTGTTTATAGGGAGGCAAAATCAGATCAATGACTTCCCACCCCAGAAGCCGGCGTTCCTTGAAAACGGACCTTAGGTCCGTCCAACACGATGGTACTGCATATTCAATTGGTATAGAGGTTACAATTGCTGCAATAGATTTGCAACCAGGGTCAGGAGCATTATATCTGCTCACTCAGTGTCAGGTATTAATGCAGCCAAAACTTGCTGAAACCCCAGGGATAAGGGATAAAACAAAAAATCTGATTTACCCTCCCCAGGTACTGGCTGGCTTGCTTAAGGGAGGCAAAATCAGATCAATGACTTCCCACCCCAGAAGCCGGCGTTCCTTGACAACGAACCTTAAAGATCCGCTCAACACGATAAAAACATTATTCTATTGCCAAAAACTACTATATCATAAAGTAGCTATTCTGGTCAAGGTGTATTTTGCAAATAAAAATATCTGAAAGATATACTAATCTTACAGAGAATATTCTGTAGAGAATAATAACCGTCACCTGTATTTAAAGGAGGTTCTTCTGTCTGTCTAAAAATTTTTATAATTATTTATTGCACCTTGCAGGAAAATGTGTCGGATAGTAGAGAAATATGGTGCGAAAATTTATACTATGGAGTATACTACAAGGAGGGATTGGGCTTATCCTCCAACACGAAAAAACATTGTTTCTTAACTAAAGGGATAGATAAGGGATAAAGTGCATTGAATTGAAATGAAGAAACAGTAAGGTGCAAGAAATTAAGGAGGGAATTATAGAGAAAGCGTCCTGTTGATGAAAAACTCGAACAAAAATTGTTAGTTTCAAAAAGTCGGGTCTGTTCTTCTATTTTAGCTTGTCTGTGATATAATGTTTAGGGTCAGGCCCGATATTTGGGTTATGTTGTCTGATTAAGTAGTTAATAATGCACGCCGGTACAACCGGTCATAATTTTTGCAGAGAGAGGGGAAGGTATGAGCAATAGGAAGCATCTCCCGGCGGTACATGTACCTCATCACAAAAATACTGCCGAGAGTCCCACAGAAAAAATGCCGGTGCCTGAAAAAGTCTATATTTCCATGGCTCAGCACATCGGCGCTCCCTGCCAGCCTAAAGTTAAGGTTGGCGACCTGGTTAAGGTGGGACAAGTTATTGGTGATAGTGAGGCCTTTATCAGCGCCCCCATTCATTCCAGTGTTTCAGGTAAGGTAACCGCTGTTGACAAAGCCCTGAGCAATTCGGGTGTCTGGGATCTGGTGGTGACCATTGAAACAGATCAACAACAGGAACCACTGGAAGGACTTGCTCCGCCGAAAATCAGCGATAAGGACAGTTTTATCAAAGCGGTCCGCGACTCCGGTATGGTCGGTCTGGGCGGCGCAGCCTTTCCAACCCATGTCAAGTTTAACCCGAAAAACCTTGACGAAGTGGACACATTCATTGTTAACGGCGCAGAGTGTGAACCATACATTACTGCGGATTACCGTAACATGATGGAGAATACGGAGTTATTAGTTAATGGCTTGAAAAACGCGATGAAGTACCTTGGGCTCAAGCGGGGGATTATCGGCATTGAGGCCAATAAACCTGCGGCAATTCAGAAGATCCGGGAAATGTTGAAGGATACACCGGAGATACAGGTCCATGAGTTAAGGGCTGTTTACCCTCAAGGCGCTGAACGTGTTCTTGTTTATGAGACCATCGGGAAAGAGGTTCCCCTGGGCAAACTGCCCGCGGATGTGGGCGCCATTGTAGCTAATATTACTACTATGGTTTCTCTGGAAAGGTATCTGGAAACCGGTATGCCGCTCACTTCCAAAATAGTTACGGTAGACGGCAATGCGGTACAAAATCCGAAGAACGTGGAGGCGCTCATCGGGACCCAGATCAGCGAATTGATTGATTTTTGCGGCGGCTACAAAGGGGAGCCGAAGAAAATCGTCATGGGTGGACCGATGATGGGAACTGCCATTTATGACGACGGCATGACGGTTAACAAGAATACGAGCTCTGTGCTTGTCTTTGATGAGAATCTTGCTATAGTGCCAAAAGAAACCCCTTGCATCAATTGCGGTCGCTGTGTCAGGGCCTGCCCCATGTACTTGATGCCTACCTGGTTGACTAAAGCCTATAGGGCAAATGATGTAGAAAAGCTTAAGGAACTCAATGTTAACCTCTGTATGGAATGCGGGTCCTGCTCGTATGTTTGCCCTGCCAAGATCCAGTTGAGCTTCAATCATAAATTAGGTAAACGACTGGTTATGGAAGGAGGTAATAAATAATGGGCCGTTTAAACCCGGGGAGCCTTATAGTTTCGCCTTCCCCACATATTATGGATAATATCAATACGAGCCGGATCATGCTGGACGTATTGATTGCCCTTTTCCCGGCCTTTATCATGTCTGGGGTTATTTTTGGTCCCAGAGCCATCCTGTTAACAATTGTCTGTGTTGCCGCTTGTGTTTTATTCGAGGCCGGCTTTGAATATCTGACCAAGAAGGATTATACCGTAAATGACCTGAGCGCCGTGGTAACAGGTGTGCTGTTGGGCTTCAACCTGCCTTCGAACTTACCCTTCTGGATGGCTATTTTAGGAGCCTTTGTAGCTATTGTGGTAGTAAAACAGCTCTTTGGCGGGATCGGCCAGAACTTTGCCAACCCGGCCATTACCGCTCGTATCGTTCTCCTGCTATCCTTTACGACTCCAATGACAACCTGGCCGGTGCCGCAAAAGTATCTTGGCGCCACAGACGCAGTCACCGCTGCCACGCCGTTGGGAATCTTGAATATGGGTACAAATCTTGAAGCCCTGCCTTCATACATGGATCTTTTTCTGGGTTTTGTAGGTGGTTCTTTGGGCGAGACCAGTGCACTTGCACTTTTAATCGGTGGTATCTACCTGTTGTGGCGTAGAGTTATCCAGCCCTGGATCCCCTTGGCTTTTATCGGTACTGTATTTGTTTTTGCCTTACTGGTTGGACAAGATCCGGTCTTTCATATCCTGGCCGGTGGTGTGATGCTGGGCGCTTTCTTTATGGCTACGGACTATGCTACTACTCCACTTACTACGTCCGGCAAGATCATCTTTGGCCTCGGCTGCGGTCTCATTACGATGCTGATCCGGGTCTATGGCTCCTATCCTGAAGGTGTATCTTTTTCAATCCTGCTGATGAACATACTGACACCTCTAATTGACTCGGCGACCAGAAGAAAGACCTATGGAGGTGTGATTAAATGAGTAATTCGAAATTTAACGAATTGATTAAGCCATCTCTGGTGCTATTGAGTATTTGTCTGGTCGTGACTGCTGCTCTGGCTTTTACATTTCAGTTGACGGCCCCGGTTATAGAGGATATCACCATCGCGAATGCCAACGAAGCCAGGAGTGAGGTCTTGCCGCAAAGTGAGGGAGATTTTTCTCCGGTAGAGGCGTCATTGCCGGAAAATGTGGCGGAGGCATACAAAGCCAGTAACGGCACTGGAAAAGTATTTACCGTATATGATAAGGGCTTTGGCGGCCAGATCACGGTCATGGTTGGCATCGATAATGAGGGCGCCATTACCGGGGTTAAAGTAACCAAACACTCGGAAACACCGGGCCTCGGTACCAAGGCCATGACGCCGGAATATCTGGCACAATATATTGGTCAAACAGCTGTTACCAGGAAAGAGGAGCCGGGTGAGACCCAAATTGATGCTATCACCGGTGCGACAATCACCTCCAATGCGGTTTACCGTGCGGTAGAAACAGCCCTGGCTCAAAATGAATCGTTAGGAGGTGCGAATTGATGAGTAAGCTCAGCATATTAACAAACGGTATTATTAAAGAAAACCCGGTTTTGATCCTGCTTTTAGGTACCTGTCCTACTCTGGCGGTTACCACTTCGGCTATTAATGGTCTGGGGATGGGGTTATCCACTCTGGCAGTGCTTTTTTGTTCCAATATTGTAATTGCTATATTGAAAAGCATCATTCCCGACAAAGTCAGAATTCCGAGCTATATTGTAGTCATTGCCGGCTTTGTTACCATAGTAGGCTTGTTGTTAAAAGCCTATGCTCCGGAAATCGATGAGGCATTAGGGCTGTTTATCCCCCTTATCGTCGTGAACTGCATCATCCTGGGGCGGGCAGAAATGTTCGCCAGTAAGAATAAAGTCGTTGACTCAGGTCTGGATGGCTTAGGTATGGGTCTTGGGTTTACTCTGGCCCTGTTCCTGATGGGCTCCATTCGTGAAATACTTGGCAACGGCTCCTGGATGAGTATTGAGTTAACTGCGGGTATGATTGACCCTATATCAATCTTTATGTTGGCTCCCGGGGCGTTTTTTACCTATGGTTGCCTGGTAGCCGCGATCAATTATTTTTCTGGTGGTAAAGCTATTAAGAAAACAGACTTTGGCTGCGAAGGCTGTTCTTCAGCCCAGGGCTGCCAGTTGTTTGGTAAAGGAGGTTGCCAATAATGGAACAGATGTTGATTATCTTATTCAGCGCCATTCTGGTTAATAATTTTGTGCTGGTTAAATTCCTCGGCATTTGTCCTTTCCTGGGTGTTTCGAAAAAGCTTGATTCCGCAGTCGGTATGAGTCTGGCGGTAATTTTCGTCATGGTTCTGGCAACTGCAGTGACCTACCCGATTCAAATGGGATTGCTGGCTCCGCTGGGGATCGGTTACCTGCAAACCATTGTATTCATCCTGGTCATCGCTGCCCTGGTCCAACTGGTGGAGATTGTCATGAAAAAAAATATGCCTGCGCTGCACAAGGCCTTGGGAGTCTATCTGCCCTTGATCACCACTAACTGCGCGGTACTGGGTGTTACGATTTTGAACATCGACGAGAGTTATACATTCATTCAGTCGCTGATAAATTCTTTTGGCGCCGGAGTGGGTTTTATGCTGGCATTGGTTTTATTCTCCGGGGTTAGACAACGCATTGAGCATAATAACTTTCCGAAAGCCTTCCAAGGAGTTCCGGCAGTTCTGGTTGCTGCTTCAATCGTGTCGCTGTCCTTTATGGGCTTTTCCGGCATAATCGAGGGCATATTTGGATAATAACAGGAAGGAGGTTTTAAATATGTCATTTATTGTACCAGTCGCCCTTGTTACCGGCATGGGCCTTCTGGCAGGCGGCATTCTGACCATTGCTGACAAATTTATGGCGGTGGAAATGGATGAGACTGCCGCTAATATCCTGGCTGTTCTTCCCGGCGCTAACTGTGGCGCGTGCGGCTACGCAGGCTGTGAGGACTATGCTAATGCCCTGGCAGCGGACAAGGAAGAACACATGGTTAAAACGAACCTCTGCACTCCCGGCGGCAATAACGTAGCCATGGCGATCAGTGAGATTCTCGGTGTAGAGTTCGAAGGCGCTTCCAGTAAATTTGCGATCATGAAATGTTCCGGCACGCATGAGCGGACTAAATATAATATGGATTATCAAGGACCGCCTACCTGCAAGGCCAACAAACTGTTTTTCCGTGGCCGGGGTGTCTGTGAGGCGGGCTGCATGGGCTTTGGCGACTGTGTTGCAGTGTGCAACTATGACGCAATTAGGATTATTAATGGTATCGCAGCTATTAATAAAAATAGATGTGTGGGCTGTGGTCTTTGTGCCAAGGCCTGTCCCAATCAGTTAATTGAATTGGCGCCTGAGACAACCAATGTTGTGGTGGGGTGCAGCTCGGTTGATACGGGCAGGGTAACCCGTCAAAAATGCACCATCGGTTGTATCGCCTGCAAGATCTGCGAAAAGAACTGTCCGGAAGATGCTATTCATGTTATTGATAACCATGCGGTCATCGATTACACCAAGTGCACCAATTGTGGTACTTGTGTCTCGAAGTGTCCGAGAAAGGTGATTTACGTGTTCCAGCCAATTGAGCCGCAGGAAGCTGTTGCGGCAGAACAGGCGAAAGAGGCAACAACACAGGAAACCCCTGCCCCATAAAGACAAAACGGTATGACCAATAATGATGCCGGGCAGACTTGTAGACACAAGCTGTCCGGTATTATATTTGTTAGCTCAAGCAAGATAATATATCCCTGTGTGGTGAGTTGAACATTAAAAAATATATCCTTCTGATCACGGCATTTTGTATGCTGCTTCTTTCTGCGGGTTGCGGGCTAAAGTCAACCCCCTTGCAGGAAGTGACCGGTGAGAGATTCTATATGGATACCCTGATTCAAATCAAGGTTTACAGCGAGGATGCAGCCAGGGGCCAGCAAGCCATAGATCTGGCTTTCGCTGCTTTTGAGCGGATTGATCATGCCGCCGGCCGGTTCCAAAAGGCCGGCAATGATCTGCCTGACGCCAGTGATGTGAGCGATGTGGTGAAGATCAATCAAAATGCCGGGAACAAACCAGTGCAAGTAAGTGTTGATACGCAAAAGATCATCCAGCGCGCAAATTATTTTGCTGCTTTATGCGGTGGCGCCTTCGATATAACCATTGGTCCGGTCATGGACTTGTGGGGATTTGGCCTTGGCAGTCAGCAGGTGCCTGCAGACGAACAGCTTAGCCAGGCCCTCACCCTGGTGGACTACCAAAAGGTGCAGGTTGATCCCGTACAGAAAACGGTTTTCCTAAGCCTGCCCGGTATGGTTATGGATTTAGGCGGTGTGGCCAAAGGCTATGCTACCGATGAGGCGGTTGAGGCTCTCAAAGAAGCCGGTATCCGTCATGCTATTATTAATGCCGGGGGTAATGTCTATGCCCTGGGCACTAAACCGGACGGTTCACCCTGGAGAGTTGGCGTGCAGGATCCCCGCAATACGCAGGAAATCATAGCCGTCTTAGCTGTAAGCGACCGGGCAGTGGTATCCTCAGGGGATTACCAGCGTTTCTTCGAACAGGATGGTAACCGCTACCATCATATTTTAGATCCTGCCACCGGTAAGCCGGCCGGGCAGGTCATGCAGACTACGGTGGTAACAGATTCTGCCATGGATGCGGATATTCTCTCAACTACTCTTTTTGTCCTGGGACCGCAAAATGGGCTGGACTTTGTGCAGGGTTTGCCGACAACGGAAGCTATCTTTGTGGGCCTGGACAAGCAGATTAACTATACTGAAGGTTTGTCCGCGCAGTTGGAGTTTACCGGCGGCGGGGATTATAAAACAGCTGACTGATGTAGAACTATAATTAATATCCTGAATTGCAGGGAAAGGACTGCAAATCCACACCCGATTATGATATGTGGTGTGGATTATTACTGGTCCATAGTCCCCTGAGGCACATCTGTACATAAACAAGCACGGGGTTATTGGTTTAAAAGGAGGCAGGAACATGGATGATTTAACGGAAAAAATTCTTCATTCAGATACAGTATACCGGGGCAGGGCTCTTAATATCAGAGTTGACACGGTGGAATTGCCCGACGGACGCACTGGTAAGCGTGAAGTTGTGGAACGCCCGGAAATGGTAGTAATCGTACCGGTAACAGCTGATGGACAACTCCTTCTGGTAAGGCAGTACAAGATCGCCATAGATCAAACCATGTTGGTACTGCCCGCCGGTAATGTTGAACCGGGCGAGGATGTGGCGGCGACAGCCGGCAGGAAGCTGCTGTCGCAAACAGGCTATAAGCCTGAAGCTTTGACCAGGCTGGTAAGTTTTTTCTCTACGCCGGGTGTTTGCAGTGAAGTATGCCAAATATTTTTGGCCTCAGGTCTAGAGAAACCGCAGCAAAAGCCTGCTGAGGAGGAAGTTGTGGCCGTGGCGCCTGTTGGCTGGGAGCAGGCTCTTAAAATGGTTTGGTCCGGTGAGATCTTTGATGCCGCATCAGTTGCCGGTATTCTGGCGGCTGACAGCTACCTGAAAAACAGCTAGAAAATCCAGTGTCTTTTATCACGGAGCCTTCCCGGACAGGGCATCCAATAGGCGCAGGCAGTATGAGAGAGCTAATTCAATTAATTAATTCAACTGCTGAAACAAATTGATATACTTTATTTTGGCCCCATTATTGACATATGCCATATATGAGCCGTATAATTGTTTTGGGCATTTGTTAATAATAGAATAAGGGTTATGTGAAAGATGCTTTTTAAGTTGCGGGAAGGAGGCTTAGAGATGCCAGGTTTTGATGGAACTGGACCCCGGGGAGCAGGGCCGCTTACCGGAGCAGGACGAGGGTATTGTATTGGCCAACTTGCACAAGCCAATACAATAATTGATCAGCCTGAAACCTGCTGTAAAGGTTTTGATTGGCTCAGAGGAAGAAAAATTGAAAAAGCCTTTTTTATATCACCGGGCGATAATCATGTCCATCAAGATGATGGCTCATAAAATTATGTCCTATAAGCCAGGCAGGACGTCGCTATTTTATTGATTTAGCAGTATAGCTAACTAGTGTTAAAAGGGGGGCACTCAATGAAGAAGGGCAGTATTTTACTGGAGCGTGATAATGGGTTAATTGTTTTTGAGTTGTTTGAGGAAGACGCTCCGGGCACGGTAGCTAACTTCGAGAAGCTAGCTAACGCCGGATTTTACAATGGGTTAAAGTTTCACCGCGTGTTGCGTGACTTCATCGCCCAGGGGGGCTGTCCTATCGGTGATGGCACCGGAGGACCAGGCTACAGAATTAAATGTGAAACCTATAGCAATCCCCACAAGCATGTGAGAGGCGCTATATCCATGGCGCATTATGGTAAAGACACCGGGGGCAGTCAGTTTTTTATCTGCCTGGGTCACTTCCCCCACCTTGACGGGGTACATACTGTTTTTGGACAGGTAATAGAAGGCATGGAGCATGCAGATAACATCAGGCCTAATGACAGAATGTTGGAAGTCAAGGTCTGGGATGAGTAGTATTACCTAAAGCTGGCGGGCCAAATAGGTTCATATTTGTATTGAGGCATAGATATCCATTTGAAATGGGAAAAGCGGCGGGGTGCAGCAGGCATTGGTTTGCCGGCTACCGCTATTTAATTGATTGAGGTGTATAATAAATGGCCAGACCCAAAAAGTGGAGAAGAGTTTGTGGCTTACCCAAGCGCAATCTGTTTGGCACGCTCAATGGCTCTAGGCAAGATTGTGAAATTATTACCATGACCGTTGAAGAATATGAGACAATTCGTTTGATTGATGTGGAAGGTCTTACGCAGGAAGAGTGTGCTGAAAGAATGAAAGTTGCACGCACAACTGTGCAGAAAATTTACAACGATGCACGTAAAAAGGTCGCCGCTGCTTTAGTAAATGGACACATACTTAAAATTGAAGGCGGCGACTACAAACTGTGCAATGAGGAAATGCCATTTTGTGGGTGCAGCAGGTGCCATCTGAGGTTCAGAAAATTCGAAGAAGACCTAATGAAATAATAAAAAATGTGGAGGTCACCTACTTTGTACGTCATCACTGATTTGTGCATCAAATGCAGAACTTGCTCCTCCGGTTGCCCCGCTAACCCTAATTGCACCGGGCATGACTGTAAAAACCACTGTGGTATCGGTTACGTTTGCCATATGGGCGCCATCGTAGAAGAAGAGACCCAATTCGTCATTACTGAGCAGTGTAATGACTGCGGCAGATGTGCCTATGTTTGTCCTATGGGAGCAATTTTGTGGGTTTCAGAGCACGAGGATGTAAGTGTAGATAGTGAGCTGTTGTCTGAAGGTACGGGGCAGGAGTACAGGGATCCCGATGCTTTTGAATGGCCCTTTGACGGGCGTGTTCTTCATGATCAGCCGGCTCTTTTTAAAACGCCTTTTAGTGGACGCCGTTTTCACGATCAGCCGGCGCTATTTTATTAACTTAAAATTATTTTTTATCAAACTCTCAGCAGCCAGGATCCCGGCTGCTGATGTGGTATCACGGATTTCTCCGGACCATACCCTTTGCACTGCTTGTGCAAAGGGTATTTTTACCACTTCAACAAATTCAGTGTCATCCAGATTCTGTCCTAGGAAGGTCAGCTCCGTGGCCAAAAAAACATGCACCAGCATATCACAAAACCCGGGGGCGGGGAAAAAACTCAACAGCCTGGTCAATTGCTCAGCTTCGTAGCCGGTTTCCTCCCGCAGTTCGCGCCTGGCTGCTTCTGCAGGGTTTTCTCCCGGTTCAATCCGCCCGGCGGGCATCTCTAACAATAGACTGCCGACAGCATTGCGATATTGACGGATCATCAGCAGCTGATCATCCCGGGTAAGGGGAACGACACTGGCTACTTCCGCATGCTGCACAAGCTCCTGTTGGACGACTTTCCCGGCAGGTAGCTCTACATCGACTAATTTTAGTTTAAGGACCTTGCCCTGGAATACTGTTGACCCCTGCCGGGTCTTTCCTTGAGCAAAAATTTTTTGGATGGCGCCGGCGCTAATACTATTTTCCATTGCATCCTCCGTAGACCTCAGATGCGCCAAGCATCTGAGGTCATTAGTAGATTTGATGTTTTACTTTAGAATAAGATAGCGTTATTAGATGTCAACCTGGGGCAAGGAGGCAAAGCCTTTTTCCAGATCTGCATCGGTGGGGATATAATCGGTCATAGTGCCTTCATTGTAACTCATGTAAGCGGACATGTCGAAATAACCTGTGCCGGTCAGTCCGAAGACGATGGTCTTTTTCTCGCCTGTTTCCTTGCATTTAAGTGCTTCATCGATGGCAATCTTCAGGGCATGGGCCGATTCCGGGGCCGGCAGGGTGCCCTCGCAACGGGCAAACATGGTGGCGGCATCAAAGACCTTTAATTGTTCAACCGAGCGCGCTTCCAGGTAGCCATCGTCATACAGCTTGGAAACGATGGGGCTCATCCCGTGGAATCTCAGACCGCCGGCGTGGTTTGGGGAGGGTATAAAGCCTGAACCCAGAGTGTACATTTTCATGAGTGGGGTGGTTTTGCCTGTATCTCCAAAATCATAGGCATATTTCCCTCTGGTCAAAGTGGGGCAGGAGGCAGGCTCTACCGCAATGAACCGGATGTCGTTTTTGCCTTGAATTTTATCGCCCATAAAGGGAGCCATTAAACCGCCCAGGTTGGAACCGCCCCCGGCGCAGCCGATGATGATATCCGGTTCGATCCCGTATTTTTCACAGGCGGCTTTGGTTTCAACTCCAATGATGGATTGGTGGAGCAATACATGATCAAGGACGCTTCCCAGGACATAACGGCAATTAGGTGTTTGCATGGATACCTCCAAAGCCTCGGAGATGGCGCAGCCCAAAGAACCATTGGTATCGGGGTATTGGGCCAATATTTTTCTGCCTACTTCCGTTGTGTCGGAGGGCGAAGCTATGAGTTTGCCACCGTATGTTTCAATAACGGCCTTCCTGTAAGGTTTTTGTTCAACCGAGCCCTTGACCATGAATACTGTTAAAGGCAGATCATAGTAAGCGCAGGCCATTGCTAGAGCCGTACCCCATTGCCCGGCGCCGGTTTCTGTGGTCAGAGATGTCATGCCGATTTTCTTGGCAAAATAAACTTGTGCTGCTGCTGAATTCAGTTTGTGGGAACCGGAGGTATTGGTCCCTTCAAATTTGTAATAGATTTCTGCCGGTGTGTCGAGTTGCTCCTCCAGGCAATAGGCCCTTATGAGAGGAGAGGGGCGGTACATCTTATAGAAGGCCCGCAGCTCTTCAGGGATCTCGATATATTGATCAGTTGTGTTCAGCTCCTGGTCGATCAGATCTTTGCAAAAAACCTGGGAAAGCTCCTCCGCAGTACAGGGTTGCATGGTTGCAGGATTGATAAACGGCGGTGGGAGTTCTTTCATCACGGCTTTAAGATTATACCAATATTTCGGCAGTTCATCTTCCGTTAGATAAATCTTATAAGGAGTATCAGCCATCTTAAGTCCATCCTTTCATTTTGTTTGAAAAAATAAAAGTCTTTGCCCATATAAGGACAAAGACTGATATCTCTGCGGTACCACCTAATTTGCGTATTAACGCCACTTGTTTCGTGTACTATCATACACGCTCCATTGATAACGGGTGAAGTTCCCGGCTAGCATACTCTAAAAAATTTCCGCATCGCCCTCATGAGTCCATTCACATAAGCTTTATCACCGCATTCACAGCACCGGCGGCTCTCTGAGGATAAAGTTTATTATGCTACTAGTCTCAATCAAAGGTTTAATCTCTTATTTGCTATTGCGCTTATAATATAGTCTATAAGTCTATTTGTCAAGTAAAAAAATTAATTTAGCACAGAGTCCAGTTATACTACGGACTAATTATGCCGGGGCGCCGGCAGTTGCCAAATTTTACATAGGTGTGATCAAGACAGGGTTGATGTACCAGAATACTTTATCCAGAGCCACCAGCGCTTCTGCCCGGGTGGCAAAGTCCTGGGGCCGGAAAGTCCCATCGGGGTACCCGTTCATCAACCTGTACTGGACTGCGGTGGCAATACCTGGGTTGGCCCAACTGGAAATATCTGCAGCATCTAAAAAGCTGGAAGCCGGAGCGTTACTGCCGTCGGTGTTCAGTTTGGAAAGCCGGCACAGCAGCACAGCAACCTCCTCGCGGGTGATCCACTGTTTAGGACGTACGGTATTGTCTTTATAGCCTGTCAGGTAGCCGGCAGCGGTAGCTTTTGCCACCTCCCCGTAAAACCAATCGCCGGCTGACACATCAGAAAAAGAGACCTCCTGTTGCCCCTGAAGGCTGAATATATTATTAGTCATCGTAATAAATTCGGCCCGGGTTATGTATTTGTCGGGGGCAAAGCTGCCGTCCGGGTATCCTTTGATGACGCCTTTCTCCAGCCAATAGCCAATCTGCGTTTCAGCCCAATAACCCTGCAGCTCCTGGTGTTGAGCCAGTGCCTGGCCGCCTGACAAAAAAGTTAAACAAAAGGTCACGGCCAGGATAAAAACGATATGCTGCACAACTGTCATCGTAACATCACTCCTCAATTAACTGAAGATGAATTTGCCCGCTATAAGGTATTACGATTATTCTATTCGAAATTGTGGGTTTCAGGCTATAATAATTAAGAAGCAGGGGTGACGTTATGAAAGTGCTTATTTTATATGCCAGTTATGGTGACGGCCACTTGCAAGTTGCGAAAGTTCTGCAGGAATGCTTTCTTGAGCAGGGGGAGAGCCAGGTGCTGCCGGTAGATTTATATGCCAGCGCCTATCCGCTGCTAAACAAACTAACCCGGTTTATGTATTTGTTCAGCAGTTCCTATTGTCCCCAGCTCTACGGTTGTAGTTATTATCTTACCCAAAACAGCTGGCGCCGGACCTCTCCGGTAAAAATCCTCGATCTGTTCGGCCGGCGCACTCTGAATAAAATCCTCCGGGAAGAAAAGCCGGATATCGTGATTAATACGTTCCCCCTGTCCGTTGTGCCGGAATGGCGCAGGAGAAGCGGCAGCAAGATACCGGTTTATACAGTTATAACCGACTTTGTTCTCCATGACAGGTGGCTTCATCAGGAGATGGATCGTTATTATGTGGCCTGCCCGGAAATAAAAGAGGCGATGATCAAAAAAGGGATTCAGGCAGAACGTATAAAGGTTAGCGGCATCCCGCTGCGCAAAGAGTTTAGCCGGGTGCAAACTTTGCCCCGGCAACAAATATATGCCCGCTACGGGTTGGAACCCGGCAAAAAAACAGTCTTGCTGATGGCCGGGGCTTACGGTGTGCTGCGGCATCTGGAGAAAATAGGCCGGTTGCTGGCTCATTATGATGATATCCAGGTGGTATTGGTGTGCGGCAAAAATAAAGCTCTGAGGGAGAAAATGGAGGCTGCCCTGGGTCAGGAAAAAAAGATCCATATCTTCGGTTTTGTTGAACAGGTCCATGAATTGATGGCCATTTCTTCCTGTATGGTGACCAAAGCCGGCGGTATCACCCTGTCCGAAGCATTGGCCTTATCCCTTCCGGTGGTGATCTTTCAACCGCTCCCCGGCCAGGAGAAGGACAACGCTCTTCTGCTGGCTAATAACGGTGCGGCGATGATCGCTAATACCGTTGAGGAACTGCTCAGCCAGGTGAGGCAGCTGCTTTATGAGCAAGATTGTTCACTAAGCATGCAACAGGCCATGCAGGTATTGGCAAAAAAAAATGCCGCCGCAACAATCGTGCGGGACATTCTTATGGATAATACCTGTAGGTAACATGACAAAAGACAAAGCCTTTTTGTCTTATAGGCTGGTGGCTAATTAATTAGTTTGCAAGGGCTGGCCCTCTAAGATCTGTTCCACTTCCTCATAACCGGTGGGGAAGGCATAATTGTAACGGGCCGGGAGGGCAAAGACATAATTGGCATTGCGGCCCAGTTCACCTGGTGGCGTGGGGGCCGCCCCAACACTGAATTCCTCCCTTTGCAGGGCCTCCCACTGGTCCGTAGTAAAGATCATAAGCGGGATATCCTGGCGCGGCTCGCTTTCTGACCATTGGGGGTGTCTAATTTTAATAATTGGACCTGTTTCAACTACCTGGCCGCTTTGCTCTGCGGCTAACGCAGTACCTTCCCATTGCTCAGTGACAATCCAATAGTTTTTCCAGCCTTCGGGTAGGTTAAAGGTGAAACCGTATTGGCTGTTGCTATAGGTGATGGAACCGTCCTCAGCATCAGAGCCCAGGGTTACCGTGTCTATAAGCCAGCCGGATGGTGTTTTTTTGACGATTAAGGTAGTTGGTTTTTTAGTGACAGCGTCATTATCACCGGTTTGTGATGCACTGGTTACTTCAATGATATTGCCTCTTACCTCATAGATGTCCTCCTCTAATTTAACATTGCTGAGGATCTCTATCCTTTCCGGCCAGGGACTTGACACCAGCCGTCCGGGAGCGTTTTGGGGATCCCTCTGCCAGGCAGCCAGCAGTTCAGGGCTAACAAGGCCTCCATAATTTTCTTCCATGCTTTTGCTGACCACATCCTGAGGCGCCAGGAGAGAGACCTCTTTTAATTTGCTGCCGAAATCCTTGACCAAATTGGCTACGGTGTACTTGTCGTCTGTTTGCCCGGATGTACCTGGTGCAGGCTCTTTGTTTTGCCCGGTGCAAGCGGCAACAGCGATGACAAGAAATAAAATCAGTAAGGGTAATAGTAGTTTTCTCATCATTAACCTCCCTAAACTTGGTGTTGGGTTTGAGATCTGCAAGCATTTATCATTTATATCATTGGACGTTCGGTAGCAAAAGCCGGTTCAATAAAAAGAGCCTGTTTTATATAGTATATTTTAGAAATAGCTGCCCCATAGGATAAGGAGCAGCTACTTTTTTAATTTCTGCTGATCTATTATTATTGCTGTGCCTAAGCAACAGACACGGAGCTGAAGCTGAAACATAACATAATCCGGGCTAGCACTTGGAATAACCGCAGTTTCTGCAGACCATACAGCCTTCCGCGCGTTCCATGATAGCGCCGCATTCGCACAATAGGCTGGGATCAATGGGTTCTTCTGTTGATTTTTGAGAACCATTGCATTCTTGCTTTAGCATATCCTTGATCTCAGCGATTTTATAGGCGATAGCTGAAGCGCAGGATTTGCCAGGAGAAAGTTTTTTCCCTTTGCCTTTGGCCAGCATATAAGAAGGACAGGAGTGGGTACCCAGCAACTGCTCAACTATTTCGTCCACAGCGATGCCGCCGCGAATAGCCAGGCTGATCATCCGGGAAGCGGCTTCAGTATAGACCAGACATCCGCCGTCTGAGCCGGTAGTGATAAAGGTTTCAATAATTTCACCATTATCAGGTTGATAATTGACCGTAAGGTATAACTTGCCGCAACCGGTATTGAGCCGGTGGGTCATGCCATGGGTGCTGACCGGCCTGGGTAAGATTTCGCCCCGTTTTAAGGTGTGTTCTTCCCGGGGCTTATCCTTTTGTCCTATTGTGACGGTGCCTTCTTTACAGCCGTCGCGGAAGATGGTGATACCTTTTAACCCAAGCTCATAGGCCATTCTGTAGCACATATCAATGTCTTCCGTGGTAGCCTGATTGGGCAGGTTAATAGTTTTGCTGACAGCATTATCCACATGTTTTTGTACTTCAGCCTGCATCAGGATATGATCCTCCGGGGAGATATCCTGGGCTCCTTTAAACACACGGGCGATCTCAGGCGGGATTCCCATGATCCCCTGACAGGTGCCGCTTAAGGCTACATCTTCCAGAACACTGTTGGGAACGCCGGCTTTTTGACAGGCTTCCAGGAATAACGGGCTGAACACTTCAAAGTCACCGGCTACATTAGTAGCTTTTTTATAGGCTACGGCAAATATCGGTTCTACACCGTAACCTTCGCAGCCGGCCATTGTAGTTACCGAACCGGTGGGCGCAATGGTCACGCTGGTAGCATTTCTGATTTTCTCATCAGGGTAATAGATGCTGTTTTCCCATTCGGGAAAGCAGCCTTTTTCCTCCGCCAGGGCCCGGGACGTCTCTCTGGTTGTTTGCTGCATCAGCTCGACTATCTCTCCCGCATATTGCCTGCCTTCAGCTGTGTCGTAAGGTAGCCCGGCCCGGATCAGGGCGTCGGCCAGCCCGGTAAAGCCCAGGCCAATTTTTCTCGTGGCCCTGGTAGCTTCTGAGATCAATTCAAAGGGGTACTCTGCTACATCGATGATGTTATCCAAAAAACGCACGGCGAGAGCCACCACCTCTTGCAACCTGGCCCTGTCGATACGGTTGTCCGGACCAATTAAGCGAGCCAGGTTAACGCTGCCCAACAGGCAGGATTCACCGGGGAACAGAGGCTGTTCGCCGCATGGATTGGTGCAGTCTAACTGTTTGTGGGGGAGGGGGTTGCTTTTTTGGATGGTATCAAGAAAAATAATGCCCGGATCCCCACAGGCATGGGCCGATTTCACGATCTCCTGCCACAGCTCGGCGGCAGGCAGTACATCGTGTACTTCGCCGTTAAATACAAGAGGCCAGTCCGCACCCTGGGCAAGAGCTTCCATAAAAGCGTCTGTAACGCCCACGGACAGGTTAAAGTTCGTCAGCCCGCCATCTAGTTTGGCATGAATAAAGTCCATGATCTCAGGATGGTCGATGTTTAAAATGCCCATTGATGCGCCCCGGCGGACACCGCCTTGCATGACCATGTCGGATGAGGCGTTATAAAGCTTGATCAATTCGACAACGCCTGAGGCCCTTCCCTTGGTGGATTTCACCAGAGAACCCCGCGGTCTGATGGTGCTGAAGTTGTAGCCTACACCGCCCCCGGATTTGAAGACCATCGCAGTAGACAGGAGGGTTTCATACATGGACTGCAGCGAATCCTCCACGGCTAGAACAAAGCAGGCGGAAGGCTGCCAGGGCCGATCGGGTTTGCCCATATTGGCCCAAATCGGTGTGGATGGAACAAACAGAAGTTCTCTCATAATTGAGGAAAACTTTTCTTGCCAGGAAATCTGGTTTTCTTGCTCGGCGCTAGCCGCGACCTGAGCCAGGCGTTCGACAGCCTGATCGAATGTTTCGATAATATGTCCTTGGTCGTCACGCATGGCGTAACGGGCGTCAAAAACCCTTTGACCGGCATCACTGAGTTGAGCCATTAATACTTCCTCTCCATCTCTTTCAATATTAGTTAATAATTTGCATTTATATCGTTAGCATTACCCTAAATTATAGTCAATTTTAGCACTAATTGAAACTAAAGATTCGGTGTAAATATTGAGGGAAAGTGAGTATTACTGGCTGTATTGTTACAGTACTGGCCTTTCTGGCATACAAACCGGTAAAAAAAAATTAATATGGCAAACCTGTGTTTGTGTTGTAGAATGTATTTAAGGCCGGCTCCTGCCGGCCTTAAATACAGAAAAAGAGTGATTCCGGATGAGCAAATTCAGGCCGATATTGAAATGGGCCGGCAATAAATATCAAATTCTGGAACGGATTAAAGAGGTTTTGCCGGCGGGTAACCGTCTTGTGGAGCCTTTTGCCGGTGCGGGGGCAGTTTTTTTAAATGTGGATTACCCAGCTTACCTCCTTGCAGACAACAATAAGGATCTAATTAACCTGTACCTGACCCTGCAAAAGGCAGGGGAAGACTTTATTGAGTATAGCAAATCCTTTTTTACGGCAGAGAATAACAGGGCAAGCCGCTATTATGAATTAAGGGAGCTTTTTAATACTACCGGTGACAGCACTTTAAAGGCAGCCTTATTTCTTTATCTCAACCGGCATGGTTATAACGGCCTTTGCCGCTACAACTCCAAAGGAAGGTTCAACACCCCTTTTGGCAAATACAAGCGGCCCTATTTCCCGGAAAAAGCTATGCGCCATTTTCTCCATAAGGCGCAAAAAGCGATCTTCAAAACCGCTGACTTTCGGGCGGTTATGCAGGCCGCTCAGACTGGAGATGTTGTCTACTGCGATCCTCCATATGTGCCTTTATCGCCAACCGCCAGTTTCACTGCTTACAGTCCGGGTGGTTTCGGGTATCAGGAACAGCTGGAACTGGCCGCACTGGCAGAGTCCCTGGCCGGCAGGGGTGTGCCGGTGCTGGTTTCCAATCACGCTACGGAATTCACCTTGCGGGCATACAAAAATGCCAGGATCGAGCGTTTGCAAGTGCGCAGGTATATCAGCTGTGACGGAGCCGGACGTAAAAAGGTTGAAGAAGTCCTGGCTCTATTTGCTTAAACTGCCTTTATTTTGGCCAGGAGCACCGGCAGCAATTCCCTGGCGTCGGCAACCACTCCATAATCCGATAACCTAAAAATAGGGGCGGCGTGATCTTTATTGATGCTGATGATCACCGTGCTGTCCTTCATGCCGGCCGTATGGTGCGGGGAGCCGGATACTCCGAATCCCAGATAAATGCGCGGTTTTATTGTTTTGCCGCTGATACCGATCATGTCTTGTCCGTTTTTAGTCCAGCCTTCATCCAGCGCCGGTCTTGTACAGCCTACTGCGCCGCCCAGTTCCTGGGCCAGTTGGGTCAGGGCGGGCCAGGCTTCCTTGCCCACCCCCCAGCCACCGGCTACTACCAGCGGAGCTTTTTCCAGCGGCAAGTCAATTTGCTGTTGTGTTTTAACAGCTCCGGCGCCATCCATGAAACCTGCCTGACGCAAAATGGCTACGATTTCCCCGGCTATTTCCTCCAGCCCACCTGTCAGCATCCGGACTTTCCTGGCCGGTTCACCGGGTTTGGTGCCGCCTGCTTTTGCAGTCCTGCCGGCACCTGAATTTTTTAAGGTATCGCCGGCAATAATCAGCTGCATAATGTGGGAGGTGCCGCAGGTATCGATGGTACCGGTAGCGTCAAGCAGGTAACGGTAGACAGGATAATCTGTGAGCAAACCATAACCGCCCATCAAATCCATGGTTCGTTTGGCAGCATTGACGGCGGCTTCCGCGGCGAAAAACTTGGCCATGGAGATTTCAGCTGTGTTGGGTAACCCGGCATCCTTCATGCCCATTGCGTTATAGGTTAGAAGGCGGGCCGCTTCGTAGTCAGTCCGGTTCTGGGCGATGATAAACTGGATATTGGTCAGATTAGAGAGTGGTTTCCCATAAATGATGCGTTCCCGGGCAAACTTAACTGCATCCTCCAAACAAGCCCTTAGAATGCCCAGTGCGACAGCAGCGCTGCCACCCCGGCCCATTACCCCAAGAGTACCCAGGCTGATTTTACTGCCTTCGCCGGTTTGGCCAAGTAAGTTGCCGGCAGGAAGCCGCACGTTATTCAGGTTGATATCTCCCATATAAGATCCCCGCAAGCCGGCTTTTTTTTCTTTGCGGCCGGGGGTATGTCCGGGAGTATCGCCCTCTACAATGAAAACAGAAATTTCAGGACGTCCATTAGGAGCTTGCCCGGTATTGACGCTGATTACGTTAACGCCCAGGCAATGTGAGTTGGTAATGAAACATTTACGCCCGTTTAAGACCCAGACATCACCTTCCCGCCTGCCTGTAGCCTGCATGCCTGTGAAATCCGAGCCTCCCCCCGGTTCCGTGAGGGTAAAACCGGCGAATTCACCTGCACATAAGCGGGGTAAATACTTCATCTTTTGCTCCTCGCTGCCCCAGGTCAAGATGGCATAAACCCCCATATAATGGGCCACTAAAGTGGCGCCGAAGCCGGCGCTGTAGCGTCCCACTTCCTCCAGGACAATCGCCTGTTCCACATGGCCCATGCCGGAGCCCCCATATTGGACGGGTACGAAAATACCGTTAAAACCCAGTTGTCCCATTTGCTCAAATAGTTCTTCCGGACAGGTATCCTGATCATGTATTTCCTGGGCGATCGGGGCCAGTTCCTGCTTGGCAAAAGCCCGCACCCTTTGACGCAGTTCTTCCTGTTGGGGGGAAAACTTTAACATGGCTGATCCGTCTCCTAACGATTTAATCTAGTTGCAGCTTCTTAATTTTATTTATTTGCAGCTTATAAATATAGTTTAATCTTTTCTTTAATTGCTTGACAGCGTTTCCTTAGGCCAGGGCATTAATATTATACCGGATAGGTTATGTTTTTCCCAAATTATAGTTCTGTGTTATACTGGATTTAATAGAAATTTGTGCGTGTTGTTAGCTATATATGGAATGGAGGTAAATCAAAGCATGGCCAGCAAACTTATTTCAATGCAGGAGGCGGTTGCCAAATACACCTGGGACGGGATGCATTATGCCCACGGGGCATCCCTCTCCGTCGGCGCCGACTCACTGGCATTTGGACGGGAAATTGTACGGCAGGGCCGTCAGAACCTGCATGTTTATTCCCACTGTTGTGCCCAGCAGCTCAACCTTCTGTGCGCAGCCGGGGCCGTGGATAAAGTCGAGACTGCTTTTACCGGACTGGAAGTGTACGGTTTTCCTCTCGGTTTGCGCCGTGCGGTGGAAAGCGGCCGTACGGTGGTGGAGGACTATTCCAATTTAAACTTTTCTTTGCGGCTATTAGCCGGTGCCTTGAACTGGCCCTTTGTTCCGGTTGTCTCCGGGTATGGCTCCGATCAGGAATGGCGCAGCGCCTTTAATCCGGAAGAATACCCCTGTACCAGCAAGATACCTGAAGTAGTGGATCCTTTCAGCGGACGACCCTGCCATGTATTGCCGCCGATACAGCCGGAGGTGGCGGCTATTCACGTCACGATGGCAGATCCGGAAGGCAACGCCATTATGCTGGGTTCGGAATGGAACCGTTTTGAGCTGTCCAGGGCGGCCAAAAAGGTAATTTTACAGGCTGATTTGATTGTTGATACCGACTGCATGCGCCAGTTCCCCAACCTGGTGCGCATACCGGGTCATCTGGTGGATGCCGTGGTTTATTGGCCGATGGGGGTTTGGCCCCAGTGCTCACCGGGACTCTATGATAGTGACGAAGAGCACATGTATGCCATGAATAACGCCATGAAAACCCAGGAAGGCTTTGAGCGTTACAAAGAGGAATACATTGATAGCTATCAGACGATTGATGAGTTTCTGGCGATGATTGGCCAGGAGCGTATTGATCAATTATGTGATACGGTGACAAAGCATTTAATGGACCCGTTTCGCAAATGGATCATGACCGATGAGCAAATATCGAATTTAACTGGTGGGAGGTAACGGGGATGAATTACACCAGACAGGAAATGATGGCCATTGCAACCGGAAGGGAGATCAAGGCCGGCGAGAAGGCGATCTTCGGGGTGGGTTTAAGCATGCTGGCCGGCTACTTCGCCGAGAAAAATCATGCTTTTGGGCTCAAGGCCTTAACCGAAGGCGGTGTCTACGGGTCTACACCGGTAGGTGGTTTGCCCTGGGGCATTGAAGACAACCGCATTTCAGCTAATGCTACTTCTTTCACCCACTGTTTAGACGCTCTGGGAGTGATGGTGGCCTCGGGGCGGTGCGATGTGGGGATCATTGGAGCAGCTCAGGTGGATAAATTCGGCAACGTCAACACTACCGGCCTGTGGGCGGAGCCTGACAGCCCGGTGTTTCAAGCCCCGTATACCAGACTGAGCGGCAGTGGAGGCGCGCCTGAAATCGCTTGCGGCTGCAAGCGTTATATCATTATGGTAACACATGAAAAGAAACGGTTTGTAGAAAAGGTGGATTATATTACTTCACCAGGCTACCTGACCGGTGGGGATGCCCGGTCTAAATACAATTTCTATGGTGACGGTCCCGCGCTGATCGTAACCTCACTGGGTATGATGCGGCCGGATCCGGTGACCAAAGAATTTATCCTCACGGAGTATTTTGCTTTTTCCAGTGTGGAAGAGGTAAAAGAAAACACCGGCTGGGATTTAAAAGTAGCCCCTGATGTAAGGGTCGTACCGGAACCTACTGAGCAGGAGCTTGCCAACCTACGAGCAGTTGATGAAACAGGCATGCTCAGACGAAAGGGTTAGACAACTGGAAAGCAGGAATGGTTCTTCTTTTTCCTTCTGTCATCCTGAGATAAGAGTGGGATCTCAATCCTTCACTAACACTCAGGATGATTTTTTTACGCAACTAAAATCTAAAAATAAAAAATATTCAGTCCTATTTATGCTATAATTAATATTATGAAATTATTTTTTACGTAGGGAGGAATTGTCATGTTTGATTTAAAGGGACGTGTTGCAGCCATAACAGGAGCTTCCTCCGGCCTGGGCCTACAAATGGCCAAAGGATTTGCCGGACAGGGTGCAGACCTGGTTATTATGGCCAGAAGGATAGACAGATTGGAGCAGGTTGCTGAAGAGCTTAGAGCCCTTGGTGTAAAATGTCTCCCTGTACAATGTGATGTAACAGATACGGATTCGGTAAATAAAGCCGCTGAAGCTGCAATAAAGGAGTATGGCAAGGTTGATATCCTGGTGAACTGCGCCGGTTCTTCTAAAAATGCAGGTGTACTTAACATGACTGATGAAGAATGGGATTTTACCGTTGAGACGGATTTAACCAGTGTATTTAAAGTTACCAGGGCATTCGCGAAATACATGGTTGAAAAAAATTACGGCCGCATTATCAATATAGCTTCCATGTATGGTCTTGTAGGCAACACAGCTATCGACACGGTAGCCTATCATGCGTCAAAAGGCGGCGTCGTCAATTTCACCAGGGCAGTCGCGGCAGAGCTGGCTAAATATAATATTACCTGTAATGCCATCTGCCCGGGCTATTTTGCGACAGAATTGACTATTGACACCTTAAATACAGAAAGCTTCACTAATTATATGAAAGCAACTGTGCCATTGGGGCGTTATGGCAGGGAAGGCGAGTTAAATCCAGCCGCTATCTTCCTGGCCAGCGATGAAGCTTCCTATGTGACCGGCCTGATATTAACGGTTGACGGCGGCTATACTGCCGTATAGGTATATTATTGTATATAAGCCAATGTAAAAAGGGCTGTTACACAATAAACTAACTGATGGGTTTTGATATGCTCCCCTTGTGGTAGACAGGTTTAATAACAAAAACCTACTACCATAAGGGAGCATTTTATGTCTAAAATATACCGATATAGTGCTGCTGAAAAACCAGCTATATTGAAAGAGCCTGCAGCTGGGCATACACAGCTGGCTATTAAAACATGAGGGTGCCGCTAACTACTGATGAGCAGTCGGCGACACCCCTCACAAAGCTTATTTAGTTTTTGCCTTTAATTTTTTTAAGGCCTGTTCAAGTCCTTCAGGGTTGAGTTCAAACATGGGAAAGACCTTTTGGACTAGAGCAATCGTATAAGAACCTTCTGTGTAAGGCCATTTGTGGGAGGGGATAGGGTTCAGCCAAACTGAGAAAGGCAAATGTCTGGCCAGGCGTTCCAGCCAGACCAGGCCCGGTTCTTCATTATAAACCTCCCAGTCGATGGCGCCGCCCCGCATGGTGAGTTCGCTGGGGGCCATACTGGCATCCCCTACTATGATCAGCCGGTAGTCGGCATTTAAAGAACTCAATACATCTGCTGTCTTCACCGCATTGCGCGGTATGATCGAAGGGCTGGTGTAAAGATGGTCGTAGACGCAATTGTGAAAATAGTAAAACCGCATGTCTTTAAAGTGAGTTGCGCGGTGCGCTGCTGTAAACAAGCGACTGCATATCTGCATATATTTATTCATGGAGCCGCCCGAGTCCATGAGCAAAACCACTTTCATCGCATTGCGGCGGGGACGCTCCCAGACCAGCTTTAGACGGCCGGCATTATTGCAGGTAGCGTCGATAGTGCCGTCTATATCCAGCTGATCTTTGGGCCCTTCAGTTCTTGTGCTGAGCTGGCGCAGCTTGCGCAAAGCCACCTCAAAATTGCGCACACCAGTGATATCGTCGTCACGGAACTCCCGATAGTTACGTTCGGCAGCCACCTTAACAGCCGAGCGGTTCAGGGAACGGCCGCCGATGCGTACTCCCGCCTTATGGTAACCGGAGTGGCCGAAGGGTGACGTTCCACCCGTACCGATCCATTGTGAGCCGCCGTGGTGCTCCCCGTCCTGTCTCTTTAACCGGTCCTCCAATTGACGCTTAAGCTCTTCCAGATCCCAATCAGCAAAGGGCGAACGTTCCCCTGCCGGGACTTCCAGGGGTGCAATAGCGTTAGCCACCCATTCCAATGCTTTTTTAATGATATCGTCGGTGGTTTCCAGCCCCTGAAAATGCCTGGCAAAGGCTATGTCATAGCGATCATAGTGGGCTTCGCTTTTAACCAGCACAGACCTGGCCAGGTAGTAAAAGCCGGTCAGGCTGGAGAAGGCCAGCCCCTTGCCAAGGGCTTCCATCAAAGTCATCCATTCATTCAAAGAGACCGGAACACCCTCGCTTTTTAGCTGATAAAAAAAATTTATAAACAAAGTCAGGCTCCTCTCCTCAACACTTTAGCCTCGTTGACTAAAAGGAAAAGTTCTTTGCCTGCCGCTCCGGTTCTGATAGGATATCCGATCTAAATCCTGGTTCTTTTTCAGCAACACCCCAAGAAAGGGTAATTCCTTAATCAGCCGATCAGGGTCGATGCCGCCCATGGCCAGAGCCTGTACCCAATCGATAAGCTCGCTGGTGCTTGGTTTTTTGAGCAAGCCGCTGACGTTGCGCAAGCTATAAAAGGCCTCGATGGCCTTCTGGATAAGGTAGTCATCCAGATGAGGATGGTGTACTTTGATGATCGCAGCCATCATTTCTTCATCGGGGAAATCAATGTAATGGAAGATGCAACGGCGCAAGAAGGCGTCCGGCAGCTCTTTTTCAGCATTGCTGGTGATGATCACAATAGGCCTGTTTTTCGTGGTGATGGTTTCTCCTGTCTCCGGAATATAAAAACTCATGATGTCCAGTTCCCACAGCAGGTCGTTGGGAAACTCCAGGTCAGCTTTGTCTATTTCGTCAATCAGAAGCACCACTTGTTTTTCGGAGATAAAGGCCTCCCCCAGTTTACCCAGCTTGATGTATTGCTTGATATCGGATACATCCCGATCCCCGAACTGACTGTCGTAAAGCCGCTGTACAGTGTCATAAACATATAGGCCTTCCTGTGCTTTGGTGGTGGATTTAATATTCCAGATGATCAAATCCATCCCCAGGTTTTCAGCAATGCTTTTTGCCAGCATGGTCTTACCTGTTCCCGGCTCCCCTTTAACCAAAAGCGGCCGGCCCAGAGCGATAGCAATATTAACACTATTCTGAAGCTCATCGGAGGCTATATAGCCCCCTGTGCCATGAAATCGTGCAAGTTTTCCCGCCATAGCTTAAATTCACCTCTAGATCGAAATTCTACATAATTCGTACATGTATATATTACACCATATTAAATGATAATGCTAATTGCATGCAACGACAAGAGCTAGATAACAAGTATTGACATGCGACACAGGATGTCTTATAATTCATTTGACATGCAACATCCTATGTCGTATTATGGCATTGAGGTGAGAGCAACTTGAAGATGAAAGAATTGCTAAGCCGGCTTAATGAGAAGAATGTAACCGTTACGGAACGTATGGTCAGGCATTACCTGGAATTGGGGTTGTTGCCGGAGCCGGAGAGGCCTAGCAGAAATCAGGCCAAGTATAACGAAGAGCATTTTAAATGTTTGCTGGCGATTGATATGTTTAAGAATAATGGTCTGTCCCTGGATGAAATTAAGGTCAAATTGCGCGAGCTGTCTTACTACTTCCCGCAAACCGGGCAGAATGAGTCCCTGGACAACCATGCTGAAGCTCCCCTCAATATGATGAATGAGCTGGCATTGGAAAAAGCTTTAATAGAAGCGGAATACCCTCAGCTGGCTCAATCAAACCATATAATCACTAAAAAACAGGCAATGCGGGATTTAAACTGTTCTGAAGAAACCATGCAGGAAGTTATCCGATTCCTGGGCATTAAGAATGAAGACTATTTTGATACCATCGATTATTATGCTGTAAAGACCTGTGTTTTTTACCGGAAGGCCAGAGAGATGTCTTACCAGCTGGACGATACCCTGCCGGAGTTATTCGATCAGGATGTGCCCTATAGCTTTAATATCGAAAGGGAATTGCAAGAGACACTGGAGGCAGCCAGGAGCATAGTCAAAAATGCCAACCTGAATCCCTTTCTAAACATTTTGTTGAAGGCTTTAATTGCTTATACAGCTAAAGAGGCCCTATTGAACCGTGAAATATCGGATATTACCTGGGAAGGCCTGAATATTGGCTGGGATTATAAGAATGCCTTATAGAGCCGGAAATGTATTCAGGAAGTGAGTTTAAAGAAGAGAGGTGATGGGGATGGAAAAACGATACTTTAAAATATTGCTTGAATATGGACACCTGGGTAATAGGAACTCTGTTGAGGTGGAACGCTACATAACTGCTAAAAACTGTGTCGAAGCTTTACTTTTAGGTAACAGGATGCCCCGGGTAAAAAGAAAACGCAAAAAAACAGGGGCAGTAAGAGTTATTGAAATTGATTATCAGGAATATCTTAAGGGACGGCAATTGGAATTAGAGCATACATACTGGCAGAACAGTAAAAAACGCAAATGTATTTAGAAAGCTCCAGGCATTAGAAGTCCGGAGCAATTTTTTTTGTATAAAGCCGCAAAATTTATCCGGTTGCAAGGTTAGCCCTTCATATTTGCGGCCATAAGGAGTCTGTCTATTTAATCTACATCTGGGAAAAGCGGCTAGGCTCAGCAGCTATTGTGCTGAGCTCTAGCCTTTTGCTGCAACATCATCAAATTCATCAGTTTTATTAAATAAAGCAATGACATAGGAGCAGAAGGGAACTATCTTTTTCTGCTCTTTCCTGGCCATGTCGGCCACGTGTTGCACCAACTGCCGGGCAATGTTTTGTCCCCTTAGTTCTTCGGCTACATAAGTACTCTGGATGACGATGGTGTTCGGGTAGTTGTCGACAAACTTGATCACAGCCAGGGGTTCCTCCTCACTCTCACCCGCATAGAAGCACGAACTGCCTTTTTTAATATCCAAATGCGCCACCTTACCTTATGCTTTGATAAACTTATTGTAATCGCAAAGCTAACTCACCGCAATCTCTATATTCAATACACCTGTTGTTCCGGCCCACACGGAATTTTTATCTGCATAGCAGTATATTAACCAAACCAAATGCTCACAATAAAGGCATGAATATTATTGCCGTACATGGTGGCCTTGATACCAGCCGCGAAGGGCCGTTTATGGAAGTTCTTGAACAGGCAGCCCTGGCTGGGGCCGGCTTATTACCGGAAGGGCGTGTTCCGGCGGTGGAAGCAGCCCTCAATGTTCTGGAGGATTCCCCCCGTTTTAACTGCGGTTTTGGAGCTGTACTCAATATGGACGGGCAAGTGGAGTTGGATGCCTCGATCAGTGATGGCGCAACCAATCGTTTTGCTGCCGTAGCTGCTATATATGATGTTCGCCATCCTGTCTCAGTTGCCCGCAGGCTGATGGAAGAGACCAATCAGGTGATCCTGGCCGGGGAAGGAGCGGTGAAGTTTGCTCGCAAGCATGGTTTTCCCGGGGAAAACTGTATTGCGGAAACACAGCTTGCGGCCTGGCGGGAAGCCAAAGCCAGCCTGGCCCGGGGTGAGAAGCCGGCGCAAAATTTGTTCACCGGGTTGGTCTCTTACGCTGACACAGTGGGTTGTGTGGTGTGGGATGGCCATGGCCTTACGGCCGCTTCATCTACGGGAGGCTGTTCCTTGAAGCTGCCGGGCCGGGTAGGTGATACTCCTTCATTAGGCGGGGGAGTATATGCTACCGGCCACAGCGCTGTTGTCTGTACAGGTGTAGGAGAAGCCTTTATCGAAACCCTGACCGCAAAGTTTGTAGATGAACAGATCACCGGCGGAGCCCACCCGCAGCAGGCAGTAGAAAAGGCCTTGCAGCGGCTGGCCCGGTTAAAAAAGGCTCAAGGCGGCATCCTGGCCATCGATTACCGGGGCAGGCTGGGCGCCGTCTTTAATGCCGGACAGTTTCCTGTGGTAGTAGCAGAGGATGGCCGCATCCTCCAGGATTTTAAGCCAGTTAATATAAACAGGCCCAATGCCCACTGAAAATCAAAAGGCATCTTTAAAGCTTATTTTATCCAAACAACTTCGAAACAAAGGAGCGGCACAGAGTCAGACGAAGAGGTGCTGCTTTCCTGCATATGCCTTTCTGCCCGGACGGAAGATCAATATTCGAAGAGCAATATTCATGGAAGGGCAATATTCAATGATACCCCTGTTGTGGCTGCAGGGGTCTGTTTATTTTTATCGTATATTTTATACAAAAACGTCCGGCAAAGCTTGTTTGCGAAGGATGTTTTATCCGGAGGCAGCCTGGGCAGGCTATTAAAATCCTGGTATTGATTTTGCGGTAGCAGGTATTGACAGTCTGAAACGCCTGGCTTATACTATGGTCAGTAATAGTCAATAAATTTCGGCTCGCCAACCTTTAACGGCGGGGGTTTAAGCTCTCGCCTTTCTTATAGCCTATATTACAGATGGAGGATGATTGAATTGAGTGCTGAAGAACCAACTAAAACCCTTCAGACAAGGGAGTTTCAAACTGAGATCAAGCAGCTGCTGGATATTGTCATTAACTCCCTTTATACTGAACGGGAGATCTTTTTGCGGGAACTGATTTCCAACGCCGCCGATGCCCTGGAGAAGTACCGCTATCACAGTCTCACCAGTAAGGACAACCAGGATGAGGATCTGCCGCTGGAGATTTCTATTGAAGTGGATGATAAAGAACATACCCTCACCATCAGTGACACAGGCATCGGCATGACCGAGCAAGAGGTTGTTGATAATATCGGCACCATTGCTCATTCCGGCTCCAAGAGTTTTATTCAGCAGCTGGCCGCTTCTGAGCAAAAGGATCTGAACCTTATTGGACAATTTGGCGTTGGTTTTTATTCTGCCTTTATGGTGGCCAAAAAAGTCCGGCTGCTTACACGCTCTTACTTGCCTGAGGCAGCAGGCTGCGAGTGGGTCTCCGAAGGACTGGGCAGCTATGAGCTGGGTCCGGCCGAGGGCTTATCCAGGGGCACTAAATTGATCCTGGAGCTCAAAGACGATGCCCACGAATTCAACAATGCTCAAAGAATAAAAAGGATTATCAGGCAGTACTCCAATTTTGTGTCCTTCCCCATTAAAGTTAACGGTGAGCAGGTCAACACGGTACAGGCTATCTGGACCAGAAACAAGAACGAAGTCACCGAAGAGGAATATAACGATTTTTACAAATTCGTGTCAGGCGCCTATGATGAGCCAATGTACCGCCTGCATTTTACCATAGATGCTCCTCTGGCGATTAATGCTTTGCTATATGTCCCCAAGCAAAATATGGAGCGTTTCGGTTTCGGCCGCATGGAACCCGGTGTGAGTATCTATAGTCGCAAGATTCTAATTCGGCAGCATGACGAGGATATATTGCCAGGCTGGCTGCGCTTTGTTAAAGGGATAGTGGACAGCGAGGATCTGCCTCTTAATATATCCAGGGAGACCACCCAGGACAGGGCTTTGATGAACAAGCTGCGCCGGGTGATCACCGGCCGGTTTTTAAAGTTTCTTCTGGAGCAAGCGGAAAAAGATCACGACAAATACCTGGAATTCTGGAAGACTTTCGGTGTCTTTCTCAAGGAAGGTTTAGCCACGGATTTTACCGATCGGGATGATTTATCAAAGCTGCTGCGTTTTGAATCTTCCAAATCAGAGCCCGGCAAGATGGTTTCGCTGCCGGAATATGTAGACAGGATGAAGCCAGGCCAGGAAGTAATTTACTTTATCTTTGGCCCCACAAGAGCTGCCATTGAAGCAGGCCCTTATCTGGAAGCTTTTCGTGCGGCTGATATTGAGGTGCTGTATACCCACGAACCGGTGGATGATTTTGCTTTGAGCAACCTGGGGCAGTATGAGGGTAAAAACCTGGTTTCTGCTGATCAAGCTGAGCTGGATATACCGGCTCCCCCGCCTCAAGAGGGCAAGGAGTCCCTGGAATTTGCTCAGATCCAGGAATTAACCGCCTGGTTTAAAGAAGTATTGGGAGAACGGGTCAGCGAAGTAAGGGAGTCAAGCCGCCTGGTGGATAGTCCTGCTATTATCCTGGATCTCGACGGGATAATGACCGGCAGTATGCAGCGGTTTATGATGGCGATGAGTGAGGAAATGGGTGAGATGGCGCCTGTAGGCAGAAAAGTTTTAGAAGTTAATCCCAGCCACCCATTGATTAAACGTTTGCTGAGCTTGCGTCAGGAAGACGAAGTGCTGGCCGGGCTGGTAGCTGAACAGATCTTGGATAACGCCCTTATTGCTTCCGGCGCAGTAGATGACCCGCGCTTAATGGTGGACCGGATCTATCGTATTATGGAACAAGCATTGGACAAAAAAAGTTAAACTTGCTTTAACCATGCAGAGGGAGTGTTGCAAAACTACTTTTTCAAGTAGTGAGCGACGCTCCTTTCTTTTTATAAAATTAAAATCAGCCATTAAATCCGGTAATAATTTAGTTATTGGAACGCGCATCTGTATTTTTTATAAAAAGGGCGGTTCACTCGAACTTTTTAGTTCGTTGTGCAACAGCCTTTTTTTGTTGCTGATTTTCAAAAAAGCAGGTTTACTTAATTGATTAAATGACAATAATAGTAATACGTTTAAATATTTAGTTGAAAGGAGTTTGGGTAATGAACATCACTTTAGCGGAATACTTTGATGGAGTGCAGCATCGTCTGCCGGCAGAAGCGGAAAGGGTTATCAGAGCTCTTTATGATGAAGGGCCCATGAACAAAGAGGAGCTTTCACTTACTTCCAGAGTAAAGAGGGCTGTTCTTGATCACATAGTAATACAACTATACGCCCTTGGCTTAGTAGATGTAGTCACGGAAGGCAAGAGCAAGATGTGCAGTTTGACCAGGTTAGGACATGAGTTCTTGGTTACAAGGAATGCCGGATAAGGTATTCCTTTTTTTATATTTTACTAAAGATATTGGTTTTTTCCATATATTGATATATAATTACACCAGGCAAGGCGGATGACCATGGAAATCAGTGTTAAGGGAAGAATAATAGATAGGGTGATTATATGATCAATGAATTCAAGGAGTTCATTAGGCGCGGCAATGTCCTGGATCTGGCTGTCGGGATCATCATCGGTACGGCTTTTGGCAAAATCGTTACCTCCTTAGTCAACGATATTGTTATGCCACCTGTCGGACTACTATTAGGTAAAGTTGATTTCTCCAATCTCTATATTAACTTGTCAGATCAAACTTATGCCACTCTTGCTGAGGCGAAAGAGGCCGGGGCAGCCACCATCAACTATGGTGTATTTATCAACACAGTGCTGGATTTTTTGATCGTGGCATTCGCCATTTTCCTGGTTATAAAGCAAGTTAATCGTTTTAGAGCTGTGGAAGCCGCAGAGGAGCCTACAACAAAAGAATGCCCTTACTGCTTGATGGAGATTCCCCTGCTGGCGATCAAGTGTCCCCACTGTACGGCAGAACTTAACAGAGACTAATTATCCTGGATTTTTTATCAGAGCAAATCGTAAGAAATCAGGTGACCATTTAATGAGTATGCGCAGCACAACCATAATACACGGTGGCCTGTTTATTTTATTGCTCATAATGCTTTATACAGTCACAAGATATACCTTGTGGACAGGTCTCTCTGGATTGGATAAGTATGTCTATGGTACGATCCTCTTACTCGGATTAATTATTGGTTCTATAACCTTACGCTCCCTGGAGAAATTAGAGCTGGGCCAGTTGTCCTCAATTAATGACGACCTGGCTGCTATTAGCTCCCGCAAGAACTTCTCTTCCCGCATTGCCGTAACAGGCAACGGGGCTCTGGCCGATCTCGGACGTGAGGTTAACAAAATGCTGGCATCCCTGGAACAGGCAAATAAGGAGCTCAATGAAGATAAGGAGAGATACCGCAGTTTAATAGAAAACAGCTATGATCTGATCAGTGAGATCGATAGCCAGGGCAACGTAATTTATGTCAGCCCAAATTGCAGCCAGTTGATAAAATACAGGCCGGAAGACATTATCGGCAGAGTCGTGGCTGATTTTATCCATATAGAAGATCGCCAGGCGATGATTGTTATGCTGCAGAAGATCCTGGATGATGAAGAGGGCAGGGATTTAGTCTGTCGAGTAGTTAGTAAGGATGGTGATACCTGCTGGCTGGAGAGCACCGGGAAGGTCTATCGCACGGCCACGGGTGAAGTCAGGGCGGTGCTTATCTCCCGCAATATATCTGATAGAATGCGTATTGATGAGCGGATCAGGCATCAGGCTTTCTATGACCTGCTTACAGGATTGCCCAACCGCATGCTGTTTAACGATCGCATGACCATGGCCATTGCCCACGCCAAACGCAATCAGCAGAACCTGGCTGTTTTTTACCTGGATCTTGACCGGTTCAAGATTATTAACGACACACTGGGGCATGATTTGGGCGATCAGTTGCTAAGAAAAGTTGCTGAACGGTTGACGTCATGCGTCCGTGCTGAAGACACCATAGCCAGAATGGGCGGGGACGAGTTCACCCTGTTGTTGACATCAATAGACGCGAAAGGTTCCAGCGTGGTTGCTCAAAAAATACTCACTGCCATCAGTCAACCCTTCAATTTAGAGGTTTATGATCTTTATATTACTGTCAGTATCGGTATTGCAATCTATCCCAATGATGGTTTAAAATCCGAGACCTTGCTGAAAAATGCTGATGTAGCCATGTATCATGCCAAGACAGCGGGCAAAAACAGATATGAGTTCTATGAGCCTTTGATGAATGATAAGGCTTTAGCAAGGATGCTTAGAGAGAATAGCCTGCGCCGCGCTTTGAACGAGCACGAATTAGTGCTGCACTACCAGCCTAAAGTAAATGTTGCAACAAAATCAATCGTAGGGATGGAAGCGTTAGTGCGCTGGCAGCACCCGGAACTGGGCCTGCTTTACCCTGACCAGTTCATCCCCCTGGCCGAGTATACCGGTTTAATCGTGCCGATTGGTGAGTGGATTTTGCGGACTGCCTGCGCTCAATGCAAAAAATGGCAGGATGAGGGACTTACCCCCTTAAGGGTAGCGGTAAACCTTTCTTACCATCAGTTTCAAATGCAAAACCTGGTAGAGTGCGTGTCCCGGGTTTTGCGGGAAACGGGTTTAGAGCCCCGCTGGCTGGAGTTGGAGATCAGTGAGGGACTGGCCATGAAAAATGTGGAGGATGTCTTCAGTATTTTAATGCAACTGAAGGAAATGGGGGTTACCATAACCACTGACGATTTTGGATCTATATTTTTCTTTTGCCGGTCTAAAATATTTTCCGGTCCACAATTTGAAGATTAACAGATCCTTCGTTAAAGATATCGGTACCAACCGCAACAACGAGGCCATTGCCGCAACGGTTTTATTTCTGGGTGAAAGCATGGACTTGGGCGTTATCGCCGAGGGTGTGGAGAATCAAGATCAGCTGGACTTTCTAATGCAGCACAACTGCAGCATGATGCAGGGCTACATTTTTGGCCGGCCGATGGAACCGGAAGATTTTAAAAAGTTGTTACTGGGAGAATATGAGTTGTCAGAGCAGGAGATAGGTTAGGGATGGCTGCCGGGCCGTCCTTAATTATTTAAGGGGCAGAAAGAACGACAATCAACACTGTAAATTTTAGCATAGATTTTAGCGTTGTTTGGCTAGAAAATTTTTCCTTAAGAATATCTGTGCTGAAAAAAGGATTTTTTTATTTATTGTCGAAAACCTATCCTCGGATTGCATACACTTGTTTAATATGTTAAAGTATTAATTATTTCACTAGATAGCAAAGGCGGGGTTATCGGGCGGCAGGCTCCAATCCTCAGGAGTTTGCTCGTTTTTTTGTAAAAATAATTTATCAGGCAAAGGAGTATGTCATGTATATTCAGGTATATGAGCTCAAAAAAATGGCTGCCGAGGATTATCAAAGGATTATGAAGCGGAGCGAGGTGGAAACTGAATCCATCCTCGATGATGTGGCCAAAGTCATTGAACAGGTCAAGACAAGAGGCGATGATGCGCTGGTAGATTACACCAGAGAATTTGAAGGTATAACGATTACCAAAGACCGGATTAGGGTTTCAGCTGAGGAAATCAAAGCAGCCTATGATAAGGTTGATGAGGAAACAGTAGCTGCCATCAAAACCCTGGCGGACAATGTTAAGCGGTTTCACGCGGCCCAATTGCCCAATAAGATGTGGTCCACGGAGCTATCACCCGGTTTGGTAGCCGGTCAGGTGATCATCCCCCTGGAAAAGGTCGGGTGTTATGTCCCCGGCGGCAGGGGCTGGTTCCCATCGGCGGTGATGATGTCCGTTTTGCCGGCTAAAGTTGCGGGAGTGCCTAGGGTAATAGTCTGCACCCCGGCAGCCCCGGATGGCTCGGTGCCTCCAGGCACTCTGGTCGCCTGTGATGTATGCGGTGCTGATGAAGTATACATGGTAGGCGGCAGTCAGGCTATTGCAGCCATGACTTATGGAACCGAGAGTGTCCTTAAAGTAGACAAAATCGTAGGGCCGGGGAGCAAATGGGTGTTGGCAGCCTTTAAGCTGCTTAACGGTCAGGTGGAAATCGGCACTCATGCCGGACCTGGCGAAGGGCTGATTATCGCTGATGAGTCGGCTGATCCGGAGTTTGCCGCCGCAGATCTTTGCATTCAGGCAGAGCACGGTTTGGACTCCGCCGGAGTGCTGGTAACCCATGTTAAAGATCTGGCTTATGAAGTACAGCAGCGTATTGGACGCCACATTGAAAGGCTCAATGACTACCGTAAAAACTTTGTTGTGGAATCCTTAAGAAAATATGGCGCCATTATCATTACCGGCTCTCTCGAGGAATCCATTGCCTATGCCAATGAGTATGCGGTGGAACACCTGGAGATTATGACCAGGGAACCCATTTTGGATATGCAGAAGATCAAAAATGCCGGCGGCATGTATCTGGGGCATTACACCCCCCTTAGCACTGGTTGCTTTGGCTCCGGACCAAACCATGTTCTGCCCACGGGGCGGCGTGCGGTGGTTGCCGGTGGCCTTAAGACAGCTGATTTTTACAAAGCCGTCACTTTTGAGTATTTCTCCAAAGAGGGTCTGGCCAATCTAAAAGATGCTATGGTTAAGCTGGCTGAATACGAAGGTTTTCCCGCCCACGGCAACGCTATTCTTGAGCGGTTTGCCAGAGACTAATTGAAGGCAGGTGTATTCATGCTGGCAGTTCGTTATCACGGCATCGGTGATGTCCGGGTGGAAGAAGTTCCGCGGCCGGTCTGCGGCCGGGATGAAGTACTGATCAAAGTGGTCTATGCCGGTATCTGCGGCTCTGACCTGCATATATATCGCAAAGGTATGTTTGTTGTCAATATTCCCGAAATTATGGGGCACGAATTTGTAGGTGTCGTCAGCGAAGTAGGTGCCGGCGTTACGGGTTTTGCGCCGGGTGAGACTGTGGTGGGAGATCCCCGGGTCAGCTGCGGGAGCTGCGCCTTTTGCCGGCAGGAGCAAGGGAATCTGTGCTCCAGGCTGGGTTTTATCGGCGAGGTTGCCCCGGGTTGTTTTGCCGAATACCTTGTCCTGGCGCCTAAATTGCTCTTAAAAATACCTCCTGGTGTAACCCATCTGCAGGCAGCATTGGTGGAACCACTTGCTGTTGCCCTGCGCATAGTGGAAAAAGCCAGGTTAACAAATCATACGCGTCTGGGCATCATCGGAGCAGGACCGATAGGCTTGCTCACCCTGTTAGCCGCCAGGGCTTACGGTGTGGAGCAGGTGGCTGTAGTTGACATCTCGCCGGCCCGCCGCTCCCTGGCAAGTAGACTTGGTGCGGACCTGGTTTTGGAAAGCATTACGGAGGCTCACCAAGGGCAGGTTGATGTTGTGGTTGAAGCGGCAGGCTCGGAAAAAACCCTGCAAAGCTCCATAGAGTGGGTTAAAACCACTGGAAGAATAGTTATGTCCGGTTTGTATGAGGATAAAGTCAATTTGATGCCCAATGGTATTGTGGAAAGGGAGATTGAGGTGGTGGGAGCCAGCTCTTACGATTTGGCGGACTTAAAGCGCTCTATTGACTGCATCGCAGCCGGTAAGTTTGATGTGACGTCGATCGTATCAGATATTCTACCCCTTACAAAAGCTCCGGAAGCCTTCAGGCTGTTGACGGAAACTTATAAAAACGCCTCAAAGATTTTGCTCCAACCAAACTAGATACCAGCAATAAGTTATGCCGTACATTTAATTAATTTGCATTAAATATATAACTAACGAGATTATGTGGATGATTACTTTAAAGGTGGTGATATCATGTTGGCGGAAGCATTAGCGGAAGAATTAAAGGAAACCGCGGCTGCAGTTTCAGTGCTGCGTTTGAACCAAATATCAAAGATTTATCCCGGCACCATCGCGCTGCAAAATGTCAACCTGGATGTGCGTAAAGGGGAAGTACATGGTATCATCGGCAAAAACGGTGCCGGCAAATCAACCCTGGTGGGTATAATTGCAGGTATGATCAGTCCTACGGCAGGCCAAATCTTTATCCGTGAGAAAAAGTTTGCCTCCCTGACCAGAATGAGCTCTAAAAAAGAGAAGATCTCAATTGTTACGCAGGACCCCCAGGTGATCCTGGACTTTACAGTGGCAGAGAACCTTTTTGTGGGCGATTATATTTGCCGCGGCCAGTTGGTCAACTGGAAAGAAATCTATAGCCGTGCCGAGGAAATTTTACAGGAAGCACACTTCCCTATCAATGCCCGGGCAAAAGCTGCGGACCTGTCTATCGGTGAACGCCAGCTATTGCTGGTGCTGAAAGCTTTCTATGTAGAAAAAGCCGGCATAGTGATTCTGGATGAGGTTTCGGCGTCCCTTTCGCTGCAGGAGGAGCAAATTCTGTACAGGATCATTGAACAGATTAAGGTCAGTGGCAATACGATCATATTTATTTCCCACCGGACCGATGAACTGTTAAAGGTGTGCGACCGGGTTACCGTTCTGCGTGACGGTAAGACCATCGTAACCAGGGACTGTGCTGAACTTAATCAAGAGAAGCTCTCAGCGCTGATTGTAGGAGAAGAATTCAGGTCTGTTAAGAATGTGCGGGTCGCGGCGGGTAGCAGGGCTGCAGAGGAGGCTCCCGTCTTAACGGTGGAGAACCTGACCAGGGCCGGCTTTTACCAGAACATATCCTTCAGCTTGAAAAAAGGTGAGATTGTCGGGCTAGCAGGTTTGCGGGGCAGCGGCAGGACGGAAATCCTTAAAGGGATTGCCGGTATAGAACCTGCTGAGGAGGGCTGGATCAGTGTCGACGGTAAAACCAGACGCTTAACTCAACCATGCCAGGCTTTGCAGGCAGGTATTGTTTATCTGCCTGAAGACAGGGAGAATGAAGGTATTATCAGTGGTTTGAGCGTGCGGGAAAACCTCAGCCTTAATTCCCTGTCACGGGTCAGCAGGTGCGGTGTCCTGAACAAACGCCTGGAAAAAGAGTTTACCGCCGGTATTGTCGATGCACTGGGCATCAAGACGGCTTCTCCGGAACAGGAGGTCTACCAACTCAGCGGCGGCAACAAGCAAAAGGTGGTGGTGGGCAGGATCGCGGCAACACAGCCCAGGGTTGTGCTGTTGGACGAGCCCACCAAAGGCGTCGATATATCGGCTAAAGAGGGCATCCTGACTATCGTGAGAGAGAGACTGAGTCAAACGGCCGGGATCATCATCACATCCCCGGGCTTAGACGATCTCCTTGAGGTATGTGACCGCATTTTAATTCTGTACCGTGGTGAAATTACCGGTGAGCTTAGCAGGAATGATTTTTCGGAGGCCAACCTTTATCTGGCAGTACAGGGCAAACAAATAGCCCGATAGAAGCGCGTCTTTAAATATAGCAAACATTTAGTTTTAGAGGGAGTTCGGGAATATGCCCAAAAAGCTGCAACTTTCATTGTTTTTATTGGATAACCTGATCTGGGTTATAGTCGCGGGTTTCTTTCTCCTTAATGTATTCATAACTCCAAAATTTGCGACCTATGATAACCTGGTCAATATTTTATACCACAGCGCCATCATGAGTTTATTAGTTTTAGCCCAGGGCATGGTTATGATTATAGGATCACTTGATTTGTCCACAGAGTCGATTCTGGCCTTTGCCCCCGGGATCGCCATCTTGCTGGCTACCAAATGGCTGCCGGTGAGCCTCGACCCGGTAACCTGTATTATCTTGACCATAGCAGTAGGCGCACTGATGGGCCTGTTCAATGGAGTCATGATTGCTAAAGTAGGGGTTAACCATTTTTTGCAGACACTGTCCATGCTGATCATGCTGCGGGGCCTGGTTTTATTTCTGGTGCCCTTCTCTATATTTCCTCTGGCCGCAGCTTATACATATGCCGGACAGGCCAGAATGGCGGGCAATATCCCGGTAGCGATACCGCTTATCCTGGTCGTTTTTGCTGTTTTTCATTTTATTCTGCAATATACCACCTTTGGCCGCCAATTTGTGGCCACCGGCGGTAATGCCAAAGCCAGTTTCGTATCCGGGATCAATACCAGCAAGATGGTCATCTGGGCTTTTGTCATCAGCGGGATTCTGGCTGCAGTAGCCGGACTTCTGGCTGCCGGAAGACAGGGCTCAATATCCAATTCCATGGGTGAGGGTATGGTCATGCTGTCCTTTGCCGGCGCCATCCTGGGAGGCGCCAGCCTCGACGGAGGTAAAGGAACTCCTTTAGGGATGCTGGGCGGCGCCATTCTTTTGGGCATGATCTCTAATTCCCTTAACCTTTTGGGCGTCAATGTCAGTCTCGTTTATGCTACCCAGGGCGCACTGATCTTTTTGGCGATTGTTATTGATCGTGGCAGGGAAAAGGTGCGCAATAACCTGTTGCACCGGGAACAGGTCAAGAAACTGCTGCATCACGGTTGAAAAGGCAGTATTGGCAGTGGCATGGGTGTTGGTAAGGTTAAATAATAAACACAGTAAAAAGGAGGAGAGGATTAAGTAATGAAAAAAAACAAGTGGCTTGCAGGACTCGCAATTTTGCTGGCGGTGGCTGTGTTGGTTTCCGGTTGCGCCTCCGGCCAGTCAGGGAAAGAGTCGGATGCGAATGGTGAAAACGGAGAGCAGATGACCATCGGTATGGTGGTTAAGGAGCCTACAGCGCCTTTTATTCAGGCCTTTATCAAGGGAGCAGAGGATAAGGCTGACGAGCTGGGGATTAAAGTGGACATCAAAGACGGTCAAGCCGATTCACTGAAGATCATGGAACTGATGGATAACTTTATTGTCCAGCAGGTAGATGGTTTCATTATGGCCGGCGCGGTGGACCTGAAAGCGATTGTGCCCGGTGTGAAGAGGCTCAACGAAGCTCAGATTCCGGTTATGGCGCTGGATACCTCGCCGGAAGGCGGCAAGGTCGACCTGTTTATATCCTTTGATATCGAGCAATCCAGCAAAAAAGCAGCTGAAGCATTTATTCAAGGCATTAAAGACCGTAACGGTGGGACCGTGCCGGAGGGTGTTGTAGTAGAAATCACCGGTTCTTTGGAGGATATGTTTACCCATGCTTGCACCAGGGGTTTCCGCTCGGTGGTTGATCAGTACCCGCAACTAACCGTTGTGCAAGGTGAAGGAAAATGGAACAATGATGACTCCAACAAGCGGACCACAGATTTAATTACCCGCTATGGTGACGAGATCAAGGGTATTTATGTGCAGACCCCCGACATTATGGGCACAGGTGTTGTCTCAGCTATCGAGGCAGCAGGCTTAGATCCCAAAGATTATGGCATAGCCGGTATATGCATGGGTCCGGAAGGTTTGCAGCTAATCAACGAAGGTAAAATCCTGGCTATAGTTGAACAGCCGGCATATGATTCTGCTGCCCTTGCGGTACAGTACCTTTATGACCTGAAAAATGGCAAGCCAATCCCGAAAATTGGGGATACAGTAACCCAGGAGAATGCCTTGTGGTCACCGGCTCAGGTTATTGAGAATCCCTGGGCTGACGAAGGCGCCTACATGGTGCTGCAGGGACCCCTGGTGCCCCTGGAAGTAAAAGCAGATAATCCCCTGCTGTGGGAAAACAGATTGAGCAGCCTGTGGAAACAGGAATAAAAATAACAATAATGCAAGTCTTCGACCTGCCGGCAATTTGTGCCGGCATTTTTCTTGCCATATTTTAAGCCGGGCAAGCAGGATAATTGATTGAACCTGTCTAAGCCCTCTGTAAAAAGCTCATTTGGTTTATGCCGGTCATGTTGCATGGATATGCTGTGTAAGGATGTCTTTATTTAATAAAACTAAAAATTGGGGGCAGGTATGAACACACAGGACTCATTGCGCAATTATGCATTGATCTCGACTTTGCTGGCTTCCTTTTTGACCCCATTCATGGGCAGTGCAGTAAACCTGGCTATCCCCGGCATCGGGGTTGATTTTAACGTGGGCGCCACCTTGCTCAGCTGGATCGTTACCAGTTATCTGCTCACTACGGCCGCCCTGTTGCTGCCTTTTGGGCGACTGGCCGATATTGTAGGCCGGAAAAAAGTTTTCACTGCCGGCCTGGCGGTTTTTAGCCTGGCTTCTCTTTTATCCGCAACTGCCTGGTCGATCCAGTCACTCATTGCTTTCAGGGTGCTACAGGGTGTGGGAGGGGCGATGATTTTCGGGACCGCTATAGCCATCCTTACTTCGGTCTTTCCGCCCCAGGAAAGGGGCCGGGTGCTTGGTTATAATACTGCTGTGGTTTATACCGGTCTTTCTCTGGGGCCCGTACTGGGCGGCATATTAAACCATCAGTTCGGCTGGCAGTCCATATTCTACTCTATCGGTCTTATGGGGGTGCTCGCCTTCAGCCTGACTATGCTTAAACTTAAAGGCGAGTGGACCGGAGCTGCGGGAGATTCTTTTGATCTAACCGGCACAGTCCTTTATGTCACAGGTATCGTGGCAGTGCTCTATGGCTTCTCCAATGTTGCCGCTTCGCACCGGGCCTGGGGGATATTGCTGCTGGGTTTAGCTTTCATGGTGCTGTTTGTCCGCCATGAAAACAGGGATAATCAACCTTTGATTAAAATGAAACTTTTCAAGAACACCGGCTTTGCCTTTTCCAACTTGGCAGCCTTAATCAACTATAGCGCTACTTTTGCCGTCAGCTTCCTTTTGTCACTGTACCTGCAGGTAGTTAAAGGCCTCGATTCACAGACGGCCGGGCTGGTCCTCTTAGCCCAACCTGTAGTCATGGCCCTGCTTTCCCCTTTTGCCGGCAGGCTTTCCGATTATATTGAACCAAGATTGCCGGCCTCCTGGGGCATGGCCTTAACCACTCTGGGCCTGTTCTTTTTTGCCTTTATCAATGAGAGTATACCGGTTTGGTGGATCATCATCAACCAGGCTATTTTAGGCATCGGCTTTGCGCTGTTTTCCTCACCAAACAGCAATGCCGTTATGAGCTCTGTAGAAAAAAGATATTATGGTGTGGCTTCTTCCACTCTGGGGACCATGCGGTTGATCGGACAGTCATTGAGTATGGCTGTGGCTACCCTTTTCATTAATCTCTACATAGGCTCTGCCGGTCTTACTCCTGCCCATGCAGGACAGCTGGTAACCACCTTGCAAGTGTCCTTTGCTGTGTTTGCGGCGGTGTGTTTATTCGGGATATATGCTTCCGCAGCGCGGGGGAAGATGATTGACGGTGTGCCCAGGGGCTAAGCAGGGAAAAAAAGTACACGTTGTTTGTTTACGTGTACCGCCATTAGTTAGCCCCTTTTTAAATTCTCGCATATCCGATCTAAAATCCTGTAAAATGTATCGATCTCTTCCTCGGAAAGACCTTCAAAAAGCTGTTCCTGCAACTCATTGACTATTTTGATCCAGGAAGGCAGATGGGCTCTCGCCTTATCAGTCAGGGTGATTAATTTCTCCCGTTTATCATGGGGTACAGGGGTTCGCTTGATCCAACCGGTCCTTTCCATCAAATCAAGTGTTTTGGAAACAGAAGAAGCTTCAATGGACAACATTTCACAGATTTCAGCCTGGGTTAACTCGCCGTGCACCATCAGACAATTGACTGTAGCCCAGCGGCTGGCCGTAAGGCCTGTGTTTAAAATTCTCTCGTTTAACCTTTTCGTAAAAAGGCGGTCGGCCATATTTATTCTTTTACCGAGCATGCGATTTTGTGCCATATTGTACAATCCTCTTAATTAGTTGTCTAACAAAATGTATAATTTTTTTGGCCATATGTCAAGGTTTATTTTACAAAAAAAACAAAGAGGTTAATTGCAAGTTTAATTGCCACCCATATTTTGGCACCTCTGATTATGCTACCATCTCATTAGCAGATTTATATCCATGAATTTTTCTTGGGTAATTATTCATCCAGTTCTCAATTCGCCTGATGTCTTTTTGCTTAAGCTTGCTGATATCTGTGCCCTTTGGTATAAACCGGCGGATTAACTTGTTGGCATTTTCATTGGTTCCACGTTCCCAGGCGCTAAATGGGTGGGCATAAAAGATTTTTGTCCGTTGAGTGCCTGGCTTTCTGACCGAACTCTCTAATTCAGCACTGTTAAGAAACTCGCTTCCATTGTCTACCGTAATGGTTTTAAACACTTCTGTAAAGCGTGTTCCGTACTCCCTTTCAAGCCTATCCAGGGCTTTCTTCACTGATTTCTGTGTCTTTTCCGGCATCTTTCGGATAAGCTCTTTTCTCGACTTGCGTTCTGTCAGAACTAGCAGTGCGGCTTTGCCTTTTCCTTTGCCACTTACTACACAATCCATCTCCCAATGGCCGGCTTCCTCCCGGCTACCAGCTGCTTCAGGTCTTTCTTCTATGCTAGTGCCTTTTAGATTGTTGTGGGCAACTCTTACCTTCTTATGGCGTTTTTTTCGGGGTACTCGTTTTACCGGCAGGTCTTTATTCGTTATATTTGCAAATAATTCTTTATCGATATAGTTATAGAGCGTTTTTGTACATATACTGGTCTTAAATTTTATGCCTTTTGCCCAGATTTCGCCAATGACTGCGTCAGGCGTATATTTCTCCTGGATAATCTTTTTTTCTATGTGATTTGCCAGTTCATGGTCATGACCAATCTTTAAGCATGCTCCCTTATTAGCGGCTTTTTCGCGGTATACTCGCTCGGCTGTATCTGCGCAGTATTTGTCTACATAAGTAAGGTCGTATCCTAGCATCCTGACAGTCCCACGACCAATCTCGCGTTCGATGGTTCGTTTATGCTTGCCTAACAGCTTCGCTATCTCGCTGGGGCGCTTCTTCTCCTTGAGTAGAATTTCAATCTGGTAGCGTTCTCTTAATGTAATGTGTTTAAAACGGCGTAATGTCGTGGTACAATGGGATTGACTCATGTGCATGGCCTCCTTTATGTTGTGGTTTAGTCACCTTTAACATATCAGAGGTTTTGCCATGAGTCTCTATTTTTTTGTTATATGCGGCATTTAATTTTACAACTTACCCAAAAAAAACAAAGATTGTTTATAAAAAAAGTTAATTAAGGTCTGTTTTCTCATTGAAATAGAGTATATGATAAACTGAAAATTGAAAATTTTCCGGAATGGGATTGATCCCATCATTAATATTAAAGGTACAGGTGTATGATGAGCAGTAAGATTCTTATGCAGCTGAACAAAATTACCAGGACATATTTAATGGGCGAAGTTACTGTGGAAGCTTTAAAGGAAACCTCCCTGGAGGTATATGACGGAGAGCTCCTGGTCATCCTGGGACCCAGCGGCTCGGGCAAAAGCACCTTGCTCAATATTATGGGAGGTATGGACCTGCCCTCAAGGGGTGAAGTTTTTTTTGACGGGATGGATCTAAGCCATGCCGGGGAGGCTCAGTTAACCGCTTACCGGCGCCGCGAGATCGGTTTCGTTTTTCAGTTTTACAATCTGGTGGCAGATTTGACGGCAGGGGAAAACGTGGCATTGGCTGCCGGGCTGGTAGACGAGCCGTTGCCGGTGGAGGAGATCTTGCAGGAGGTCGGTTTGGCCGATAGGATAGATCACTTTCCGGCTCAACTGAGCGGCGGTGAGCAGCAAAGGGTGGCGATTGCCCGGGCCGCGGTCAAAAAGCCGCGTTTGCTGTTGTGTGACGAACCAACAGGCGCTCTGGACAACCTGACCGGGAAACAGATGCTGGCCTTGCTGGAGAAAATCAACAGAGAATATGGCAGCACAGTGGTTATCGTTACCCACAATACAGCCATCAGCGCCATGGCCCAAAGAGTGATTCGCATGAGCAGCGGCCGGATCGTGGAGATCCTGGAAAACAAGTCCCTGTTGCCACCTGAAAGGATTGAATGGTGATGAACGTCCTCTACAGAAAATTGTGGCGCACTATAAAAGGCACCAGGGGGCAATTCCTGGCTGTTGTTGCTGTGGTGACCATCGGTATCGCTGTTTATATCGGCATGTCCACCGCTTACTACAATCTGGACAGATCACAGAGGCTTTTTTATCAAGAAAACAACTTTGCGGACTATTATTTTCATGTGGTGCGGGCGCCCCGGGACATAACGCGGCAAGTCGAAGCCATTCCCGGTGTAGTGAAAGCTACCGGCCGGATCCAAAAAGAGGTTCCGGTTATCAAAGAGGATCGCCAGCGGGCCACTGCACGGTTGACCAGTTACCCGCTGCCCATGGAAGGAGAGGTTAACCGGCTGCAGTTACAAAGGGGACGCCTGTTTGAAGCGTACCCTGAAAGCGGCGGCATAGAGGTTTTGGTGGATCCCCAATATTATGAGGCCAACCGGCTATCCCTTAAAAACAAAATAAGCATTGTAGCCGATGGCAAGCAGGTTGATCTAACCGTAGTGGGTACGGCTATCAGTCCCGAAGCGATTTACACGATTAAGGACGCCTCCACGCTGTTGCCGGATCCTGAAACCTTCGGGATCATTATGCTGCCCCAGCTCCAGGCGGAGCAGATCTTAAATCTTCAAGGTGAAATCAACCAGATCGTTATCACTATGGCCCCCTGGGCGGACAGTAGTGCTGCTGCCGGGCAAATCAAAACCATTCTTGAGCCATACGGCAACCTGGCCGACTATCCCCGGGAAGATCAGCTCAGCCACGCTGTTTTACAAGCAGAATTAGACGGCCTGCGCACCCTGGCCGGTTTTATGCCGCTGATCTTTCTTGGTGTAGCTGCTCTCATCCAGTTTGTAATGCTGCGGCGCATGGTGAGAGCCCAGCGCCGGCAAATTGGCTTGATGAAAGCTCTGGGCTATGGCGCCGGGCAGATCATGCTGCATTATACCGGCTATGCCCTGGCGGTGGGGCTTTTGGGAGCTTTGTTGGGGACAATGTCGGGTTATGCCCTTGCTGCTGTGATGTCCGAAGCCTTTGCCCTGTACTTTCACCTGCCCCAGGCCATCGGCGGGGTTAATTTGACGGCAATTTGCTCAGGCTTTTTGCTTGCCCTGGGAGTGAGCTTCATCGCCGGGCTTACCGCAACCCGCGAGGTGGTAGCCGTTAAACCCGCAGAATCCATGCGGCCCGAAGCGCCCCAAAGTATCGGCCGGTTTGTGCTGGAGGGCTGGCAATGGCTCTGGATGAAAATAAGCCCTGCCTGGAAAATGGCCCTGCGTGCAGTAAACCGAAGGAGGGGGAGATTTGCCGCAACTCTGTTAGGAGTTGTCTTTGCGGTAGGCTTGTTGGTCATGTCCTTGTTTTTTAACGATGCTGTAGACTACATGATTAAGAAGCATTTCTATGAGGAACAGCACTATGACTTTTTAGTCCGTTTTAACAAACCGGTAAAGGAGCAGGAATTGCTGGATTTGATCCGTTTAGAGGGGGTCAATAGATTAGAGCCCATCCTGGAAATACCGGTACAGCTAACAGCTAAAGGTAATTCAGCGGAAGATGTTATTGTTGGTGTCCCGCCTGAGCTTACTCTAAAACAAATCACCGGAGGCTCCGGTGAGCCTCTGCCGCCGCCGGCGGACGGCATCCTGATCAGCCAATTGGCGGCGCAAAAATTATCTGTCCGGACAGGCGACACCATCGAGTTGGAGACACGCCTTGGGCTGGGACCGGTCAGACGGACTGAAGTTAAGATTACCGGCATCAACCGCCAGATGGTAGGCAGCAGCTCATATATTTCTCTAGCCCAGGCCAACCGGATCCTGGAGGAAAGCGGCGTTATTTCCGGGGCCATGCTCAATGTGGATCCGGGCAAAAAAGAACTGGTGGAAAAAAACCTGGCTGATATAACCGGTATAGCGTCTATCTCCAGCCTAAGCAAAGAGTTGGATAATTTTAACATACACCTTGGTGTCATGAGCTACACCATGGCTTTGATGATCTTTTTTGCAGTTCTTTTAGGGTTTGCTATCGTCTATAACTCTTCACTGATTAGTTTTGCCGAGAGAAAAAGGGAAATTGCGACTTTGCGCGTAGTAGGTTATACCGTACAGGAGATTTCCAGCCTGCTGTTGAAAGAAAATTTACTGCAGTCCTTGCTGGGAGTGGCCCTAGGCCTGCCCTTCGGGTATTACCTGAGCAAATGGTACGTTATGACTGCCAGCACCGATATCTATACCATACCTGTAGTAATTTATCCCCAGACGTATCTTTTTGCTGCCCTGGGTGGCATTGGTTTTATCCTCATTGCCCATTTAACGGCGGTGCGCGGGGTGAAGCGGATTGAGCTGGTAGAGGTTTTAAAAAGCACTGATTAGCGGGGAGGGGTAGGAATGAGGCGGAGTAAGATTATCCTTTGGGTTGGTCTTATCCTGGTTGTTGCAGCCGGAGCCGTATATTTATTTCTGCGGGGTGGTCAGGAAGTTGCAACTGTTGAAGTCCAAAAAGGCAGTATCAACCGTACCGTAAATGATACCGGTTACGTGCAGCCTGCTTCCGGCTTCAATATCCACGCTACCCAGATGGCCCGAGTAAAGCAGGTAGTGGCCGGGATCGGCCAACAGGTTTCCCGGGGTGAAACCTTATTGGTTCTGGAAAACCTGGACCTGGCTTTGCAGATTGGCGAGGTGCAGGCGCAAATTGACCAGTCGGAGATTGCCCTTGGTGGGGCACAGGCGGCTTTAGGCAGGCTTAATCTGGAGCTTGCAGACGCCCAGGACCACTTAGCCAGGCTGGAGGCATTGTTCAAAGCCGGCGCTGTAACTAAAGCTGAACTGGATAAAGCATCCTTACAGGTTGAAATCTGCCGGCAGAATATCAACCAGCAAAATTCCAACCTGGCCAGTGCCCAGGCTCTAAGGGACGGCCTCAGTCAGACACTGAGCCGGTTATATGCCAAGGAGGAGCAATTGGTTGTAAAAAGCCCTGTCAGTGGTATCGTATTAAATCTGCCTGCCAGGCAGGAAGAAGTGGTCAACCCCGGTTCTCCATTAGTTTCCCTGGCGGCGGCGGGGCAGCTGGAGGTCAAAGCTGATCTTCTCAGCGATGATCTGGCAGAGGTGAAGACGGGGCAAAAGGTGACTATTACCGCCCCGGTGCTGGGGGAGCACCGGCTTATTGGCGAAGTCCAGCAAATCTATCCCCGGGCTGAGGAAAAAGTGTCCGCTTTAGGGATAATCCAGCGGCGGGTTCCGGTCATCATCGCCTTGCCTGATGGCGGCGTGCTAAAACCCGGTTATGAGGTAAAGGTGGCTATTGAGACGCAAAGCTGCGAGGATGTCCTCATTTTGCCGAGGGAGGCTGTTCGCACAGCTGTGGATGGCCATAAAGAAGTGATGATGGTAGTGGACGGAAGAATACAGCTTCGTCAGGTGCAGACAGGCTTAAGTGACCGGGATAATATCGAAATAACCGGCGGTTTGGCTGCCGGTGACATCGTAGTAAAGGACAGCAGCCTCCATCTTAAGGGAGGGATAAAGGTGACGCCCATTTCTTAAAAGAGGAAATCCATATGGCCCCTTTTAAGCTAAAGTATCTGTCACCGTCCCCTATGCCTCCTCTTTTTGGGATTCAACGAGGTCCAGCCATTGTTCCATCTGGCTGTTCAGCTGTTGGCGCAGGTCCTCCAATTCTTGCTCTTTCTTATGGTAGATCTGGTAATCCTGGTATACTTCCGGCAGAAAGAGTTCGGCCTCCCGCCTGGCAATATCACTTTCCAGGCCGGCAATGGAAAGTTCCAGGTCGTTAATCCGGCGTTGCTGAAACCGTTTTTGCCGTTCCGCTTCCTTTTTCTGCTGATATAGTTTCTTTTCTTTACTTTCTTCTTTTACCGGTGCCGGGTTAACCGAGTTGTTTGGCTGCTGCTTTTGTTCTGCTTTTTTAAAGAGGTAATAATCGTAGTTCCCCAGGTAACTGGCCACGCCGGCCGGTGATAGCTCCATCACCCTGGTTGCTGTTTTATTGATGAAGTAGCGATCGTGGGAGACAAAGATGATCGTGCCCTGGTAGTCTTGCAGGGCCTCCTCCAGCACTTCCCTGGCGGGCAAATCGAGATGGTTGGTGGGCTCGTCCAGGATAAGGAAGTTGGCTTGTTTAAGCATCAGGGCAGCAAGAGTAAGCCGTGCTTTTTCACCGCCGCTTAAATCCCCCACACATTTTTTTACCCCATCACCCGGGAATAAAAACCTGCCTAAAACTGTGCGAATCTCTACCTCGTCTAAGTGAGGATAACGATCCCAGAGTTCATCTAAGACCTGTTTATGCCCGCTTAAACTCCGCTGTTCCTGGTCGTAATAGCCGATCTCGACTTTGTGGCCTGTTTTCAACTGCCCCTCCAGGGGAGGCAGCTCTTTGGCAATAGTTTTCAGGAGGGTAGATTTACCAATGCCGTTAGGCCCGATCAAGGCCACCCGTTCCCCCTTGGTGACGAGAAAGCTTAGCCCCCGGAGCAAGGGCTGTCCGGAATAACCGATACTGAGGTTGCTCACCTGCAGCACCTCTTTGCCGCTGGACTGGGCTGCGCGAAAACTAAGGGCTACCCGGCGCTCTTCTTCCGGCCGTTCCAGCCGCTCTATTTTTTCCAGAGCTTTGAGGCGGCTTTGGGCCCTTTTGGTGGTGGATTTGCGGGCCATGTTGCGTTGAATGAAATCCTCCTGGCGAGCAATCTCCTGCTGTTGCCGTTCATAGTTTTTTAGCTGTTGTTCTTGCAAGAGGGCTTTTTGCTCTATGAAGGAGCTGTAGTTGCCGGAGTAGCGGGTAAGACCCGCCTGGGTTAACTCATATATTGTTGTAGCCAGGGCATCAAGGAGGTAACGGTCGTGGGATACCATCAGGACGGCTCCCCGGAAGGACTGCAAATACTGCTCCAGCCAGGCCAGGTTGTCCATGTCCAGGTAATTAGTCGGCTCGTCCAGGATGAGCAAATCCGGTTCTCTCAATAGGCAGCGGGCCAAAGACAACCGGGTTTTCTGACCACCGCTCAAGGTGTTGACCGGGGTATTAAGGTCAACATCGGAAAACTTCAGACCGTTTAATACGCCGCGGATGCTGCTCTCATAGGTAAATCCGCCGCTGCTTTTGTACAATGCGGACAGCTGATCATAATTGTCCAGCAATTGCCGGTAGGAGCCGGTTCCATGCTGCGAGGCGTCCGCCATCTGGGCTTCCAGAGCCCGGAGCTGCTTTTCTATGTCAATGAGTTGCGCAAACACAGATACAAGCTCGTCCCAGATGCTTTTATCCGAATCCAGACCGCCCTCTTGAGGCAGATAGGCCAGGGATAAATTCTTAGCCCTGATTACTTCACCCTTGTCCGGCGGCAGTTCCCCGGTCAGGATCTTTAACAGGGTTGACTTGCCCGCGCCGTTTATCCCGACAATGCCGGCACATTCACCTTCCGCAATGGTCAGGTTAAGGCCGGTAAAGACCATATGGGTACCATAAGATTTTTCCAGTTGTGCTGCCTGCAGCAGGACCAAAGTCGTTCTCCCCTTTCGACTATCCAGTTTACAACAGCCTGACCGGTTGGACAAGGTTATAGGTAAGTGCAGAGTTACATAAAGCATGAGAAAAAGCACCTTAATAAATGGTGCCTTAAGGTAACTGAAGTATAGGTCTGACTAAAACTATGGCGCGTAACGGCGGGCTCCCCAGTACTCCTCTGCATAATGGCTGCCTGCCAGGTTATCGATGCGGACTGCGGCAGTGCTGTTGGGGGCGTGGATCATCTGCCCGTCGCCAATATACATCCCCACATGGTGGATTTGTCCCGTACCTTTTAGGGTGGCGAAAAAGACCAGGTCGCCGGGCAATAAATTATCCCTAGCCACAGCTGTACCGGCCAGGGCCTGATCGTCAGCGTCCCGGGGTATGGAGATGCCTTGAGATTGGTACAGGCGCATGACAAAACCGGAGCAGTCAAAACCGTAAGAGGAGGCGCCGGCCCAGAGGTAGGGTAGATCTAGAAATTGTTTGGCCTCGCTGACTATGCCGGCTCTGGAAAAGATCAAATCGCGCTCATTTTTGGCGTCGCTGCCGGATAAATAACCCGTGTTGCCGTCGGGCAGCCGGACTGCCAGGACGCTGTTTTTTTCCTCAAGCAGCGGCAGTCTGGTCTGGTATGGCGCTTCGCCCTTTTTTTGGGTGAGGGCTGTGTCCAGGTAGATCGAAGCGGTCTTGGTACACACAACAACTCTGGGCAGACCCTCTGTTTCATTCAGGTAAGTGCCGCTTACAGCTATATGAGAAGCCGGGACCCAGCCAGGGTAGCCATTTTCGTTAAGCCTGGTTTTTTGTTCCCTGGCAGCGACTCTCAGCCATGGGCCACTCCGTTTCAAAATATAAACCGGTTCGCCGTAAATGGCTACTGTTTCTGCTTTACCCACAAGCCAAAGGCGCATATCCGGATCCATCCCGCTGGACCAACCGGCAGGATCGTTATGCTCCCTGAGCATAAGCTCGTCATAATCACGCAATGCTCCCGGAGCAGACCATAAAACCGTAGCGGGGACGTTAACCGCTCCCCAATTGAGCTCAACCGGCATATCAGCTCCCCCTTGCTCAGCGGTAAGGCCCTTAATATCAGCAGGCCTTTGGAGGGAAGGATCATTTAACTGGTAACCTGTTAGTATTAATAGACCAATTATTGTCGCAAGTAATGTAATAGAACCTTTATTATTCAATTGCATAAATGATTGCTCCCGTAGATTATATGCAGGGGACAGCCGGTTGTATGCCCGCCTGATTCACCTGTCCTTACGCCGGTAAAAAAAGTAGGAAAAGAGCACGGCAGCCAGTGTGCTTACCGCCAACCCGGCATTTTCATTGAGAGCAAGCTCAAAGGCCCACAGCCAGTAGACTCCTACCGCGCCGGCAACAGTTATTAACATGTACAGGAAATTCTTGCCCAACAAAATACTCAGCTCTTCTCAAACAAATAAAATGCAATACCAACGAACCATCTAATTGACTACCGGATAATAATCGCAACAGGCCCGGACGGGTTCAGGTCTAAGTAGCGGCAGGGTTAAAGGCCCAGTGTTTTTCTTACCATCTCTTTCATCCGGCTTTTATCCGTTGTCTCCTGGAATAATACCGGTTTTTGTTCTAAATTCTTTAACCCCTGGGGGATAACGGCGCCGCTTTTTTCAGCCAGTGTTTTGAGCAAGGTGAATTCGTCCTGTTCCCTTACAGCCTCCTCACCTAAAACAGCTCTGGCCACACTGGCGTTGAATTTAAAGGGGCTGGCTGTGGAAGCCACAACTGTCTTTGCCGGGTCAGCGGTAGCTGCGGTGTATTGTTCATAAACCGTTAGTGCTACTGCCGTATGAGGATCCACAAGATAACCATATCTTTGGTAGATTTTACTGATGGTTGCCAGGGTTGCCTGATCATCTGCGCTGGCGGACCAGAAGATGTCGTCTATACTTTGCCTGGTTGCCTCATCCACCTGGTAAACTCCCTTTAGTTTCAGGTCGGACATCCAACCCCGGACTTTGACCGGGTCGCGCCCGCCAAGATGGTAGATAAGCCGTTCCAGGTTGCTGGAGATCAGGATATCCATAGAGGGCGAAAGGGTTTTGTGAAAAGCTCTGTTACGGTTGTAAATTCCGGTGTGGATAAAATCGGTAAGCACATTATTGGCATTGGCGGCGCAAATCAGCTTGTTGACCGGCAAACCCATCGCACGGGCATAAAAGGCTGCCAGAATGTTTCCGAAGTTGCCGGTGGGAACCACGAAATTAATTTTATCGCCCTGGTTAATACCGCCGGTGGCCACCAGATCAAGATATGCGGCAAAGTAATAGACAATTTGCGGTGCCAGTCGCCCCCAGTTAATGGAATTTGCAGAAGACAGGGTATAGTTGTGCTGCTGCAGTTCCGTACTGAAGGCCTGATCCCCAAAGATGTTTTTTACTCCGGTCTGGGCATCGTCGAAATTCCCTTTAACCGCTACAACGGCAACGTTGCCGCCTTCCTGGGTGACCATCTGCAGCTGTTGCATCCGGCTGACGCCTTCCTGGGGATAAAAGACAATGATTTTAGTTCCAGGCACATCTTTAAAGCCTTCCAAAGCAGCCTTGCCGGTGTCGCCGGAAGTGGCCACCAGGATGACGATAGTCGATTTTTCACCGGTTTTGGCGGCTGCTTTAGTCATCAAGTGGGGCAAAATCTGCAGCGCCATATCTTTAAAGGCGCTGGTTGGTCCATGCCACAATTCCAGCACATAAAGAGAACTGTCCAGTTGGTGCAGGGGCGCAATGTCCGGCGCGTCAAACTTGTCCTGCCCGTAAGCTGCCGCTACACAGGCCTGCAGCTCTTGCTCCGTGAAATCGCTTAAAAACTCTTTTAAAATAAAAGCAGCTTTATTCTGGTAGTCCATGCCGGCTAACTCAGCCAGGCTGCCGGCAGAAATTTGTTTGATTTCGCTGGGCACAAATAACCCACCGTCCGGAGCAATGCCGCGTGTGATGGCTTCTGCGGACGATACCTTTCTAAATTCTCCCCTGGTGCTTTCGTATAACATGGCCATCCTCCTGCGCATATAAATTACACTTAATATTAAACACCATAAAATCGGGCACGTAAAGTAAAATAGGGCTGTAAAATTAATTTACAACCCCGCCCGTCTCCTATTCCCGTCTCTATATGAAATATTTACCTCTAATAGGGGCACAATATGTAAGAGACAGGAGGTTTAAATATGAAATTTAGAGTTCGTGAGTTGATCAAGTTATACGGCAGCAAACCGGTTCAGAGACTCCACAGAAGAAGGATGAACTTTATAACGAGTAAACCCGCCAGGTTTTATGTGCAGCCCAAAGAAGACACAAGGAGCATCTTGGGTCAAAGATTAGATCTCTTCATGGTACTTCTGGTCAGCTGGTTGGTGATTTTTTTCCTATTGCTCAACTTTACCGGGCTGCCGGTCAATGCTGCTATTATAGCCCTGGCGTTGGTGGCTTTGGAAGCTTTGCTATTAAACAAGAAGTTGCAGGCAGTAAAAAGCAAGCGCCAATTACAAAAGGAGCTCTACCAGGCCGGGCAAAAATTTAACGAAGCTATTCTCAATATGGAGCCGCAGCAGTTCATTCTGTGTGTTAGAGATATTCTTGCCAGCTTCCCGGAGGTGCATTTGCAGGCTAATCCGGCAACAGGGATTTTAGCTGAGCATCGTAATTTTGACCTGTTGGGGACTTACCGGGAACATCCCTTAGGGGTTTGGTGCCTAAAGCGGGCAGAAGAAAATGTCACCCCCGGTGAGGTTAGAGACTTTGTCCAGGAGCTGGACAAAGAAGGCTTTAAGCAGGGAATTCTGGTAACAACGGGCCAATATGCACCGGGAGTCAAGCGGGTGCTGGTTGAAGCGGGCCGCCAGGGAATAACAGTCAAATGTCTAACCAGGTATGGCCTGGCTGAGCTGGCCAGGCAGGCAGGTTATGGTGCCTTTAAAGGTGTCATCAACACGCCTGCGTCACTCTCCGGCACTGTGGCCCCCAAACAGGTAATCACGCTAGCTGATTTACGGGAGGTGGTATTCACCAGGAAAAAGGCGAAATATTATTTCTTATCCGGTTTATTCCTGCTGGGCGGTTACTTCCTCTTAAAAAGCATGAGCTTACTTGGCCTGTTCTACCTTGCCTTTGCCGTCCTTAACCTGGCCCTGGCCTTAGGTAGCCTGTATTGGGGCAAAGGGGTGGACGAAATGGCCCCGCTAGAGGATTATAGCCCGGAAAAGTAACCGGGCTTACCCTTAAAGCTAACTAAAAAACCGGTCAGTGAATATTTAGCCGCAAATTTAAGATTTCACGCAATTGATAAATATAAAAATATATATACTATTCTATACTATTACATGCTATAATACTCGCAGGAAGCGGAGGAATTTAATGAGAATATAATACGGGAGGGAAATCCATGAGAAAATTAGAAGGCAAGGTAGCGATCGTAACCGGTTCTACTTCAGGTATGGGTAGAGCAACAGCCCTGTTGTTCGCCCGTGAAGGCGCCAAGGTTGTAGTGACGGGGAGGAACGAAGAAAGAGCCAAAGCAGTAGTAGACCAGATCAAGGCTGATGGCGGCGAAGGGATGTATCTGCTGGTTGATACATCAAAACCTGAAGATGCAAAAATCCTTGTGGATAAGACCGTGGAAGCCTATGGTACCGTTGATATTCTTTATAACAACGCCGGTGCGTTGAGCTTATCCCCATTACAAGAGTTAACCCTTGAAGAATGGAATAGAGTATTCAATGTTAACGTAACTTCAGCGCTGGTTGCTACGCAGCAAGTGGCTCCGATCATGAAAGCCAAAGGTAAAGGTGTGATCCTGAACACCGCATCGGTAGCCTCCTTTGCCGCGCACCATGGTTTTGCAGCGTATATTGCATCCAAACACGCTATGGCCGGTTTGACGAAATCCATTGCTTTCGAACTTGGCCCGGAAATCCGCTGCAACGCTATTGCCCCCGGATTAATTAACACTGCCATGGTCGAGAGCGCCGGTGGCGTAGAAGCCTTGACCGGCATGATCGAAGGCAGCCCCCTGAAAAGATACGGCAATCCGGAGGATATTGCCAGTGTAGCTTTATTCCTGGTTTCTGACGATTCATCATTTATCACCGGACAAGTTATCAAAGTCGATGGTGGCTTTGAGTGCTGATAAATTGCATAATTATTATGCAACGAGAAACTATTTGAGCAAAGGCTTAAAACTTGCTTGAAAAGTCCTGCTTCCTTTGGTTGGAAGCAGGACTTTTTTTCGGTGATTTGGTATTATTGTTACAAATACCAAAAACACAGGAGGGGTGAGAATATGAATTACGAGGACAAAATAACATTGCTGACGGAGTACCTTAAGGCTCCCGGCCCAAACTTTGCCTTTACCGGTGCTGGTGTCAGTACGGAAAGCGGTATTCCGGATTTCCGCAGTCCGGGTTCCGGACTGTGGGAAAAAGTCGATCCGATGCAAGCAGCGTCTTTATCAGCTCTCAGGCGTGATCCCGCCGGCTTTTACGATTTTTTTATAGGTGTATACGAGACCGTTAAAGATGCCAGGCCCAACGCAGCTCACCTGGCTCTGGCTCGTTTAGAGCAGGCCGGTATGCTTGCCGGTGTGATCACCCAGAATATAGACGGGCTACACAATGCTGCCGGCTCGCAACAGGTGTATGAGGTGCACGGACATATGCGTTCATGTCACTGTATGTCCTGCAAACACCCTCATTCAATGGAAGCTCTGCTGGAGCAGTATTATGCCGGCACCAACCCGCCCCTTTGCAGCCGGTGCAAAGGCATCCTGCGCCCGAAAACGGTCCTTTTTGAGGATGCCATGGGAGAAGACTTTCAAAATGCCTACCGGGCTATGTTCGACTGTCAATTATTAGTGGTAGTTGGCAGCAGTCTGCAGGTTTATCCTGCGGCTTCCTTGCCGGAATTTGCCAAAAAACTGGTGATCATCAACCGGGATCCGACTCCCTGGGACCGGCGGGCGGACCTGGTGATCAATGAAAAATTGGCCGGTCAGGTATTTAATGACGTGATGCATTTTTTGGGTTTGGATGGCGCCAATTAAAAATAAACAAGGCATTTTTCCTCACCACAGGGGAATATTAAATAACGTTTTATAAAGTAGTGAGATGTAAGTAATTAGCGTAAGGAGGACCGGCACTTGATCCCATTAAAGGACGATATACAGCACCATTCATTTCCGATAGTAAATGTCCTCCTTATCGCTGTGAACGTGCTGTTTTTTGCTTTTGAATTGTCCCTGGGACCCGGGCTTAATAATTATATTTACACCCATGCGGTTATCCCGGCCCAATTATTAACCGCTGGTTTGACGCTGGAACAGTTCGCGCGGTTGACTACAACCATGTTTCTGCACGGCGGTTGGTTACATCTTCTGAGCAACATGCTCTATCTGTGGATATTCGGAGATAATGTGGAGGACCGGATGGGGCATTTCAGATATCTGCTGTTTTATCTGCTCTGCGGTTATATTGCCACCTTCGCCCATATTCTTGTGGATCCGTTTTCAACCACCCCGTTAGTCGGCGCCAGCGGGGCCATTGCGGGAGTATTGGGCGCCTACCTGATCCTGTTCCCGCGCGCCAATGTCCTGACGTTAGTCTTTGTCATCATCTTTATCCAGGTGATCCATATCCCGGCAGTCATTTTTTTGGGGCTTTGGTTTTTGCTGCAACTGCTTAACGTAACAGCTTTTTCAGGGCAGGGAGCTGAGAGTGTTGCTTTTTGGGCCCATATCGGGGGATTTATAGCCGGCGTGGTGCTGGTAAAGTTTTTCGCCCGCAAGCGCGCTATGTATTACTAATTTGGCAGCTGTACCGTTAGGTTGCAGATCGGGCTTTATTTACATAAAGGATTGACCTCCCTCCTGGTAGAAGCTTTAGAGCATACGGAGGTGAGATCATGATTAAGTTGCATTGCGATTGTGGCAACGAGGATCCAACCGGTTTTGACAAATACGTATCCCAGGGTGAGTTTTGCGATATCCTTATTGTTGTATGTAAATATTGTGGGGCTGCCAGCGAGGAACTCATCGCCAGTATCAAAGGTACAATTACGTTATAGGAAGTGCTGTTACAGGTAATACTTACGATATTGCAGTACCCTGCTATTAATGGCAGGGTTTTTTGGTGCTCTCGCCTGCATGCTGACAGGTATATGTTATAATACAGGAAATAAAAGGCGGCAATATTAAGGTCATCAATAATTTGGAGTGTTAATTCTATGAGTGTCATCATCCTGGCTTTAGAAACTTCTTGCGACGAAACCTCGGCAGCGGTTGTCGCCGACGGAACGAAGGTTTTATCCAATATTATTTCCTCCCAAATCGATGTGCACCGCAAATTTGGCGGTGTTGTTCCGGAGGTGGCTTCCCGCAAGCACCTGGAATTGATTAACCAGGTAGCGGCAGAGGCCCTTACTGCTGCAGATATGGGTTTTAGCGATCTTAGTGCGGTGGCAGTGACTTACGGTCCCGGTCTGGTGGGCGCGCTGCTGGTGGGAGTTGCTTTCGCAAAAGCAATGGCCTATGGCTTAGACCTGCCTCTTATCGGCGTCAACCATCTTGAAGGACATATTTATGCCAATTTCTTAAGTGAACCGGGGCTTGAGTTTCCTATTCTCTGTCTGGTTGTTTCCGGCGGGCATACGGATCTGGTTTATATCCACAGGCACGGGGATTGCCGCGTGATTGGCCGGACCAGAGACGATGCTGCCGGTGAAGCTTTTGATAAGGTGGCCAGGGTGATCGGCCTTGGTTATCCCGGGGGGCCCCTCATTGACCGTCTGGCCAAAACAGGTGATCCCGCAGCCATCAGCTTGCCCAGGGCATATTTGGAAGAGGGTAGTTTGGACTTTAGTTTCAGCGGTTTAAAATCAGCGGTGATCAATATGCTGCACCGGGCAGAGCAGCGAGGTGAGGAGGTGGATAAGGCTGATCTGGCAGCGTCTTTCCAGGAGGCTGTCGTTGACGTGCTGGTTGATAAAACCTTTGCGGCGGCAAAAGATCTGGGCGTCTCCACTATACTGCTAGCCGGCGGCGTTGCTGCCAATTCCAGACTCCGTGCGGCTTTTGCTGCCAGGGCCGGCCAGGGCGATTACCGTTTAGTTATACCCCCGCCCATCCTCTGTACAGACAATGCTGCTATGATTGCCTGTGCCGCATATTATAGATTTTTGAAGGGCGCAGCGGCGCCGCTGACGCTGAATGCGGTGCCGGATTTAAAGCTCGGAGAAGAAAGATATGAGGGTAATTTTAAGGGAAAAGTGATGGCAGGATAAGCCTGACTTTTCGACAGAACATCGCTAATTTTTAAATTCTTAAATGAAATATTTGTTAAATAATGTAGGATAATCCTAGTTTTTGCCTGAAAAACAAAGGTTCTGTGGATGACTTATTCTGTGGATAATGTGCATAAGTCTGTTAATAACTTATATTTCAAGGGGTCATCTTGTGGGTGAAAAAAAACAGGCAGAAAACGCAATTAACTACTCTATTGTCGACGGCAATGTGCTGCCAATCGCTTCCAGCTGCAACATGCGCTGTATATTTTGCTCGCACCGTTTCAACCCGCCCGGGGTAAAAGTATACAGGATTCCTCCCCGGAGTATTGCTGAGATCAGGAAGGCGCTGCCGTTTATTGATCCGGCCAGACCAATTGTCATCGGTGAAGCGGTTACCAGAATTATCGAAGGGGAGCCCTTAACCCACCCGAACCTGGCAGAAATCCTGCAGTTGTTGCGGGTTTCTTTTCCCCGTACACCTGTCAGCCTGACCACCAACGGCATTCTTTTGGATCAGGCTTTGGCGGAACTCCTTGACCGGCTGGGCAATATCACTGTCAACCTCTCATTGAACTGTATGGGGGCTGCGGCTAGACGCTCCTTATTAGGTGATGCGGACGAAAGAGCAGCTGTCAGCAGCGTTAAGCTCCTTGAGGCATATGGCATACCGTTTAATGGTAGTATTGTGGCCATGCCCCAGGTTACAGGCTGGGATGAACTGGAGCAGACAGTTTTTTACCTTGCGGAGCATGGAGCAAAGACCATACGCATCTTTGAGCCTGGCTTTTCCCGGCTTGCCCCGCCGGGACTTCAATTCAGCCGCTCTTTAAGAGCCGGCCTAATTAGCTGTATCGAGGAGTGGCGTAAGTGCACCAATACGCCTATAACCTGTGAACCACCTTACCTGGATGATTTGGAAGCTGTTGTGGCCGGCGTGCTGGCTGATTCACCGGCCCGGGCTGCCGGGGTGCAAGGGGGAGACGTGATTATGGCAGTTAACGGTAGAGAGGTGGGCTCGCGGGTAGAGGCTTTCCGGCGCGTGCTTAAGGCTGCAGATCCTGTAGTAACAGTCCGGCGGGAAAATGGCCTTCCCAGGGAGCTTTTGCTCAGAAAAAAACGTCATCAACGCTCCGGTCTGGTTATGGATTATGATCTGGATCCCGGTCTCATTGAGGATATGGTCAGGGTAGCGCGTCATAGAAGAGCAGGTAATATCCTGATCTTAACCTCTCAGCTGGCCGGTCCTCTGCTGGCGCAAGGTGTAGCAAAGTTCTGGCGGGAAAATGCTGTTGTAAAATTGCTCCCAGTGGAAAATGATTTCTTTGGTGGTTCGATCCGGTCGGCCGGCTTGCTTACAGTGGGTGATATGAGTAAGGGTTTGCGGCAATACCTGGCGTTAATGACCGCCGGCAGGCCGGACCTGATCCTGCTCCCCGGTCTGGCCTTTGACTGGAAGGGCTATGATCTCACCGGTGTTCATTACAACAGTCTGGTTGAAGAACACGGGATACCGGCAGTAACATTATAGGTGTTTCGTATACGGTGCAGGCAGGTAACTGCAGCTGCTTGTTGAATAATTAAGCAAACGATCAAGAGGGAGGTAAGAGCATGAAAGTAAGGCAAATATCCATCTTTTTGGAGAACAAACCCGGCCGTCTGGCCAAAGCAACCAGGATTTTGGGGGAAAACGGGATTAATATCAGGGCTCTTTCCATCGCTGATACCACAGATTTCGGGGTGCTCCGGTTAATCGCCAATGAGCCGGAAAAGGCCTATAATGTGCTTAAGGAAGCCGGTTATATCGTCAGAGCTACAGAAGTTATAGCTGTGGAAATAGCTGACGAGCCTGGCGGTTTGGCGGCATCCCTGGAGCCACTTGAAAAGGCCGGCATAAATATTGAATACTTGTATGCTTTTGTGCAAAAAGCTTCTAGTGAGGCACTGGTCGTATTGCGTGTAGATCATATTGATGAGGCTATCGAGGTGTTCCAACAGAGCGGTATCAGGCTCCTGAGTGAAAAGGAAGTTAATTTGCTGTAGTTACAAGTTCGGCTGTTAAGGAGCTTTGCGGTGTTGAAAAAACAGTTGAGAAAAGAAATGTTGCAGCTAAGGTCTGCTTTAACCGCAAGTGAAGTCGCAACCAAAAGTAAAGCCATATTAAACCGTTTGCTGGCAATGGAGGCTTACCGCAGTTCGGGTTTCATCATGACTTATCTTCATTTCCGCAATGAAGTTGAGACCACTATGCTGGTGCAAAAAGCGATGGCTGACGGCAAGAAAATAGTGGTCCCGGTTACCGATACGGTTAACCGGCGTCTCATACCTTCCCTGGTGGAGCATTTTCCAGAAGATCTTGAAGTTGGTACAATGAATATCCTTGAGCCGAAGGGGGATGCCCTTCGGCTCTGTAACCCCTTATTGATTGATCTGGTGATCGTGCCGGGGCTGGTTTTCGACTTGCAGGGCTACCGGATAGGGTATGGCGGCGGGTTTTACGATCGCTTTTTACCATTAACCAAACCCGGTGTTGTTACCGTTGGCCTTGCCTTCGAGCTCCAGATTGTGGAGCGGTTCGAGCACAGCCCCTATGATATACCGGTTAATTATGTGCTTACAGAAGACCGGGTGATCAATGTGAATCCTGTTGTTGATAATTGATGTTGATAATTGGCATTAGGTGGTCTTTTAATGGCTAACACTCCGGAAGTAACAGTATGCCTGGCAGGTAACGCCGGCAGGTACAAGTCAAATTTGTCCATCGGACAGCTTTTCTTGCGCGGCGCCATGGCCGGCGCTTATATTGCCATCGGGGCTGCCCTGTGTACAGTGGTTGGCACCGGGGTTGCTCCTCATCTCGGTGCCGGCATAGGTAGATTGCTAAGTGCCGCAGTCTTTCCGGTGGGCCTGATTGCCATTATTCTCACCGGTATGGAACTCTTCACCGGTGATGCAATGCTGGGGCCCCTGGCGGTTTTGCAAGGTAAAGTAGGCTGGGGCAAAGTTCTTAAAAACTGGTTCTGGGTTTATCTCGGCAACCTGTTTGGCTCCTTGATTTATGCTTATATTATGGTATATGGCCCCTTTACCCAGGGCTCCTTCGTAAGCGGCGCTTTGAACGCTGTGGAGCCAAATGCTTTCGGATTGAATGCTATCAGTATCGCGGTTTCTAAGACTCTAACCTATAAGGCTGTTGGCGGCATGGGCCTGTGGTCCTGTTTCCTGTCGGCTATTGGTTGTAACTTCCTGGTTAATGTGGCGGTTCTTTTAGGTATCACCGCTAAAGAGTTCATCGGCAAATTTTTTGGTATCTGGTTTCCCATCATGGCCTTCGTGGCCACAGGTTTTGAGCACTGTGTGGCCAATATGTACTTCCTGCCTGCAGGTCTCTGGCTTACCCAATTGTTCCCCGGTGTCATTGACAAGATCACCATTACAGCCGATGGGACAGTTGCTTATGCGTTCCCTCTGTTGCATCAATTTGGCGGCTTAAGCTGGGGCGATGTGTGGCTTTGGAATCTCATCCCTGTTACTTTGGGCAACATCGTCGGCGGTATGTTCTTTGTAGGATTTGTGTATTATTTTGCCTTCCGCAGCGAATTCCCGGAAGAGCTTATGAAGTAGTTACTGGAAAGGGGTATTGGCAATGGGAATGTCCGTACCCGCCCGGTTCTGTTTGGGTCTGGCTACGGCAATGGTGCTCTTTGCCTATGCGGTCAATCTAAATAAAGAAAAGGGAGATTGTCAGGCATGGTGAAAAGCGAGCTGCGCCGGCTGCTGGAGGATGTAAAAAATAACCGGGTTAATATTGAGGAAGCCTTGAACACCTTAAAGGATTGGCCTTATGAAGACCTGGGCTTTGCCATCCTCGACCATCACCGCGCCTTACGCAAAGGCTTTCCGGAAGTGGTTTTCTGTCAGGGCAAGAGTGCCCGGCAGGTGGCCAAGATTTTTGAGGCTCTTTGTGAAGGCCACCGGACTATTCTGGGTACCCGTGCCGATGCGGAAACCTTTGCCGCAGTGAGAGAAATTTACCCGGATGCCACGTATCAAGAACAGGCCCGGGTCATTACGGTCTGCCGTGGTGAGCCGCCGGTAAAGAAAGGCAATGTCCTGGTCATGAGTGCCGGCACATCCGACATACCGGTGGCAGAGGAGGCTGCCGTTACTGCCGAGATCATGGGCAACCACGTACAGCGCGCTTATGACACCGGGGTAGCGGGTATGCACAGGCTCCTGGGTAAATTGGAGCTAGTGCGCTGGGCGGATGTGATCATTGTGGTGGCGGGTATGGAAGGCGCTTTGGCCAGTGTGATCGGCGGGTTAGCTCACCAGCCGGTTATCGCCGTGCCTACCAGTGTAGGTTATGGTGCCAGTTTCAACGGATTGGCGGCGTTATTGTCCATGCTGAACAGTTGCGCGCCGGGGGTGGCGGTAGTTAATATTGACAATGGCTTTGGAGCAGCTGCCATGGCCGACGCCATAACTGCTATGTTTGATAAAAAGGCGGTTGGAAGATGAGAATAGCTTATTTTGATTGTTTCTCAGGGATCAGCGGTGATATGTGCCTGGGTGCTCTTATCAGTGCCGGGGTTGATGCTGCCGAACTGCAAGAGGGTTTGGCCAGGCTGCCGGTTCAGGGGTATGAATTGCGTTGGGAAAAAATCAAGAGCCACGGTATTGCTGCAGTTAACGTTTTTGTGGATATTAACGAAGAGGATCAGCCGGAAAGGCATCTTGATGAGATCAAGCGGATTATTGACAGCAGCGACTTGCCGGAAAAGGTGAAGCAGGACAGCCTGGCTGTCTTTAGCCGGCTGGCGGTAGCTGAAGCGGCAATACATGACACCACGCCGGATAAAGTTCATTTTCATGAGGTAGGCGCTGTAGATGCAATTGTAGACGTGGTCGGTACGGTGCTGGGGTTAGATTTATTGGGCGTGGAGCGGATCTATGCCTCTCCGTTGCCTATGGGTAAAGGACTGATCCACTGCCGGCACGGGATTATGCCCTCGCCTGCGCCGGCCACCCTGGAGTTGTTAAGGGACATACCTGTCTATGGCACCGATATCGGGGCTGAACTGGTTACTCCCACCGGGGCAGCCCTTGTAACCACACTGGCGGAAGCCTTTGGTGGGTTGCCGGCTATGGTGGTTAAAGGGATCGGCTACGGCTCCGGAAAAATGGTACTGGAGCAGCCTAATTTGTTACGGTTGATTATTGGCGATGGGTATAATGCGTAGTTGATTCGACATAATAATACTCAGAATTGACAATTTTCAAAATAAAATATAATGAGATTGTCCAGCAACATATTCTAAGGGAGGGATAGTTGTGGAACTCAGCGCACGCAATGCATTAAAAGCCAAGATCAAGAGCATTAAATTAGGTGAAGTTGCAGCAGAAGCTGTCCTGGACGTAGGCGGGCAGGAAATGTGTTCAACAATAACGGTTTCCTCGGTCAAAAGGTTAGGTTTGAAAGAAGGCGACGATGTGTTTGCTGTCATCAAGGCAAGTTCGGTAATGATCGGTAAATAATTTATCAGTAAAAAGATCCATAAAAAATGGCCCTAGGGCCATTTTTATACCTCGGCAATAATTTTACCTGTTTCACTCAAATCGTAATCACCCAGCCCAAGCAGTTCATTTTTGAATTCCTGGGACTGTATTATGCCCAGAGCGGTTTGGAACTGGGGTTTAATCGAGTCTTCTTTCTTCATCACCAGTTCATAGCGCTCTTTTTGCAGAGGAACAAAATCGATGCCGCGCACCTGCAAAGATACCTTTTCTATCCCTAAGCCCACGTCGGCTTCGCCTCTGGCTACAGCACTGGCCACAGCCAGGTGTGACAATTCTTCACGGGCATAACCGTTGATTTGCCTGCCGTCCAACCCGAGACGCCTCATTTGTTCATTGAGAAGGACTCTGGTACCGCAACCTTTTTCCCGGTTGATAAAAGTTATGTCCGGTCGCATTAAATCCTGCCAGGTCTTGATGCCTTTTGGGTTGCCATTGGCAACGTAAAAGCCCTGCATTCTGATCGCCAGGTGGATGATAATTGTTGGGATGCCCGGCAACAGCCGGCGCACGTAGGGGATATTATACAGATCCCTTTCGCCTGCCCAAAGGTGCACAGCCGTCATATGGACTTTGCCCTGATAGAGCTCGATCAGGCCGCTAAAACTGCCAACCTGTTTTCTAAGAACATTAATACCGCCGGGGTGGCTTTCTATGTGCCGGGCTAAAATATCCAAAATTAGATCCTGTCCGCAAATAACCAGTGGTTGAGTGCTGGCAGGACTCATCTCCATAGGTGGAGTGGTGGTATGCGGGAGAGGGGCTGGTGGTGTAGCCCCCACAGATAATGACTCCAGTCTCTTGCCGTGGTTTTTATATGTTTCCACGTCTTTTTGATCAAATCGCAGTTTGCGTCCTACCCTGTATGCCTTCAGTTCGCCTCGTTTTACTAATTCATAAACGGTGTTCTTGGCGATCTTAAGTATGCCTGCAACCTCTTCAGGAGTTAAAGAAGATTCCTCCGGCAAGTTGATCCCCTCCCTGTAATCCTGCTCTTCATTATATCTTATTTTTATATTTAGCAACAAGCTTCGTGGTGATTAATTGTCGATTTCTATCTATTTCGTATATAAATTTTATTTATATTGCAAATTGTTAACATTAATATTAACAAAACTGCATTGAAATAGACACCAGGTTAGCCAAGTTAATAGTATTTAGCAATACATGACAGCTATTACCGTCCCTATTGACATGGCGGGCTGCCTAAACTATACTTAATTTTAAATAACGTAACAAAACGATGCTTAGCAAGCAGTTTTAGTTTAGTTGTGTTACGTAGCGTAAGGTTGTTGTTTTGTCGGCATATACATATCATCAATATGTATTTTTTATGTTTCATTTTTTGGAAAGTAGGGTGATCAGCTTAGAACTTAATTTAATGCGCCTACTTGCGGATTACCAGGAGGAAAATAAAGAGGTAGCCCTCATTACCGTTATTTCCTCGGATAGTGTAGAAAATTGCCGTACAGGCGATATGCTGTTAGTCGACGAAAACGGCAAGTTGTTGGCGGGTGGTATTGGCAACCAACTCCTGCAGAAGAAGGCCATCGAACAAGGCCAAATCTGTATCAACCGGGGCCTTTCCCGCAAGGTGCAGGTAAGTGCCGAGGGCGAGACTATTGAGGTTTTCATCAATGCTTTTTATCGGCAAGATCATTTAATCATTGCCGGAGCAGGTACTGTTGCCCTCAATATTTATAAATTGGCAAGCATCCTGGGCTATCGCACCACCATCCTTGATCATCGGGCGGAAGTCCTCACTAAAGAGAGGTTCCCGGGGGCTTGCGAACTCCTTCTGGGGGATATCGTAAAAAACCTGAGCTTATGTACGATAACTGAAAATACAAATATTGTCACAGCTACCCATCATCATGAATTCGATGAACTTGCCTTGCAGACTGTCATATCTTCTGCCGCCCGCTATATCGGTGTGCTATCACGTTGAACTGTCAGATAATGATGTCAAGGAGCTATTGAAGAACTCAGGTTATAAAATAAACTAGCAGATTATTTTTTGCTTAAACCGATTGATTTAGATAGTTATCAACACCCAGGGATGATCATGTGTTTATCATCCCTGGTAAATGTTTAAACAGTTATACTCCCGGACTATGCCGCATAGAAAGTTTGCCAGTGTAAAAAAGACCATGTCAAGAAAGGGGAATCAAATGAAGAATTATAATTACCCCTGGATACCTAGAGAAGAGGCCTTGAAGTTACTTCTAGAACGTACCCGTTTCCAGCCCCGGGTTGAGCTGGTGCCCCTAGATGACGCCCTGGGCAGAGTCACGGCGAAAGATATATTGGCGATAAACACATTGCCTACCAGTGCCGCCAGCAACCTGGACGGGATTGCTTTTAAATTCACAGACGGTTTCAGCGGGGGTGTCCTTGAGACCGCAAAATGGCGGGAAGGTGTAGACTATGTCTTCAGCAATACCGGAGTAGGGATACCCGATGGCTATGATACCGTTGTCCCCATCGAAGCGGTTCGGTTTGATAATAAGGGACGGTTGTTATTGTTGGGCAGGCCCCGGCCGGGGCAATATGTTATCCCGGAAGGCAGCACTATGCGCTCCGGTGATTTGTTGGTGCCGGCCCATTACCAACTTGGACCGGCGCAACTGGGGCTTTTGGCGGCAGGCGGAGTGATGGAAGTGGCGGTCCTGGAAAAACCGCGGGTGGCCATACTGCCAACCGGAAACGAACTTGTACCGGCGGGGTGCCGGCCGCCACGTGGTAAAAATGTTGAATTTAACGGTATTATGATCAAAGCTCTTGTGCAAATGATGGGGGCGGAACCACGGCTATATCCTATTACCCTGGACAAGTTAGAAGATTTGACTGAAGTAATAACAGATGCCCTCAACTGGGCAGATATAGTTGTTTTAAACGGGGGATCTTCTAAGGGCACAGATGACCGGGCTATAGAGGTTTTGGAGCAAATAGGCGACATGCTGGTATATGAAATGGCCTATGGACCAGGCAAGCATACTACTTTGGCGGTTGCAGGCACAAAACCCATTGTCGGTTCTGTGGGACCTACAATCGGCGCCGAGTATGCGATTGAATGGTATGTGCTGCCACTGATTAATCAATATTATTCATTGCCTACAGAAAAACCAAGACTTTTGCAGGTAAAGCTGCTTAATGATATTAATGCTCCGATGGCCTTTGATTTTTATATGCGTTTGATAGTGGAACCGCGTGATGGTGCCTATGTAGCCAGAACGACCGGGACTCTGGTCGATCAGTTGATGGCGAATGCCCTGCTCCATATTCCAAAAGACGTTAAGGGTTATCATGCGTCAGATACAATTGAGGTAGAATTGCGCGGCCCATTGGAAGGGGGCAAAAAAAAGGTGGTTAATCAGTTTAATAATTTAACTCCCATCGCTTGAAACCGAAACTAGAGCCCTCATGTATTAGATGGGATTTACCAAATAGTAATATCTGGAGGGAGCAGCTATTATGGAAATGAACGTGCCGGAGTTTGATAAAATCGCCCGGGAAGTATTTGCTCCGGTTTACCCGGTACTAGCAGTCCAAATCCAAGAAAAATCAGGCAAAAACAGTGGGGTGTGCCTGGACATTGGCTGTGGCGGCGGGTATCTCGGTATTGCGATGGCAAAGCTATCCGATTTTAATGTATATTTGTTTGACCAGTCAGAGGAAATGCTGCAGATAGCCGCCCAAAATATTATAACCCGTGGTGTGGCAGGCAAGGTGCAAACGCTATGGGGTGATGTCCACGAAATCCCGCTGGCGGATGAAACGGTAGATCTGGCTATGAGCCGGGGATCGGTTTTTTTCTGGGAAGACCATTGCAAAGCTTTTCAGGAGATCTACAGAGTGCTCAAGCCGGGTGGTGTAGCCATCATTGGCGGAGGCTTTGGCTCAAATGAGCTTAAAGACCAAATCGCTGCTGAGATGGAAAAAAGGGGGCAGGCATTGCGGGACAGGACGAAAAAGCATAATAATGAGGATAACCTGGTGCATTATGAAGAAGCCTTGCGGCAATCGGGCATAGCAACATATAGTGCAACCAGGGATGAAACTGGTTTATGGGTAACCATAAAAAGGAGGCCATAAGTTGCCGGAAGAAATTATCCTCAAGCCTGTCGGCATCGTGAAATCCGGTTATACCGACACGAACAGGGCCCCGGAGGCAAGAGCAAAAGCAATTATTAAAGTTTACCCTGAATATGAAAAAGCGCTGCTCAGGATCAGTGAGCACTCGCATATCTGGATCTTGAGCTGGTTTCACTTAAGGGAACGCGGCGCCCTGACCACGACGCCCGGCCGGTTAAATCACAATCTGCCGGAGTTTGGTGTTTTCGGCTTGCGCGCTCCGGTGCGACCCAATCCTATCGGACTTAGTCTGGTAAAGTTGGATCGGGTGGAGGGAAGATTGCTGCATGTTACCGGATTAGACGCTGTTGACGGGACGCCGGTGGTAGATATCAAGCCTTATTTTGAAAACGATATCATCTTTTCGCCGCGCACGCCCCATATATATCCGTTGAAGCGGGAGATGCGCAGGGGCATATTGCTGCAGCAAGCCTTGGCCCACCATCAGGAGGAATGTGTCGAGCTCCTGATGGCGGTACGTATGGCCCTGGTTGCTACCGAGCGATTGGGACAGCTGAATTCCCCGGAGCTTTTTGTCTCAGTGGAGGGCTCCGCATGTTTGGCCGATACTATCCAAGGGCTTGCTAGGGCCAGGTTGGCCAACCCGCACCGGTTTCAATACCGTTTATCCGGTTCATTGGGAAGAACCACCTGGCGGCGGGGTAAAAAGCTTCTTATTATTATAGCCTTAAAGCGCCTGGAGAAAGGTGATTTTTTGAGTATGCCAGATGGTGAGTTGTTGGAAGTAATTGAAAGGGAGGATGAGAGTAATGCGTAGTTTAGCGGAAGATATGCAAGTTGCAGTTGATTATCATGGACATGTCTGTTCAGGGATCGTATTGGGCGTAAGGATGGCCCGTCTGGCCATGGATAGACTGAAGATCGACAACCCGCTGGAATACAGGGACTTAATCGTATATGTGGAGGTCGATCGCTGTGTGAGCGATGCCGTTTACGCCGTAACCGGCTGTACCCTGGGCAGAAGGCGCATGAAGTGGGTTGATTATGGCAAGATGGCGACTACATTTTATGATCTGGCCTCAAAACAGGGTGTTCGAGTAGTTGTAACAGGCAATAACTTTCCGCCCACGGGCGAAGACCCCATAGCCTTTTGGTCGGATGTTCCTGATGAAGAGGTTTTTACGGTTGAGAACGTGACTGTGGATATTCCACTGGAAGATCTCCCCGGTAAGCCGTCCAGCAAGCTGGCTTGCGAGAACTGCGGTGAGAAGATCATGGATGGGCGGGAAAAAATGGTCAACGACAGGGTGTTGTGCCGCGCCTGTGCGGGGGATGCCTATTATAAGCGGGTATAAAGCTTTGTTTGGGAGGAATTGCTATGTGGGATATCTATGACGAGTTAATTGCTGCTGTACCTGCCGAGTTGGTTGTAAATGAATGCATGATCGGGCTGTACTGGACCTTGGTTCGTTCAAGCGGGATCGGGGTTTCGCTGACTATGCGCAAGGAGCCCGGGCGCTTGAACCTGGGCAGAATTGTCGGTATGCCTTTGCGCGAGTTGGCGTCAAATATCAAGTCCTGGAATAATTTAAAGGCAATGGTTGGCCTGGCAGCCATCAACTCGGTATTTAATACGCCCGAACATTTGGCCGGGCTGCTAGGCCATCCATTGAGCCTGCAAAAAGAAGCCAACGCCTTTTCCTATTATATGGAACGGGTGCGGGGGAAAAAGGTGGCTGTGGTGGGGCACTTTCCCGTATTGGAGGAATTAAGCCGAGTTTCACAGCTTTCTATCCTGGAACGCAGTCCCAATGACGGCGACTTTCCGGATCCGGCTTGTGAATATATACTGGCGGAGCAAGATTTTGTCTTCATCACCGCTACAGCATTAATAAACAAAACGCTGCCGCGTCTGTTGGAGTTAAGCCGTAATGCGGTTACCGTATTGGTGGGTCCCAGCACACCTTTATCGCCGGTTTTCTTTAAGTACGGTGTTGAAACACTGGCCGGATTAGTCGTAGTCGAGCCGGATGGCTTTTGGCAAACTGTGCAGGAAGGCGGCCGGATGGATATTTTTGAGCACGGCGGCCAGATGGTGCTGATAAATAAAGCTGATTTGCTTAACAGTATACCGGATGAAGCTTACAACAGGCAAGATTAGTTGATGTAACTGATGATTAATAAGAATTAATCGGAGAACAAACTGGTTGACATGTTAAACAACATGCCGTATCATTTTTAATGACGGTATTTCGTATCGTTGAGTTGTGTTTGATATATCCTTGCATTTAGAGTAGCGGGTATACTGAACGTAGGCGAGTTAGCTCAGAGAGATTGTTTTTTAATTAGTTATATCAATTTGCATAAAGCCCCGTATGGCAGGTTGAAGGGAGGATGTGTTTTTTATTTTTTTATGAGAAAAGAATTAGAGGGGGAAAGATTGTGAAAAGGACTTTATCATTATTGGTACTAATGCTTTTTGCCGTAGTTGCTTTAGCTGGCTGTGGCGGCGGAAATGAGCAGCCGCAGCAGCAGACTGAGCCGGTTAACTTAACTATTCATGTAGCCGCCAGCCTTCAAGACGCCATGGTAGAGCTGGAGCCCATCTTTAAAGAACAACATTCAAATGTAACTCTTACCTATAATTTTGCTTCCTCAGGAGCGTTACAGAAGCAAATTGAAGAAGGCGCCCCGGCAGATTTTTTTATCTCGGCCGGCAAATCCCAGATGGATACCCTGCAGCAAAAAGGCCTGCTTGTTGACTCCACCCGTAAAGACCTGTTGCGCAATGAGTTGGTGCTGATTGGAGGGAAAGATAGCCAGCTAACCTCTTTTGAGGATATGACCTCAGATAGTGTTGAAAAGATCAGCATCGGCGCTCCGGAGACTGTTCCTGCCGGACAGTATGCTAAAGAAGTTTTGACTAACATGAACCTGTGGGAACCACTGCAACCTAAGATGGTTCTGGCAAAAGATGTGCGTCAGGTGCTGACTTATGTTGAAACCGGAAATGTTGATGCCGGACTGGTTTACCGCACGGATGCCATGACCAGCAGTAATGTTAAGGTTATTGCCGCCGCTCCGGCCGAGGCCTCCAAGCCCATCGTTTATCCGATGTCTGTAATCAAGGCCACCAAGCACCAGCAAGAAGCAGAAGCTTTTGAAGCCTTCCTGACCACTGACGACGCTGTTAATATTTTAGAAAAATATGGTTTTAAGGTGATTAAGTAAATTGTCTTTAGAATTTCTTTTGCATGAGATGAACTGGCACCCGGTTATTCTATCGGTGCGCGTAGCCATCATTGCAACGATTGTTGTCACTTGCATAGGTGTTCCTTTGACGCGGTTCATGGCACGCAATGAATTCTATGGCAAAGACTTCATAGAAGCTGCTATTACCCTGCCGATGGTTTTGCCGCCTTCCGTTGTGGGTTACGGCCTGCTGTTACTGATCGGCAAAAACGGTATCATTGGCAAGGCTTTGGCAGATGCAGGTTTTACTCTGATTTTTACCTGGTATGCCGCAGTCATTGCCTCCACCGTGGTTGCTTTTCCTTTGATGTATCAGAGTGCTAAAGCGGCTTTCAAAAGTGTTGACGTGGCTTATGAAAACGTGGCCAGGACGCTGGGAGCCGGTGAGATCAGAACATTCTTCACCATTACATTGCCACTGGCCTGGCCAGGTGTCCTGGCCGGGCTGGTGCTTACTTTTGCCCGTGCCCTTGGCGAATTCGGCGCTACATTGATGATCGCCGGCAATATACCGGGCAAGACTCAGACCATTCCTACGGCCATATATTATGCAGTGGAATCAGGCAATGATTTGATGGCCGGAACCCTGGTGGCCATTATCACGGTTTTTAGCTTCCTGGTTATTTTCTGGGTGAACTTCTGGAGTAAAAGACAAACTCATTAGGGTATAAGGTGATCATATGTTAGAAGCCAGCTTATATAAAAAATTGTGGCATTTCGACCTGGAGATCCAATTGAAAGTTAACAATAATCAAATTCTTACTTTGCTTGGCCCTTCAGGTTGTGGCAAGACCACAACATTAAACCTTTTGGCCGGGTTGTTTAAAGCTGACCAGGGTGTGATTAAGCTTGACGATCGGGTTCTGTATTCCTCTGAAGATAAGATTAACATTCATACCCAGGCGAGAAATGTTGCTTATTTGTTTCAGAATAACGCGCTTTTCCCGCACATGACTGTCCTTAAGAATGTCACTTATGGACTGCGAACCAGGAGGAATAAGAACAAAGCAAGGTTAGATCCTTTGGAGTTGCTGAATTCCTTTGGTGTCGGGCACCTGGCGGACCGTTATCCCAGCCAAATCTCCGGTGGGGAAAAACAACGGGTTGCTTTGGCCAGGGCGCTGGTGGTGCAACCGGAATTGCTCTTGCTGGATGAGCCCTTTAGCGCATTGGATAAAGACACCAAAGTGTCTTTGCGGCATGAGCTGAAACAACTGCATAAAAAATGGCAGATACCTTTTGTGCTAGTAACCCATGATGAAGAAGATGCGAAATTTCTAGGGGATATTACCATTGTAATGAAAAAAGGTAAGCCCATAGGCAGTTCACTGAAAATAGTAACGGCTTAATGGAGTTTGCTGCTCTATTTGTTTAATGGGCGGGGAAAGCGGTGTTAAGGAGGCTATCATGAATAAAAATAAAGTTAATACAAGCACTTTTTTTGAGCGCTTGCAGAAAGAGTTTGCAGCAATGGTGGAGGAAGCTAACCTCAGACAGGCGGAAGTAGAAGTAAAGGCGGCGTTATTGAGTCCCGAAGATGCCATCGGGGCCACTAAAAGAACGGATTATGTATTGTTGGCAGGAAAAGAGCGGTTGCTGCAGGCTAAGGTCATGGGCGCCAAAGGGCAGGCGTTTACAAGTGCCCAAGGGGACTTTAGCGGCACCCTGGACGATGTGCTGGCTTTGTCCCTGGAAGATGATTTCCAACGCGCTGTATATATTGCCACCCTTAACGCTGTGGCCAGTCACGTTGGCATGGTGGACAATAGTATTCACTGCCGCAATGAAGGACCGGAATTGTGTGCCGGTCAGGTGGCAGATTATTTTCGCAAGAACTATGGCCACCCGCGCATACTGATGATTGGCTACCAACCCGCATTGGCCGAAGCTTTGAACAAGGCGTTTCCGGCCTTGACCGTGCTTGATCTCGATCCTGCCAATATAGGAAAGACAAAAAACGGGGTGTTGATTAATGACGGAGCGGTGGGACTGGATGAACACATCGCCAACAATGATGTTATTTTTTCCACCGGCAGCACCATCTGTAACGCAACTATAGATACTTTGTACAATGCCTCCATACCACTGGTGTTTTACGGGACAACCGCCTCCGGGGCAGCGGCTTTGCTTGGACAGGCCAGATTTTGCCCTGAAGCTACTTGCGGGAAGTGATTAATGCCTTGTAAAAAGGTATGGCTTGCTGCATTGAGAAATATACTGGTTGATGCACAGGGCAGGATAAGCCTGAGTGTTAGTCCTGGATGTTAGTTTAGTATAGTATTGTCCTGCCTTTATCCATATGATATAATTCAATAGCTATAGAGTGTAGTATTTATTTTATTTATCTTCCGTTTTATTTATTTTCTTAATGTTTTGTCTATTTATATGATACGGTCTTTTGGACGACTGTAGTATCCTTTTTGTTACAGGGAGCAGAAACAAGGTGCTGTCGTCGATAAAGGTATTAGGGTTTCAATGTTATGTGTGAGTTTAGCTTTAAAGGATATTGAAAAATTTTGATATAATGAAAATCTATTATTCAATTCGTTGTTTATGGAGTATCATTATTTCCTGTTTAAACGTACCAAGAGCTCTGGTAATATAAATGCTGGATGGTGAGGGGATTGAAAGATACCTATCAGAGGGATATTAACTACCTCAGGGTTTCTGTTACTGATCGTTGCAATTTGCGCTGTGTTTACTGCATGCCGGCTGAAGGTGTTCAATCTACTCCTCATGCTGAGATCCTGCGCATTGAAGAAATAGAAAAAATAGTCCGGGCAGCCAGCTTGATCGGAGTAAGAAAAATCCGCCTAACCGGCGGAGAGCCGCTGGTGCGAAAAGGGATTGAAGACCTGGTTAAACGGATCTCGGATATCCCGGGCATTGATGACATTACTCTGACCACCAATGCGTTGCTGTTACCCCAACGTGCTGCCGCTCTAAAGGCCGCAGGGGTAACCAGAGTGAACATCAGTCTGGATACCTTGCAAGTGGCTCGTTACCGTGAGATCACCAGGGGCGGGGATCTTGCCGTTGCCTGGGAGGGAATCATGGCCGCTTTGGATGCCGGGCTTCATCCGGTGAAGATCAATACGGTAGTATTGCGTGGTTTTAATGATGATGAAGTTGTGGCGATGGCGCGCCTTACCTTAAACAGACCTCTCCATGTGCGGTTTATTGAGGTTATGCCGATTGGCTCGCAAAACAACTGGACCATCGGCCGCTTTGTACCGACGGAAGAAATCATGTCGCAGATAACTGCTAAATTAGGAGCCCTCCAACCGGCCAAAATGCCCTTTGGCAACGGACCGGCCAAATATTTTAAGCTTAAGGACGCGGCAGGAACAATTGGCTTTATCACTTCCATGAGCGACCATTTCTGCCAGAGCTGTAACCGCCTGCGCATGACCTCCGGCGGGGCTTTGCGGCCCTGTTTGTATGATGCCCGGGAGGTTGATCTTAAAACACCCCTGCGTTCCGGCGCTAGCGTTGAGGAACTGGCAGGTTTATTTATGGAGGCGGTAGCCCTCAAGCCGGATCGCCACCATATGCAGGAAGGATGGCATGACCGTCGCAGGGTGATGTCGCAAATAGGCGGTTGATTAATATCATTGATCCGGAAAGTGATACCCCAATGATGCACCCAAAAACACCGGTGGTCATCCTGGCAGATTGCTCAGGAGCCGGCAAAGACGCTTTTCTCCAAAAACTGATAGTTGAATTGAAAGAGCGGGGCTGCCGGACAGGAGTGATTAAATATTCGGCGTGTCAGATGGAAATAGACCAGCCGGGTAAAGATACCTGGCGGCATGCTAGAGCCGGTGCGGATGTAGTCGCCCTGGCCGCACGGGATCGACTAGCGGTTGTCAGACGCAGTGCAACCGTGCCGGAACTGGAGGAGATTCTTAACCTGGTTAAAGGTGTGGACCTGATTATTGTTGATGGTTATGAAGGGGATAACGATATAGCCGGGCGCCTGATAATACCGGTGGAGGAATTGCTAAACTTAGTAAGACAGCCTGCGCCGGTAGAAGGCGTTCCTTTTTGTGCTTTGGATGAAGTGCCGGCTGTTGCTGATCTGCTTATACAGCGATGCAGCTTGCCAAAATAAGCAATCCTTGTTGTGTGAGGCTTAATATTGTGGTATATGGGAGTGAAGAGGATGCGGTCAATACAGCTCACTGCTAAACAACGTGAGTTATACAAAAGGAATATACTATTGTCGGGTGTAGGTGAGTCAGGTCAGGAAAAACTGCTCAATTCCGGAGTGCTTTTAGTTGGAGCCGGCGGTCTTGGTTCGCCGGTTGCTTTTTATCTAGCGGCAGCCGGAGTAGGGCGAATAGGCTTGATTGACGCCGACACCGTCGGCCTTTCCAATTTACAAAGGCAAATCTTACACACTGTGCCTGATCTGGGGCGGCCCAAGGTTATCTCAGCAGCTGAAAAGCTGCAAGCCCTTAACCCGGATTTAACGGTTGAAACCTATCAGAAATTTTTTGATCTTGAGACCGCAGCGGCACTGATACCCAACTACGATATTGTCATCGATTGTACCGATAATTTCCCGGCCAGGTATAATATCAATGAGGCCTGTATCAAATATGGCAAGCCTTTTGTCTATGGAGGCGTGCTGGCCTGGTCAGGTCAGATCTTTACAATTTTGCCGGGTAAGGGGCCCTGTTTCAGGTGTATCTTCCGCAACGAGCCCCCGTCTACGGCCCCATCCACTTCGGAGTTAGGTGTTCTTGGAGCTGTTCCGGGTGTTATTGGCACCTTGCAGGCGGCCGAAGCAATCCGTTACCTGCTGGGGACGGGGGAGTTGCTGGTCGGCAGAATGCTGGTTTATGATGCTCTGTCGGCTGCTTTTTCTGAAATTTCATTGGAACGGGACAGCAGCTGTCCGGCCTGCGGTAAGCTTTAAGCCAATTGAAGTTGATTTATTGATTTAAAAATAGAGAGGGGTGGGTAAAATGTCAGAGGTATCGTCTGAGGTTTTGGAAGCTTTGAAAAGCGCAGCCGGGGATGGAAAGATAAGTTGTACGGCAGCCAGGAAACTGGCAGCGGATTTAAAGGTTCCTGTGGGTGTCGTAGGCGCGGCTGCTGATCAGCTGAAGATTAAAATCATTGCATGTGAACTTGGCTGTTTTTAGTGGATCGCCTGCAATCAAAATAATTCACGATCTTAGAGGTAACCGATGACTGAACTATTCAATGCTTTAACAATTAAAAATGCCAGGGAAGTTGTGGCACAACACCTGACAACAAGATCTGCCGTTAAAGTGCCCCTGCTGGAGAGCCTTGGCCGCCGGTTAGCTGCGGCAGTCCGGGCACCGGAAGATGTACCCGGTTTTGACCGCTCGACGGTTGACGGCTACGCTGTGCGGGCAAGGGACACTTTTGGTGCAACGGAAAGCATGCCAGCCTATGTGGATATCACCGGTGAAGTGCTGATGGGACAGGCCCCCCGTGAGGCGCTTAAAACCGGACAGGCCTGGCGGATTGCCACTGGTGGCATGCTGCCCCCCGGAGCTGACGCCGTAGTCATGGTTGAATATACAGAAGAGCTTGATGAGCGAACTATCGGGGTGACCAGACCGGTAGCTCCAGGCGATAATGTGGTGCGCCGGGGGGAGGATATCGGCGCCGGAGAAGTAGCTCTGGCTGCCGGACAGCGGATCAGACCCCAGGACATGGGTTTGCTGGCTGCTATCGGGGTAATGGAAGTCCCGGTATTACAGGCCCCTAAGGTGGGTATTATTTCCACAGGGGATGAGCTGGTTGCGCCTGCGGAGAAACCTGCTGCGGGACAGGTGCGGGATATTAATTCTTATGCCCTTTACGGTGCAGTACAGGGATGTGGCGGCTTGCCACGTCTCTATGGTATAGTACGGGATGTCTATGCTGATCTGGCAAAGGTGTTGCGGCAAGCCCTGCAGGAAAACGATATCGTTCTGTTGTCCGGCGGCAGTTCGGTGGGAGCCCGGGATGTTGCGGCCAGGGCTATCGAGTCCCTGGCTGAACCGGGAGTATTGTTTCATGGTATTGCAGTGAAACCCGGCAAACCTACGGTGGGAGCGGTTGTAGACGGCAAACCGGTCTTTGGCCTGCCCGGACACCCCACTTCAGCTCTGGTTATCTTTGACTTGCTGGTTGCGCCGCTGGTGCGCGAAGGCTGTTACCCCTCAGAGGGGGAAGGAGAGTCCCTGGATTACCCGTTGCGGGCTGTTATTACCCGCAACCTTCACTCAGCCGCCGGACGGGATGACTTTGTCAGGGTTAAGCTGTCCAACCAAAACGGGCAATTATATGCGGAGCCGGTCTTAGGCAAGTCGGGACTCATTGGGACGATGGTCAAAGCTGACGGCCTGGTGCACATACCTGCCGGTAAAGAGGGTGTCGAAGCCGGTGAATTAGTGGCGGCAAAACTATTTTAGAGCAATTGAGCTCATAGGGGTTGACATAAATTATGAAGCGTAAGGTGTATTTGGACGATCTGCCCTGGGAGGAAGCCCTGGAAAAGTATCTGGCTTACCTGGAAGGCATCGGAGCATTGCGCCCGGCCTGGCCGGAATTAATCAATGTGGAAGATGCTTTAGGCCGGGTTAGCGCGTCTCCGGTTTATGCCCGAGTCTCCTCCCCCCATTATCATGCGTCGGCTATGGACGGCATGGCTGTAAAAGCTGTTGATACATACGGAGCCTCTGAAACAACGCCAAAACGATTGAAAGTCGGCAGTGAAGCTATGCCGGTAGATACCGGAGATCCCCTGCCGGCAGGATGCGACGCTGTGATCATGATCGAAGATGTTCATTACGTAGAGCCGGGAGTCATCGAAATTATCCAGGCAGCTCACCCCTGGCAGCATGTCCGTATGGTGGGGGAGGATGTAGTGGCTACGGAAATGATCTTTCCTGCCAACCAAATGATCAGGCCTGTTGATATCGGGGCTGCCCTGGCTGGCGGTGTTCTGGATATATACGTCCACCCCAGGCCAAAAGTAGCGATCTTGCCTACAGGTACAGAACTGGTTCAACCGGGTACGGAGCTGAAACCCGGTGATATTATTGAATACAATTCCCGTCTGCTGAGTGCAACGATCAAGCAATGGGGTGGGAGCCCCTTACGTCACAGCATAACTGCAGATGATTTTGACCGGCTGCGGGAAGTTGTTGCTGCCGCAGCCGATGAGGCCGATATCGTATTGATTAATGCCGGTTCATCGGCGGGTAGTGAGGATTTTACAGCCGATGTGATTGCTTCCCTGGGTAAAGTTGTGGTGCATGGGGTGGCTATCAGGCCCGGCAAACCTGTAATTCTTGGTGAAGTGCATGGGAAACCTGTTGTAGGTGTGCCTGGCTATCCAGTGTCTGCTTATCTGGGAATGGAGCTGTTTGTCAAACCTCTGATTTGCAGTAAACTAGGCCTTACTCCGCCCCAGCCCACCATGCTTGAGGCAGTTGTCTCCAAAAAAATGGTTTCGCCCATCGGGGTTGAGGAGTTTGTCCGGGTTAAGCTGGGTCAGGTGGGTGAGCGGGTCATTGCTACCCCGATATCCCGCGGGGCCGGTGTGTTAATGTCACTGGTCCGGGCGGACGGGATCCTGCGGCTGCCCCGCCTGTCGGAAGGTTATAATATCGGCGAAAAGGTAAAGGTGCAATTATTCAGGACTCCTGAGGAAATAAAGGAGACCAGCGTAATCATCGGCAGTCATGATATTGCTCTGGATGTGCTGGCCAACCACTTGCGTCTGAAATACCCCGCCGCAACCCTATCCTCGGCCAACGTAGGCAGTTTGGGCGGGCTGTCCGCCTTAAAGCGCGGGGAAGCGCACTGTGCCGGCACGCACCTGTTGGATGAGGCAACCGGCACTTATAATGTAGCATACATTGAAAGGTTTCTACCCGGCAAGGATGTGGTATTGGTAAATTTGACCCACCGGGAACAGGGGCTGATCATTGCTGCCGGCAATCCCAAAGGCATCAAAGGCCTGGCCGACTTGACCAGATCTGATATTACTTATGTCAACCGCCAGCGCGGCGCCGGCACCAGGGTTCTCCTGGACCACCTGCTGCGGCAAGCCGGGATCGAGCCGGAGAGAATCAAAGGCTATGAACTGGAAGAGTACACCCACATGGGGGTAGCGGCTGCGGTAAAGTCAGGTTCGGTGGATGCCGGCATGGGTATCAGGGCAGCAGCCCAGGCCCTGAGGCTGGACTTTATTCCTATAGACGAAGAGCGTTATGACCTCTGTATCCCGGCAGAGTTCTGGGATACTCCTCATATCCAAAGGCTGCTTTCTGTTATGGCTGAGCCTGCTTTCCAGGAAGAGGTAAAGCAGCTGGGCGGTTATGACCTGCGTGACTGCGGCCGGGTGATGTGGCGCAGTAAATAAAAATTGAATTAGAATCCGCCTGGGGTTTATGCCGGGCGGTTTTTTTTTGCCTCTAGACCGGATTGAGGCAGGATATTATGCCAGCTTAATCCAATAATTAATTATGCATCGACTGGTTTTATCCGAAAGCGGCGGGCGGCCATTGAAAAGATTTTTGGTTTAAAACGGAACCTTTTGTTGTGGCTGGGCGTCTGTATTATATAGGAGGTGTAAGGAAATGCTAAAAAGAATACCTTTGTTATTATTCATGCTGGCAATAACATCCGTGGTGTTATTCAATGGGATTGCAAGTTCTGAGGCGAAAGCAATAAATTTCTCTGATATAGGTGATGCCGCCTGGGCAGAGATGGAGATCTCGGAAATGAGCTCACTGGGGATCTTAAAGGGCTATCCCGACGGCAGGTTTTTGCCGTATCAAAGTGTGAACAGGCTGGAGTCCATAGCTATGTTGATCAGGATGATTGGTAAGGAGGATAGGGCCACAGCTGTGGAAGAGGCGGTTGTAAGTTATAAAATGCCGTCATACGTGCCATGGGGCAGGGGGTATCTTATTACAGCTGTAGAGGAGGGCATGCTGGATAAGAACTACCTTGATCAGCTTGCTCCCACCGGGGCCGCCAGCAGGGCGCAAGTAGCCGCTCTTACCTGCCTGGCTTTAGATTTGGAGCTCAGCACGGCGCCCTTAACCTTTGCCGACGCAGCTGATATCCCATCAGGGTACAAGAGTTATGTTGCTACACTGGTTGAGCATAAGCTTATGCAGGGTATGCCCGGGAACGTATTTGAACCCAACAGTTCTATCAACCGGGCTCAAATGGCAGTTTTATTATCTAACCTGTTGAATAATGATTTTGCCAATCCATATCCGGGGCGTTACATTACCGGGGTGATAGCGGCCTCCGATCCCGGCCTGGGGCTGATAGCCCTGCAGGATGGAAGCAGGTTGCTGCTGTCTAAGGATTGCCGGTATTATCTTGGCAGGGAAAAAGCGAGTATGGCTGATCTTAAGCCCGGTGACAGGGTGAGGCTGATCAAAGGCGATGACGGGCAAATTGCTTTTGTCAGAGCGGAGAGAACGGCCAGTCAAGGTGGACTCCACCAGGGATTGGTGGAGAATGTTATCCTGGCCGGCAGCGATTGTTGGATTGGGATTATCGAATTGGACGGCACAAAGACATTTAAGCCTGCCCCTAACGATTTATTGATTAATGATCAGGGGGATCGGATCCCTGTAATCAATTTGGCAATCGGGTCATATGTAGAGATCAAAGTAGACCAGGACAGGATTACGCAGGTCAATGTGCTTAAGGGCAACACATTGACAGGGAAGGTCTCAGGAGTTAGATCGTCCCGTTTGACGATCTCGGAAAGCGGTTTTAATACGGATTTTGATGTGCCTGACGGAATACCCGTGCTCAAGGCCGGCAAAAAAGTGGATTTTGATGAAATTAGCCTGGGGGACGAAGTAGAAGTTACCTATGTACAGGATAAAGTCGTTAAGATCACGATCCTGGAGGCTTCATCGGTAGAAGGGGAGATCAATTTAATCAACAGTCTGGCTATTGTTATTGAAGATGATCGTGGTTACCAATGGACATATAACCTGAGCCCTTCTGTGAAAGTGAGCATCGACGGTGACCGCGCGCGACTGGCTGATCTTGACCAGGGTGACAGGGTCAAGTTGGAGTTTAATGTCAATGACTATGTCAAAAGTATTGAGGTTTTGGACAAGGCGCGCTTTGGTGAAGACGTAGTCATCACAGGCCTTAGGACCGGCAAATCACCGTATTTGCGGTTTGAATTAAGTGACGGTGATGAGGAGCGTTACGATATAGCTTCAGATGTGGAAATCATTAAGGACAGATATACCATTGATTTGGAAGACATAGTAATCGGCAGCGAGGCCAGGGTAGAAATAGAAGATGGTGAGATTGTCACTATCGAAATCATCGATGATGAGAATATTACCATTGAAGGAGAAATCATCGATGTAAGGGTCAGCAGCGAAAGGATTAGGATTGAGCAGCAAAGCGGCAATCAATTCACCTACTATTTGGAGGACGGCGCTCGTTTAAGGGACAGTGACGGTTACAGCATTGACCTGGAGGATGTAGAAGAAGGCTGGGATGTGGAACTGCAGCTGAGGGATGGGGAGGTCCGTAGATTAACCCAACTGTAATTTATTCAAGTGCACATGTTTTAGCTGATGATGATAAGCAGGCTCTCCTACGGGGTTGAGCCTGCTAATTATTTATTGATGATCATCGTCCCGGCCAAAGGATATTTGGCTTGACGGGAGGAATACTATTTGATGGTAAATTATGCCCAGATTGGCTGTTGGAGCAACTAAACTGCAGCCGGTGGAGATGGAGGAGCTAGCACAATGGATGGATTATCTCATTTGGATGAACTTGGTCAGGCCAGGATGGTTGATGTCGGAGGCAAAGCAGCTACACAACGTGAGGCCATAGCCCGGGGCGAGGTCTATATGCGCAGGGAAACACTGGAGTTGATCGTCAGCGGCAATGTCTCTAAGGGAGAGGTTTTTGGGGTAGCCAGGGTGGCCGGGATAATGGCGGCCAAGAAAACATCTGCCTTGATCCCCCTTTGTCACCCTCTGATGCTGAGCGGGATTGACGTCCATTTTCGCCCTAATTATGAACGCAACACGGTTGAGATCGAAGCCAGGGTAAGGGTCACCGGACAGACCGGCGTGGAGATGGAAGCCTTGACGGCAGTTAGCGTAGCGGCTTTGACCATCTATGATATGTGCAAGGCTGTGGATCGGGAGATGGTTATTGGTGCAATCAGGTTGGTGCACAAAAGCGGCGGCAAAAGCGGCACTTTTCAGCGCCCGGGTGAGCCTGATTGGGCTTAATAGGCTGCTTTAAGGGCTATTAATAATGTTGGAGGTTGGAATGTATAGAATCGGAATTATTACGGTAAGCGATAAAGGTTCCCGGGGTGAGAGAGTGGATGAAAGCGGCCCGGTGATCCAGACCATGGTAGAGGCATTAGGCAAAGTGGTATGTTATAAAATATTGCCGGATGATCTTGACGCCCTAATAGAGGCCATGATCGGGATGGCGGAGCAGGAGCAGGTGGAATTGCTCCTCACTACCGGAGGCACAGGGTTGAGCCGGCGGGACGTCACACCGGAAGCAACACTGGCTGTCATCGAGCGTCTGGTGCCCGGCATACCGGAGGCTATGCGGGCAGAAAGCCTGAAGAAGACAAACCGGGCGATGTTGTCCAGGGCAGTAGCCGGGGTGCGCGGCAATACTTTGATTATCAACTTGCCCGGCAGTGTCAAGGGAGTCCGGGAGTGCCTGGAGGTCATCCTGCCGGCTTTGCCCCATGCTCTGGACATCTTAACCGGCCGCAGCAATGAATGCGGGGTCAGTGAATAAGCAAACAAAAAATTAAAATGCCCGTATAAAATGATAGTATTCTGGAAAAATATATCTATATGAATAATTCTTAAAGGCTAATTTTAAGATAGGAGAAGAAAATCAAAGATAAATTACGTTATTCTTCTTTTTCGCCCTAAAAGAGGAATATTATGAGGTAATTTTTTATTTGCTTTTGATTTTCTTATTCTATATTATATTTTATGTAAATGTTAGCACTCAACTGCAATGAGTGCTAACAACAACTATAAGGAGGGTTATATTGTGATCAGACCATTAGGCGATCGGGTTGTTGTAAAACCAACACCAACCGAAGAAAAGACTAAAAGTGGGATTGTGCTCCCCGACACGGCAAAGGAAAAGCCTCAAGAAGGTGAAGTTATAGCTGTTGGTTCGGGCAGACTTCTTGAAAATGGCCAGAGGGTTGCAATTGACCTGAAAGTAGGCGACAAGATCCTGTTTTCCAAATATGCCGGTACTGAAGTCAAGATCGATGATGTTGAGTATCTGATCATGCGCGAGTCCGACATTCTCGGTGTAATTGAGTAGTAGAGTAAGGATTATAAGAGGAGGTAAGTAAATTGGCTGGTAAAGACATTATCTATCGTGAAGATGCCAGGCGTGCCCTGGAAAAAGGTGTTAACGCCCTGGCGGACGCAGTAAAAATAACCATAGGTCCCAAAGGGCGCAACGTAGTCCTGGACAAAAAATTCGGTACACCGATGATCGTCAATGACGGTGTTACCATCGCCAGGGAAATTGAGCTGGCGGATCCATTTGAAAATATGGGCGCGCAGCTGGTGAAAGAAGTTGCTACCAAGACCAATGATGTGGCCGGTGACGGAACTACCACCGCTTGTGTATTGGCCCAGGCTTTGGTAAGCGAAGGCTTACGCAACGTAACAGCCGGCGCTAACCCCATGATCATTAAACGCGGCATTGAGAAAGCCGTTGACAAAGCGGTAGAAGCAATCAAAGATTTATCCAAGCCGGTGGAGAGCAAGGAGGCTATCGCTCAGGTGGCAACCATTTCTGCCAACGATGAGGTAATCGGCAATTTGATTGCCGATGCTATGGAAAAAGTGGGCAAAGATGGTGTTATCACAGTTGAAGAGTCCAAAGGCACCACCACCACCCTGGAAATCGTTGAGGGTATGAATTTTGACCGTGGTTATATTTCCCCGTATATGATTACCGATACCGAGAAGATGGAAGCCATCCTGGATGATCCTTATATCTTAATTACGGACAAAAAGATCTCTGCAGTTGCCGACCTCCTGCCGACTCTGGAAAAGATCGTTCAGGCGGGCAGACCTTGTCTGATTATTGCTGAAGACATTGAAGGTGAAGCCCTGGCAACACTGGTTCTGAATAAGCTGCGCGGCACCGTCCAGTGCGCGGCAGTAAAAGCCCCGGGCTTTGGTGACAGGCGCAAAGCTATGCTGGAGGATATCGCTATTCTCACCGGCGGTACAGTCATCACCGAGGATCTGGGCCTGAAGCTGGATAAAACTACATTAGATCAGCTTGGTCGTGCTTCAAAAGTCAGGGTCAAGAAAGAAGAAACCATTATTGTAAACGGCGCCGGCAGTGCCGACGACATTAGCAAACGCGTCAATCAAATCAAGGCTCAGATTGAGGATACAACTTCTGAATTCGACAAGGAAAAGCTCCAGGAGCGTCTGGCCAAGTTGGCCGGCGGCGTAGCTGTAATCCAGGTTGGTGCGGCTACAGAAACAGAAATGAAAGACAAGAAGCTGCGCATTGAAGACGCCTTGAACGCAACAAGGGCAGCCGTAGAAGAAGGCATTGTTCCTGGCGGCGGGGTAGCTTATATCAGCGCAATCAAGTCCCTTGACAGCATTGAACCCGGCAATTTTGATGAAAAGACCGGTGTTGATATCGTCCGCCGGGCCTTGGAAGAGCCTCTGCGCCAGATTGTCACCAACGCTGGTATGGAAGGTTCCGTCATTGTTGATAAAGTCAAGAATTCCGAAGCCGGTGTTGGCTATAACGCCCTGTTGGGTGAATATGTCAATATGATCGAAGCAGGTATTGTGGACCCTGCTAAAGTAACCAGAACTGCCCTGCAGAACGCAGCCAGCATCGCTGCCATGATCCTGACCACGGAAACCCTGGTTGCCGAAAAGCCTGAGAATGATAAAGATCCTATGGGCGGCATGGGCGGCATGGGTGGCATGGGCGGTATGGGCGGCATGATGTAATTAAGGGCCCAAGCCCAGTAAAATCAAGGTTTTTAACATAGGCAAATAGGACTTGCCCACATTTTGCCCACATGACGCAAAAACAGTCACTGGGAGCTTCTCATTAGTTCAGCGAACTTTTGAGAAGCTCCTTTTCTTTAGGAGGGTGTCAGGGGGACGGGGTTGTTGACAGCAAGGCGAATATTGAAAAAGCCCATAAAGAACCCGGCAAAGTAGAAATATTAGTAAATAACGGAAATGGATGATTTCAGTTCTGTTGCTGAAGCGACGGATGAAATGCTTGAAAGGGTCTTTAAGCTTTATTGTAGAAAAATAGCAGCAGTTGCAGTGTTCCTGGCAAGGATGATTCTGGTTATGTGCATGGGCATTGTTTAGTAGTTGATGGAGGATGGACGGCGTATTAATAAATTTTTGGGCTGATCTGGACTGAAAGGTTTTTTAAAGGTTTTCGGGAACTTTTGACAATCCTTTTTTGTTATTACCAAATATATTTAAAGTACAGCTGAAGTTTGTTATGATGAAAAAGTATAATACGGTACAGGTGTAGGACGAGCGGTTTGTATGATAGAGTTTGACGCCTGACGGGAAACTAGGTGAAATGAGCATGCATATAACAACCTTTGTAACCCCACATGGTTGGATGGCGGCAGCCTGGTCGAAAGCAGGCCTGCAGGGTTTATCACTGCCGCAGCAAAGCCAGGAGGAGGCAAGAAGGGCTTTAGCCGGTGAACTCAACAAATGTCTGTCCAATCTTCCCTTCCCAACACAGCCCAGGACCGCCGAAGAAGCCCTTTTAGAAGAGGAAATACTGCGTTATTTTGCCAAAGAGAGAGTTCACTTCAGCACAAGCATCGATTTTTCAGGTTACACTGCGTTTCAAAAGCTGGTCCTGGAATTGGTGAGGGCTATCCCTTATGGCGAGACCCGTACTTATGGGGAGGTAGCCTTGCAAGCTGACCGCCCCAAAGGTGCCAGGGCTATAGGTGGTGTGATGCGCATTAACCGCACTCCGATAATAATCCCTTGCCACAGGATCCTGGCTGCCGGTGGCGGCCTGGGTGGATATAGCGGAGGGTTGGAGGTTAAGAGGCGTTTATTGCAGCTGGAGGGTTCTCTGCCTGAGAAGCAGTTGTCTCCGGCCCCAGACAATCACGGCTGTCGTTAACTATTTGACCCGCTTGATAGGCGTGGCGGAAAGAACACATAGCTCATGACTTGTGTGTTCTAGTGTATCCCATTGTTTCCATTGTCTCAGGCTGAGCAGGCAATGGCACGGGTAAGGACTCGGTATTTACCTTTTCCAGGCCCTTATCCCGGCCCTCTTCTTGTTCCCTGGGCACAGGCTTCTCAGCTGCCTTTGTGGTAATGTCAACTGTCCGGTCACTGCCATTAGCTTGTACGGTAAAGCCGAATAACTCTGTTAAAGCGCTTAGATTAAGATATGAGGTGCCTTTTACGACCTTAAGGTCGGATTCAGCTGCAGGAAGCCCGTTGATTAACACCTGGGCATTGTCTTTATCAAGGATAATGTGTTTGTCTTGCAGCGTGATTTCCATAGTGTTGGTGAGCGCATTCCATTCGACGGTAGCCCCTGCTGCCATAAATAACGGAATTGCCGGGATCAGCAAGTTTTCCCCGTCACTCAGGGTAACCTCGGATTGCGGCAGGCGGAGCGTGTTGCCGTCAACTCTGACTGTCGTCTGATACCTGGTTAAGCGGCCGTTCCAGGTATCCTCCGGATATTTTAGCGAGAGGATACCTTTCTCAGTATCTTTAAGCATTTCGGCGCCTAAATAACGTGTAAAGTAATATGCCGGCACAAAGGTTAGTTCTTCTAAGAGGTATGGCGCATCCTCCGCGCTATATTGGAGGTTGTTGACACTAACTAGTTGACTGCCTATGGCAAAAGAAACCTCCCGGTCGATATTGGCTAAATACAAGGATTGGTCAGCGTTGTTCCAGGAAAGCCGGTAGCCAATCGCTTCGGCTACGGGCCTGATTGGCAACCAGGTATTATTATCATGCCATACCGGCCCTAGATGGGATGCAAAGGCGAGCTCTTTGTCGTTTATCTGTACCGAATTGAATGCCTGGCTATTGAGATCAGCGTTGCTGTTAATAATATTTACCTCGGAGCCTATGGGAACTTGGTCATAAAGCCAAAGAATATCCTCGTTATTCATCCTGATACAGCCGAGGGAGGCATAGGTGCCGATAGATTCGGGAGCATTGGTGCCGTGTATTCCATAAGTGTACCCTGCGGTATTGAGCGCGTTAAAGCCCAGCCAGCGGGGGCCTAATGGGTTTTCAGGTATACCGCCGGGTATGACGGGACCACCGTCGGGATGCCGCCAGGAGGGGTTGACCAGTTTGACAACTACCTGCCATGTGCCTTCAGGTGTGAATTCCGGCAGACGCCCGGTGGCGACAGGAAAGATGCGAAGCAGGTAACTGTCTTTATAAAAAGCCAGCTGATTGGTGCCTTTGTTAATCACCAGCTTGTTATCTGCCAGGGCCGGCTGTTGATATAATAGTAAAGTAACTAACGAGATAACAATGATCCTTGCAACTGATTTGAGCATGAATAGTACCTCCGGTTTAGTGATTGTTTCTGCATCTGTGATTTATATATTTTAACAGATATTGCCAGAAAAGAAAATGAGTATTTTGCTATATTAATCATGCAAGGTAGATCTCAATCATAAACCTACAAGAACTTGACACCTTCCGGGGCTGTTGCCTGGATTGACTTTTCAATAACGGTAAGATAAAATAAATTTTGCTTAAGTTGATATAACATGCCGATGTGGCTCAGGGGTAGAGCAGCTCACTCGTAATGAGCAGGTCGTCGGTTCGAATCCGACCATCGGCTCCAGGAAAAGCCAAGCGTCTCAAGGGATTGAGATGCTTGGTTTTTTTCTGTGTAATTGTCGGAGTAATATATAATAGAAAAATGCTAAATGAGGAGGAGAATAATACCAATAAGTCAAATATAATCAAATTAATATAAAGATTGTTAATGAATAGATATTGGATGAGTCCTTATATGAAATGGAAGAGCAATGAGGATATCTGAGCAATATATTAGTTCGGCTATACCGGGTTAATTGAATGAATCGGATGGGGATGGTTATGTTGATGCCCAGCACCGAAATTTCATATGGAGGAAAAAATGAGATACGCACATTCAGCAAATATTCATGGTCATAAAGAACCAGTGATTGATCATTTATATGAGGTTGCTAGACTTGCTTCGGATTTTGCAGCTGTGTGGAATCAGGCGGATGAGGCTTTGTGCACCGGTTTCTATCATGATTTAGGTAAATATGGGGACCTTTTTCAGCAAGTGTTATCCAGGCAGGCAGTTCATGTTGATCACGCGGCTCCGGGGGCGGTAGCCATGTTAAATAAATATGGGGTTGCAGGACTTGCCGGTGCGATAGCTATCCAGGGCCACCATGATGGTCTAATCACAGGCCTATATACGGAATTTAAAAAAATAACCGATTTGTCACAACCGATATCTTATGATGGTAAAAAGTTTTCCAGTATAGACGTGGATTATTTACTTAATATATTGGAAAAAGACATGAAAAAAGATAAATGCAAAACTCCTACTACTGTAGATAGTAAGTATCCTGAACTTTTTAAAAACAATGTTCCTATATCTGCAATGCTGTATATTCGAATGCTTTATTCTGCCCTAGTTGACGCAGATTTTCTGGCTACTGAAGCTCACTTTGCCCATGATGGCAAACAATATGTTTATCGTTCAAAGGGTATAAAATTGCATCCTGATTTGCTATTAGAGCGATTGAACCAGTATGTCCACGATTTAAGTGTGAACTCTAAGGCTAATAAGTCAATTGTCAATTTGCGCAACGATCTTTACGATTGTTGCCTTCAAGCTTCTGATTCTCCACAAGGAATTTATACTTTAACTGCACCGACAGGGGCAGGTAAGACCTTAGCGATGATGGCTTTTGCCTTAGGGCATTGCCGGAGGCATGGATTGAAGAGAATTATTATCGTGCTGCCTTTTCTCAATATCATAGATCAGAGTGCGCAAGCCTATGAAAGGGTCTTTAGCGAAACTAGTGAGGATTCATTGATATTGCAGGATCATAGCTTAGCGGAAGCACCAGATGGAGATATATCAAGATTATTAGCGCAAAATTGGGATGCTCCCATTGTCATTACCACAACGGTTAGATTCTTTGAGGCCTTATTTGCCAATAGATCAACCTCTTGTCGAAGATTGCATAATATAGCACGTTCTGTCGTGATTTTCGATGAAGCTCAAGTAATGCCACAGAGTCTTGTTATACCTACTTTGGCAGCATTATCATTTCTTAGTCAAAATTTTGGCTGCACAACGGTGTTTTCAACGGCAACACAGCCTGCTTTTGAATCCTTTGATAGTAAAGTAAGTGTTTATTGTGAAAAGGGTTGGCAGCCCAAAGAAATAGTAACAAAACAACTGAATCTTTTTAAACGGGCCAGGCGCGTAAAGGTGCAGTGGCCGAAAGAACAAAAGAGTTGGGAGAATATATGCTCAGAAGCTCTTACCTACCCAACAATTCTAGTAATAACAAATTTAAGGAAACATGCCTTAAATCTTTATCGACTGGTTAGCGTTAATAAACCAGATGAAACCTTTCATTTGTCTACAAATATGTGTCCGGCTCACCGTTTAGATGTTCTGAAAGAAGTAATAAAAAGACTCAAGAATAAAGAAAACTGTACTTTAATATCAACGCAGTGTGTTGAGGCTGGAGTGGATTTGGATTTTCCGGTTGTCTGGCGTGCGATGGCTCCATTAGAAGCAATAGCCCAGGCTGCAGGTCGATGCAATCGAGAAGGACAACTTAAACAGGGGGTTGTTCAAGTTTTCATGCCCATAGCTGAAGATATTGAATATCCGACAGCTGATTATCGCCGGTCAGCTATAGAATTGCAGATGATGTTGAAGGAATATGGCGATATTGATATTAACGATCCTGAAATGATTAGCGAATATTACCGCAGGTGTTTTGCTTTGTCAGAAGAGAAAATGAATGATTTAAATAAAGCCATACAAAGATATGATTTTGTTGAAACTGCCAGGCATTATAAATGGATTAAGCGGATAGGAGCGGAGGTGCTAGTTCCATATGAGCAAAAAGATGATCAGCAAAAGGCTGAGCAAGTTGCCGCCCTGGCAGATGAAGCTTTCGAAAGGGGGATTAATCCCGGTTGGGTGCGCAGGGCCAGGCCCTACGCTGTTAATGTGCAAATTAAGGAGGACATGCTCCTCAGTGGGCTGCTGGAACCATTATTTATGCGCAATCCAAGGGGTGGAATTAGTAGGGAAGAAAGCGGGTGGTATGTGCTGCTTAAGAAAGAATATTATTCAGAGAAAACTGGCATTGACCTGGGCGTAAATGAAATGGATCTAATTATCTAAGGGGGTGATGAAAAATTGAATACGATTGTTGTTGAAGTTTGGGGTAATCTGGCTTGCTTTACACGTCCAGAAACTAAAGTAGAGCGCTTCAGCTATCCGGTAATTACTCCATCAGCTGCAAGAGGTATTTTAGATGCCATCTATGCCAAACCGATAGAGTTTAGCTGGAGAATCAAGCAAATCGATGTGCTTAATCCGATTAGTTATATAGCTCTAAGAAGAAATGAAGTAAAAGATAAAATCAGTATTAATGCAGTATATAAAGCAATGAATGGTGGGGAGCCCCCATTGATCCTTTGTGATACAACCAGGGACATGTCCGGTAGCGATCAGGTCGGAAGAACCCAACGGCAAACAATGGCTTTGAAAAATGTGAGATACAGAATTCATGCTTATATTAGCCCCAGGCCAGGTTTTGAAAAAAGGATAACGGCATTATATGAGCAGGCGCAAAGAAGAATCGAAACTGGTAAGTGTTTTTATCAACCCTATTTAGGTTGCCGGGAATTTGCAGCTTATTTTGCGCCTGCCGATATGTCCACTCAGCCAATAAATATAACATCGGATCTTGGCTGGATGCTTTATGACACCTTTAATTTGGATGAAGTTGCAATTGGGGAAGCAAAACCATTTATTACCTTATTTAATGCCACCATGCAAAATGGAGTCTTAAACGTTCCTGCATGGGATAGTGCTGAGGTGCGCAAGCCAACAGAAACGAGGTGATCCAATGTTAAATGAGCTTGCACAATACGCCAAAAAACAAAAGCTTATAGCTAGACCTGGCTACAAACCCAAGCATGCTAAGTGGGTTATTGTATTAAGCGATGCCGGAGAGTTTATTGATGTTGAGCCGGAGCGTGATTTTCCATGTTGTCCGTCTCTTGATCAGGGAGAGATGATCGCCGGAGGCATCACCCGTAGCCACTTCTTACTGGATAGCCTTGCGGTAGTAACCGGAACGGTCAAAAATGAAAAAAATGCTGAGAAGAATGCTCAAAAACACAATTACTTTATTTCGCTTTTACATGATGCAGCCAACGCAGAGCCTATGCTTGAACTGTGTGCCAATGCTCTGGAAGATTCAGAAATAATAAGTCAAATTCAAAATAAACTCACAGCATTAAAGGCCAAGCCTAATGATAACCTAACTTTCCGTGTTGGTAACGTATATCCTTTGGAATTAGATACCTGGCATAATTGGTGGGATGAATTTCGAGGTTCCATTAAATCCAGCAAAGATAATACAGAAACAATGGTCTGCCTTCTAAGTGGGGAAATCACTAAACCAGTGCTTACACACGAAAAAATTTCCGGGCTTAACTCGGTGGGCGGTCAATCTACCGGTACGGTGTTGGTGGGTTTCGACAAAGATTCTTTTCAGTCTTTTGGTCTCAAACAGTCCTTAAATGCAGCTTGTTCTGAGCAATCGGTTGCTCTTTATAGCTCGGCATTGAACAACTTAATAGCGCTATCACCACGACCTTTAGCTGGGGCAAAGTTCATCCACTGGTTTAAGGAACCGTTAGCTAAGGAATTCGATCCGATTGAACTTGCCCTTGGTTTAGACCAGGAGAATGAGGCAACTCGCTTAGAGGCCTTAAACCAAGCAGAAAAATTGCTTCGCTCTGTGGAAAATGGTGAACGACCAGAGTTGTTATCTAATATCTATTACGTTTTGGAGTTATCGGCCGCCGGTGGGCGGATCATGGTCAGAGATTGGTTTGTGGGTAATTATGCCGAATTGGCCAATAATATCCGACTATGGTTTGATGATATCAGGTTGGTAACACCAGATGGCAAGGGTATGGCTAAACCTTTTAAACTTTGGGCTGGCCTAGCCAGATTGCTGCCTCACCGAAACAATGAACAAGATCTATCGAAGAGAATCAATACTGAACTTTCTTCAATTATGCCCAGGATATGGCGAAGTATCATCCAGGGTAGCATTTTCCCTGATACTGTTCCGGCCAGAGCCCTTAGGCATATTCAATCCCGGCTTTACAATGTTGAAGAGGACAATCTGGATCGTATTTCCTGTGCCTGGTTAAAAGCCTGGTACAACAGAAAAAATAGAAATCTTGGGGGTGGATTAATTTTGCATGAGGATCTATTAACTGAACATCCCTCGCCGGCATATCAGTCCGGGCGTTTGATGGCAGTTCTTGCTGAAATACAAAGAGCTGCATTGGGTGATGTAGGAGCGGGTATAGTTCAAAGGTATTTTGCGGCGGCAAGTTCCACACCGGCATTAGTACTGGGAAGACTGGTCAAAATATCACAATTCCATCTGGACAAGCTGGATCGGGGTTTAGCAATATGGTATGAAAAGATAATTGCCGAAATAGCATCGCATATGGGGTCTCAAGTGCCAAATAACCTTAATCTCGAAGAACAAACCTTGTTTGCGCTTGGCTATTATCAACAAAAGGCAGTCATGTTTACAAAGAAAAATCAACCGGAATAATAAGGAGGCTATATGTAATGGCTATTTCAAACAGGTATGAATTTATGTATTTTGTCGAATGTGTTAATGGAAACCCCAATGGCGATCCTGACGCTGGCAATCAACCACGTATTGATCCCCAGGATATGCATGGCTTGATCACAGATGTTGCCGTCAAACGCAGAATTAGAAATTACGTCCAAGCAGCCTATGGTGACCGGGAAAAAATGAATATTGTCGTCCAGCAAGCCACCAATATCAATAAATTTATTGCTGAAGCCAATGAAAAATGCGGCAGCAAAGCTAAGTCTGGCAGCCGTGAAAAAGTAAAAGCTGCCAGGGTATGGATGTGTCAAAACTACTATGATGTAAGAACCTTTGGTGCAGTTTTGTCGACTGGCGAAAATGCCGGTCAAGTAAGGGGTCCAGTGCAGTTAACTTTTTTACGGTCATATGATCCAGTTTTACCTTTGGAGCTTTCTATAACCAGAATGTCTGTTGCAGATAGCCCAAAGGGAGTAACTACATTTGAACAATATGCTAAATGGGAAGCAGAACAACCAGAAGATAAGCTGCGGACAATGGGGCGCAAACAGTATATTCCCTATGGGCTCTACGAGGGAAGAGGGTTCATAAGCGCTAATTTGTCTGACGCTGAGAATAACGGAACAGGTTTCGACGATAACGACTTGAATATTCTCTGGGAATCAATTCTCAATATGTATGAGCATGATCGTTCGGCCAGCAAAGGGCAAATGTCTACGATTGCCCCACTAATAATATTTCGGCACTCAGGGACCGACAGTGACATGGAACAAAGGAAACGGCAGGCTAAATTGGGCTGCGCTCCTGCACATAAGCTATTTAATTTAGTTGAAGTTAAAAAGACTACAAAAGAAGTGATTCCCCGCATGATTAGTGACTATCAATTATTGATTCACTTTAGTAAGAGACCTAAAGGTGTTGATATAGGGCTTGCTTCCATTAAGGACGGTAAAGTTAATATTTCATGGAATGAAATACCGAGTGATTTTGAAGAAGCTTGGGTTGTAACTGATTGAAGGTGTAACTAGTCATGGAGAAATTATCCTATTCTGAAGACGACTTGTTACCGCTTTCGCTATTATCCCAATTCTATTACTGCCAAAGAAGGGCTGGGCTTATTATGCTTGAGCAACAGTGGAGCGATAATGCGCACACTGCTGCTGGAGAGATCCTCCATGAAAGAGTTCATGAATTAGGCAGAGAATTGAGAAGTGGACAAGCTCAACTGAGAAGTATACCACTTCGCTCTCTTGAATTGGGCTTAAGCGGAAATTCAGATTGTATTGAGCTAACACGATCAACAGAGGGCTACTTAGTCCCTGGGTTGAACGGGTTGTGGCTTATATCCCCTGTGGAATATAAGGCGGGTAAAAAAAGACATGAACTGGAGTATGAGGTTCAGCTTTGTGCTCAAGCAATGTGTTTAGAAGAAATGTGGCAGGTTCATATAGAGGCAGGATACATTTATTATGGCCGGGATCGCAAAAGAGTGCTCATTGAACTAAGTCAGCAATTACGACAATTGGTGGTTGATGGCAGCAAAGAACTGCACATGATGATGTCCTCAGGAGTTACGCCCTTACCTTTAAAAAGCAAAAAGTGTAACGAATGCTCGTTAGTTGAGTTATGCATGCCAGGGATGGGATTAACTACTCGTAAATATCTAGATTCTATCCGTAAGGCGGCAGAAAGGGGCATTGAGGATTGAAAAAACTGTTGAATGTCCTTTACGTTGCTACTGAAGAATCTTATCTTTCACGACAAGGAGACACAATTTGTGTAAGAGTGGGTGGGAAAGAAAAAGTCAGAGTACCATCCCACACTATCGAGTCAATTATCTGTTTTGGAAATACATCGGTAAGCACCCCGTTGCTCGAGCTTTGTGGTGAAAAGGGTATAGGTTTATCATTTTTTGGAGCCTACGGCAAATTCTATGGGAGATTGGAAGGGCCTGTACGAGGCAATGTTTTGTTGAGAACTCGCCAATATTCAGTGGCCAATGATGCACACAAGGCATCTGAAATAGCGTATAGCTTTTTACTGGCCAAGATTGCTAATAGCCGAAATGTAATTATAAGACATATTAGAGATAATCCGGAAGATGATGATGTTAGCGAAATAAAGGCAGCAGCTGTAGACCTGGCTAATGTTGTTAAGCATCTTAAGCCAACCATATCATTAGAAAAGCTCCGAGGCTTTGAGGGTAAGGCTGCCAATAGCTATTTCAGTGTTATCGATCATTTAATCAAAATTGATAAAGAAAACTTCTTCTTTGCAACCCGCAGCCGGCGTCCACCACTTGATAATATGAATGCAATTATGTCATTTCTATATATGCTGCTTACCCATGACGCCCGTTCGGCACTTGAAGGAGTTGGACTCGATCCGGCTGTTGGATATTTGCATGCTATGCGACCTGGCAGACCTAGTCTAGCCTTGGACTTGATGGAAGAATTGCGTGCTCCTTTGTGTGATCGACTAGCTTTTTCTCTTGTTAATCTGAAACAGTTGCAGGCAAAAGATTTTAAACAAGGACCTAACGGTGTAACACTAACTGAAAATGCCAGAAAGACAGTGCTAGCAGCATGGCAAAAAAGGAAAAAGGAAGAAATAATTCACCCTTATCTAAAAGAAAAAATACCTATTGGGTTAATCCTTCATTTGCAGGCACAGCTTCTGGCAAGGTATTTAAGAGGGGATCTAGATGCATATCCGCCTTTCTATTGGAGGTAAGCAAGATGATGGTAGTTGTTACTTATGATGTTAGCCTTGATGATGCAGCCGGCCCCAAACGACTCAGAAAAGTTGCTAAGGCATGTGAGAATATTGGTCAAAGGGTTCAAAAATCAGTTTTTGAATGTGTTGTTGAGCCGGATCAATTTATTAAATTTAGAGCACAACTTCTAAAAATCATAAATAACGAAAAGGATTCACTGCGGATATACCTTTTAGGGAAAAACTGGGAAAGAAGGGTTGAGCATTATGGTGTTGCTTTGAGTTATGAGCAGGAAGGACCAATAATTCTTTAATAATCGCATACCTTAAATAAACATAAAGCAACTAATAGGTATGCGAAGATGATGACAACAGTAATTATGCGTAAATACGTATCTGTAATGACTTTTTGTCATAATTATCAGTCTAGGCCTTGAGATTCGCGATAATAAAGGTATAAAGTCTTTGTCTGTGCGGATCTAAAGAATGTACAGTCGCCCTCCGTGCGAGGGCGTGGATTGAAACCTATTCCGGCCATCATAACCACATATTCAATATCGTCGCCCTCCGTGCGAGGGCGTGGATTGAAACATTACTAAAGCCAATAAAACATTAACCAAGAAAAAGTCGCCCTCCGTGCGAGGGCGTGGATTGAAACCGTGAAAGTAGGTGGGTAATGTGCTCCAAAAGGTGTCGCCCTCCGTGCGAGGGCGTGGATTGAAACTATCCCGTGCTCTTTCAACCTCTCAATCAGCATGTCGTCGCCCTCCGTGCGAGGGCGTGGATTGAAACGTTATTTTAATCATTTGTGGATACCTCCTTATTAGTCGCCCTCCGTGCGAGGGCGTGGATTGAAACTGTTACCCTTCTGTAATTCGCTAATGATTCTGTGTCGCCCTCCGTGCGAGGGCGTGGATTGAAACTTTCCTGGTGCCGCAATAAAAACATTTTTACCAATGTCGCCCTCCGTGCGAGGGCGTGGATTGAAACTTCACTATGGCCGGGGAAAACCCACTTCTTTGTAGTCGCCCTCCGTGCGAGGGCGTGGATTGAAACGTCGAAGCCGGCAGAGACCTGGTAACCGGCAAGCGTCGCCCTCCGTGCGAGGGCGTGGATTGAAACCCCGGTTTCGTACGCTTCCCGAATCGATGTGTAAGTCGCCCTCCGTGCGAGGGCGTGGATTGAAACAACTTTGCAATTCCATCTTAAAGCTGCCTCTTTGGTCGCCCTCCGTGCGAGGGCGTGGATTGAAACTTTAAAGGAACAAAATATTTTTCTTGTGTAAAATGTCGCCCTCCGTGCGAGGGCGTGGATTGAAACCCTTGAAAACCTCATACTGAGACTCTTAGTACAGGTCGCCCTCCGTGCGAGGGCGTGGATTGAAACACGCGATTGGCGCAAGAAAGTAAGCCGGCTGGCTGTCGCCCTCCGTGCGAGGGCGTGGATTGAAACGACGTGTGAAAGGGTGGCAGCAGATGGCTAATATCGTCGCCCTCCGTGCGAGGGCGTGGATTGAAACCAAATTGGTCAAGCAACGACCTTTGAAGAGGGGTGTCGCCCTCCGTGCGAGGGCGTGGATTGAAACAACTAATACTTCTTGTTTGGCATTGTCCCATCCTGTCGCCCTCCGTGCGAGGGCGTGGATTGAAACATCCAAGGTAAGCCTTTGACCGTCCAGAACAAAGGTCGCCCTCCGTGCGAGGGCGTGGATTGAAACCCGTATTGATAAATCCGCACAGTAAAAGGGCCTGCTGTCGCCCTCCGTGCGAGGGCGTGGGATTGAAACATACGGTAACATTGACTTTCACTGAAACAGTAATGTCGCCCTCCGTGCGAGGGCGTGGATTGAAACGTAAAGGGGTAATTTTATATTTGTAATGGTAAGGAGTCGCCCTCCGTGGCGAGGGGCGTGGATTGAAACTCAGCTGTTGTGACTAGAACCAATGCTATGCTTGGTCGCCCTCCGTGCGAGGGCGTGGATTGAAACTGACAACATCTATCTTTCCTTGCCTGCTTCGTACGTCGCCCTCCGTGCGAGGGCGTGGATTGAAACTCTACGTGCTTCTCCCGGGAAAAAGCCTTCAAAGGTCGCCCTCCGTGCGAGGGCGTGGATTGAAACTGTATAGCGCCGCCTACATTCCCGGCAAATCGTTGTCGCCCTCCGTGCGAGGGCGTGGATTGAAACGATAAATAGTATAATAAGCAAACTTACCAGCCCCGTCGCCCTCCGTGCGAGGGCGTGGATTGAAACATCTCAAACATGGAACAGATGGGGCAGCAAACTTGGGTCGCCCTCCGTGCGAGGGCGTGGATTGAAACTTGCTAGGCACTGGGGGACCGGGAGGCCAGGAATGTCGCCCTCCGTGCGAGGGCGTGGATTGAAACACCTACCACAATGGTTTTATTCCCGTTGCTGGTGTCGCCCTCCGTGCGAGGGCGTGGATTGAAACCGTATTCTTGAAGAATTGTATCTTCTGTAATATGTCGCCCTCCGTGCGAGGGCGTGGATTGAAACACAAAAAGCGGATCTCCAGGCGATCCCCAGGAAGCAGTCGCCCTCCGTGCGAGGGCGTGGATTGAAACATCCACAATGGAACTGATTATTCTGCTTTAACAGCAGTCGCCCTCCGTGCGAGGGCGTGGATTGAAACGGTGACGGGGTAATACCTGTCGGTGAAGATCAAATGTCGCCCTCCGTGCGAGGGCGTGGATTGAAACAAAAGTGTAAACCTTCTTCCAGTAAACTTTTGTAATGTCGCCCTCCGTGCGAGGGCGTGGATTGAAACGGCCGAATGAAGCGGCGTCTTTCAGCCGGAGCATGTCGCCCTCCGTGCGAGGGCGTGGATTGAAACTCTACAGCTACTTTGGGCCTTCGATATTGGGAGGTCGCCCTCCGTGCGAGGGCGTGGATTGAAACCCTTTCCTCTTATATATTTCGACAATATTTTTCAAGTCGCCCTCCGTGCGAGGGCGTGGATTGAAACCCGCTAATTGATAAGTTAACGTAATTGGGTATAGAGTCGCCCTCCGTGCGAGGGCGTGGATTGAAACAGCGATGTTGTGTTGAAGGGGAATACCAGGACAAAGTCGCCCTCCGTGCGAGGGCGTGGATTGAAACTGGTGGCTAGATCCATTTGACCCGTGCCATCGTACGTCGCCCTCCGTGCGAGGGCGTGGATTGAAACTTCTGGAGGATGCCAAGGCCGGCCGGTTTGAGCTGTCGCCCTCCGTGCGAGGGCGTGGATTGAAACGAGTATCTTTTGCAGTATCGGGCGGTGATACACTGTCGCCCTCCGTGCGAGGGCGTGGATTGAAACTTGAGTAATGTGAACAGTGTCGCCTCATCCACGCGTCGCCCTCCGTGCGAGGGCGTGGATTGAAACACCGCTCCGGTTGCATTACCCATTGCATTACCTTGTCGCCCTCCGTGCGAGGGCGTGGATTGAAACTGGTTACTGGCCTTGCGAATGCCACCGCTGGGCAGGTCGCCCTCCGTGCGAGGGCGTGGATTGAAACAGAGTATGGCCATGCCGTAGCTAATGCAGGGCCGGGTCGCCCTCCGTGCGAGGGCGTGGATTGAAACCCACATAAACAGTACCATTTTCAAATACTTGCAAGTCGCCCTCCGTGCGAGGGCGTGGATTGAAACTGAACAGATTCCGGACCATCATAAGCGATAGTAAGTCGCCCTCCGTGCGAGGGCGTGGATTGAAACCTAGCAGAGTGGAGCTGTATGGGCCAGACGGTAACGTCGCCCTCCGTGCGAGGGCGTGGATTGAAACTTGGTAGTGACGTTGTTAATGGGCAAGTTAGCGATGTCGCCCTCCGTGCGAGGGCGTGGATTGAAACCGCCATGCAGCTCAGCATACCACTGACCAAATAACGTCGCCCTCCGTGCGAGGGCGTGGATTGAAACGTAGCAAGCACTTTTATAAGCGCAGCCTTAGCTGTCGCCCTCCGTGCGAGGGCGTGGATTGAAACTAGGCATAGACGCTCCGTATCTATAATCGTCTGTGTCGCCCTCCGTGCGAGGGCGTGGATTGAAACGTGATCCCAAAGGCCCTGTTACTCGGGAGCAAGCTGTCGCCCTCCGTGCGAGGGCGTGGATTGAAACTCACCATTGTACTCATAGCCATGTACCACAAAAACGTCGCCCTCCGTGCGAGGGCGTGGATTGAAACAGGGAAATCCCTACGCTTACTACCGTTCGCTTGCGTCGCCCTCCGTGCGAGGGCGTGGATTGAAACCCCACAACATCCGATCTTGCAGGACGGATAAAATGTCGCCCTCCGTGCGAGGGCGTGGATTGAAACGATCGTGCTCCATAGTAACCGGATCAGGGATAAAGTCGCCCTCCGTGCGAGGGCGTGGATTGAAACCTTAGAAACAAATTCAGTTTCAGAACAAACTCCCGTCGCCCTCCGTGCGAGGGCGTGGATTCTTTAAAGGGCGATCCATGAACCACCCGGTATTTTCTACCGTCAAACATTAAAACAACAAAACCAGGAAAGGTGAGAAAAATGAAAAGAGCTTTATGTGGTGCTTTGTTAGCAGCAGCCCTCCTGATTGCCCCAGGCGCAGGTTTTGCCCAGGCTCCTTTTGACGACATTCAGTCAAGCCAGGCTCTGGCTGATATTGAAGCTGTCTACCAAAAAGGTATCATGCTTGGGACCGGAGATAACAAATTCAGCCCGGATGCTATTGTCGACCGGGCACAACTGGCAGTATGCCTGGTGAGAACCTTTGATTTGAATTATGATGATTTACAATTACCTGTACTTTCCGACCTATATGATGATGTTGAGGATATCACCTGGTACAGTGCTGCAGCAATGATTACAGGTTATAATAACATCTTTGACACCGGCGGTAGGGAGTTCAAACCTCAGGAAGCCGTTACCAGGATGGAAGTAGCCAGTGCCATTGTTAACTCTTTTGCTGCCAAAAAGATATCCGTTGTTACCACATTGATCTGGCCGGATTATGTTGATATAACAAATCTAACCCAAAAGCAACAATCTGATATCAGTTTTATCTTTAATACCGGTATCATGAAGTACGAAGGAAACGAGTTCAAGCCAAACGAAACAATAACCCGTGCGGAGTTGGCAACCATCCTGAACCGGACTTTGCAAATCCTGGCTCTGCAATCCAGTGACCATGGGATAATGGAAAGTCAGTGAGGGGAGAAGAATCGCCGGAGTTTGTTACAACAGAGGCAATTGCAGCGACACTGTAGTTTTGGGAGAGAGGCCATCGTCCAAGGAATATGTGCAGGATTTTTTGCAAACAATTTGCCGGCAAATACGAATCAAGGTGAAGCTTGCAGTAACCAGGGGCTAATTAACCCAGGACTCCTTTAGCCACAGTTGTTGAGGGAGTCTTTTTTATTAGTTAATTTGTGGGGGATGTAGATTGGATATCCCTGGCGGAATTGCTGGATCAAATTGTCCTCCCCTTGTTGATTTATCCCAATTCTAGCAGTACAATCAAACCAATTGGCAGATATAAATAGAAAATCCGGACGGGTAAAAATATGCAAAGGCAAGAACTAAAACAAGGAATACGTGACTCTATCCCGATCATCTTGGGTTATTTGCCCCTGGGCTTTGCTTTTGGCGTTTTGGCAAATGATGTAGGCATGTCGATTATTCAGGCTACTATGATGTCCGTATTGTGTTTTACCGGCGCCGGGCAATATATTGCTGTTGGTGTCATGGGTGCAGGAGGGGCGATTTTTACCATCATTGTGGCCAATATATTAGTGAATTTAAGGTATTCATTGTTTTCTTCTTCACTGGTGCCTTACCTGAAAGGGCGGGTTCCCACTGCTATCAGCAGCCTGCTTTCCTATGGCCTGACTGATGAAACTTATGCCGTAGCTATGAACCGCTACCAGGAGCATGCGCCCACAGCCTCCTACATTGCCGGTCTTAATATCAGCTCTCATATAGGCTGGATCACCAGCACGCTTTTAGGAGCGGTCATGGGTAGTTTTATTGGCGACACGGACCGCCTGGGGCTAAATTTTACTCTGCCGGCTATGTATATATGTTTGCTTGTCTTTATGATCAGACGCAGGTCGGATATTTTTGTCGCTATATCCGCAGCGCTAATTTGTTTGCTGATCGGCTACTTTGTGCCGGTTACCCTGGAGAACCTGTTCAATATCATTATTGCTACGGTTATTGCGGCCAGTTTGGGGGTGTTCATCGGTGAGCGAGACTAGTATCTGGCTGATGATTTTTGGTGTTTCTTTGGTGTCTTTATTGCCGCGTATCCTCCCGGTGGCGTTGTTATCCCGCTTTGATTTTCCAGAAACCCTCAAAAAGTGGTTATCCTATGTTGCGCCGGCAGTGCTGGGTGGGCTAACGGCCATAAGCGTGCTGGCGCCGGAAGGCAGCATAGACATCAGTATCAGTAACAGATATATCTGGGTTTTTATCCCTACCCTGCTGGTGGCTATCAAAACCAGAAGTCTGTTTTTTAGTTTATTGGTTGGCATAGTAACAATGGCCCTTCTGAATAACTTTGTTTGAGACCGGGATAATAGAGCAAGGCCCCTGCACTTTTGAGTGAAGGGGTCTGCTTTGCTGATTACATCCTTTTGATGCCGTCCATATCGATTTTGCCGGAATCCCTGCTTACATAAGATTTACAACAGGTGGCCATACAAGATCCGGCTGAAGAAGGTGTTAACTCTTTGGCCATGGTGGCATCGATCTGATCCGGTTGGCTCTTGCCAAAATGGTCTGTTGTAACCAGGATCTCATTGGCAGAGCAGTTGTTGCCCTGGTTCCAGTAATGGCAATCGTTAACGATGCAGTGAATGTGCTGGTTAATCTGTGCTCACCCCTTCACTAGGTTTTTATTATCACGCGTCCTTATAGTTCCCGCAAGGATAGCGCCTCATGCATACGGCCATAATAAAAATAAAGGGGTTGAAGGAGCATGGGAAAGACGCCTCGTGAAGTGGAAGAAGAAAAGCTTGCCCGCAGGCGTAAAGTTAGAAAAAAGTATTACTGGGACGGTCTGGAGCTCAGACCAAAATCGTCAACAAAGCCCTGCCGCGGCAATTTAATTGTATCCTTATGGCGCAAACTGCCCTGGGTGATGCGGGAGCAATAAACAATACCGGTGCAGCATTGGGTGCAAGCAAGCCTTACCATCACTTGCTTTTTAAGCCTTCGTTGGTATAATATTAAGTAAATTAAAGTATCTTGCTAGGGCTTTTCGAAGTTTTGCACTTCTCTCGTTTCAGGTTCGAGGGTTAGAGTTTTGTATATGTGCGACCGGGCAAGAAACAGGAGAGGGGTGTTTGGTATGGAAGATAAAGTGCTGCACTGTAAGGAATGCGATAAAGATTTTGTCTTCTCTGTTGCTGAGCAGGAAGCTTTTCATGAAAAGGGTCTTTTTCATGACCCGTCGCGTTGTCTTGCATGCCGCCAGGCGAGAAAAGCTAGAAGAAATGCTGCCGGTAAGACCAATAGAGTCGATCGTGAGACCTATGAGGCTGTCTGCGCCGAATGCGGTTGTACAACCCAGGTGCCTTTTAAGCCTAGAGAAGACCGGCCTGTTTACTGCCGGCAATGCTATATTCAAAAGAAACAGCAGGGTAACTGATGCTAAAGGTTTTTGTCAACATTGACGGCGGCAGTCGCGGCAATCCCGGACCGGCTGCAGCCGGTATGGTTATTACCGGGGAGGATGGCAGCCTGATTGCCACCAAAAGCAAGTTTTTGGGGACAAATGTCACCAACAACTTTGCTGAATGGAGTGCTCTGGAAGGGGCGGTTACGGCGCTTTCACATATGGCGGCCAAACAGGGCGGTGTGGTTGCGGAAGTAAGGGCTGACAGCCAGTTGGTAGTGCGCCAATTCAACGGGCAATACCGGATCAAAGATCCGTCCTTGCGGGAAATTGCCGAACGTGTATGGAGGAAGCTGGAGGAGACCCCCGGTTTAAAAATACAGGTTAAGCATGTGCCAAGGGCAGAAAACGCGTCAGCAGATGCTGCAGTTAACAAGGAGCTGGACAAATATCTGGCATTGCAGAAGAATAAAGGTTGATATTTGTTTTGCTGATAAAGGAATTAAAAGGGCTGCATTGAATAGTTTTTAAAAAAACTGAAGGAGGCCGGTTATGGATATCTTCAAAAAGGTCAGTGAAAGCGCCAAATCAATTGGAGAAAGCGCCAAATCCATCAGCAAAAATACTATCGAAACAACCAAGATGAGAATGGAAATTTCCAAACTGGAAAAGGAAATGGAAAACAATATCAATGCACTAGGGAACCTGGTTTATCTGCAATACAAGGGCGATCCGGACCTGGGCGATGAAATAGACCGCCTCCTGTTAAGTACCAAATCTTTGGAGGCAGATATTACCGCATTAAAACAACAGCTTGCTCCTGTTTGTGTCAAATGCAACGCAGAACTTCCCCCCAACGCCAAATTCTGCAGCAACTGCGGAGCGCCGGTATCCAAAACCCCTGAACCACCTGAAGTAGACGAGACTCCTTCTGAAGAATAAAAACCCCGCAAGGGGTTTTTGTTTAATGGGTTACCCGCAATAAGAGGCAGGAGTTTTGATGAAGCAGGAGAATAAATGTTTATATAGAATTAGGGCCGGCAAGTGAGGGTATCATATGAGGGTCGGTGTAGATATTGACGGTGTCCTGGCGGACAGCCTGTCTTTATGGCTTAAAGAACTGAATAGCTATTTTAATAAGAGTATCGAGATGCCGCAAACAAGTCTGCAAGATATTTGCGTTGCTTACGGAATCAGGGAGGAAGATTTGCTGGCCTTTATGCGGGAACGGGGTAGTTTCTTCGTTACCGAGCCAAAGCCTTTACCGGGAGCAGCACATTACCTTAACGAAATTAAAAAAAATCACGATATCTTTATTGTTTCAGCCAGAGACGAAGCTTTTGGCAAGGAAACAAGGGAATGGTTGAGCAAGCACAACCTGCCTTATGATGAGATCCTGTTGCTGGGTGACCATGATAAGACAGGGGCATGCCTGGATAACGGCTTGAACGTGATGATCGACGACATGCTTAGAATCAGCGTGGAAGTGAGTTCTGCTGGTGTGCCGGTGCTTCTTATGGACGCGCCTTACAATCAAGGCGATCTGCCCGATCTGGTTTATCGTGCCCGCTCCTGGCGTGAAATATACAAGATCATTTCTCAAGGGACCAAGTGTTTTAACAAGAAAACTTAAACTCCGGCTGCCTATCGCCGCCGGTTTTTCTATTTCTATTTAAGATTTTTGTAATTTTTTTGTAAGACCCAATTAATGTTCTTGTTATAGTTTTAACTAAAGCATGTTGTTCTCGGCGTAAGCGATGATGACTTGCCTGAAAGGACTCCGGGTCCAGGAAGAAAATGGTTTTGCCTTTGGTTTACAATCCTGATGAGGGCGAATTGGCAGCACTGTGAAACTGGTAAAAAACTTGGCGCATTTCTTTGATTAATAAGGAGGAATGTTAAGCATGAATGAAAAAGCGCTCTTTAAACTAACTTATGGTGTACATGTGATTACGTCAATTAAAGGTGATCAGCTGAACGGGCAAATTGCCAATACAGCCATTCAGGTTACCAGTTCTCCCGTTAAAATAGCCGTCAGCATCAATAAGGAAAACCTGACCCATGAGTTTATCAAGGCCAGCAAGTTATATGCCGTTTCAGTCGTGGCTCAGGACGCGCCGCTCTCCCTGATTGGTCAGTTTGGCTTTAAATCAGGCCGTGATGCTGACAAGTTTGAAGGGATCGAATATAAGTTGACCTCCAACGGAGTCCCCTATGTTACCGAGCATACCCTCTCCTACATTGAGATCAAAGTATCGCAAGAAGTGGATGCCGGTACCCATACCATCTTTATTGGCGAAGTGGTGGATGGCGATGTCCTGCAGGAAGGCACACCGATGACCTATGCCTATTACCATGAAGTCAAAAAAGGAGCTGTGCCTAAAACAGCACCGACTTATAATCCGCTAAAGGATGAGGCTGCTGTAAGCAGCGATTCTGCGGGAAAATATGTCTGCAAAATATGCGGCTACGTCTATGACCCGGCGGTCGGCGATCCCGATGGAGGTGTCGCTCCCGGCACAGCATTTGAAGACATTCCTGATGACTGGGTCTGCCCGGTCTGCGGCGCCGCTAAATCTGAATTCGAAAAATTATAAAAAATTTTGTATGTAAAGCCATGTTCGTAGCTTGAAAGGCTGAGGGGGGAAGGTAATTAATATGATAGGTCAGGATGAACAGATGAAGCAGCTGAAGCAGGAAATAATCGCATATGCTAAAAGCCGTGATGCCGATATTATCGGTTTTGCGGGAGTGGACAGATGGCCTGAATTTAATGAGGTACCGCCAGATTTCTGGCCCACGGCCCTTATGGAGCAAGCCAAAACGGTTATCGTCATAGGGATGCAGATGCCGCTGCCTATTGTGGATACCACCCCTTCCAACATCCATCTGGAAACCTATGAAACTTCCAACCGGGAATTGGACGGAATCGCCTATAATTTAACCCGTTTTCTGAACAGAAAAGGCTATGCTTCCATGTCGTTTCCCAGAGACGGATACAGGTCTTTAAAGAAACTTTTAGAAAATCCCTATGTCCCCTTTTCTCACACCTTTGCCGCCAAATATGCCGGCCTGGGCACAGTATCACGCAGTCATAACGTGCTGACACCTGAGTTTGGCTCCAGGGTGCGGTTTGTTTCGGTGTTTACCGCTGCGGAGCTGGAGCCGGATCCCTTGTATCCGAAGGACCTGTGCATCAATTGTGGTCTTTGTGCCAAGTGCTGTCCGAGTAAAGCTCTGAAAAATGTTTCTACCAAAAGCGACTATTATTATGATCTTGATGTAGCTGCTTGTGTGGAAATGCATCAGATCCTTACCGCAAAAAGAGCGTATCCCTGCGGTGTGTGTACCAAAGTCTGTCCGGTGGGCAATGACCGGGTGCTGTACCAGGAGAAGAATATGACCAGGAAGTACCTGCAAGAGAGGGAAATCCTGGATGCCGACATTGAAAACCCGGAATATAAGACCTGGAACCATTTCCGCAAACTGGGCAGTTGGGTTATTGAGGAGGACGGTAAAATATTTGAGCCCAGGAAGGGAGGAAAATGACGCTATGAGTGAGCACTTTACTTCCTTTTGTCAGGATATCAGAGAATTGCTGCTGTCCACAACCGATCAGGAAGAGATCTTCAGGCGGGGACAACCCTTGCTGGCAGCTATGGCCGGCAAGCCTGCCTTCTTACAGGACGTTTTTCACCGGATGGTGACCGATGAAGATTACCTGATGGGCCTGCGCCTGTCGGCGGATCCCAATGAAGTGACTCTGCATAAAGATAAGGATGGGCTTTTTTCAGTGCGCTTATATATTTGGGATCCTGCGATAAGCTATCCTATTCATGGCCATGGTTCCTGGGGCATTGTCACCACCGTGGCCGGCCTGGTGGAGGAAACCAGGTATCAGCGCCTGGATGACCATAGCATACCAGGTTACGCCAAACTAAAAGAGACCGGCCGGCGCTTAATGGCGCCCGGTGAGACGGGCAGGGTGTTGCCGCTGGACCTCGGCATTCATAAAATGGGCAGCGCTGTAAAGGAGCATTCCTCCGTGGGACTCCATGTCTACGGCAAAGCTATCAGGCCGGGTTTTTTAGAGAAATTTGAGCTGGACAAAGAGTCGGTCTACCGGGTCACATATCCAGGGATGAACAGCCGTGTCTATGTCCTCAAAGCGCTGGGAGCCATTGAGGAGCCCTGGGCGGCTGAGGTGTTGGAGCAGGCGGTGAAAGATAAGCGGCCCTTGATCCGTTATGAGGCGGTAAGGGCTTTAGGCGTGCATCAAAAAGAAAAGGCCTTACAAATTGCCGAAGCTGAATATAACCGGGAAAGCGTTATGAAAAGTGATTTCAAGGCACTGCATGATTTTTTGAAATAAGTTCGTATTCTTTCAGCATTCTTTAAGCAAGACTGGTTAGAATGGAGAGCAAATAACAAAACGAGGTGATGCTCTTTGAAAACCGGTAAATTGCAGGTGGTAGTAGGTTTATTGCTGGCGGCGTTACTTTTGATTGGGGCAGTGGCAGGCACCGCTTATGCTACGGTGGCCAATCTGCCGGATGCAACTAAGGCGGTAATATTTCAGGATTTTATTGCTAAACTGGCGGCCAACCTGGGCATAGAGGAAGATAAGTTGACTGCCGCTATTGACACCACCAGACAACAGCTCCTGGACGAAGCGGTAGCACAGGGCAAGCTGACCCGGGAACAGGCTGACCGAATTGCTGCCAAAAAAGACGGCAACTTCTGTGGCTTCTTAGGCCTGGGTCCTGCCAGGATGGTGCCGGGTGAAAAAATGGGAGGCAGGAGCCTGGAAGGTATGGCAAGCATCCTGGGTATAACCCCCGAAGAATTGCAAGCTGAACTTGAATCCGGTAAAAGTATGGCTGATATCGCCGGCAAGCATGGTCTAACCCTGGAGCAGTTTCAGCAAAAGCAGCAGGAACTCAGACGGGCTGAAATCATGCAGCAGTTAAAAGAAGGCAAGATAACGCAAGAACAAGCAGATAAAATGCTGCAGGGGAAAGGGAAGGGCCCGCACCACGAACGGTTCCAGTCTTGCGATGACGCTAGTGAATAATGTGACGAAAGTTAAGACAAACAAAAAATCCGCTCCCAATAGGGCGGGTTTTTTTCTTAATAATTGTAAAACAAAGATCTTTTGGCAGGTTTTTTAAAAAGTTGTAGAAAATGCGATCTAATTTCTTTTGTGGCCCCTTTTTGCTGGGATTTTTACGGGGGAATAAAGTGCAGAGTATTGCTAATGAATGGAGTTAAATATAAAATGGCATTATAAACAATAAAACACGGACTTAAGGAGTGACACGGAATGAAAGACGTCGTAATGTATACAAGCCCGACCTGCCACTACTGTCATGCGGCGAAGGATTATTTTGCGAAAAATAACATTCCCTATGTGGAAAAAGATATCAGCTCTGACTCGCAGGCCCGTGCTGAGTTGCTCCAGCTGAAAGCCAGGGGTGTGCCGACTTTTGTTATCGGTGACGAGGTTATTGTTGGTTTTGACCAGAAAAGGCTCATGGAGCTGATCGAACAGAACCGGTAGCATGCCCTAGATTATCACATCAAACTACGAGTGCTCACGGGGCAAGGCGAAGTAAGGTTACTTGCCCCAAATGTAAACATGATTTCGCTTATAAACAACCTTATGTTGACCTAAAGGGTAAGATGATTTATAATATTGTATACACTGAAACGATAGGTGCCATGGGGGTGTAGCTCAGCGGGAGAGCGCTTGACTCACATTCAAGAGGCCACTGGTTCGAAACCAGTCATCCCCACCAGTGATACCAAGGGCTCCAGGGTTTGACCTGGGGCCTTATTGTTTTAGGAAAGAATGCAGTTGATAATATTGTCGGTTGATTGCATAGCATAAAAACACTATAATATGGTTATAATGTTGCTATAAGGAGATGATCCCATGCACATTAAACCCTCCGCAAGCATCCGACAGAATTACAATGAAATTGCGGCTTTGTGCAAGTCCACCGGAGAACCTGTTTATCTCACCAAGAACGGCGAGGGTGATCTCGTGGTCATGGATATAGAGGCTTTTACCCGTCGGGAAAAAATGCTTAAACTAAGGGAAGAGCTGTTGGCTGTTGAGGAAGATCGTATGGCCGGACGTATGGGAAGCACACCAGATGAACTGGACAGATACCTGGAAAGCATTATAGACGGGGTGGAACATGGAAAAGAAGCCTCGGTATAAAATTTTTGTTTCTGATCGTGCCCGTCAAATGTTGGCGGGCCATGTTCGGTTTCTGGCTCAGAAAAGCCCTGCTGCTGCCCGCAAAACAAAAAATGACCTGATGAACGCTATCCGTTCCCTATATCAAATGCCGGAGCGTTTTTCGTTTCTGGAAGCTGATTTTGTTCCGCCTAATAAATATCACAAGATGTTCGTAGAAAAATGGTATCTGATTTTGTATCAGATCAAGGATCAATCAGTATATGTTGACTTTATTGTGGATTGCAGGCAGGAATATAGATGGTTGATAAAATAAAATGCTGCAATGATGCGGACAGGCTTTATAAAGCTCATTTTAGGTGCAGGAAAGATTACCGCCCGGCATTTAGGCCGGGCGGTTGGTTGTATATTTAGAGCGGGTTGATAACCAGGCCGGTGATGAATTTAGGGTAGAAGAAAGTGCTTTTCTGAGGCATCTTCTCACCATGGCTGGCTACTTCGGTTACTTCCTCCACCAGGGTGGGGTTAAGGAAAAATGCCAGCTGGTATTCCTCGTTATCGACTGCAACCAGAGCTCCTTCTTCTTCCTGGGTGTAAGTGATATGGTCGGCCCGTGCCCGCAGTTCGCCGCAGATACCTAAATATTCTTCGATCACCAGTGTATGCAGCACGGCAACATCAAGTTTTTGCCAGGATTGGGGCTTGTCCCTGGGCATGAGTTTGGGTAACTCCCCGGCGTCACGCAATGTAAGCATGTAAAGCCGGTTGTCTCCAATGTAAAGCCCGAAAACGTTTTTCTTGTTGTGATTGGAGTCCGGTTGGCCATTTTTGCCTAAAAGCTGCAAAAAGTCCTGGAAGTTGCTTTTGTCCGCTTTGAGGGGGTATTCTTCCACTAAAAAGTTTTCATGTAATCGTTTAATCAATAAATCACGGTCAAAACCGGCCACGTTTTTAATCAATCGATGAGTAGGTAGAATCACGAGTCCAGGGTCATAGAGATTAACCAGCGTCATCATCACATAATTATAGGGTTCACCGGAACTGTTAGAACAGGCGTTAGCCTCCCGTTCTTTTTTATAATTCAAAGCTGTTTCGTAGCGATGGTGACCGTCGGCGATAAAGAAACGCTTATCTGCCATGGTCGCCTTGACCTTTTCGATAACGGCGGGATCCGTAATGACCCACAAACGGTGTGTTTCACCGTTATCATCAGTAAAATCAATGTCCGGCTCGCGACCCGCAGCAGCTTGCTGCAAAGTGCTGTCCACTGCATTTTCCGGGTCGGCATATAAACTGAAGACAGGGCTAAAATTGGCCCGGCAAGCCCGCATCAGCTCCAGCCGGTCAGCCTTATGCTTGGCTATGGTCTCTTCATGGGGCAGCACAATGCCTTTTTCATAAGGTTCCAATTGCACCCCGCAGATACAACAGCTGCGCACAATCCTTTTACCGTTCAGGCTGAATTCTTGCTCGTAATAATACAGGGCGGGGGCTGTTTCCGGAAGCAGTACCCCTTCTTTCAGCCACTCCTCCAGAGTCCGGGATGCCCTGGTGTAACGGTTGTTGGTTGCGTCGTCGGTCTGTAGTATTTTGCCATATTCCAGGCGTATGATATTGTAGGGGTGCCGCTGGTAGAAGCCCTCCTGGGCAGCCGCGTCAATAACATCATAGGGTGGTGTGATCACTTCTTTCAGTTGTGCTGCTTTAGCAGGGTTGTAGCGTAAGCCACGGATCGGTACAATTGTAGCCATTATGTATTTCCTCCATTGTTACCGGTATTCTTTTGGGGTCCACCTGTGGCTGTCACGCTCCCTGTATTTGGCCATAACCCTTTTGAAAGCATCTTCCAGATCTATGTTAAGGGAGTTGGCATAGCAGAGCAGGACAAACAGGATATCACCCAATTCCAAAGCCAGATCGTTTTCTTCGGAACCCGCTTTTTTGCGTTTTTCCCCATACAAATGGTTGATCTCCCGCGCTAGTTCTCCCACTTCTTCAGTCAAACTAGCCAGCATTGCCATTGGGCTCCAATATCCTTCAGCAAACTGGCTGACCCAATTGTCCACGTCAGCCTGCATCTCTTTAAGCTCCAAAACGATTCCTCCAATATGCCTGCTAAGGACAGTTACGCCTAAATTTTACTCTGTTTCTTACTCGAGTGCAAGGCTAGGATAGATTATGATAGTTTATGCTTGCCAGAAAAGCCTGTCATATTTTTATCCTGCACTCAGTAAAATAAGACAGGTTATAAATTAGCACATGGGAAATGAGGGATGGCTTTGCTGCGCCCGCGTTGGCTGATCCTTAACAAAAAAAGTATACTGCAAAAAGGGATACTGCCGGTACTGGTTTTGCTACTGGTCTTACTGGTGGTCTTTTGGGCCGCCGGGCAGTTGAAGAACCGCGGTGCCGGAAAAATTCCTGCCGATGAAATGCTGAGTATTGGTTTGGAGAGGACTAGAGCAAGTGCCAGCTATCGCTATCAAGCTGAAACCAAACTGATTGCAGAGGGCCAGGACAATACGGTGTTCTTCAGCCAGGTTACGGGGGAGATCGTTGCGCCGGCTGATATTCATATGGTGGGCACGATGATGAACACGCCAATCGAATTTATCCAGGCCGGCGACAATTCATATTTTAAAGATCAGTCCAGCGGCAAGTGGATCCCCCTGCCGGGAAACAAGCTGGCTGATTCGGAACTTTTTTATGCCGAACTTAACCCCATGGCTTACTTTAATTTTAAGGATGTTACCGGATTAAAGCATACCGGCACAGAAAAAGTAAACGGAGAAGAGTTATTAGTGCTGGAACTGCGCCCCAACTTAATAGATCCGTTTTTAGAGCTGCGCCTTACTGATTATCGTTATAAGCTGTGGCTGGATCCCAGGGACTATCGTCTGCGGCAAGCCGCCTTAAAGGCTAAAGACAAGCAAACTCCGGGCGGCGAGGTCGATATTAACCTGCGTCTTTGGGATTATGATCAAGTTCCCCCGATTAACCCGCCGTCATAAAGAGTAAGCCATATAGCCGCCCGAAATGGCGGTTTTCTCATGTTATTAATTGACATAAACTCAGTATAGTTGTTATATAATAGATATATTCTGCAATGATGCGACTTATATTAACGGGGGTCTTATTTAATGCATCAGGATTTTGAAAGCGTACTTTTCACGGAGGAACAGATCCAGCAAAGGGTCAGGGAGCTTGCGGAGCGAATATCCCATGACTATATGGGAAAGGAACTTTTAGTGATCGGGATTCTTAAAGGATCCGTGTTTTTTTTGAGCGACCTGGTGCGCAATATGAACATTCCTGCATGTATCGACTTTATGGCTGTATCCAGCTATGGAGCATCATCCAGGTCCTCCGGGGTCGTCAGAATTTTAAAGGATCTGGAGCAGGGGATTGAGGGCAGACATGTGTTGATCGTGGAGGATATTATCGATACGGGCCTTACCTTAAGCTATCTATTGGATAACCTTGCCACACGCGGACCAGCCAGCCTTAAGATTTGTACGCTGCTGGACAAGCCATCCAGGCGCCTTGCCAATATAGAAGTAGACTACAATGGTTTTAAAATAAAGGACCACTTTGTGGTTGGTTACGGTTTGGATTATAACGAGCAATACCGCAACCACCCCTGTATCATGATTTTAAGCCCAAAAGTATATAAAGGGGGAGAAGAAGTATGAACCTGCCTGAGCAGGAATTGGTTATTGTCCTTGATTTCGGTGGCCAGTACAGCCATTTAATTGCCAGGCGCATCCGCGAACTGAAGGTTTTTTGCGAGATGCTGCCTTTTTCTACACCAGTGGCTGAGATATTAGCAAAAAAGCCGAAAGGTATTCTCTTTTCCGGCGGGCCATCCAGCGTATATCAGGACAAAGCGCCTGTCTGTGACCCGGCCATATATGATTCCGGGATCCCAATCCTGGGCATCTGCTATGGTATGCAGCTGATGACCCAGCAGTTAGGCGGCGTGGTAGCAAGAGCGCCCCAAAGGGAATATGGCAAGACAGGCCTTGAGGTCCTGGCACGGGACGGGCTGTTGTGTTGCATGGAACCGGAGGAACAATGCTGGATGAGCCACGGGGATCGCGTTGAACAGCCACCTCCCGGCTTTAGTGTAATCGCGCGTACGGATAACGCGCCGGTTGCGGCTATGGCTTACCCGGAACGAGGGCTTTACGCTGTCCAGTTTCACCCCGAAGTGGTCCATACCCCCAGGGGGCAGGATGTATTGAAAACCTTCCTTTACGATATCTGTGGTTGCAGCGGCAACTGGAACATGGGTTCATTTTTGGAGCGGGCCATAGCCGAAGTGAAGCAGCAGGTAGGGGACAAAAAAGTCATCTGCGCTCTAAGCGGCGGGGTGGATTCCTCAGTTGCCGCCGTACTGGTGCAGCGTGCTGTGGGTGAACAGCTAACTTGCGTGTTTGTCAATCATGGCCTGCTGCGCAAAGAGGAAGAGAAACAAGTACACAGGACTTTTGAAGAGAAGTTTAAAATCAAACTGGTGTATGTTGATGCCAGGGAGAGATTTTTGGCCAGGCTGGCCGGTGTTACCGATCCGGAACAAAAGAGGAAGATTATCGGAGAGGAGTTTATCCGCGTTTTTGAGGAAGAAGCCGCAAAAATAGGCGATATAGATTTCCTTGTCCAGGGCACCCTGTATCCGGATGTGGTGGAGAGCGGTACGGCTACGGCGGCGGTGATCAAGAGCCACCATAACGTAGGCGGTCTCCCCGAGAATATGAAATTTGAACTGGTGGAACCCCTGTACTGGCTGTTTAAAGATGAAGTGAGGGTCCTGGGTCAGGAAATGGGGCTACCTGAAGAGGTGATCTGGCGTCAGCCTTTCCCCGGGCCTGGTATGGCTGTGCGGGTGTTGGGAGAAGTTACGGCAGAAAAGGTGAGACTGGTGCAGGAAGCAGATGCCATCGTGGAAGAGGAAATCCGCAAAGCCGGGCTTTACCGGCAGATCTGGCAGTCCTTTGCCATTTTGCCCAATTTAAGAAGCGTGGGAGTAATGGGTGACGAGCGTACCTATTCCCATACGGTGGCTATTCGCGCTGTTAACAGCGACGATGCTATGACAGCCGACTGGGTGAGGCTGCCTTACGAGGTGCTGGAAGCCATTTCCTCCCGCATTGTCAGCGAGGTAAAGGGTGTCAACCGTGTGGTCTACGACATCACCTCCAAGCCTCCGGCGACCATTGAATGGGAGTAGAAGATAACACACCGGGGATATTTGACGGTCTTGGATTAAGAAGCAGGTGCGGCAGGCAGTGGTCGGGGCATTGGGAAAAAATCTAAATTTGCTTGACAACTGCTGGATAGGGTGGTACAGTAGTAAAATCAAAGGCTATGACGGAGAGAAAAACGCATTTAATGCCGGAAAGCCGCTGGTACAGCGGTGCAGAGATTCTGCGGTTGGTGCGAGCAGGACCCGTAACAATGCGTATAAATACACTTCTGAGCCGGTATGTTGAACTGAGTAGGCATACCCGGGCGCCTCCGTTACAGGGCTAGGGTTGATGGACCCGAACAGAGTGACAGCCGTATTTCCCGGTTGTAATAAGGGTGGTACCACGGAAGTGATATGCTTTCGTCCCTTGGGCGTTTTGCCCGGGACGAAAGCTTTTTTGTTCCCGGGAAAAATGCTTCTCCATCAAATAAAGTTTTGGAGGGTTATCATGGCAACCAGTCAACAAGTAGTACAGTTTTTTTCGGGGGAAAACATTCCCCTGGAGATGCACAAAGCCCGCATGGTACAGCGCCTAAACCTGCTCCCTGTTGGCGAAAGGCTCAGGGCAATCCAGGAGGCCGGAAGCAATACGTTTCTTCTGCGCAACCGCGATGTTTACCTGGATATGCTTACTGACAGCGGCGTTAACGCAATGAGCGATGCCCAGTATGCGGCGATGATGCGCGCCGACGACAGTTATGCCGGTTCAGAGACATTCTACCGTGTCACTGACGCATTAAAGGAGCTTTTTGGGACAGAGTACTTTCTCCCGGCTCATCAGGGAAGAGCCTGTGAAAATATTTTGGCTAACGTCTTTGTGCGTCCTGGCAGCACCGCGATTATGAACTACCATTTTACCACTACCAAGGCCCATATCACCCGGTTGGGCGGTAAGGTGGCGGAGGTTGTGAGCGATAAAGGGCTGGAGACAGTATCCGATGAACCTTTTAAAGGGGATCTGGATATGGACAAGCTGAGTGCTGTCGTGGAGCAAGTCGGTGTGGAAAATGTCTCATTTGTGCGTATTGAAGCGGGGACAAATTTAATTGGCGGGCAGCCGGTTTCCCTGCAGAATATGAGAGAAGTTTCTGCTTTCTGCAGACAGCATGGACTTTTGCTGGTGTTTGACGCCAGCCTTCTGGCTGACAACCTGTTCTTCATTTGTACACGGGAAGAAAGCTGCAAAGACCGCCCGTTAGGCGATATCGTGCTGGAGATCGCCTCTCTGATGGATATCATCTACTTTTCCGCCCGCAAGCTGGGGTGCGCGCGTGGTGGCGGGATTGCCACCAATAACGAGGAACTCTTCCTCAAGATGCGGGATCTGGTTCCACTGTATGAGGGCTTCTTGACCTACGGGGGCATGTCGGTGCGGGAAATGGAAGCTATGGCTGTTGGTCTTCTCGAAACATTGGATTTCCATGTCATCAGCCAGACCCCCATATTTGTGGAGGCCCTGGGTAATGAGCTGATGCAACATGGAGTGCCCGTTGTAACGCCCCTGGGTGGGTTGGGCTGTCACCTCGATGCCAAACGGTTCGTCGAGCATATTCCTCAGGAGCAGTACCCTGCTGCAGCCCTCAACGCAGCTGTTTATATCGCCAGCGGCATCCGCGGCATGGAGCGGGGAACCATGTCGGAACAGCGCAACGAAGACGGTACCGAGCATTTAGCTGAAATGGAGTTGGTACGCCTTGCCGTGCCGAAGCGGGTATTCTCATTATCCCAGATCAAATTTGCAGCCGACAGGATTGCGTGGCTATATAATAACCGGCATCTAATTGGCGGTATGGAATTTTCGGAAGAGCCGCCGACACTTCGCTTTTTCCTTGGCCGCCTGCGCCCGATGGGGGGCTGGCAGGAGAAGCTGGCAAGCAAGTTCCTGGCCGATATGCCATCGGGATTATAATGGTATAATTGCCGGCAGTTCAACCTAGCAATTATTCAATTATTTTTTTCCTTTAGCCAAGGTGGTTATGATTCGCCTGTTTTTAGGCCATCATAACCACCTTTTTATGATCGACTAACCTATCTTTTTGATGCTTTTGCCCAAAAAGATTGTTTTTTGGTTGAAATTATTCAAAAAACTTGTTAAATTCTATGCGCCGGGCTTATACTTCTTAGTAAGTATTTATTACCAGAGGGAGAGATAATAAATGTCAAACGCACTTGTGGGCATAGTTATGGGTAGCGATTCGGATCTGCCGGTGATGAGGGCGGCGGCTGATGTTCTCGGTGAACTGGGCATAGCCTGCGAAGTGGTCATATCCTCAGCCCACAGGGTGCCGGAGAAAACAGCGGAATACGCCAGAACCGCTGTGGAGCGGGGATTGGCTGTGATTATCGCCGGGGCCGGTCAGGCGGCACATCTGGCCGGGGTTATGGCGGCCCACACGCCCCTGCCGGTGATCGGCGTACCCCTGCAATCGGGACCGCTGAACGGTGTTGACGCCCTGTATGCCACAGTCCAGATGCCTTCCGGCGTACCGGTGGCCACCGTAGGGATCAACGGCGCTAAGAATGCGGGGCTCCTGGCCGCGCAAATTATCGGCGCTGCTGATCCGGTTGTCAGGGCAAGGGTCTCCGAGTATAAGGCCAAGCTGGCCGACCAGGTGGCGGCGAAGAACACCCGGCTACAAGAACTTGGTATCGACGGTTACCTGGGCCTTATCAGGTAAGTTAAAAACGTAAGCTTAAGTTAAAGATAAGACTTTAACATTAAAGTGTGAGTTTGCCGGGAGGTTTAACATGATCGACAGATATACGCTGCCTGAAATGAAGGCGATTTGGTCAGAGGAAAATAAGTTCCGCAAGTGGCTGGACGTGGAGATCTATGCCTGTGAAGCCCTTACAGAGCTGGGACAGATACCAATGGAGGCCCTGGCTGAAATCAAGGCCAAAGCTAATTTTAACGTGGAGCGCATTAAGGAAATAGAAGCGGTGATCGACCATGATGTCATTGCTTTTACCACCAACGTAGGTGAGTATGTAGGTGATGCCGCCAAGTATATTCACCTGGGGCTCACCTCTTCTGATGTTTTAGATACGTCCATGGCGGCTTTGATGAAAGAAGCAGGTTCCCACCTGTTGAGCAAGCTGGCTAAACTGCGTGAGGCCTTGCTGGACAAGGCCGTGGAGCACCGCAACACCGTGATGATGGGGCGCACCCATGGCATTCACGCTGAACCAATCACCTTTGGGATCAAAATGCTGCTCTGGGTAGACGAGGTAGATCGCTGTATCCAGCGGATGGAGCGGGCTGTGGACATAATCAGCGTGGGGAAAATCTCCGGGGCGGTAGGCACCTATGCCAATATCGATCCCCGGGTGGAAGCCCATGTTTGTGCCAGGATGGGGCTCAAACCGGCCAGAGTAAGCACCCAGGTGCTGCAGCGGGATCGTCATGCCGAGTTTATCACCACGCTTGCAGTTATCGGCAGCTCTCTGGACAAGTTTGCCACCGAACTGCGCACCCTGCAGCGCACAGATATCCGTGAGGTGGAGGAATATTTTAAGAAAGGGCAAAAGGGGTCTTCGGCCATGCCCCATAAGCGCAATCCCATCACCGGTGAACGCATATCCGGTTTAGCACGCCTGCTGCGGGGTAATGCGGTGGCGGCGATGGAAAATGTGGCCCTGTGGAACGAGCGGGATATCTCCCATTCTTCCGTGGAGCGGGTGATCGTACCGGATAGCACCATCACCCTGGATTACATGCTGCACAAGCTGATCAGCATCATTACCAATCTGCTGGTCTACCCCGAAAACATGCTGAAAAATCTGGAGCGCACCCATGGCCTGATTTTCTCCCAAAGGGTGCTGCTGGCGCTGGTGGAGGAAAAAGGCTTGAGTCGTGAGCGGGCTTATGAAGTGGTGCAGCGCAATGCCATGCAGTCCTGGAAAACCGGCGCGAGCTTCCGTGAGCTGCTGCTTTTGGACAAGGAGGTAACTGAACTCCTGACTGAGCAGGAAGTAAACGAGCTCTTTGACTATAACTATCATCTCAAGCACATAGATGAGATATATAAAAGGTTTGGTCTCTAAGTTGAGTTGTCGATTGTCAAAATATATGGGAGGTTGACATGACCGAAAAGAAAAAGGGGCTGACTTATGCCGACGCGGGGGTGGATATTGATGCCGGCAACAAGGCCGTCCACCTGATTAAAGACACGGTGCGCAGTACTTTCAGGCCTGAGGTTTTGACCGGAATCGGTGGTTTCGGCGGCCTGTTTGCTCTCAATAAGGACAAGTACCGGGAGCCGGTGCTGGTAAGCGGCACTGATGGAGTGGGGACCAAGCTGCGGGTGGCGATGTTGACCGGCAAGCATGATACGGTGGGGATCGACGCCGTAGCCATGTGTGTTAATGACATCCTGGTTCAGGGGGCGGAGCCGCTGTTTTTCCTGGACTATCTTGCCGTGGGGCGGTTGGTGCCGGAACGGGTAGCCGCGATTGTCAGCGGTGTGGCTGAAGGTTGCCGCCAGGCCGGTTGTGCTTTGATTGGCGGAGAAACTGCGGAGATGCCCGGGTTTTATGGGCCTGAGGAATACGATATTGCCGGTTTTGCTGTGGGTATAGTGGAGCGGGACAAAATCATTGACGGGGGAAGTATTATTCCCGGGGATGTGCTCATCGGCCTGCCTTCCAGCGGCCTGCACAGCAACGGTTATTCCCTGGCCCGCAAGGTTTTATTAGAGTTGGCCGGTTTTGGCGCCGATACATATATAGAGGAGCTGGGGCAGACGGTAGGGGAGGCCATGCTGCAACCTACCAGGATTTATGTCCGGGCCGTGCTTCCTTTATTGGAGCGGTTTGAAATAAAAGGTTTGGCCCATATTACAGGCGGCGGGCTGACGGAAAACGTGCCGCGCATACTTCCGGCCGGCACAAGGGCTGAAATCCGCCTGGGATCCTGGCCTGTACCCGCTGTGTTTGACCTGATCAAGGCCAGGGGCGCCGTGGCTGACAGTGAAATGCTGCGCACTTTTAATATGGGCATAGGCATGGTGATCATTGTTTCAGCTGATCAGGCCGGTGCTATTGTGGCTGACCTGTCTGACAGAGGTGAACCCTGCTGTTTAATCGGTAAAGTAGTGGAAGGCCAACAAGGCGTTAGTTACGTTTAAGGAGAGGATAGATTGAACAAGATACGCCTGGGGGTCCTGGTATCAGGCCGGGGCTCAAACCTCCAAAACATCATTGACCAGGCCGAAGCCGGCAAGCTAATGGCGCAGGTTGCTGTGGTCATCAGTGACAAGAAAGAAGCCTATGCTTTGGAACGCGCCAGGCAGGCGGGGATCCCGGCGATACATGTTAGCCCGATGGACTTTCCCACCCGGGACGACTATGATAGCGCCGTGCTCGGCATTCTGCGGCAACACGGGGTGGAACTGGTCTGCCTGGCGGGTTATATGCGCATCGTAAGCCAGGTTATCCTTGAGGCCTTCCCCAACAGAGTCATAAATATTCATCCGTCTTTGCTGCCGTCCTTTCCCGGCCTGCGCGGTCAGGCCCAGGCACTGGCTTACGGGGTTAGATACAGCGGCTGCACCTTGCATTTTGTGGACGAGGGCATGGATACCGGCCCGATTATCCTGCAGGCCGTGGTGCCGGTGTACGAGGAAGATACGGTGGAGAGTTTGTCGAAACGTATTTTAGAGCAGGAACACAGGCTTTATACCGAAGGGATCAATCTATATGCCCAGGGACGGTTAAAAGTGGAGGGCAGAAAAGTTTATATCAAAAAGTTATAGGGAGGTAGGAGCATGATGACGAAGCGCGCTTTAATCAGTGTGTCTGACAAAACCGGCGTAGTTGAGTTTTCACGCGGCCTGGCAGAGCTGGGCGTGGAAATCGTTTCCACCGGGGGCACCTCTAAGGCTTTGCAGGAGGCGGGCGTGCCGGTAACTTATATTTCTGACGTCACTGGTTTCCCGGAAATACTGGACGGCCGGGTCAAAACACTGCATCCTAACGTGCACGGCGGGATCCTGGCTTTGAGAACCCCTGAGCACCTGGGGCAATTGTCCGAGCACAATATTACCCCTATCGACCTGGTAGTGGTTAACCTGTATCCTTTCCGGGAGACTATTGCCAAACCGGGCGTAACCCTGGCGGAAGCCATCGAAAACATCGATATCGGCGGTCCCACCATGGTGCGCTCGGCGGCTAAGAATTACCAGAATGTGCTGGTCGTAGTCAATCCAAAGCGCTACGGGGAGGTCCTGGAGGCCTTGCGCCGGGGCGAAGTCAGCCAGGAGCTGAGGATGTCTTTAGCCCGGGAAGCCTTTGCTCACACTGCCTCTTATGATGCAGCCATAACGGCTTATCTCACCGGGCTCAGCGAAGGTGAGGAATTATTTCCCCCGGCCCTGGAACTCTCCCTTGAACGGGCGCAAGTTTTGCGTTATGGCGAGAATCCCCACCAGCAAGCAGCTTTCTACAAAGATCCGGCGGTGACGGGGCCCTGTATCGGCCATGCTACCCAGCTGTGGGGCAAAGAATTGTCCTACAACAATATCCTGGACACCAACTCTGCTTTTGAGCTGTTGCGGGAATTTACCGAGCCTGCCGCAGTGATCGTTAAGCATAATAACCCCTGCGGCTGTGCCCTTGGCGCCAACCTCACCGAGGCTTACTTAAAGGCTTTGGAGGGGGATCCGGTGTCAGCTTATGGCGGTATTATCGCCTTAAACCGGACAGTGGACGCAGCTACCGCTCAGGAGATGGCCAAACTTTTCGTAGAAGTGATCATTGCGCCGGGTTACCAGGCGGAGGCACTGGAAATTTTAAAGAAAAAGGCGAACTTAAGGCTATTGGCAACCGGTGCCTTAACCGGCCAGACCAATGACCGTTTTGATATGCGGCGGGTTAATGGCGGGCTCCTGGTGCAGGAGTTCGACCGTGAAGTGTTTAAGGAGCAGGATCTGAAAGTGGTCACCAGGCGTAAGCCGACCCAGGAGGAACTGGACGAGCTGATTTTTGCCATGACCGTAACCAAACATGTTAAATCCAATGCGATTGTGCTGACCAGAGACCGCCAGTTGGTGGGTGTAGGGGCCGGTCAAATGAATCGTGTCGGTTCGGCCAGGATTGCCATCAACCAGGCCGGTGAAAAGGCGAAGGGTGCGGTGCTGGGCTCAGATGCATTCTTTCCTTTTAACGATACGGTGCTGGAGGCAGCTGCTGCCGGGGTTACCGCGATCATTCAACCAGGTGGTTCCATCCGCGATGAGGAATCGATTAAAGCATGTGATGAGGCCGGTATTGCCATGGTCTTTACCGGCATGAGACATTTTAAACACTAATCTGGGGGTAATTATGAAGGTTTTGGTAGTTGGCGGCGGTGGGCGTGAGCATGCTCTGGTCTGGAAGCTTAAACAAAGCCCCCGCGTAACTGAAGTTTACTGCGCGCCGGGCAATGCCGGCATTGCTAAAGATGCTACTTGCGTCAATATCAGCGTCGAAGACATCCAGGGTTTGCTGGCTTTTGCGCAACAGAACGGTATCGAACTCACGGTGGTGGGACCGGAAAAGCCCCTTAACGCCGGCATTGTAGATCTTTTTGAAGCTGCTGGCTTGAAGATCTTCGGACCTTCCAAAGCCGCGGCGGAGATCGAAGGCAGCAAAGCCCTGGCCAAGGAGATCATGGCCAGGTACGGGATTCCCACCGCGGCTTTCCAGGTTTTTACCGATCCGGACGAGGCCATTGGTTATATTAAACGCGTTGGGGTTCCCTGTGTGCTCAAGGCGGACGGCCTGGCCGAGGGCAAAGGTGTTATTGTAGCCATGGATGAGCAGACTGCTCTCGCTGGGGTGCGCTCCATTATGGTGGACAGGAAATTTGGAGCCGCCGGTTCCCGCCTGGTCATTGAGGAATACCTGGCAGGGGAAGAGGTCAGCATCCTGGCTTTTACCGACGGTGTTAACGTGGTGCCCATGGTGCCTTCCCAGGATCACAAACGCGTTTACGACAACGATGAGGGGCCCAATACCGGCGGCATGGGCGCCTATGCCCCGGCGCCGTTATATACGCCTGAGGTGCACAAACGGACGATGGAGGAAGTGTTGCTCCCAGTGATCCGGGGGATGGCCCAGGAGGGCAGGACTTACCGGGGGGTAATTTATGCCGGGCTGATGGTGGATGAGCAAGGGCCGAAAGTGCTGGAGTTCAATGCCCGCTTTGGTGACCCGGAAACACAGCCTGTGCTGACGCTGTTGGAGACGGATTTGGTGGAGATCATCGAAGCCGTCCTGGAGCAGCGCCTGGATCAAATAGAGCTCAAATGGAAGGACGGCGCGGCTGTTTGTGTTGTCCTGGCCTCAGGGGGGTACCCGGGGGCTTATCAGAAAGGGAAAACCATCCATGGCCTGGAAAGAGCTATGGAGGATGCAGTTGTCTTCCATGCCGGTACAGCTATTGAGCAGGGGAAAATTGTCACAGACGGCGGCAGGGTTCTGGGTGTGACGGCAACCGGCGCTGATATTCCCGCGGCTATTAAACGGGCTTATGAGGCTGTAGCACAGATCCGCTTTGACGGCATGCATTACCGTCATGATGTGGGACGCAAGGCGTTGGACAGGGATAAATAGTATTGATGTTTGCCCTTTGTACGAACATGATCAAAAGGCGCAGCTGGAGCTGGCGATAACATTTTCGTTAGTTAGCGGCAGCGCCTGTTTCTTTAGCTTGACTTTTCTCCTTTAATATTTTAATATGTTAAAGTAATGAATTATAAGCAGGGGTGGTGAATCTGTGTATACCGGGAAACTCAAAGATGAGTTGTTGGACAGGCTCTTTGAGGCCATACTGCTGCTAGAAAACACGGATGAATGCTACCGGTTTTTTGAAGATATTTGCACTGTTGCCGAAATCAGATCATTGGCTCAGCGTTTAGAAGTGGCTAAAATGCTGCAGGCCAACCATACATACGGTGATATAGCTGCCCGCACCGGAGCCAGCTCAGCTACGATCAGCCGGGTAAAAAGGTCTCTTAATTTCGGCGCGGATGGCTATAAGCTGGTCCTGAACAGGTTGCAGGCCGAAGAAGAAGGCAGTGAACTGGGAGGTTGAACTTTGGAGCCATTGATCAGAATTGTTGAAGCGGGAGAACCTGTGCTGGAGAAGATATTGAATAGAAAAGCGGCAGACCAGCAAGAAAAAGCTGCTCTGGTGGCAGAAATACTGGCTGCTGTCAGGGCGGGGGGGGATGAGGCGGTCAGTTCGTACAATGCCCGTTTTGGCGGACCCAGCCTGCCCCCCGGCCGGCTGAAAGTCACCGCCGAAGAAATCAAGGCAGCCTATGGCCTGGTAGATGAGGAATATTTGTCTGCTTTACGGCTGGCTATTAAAAACATCGCGGCTTATCACCGTAAGCAGCTGAGCAATTCCTGGCTTATGACGGATGAACAGGGCGCTATGCTGGGACAGCTGATCCGGCCGCTGAACCGGGTGGGTATTTATGTGCCAGGTGGGAAAGCCGCCTATCCTTCCTCGGTTTTGATGAACGCCATACCGGCACAGGTAGCGGGTGTGCGGGAAATCGTGATGGCCACGCCTCCCGCTGCGGGCGGCGAGTTGAACCCTTACAGCCTGGTCGCGGCTGCCGAACTAGGCGTTGATGAGATTTATAAAGCCGGCGGGGCTCAGGGAATAGCAGCCCTGGCCTATGGCACGGAGACCTTGCGGCCGGTGGACAAAATTACGGGACCGGGCAATATTTATGTCACCCTGGCCAAGCAGCAGGTCTACGGCCAGGTGGATATTGACATGCTGGCCGGGCCCAGTGAGATACTGATCATTGCGGATGAAACAGCCGCGCCGGAACTGATTGCCGCAGACCTGTTGTCCCAGGCGGAGCACGATGAAATGGCCTCCTCGATTCTGATCACCAATTGCCGGGAACTGGCCGAGGGAGTTCAGGAGCAGGTAGCCAGGCAGACGGCTCAACTGGAACGCAGCGCGATCATCCGGCGCTCCCTGGCAGACTACGGGGCTATTGTGGTCACGGCGGATCTGAAGCAGGCTTTCGAGCTGGCTAACCTGGTTGCTCCGGAGCACCTGGAGTTAATGATTCACGAACCCTTCAGCTGGTTGGCCAGGGTGGAAAATGCCGGGGCGGTTTTCTTAGGCCCGTATTCCCCGGAACCAATTGGGGATTACCTGGCCGGGCCCAGCCATGTGCTGCCCACCGGTGGCACTGCCAGGTTTTACTCGCCCCTGGGGGTGGAGACCTTCTTAAAGAGGACCAGTTTGATTGCCTACAATGAACAGGCATTGGCCCAGGTGGGACACAGTGTGATTAAGCTTGCCGAAGTGGAAGGGTTTGGCGCCCATGCCAACGCGGTGAAGCTCAGAATGAAATAAACCGACAGCAGGAAAGAGGTTGCTTATAAAAATGACTAAAGAATTTAATGCCGCGGCCCTGGTGAGGGAGGAAATAAAAAGCCTGGCGCCCTATAGCGCGCCTTATTACCCATCGTTTTTGAAACTCGACGCCAATGAAAACCCCTACCCGTTTCCTCAGGAAGTCCTGGAACAGGTTTACCGGGAAATGGCAGCGGAGGGCTATAACCGTTACCCGGATCCGATGGCGGTTAAGCTGCGGGAAAGCCTGGCGGCTTATACCGGCGTGAGCCCTGACGGCATTATGGTGGGCAATGGTTCAGACGAGCTGATCCTGTACCTGATGCTGACTTTTGCTACCGGAGCGAAATTTGTCGTAGCTTCACCTTCCTTTGTCATGTATGAGCTCCAGGGTCGTATTGCCTCCGCGCAAAAGGTGGATGTACCGCGCAAAAGCGACTTCCATCTGGATCTGGCAGCCATGCAGGAGGCGGCGTCAGACCCGGCAGTGAAACTCGTCATCATCTGTACCCCCAATAACCCCACCGGCACACCCACACCGCGCAGCGAGATTGAGTCTATCTTGCAGAGTACCGGGGCACTGGTGGTGGTGGACGAAGCTTATGGTGAATTTGGCGGTGAAAGCTGTATACCCCTCTTAGATCGATACCCCAACCTGGTTGTATTGAAGACCCTGTCCAAAGCTTTTGGCCTGGCAGGATTGCGGGTGGGCTATGTCCTGGCCGGCGCCCCGGTCATCAATGAGCTGTTGCGGGTAAAACAACCCTTCAACGTCAATGTATTTTCCCAGACTGCCGCCCGGGTAATTATGTCTAATCTGCCTGTTTTCCAAAGCAGGATTGCAACCATCCTCAAGGAAAGAGACCGGTTATTCGCGGCCCTTACAGCAGTACCGGGGGTAGAGACTTTCCCCACGGCAGCTAATTTTATTCTGTTTAGGACTGCACTGCCTGCAGCTGCAGTGTATCAGGGGTTGCTTGAACGGCGGGTGCTGGTGCGCAGGGCTGATGGTGCCGGCTCGCCCCGGTGTTTGAGAGTAGCGGTAGGCACTCCCGAGGAGAACGATGCTTTTCTGGCAGCCCTGAAGGAAATTCTGGCTGATAAGGGGTGATTCAATGTCCGGAGTACGTGCAGGTTCGGTTAAACGCAGGACAGGGGAAACGGAGATCAGTGTTTCTTTAAAGCTGGATGGGGAAGGAAGATATCTCGTCGACACAGGACTGCCGTTTTTCGACCATATGCTGCAGTTGTTCTGCAAACATGCTTCTTATGACCTGGAGCTAACCGCTCATGGCGATCTGCAGGTTGACGGGCACCATACGGTGGAAGACGCGGGTATCTGCCTGGGCTTGGCTCTTAAAGACGCTTTAGGCGATAAACAGGGGATCAATCGTTATGGTCATGCTTTTGTTCCCATGGATGAAGCTCTGGCCCTGGTCGCTGTTGATCTGTCAGGGCGGGGGTTTTTAGCCTTTGATGCCGGCCTGCCGGCCCAGCAGTTGGGGACTTTTGAAACGGAATTGGTGCAGGAATTTTTCAGAGCTCTGGCGCTCAGCGGCCAGTTAACCCTGCATATCCGCCTTTTAGCCGGCGTCAATACGCATCATATCATTGAGGCTATTTTTAAAGGCCTGGCTCGGGCCATGAAAGACGCTACGGCCTATGTGGGTGGTGGCATACCTTCAACCAAGGGCACCCTATAAATGCCTGCGTGGCATGGGCTTGCAAATATCAGGTGATCTAGGGAGGATGATTTAAAATGTTGCTGATCCCGGCGGTTGATCTGCGGGAGGGAAAGTGCGTCCGCCTGATTGAGGGACGGCTTGACCAGGAAACCGTCTATTCCGACGAACCGGCTGCCATGGCCGCCCTTTGGCAGGAGCAGGGCGCCCGCATGCTGCACGTAGTAGATTTAGACGGTGCTTTTGCCGGAGCGCCAAAAAACCTTGATGTGATCAAGGAGATCCTGGCCAGGGTGGAAATTCCCGTCCAGGTTGGAGGGGGTATACGAAGGATGGAAACCATCGATCTCCTGCTGGGAATGGGTGTCGCCCGGGTCGTTTTGGGCACCGCAGCCGCTCTGGAGCCTGAATTGGTGGCCAGAGCCTGCGAGAAGTACGGGGAGGCTATTGTGGCGGGTATTGACGGGCGCAACGGCAAGGTTGCTATCGAGGGCTGGGCGGTAACCGTTGAAAAAGGCACTACCGAGCTGGCTCTGGAGATGAAAGAGCTGGGCGTTAAGCGGGTGATCTTTACCGACATCCGGCGGGACGGAAAGTTGAGCGGGCCCAATCTGGAGGCAACCGGTGCCCTGGCCAAAGACACAGGTTTAAAGGTGATCGCTTCCGGCGGTGTCTCCTCCCTGGAAGATCTGCGGATCTTGAGGGATATGGAAAACGAGGGTGTTGAGGCAGTGATTATGGGCAAAGCTCTCTACTCCGGAGCTGTAGATTTGCGTGAGGCTCTGGCTGTGGCCGAGGGCAAGGAGGTTAGTTAAAAACGATGCCGGTAAAAAGGATTATCCCCTGCCTTGACGTTGCCGGCGGCAGGGTGGTCAAAGGCACTAATTTTATTAACTTAAAGGATGCCGGGGATCCGGTGGAGCTGGCTGCTCATTATGAGCGGGAGGGAGCTGACGAACTGGTCTTTCTCGATATTAACGCTTCCTCTGAAGGCCGCAAAACAACCCTGGATATGGTTTCCCGCACGGCCGGGGCAGTTTCTATCCCCTTTACCGTAGGTGGCGGCATAAGCACCCTTGAGGATATCCGGGCAGTCCTGGAAGCCGGCGCCGACAAGGTATCTATGAATACGGCAGCGTTAAACAACCCGTCGGTTGTGGCCGAAGGGGCGCAACGCTTTGGCAGCCGGCGCATTGTCGTAGCCATCGATGCCCGGCAGACTGGTCCGGCAAGCTGGGAAGTATACATAAAGGGCGGGCGTACGCCCACGGGTATTGACGCCGTTGACTGGGCACGGCAGGTGGAAACCCTTGGTGCCGGTGAAATCTTGCTGACCAGCATGGATCGGGACGGCACCAAAGACGGTTATGACATCCCTCTGACCAGGGCTATTGCCGGAGCTGTCCATATCCCGGTTATTGCCTCAGGGGGGGTAGGCACCCTGGAGCATATGGCGGAGGGGTTAACCGCAGGAGGAGCCGATGCCGCCCTTGCTGCTTCGATATTTCACTTTGGCGAGTACAGCATCAGGGAGGCCAAGGAATACCTCCGCTCACGCGGTATTCCCGTACGCCTTTGACACAGGGGGACGGTTCCTTTGTGTCAACACTGTGTCAATTATGTCAATTAGGAGGAGGATGAAATTTGTCATTTGATGTCAATAGCTTGAAATTTGACCAGGCAGGTTTGTTGCCGGCCATAGTCCAGGATAAGGCCAGCGGGGAAGTAGTAATGCTGGCCTATATGAACAAGACTGCGGTGGAGAAAACCCTGGCTACCAAAGAAACCTGGTTTTGGAGCCGGAGCAGGCAGGAACTCTGGCACAAGGGGGCAACCTCCGGCAACGTCCAGAAAGTGCTGGAGGTATTATATGATTGCGACCGGGATACACTACTGGTAAAAGTGGTACAAAATGGCGCCGCATGCCATGAGGGTTATTTTTCGTGTTTCCACAACCGGATTGAAGAGGACGGCAGTGTCACGGTGGTGGGGGAAAAAATGTTTGACCCGGACGAGGTTTATAAAAAGAAGTAAAGTTATAGCCATGGCCAAAAGCTCACCGCGCATTATTGTCAAAGCCACCCTGACGGGTGGTTTTGGCATAAAGCGACTTTTCCTGTTGTTGCCGGAAGGAAGGAATTGCGCCCGGCTATGAGAATTATTATTATAGTAGACGTTAAGTTCAAACATAGCATACGGAGGAATTATGGATTTATTAGCTCAACTCAACCCCGACCAGCTTAAGGCCGTGGTTTACGATGCAGGGCCATTATTGGTGATGGCCGGGGCAGGCAGCGGCAAGACCAGAGTGCTGACCAGCCGGGTGGCCTACCTGTTAGAGGAAATGAGGGTGCCGCCACACCAAATACTGGCGATTACCTTTACCAATAAAGCCGCCAAAGAGATGAGGGACCGGATTGCGGCGCTGGCTCCGGCGGCGGCTCGTGAATTGTGGATTTGCACTTTTCATGCGGCCTGTTTGCGTATCTTAAGAAGGCAGGTTGAGTTTTACGGGCGTGACCGTAATTTTGTCATTTATGATACGGATGACCAATTGACCCTGGTTAAGGAATGTATGAAAGAGCTCGGTATAGATGACAAAGAGTACTCGCCCCGGTCGGTTGCCGGGGCCATATCACAGGCCAAGAACCAGTTATTAACCCCCGCCGGCTTTGAACGGCAGGCTTATGATCGGTTTAACCACACCGTAGCAAAGGTTTACCAGTTATATCAGGAAAAAATCAGCCGCAACAATGCTGTGGATTTTGACGACCTGATCTTTTTGACCGTGCGGCTGTTCAGGGAATATCCCCAGGTGCTGGCTTATTATCAGGATCGTTTTCGCCATATCCTGGTGGACGAGTACCAGGACACCAACCATGCCCAATATGTTCTGATCAATCTGCTGGCTGAGAAACACCGCAATCTGCTGGTGGTGGGCGATCCGGATCAGGGGATTTACAGCTGGCGCGGTGCGGACATTAATAATATCATGAGTTTTGAACGGGACTACCCGGAAGCCCGGGTGATTAAACTGGAGCAAAACTACCGCTCTACCGGAGCCATCCTGGAGGCGGCCAACCAGCTGATCCGGAACAATGCCAACCGCAAGGACAAAAAGCTCTGGACGGAAGCCGGCACAGGGGCGCCTCTGGTCAACTACTTCGGCGAACACGAGCATGCTGAAGCGGACTATGTGGTGGGTAGTATAATCCGCTTAAAGAAAGAGGAAAACCGTCAGTACGGGGATTTCGCAGTCTTTTACCGCACTCATGCCCAGTCCCGGGTATTTGAAGATACCCTGGTCCGGGCCGGCATCCCCTATATTATCATCGGGGGCCAAAAATTCTACGAACGCAAGGAAATCAAGGATATCCTGGCTTACCTGAGGCTCATCGTCAACCAGCATGACGCCGTCAGCCTGGCCAGGATAGTCAATGTAACCAAACGGGGTATCGGGCAGGTCTCCTTGAGCAGGATCATGGCTTTTGCTGCTGAACAGGGTATCAGCCCGGTGGAGGCCATGCTGCGGGCCTCAGAAATTGCCGGCTTGACCGGCAAGGCCAGAGGCGCCGCTATTGATCTGGGCAGGTTGATTCTGCGCCTGGCGGAGGAAGCGGAAGATTTGACAGTGACGGAACTGGCGCAAGCGGTCATGGACGAGACCGGCTACCGCCAGAGACTGGTCAATGAGAGGACAGTTGAAGCCCGCACCAGGCTGGAATATTTGGATGAGTTCCTGTCCGCAACGGGAGAATTTGACCGCCAGGCGGAGGAAAAAAATCTGGGGGCATTCCTTGAAAACATCGCTCTGGTCACGGATATGGATAAAATGGACGATGCCGGTGACCGGGTCTCCTTAATGACCTTGCACAGCGCCAAGGGGTTGGAATTTCCGGTAGTGTTTGTCACGGGACTGGAGGAAGGTGTTTTCCCGCACAGCCGTTCACTCTTGGAGCCCGCTGAGATGGAGGAAGAGCGCCGGCTTTGCTATGTGGGGTTAACCAGGGCCAGGGAAAGACTCTACTTAACCCACTGCTGGAAAAGGACCCTGTACGGAACGGAGCGGTTTAATAAGCCCTCTCGCTTCCTGGAAGAGATTCCTGCCCATCTAATGGAGAATGAAGACGCCCGGCCAAACGCTATCAGAGCCAAATCCACCATGTCCATAAGGGCCAGGAGTGACCATGCAAGAGATCCTCAGACCCTGGAGGCTTTTGTGCTGGGTGATAAGGTCAGGCACAGCAAGTGGGGTGTCGGGGTAATCGTCGGCATTCAGGGCGAGGGTATCGACGCAGAGTTCAAAGTGGCTTTCCCGGAACAGGGCATCAAGCTTTTATTGGCCAAGTACGCCCCCCTGGAACGGGCTAATTAGGGCTATAATATCAATGCTGCGGAGGAATAATGGAACGACTTCTGGTTGTTGCCGCACTAACGGCGCTTATTCATTTTATAAATACACTTGTTTATGCGGTTCGCATATCGGGAGTGCGCACCCAGAGGTTGGCCACTGCTTTTTCGCTTTACAACGTCATCTTTTTGCTGGCCAGCACCGCTAACAGCGTTCAGGGCTTTTTATTGGCCTCAATTGTGGAAAGGGCCATAAAAGTTGCCCAAACAGATACAGGAATTTATGTTCTTGAAGAGCTTGTGGTCCAGGCGGCATATCAAGCTCAATTAACAATTATCGAGCAGGACATCCGGTTCGTAATCATCGCTGCTACAGCGGGTACGCTCCTGGGGGCGGCGTTGATCCCGGTATTTGTCAATGTTTTCAACAATGCCATATTTCTTTTTGAAAAAGTCGGTTCCGTGCCCAGGATGTTGGCCATAGCCCTGTTTTCACCTCGCCGGGCTGGTGCGCTGATAAGTGATCTGCGCCTGCCCGCAAGGAATACCTTTAAACAATTAGGGAAAAGCCGGCGGGGTATCCCGAAATTGTTTTTAGTCTTAAATTTTTTTGTCACTGGAATTTATACAACGGGGGTTCTTTCCGCGCTCTTTGCCGGAGCCCTGTTTCCTGATTTCCGGACGGCTGCCGCAACGCTATCAGCGGTAGTCAACGGTGTGGCCACGATCCTGGCAGCGACAGTGGTGGATCCTACTGCGGCCGCCATAACGGATCAGGCCTTGCGCGGGGAGCGCAGCGAAGCCGATATCAAGCAAATGGCGCTATATCTGTCCATCACGCGCCTTTTGGGCACTGTCTTTGCCCAGCTAATTTTTGTCCCTGCCGCTTATTTGGTAAAATATGTTGCCGCCCTTCTGGCTTAAGGCAAAGCTTATTAGTAAAGTAATAATAATAATAATTGATTTATGCAGCAAACATAGGAGGCAGTCATGACTACACAATCCCTGGAGCAGGTTCGGGAAAGGATGGAAGTCCTGTGCAAAGAAATTGAAATGCATAACTATAACTACTATGTTTTGGACATGCCGACCATCACTGACTTCGAATACGACATGTTGCTCAGAGAGCTTGAGGAGTTGGAGAAACAGTATCCTTCTCTGGCTTCGCCCAATTCACCAACCCAGCGGGTCGGAGGACTTCCTCAGGAGGGCTTTAAAACGGTAAAGCACCTGACCCAGATGCTGAGCCTCGCTAATGCCTTCAACGAAGGCGAGTTGCGGGACTTCGACCGGCGGATCAGGCAGAGCCTGCCCGGCGAAGCTGTTGAGTATGTATTGGAGCAGAAAATTGACGGGCTGGCTGTGAACCTGTATTACGAAAACGGCATCTTTGTACGCGGCGCTACCCGGGGTGATGGTGAGAACGGCGAGGATATTACAGAGAATCTAAAGACTATTCACAGCATACCTTTGCGCTTAAACAAGCCTGTTCCGTCTCTTGAAGTAAGGGGTGAGGCCTATATGCCCAAGGCTTCTTTTGCCCGCCTCAACGAAGCCAGGGACGAACTGGGCGAGCCCTTGTTTGCCAACCCGCGCAACGCCGCTGCCGGCACGCTCCGCCAGCTGGATCCTAAGGTAACTGCTTCCCGCAGGCTGGATTTTTTTGCCTATGAATTTGGTCACCGGGAAGGGCTGGAGCTGCAAAGACACGTTGAGACCCTGGGGCTTCTGCGGGAACTGGGGTTTCAGGTGGCAGGAGAGCCCCGTATCTTTAGTAACATTGATGAAGCCGTACAGTGCTGCCTGCAATGGAATGACAGGCGCTTTGATCTTCCCTATGCCGTGGACGGCATGGTGCTGAAAGTAAACTCCCTGGCGCAACGTGAGTTGCTGGGAGCTACCACGAAAAACCCCCGCTGGGCCATCGCTTATAAGTTTCCCCCTGAACAGGCCGTGAGTACAGTCAGAAAGATCTTTGTCCGGGTGGGCCGCACAGGTGTCCTTACACCAACTGCAGAATTCGATCCGGTGCAGCTGGCAGGCACAACGGTGACCAGGGCTACCCTGCATAATGAGGACAATATCAGGAACAAGGACATACGCATCGGTGACCGGGTGCTGGTGCAAAAAGCAGGCGACATTATCCCGGAAATACTGTCTGTTTTAGCAGAGCAGAGGACCGGAGCGGAGAAACCCTGGTCCATGCCTGCCCAATGCCCTTCCTGCGGTTCAGAGGTGGAACGCGCTGCCGACGAGTCGGCGGTACGCTGTACCAACCTGGCCTGCCCGGCCAAACTGCTGGAGCAACTGAATCACTTTGCCTCCCGCAACGCCATGGATATAGGTGGGCTGGGTCCCAAGCTGAACGGGCAGCTTCTGTCGGCGGGCCTCTTGCGCGATCCTGCGGATCTCTATAGCCTGCGCTACGAGGATCTGGTGAAAATGGAAAGGATGGGAGCAAAATCAGCTCAAAATCTTCTGCGCTCTATTGAAGAAAGCAAAGACAGGCCCCTGGCCAGGTTGATCTACGCTCTGGGCATTCGCCATGTAGGTGAGCGGGCAAGTAAGATCCTGGCCGGGCACTACCAGACCCTGCAGGCGCTGATGGAGGCGCCCCAGGAAGAAATCACCCAGCTGCCGGAAATTGGTCCCAAGATAGCTGCCAGTGTCGTATTTTTCTTTGCCAACGAGCAGAACAGGCAGGTCATCGATAAGTTGATCGCCTCCGGCGTCAATACGGTTACGTTAAACAGTAAAGAAACAGGGGATAAGCCGCTGGCCGGCAAGACTTTTGTCATCACCGGGACGATGGAGAGTTTCACCAGGCAGGAAGCCGGGGAAATTGTTGAAAAGCTGGGCGGCAAGGTGTCTTCCAGTGTCAGCCGCAACACCGACTATGTGGTAGTGGGGGAAAACCCCGGCTCAAAATATGACAAGGCAGTTACCCTGGGTGTACAGATCTTAGATGAAGAGGCCTTCAAAGCCCTGGTAGCCGGTCACTTGGCATAAACATAATCTAACCATGCAGACTCTTACGATTAGATGATTATGGCCGGTGGGAAATACGGAATCCGGCGCCAGGACCGAAAAAAACTTTACACCTTTAAAGCTTTGCAGCGGGCTCTTATATACGAAGTCCGGCGCCACCCCCCCATTGGGGGATGCAAATTGAATGAATATGCTATAGCAGGCTGAAACAGCATGAAAACGCGCATCTGTATATATCAAAATATATAAAAAGATGCGCATTTTTTATCCCTCTTAAGGGCTTAAAAAATATATTCATTTATACTATAATACATTGAATATGCTATAAGAATGTGCTGCACAGCGCAGCTGTCAATCAACAGGGATCTTGATGTCCTTGATGAGAAACTTTCCGGACCAATAAGACAATTAGACAAATAGACCCTGTTTCTCATGCTGTTAAAGAGTGGCTTTGACTGGTTTAATAATTAATCGTAAGGAGATGAAAGGCTTTATGGCTAAATCAGATTGGCAAAAGGCGGTAGAGTTTCATGGGCATGCTTGTCCTGGATTGGCGATAGGTTTTAAGGCTGTCGAAGCAGTAAAAGAAAAAATGGGTGTCACTTTTTCATGGGATGAAGAACTGGTATGTGTTACCGAAAACGATGCCTGTGGTGTTGATGCGGTTCAGGTGTTGACAGGTTGTAGTTTCGGCAAGGGGAATCTCATTTACCGGGATACGGGCAAGCAGGCTTTCAGCTTTTTTAACCGCAAGAATGGGGAGAGCCTGCGCATGATTGTTAAACCGTTTCGTGAGGAAATGGACCGTGAAAAGCGTCAGGAATATATCTTAAATGCGCCGGTAGATGAGATATTTGATTTCAAGAAGCCTTTTTTTGATTTGCCTGAGCCGGCAATAATTTTCACTTCCATTGTTTGTGAATCCTGTGGGGAAAGTGCAGCGGAACACAAAATGAGATTACAGGACGGTAAGAAAGTCTGTCTCGATTGCTTCAAAGAATATAGCCGGGGATGGTAGCCTCAAGGATTCTTCCAATATGCGAAATATCGTCCTGATTGCAGCTCTTGTTTCATTCCCAGGCATATTGGCTGTCGGCCTTGTTGGCACTGCCATTACTTACCTATAGGTTTATTCGTTAAGGGGTATAAGTATACAATATAACAAACCAATTCTATTTAATGTCCCATTTTTTTGTGTTACGATAGTACAAAATTTTATTTAATAATAATGATAAACAGAAGTATTGCAGATAAACGGAGGTTTAAGAGAAATCATGAATGCAAAAGATATCTTTATCGTAGATACCACCTTGCGTGACGGGGAGCAGACGGCGGGTGTAGTTTTTGCCAACAAGGAAAAGGTTCAGATAGCTAAATTCCTGGACATTATCGGGGTGCACCAGATCGAAGCCGGGGTTCCTGTCATGGGCGGCGACGAGAAGGAAGCCATCAAAGAGATCTGCCGGTTGGGTTTGAAGGCCAGCATCATGGGTTGGAACCGGCCGGTGATTAAGGATATAGAAGCTTCACTGGAATGTGGGGTTGATGCGGTGGCTCTTTCTATCTCCACCTCGGATATCCATATTAAGCATAAGCTCAGAGCTAGTAGGGATTGGGTGTTGGAGCAAATGGTCAACGGCACCCGCTTTGCCAAAAGCGAAGGGCTGTACGTTTCAGTCAATGCTGAAGACGCTTCCCGCAGCGACATGGATTTCTTGATTGAGTATGCCTCGGAAGCCAAGAAAGCCGGGGCTGACCGGCTTCGTTATTGTGACACGGTAGGGATCATGGATCCTTTTACAATTAACGAGCGTATAAAGACCATCAGAAGCAAAGTGGATATTGATATCGAAATGCACACCCACAATGACTTCGGCATGGCTACAGCCAACGCCCTGGCCGGGGTATTGGGGGGCGCTAAATATATCGGGGTGACGGTGCTGGGCCTGGGCGAAAGGGCCGGCAATGCTGCCCTGGAAGAAGTCGTCATGGCTTTGAAACACATTTATAAAATAGATCTCAACTTCAAAACAGAAAGATTTGTGGATCTGGCCCATTACGTATCCCTTGCGTCAGGACGGGAACTGCCTGCCTGGAAAGCCATAGTCGGTTCCAATATGTTTGCCCATGAGTCGGGCATCCATGCCGACGGCGTGCAGAAAAATCCCCAGAACTACGAAGCCTTCCAGCCGGAGGAGGTTGGTTTGCAGCGCCAGATCGTAATCGGCAAACACTCAGGCACAGCGGCTGTTAAAGCCAAGTTTGCCGAGTTTGGTATTGAGCTGGATAAAGAGCAGTGCAAAGAACTGCTCTCCAAAATTCAGGCCAGCACCGTAGAAATGAAGCGCAATCTTTTTGACAAAGAGTTAATGTATATCTATAGAGAAACTTATGGAAAGAGGGATTAGGCTTGGGTCAGACCATCATTGAAAAAATTCTGTCCAATCACAGTGACCAAGCAGCCTATGCCAACGATATTGTGGTGGCCAGGGTCGATTATGTCATGGGTCAGGACGGCACCTCACCTCTGGCGATTAAGGCTTTCGAGGATATGGGCGGCCGGGAGGTTTTTGACCCTGATAAGGTTGCCTTTGTCATTGACCACAGCTCACCCAGTCCCAACGAAGGTGTTTCCGCTTTGCACAAGCTGATGCGTGAGTTTTCCGGCGCAAAGGGCTTTCACCTCTATGACATCGGTGAAGGGGTTTGCCACCAGCTGCTGCCTGAAAGCGGTGAGGTGGGACCCGGGAGCCTGGTCATAGGCGCGGATTCTCATACCTGCACCTACGGCGCCTTAAATGCGTTTTCAACAGGCGTGGGGTCTACTGATCTGGCCGGGGCCCTGATCTCGGGGCAGATGTGGTTTAAAGTGCCCGAGACGATCAAATTTGTGTGCCACGGAGTGCTGCCCAAAGGTGTTTTTGCCAAGGACCTGATCCTCTACCTCATCGGGGACGTGACAGCTGACGGTGCTACTTACATGGCAGCAGAATATACGGGTGAGGCCATCAGCGCCTTATCCCAGGATGCCCGTTTCACTATTTCCAATATGGCCATTGAGATGGGGGCGAAGGCCGGTATTATGGAAGCGGACGAAAAAACCTTCGCCTGGCTGCGCCAGTATACCGGCAGGGTTTTTCAGCCTGTGCAGGCCGATGCGGATGCGGTATACGCCAGGGTCCTGGAGTATGATGTTTCCAGGCTTGAACCTCAGGTGGCCAGGCCTCACCGGGTGGACAATACCGCACCGGTGGCGGCTGTCGCCGGTCAGCCGGTTCAGGAGGCGGTCATTGGAACTTGCACCAACGGGCGGTTGGAGGATCTGCGCATTGCCGCCGGCATCCTGAAAGGCCGCAAAGTAAACCGCAACACCAGGCTGATTGTTGCTCCCGCATCCCGCCGGATCTTATTGGAGGCGATGAAGGAGGGGATCATCCAGACCCTGGTGGAAGCGGGCGCGGCCCTGGTCACCCCGGGTTGCGGCCCTTGTGTGGGCACCCATAACGGCGTACCTTCCGACGGTGAGACGGTGATCTCCACCGCTAACCGCAACTTCAAAGGCCGCATGGGTAACTCCAATGCTGAGATTTACCTGGCCTCGCCGGCGACAGTTGCAGCCAGCGCTATCAGCGGCGAGATTACAGACCCGCGGGTATACCTCTAATTATGCAAAGAAGGTGAATTGGTATGGAATACAGGGGAAAAGCCCACAAATTCGGAGATGACGTCAACACGGACTATATCATCTCAGGCAAATATAAATTCAAAACTCTGGATATGCGTGAGCTGGCCAAACACGTTATGGAGGATCTGGACCCGGATTTTTACTCCAAGGTCACTGCCGGTGATTTTATCGTTGCCGGTTCCAATTTTGGCTGCGGCTCTTCCCGGGAACAGGCCCCCCTGGCGATTCTTAATGCCGGTATCGGGGCGGTGCTGGCCAAATCCTTTGCCCGCATATTCTACCGCAACGCCATCAACACCGGGCTGTTGGTGGTGGAATGCGACACGAACCAAATCGACCCGGGTGATGACCTGGAATTAAATCTATCCTCCGGCGTAATCAAAAACCTAACCAGGGGTGTCGATATTCCGGTTAAACCCTTGCCGGCAGTGATGATCAAGATCCTGCAAGACGGCGGTCTTGCCGCCCACTTCCGCAAATACGGCGGTTTTAACCTTGATTAACATAACTTTGATTAAAATAGAAGAACCTCCATATGCAAGTGTTTGTGCGTTATTTACAGGAATTTTGAAAATGAGGTATGTATAAATGGCAAATAATATTACATTAATTCCAGGTGACGGCATCGGGCCGGAGATCCTCGCAGCGGCCCGCCGGGTCATTGACGCTTCCGGTGTCAAGATCAATTGGGAGATTGTAGAAGCCGGGGAGGCTATGATTGAAAAATACGGCACACCTCTGCCTGAATACGTGCTGGATTCCATCAAGAAAAACAAAATAGCCCTCAAGGGGCCCTTGACCACACCTGTTGGGGAGGGCTTCCGCAGTGTCAACGTGGCCTTGCGGCAGAGTTTAAACCTATATGCCAATGTGCGCCCGGCTCGCAACCTCCCGGGTATAGAAACACGTTTTCAAGACGTGGACCTGGTTATTGTCAGGGAGAACACCGAGGACCTTTATGCCGGGGTGGAGCATATGGTTGGTAAAGATGCTGCGGAGAGCATCAAGATCATCACCCGGGAAGCCTCCATGCGCATAGCCCGCTATGCTTTTGAGCTGGCCAGGCGTGAGGGGCGGCAAAAAGTAACTGCTGTTCACAAGGCCAACATCATGAAGCTGTCTGACGGGCTCTTCCTGGAGTGCGCCAGGGAAACCGCTCAAAGCTATCCCGACATTGAATTTGAAGATTATATCGTGGACGCTTTGTGCATGAAGCTGGTCCAGACGCCGGAAAACTTTGATGTGCTGCTCCTGCCCAACCTGTACGGGGACATTGTCTCCGACATCTGCGCCGGCCTGGTGGGCGGCCTGGGAGTGGTTCCCGGCGCCAATATCGGTGCAGAGCATGCGGTCTTTGAGCCGGTACATGGCAGTGCCCCCAAGTACGCCGGTAAAAACAAGGCTAACCCCCTGGCGGCCCTTTTATCCGGGGTGATGATGCTGAGGCACCTGGGTGAAATGGCGGCGGCCGATAGAATCATGCAGGGGGTAATTAAAGTCCTTGCGGAGAAAAAAGCAGTCACTTATGATCTGGGAGGAGACGCCGGCACCAGCGATACGGCTGATGCCATCATAGCAAGTATGGAGCAAATTTAATCTAGCCGGAGGTTTATTCTGTTTCAAAGGGGTTGTTGCACAACGAACTAAAAAGTTCGAGTGAACTGCCCCTTTTTTTGTAGAAAATACAAATGCGAGTTCTAAAGACTAAATTATTATCGGACTTAATGGCTGATTTTATTTTTATAAACAGAAAGGAGCGTTGCTCACTACTTGAAAAAGTAGTTTTGCATCAGCCCCTTTTATTTGCTTCAGCTCATTTGCATAATATATCCACCCGGTAACCATACTAAGAGGGATAAATATTGATCAGGAGGTGGCTCTATTGGCCAACCGCAGCAGGTTTGGTGACAACGAGAACAGGTTAAAAGCCATGCACGACGCCAATTATCCCGGTGGTGTGGTGGTTGACCCGCTGCCTATTACTGCCGGTGAAGAAGTGACTGTCTTTTACAACGGCTTATTGGGCAAGGAAGGGCAGGGGCAGGTTTACCTGCACTACGGATTTGGTGAGCATGATCAATGGAGCGATGTGTATGATCTCAGGATGGAAAAAACCGGCTGGGGCTGGGTAACCAGTGTGGTGATGCCGCGGCAGGAAGGAATCTTTAATATTTGCTTTAAAGACGGGGCAGACCATTGGGATAATAACAACAGTCTCAACTGGAGTTTCCAGATCCACGATGGGAGTCCCGGTTAATATGGTACAACTATCCCCGCTGTTAGCCCGGTGGGGATTTTTACAAAGGCAACCTGTTTAGGGGTGGGAAGCAAGTGAAAGTGTTAATGTTATCCTGGGAATACCCGCCAATAATTGTCGGCGGTATAGCGCCGCACGTTTATGACTTAACCCGGGCCCTGACAGCCAATGGGGCTGAGGTTCATTTGATCACTGCGGGAGGGCGGGATGCTCCTGCTTTCGAAGATGTTAATGGGGTAAAAGTTTACCGGGTGCTCCCTTATCAGGTATCTTCGCCTGACTTTGTAACCTGGGTGGCTCAGTTTAATGTCGCCCTTTTAGAAAGGGCCATCCCTATATTGGCCGACAGAAGCTTCCAGATCGTGCATGCCCATGACTGGCTGGTGGCGTACGCTGCCAGAGCGATCAAGTACGCTGCCCGCCTGCCCCTGGTGGTGACGATTCACGCCACGGAGTACGGCCGCAATAACGGTTTGCATAATGATACCCAGAGGCATATCAGCGATATTGAGTGGTGGCTCACCTATGAAGCATGGAAGGTCATCTGCTGCAGTAACTTTATGCAGGATGAGGTGCGCCGGGTTTTCCAGACCCCCCAGGATAAATTGGTGGTCATTCCCAACGGTGTCGATGTCAATAGCTTTAAAAAACGGAGCAAAACCGCCCGGCGGACGGATTACGCGGCGCCGGATGAAAAGATTGTCTTTTATGTGGGAAGACTGGTTAAGGAAAAAGGGGTGCAGGTGCTCCTGGATGCGGCGCCGGAAATATTGGCCGAGTATCCGAAAACAAAATTTGTGATTGCGGGTAAAGGCCCTCATCTGGAACACCTGCAGCGCCAGGCAGCTCTGTTGGGCATCTCCAACAGGGTGTATTTTACAGGTTATATCAGCGATGAGGTTAGAAACAGCCTGTACAGTTGGGCGGATGTCGCCGTCTTTCCCAGCCTTTACGAACCCTTCGGCATCGTGGCTCTGGAGAGCATGGCCGCCCGCACACCTGTTGTCGTCTCTGATTGCGGCGGGATAAGCGAGATTGTCAGACACGGAGAGGACGGTTTAAAGGCCAACACCGGCAACAGCCACTCCCTGGCGCGCAATATTCTGGCGGTGCTGAAGCAGCCCCAGCTGGGCAACATGTTGCGGGAGAGAGCCTATCAGAAAGCTGCCGTTGAATTTAACTGGCATCACATCGCCAGACAGACGAACTCGGTCTACCGCGATGTCTGGACAGCACACCGTGCTACCCCCTGGTTTGACCAGCGGCACAATAGTCTATTTGACCGCTTCAGTAATTTGAGGCGGACGAGGTATTCGAGGTATTCTTAGATCTTTAATAATGGAGGTTGAGGCGTGAAAGCAATTATTATGGCTGGCGGTGAAGGCTCCCGTTTAAGGCCTTTAACCTGTTGCAGGCCTAAACCAATGGTGCCGGTTTTAAACAGGCCTGTCATGAGCCATATTGTTGAGCTGCTAAAAAAATATGGCTATACCGATATAGGGGTCACGCTGCAGTACCAGCCGGAGGTCATCAAAGATCACTTCGGCAACGGTTCGGCATGCGGGGTAAATATGCGTTACTTTGTAGAAGACACGCCTTTGGGCACTGCAGGCAGTGTGAAAAACACCGGCGATTTTCTGGACGGGACTTTTTTAGTCATCAGCGGGGATGCCCTTACCGACTTTGATCTTGCTCAGGCTTTGGATTTCCATAAAAAACGGGGGGCAATGGCTACCCTGGTGCTGACCAGGGTGGCTACCCCCCTGGAATATGGCGTCGTCATTACCGGCCCAGACGGCAGGGTAACTCAGTTTCTGGAGAAACCGGGTTGGGGTGAGGTGTTCAGTGACACGGTTAACACCGGCATCTACATCCTGGAACCGGAAGTCATGGACTATGTGGAACCCGGGCAAAAATTTGACTTCAGCAAGAATCTGTTTCCCATGTTGCTGAAGGAAAAGAAGCCTATTTTTGGCCAGGTGCAGACAGGGTATTGGTGCGATATAGGTAGTCTTAAGCAGTACCAGGAAGCGCAATATGATGCCCTGTCCGGCAAGGTTAAGCTTGAAATGCCGGGTAGAGAGATATTGCCCGGGGTTTGGGCACAAGAGGGTGTGGATCTTCACCCCTCGGCAAATATTACAGGCCCGGTTCTTCTTGGGTCCGGCTGCCGGGTGGCGGCCGGCTGCCGCATTGAACCATTTACCGTCCTGGGTGAAGGCTGCACTGTGCGTGAACGGGCGTCCATCAAAAAAAGCAGCCTGTGGAACCATGTGTATGTGGGAACGGAGGCTTCCCTGCGCGGCGCCGTACTTTGCAGCAGGGTTCAGGTGCTGGCCGGCGCCGGTATCTACGAGGGCGCTGTGGTGGGTGACGATTCGATCATCAAGGAGAACAGCCTGATCAAACCTGATGTCAAGCTATGGCCCAATAAGGTGGTGGAAAAAGGGGCCACTGTGCAGCGCAGCTTGATCTGGGGCACCAGCTCGCCGAAGAAATATTTTGGTTTTGAAGGGATCAGCGGTTTGATCAATATTGAGGTAACCCCGGAATCCTCAGCCCGCTTAGGCGCGGCCTTTGCTTCAGTTTTAGGAAGCGGGACACGTCTTGCCCTGAGCAGCGATGGTTATGCCGCTTCGATCATGTTGAAAGAAGCCATTAAAACCGGGATGCAGTCGGCGGGTGCGCAGGTTTTAGATCTGGGGAAGGTAATTACGCCTGTGCACAGGTTTGGGGTCAGGGAATACGAATGCCTTGGGGGCATCCATGTAAAAATTTCCAACCAGTCACCGCAAAAAGTAACTATCCTCTGCACCAATGCCCACGGGGGTAATATATCCAGAGACCAGGAGCGCAAAATTGAGAATGCCATGGCCAGAGAGGACTTTTTGCGGGTGGGGGCAGAAAGCATCTATGGGCCTACTGTCCAGCCTAAGATAGTTGATCATTACCTAACCGCCATTTGTGAGGGATTAAGCGCTTTCAGTATGCGGGAAGCTGATTTTAAGCTGGTGCTGTGCTATGACCAGGTTAACCTGAATGAAATCGTGGATGATCTATTCTCCAGGCTGGGGTTGCGCACGGGAGCTCTGGAAACGGACAATAGTATAAATGACTACCGGAGTTGGCACGACTACCAGGAACTGTTGCCCGATCTGGCCCAGGCCGTGGTCGACAGCGGCGCCGACGCTGGTGTTGTCCTGGACCACAACGCTGACCATCTCATACTTATAGACGATAAAGGGCAGGTAGTACAGGAGGAGCTGCTGACGGCTTTGCTGTCCTTGATTATTTTGCAGGGTGGAGAAGGGGCTGTGGTGGTACCCGTCACATCACCCCGGGCCATTGACGATTTGGCCAAAAAATACCAGGCCAAGGTAGTGCGCACTAAAACAGCCCTGCAGGATTTTCTTGAAAAAGTGCTGGATCCGGTGAACGGTGTAGACGGGCTGTCTCAATTCTTTCTGCACTTTGATGGACTGGCTGCCCTGGTGCGGGTGCTTGGTCATGCGGCCCATTTTAACGTGTCGCTATCTGAGCTGGTGGCCGAGATCCCGGAATTCTTCATGTCCAAGGGCAAGGCGCCTGTTTCCTGGGAAGCCAAGGGCCGGGTAATAAGACAGCTGATCCAGGACCCTTCAGTCAGCCAGCTCGAGCTCCTGGATGGGGTGAAAGTTTTTCACCCTGATGGGTGGACTCTGGTGCTGCCGGATCCGGATGAGCCTTTCTGCCGGGTATTTAGCGAAGGCAGCACCATGGAAATTGCAGAATCCCTGACCGATATGTATGTCAAAAAAATTAATGATATTGCCGGCGCTTCCATTTGAGTTACCCGGCAACAGCTTATAACATAGAGGTCCCTTCAACCATTGTTTAAATGGAAGAAGGGCTGTTTTTTGTCCTCATAAACTGCTGAAAAAGCTTAGTTGACCATATTGAGTGAACTGTATTAGAATCAGTGAAAAGGGGGAGACAATATGCCATTAGCCGGAGATGATTTAAAGAAGGAACACGAGGGCATAATTTTGAGCTTGAATATTTTGGAAGAGATGGTGCGGCTGCAAAGAAACGATGAGAATCCTGCCCTGGAAGATATCCGTGACCTCATCGATTTTTTTAAACTCTTTGTAGACAAGTGCCACCACGGTAAAGAAGAACAAATCTACTTTCCAGCGATGAACGAGTTCTCTGATGACAACCACAAGCAGCTTATTGTGGAAATGTTTGAAGAACATGGTCAGGGCAGAAGGTACATAACACAAATGTCGGCTGCCATTGCCGGGGAATATCAAGAGGGGCTCTTTTTGCTGAGCGCAGGAGGTTTTATCGATGCTTTGCGCGCTCATATTGAAAGAGAGAATACGGTTGTTTTGCCGCTGGCAGAGCAGTTGCTGCCGGTGGAAAAACAGGCTGAGCTGGGCCAGGCCTTCGAAACTTTTGAAGAGGAGGTAATAGGTGCGGGCACACATGATAAGCTGCATGAAATCCTGCACCGTTTGAAGGAAAAATACTTAAATAAATAGGGAATATAAACCATAATACTCCAGAAGAGGCACTATCTTAAGCGTTAGTGCCTCTTTTTTAATGTTTTATGTTTACATACTGTTTCTTGCTTCTATACAGCGACAGCTTCTTTTTTGGTGTACCAGCTGTAATCAATGTCCGGGAAAATATTATTGCGGGATTCCAGCTCATTCAGCCAGCCTTCATCAATGCGGTGGCCGTTAATCTGGTCATATAGCTTGAGAAAGTTATGCAGATGGTACCTGGTTCTTTTGACCGCGTATTCAACCATGGTGCCTGTATTCATGATAAAAGCCCAATCGCTGCTCTGGGCCAGCAGCAACTCACGAGCCGTCTGATTTAATGCTCTTTTCAGGAGCCCCCCGGCTGCAGGGTGTTTTGAGGCAAGTTCTGTCATCATACTTGCAGCCATATGCAGATGCCTGTAGATCCACGCGTTGGACCCGGAAAGCCAGACCTCGTGGTAGCCTTTATTGCCCCAGCTGGATGTGCAGGGCACGGCAACCTGGTTGCAGGAGAATCTCTCCAGGTATTGGCTGGGTGTGATGAGCTCAATCTCGTCCTGATCATAAGCAATTTTGCGGATCAGTTGCTCCAGCCACACCGGCCCCTCAAACCACCAGTGGCCAAAAAGTTCAGCATCATAGGGAGCAACGATGATCGGCGGGCGGTCCATCATGCTGGATAAATGGCGCATCTGATGCTGGCGGTTGAACATGAAGTTTCCGGCATGTTCGGCGGCCATTCTTTCTGCGGCTACTGGATCATAGGGCTCTTTTTGACTCAGGGGCACCTGCCCTGTGATCTTATAGTATTTTAAGCCGGTGTGAAGGCGGATTCCATCCGGGTGGATATATGGTCCGATATAATCTAAGTCCAGGTCATAACCGATATCGCGGTAAAACTCCCGGTAGCGGTAATCGCCGGGATATCCTTCCTGAGTGCTCCATACCTGTTTGGAGGACTCCACATCCCGGCCAAAAACCGCCACACCGGAAGGACAATAAATCGGGGCGAATATGCCATAGCGTGGCCGGTGGGAGGCATAGAGCACGCCATGAGAGTCGGTAAAGAAAAATTTAATGCCGTTCTCTTTTAAAATCTCATCGATGCCGGGGGCATAACCGCATTCCGGCAGCCATATGCCGCGGGGTGGTTGCCCCAGATGCCTGGTGTGGATATCTACGGCTGTTTTTATTTGAGCATAGACAGCCTCTGGTTGCAGCAGCATCAAAGGCAGGTAGCCGTGGGTGGCGCCGCAAGTGATGATTTCCAGCCTGCCGCGATTCTGGAACTTTTTAAAAGCAGTGACAATATTTTTGTTGTATTGGACACGAAATATTTCCATGGCTTCCGTGAGCCTTCTTTTATACATCAGAGCGGTTTGATGAAAAGGGCTGCCATAGGTGCGGCCTTCTTCTTTGTAAGATAGCTCAATCAACCTGGCTAAATGCCTGATGTAGCGGTTTTGCAGCAATGGGTCAGTCAGCATGGAAATCAGGGAGGGGGACAGGGTCATGGTGATCCTAAAATTGACCTGTTCATTGATCAGGCGATCAAATACCTGGATTAGCGGAATATAGGTTTCAGTTATGGCCTCATAAAGCCACCGCTCCTCTAAAAAATTTTCGTCCTCCGGATGTCTAACATAAGGCAGGTGAGCATGGAGTACAAGGCACAGATATCCAGCAGACATGAGTAACCCCTTTCAACTATTGTTATATGTTATAGTGGTAAGGCATCCTGATACCGGCATCGTTCACCGGCGCCGCTTAATTTAATTCTCCAGGCCGGGATGCCAGTTCCCCGGAGAACTCACCCCGGCTGCCGGTTGTTCCGCCAGCACCGCTGAACTGAGGCCGTGTTGCAACCTGCCCGTTGATTGGTAAATTCCCTCGATCCACATCCACTCCTCATCAAACCGGTGGGATAGAGAAGCCCGGGGGGTGTTAACCACATTGGATCTAAGAAGGGTAATAAACCGTCCGTCATTAAACATGCGCCCCAGTTCAACACAAAAAGTATGGTCGGGCCGGCTTACTTCAATGTGCCAGCTGTCTGTTTCTTCGGCCAGGTGGATATCGATATAGCTTAAAGCGTTATTGCCGTTAAAATCTACACCGGTAATATCATAGACTCTTAAAACAGGGCGGGTGGAGGACCAGGCTTCAGGCCCATAGTGAGTGGCGAATTCTACCTGCCTGGTTGCTGAAATTTCCCAGTAGGCGTATAGCCAATTGGGATCACGGGCCAGCAAGACCAGCCGGTCCACACCATAACAGCCCGGCAGGGGCAGTTCCGGAAAAGTTTGTCGGGGCTGTTCCAGGGCAGGTATACTTATTTCTTCAGCTATCTCTTCAAGGTACTGGCGGCGCGGGATTGTCACCGGCGCCCTGTTTTTTGCAGCCCGCTGCCGCAATGACGGCCATAAAAAAACCCCTACCACCAATACTACAATTAATGCTAGAAGCAACCACAGAAAAAAATTCATCTCTGCTCGGGTCCTCCCTCCGAAGATATAAATAAAACTCTGTATGAAAACGGGAAAACTAGTGCTACACGTGCTTTTTTTATTATTGCCCGGACTAAAAATGTTTATTTACTAAAAAATAAGGATCGGAAAAACGAGACTTTCATTCTTTGATTGCGGCAGGATTAGGATGCGGCGGCAGAGAAAATTTAGATAAAATCTTTTCTAAAATAAAATTTATTATAGAATTTGAGTTAAAGATATTATGGAAAACGAGAGCGGCCAGAAAGTATTGTCAGGCAAGGAAAAAGCCAGTTTAATTTTGTCTCTTTTAAAGGAAAACTATCCCCAGGCCGGATCTGCTCTTAAATATAAAAATCCATTTGAGCTGTTGGTGGCGGTGATCTTGTCGGCCCAAAGCACCGACCAGCAGGTTAACCGCATCACCGAAGGTCTTTTTGCCAGGTATAAAACGCCCTCCGACTTTGCGGCGTTGACGCCGCAGGAACTCGCCGGGGAGATCAAGGGCTGCGGCCTGTACCGCAACAAAAGCAGATTCCTGATTGACGCCTCCCGTCAACTGCTGGAGAAACACGGCGGCCGCGTGCCGGAAACCAGGCAGGAGCTGGAAGCCTTGCCGGGAGTAGGGCGGAAAACAGCCGGGGTTGTGCTGGGATTAGCCTTCGGCGGCAGCGACTTGCCTGTGGATACACATGTTTTCCGGGTTGCCAGGCGGTTAGGGCTTTCGCAAGCTAAAACCCCTGAGCAGGTTGAACAGGATCTGAGTACCTTGATTCCGCCCCAACAGCGGATGGAGGCCCATCACCTGTTTCTGGCCCACGGCAGGGGAGCTTGCCGCGCCAGAAATCCTCAATGCCCTGCATGTGCCCTCAAAGGACTTTGTTTGCACTTTTCTAATCTGAAAGGAGATTGAGTGTTGCACATTGTTCTGGTTGAACCTGAAATACCTGCCAACACCGGGAATATTGCCCGGACCTGTGCGGTTACCGGCGCCTCGCTGCACCTGGTGCGCCCCCTGGGTTTTTCTACCGAGGATAAATACTTGAAGAGGGCCGGCCTGGACTACTGGCATCTGGTAAAAATTTTTTATTACAACAGTTTTCAAGAAGTGTTGGACACCTTTCCGGAGCGCCCTTTTTTCCTGGTAACGACAAAGGCGCCAAGATGTTACTGCGACATGCGCTATCCCCGGGATTCCTTTCTGGTTTTTGGCAAAGAGACTAAGGGTTTAGCCGCAGAGATTTTAGATGCTTTCCCGGAAACACAGATCCGTATACCCATGATCAATGAGGCCCGTTCATTAAACCTGGCTAACTCTGTAGCTGTAGTGCTTTTCGAGGCGCTGAGGCAGCAAGGTTTTCAGGGCTTAAAATAAATAGAAAGGGCGTTATAAGAAGTTGTTTGTCCATTTGCATGTGCACACAGAATACAGCCTTTTAGACGGCGCTGCCCGGATCAATAAGGTGGTTGCCAAAGCCAGGGAACTGGGCATGCCGGCTCTGGCCATAACTGACCACGGTGCGATGTTCGGCGTGGTGGATTTTTATAAGGCCTGCCGGAGCGCCGGAGTAAAACCAATAATCGGCTGCGAAGTATATGTGGCGCCAAGGACTATGGATGACAGGATCCCGAGGGTGGACGACCATCTCTACCACCTGGTTCTCCTGGCTGAAAACCAGGAAGGCTACCATAATTTACTGGCATTAGTATCCCTGGGCTATACCAGGGGCTTTTATTATAAACCCAGGGTGGACAAGGCAGCGCTGGCTGATTACAGCAAGGGTTTGATTGCTCTCAGCGGGTGTGTCGGCGGTGAAGTGCCTTCTTTAATCCTGGCCGGTGAGCTCCAGAAAGCCAGACAGGCAGCAGAAACCTATCGTGAGATCTTTGGCCCGGGAAACTTTTTTTTGGAGCTGCAGGATCATGGTTTTGCGGAACAGCGCACTGTCAACCGCGAATTGATTAAGATCCATAATGAAACCGGTATTCCGCTGGTGGCCACCAATGATGTTCACTATGTCCGTAAGGAGGACGCGGCCAACCAGGACGTGCTGCTGGCCATCCAAACCGGCAAAAGCGTGGATGATCCCGGCAGGATGAAGTTTCAATCCGCGGAGCTTTACTTAAAGAGCGAAGACGAGATGTCCTTACTGTTTGGTGAACACCGGCAGGCTCTGCAAAACACTGTAGAAATTGCTGAACGCTGCCATATCGAGATGGATTTCAGCCAGTATTTTCTGCCGTATTTTGCGGTGCCGGAGGGCTATACGGCGGATACTTATCTGGAAGAACTCTGCTATCAGGGCGCCCACAGAAGATATGGCGAAGAATTAAGTGCGACGGTTAAGAACCGGTTGGCCTATGAGCTGGGTGTGATTAAGCAGATGGGTTATTCGGCCTATTTCTTAATCGTGTGGGACTTCATCCGCTTTGCACGGCAACAGGATATACCGGTGGGACCCGGCCGTGGCTCTGCCGCCGGGAGCCTCGTGGCCTACTGTCTGAGTATTACGAACCTGGACCCTTTAAGATATGATTTGCTGTTCGAACGCTTTTTAAATCCGGAAAGGGTCTCCATGCCTGATATTGATATAGACATCTGTTACGAGCGGCGGGGCGAGGTCATTGATTATGTGGTGCAGAAATATGGGGTTGACCGCGTGTCCCAGATTATTACTTTTGGGACGCTGGCTGCCCGGGCGGCGATTAAGGATGTGGGACGGGCTTTAAGCATGCCCTATGGTGAAGTGGACCGGGTCGCCAAAATGGTGCCTGCAGAACTGCATATCACCATCGAAAAAGCCTTGAACACCACGCCGGAATTAAAGGAAATCTACGAAGGCGATGACAGAATAAAAAAGTTGCTCGATACGGCCGCCGCCCTGGAGGGGATGCCCAGACATGCCTCTATCCATGCGGCCGGTGTGGTGATCACTAAAGAGCCCCTGACCCACTACCTGCCTTTATATAAGGCCAGTGACGGTCCGGTGACCACCCAGTTTCCCATGGGCACGGTGGAGGAACTGGGGCTATTGAAGATGGACTTGCTGGGCTTGCGGACTTTAACGGTTATCGACGACGCTGTCCGGATGCTGGAAGAGAGCCAGGGTATCAAGCTGGATATCGGGTCAATCCCCATTGATGATCCGGCAACTTATGAGATGTTAAGCCGTGGTGAAGCTGTCGGAGTCTTCCAGTTGGAAAGCAGCGGCATGAGAGCAATCATGCGGGAGTTGAAGCCCAGTGTCTTTGGGGATATTGTGGCCCTGGTGGCGCTGTACCGCCCGGGGCCGTTGCAAAGCGGCATGGTTACCGACTTTATTAAAAACAAACACGGCATCACCGAGACGAAATACCTGCACCCCAAACTGGAGCCAATTTTAAAGGATACCTATGGCGTGATCCTCTATCAGGAACAGGTCATGCGCATAGCCAGTGATTTGGCCGGGTTTAGCCTGGGGGAGGCCGACCTGTTGCGCAGGGCTATGGGCAAGAAAAAGCCGGAGATCATCGCCGGGCTCCGTTCCCAGTTCGTGGAAGGAGCCGGCAAAAACGGTGTGGATGCCCATGTGGCCGGAGAAATCTTCGATTTGATGGAAAAATTCGCGGGCTACGGCTTCAACAAGTCCCACTCGGCGGCCTATGCGCTGATCACGATCCAGACGGCTTATCTGAAGGCCAATTACCCCCTGCCCTTTATGGCTGCCCTGTTGACCTCGGTAAAGGATAACACCGACAAGGTGGCAGCCTATATCGAAGAGTGCCGGCGGATGGGCATTGAGGTCCTGCCCCCTGATGTTAATGAAAGCAAGGAAAGCTTCACAGTAGCAGGGGACAAGATCCGCTTCGGTTTGGCTGCGGTAAAAAATGTTGGACTTGGGGCCGTAGAGGCGATCATTGGGACCAGGCAAAAGTATGGTTATTACCAGAGTTTTGCTGATTTTTGCCGCCATCTGGATACCCGGGTGGTTAATAAGCGGGTGCTGGAAAGCCTGATCAAATGCGGCGCCTTTGACTCTCTGGGTGACAGGCGGGCCCAATTAATGGGAGCAGTGGACATGGCTATGAGCCTGGCCCAGCAGTCGCAGCGGGACCGCGCCAACGGGCAGCTTTCTTTTCTGGACTTAGTTGAAGACAGTGAGTATAACTCCGTATCGCTTTCGCTGCCGGATGTGGGAGAGTTCCCGGAGTCTGATTTGCTGGCTATGGAAAAGGAAACACTGGGTATGTATATCAGCGGTCATCCCCTGGCTGCTTACCGGGCTGTTCTAAACCGGTTGGCTTCGGTAAGCACAGCGGAGGTTGCCGAACTCCCCGACGACAGTGATGTCATTCTGGGCGGCTTAATATCCGGCATTAAGAGAGTCACCACCCGCCGGGGTGATGCCATGGCCATTTTAGCAGTAGAAGATCTCATCGGCACCATAGAGGTCGTCGTCTTCCCCAGGCAGTATCAAAAATATATTCTCGCTATACGGTTGGACGAGATTGTCCTGGTAAAAGGTAAGGTCAAAGAAAATGGCGAGGCGAAAAAGATCATCGTTGATGAGTTAACAACTTTAGCGGCTCATCTGGGGGGAGAACTGCACCTCAAGCTGGACAGCCAGCAATCCCAGGTCTTAGAGCATGTTAAGCTGGTGTTGAAAAGCTTCAGAGGAGATTCTCCCGTGTTTCTCCATTTTGCCAAAGAAAAGAAGGTCATCAAGGCCGGCGAAGATTATAATGTCGATTTGTCCGGCGCGGCTGTGGGCAGGTTGGAAGAGCTTTTAGGGCGTGCCAGCGTAAAGGTCAAGCGGGTCATCGAGGATGACACCAGGGACAATCCACCTGAAGCAACTCCTGGAAATGTGCTCCAGGAGCCGGCTGCACCGCTGAAGATGCCGGCGCAACGACCTGTTGCACAGGCCAAACCAACTGCTTTTTTTAGTATTTTGGATCTATAACGGCTGCGCAAGTCATTGCTTGTAAAATATGTTCCCCTATGATAATATGGAATTGTAATTAATTCCCTGATTAACGCACAAAGAATGGGATTAGTATCCAGGGCAAAAGCTCTGGATATACTTATATATTGACATATTGAAAAAAAGGATAACCAGATAATAGGGTAGAAAGATCACTTTATGGATGCTCAATTTGGAAGAGGAGGATACTTTTGTGTGGACGGTGGTATATATTGCACCCGGCCTTAAAGAAGCTGAAAGGGTTAAAAAGCTTCTGTCAACTGAGGGTTTTTTAGTAAAGCTTAGAACAATCGGCCTGTCTCAAACGGCTAATGATGCAAGCACGGTTGAAATACTGGTGCCGGAGTTGGAAGCGGGTGAGGCCATGGAAACGATCAATACTGCCTTAAAAAGTATTATCTGAGGAGTGTTTTTTTTGGTTCTAGATTTTTTTCGCAAGCAGAAATACATATCAGTGCAACCTGAAGCCGTTAACCGGGAAATCCCGGAAGGCATGTGGGTCAAATGCAGTCAGTGCAACGAAATAATTTTTAGCAAGGAACTGGAAAAGAATTTCAAGGTTTGCCGTAAATGCGGCTTCCATTTTCGGGCGACGGCTTATGAGCGGATTGCCATGACCCTGGATGAGGGTACCTTTGAAGAAATGGATGCCGATATGCAGCCTGCCAACCCATTAGAAAATGCTGAATATGCGGAAAAGCTGCAGTCTGCTCAAAGAAAGAGCGGTTTAAACGAATCGGTAGTCACAGGGCGCGGCGCCATTAGTGGTTTTCCTGTAGTTATTGTTGTTATGGACACCAATTTCATGATGGCCAGCATGGGCTCAGTTGCCGGGGAGAAAATCACCAGAGCTATTGAGGCAGCGGCTTTTGAACAAAAACCTTTGATTATCTTTTCCGCTTCCGGCGGAGCCCGCATGCAGGAGGGCATCCTGTCTTTGATGCAGATGGCTAAAACCGCTGCCGCCCTTGATAAGCTGGAAAAGGCCGGGCAGTTGTTTATATCGGTAATGACCGATCCTACCACAGGCGGAGTCAGCGCCAGTTTTGCCGCCTTAGGGGACATAATAATTGCCGAGCCCAGAGCGCTGATAGGTTTTGCCGGCCAGCGGGTTATTGAACAGACTATCCGCCAAAAACTACCGGAAGGGTTTCAACGGGCGGAATTTTTAAAAAGCCATGGCTTTGTTGATCTGATTGTTGCCAGGACGGAGCTAAATGCCGCCTTGGCGAATATTTTAGAATTACACCTTAAGAGGGAGAAATAAAATGGCAGCTACTTTAGAATTCGAAAAGCCGCTAGAGGAGTTGGAGACCAAGATCGAAGAGCTAAGAAAATTTTCCAGCGAAAAAGGTATCGATCTCTCCAGGGAGATTGAAACACTGGAAAACCGGGCCCTGGAGCTCCAAAAGTCGATTTACGGCAACCTGGATGCCTGGCAAAAAGTCCTTATTGCCAGGCATCCGGATCGTCCTAATGCGTATGATTATATCAATTACCTGTTTACTGACTTCATAGAATTGCATGGGGATCGCAATTTCCGTGATGATCCGTCCATTGTTGGAGGGATCGGGCGGTTTAACGGGCATGCTGTCACTGTGATATGCCATGTAAAGGGTAAAGACACCAAAGAAAACCTGGCCAGAAACTTCGGCATGGCCCATCCGGAAGGGTACCGCAAAGCTATGCGTCTGATGAAGCAGGCTGAAAAATTTAATCGTCCTATAATTACCCTGATCGATACGCCGGGAGCTTACCCCGGTATGGGCGCCGAGGAACGGGGACAACATGATGCTATTGCGAGAAGCCTCTTTGTTATGGCAGGACTCAGGGTTCCCGTGGTCTCTGTCGTTATTGGTGAAGGGGGCAGCGGCGGGGCCCTGGCCTTTGGCGTAGGCAACCGGGTATTGATGCAGGAGCACGCCATCTACTCCGTGATTACACCGGAGGGTTTCGCCAGCATTCTATGGCGTGATTCCAGCCGTAACAAGGAGGCTGCCAGGACAATGAGAGTTACAGCCCAGGATCTCCTTTCTTTCAATGTCATCGATGAAATTATTCAGGAGCCGCTGGGCGGCGCTCACCGTGACCCCAAAGCCGCAGCTGAATTGTTGAGCCAGGCGCTGACCCGGCATTTTAATGAATTGCTTAATATTGATGCGGATGTAATTGTAGAAGAAAGGTATAAAAAATTTAGAGCCATGGGAAACTTCTGAGTAGCCATTGTATTAAATATGGTGAGTTGCAATGGCGGCAATAACACCGCAGGGAGGTTTTGCTTTTGCAGAGGATTGCCTTGTTAACCAGCGGCGGAGACGCGCCGGGCATGAATCCCTGTATCAGAGCTGTTGTGCGCAAAGCAATTTACCATGGTATGGAAGTAATCGGGATCAACCGCGGTTTCAATGGTTTTATAGAAGGGGACATGGGCCCCATGAACCTCAGCTCGGTGGGCGATATCGTCCACCGGGGAGGCACTATTCTGCATACGGCCCGTTCGGAACAGTTTCTTACCCCGGAGGGGCGGGCTAAGGCTTACGCCAATGTGGAGAGATTTGGTGTTCAGGGACTGGTGGTAATTGGTGGTAACGGTTCCATCAGCGGCGCCGGTGTTTTTAGCCGGGAGTACGATTTACCGGTGATCTGTGTGCCCTGTACCATCGATAATGATATACCCGGCATTGAGCAGACTATCGGTTTTGACACAGCCCTTAATACTGTTCTGGAAGCCATTGATAAAATCAGGGATACGGCGACTTCTCATGAACGAACCTTCATTATTGAGGTTATGGGCAGAAGAAATGGGTCCATAGCTCTTGCTACCGGTTTGGCCGGCGGCGCCGAATCCACCCTGATTCCCGAAGTCCCTTTTGATTATGAGGACATCTGCCAGCGCCTGCTGCGCGGTTACCGCCGTGGTAAGGTGCACAGTATTATTGTTGTAGCGGAAGGTGCTGCCAGCGGTATAGAAGTAGGGCAGCAGATTAGAGAGATTACGGGATTTGATACCAAAGTGACGATTTTAGGCCATCTCCAGCGGGGAGGTTCCCCGACGGCAACCGACCGGATCCTGGCCAGCCGTTTGGGCGCCAAGGCGGTAGAGCTGCTGATGGCGGGAGAGACGAGAAAGGTAGTCGGTGTTAAAGACAATCAAGTCGTTGGGGTTGATATCGACGAAGCATTGGCCGGCTCCAGCAACATCGACCTGTTATTATACGATTTGGCCGGCATCCTTTCGATTTAAGGGGGCGAGTGTATTGCGGCGTTCTAAAATAGTTTGTACCATCGGCCCTGCTTCAGACCATCCGGACATGCTGAAAAAAATGATTCTGGCCGGGATGAATGTAGCCCGCCTGAATTTCTCCCACGGCACCCATGAGGAGCATGGCCGGCGTGCGGCAGCAGTGCGCCGGGCAGCTGCTGAAGTAGGCGCCAATGTAGCTATTATGCTGGATACGAAAGGGCCGGAAATACGAATTGGTCATTTTAAGGACGAGCCGGTTTTCCTGACCGGGAATGCTACTGTAACCCTTACTACAGATGAGATAGAGGGCGATAGCCAGCGCATACCTGTTACCTATAAGGGGTTGCCCGGCGACGTCAAAGAAGGCGACGCCATATTAATTGCCGATGGTTTGATCAAACTGGAAGTATTATCCACCACGGCAACGGAAGTAATGTGCCGGGTGGTTAATGGGGGTAAGCTTACCAGTCAGAAGGGCATTAATCTGCCGGGTATAAAAGTGAATCTCCCTGCCGTCACACAGAAGGATATCCAGGATATAACCTTCGGAGTTGAGCAGGGTTTTGATTTTATCGCCGCTTCTTTTATCAGAAGGGCTTCCGATGTCCTGGCCATTCGCCAGGTGTTGGAGGAACTGGGCTCAAATATAAATATTATATCCAAAATAGAAAGCAGACAGGCAGTCAACAATCTTGATGAAATCATCAGCGTTTCCGATGGGATTATGGTGGCCCGGGGTGATCTTGGGGTAGAGATCCCTGTTGAAGAAGTGCCGCTGGTACAAAAAGATATTATCAAACGCTGCAATCTCCTGGGTAAACCGGTTGTCACGGCTACTCAGATGCTGGATTCCATGATCAACAACCCGCGCCCTACCCGTGCTGAAGCCAGTGATGTAGCCAATGCGATTTTTGACGGTACGGATGCGATCATGCTTTCCGGCGAAACAGCAGCCGGCAAATACCCGCTGGAGTCGGTAGTCATGATGGCACGGATCGCTGAACGGGCTGAAACATCATTGCGTTATGAAGACGTGCTGGCGAAAAAAAGCAGCCCGCTGCCTCAGCACACGGTAACAGACGCCATCAGCTTTGCCACATGTTCCAGCGCCCATTACCTGGGGGCTGCCGCCATTATCACCACTACAGCTTCCGGCCATACAGCCAAGATGGTGGCTAAATACCGGCCGGCTACGCCGATAATCGCGGTAACGCCCAACGAGGATGTGATGAGGAAACTGGCGCTGACCTGGGGGGTCAAACCCCTGTTGACCACGCACAAAAACAGCACGGATGAAATGATGGAGGTTGCCGTGGAAGCTGCCCTGCGGGCCGGCCTGGTCAAGGGCGGCGACTTGATTATTTTTACGGCCGGGGTGCCTGCCGGAGTGCAGGGAACCACTAACCTGCTGCGTGTCCACACGATTGCAGAAGTCTTGGCCCGTGGTGTCGGCATCGGGCGGGAAGCGGTAACCGGCACGACACGGGTAGTGGCCAGTGCGTCTGAAGCGCTGCAAAAAGTGCAGCAGGGCGATATCCTGGTGGCAAAGTCCACTACCAGTGAATATATTCCTGCCATACAAAAGGCCGCTGCCGTTATTACAGAGGCAGGCGGCTTGACCTCCCATGCAGCGATAGTCTGCATGGAGTTCGGCATACCGGTTGTGGTAAATGTTGGCTCCGCTACCCAGGTCATACCTGACGGAGTCCTTGTAACCGTAGACGGTCAGCGCGGCTTGATTTATAAAGGAGCGGCCAGAGTCCTTTAAAACCGGATTAATAATGATCCTCCCTGGGGGTATCCTAATGGTACCGGAGGGGGGATTTTTTATTGTCCGATGCTATTCTCTCTTACCTTTCAAGCCTGGGTCTGTTCGGGCTGATGGGGGGCGTTTTCATAGAATCCATGGGTGTGCCCTTCCCTGGCGGCATCATGGTTATTCTGACCGGTTTCCTGGTGCAGCAGGGACACCTGGAGTTTTTCAGCGCCTTATTGGTCACCTTTATGGGTTATACTGCCGGTTCGGTGACCGCTTATTACATCGGCCGCTATCTCGGCCAGCCTTTATTTGCCCGGCTCAGCTTCCTGCTGCATATTGCCCCGGAACGGTTTGCCCAGGCTCAGTCCCTGCTGGACAGCTCTGCTCCGGCATTTATTGTCTTTGGCCGCTTTCTGCCCGGTCTAAGCAACCTGACCCCGTATATAGCAGGAGTGAGCCGCATAAGCCTAATGTATTTTTTGTTCTATAATACCATTTTTACACTTGGCTGGGGTGTTCTCTATCTTTTACTGGGCATGTTTTTTGGTCATAACTACCAGCTCATCGCGCCATATATCAATGTCAGTTTGCCGCTGGTGGGCCTGGGGTTATTGTTGATCTGTCTGTCCTATATTTATATCAGAAAACGTTTGCGCCATAAGATCGACAACTGATGGCAAATTGCTCTAAAAATAGAGATTGGAAATGAGCTTATGATTTTAACAATAATACGCACATTAATTTTGTTTACCGTAGTAGTAGTGGCCTTGAGGATCATGGGCAAAAGGCAAATCGGCCAGCTGCAGCCTTATGAACTCGTTGTGATTATCCTTCTTTCCGAGCTGGCCGCCATTCCAATGGAAGATAGCGGCATCCCTCTTGTGAGCGGCTTACTGCCGATCCTGACCCTGGTTGTGGCAGAAGTAACCCTGTCCTTCATTGCCTTGAAAAGCTTAAAAGCCAGAAACTTTTTGGGCGGCACTCCTGTGGTCGTAGTTGAAAACGGCAAATTAATGGAAACGGAGATGCGTAAGGCCCGTTATAACATCAATGACTTACTGGAAGAATTAAGGGCCAAGGATTATCACAATATTTCCGATATTGAATTTGCTATTTTGGAAACTTCCGGCCGCTTAAGTGTCATCCCCAAGTCACAGAAAAGGCCCTTGATGCCTCAGGATCTCAATATAGCCACCTCGTACGAGGGGATGTCCCTACCCCTGGTTATTGATGGGGAGCTGGTGCAAAAAAATCTGCAGCAAGCCCGGCTTGACGCCAGCTGGCTCAATAATGAGCTGGCAAAATTCGGCGTCAAAGGATATAGAGACGTCTTATTCGCCAGTTTAGACACGGCAGGCAATCTTTTTTGTCAGGTCAAAGCAAAAGCACCAAAAACCAAAAGCACAAAAAACGAAAGCACAATAACCTGAGCCGGAGGTAAAAATGAGGTTACTGGCAGCTCTCTTAGCAATATTCTTTTCAGTTATTGGCCTTGGATTTTGGACAAATAACCAGCTGCAACAATCGGCTGATGAACTGATGATCAATATTGACCTGATCTATGAGGAGATCAACCTGGGCCAATGGGAAAGCGCCATGCGTTACACCGAGCAGCTGGAACAGAAATGGGAACAAAAGATACAATGGTGGCCGGTCTTTCTGGATCACCAGGAAATAGATTATATTGATTTTGCCATCGCCAAAAACAAGGAGTATGTCGCTGCTCAAAACACGCCTTTAGCCTTAGGCCAGCTTTCGGAAATGAGACGGATGATCAAACATATACCTGAAAAAGGAGCTATCAACATCACTAACATATTTTAACAGTCTCAGCTGTCACAATCATTCATTTCCTGCATATATTGTCATTGACATCTGGGATATTAAGATTTAGACTGGTATTTAAACCAGTTGGAGCACCTTCTTCACCCGCAATAATCGACTATATTGCCACGGCTTGCACTATTAGTGAGCCGGGGCATTTGTATTTTTGGGCTAAATGAGAATGATTACTGCTCTCTAAAAGTGAGGTATTTTTATGGATGAAAAGTCCCGGGTAGCATTGCTATCTGTCGGTTCAAACACCTGTCTTACCCTGGGCAAGCTGACAGTTGGCCTGATGATGGGTTCTGTCAGCGTCATATCGGAAGCAGTTCATTCAGGCCTGGATTTAGTGGCAGCGATAATTGCCTTTATTGCCGTTAAGATGGCAGCCAAACCGGCTGATGAAAGGCATAACTATGGGCACGGCAAGTTTGAGAACCTTGCCGGCATCATAGAGGCCATGTTGATCCTGGTTGCAGGGATAATGATTATTTATCATGCCGTGCCGAAATTAAAAGGTGACGTGGCCATTGAAAGCCTTGGTTTAGGGGTTGCGGTAATGGGTGTATCTGCGCTAGTTAACCTGTTAGTGGCCAGAAAACTTTTAAATACGGCGAAGAAAACGGATTCACCGGCTCTGGCAGCCGACGGCTGGCACCTGATGACGGATGTTTATACATCCCTGGGGGTTTTTGTGGGCCTGGGGGCTATCCACCTGACAGGGTTAACCATCCTGGACCCCATCATCGCCATCCTGGTTGCACTGCTAATTATTAAGACGGCCTTTAAATTGATCTGGGACTCAGTGTGCAATATCCTGGATACCCGTCTGCCCATAGCTGAGGAGCGCCTGATCGAGGAAGTCCTGAGCAAATATGCCGGAGAATACCTGGATTACCATGCGCTGCGCACCAGAAAAGCAGGCAGCGACAGGTATGTGGACTTACACCTGGTGGTACCCAAATACCAGAATATCAATGAGGTGCATAACCTCTGCGATCGCATAGAAGATGAGCTGAAGAGGCAGCTGCCTAATGTGCAAACCCTCATTCATACTGAACCCTGCGCCGGTCATTGTGAAGAGATATGGCGATTGATTAAAGATTAAACCCTTTTCCATAACCATTTTTACCCCTCCAGCATAAAATTAAATCAGGTATTGATCCACATAAGGGGAGGGGTGTAATAAAGTGAAGCGTTTACTCTATCCGGTTTTATTTTTAATGTCTTGCCTGCCTGACTCGGATAAACATCTGGAGTCTTTCAACTCGGTAGCCCAGGCCGCTCACTACACAGTTAAAAATATCAAAGAAGGATTGGACAGTTTTCAGAGCAGCATCATTCAGTTTAACCAGGAGATCAAACAGCCGCAGCCGGTGATCAAGAAAGAAGAGATCGTCAGCCGCCCGGACACTGTCCAACCAACCTCTGAAATAGAGGTAGCTGAAATAGTGGTGGACAATAGTTAGCAAGGAAAAGAGCAGTAAACATAAAAGGCCCTAACCGCCAATGGCAGGGGCCTCTTTTCAATCCATTATTCCCGCCAGAAGAAGGGGAGGAAGATAAGCAACAGGGGATAAATCTCCAGCCTGCCAACCAGCATCAAAAAGCTTAAAACATATTTGCCGCCATCCGGTATGTAAAAGTAGTTTTGCACGGGGCCCACAAGGCCCAGGCCCGGCCCTACGTTGCCCAAACAGGCCGCGGAGGCCGAGATGCTGCTAAAGATGTCCAGGCCCAGGGATGTTAGATAAAGCATGCCCATAGCCATTAATACCATGTAAAAGAAAAAAAACTGAGCCACGTTGACGGCCACGTCTTCGCTGATAAACCTCTCTCCGAAACGCAGAGGCAACACGGCTTTGGGGTGGAGCATCTTTTTTAACTCAATGCCTGTTCGTTTCAGGAGGATGATATAGCGGCCCGGTTTGATGCCGCCGCTGGTGGAACCGGAACAGCCGCCCACAAACATCATTAATAGGATCAGGGCAGTAGACAGGTGCGGCCAGAGGCTATAATCCTCTGTTGCATAACCGGTGGTGGTGACGATAGAGATGATTTGAAATATAGCTCCTCTCAGGTTGTCACCCCAGAGGGTGTTTCCTGTCTGAAACTGAAGATTTAGAAAGACTAATAGGCTGGCTGCTGCAATAATACCGGCATAAAGTTTAAATTCAGGGTTTTTCCAATATACCAGGGGCCTGCCCTCTTTAAATGCGATGAAGTGGAGGGCAAAGTTGGTGCCGGAGAGAAACATAAAAATTAAAATGGTCCACTCTATCACCGGGCTGGCATAATAGGCTATGCTGGTGTTTTTGGTGGAGAAACCACCGGTGGCTACAGTGGCAAAAGTGTTGCACAGGGCATCAAAAGAATCCATCCCGGCAGCATAGAGGGCCAAAGCACAACCTGCGCTGAGGAGCAGGTAGGTCATTAGTAATTTGCGGGCGTTATCGCGGATCCTGGGGCTGATATTGTCAGAAACAGGCCCCGGCAGTTCGGCTTTGAACAGCTGTTTGGCGCGGGTGCCTAAACTGGCCATGAGAGCAACGAAGAGGGCGATAATACCAATACCGCCAAGCCACTGGGTGAGGCTCCGCCAGAACAACAAACCCCGGGGCCAGCTTTCCACATCCGTTACTACGCTTGCTCCTGTAGTGGTAAAGCCGGAAACAGTTTCAAAAAAAGCATCTGCAAATGATCCAAGGTAACCGGAAAACAGGTAGGGCAGTGTGCCGAAGATCGATACCAGGAGCCAGCCCAGGCTGACAACGGCAAAGCCTTCCTTGTAGGTTATCTGTTCATTTTTGGGGGACAAGCTGGTGAGCAGGGCTCCGCACACTATGGTCAGGATGGCTGCTTCCAGAATAGGTATGGTGACGTTTTCGTTGTAAGCCAGCGACCAGGGCAGACAACTGAGCATGGCTGCGCCCACGATTAAGACAAGCCAGCCAAGTTTACCGAGAAGAACTGCGGGTCTGATCAATTCCGCCTGCCTCCAGACGTAAAGAGGTGTTCAATTTTGTGGATGCTTTTTAACAGGGTGAAAATAATCAAGCGGTCATAGGGTTCAACCTTAAAGCTGCCGTCGGGTATGATGGCCTGATCGCCACGCAGCACGGCTCCCACCACTGAGCCCCGGGGAAAGCGAATATCCTTGAGTGTCTTGTTGACGGCAGCGGCATCGGGTTGTGCCACCAGTTCCAGCATCTCGGCACGTTCTTCACCAAATAAAGTGACTGAGATGATATCCCCGACCCTCATATATTTCAATATGGCGCCGGCGGTGAGCAGACGGGGGTCTAAAATGGTGTCAATACCGGTTTTTTCGGCCAGCGGCAATGCTTCGGTGCGCCTCATCTGGCAAACGGTCTTCTTAACCCCGAGGTTGCTGGCGAACAGTGAACAGAGCAGGTTGATCTTATCATCGTTAGTTACCGCCACAAAAATATCCGCGCTGCCTACATTCTCCTCCTCCAGCAGCTGATAATCACTGCCGTCCCCGTGGATAACCAGGGTGCGGTTCAATTTTTGCGATAGATCTCTGGCCAGGTCGATATCCTTCTCAAAAAGCTTTATTTTAAGAGTATGATGGTTTTTCTCCAGAATTTTGGCCAGATAGTAACCCGTCCGGCCACCGCCCAGGATCACTACCTGTTCAATTTTTTGCGAAGTGAAGTACAACATTTTCTCCACTGACTTCATATCACTTGTCCGGGCCATCAGATGGATATGATCGCCGGTTTTTAAAACGTCATTGCCGCTGGGTACCAGGGTGGTATGGTTGCGCACTATGGATATGATATTATAAGGGAGAGATGTAGCCAATGATTTTATTTCTTTGTCAACCAAAGGGGAGTCCGGTTCTAATTCCAACACCAGGAGCTGAATTTTGCCGTTAGCGAAATAATTAACATTTAACGCTTCCGGAAACTTTACTATTTCGGCTATCTCCATGGCTGTCACGTGTTCAGGATTGATGATCAGGTCGATGCCCATCAGTTCATTAAGGGAGAAATCTTTTATTTCGATGTATTCCGGGTTGCGTACCCTGGCGACGGTTGTTTTAGCTCCGTACCTTTTGGCCAGCATACAGGCCACCATATTCAGTTCATCATACTGCGTGATGGCCAACAGCATATCTGCTTTGTGTATTCCGGCTGACTCGAGCACCGATGTGGAGGAGCCGCTGCCGGCAATAACCCGGACGTCAAGGTTGTCCTCCAGGATCTGTACGCGCTGCGGGTTTTGCTCAATAATGGTCACGTCGTGATTTTCGGCGGAGAGGAGTTGGGCCATACTGTAACCAACTTTTCCTGCGCCGATGATAATCACTTTCATTTAATTAGCACCTTCTAAAATCATTTAATACGCTTAAGATAATCAAGTTGTTATCGATTGTCAATTATAATCTCAGGAGCATTGTAGCAGTGACATATAAATAAATTATAGTTTATCTCAAGGAGGTAGTGCTATGAAGCTAGAGGCTTTCAACGGCAGCCCTGTGATGAGTTCAGATATAGAGAAGAAAGAAGCGCTGCCTTATGCCAGGACCCCGGAAAGGGAGGAGTATGGCCATAAGGGTGAACTCTCTGTTGAAGAAACAAAAGAAGTAATAAGAGAAATCATTTCAGACAGGGCAGCTCCAGGGGATACGCCCCGCGGCGACTTTCAAGTCTTAATGGGCGACTTCATCGACTATACTGACGACGGGGAACTCATTGTCAAATATCCAGTGAAGGAATGGCAATGCAACGGCTTGGATGTGATGCAAGGAGGGGTGATGGGGTATATAGCCGATGCAACTTTCGGCCCCCTGGGATATGCCATATTCAGTAGAACACCTGCTGTAACCATTGATATGACGACAAACTTTCTGAGGGGTGTGAATATAACTGTTGCGTATTTAATAGCCAAAACCAGAGTCCTCACCAAGGGCAGAAACATCGCCCACATGGAGTGCAAGTTGTATAATCCTGAGGGGAAATTGGTAATGCACGCTACCGCAAACATGATGAAAATAAGCAAATAAATGCTTGCTCAACAGATCTTGGAACGGCACGCTGCAGATATGCCGCAGGTAAGCGGCTGTACATAAATACATAGTATGAACATGAACCGGTATTTCTTGTATTACGAGGAGATACCGGTGTTTTTATAAAGTATTAAGGATACATGAAAAAAAATAATAACAATAGGACAGTTAAGCTGATATAATATCAGTATTTTATATTCTGAACGGAGGAGATGAAAATGCAACCAACAAACGTAACAACTTGTAAAACTGTGACTGCGGATCCGTCGGCTCTGGGTTTATTTGGTCTAGCCATGGTAACATTAGTAGCGTCTTCCCAGAAACTTGGTTGGACGGAGGGTTTGGCCTATGTTCTACCCTGGGCAATATTTTTGGGTGCATTTGCTCAACTCTTCGCCAGTATCATTGATTTTAAGAAAGACAATGTATTTGGGGCAACAGCTTTTGGCGGGTATGCTTTTTTCTGGTTCGGGGTAGCAGCGTCCTGGATGATTAAACTGGGCATATTTGGTGAGGGGGTGGCCAATAATGCTGACGTCCGCCAACTGGGTTTCGCCTTTATTGGATATTTGATATTCACCCTTCTGATGACGATTGGCGCTGCGGAGACTCATAAGGTCTTGTTTGCGATATTCTGTTTAATTGACTTGCTGTTTATCGGACTTGCTTTAAGTTCATTTGGTATCGCAGAACATTTTACCCATCAATTAGCCGCCTGGTCTGAATTGTTTATCGCTCTGTTATCATTTTATGGGTCGGGAGCGGCGGTTTTAAACAATCATTTAGGCCGCGTATTGCTCCCGGTGGGCAAACCCCTGGGCATCTTTAAGAAGTAAGCGGGAGCAATCCCGCTTTATCTTTTTCCGGTTCTGTTATTTTTCTACAAAAATAAAGCACCAAAAGCCTGTAAGCCTTTGGTACCAGGGGATGCGGGATTATGTGTTTACTGGTGCCGAAGGTGGGAGTCGAACCCACACGGGGTGTGAGCCCCGGCGGATTTTGAGTCCGCTGCGTCTGCCAGTTCCGCCACTTCGGCATAATTTAAGCAGGACTTATTGTATCAGGAATCAGCTGCATAGTCAAGATATCGTATTTTTTTACGCCGGGATGATAGAGGAATTCTCATAAATAATTATTATCTTAAATACTGGCGGGGTCAATATTTATTTATTTGCCATAGACTGAGATATTCAATAGAATAAATAAAGCAGGCTGGAAAATTAGCCGAAAGGGGCGGGATTTATGAAAGAAAAGGTTCAGGAAGCGCTTGATAAGGTGCGCCCTTTCCTGCAAAGGGATGGCGGGGACGTTGAGCTGGTTGGCGTGACGGAGCAGGGAGATGTCCAGGTGCGGTTGAGAGGCGCTTGCAGTGGTTGCCCGGCTTCGCAGATTACCCTCAAACAGGGTATTGAACGGGTGCTCAAGCAAGAAGTGCCAGAGATCAAACAAGTTATTTCTGTTTAAATAAGCTTGCTGCTAAACCCTTGCACAATGAACTGCTTAAGGTTCATTAGTGCAGGGGTTTTTTGTTTATATTAATTCTTATCTTTAATATAAAAAATATTTATATTAAGCCTTAAATAAATAAGTTATTCTTGTAATATATCATCGAAGCAGTTAAAATAAGGTTACTGATTATGCCACATAAAAACAGTGTTCGACAATCATAATACTGGGTGAAGGGAGGTTAAATTCATGAAGGAAAAAGTTTCAGAAGTTATCAATAAAGTCCGCCCCTACCTGCAAAGGGATGGTGGTGACGTTGAACTTGTGGAAGTGGATGATAAAGGAATTGTCAAGGTTCGCCTGAAAGGAGCTTGCAGAGGGTGACCCGGCGCAACAATAACCCTCAAGCAGGGGATTGAGCGGGTGCTCAAGCAGGAGATTCCAGAAGTAAAGAGTGTTGTTTCGGTTTAATTGTACCGGTTTAAAGGACAGGCTCCCTGGACAGGCAGGGAGCTTTTTGATCCAGTATCTTTACACCCGCCGCAAGTTACCGGGTTTCAGCCGGAGTAAATAGGCGGTTTTTCATAGGCTAAAGCAAGCCGGCTAAGCCCCCTGATAAAGCCCGGGGCGGCGGTGCTTTAGAAGGGGCAGCTCGCGCCTTGTTTTCTCAAGGAGATTGAAGTCGATGGCCCCATAGAGGATGGTCTCCTGGCCGCCTGCCTCGGCTACAACTTGCCCCCAGGGGTTGATTACCGCTGAATGGCCGTAACAGGTATAACCGGCTGTTTCATCGGTGGCCTGGGCTGCGCCCACCACGTAAACCTGGTTGTCAACTGCCCGTGCCCGCAGCAGCAGCTCCCAGTGGGCGGGACCGGTGGTCATGTTGAAGGCGGCCGGCACGATAATGATCTCAGCGCCTCTCAATACCATCAGGCGGCTCAGTTCAGGGAAACGGATATCGTAACAGATGCACACGCCCAGAGTTCCCAGCTCTGTTTTGATGACCGTAGCCTGGCTGCCGGCGCCGAGGGTTGCCGATTCCTGAAAGCTCAAGCCCCCTTCAAGATCCACGTCAAACAGGTGCATTTTCCTGTGCCTGCCCAGGAGCTCGCCCCGGGGACCGAAGATAAAGCTGGTGTTGTAAATCGTGCCACCGGACAATTCCGGTATTGAGCCGCCTACCAGAAATATTTGCTCTTCTCTTGCGGCATCCGCCAGCATGGCCAGCGTCTTACCCCCCGGGTAGGTCTCGGCATACTCAGGGAAGGCAGAATTGCGATAGGGGCAGTTAAACATCTCCGGCAGGATTACCAGCCGGCTATCGTTTCTGGCCGCTTCTTCAATCATGGAGCGCGCTTTTATAATATTAGCTTCCTTGTCTTCCGCCACCGGCATCTGACAGATGCCAAACCTAACAGTTTCCTGCAACTTATCACCTGCTTTGCTTAGAATTCAATCCCAAAATCCCTTCAACAGGCATTCTTCCCTGAAAGGTCAACGCTATATTAATATACGGATTAGTTTTTTTAAACAGCAATTCTTAATCTAAAGCTGTTGTATAAGCTGATAAAAAAGACTCCAGGTTAATGCTTTTACCTGGGGTCCTTTATCAGGCTTATTTTATCAGGCCTGTTATATATAGGTCACATCATAACCTTTTTCCTTCAGGGCGGCTACCACCGGGACGGGATCCACCGTTGCCAGCCGCAGCATCATTTCAACATTACCGTTATCTTTATAAGCGAAAATGGAAGCTTTGATCAGCAAGCCAAAATCCGTCACTATCCGGGAAATCTCGGCCAGCAGACCGACCCGGTCCGGCGCTTCGATCAGTAGCCGGGTGCCGGCCTTGCCGTAACCAAAAAACTCGATGAGGGCGTCAAAAATATCCGTCACGGTGATGATGCCTACCAGCCGGTCGCCTTCCACCACAGGGACGCTGCCAAACTTGTTCTCCCGGAGGACAAGGGCGGTTTCTTCAATAGTAGTGTCCGGTCCTACCGTCACGGGTGACTTGACCATAATCTCGGCCACAGTCAGCCTGGCCAGCAAACCGTTTAATTCAAATATGCTCAAGGAAGTAGCGGGTGATGGGGATACTGTCAAAAGATCCTTCTCAGTGACCAGGCCTTCCAGCTTCCCTTCGGCCACTACCGGCAGCTGTCTGATTTTATTTTTTTTCATAATTGCCAGAGCATCAAAGACAGATGTTTTTCTGCTGATCGTGACAGGGTTCCTGGTCATGTAGTTTTTAACGAACAACACACATACCCCCTTTATCTTTTCAATTATTCAATTATATGCAATATCATTTCCGTGTCGCTCCGGGCCGGACAGCCAGGAGCTCCTCTTAATGCTTGGGAGGCCTGCTTTGGTAATACAGGATAGTAGCAACGCCTAATAAAAAACCAAGGACCAGTAGTGACCCGAGAATTACAGGCATGCTAATCACGCCTTCCATTTTTTCTATATTATATCACACCTGTTTCCAATCCGGTAGCGCTGCCGGCAGGACATGATTTAGGCTTTATTGATCAGCTGCGATGTATATTGTGCCCATAGCGGGAAAAAATTTTAATAATCATTAAGACAGATATTGACACCTATTAAATTGTATTTTATAATAAGGTCAAAGAAAGTCAACATTAAACTTTTGCGCTCGCTTTACAATGGGCGGGCGCCAATAAAAAATATCAGGAGGTGTTCTTTGTGGCTATAGTTAGATGGGATCCGTTTCGTGAATTGAACAATCTGCAGCACTCAATCAACAAGCTCTTTGATGACAATTTGCGCTTCTGGAGGTTACCTGATGCCAATCTGCAACAAGATATGGGTTCCTTCCCTGTTGACATCAAAGATACGCCTGGAGCCATTTTGGTTCATGCAGAGATGCCTGGTTTCAACAAAGAAGATATTAGGGTTAGCCTTAACGGTGATGTGCTTACTATTAAGGGCGAGCGGAAAAGGGAAGAAAAAGAAGAGCGCGAAAACTTCATCCGGCTTGAGCGCAGTTATGGTTCGTTTAGCCGTTCCTTTAGCGTAGATGTCCCTGTAAAGCAAAACGAGATCAAAGCTCGCTATCAAGATGGAGTATTGAGTATTACGCTTCCCAAACAGGAAGATGTTTCTATCAAAGAAACCAATATAGAAATCGAAGGTTAAGATTTGGCGCCCGTCCAGCTGGATATTGTGATGATAGCGTTAATAACGAGGGAAACTCCAATTCCCTCGTTTTTTGTCCACCATAAAATTAAAACATAAAATTAGATTTGAGGGGGAATAAAACGATGCGGACTGACAAATTTACCCTAAAGACGCAAGAAGCCTTTGAAGCTGCTCAGGGTATTATGTCCCAATATGGTCACCAGCAGATGGAGGGTGTCCACCTCCTCCTGGGCCTTCTGCAGCAAGAAGAGGGTATCGTCAGGCAAATCCTGTTAAAGCTTGAGGTCGATCCCAACAAGTTGGCGGATCAAGTGCGTGCCGCTGCCGGCCGTTTGCCGAGGGTGCAGGGCGGCGGGGGAGTATATGTATCCAGGGAGCTCTCCGAAATAATCGATCTGGCCTGGAAAGAGGCTGAAAGGTTAAAGGATGAATTCCTGAGTACAGAGCATATTTTGCTGGGCATGGTGGCCCGTCGTGAGGGAGAAGCAGGCAGGATCCTGCGCTCCTATGGCCTTTCATTGGATCGGATCTATAAAATTTTAGTGGAAATTCGCGGCACCCAGAGAGTCACGGACCAAAATCCTGAGGATAAGTATCAAGCCCTGGAGCGTTATACTACGGACCTGACTGCTCTGGCCCGCAAAGGCAAAATCGACCCGGTAGTGGGCCGTGATGATGAAATACGCCGTGTGGTTCAGGTGCTTTCCAGGCGGACCAAGAACAACCCTGTGCTGATCGGCGAACCGGGCGTCGGCAAGACTGCCATCGTGGAAGGGTTAGCCCAGCGCATTTTAGCCGGTGATGTGCCGGAAGGATTAAAAAACAAGCGGTTGTTGAGCCTGGATATGGGCGCCCTCATCGCCGGGGCAAAATACAGGGGTGAGTTCGAAGACCGGCTGAAGGCGGTGCTAAAAGAAATAAAAGAAGCCGAGAACCAGATCATCCTCTTTATTGATGAACTGCATACCCTGGTGGGGGCCGGGGCTGCCGAAGGAGCTGTTGATGCCGCCAACATGTTGAAGCCCGCTCTGGCCAGGGGGGAACTGCACTGCGTCGGGGCCACCACCCTGGATGAGTACCGCAAGTATATTGAAAAAGATGCGGCTTTAGAGCGCAGGTTCCAACAGGTCTATGTGGGCGAGCCCTCTGTGGAGGATGCTATCGCTATTCTGCGGGGGCTGAAAGAAAGATATGAGGTGCACCACGGGGTGCGCATCAAGGATGCTGCCCTTGTAGCGGCTGCTACCCTTTCCCACCGCTATATTTCCGACCGGTTTCTGCCGGACAAGGCCATTGACCTCATGGACGAAGCAGCCTCCCGGTTGCGCATTGAGATTGACAGCATGCCCACGGAAATAGATGAAATCGACCGCAGGGTCAGACAATTGGAGATCGAAAAGCAGGCCCTGGCCAAAGAGCAAGATCCGGCCAGTCAGGAACGGCTGGAAAAAATGGAAGAGGAATTGCAGCAGCTGAAGGCCAGGATGGCGGACATGAAGGAGCACTGGCGCAAGGAGAAGGAGCTCATCCAGGGCATCCGGGAGATCAAGGAGAAAATAGAAGAGGCTAAACTGGCAGAACAGGCTGCTGAGCGGGAAACAGACCTGGGCAAGGTCGCTGAATTGCGCTATGGGGTCATCCCTGAGCTGAACAAACGGCTGCAGCAGTATAATGAGAAATTGGATGAGCTGCAAAAGGGCCACAAAATGCTCAAGGAAGAAGTAGACGAGGAAGACATCGCCCAGGTGGTGTCCAGGTGGACCGGGATTCCCGTTTCCCGTATGCTGCAGGGTGAAATGCAAAAGCTTCTGCATATGGATGAACTGCTAAAAGAAAGGGTAGTCGGACAGGAGCGGGCCGTCCAGGCTGTGGCCGATGCCATCCGCCGCTCCCGGGCCGGTGTTTCCGACCCCAACAGGCCGATGGGATCTTTCATTTTCCTCGGCCCCACCGGGGTGGGCAAAACCGAACTGGCCAGAGCCCTGGCCCATTTCCTGTTCAATGACGAGCGGGCCATGTTGCGCTTTGACATGAGCGAGTATATGGAAAAACACGCGGTGTCCCGCCTTATCGGAGCTCCTCCCGGCTATGTGGGCTATGATGAGGGCGGACAGCTTACGGAAGCTGTGCGGCGCCGTCCTTATGCCGTGATTCTCTTTGATGAGATCGAAAAGGCGCACCCTGATGTATTCAACATTCTGCTGCAGCTTTTAGATGATGGCCGCCTGACTGACGGCCAGGGCCGCACCGTGGATTTTCGCAACACCGTTGTGATTATGACCTCCAACCTGGGCAGCCACTGGTTCCGGGAGATCAGCCCGGACAGGCGCGCAGAGCTGGAAGAGCGGGTTATGGCAGAATTAAGGGACAGCTTCCGGCCGGAATTTTTAAACCGCATCGACGAGATAGTGATTTTCAACAGCCTTGGCATGGAGGAAATTGTTAAGATTGTGGATATTCAACTGGCCTTATTGCAGGAAAGGCTGTCCAAGCTGGGGCTGCAGCTGGAGGTGGCGGCGGAGGCCAGGGCGCTTCTGGCGGAGGAAGGCTTCGACCCGGTTTACGGGGCCCGGCCCTTAAAGAGGGCGATCCAGAAAAAGCTGGAAAATCCACTGGCCATGCATATACTGGCCGGCGAAAAGGAGCAGCATGAAAGTATTTCTGTCCAAGTCCGGGACGGAGAACTGGTTTTTGAGGACAGCAGCGTGTAATATGGAAGCAGGTTGGCCTGCTTCCATGGGGAGCAGGGACTGCACCGGGTAAAGGCATTTGTTTGACAAAGGAGAGGGTTATTTGACAGTTACAACCGGCGATGTGAAGCGGGAAAAAGCCGTTATTGTGGGCATTGAGTTGGCCGGGGATGAGCCGGCAGAGACGGCTTACTCGCTGGATGAATTGGCCGGACTGGCGGATACGGCCGGGGCTGAGGTGGTGGGCCGCCTGACCCAGAAAAAAGCGCGGCCGGATCCGGCCACCTTCCTGGGCAGCGGCAAGGCCGGGGAAGTCGCCGAACTATGCCGCCAGCTGGAGGCGGAGCTGGTCATCTTTGACAGAGAATTATCCCCCAGGCAAGGCCGCAATTTGGAGGAATTGTTAGGGGTCAGGGTGGTTGACCGGACGCAGCTGATCCTGGACATTTTTGCCGGCAGGGCCAGGACCAGCGAAGGCAAACTGCAGGTGGAACTGGCCCAGCTGAATTATCTTTTGCCCCGCCTGGTTGGTAAGGGCCTGGAGTTATCCCGCCTGGGCGGCGGTATCGGCACCAGAGGACCGGGGGAGACCAAACTGGAAGTGGACCGCCGGCGCATCCGGCAGCGCATTGCAGATTTAAAGGAAGAGCTCAAGAATGTAAAAAAGCACCGTGATCTCCTGCGCCGGAGCCGCCAGGAAGCGCCGATACCTCTGGTGGCTTTGGTCGGTTATACCAATGCCGGGAAATCAACCATTCTCAAAAAACTGACCGGCGCCCAGGTGCTGGTGGAGGACAAATTGTTTGCCACTCTGGACCCCACCACAAGACGGGTTGTTTTGCCCAATAACGAGGCTGTGCTGTTGACAGACACGGTTGGCTTTATCCAGCGCCTGCCCCACCACCTGGTGGCTGCTTTTAGGGCTACGCTGGAGGAAGTGGTGGAAGCGGATATTTTGCTGCATGTTGTTGACGCTTCCCATCCCAATAGTGACGCGCAGGTGGAAGCTGTCAACCGGGTTTTGGAAACCTTAGGGGCGGCTGATAAACCGGTGATCATCGTCAATAATAAAATTGATCTGGTGGAGCAGGAGGCTTTGCCCCGCAAGAGCGACGACCCGCCGGCAGTATTTGTTTCCGCTGTCTCCGGCCAGGGGTTGGAAGATTTATTAGCGGCTGTTGCCCAGATACTGTCTGACCGGCGTTTGCGGGCAAATTTCTTCATCCCCTATGAAAAGAGCAGCGTCCTGGCCTTATTGCATGAAAAGGGACGGGTGCTGAAAGAAGAGCATGGCCAGGAGGGCATCAGTGTTGAGGCGGAGATCGAGGCGGTCTGGGCCAAAAGGGCGGAGGCCAGGCTGAGAGAATAAACTAAAAAAACAGATGTTCCATGAGAATTTCCGTGGGAATTCAGGCTTGCCGGCCTGATTTTTTTTGCAATACAATAAACAGGCCTTAATAAACTGGCAAAATTGTCGAATAAAATAGTAGGTGCATTAACATAGTATTGTCAGCCAGGAGGTTTATTGTGTGGGCGTAACCACTGTTGTAGGTTTCATAATTGCTATTAGCGGTCTGATCCTGGGTTTTACCATGGATGGCGGGCATGCCTCGTCTTTGCTCAGTCCGACTGCTGCTATGATTGTTTTTGGGGGTACCATCGGGGCCACCATAATGTGTTTTTCTATGCAGGAACTAAGGGCTGTGCCGGCACTCGTTAAAATGATCTTCGCTTACAAAGATCCTGACGAGGTGTTGTTGATTGAGCAGCTGGTGGATCTAGCGGACAAAGTCAGGCGCGAGGGTATCTTATACCTGGAAAAGATGATCCCTGAATTTGATGATGACTTCATGCGCAAAGGTATTCAGCTGGTAGTGGATGGCGCCGACCCGGAATTGGTGCGCCTGATCCTGGAGACGGAATTATACGCCAGCCAGGAACGCCACAGCGCAGGGGTCGGTATCTTTGAGGCAGCCGGTGGGTTTGCTCCTACCATGGGTATTGTCGGGACGGTAATGGGATTGGTTCATGTGCTGGGTAATCTTGCTAATCCGGATGAACTGGGAGCGGCAATTTCGCTGGCATTTCTGGCAACCTTGTATGGGATCAGCTCGGCTAATATTTTATGGCTGCCGATAGCGGAAAAGTTAAAAAATATCGGGAAAAAGGAGGATCTCCTCCGGGAGTTGATGTTGGAGGGGATTATCTCTATCCAGGCCGGGTACAATCCCATTCTGATCCGTGAAAGGCTTACTGCCTATTTGAAAGCCAGATACAGCACAGATGCAGAGGCAAATGTGGAATAGGAGGGGCAGCCGGCATGAAACAGCGCGGTAAGGCAGAAAAAGTAAAAAAGGTAAAGGATAACAAAGATAGGTGGCTAATTACCTATGCAGATTTGATCACTTTACTGCTGGTCTTTTTTGTGGTTCTTTATTCGCTGAGCGTTGTGGATGCCAGGAAGTTCCGGGCCATAGCCCAGTCTCTGTCAAGTGCCATGGGCGGCGGCCAATCTGTTTTAAATGAACCTGGCGCGTCCCTGGCCCCTGGTATACCCGATACACTGATGGATGATATTGATCTGGAAAAAGAGCTGCAAGAGGAAAAAGAGCTGGAAAGAATCAGAGCCCTGCTGCAGGAGTATATCGATCAACAAGGGTTGAGCAGCAAAATAACTGTTCGTTTAGAAGAAAGAGGTGTTGTGGTTAGCTTTCAGGAGGTTGCTCTCTTTCCTCTGGGTTCAGCAGAGCTGACCGCAGACGCCAGGGACAAAATAGGCCATATAGGCCGGATCCTTTTAGAGACCACCCAATATATCAGGGTTGAGGGGCACACAGATGACCTGCCTATCAATACCAGCACTTTCCCGTCAAACTGGGAGCTTTCAGTGGCCAGGGCCACAAGCGTTGTCCAGGAACTTATTAAAGCCCTGGACTTTCCGGCTTACCGTTTATCAGCTACAGGTTATGGTGAATTTCGTCCCAAATTGCCCAATACTTCGGAAGAACAGCGACAGCAAAACCGGCGGGTTGATATTGTGGTTTTAAAAAGCAAATATGAAAATGCCGAACCGGTTTTCTAAATGCTTTTGTTGCTAGCATCAAGAGTTTATTCAATTGTTTATAATTTCCGTTAAAGTTTTTCCTGATTATGACGAACTTAGTAAGAGAAACAGTAAGAGGTGATACCAGTGAAAATCAACGGGAGCAGCGGAGTTGACCCCATCACAGCCTATTCTGCGCAACAAAAAAAGGATAAAGTTGAAATACAGAATAAGCAAAATGGGGCGGTTCGCAGCGATACTTTACAAATCTCAACAGAGGCCAGGCAAATGCAGCACTATAAAGTGAAGCTCGCTGAACTCCCTGCAGTGCGTGAAGAACTTGTAGCATCTCTGAAGCAAAAGATACTGGATGGTACCTACAAGCCTGATCAAGATAAGATTGCCGCTGCCCTGCTGGAAGAAAGGCGTTTGGATAGAACCGTATAGCTGTGCCTTTTGCGTGGCCCTGCAGCGGGTTCACTTGTATAGGATATAGGGCTTAATAGGAGTAATAGAGGATTTTTAGGGACTTTAAGGATGGATAGGAAGGTGCCGCGTGGAGTCTTTAATTCATGATTTAATACAGGTGCTGGAGCGGCAAAAAGGACTTTTGCAGGAAATGCTGGCGGCTGCCCGCCACCACAATCTTGCTTTGCGGCAAAACGATCTGGCCCTTTTAAAGGACGCCATCAGTCAGGAGGAGGAGCTTTCGACCCAATTGAAGGCAGGGGAGCTGCAGCAGGGGCAAATCCAAATGGCCCTCCTGAGGGAGAAACTGAATTTGCCGGCGGACGCGCCCTGGAGTACCATGGTGGCCGGTTTGCCCGAAGAGTTTTAACGCCGGGGTATCCGGTTTAGCCGGGGAAATGCGCGGCATAGCCGGCGCAATTGCTGAAGTGGTTGAATTGAACCGCGTCCTTACCCACCAGGCCATGCACTTCAATACCCAATTGTTGCATTTGCTAAAAGCCGCGCCTAACAGCATGTATCAGCCGGACGGGAAGTCATCTGGAGCTGCGAATCTGTCGTCGGCACTGATTAATAAAACCGTTTAAAGGTGGTAATTGTATGCCAGGAACCTTTTTTGGCTTAGAAATAGCCCGCCGGGGCGTCAACGTCCACCGTGCGACTCTGAATATTACCGGCCACAATATCGCCAATGCCAATACCCCGGGTTACTCCAGGCAGCAGGCCGTTATTGAGGCGTCAACTCCCTGGACCTTACCGGATTTGGCCACAAAGATGCAGCCGGGGCAACTGGGTACCGGTGTCTTATCGGAGCAGGTCAGGCGCATCAGGGACTATCACCTGGATCTCCAGTACAGAGAGGCCGGCAGCAATATGGGCTACTGGCAAAAAAAACTGGATGTCGCCCAGCAAATCGAAACACTTTTCCCGGAACCGGACGGCCCGGGTATCCAGGCTACGCTGCTGGAGTTTTTTAACAACTGGCACGATTTGAACAATGACCCGCAAGACCCCGGGGTTAAAGCGGCAGTGGCGGAAGCAGGGGACGAACTGGCTGCTACTATTCGGCATACTTACGAGCAGCTCGCCGGCATTGGTGAAAATATATCGGTGGCCTTAAGTGAGCAGGTAGAGCAAGTTAATGATTTGCTCGCCCGGATAGCTGATGTCTCCAATGCGATTATTCTCACCATTAGAAACGACGCCCAGCCCAACGACCTGCTGGACAAGCGGGACAATTTGCTGGATGAGCTGGCCTCACTGGCGCATATTGACGTGCAGGCAAAAGATAACGGCATGATCACCGTTTACTTCATGGATGGCGCCGCCACAGTGTTAAAGGATGATGGAACGGGTAAAGTGGTGGCTTCTAAATTAGATTTAGCTGCGGATGCAGGCGGTCTAAATGAGAACCATCTATTGATAGATTATGATGATGATGGTGTTGCGGATGCTGAGATTAATTTAACCGCCATAGCGGATTACTACAGCGGCGCCCCGCCAGGCAGCGCAAAAGGCGCCATTCTGGGCAATGAGTCTGCGCGGCTGGAAAATAAAACACTGCTGGAGCAGTTGGATCACCTGGCCAAAGCAATCATTGATAATGTTAACGATAGATCAGGCCTGTCAGGTCTGTCAGGCTTGCCGGACTTGCCGGATGATTTGGCTTTCTTTACCGGCGCAGGCGCGGCCGATATGGCCCTGCCATGACTACATAAAAAAGAATTCTGAAGCGATCATCGGTGATAAGGCCCTGTCGGTGGCCCAGCTGCAGAGCACTCCTTTACCCTTCGGTACCGGAAACTTAACTATAGAGGAGTACTACCAGAGTATTGTGGCCCGGGTGGGGGCAGCCGTAAACGGAGCCGGCAACATGCTGGACAACCAGCAGGCCATCTCCCAGCAAATATACTCACTGAAGCAATCGATTTCAGGTGTCTCTCTGGACGAGGAGTTGACCCTGGCGATCCAGTTTCAGTACGGATACCAGGCCAGCGCCCGCATGATCAGCATGCAGGATGAACTGCTGGATTATATTATCAACAGAATGTAAATTAGCGAGGAGGTCGTTCCTTTGCGTCGCGTTTCCAGTATGATGATCAGCGAAAACTCGATTCGATATATTCAGCAGCACATGCAGCGGGCGGCCCGCCTGCAGGAACAGCTGGCGGCCGAAAAAACCATCCTCCGCCCCAGTGACGATCCGGGCCAGGTCAGCCACGTAATGGCTGTAAACTCTACCACGGCCCGCAACCAGCAGTATATGCGCAACATTGATGACGGCCTGGCCTACTTAAACCAGGCAGATACCGCTCTGGGCACCATCGGTGACATGCTTAGTGACGTTAAAACCAAGGCCCTGCAGGCTGCCAACGGTACTCTGGACGCCAACGACAGGAACGCCATCGCCCAGCAAATCGATAAGCAGATCGATGCCCTGGTAGACCTGGGTAACAGTTCCCTGGGCGGAAAATACCTGTTTGCCGGGAAGAAAAACAACCAGCCGCCCTTCTACCGGGATCCCAATACCGGCGATGTTTACTACCGGGGGGATACCCAACGGGTTTCCAGAGAGATTGTTTTCGGTTCCAGCTATGAAGTGGACGCTGCCGGGGTTACAGCTCATGACGCTGCGGGAGCCGGAGTGTTTGGTAAATTAGCCGACCCGTCAGATCCCGCTAACCAGATCGACGATCCCCTAAACCCCGGCCAAAAGATGACCAAAGTGACCGGCGGTCCCCTGGAGGCTTTAGCGCTGGTCAGGGACAACCTGCGCAAAGATGATACAGAAGCCATCGACCAGTCTCTGGCGGATTTGGACGATGCTATTGACGTGGCCCTGGTGCAGCGGGTGGCCGTGGGGGCCAGAACCAGGCACCTGGAAGCGGTAAAAGACCAGTTGGATGACCAGAACACGAAACTGGAAGAGATACTGTCGAATATACAGGATGCGGATTTTGCCAAACTGGTTGTTGAAGTAAACCAAAATGACCTGGTCTACCAGGCTTCCCTGCTGACGTCTTCCAAAATCCTGCAGGTAAGCCTATTGAACTATCTTTGATTAATTAAAAAAGAGTGATGCCTTATGAAAGTAGGCGCCGGGGGATTGCAGTCCATGATTGCCCAGGATGCAATGCGGACGCTGGATGCCGGCCGCGCCAGGCCGGATGCCGGTGAAGCCCTGCTGCAGGGTGAGGACCTGGCCATGCGCCGGCTGATGCACGAATTGAATAAGGCGGTTGACCGGATGCGCCGGGCGGCGGAATTGTATAACCAGCCCCTGGAGTTTGCGGTGAACAGGGATAAGCGCACCATCAAAGCCCGTGACCGGCGCAGCGGGGCGAGGCGGGAGTATACCCTGGCGGAAGCTGAAGCCTGGCTGGCGGAGTTGGAAGAAGGCCGGGGCAAAAATCTCAACGGGTATGTATAAAAAGTGACCCATAGGGTCACTTTTGGCTTAAAGGAGGTCGGGATGTGGCAGGCATTAATAAGGTTAACAAAATAAATGAGCGGCAAAGCGATAGCATACTATTTCCCTGGGGTTTGCCGGGGCTGGAGGATTATCATGAATTTACCCTGCACCCCCTGGGCCAGGGTTCCCCCTTTGCTTTCCTGCAGGCTGCCGGGCAGCAGGAGATTGGCTTACTGCTGGTCAACCCTTATGTTTTTTTTAAACATTATGAGTTTGAGCTCAGCGAAGAAATAGCCGGCCAGCTTAAGATAGATGACGAAAACCAGGTAGTGGTCTTATGCACCGTCAACACCAGCCGGGGTATCGATAAGGCCACGGTGAATTTGCTGGCGCCGCTCATCATCAACAAGGAAAAAATGCTGGCCAAGCAGGTGGTTTTAAAGGACCGGCAGTATTCCCTCCGCACCCCTTTAAACTGCGGGGCTGTAAAGGAGGGGCTGAGAGATGCTGGTGCTGGCGCGTAAAAAAGGCCAGGCGATTATGATTGGCCGGGATATTAAAATTTCTGTGCTGGAAGTCGGCGGCGAAACAGTGCGTTTAGGCCTGGAGGCTCCTCCGGAGATGGAAATTTTCCGCGAGGAGCTGTATCTTGATTTGCAAAAAGAGAACACCGGGGCCATTACCAGCGCGGCAGAGATTATGAAGTTTATCAAAGGCAACGGCAAAGAAGAAAAATAAAACCGTTTTAAAGGCTAAACCTTTGGCCGTTGCCGCCGATATATATACTAGGACCAGCCGGGGCGGCCGACCGGTTGGCTCATACCGCACGGATGCGGAGTAAACATTCAGGGAGGAATGATTAAATGATTATCAACCACAACATTGCAGCGCTGAACACGTATCGCCAGTTGAGTAACAACCAGACTATTGGGCAAAAGTCCCTCGAAAAGCTGTCTTCAGGTTTGCGCATCAACCGGGCTGGTGACGATGCCGCCGGTCTGGCGATTTCCGAGAAGATGCGTGCCCAGATTCGCGGTCTGGATCAAGCTTCACGTAACGCCCAGGACGGCATCTCCATGATCCAGACAGCTGAGGGTGCTTTGAATGAAGTGCACAGCATTCTCCAGCGCATGCGCGAGCTGGCCAACCAGGCTGCCAGCGACACCAACGTTAAAATTGACCGTGATGAGATCCAGAAGGAAATCAACCAGCTGACTTCTGAAATAAACCGTATCGGTAACACCACCGAGTTCAACACTCAGAAACTTTTAAACGGTGGCGGGGAAGTAAAAGAAATAGCCATAAACACTATGCAAGCAGGGGCTGCCAAGGGCGCTTTTAAAGGTGGAGCTGAAATTGCTGCAGGAACAGTATTATCTGCTGGAGTTGCAGGAGGCGGGACAGCAGACTTTGGAGAGACAACAGGTACAGTTACAGCTACAGGTCCTGCTAATGCATCATATAATGGTTATAAAATCGTATTTACAAAATCAGATACAGCTACAAATGCATTAGCTGCTACAATCAATACAGAGGCTAAAACTATTACTGTATCCTGGGGTGATAACCATAACCCTGCAGATTTTGATGCGATAAACAGTGCCATTAAAGCAGCAACTGATACAGAAGATAGTTTAACTGGCGATGTTACTCTTTCATCAGGTGATTTTGATGATGCAGATTTAAATGGAAAAAGTATTACAATATCCGGAGGAATAGATCCAGTAACAGCCACTGCAGGTTCTACATCGATACCCATTGCTGAGGTAACAAGTAGCGTAGCTGCAAAAGCTGCCCAGTGGTTATCCAGTGAGATTTAACTGCTTTGGGCGATGGAAAATCAGGTACCATCTCCTTTGCCGGTGTAACAATTAATATTACCGGTGCTAATGGCGCTGAAGAAGGAATAAGCGATGTTAATCAAGTAGGTGCAAATTTAGCTATTGAAACTGATGTAACAACAGCAGCAGCTGATCAGGCTAAACTTATCGTAGACGCTTTCAACGCTGTCAAAGCGGAACAAGGGTCAACCGGTTCCTTAGCTAACTTCACATTTGCTGTTAATGGCAATGCAATACAAATTACTGGCACAAAAGAAGATGGTGCTAAAAACAACGGTTTTACATTAACCTCCACCGGTGATGTACAATTTGGAGCTGTACCGGCTACAATAGATTCAGGTCCTTCAACAGCCGGAATAACAGAAGTTCGCGGAGAATACAGCTTTGAAATTTCCACTGCTTTTGAAAAAGCAGGGGCTACTATCAATATAGCTGGTCAAACCTTTACCGCTGTTGCCTCTGGCGCCAAGGCAGCTAATGGAGAGTTTAATGTAGGTACCGATGCCAAGCAACAGGCTATCAGCTTAGCCGCAGCTATTAATGCCAACAGCGCCTTAAATGCACGCTTTGATGCCATTGTAGACGGTGCTAAAATCACCCTCCGGGAAAAAGCGGGTCAAGCCACAGGAGATCCAGTTACTAATGGTTTAGTTGTTGGGCCAACCAATGATGCTGTACAGGGCAAATATTCTTTCACCATAGATGAACCGGTTGCAGTGGGTGGCAGGTATTCAATCGGTGGGGTCAATATCGAAGTAACCGATGACATTAACCATGCCGGGCTGGCAAATGGCACCGCCGTACTCTACGCGGCCGATACCATCCAGCAAGCATCGAATTTGGCCAATGCCATTGCGGCTAATTCTGCCTTAAGTGAAAGATATGAAGTTGAAGCTTCCAGTAACCGTATCACCTTAACCCAAAAAGCCGGTAAAGAAACCATGACTGCTGTAACAGCTCAATCCAGTACAAACAAAAATGAGAATTTCCAAGCTTCTTTCCAGGTAGGAGCAAACAGCGGTCAAAGCATGACTATTGAAGTAAACGATATGAGATCTCTGGCATTGGGTGTTAGCGGTAAAGAAGCCAATGCAAAAGTAACGGCTAACAATGGCGTAGAAGCATCTTATGTAGCTATTACCAATGTTACCAATGGCACAGATAACGTCAATGTAGAATATGCACTGGATGTTTCCTCGCACGAAAAGGCAACTGCTGCGATTAGTGTTATCAACGACGCTATTGAAATGGTGTCCGCCGAGCGTTCCAAACTGGGTGCCTACCAGAACCGCCTGGAGCACACCATCAACAACCTGGGCACCTCCAGTGAAAACCTCACCGCCGCCGAGTCCCGCATCCGCGACGTGGACATGGCCAAGGAAATGATGGAGTTCACCAAGATGAGTATTCTCTCCCAGGCTGCCCAGGCCATGCTGGCCCAGGCCAACCAGCAGCCCCAGGGCGTACTCCAGCTCCTGCGGTAATTGCTGTCAAACACAACAACAAAGGGGTCTCAGGCATGTCCCGAGGCCTCTTTTACCTATATCTAATTCTACAAATTAGGACAGTGACACAATTAGGAAATTATATTATGTCGTAAATCAATATCATAGTGTTAAGGACGATTATCATGTTAGCTTTAATGCATAATATTCCGGCCATTAATACATACAGAAATAAAAACCTTGCTACCACAAAGGTAGTGAAAACAATAGAAAAACTGTCCAGCGGATTGCGTATTAATAAGGCCGCTGACGATGCCGCCGGCTTAGCTATTTCCCAAAAGATGAGAGCCCAAATTAGGGGACTGGATCGGGCACAAAGGAATGTCCAGGATGGAATCTCACTTATTCAAACCGCAGAGGGCGGTTTAAACAATATATTAGAACCGCCTCTGCATAGGCTGCGCCAATTGGCCGTACAAGCTGCAAATGGGATCTTGTCTAAGCAAGATATTGAAAAAATCCAGTTGGAGATTGATGAAATAAAAAAGGAAATAAACAATATTGCTAACAATACCCATTTCAACTCCATAACATTGCTGGATGGCTCACTTTCCGGTTTTTCGACTATTACCCGATCAATCATTGTGGGATCCAAGGAAATAACACCTGCCGCAAGTGCCTCTGTGTCGGGAAATGCCGACCTCTCCGGGGGATTGACCATCACAAAAGATGTAAACGATACACTAACCTTTAAAGTTGACGGAGTTGGAATGTCCATAACTTTAGATGCTGGCACATATACACTTACAAACTTGCTTACGGAGATTAACAGCAAGCTTAGTTCCATAAATTCAGGGGTGACAGCCTCTTACCAGAATAGTAAACTGGTTTTAACTGTTAATGAAGCTGGTAACCATACAATAAGTGATATTGCCGGAAACGCTGTTACATCCTTGTTTATCAACAAAGTATTGGGAGATATTACGGATTTATATGCCTTTGGTTGGACGGATGTATATCCCTCAGTAACAATTGAAGAGGGTGTTAACGATACTTTAACATTCACCGCTGATGGCGTAGATTACAGTTTGAAACTGGCACCCGGAACATATTCAACGATCACAACGGGTGACGCATCAAAATCTCCCTTAGCCGCTGCCCTTGATGACGCTGCTAATAAAGCGGGTGCGCCGGTATATACAAGGATATGGGGAGTACACGGGGATCCTGATGACCCCAGAAGAGTTATCGAGTTTATTAAAAAAGGCATAATAGGGCCCCAAGCCATAGGTAATTTTGGAGGTAACGCAAAGGAAACTTTATTTGCCAGGATGAACCCTGACAGGAATTTTGGTGTAGATGGTATAGATTCCTCAAATATGATAGAAGGTGAAGGCACTTATACCGAAACAAAAATCACAGGTAGTGTAGATCTTTCGGCTGGTTTAATAGTCACAGCCGGGCAGAATGATTCCTTGATTTTTACAGTAGATGGTATGTTAAAGTCCATAAACTTGACTCCAGGAGATTATAATCAAGCCGGTTTACTTGCGGAGATCAACGATAAATTACTTACAGCCGGTGCAGGAATAACAGCTTCGTACGAGAATGATAAACTGGTTTTAACTCACGCTGCGGCTGGTGATATTGAAATAATCGCCGGGAACGCCATTAACTCGTTATTTATACCAAAAATCAACGGCACTAATGCAGTAATTGAAAATATCTACGGCACTATTGAGGAAATGGTCCAGGATCCCGGCAAAGTAGTCAATATCCAGGTGGGTAGCAATGCAGGTCAGTCATTTTTAATCACTATATCTGATGCCTCCACAGCTAATTTGGGAATTGACGATGTTACAGTGGAATCTTCCGAAACGGCAAATGAGGCCATTGTTAAGATAGATAATGCAATACGCAAGATTACATCTGAATGCTCAAGATTAGGAGCTTACCAAAACCGTTTAGAACACATTATCAACAACCTGGGCACATCGACCGAGAACCTGACCGCCGCCGAGTCCCGCATCCGCGATGTGGACATGGCCAGGGAAATGATGGAATTTACCAAGATGAACATCCTCTCCCAGACCGCCCAGGCCATGCTGGCCCAGGCTAACCAGATGCCCCAGGGCGTGCTGCAGCTCCTGCGGTAATTGCTGTCAAAGACAACAACAAAGGGGGCTCAGGTCAACCTGGGGCCTCTTTTCTACATAACCGGTGAAATGGGGAACATACAGTGGAAAAGTACCTCGACATTATAAGAAGAACATTGGAATTGGCGGACACCTGTCTGCAGGGTCTGGAGCACGCTAAAGCCTGCCTTAACGAAGGGCGTTTCGAAGACGGCATTATCATGCTCCACGACACCGTATATGGCTACTACCAAATGGAGAAGGCGCTGGTGCCCGTGCTGGCCAACCTACTCGACACTAAAATGCGCCCCTTTGGCGAGGCCCTGAGCAATGCCCTGGACATCATGGTATCGGTCCAGGAGCGGGGAGAGAGGGCCAAGGCCCTGGAGTTAATGCAGTTCAGCGTGGTACCCGCTTACAAGAAGTGGCACGCCGAGCTGAACCGGTGCCTGCGGCCGTACGTGGCATCTTAGTCCAACTGCTGCACGTGTATGACACGGGGACGTTTCCGTTGTCTTCCCGCCAGCCATGGCCATCTCTGTTTCGAACATAAACACACAGAGGAACTAAACGGGACGGTCTTTTGTGCTGTTTTTCTCACGGGAACACAGAGGGACGGTAAGTGTGAAAGTGCAGGGATAAATGGAAACTAAACGTCTAGCTGGTACATACTAAAACAAAACGAAGGTGAAGCCAATATGAACAATAATAGTATTCCTTGGTTAAAAAGCAACACACAAACAAATTACAGTGATTTGCCATGCACAATGGATATTATCAGCGAAACAAGAAGCCGAAGAATTATGGAATGAATTAGAAGTAATGTTAAGACTTAAACGGAGTTTTATAAATCCTGATATGAGGATATTTCGTTCATACATAGAACATTTAACTGATTATGAAATCAAAGAGACAGATGGCCCATTCTATAGAGCAAGAAAAAATACCAAGGGTAAAAAATTCACACATAGTGATTTAGAGGCCCCGGAATGGTATCTTTGCAAATCAGGAAGGTTAAATCCCGTAGGAATCTCATATTTATACGTATCTGACAGTATCAGTACATGTTGCGCTGAAGTAAGGCCTTGGATAGGTGCAAATATCACTGTTGCCAAATTCTACCCTATAAAAAGTCTAATACTAAAAGATTTAAGGATAACCAAGGAAGAGTTAAAAGCTGAGAGCAGTTCAAAAAGGGCTATCAAAAGGAACTTTTCTAAGCCCATATCTGTAGAAGATAATGATCTTGATTACCTGATAACACAGTGTGTTACAGAATACATTCGTGATTTCTCCAAGCCAAAAACAGTAAAATATGAAAGATATGATGGTATTGTTTACACCAGTTCGATCATTAATAAAGGATTAAACTTTTTATTATATAATCCAAAAGTTATGAAAATAGAAAAAGAAGAACCATTGCAAACTATTACCGTTAAAGATATGAAAATTCATCTGGATATACCCGGGGAGATTAAATAAGTATCCGAGAATACACAAGAACACAGGGGAATGGTTCTTCTATGTCATAACAAACTAGTTAAAATTAGATTAAACTTGAACAGCAGGAAGGACCCATGAACTGCACCCATTGAGACCCTTTCCGACTTCCTTGCTAAAATATAGGACTGTTACTCGCGACATTATAGAACCATCCCTATTTGTATAGAGGTTGTCATTATGATAATCAATCACAACATTGCCGCGCTGACTGCCTACAGAAACATGGTCAAAGCCGGCAACATGGTCACCAGGGTCATAGAAAGGCTATCTTCGGGCCTCAGAAATAAACCGGGCTGCAGACGATCCCGCCGGGCTGGCCATCAGCGAGAGGATGCGGGCACAAATCAGGGGCCTGCAGCAGGCCAGCCGTAATGCCCAGGATGGCATTTCCATGATCCAGATCGCCGAGGGTGCTCTGAACGAGACCCACGCCATAATCCAGCGCATCAGGGAACTGGTGATACAGGGTCACAACGGAACACTAAGCGATGCCGATAGAAAAGTAATCCAGCAAGAAATTGACCAGCTTATTGAAGAAATCGGTGGAATATCCAACAGGACGGAATTCAACACCATAAAGCTCCTGGACGGCAGCTGTGACTCCGGCGCGGGCAAGGACTTTGGCTTCAGCTGGGGGCCAATGCCGGCCAGGGGATGTACATACAATTTAGCAATATGAGCGCCGGTATACTGGGGACCGGGTGCAGGCACGGGTTTCGCCTTAAGTGGAGTCAATATACTGACCAACTCCTATGATGACAACATGGCCGTTGTCGATCAGGCCCTCGGGGACGTTTCCCGCGAAAGGGGCAGGATGGGTGCCTATAAAAACCGCCTGGAGCACACCATCAATAACCTGGACATCACCGCCGAAAACCTGATCGCCGCCGAGTCCAGGATCAGGGATGCGGACATGGCCAAGGAGATAATGGCGCTGGCAAAGTACAGTATTCTCCAACAGGTGGCCATGGCCATTGTTGATTTATGCCAACCAAGCAGGCGAAAAGCGTCCTGTGGCTTTTGAAGCAGCATGACAATGGCCTTCGATATTAATTGCTTTTGTATAAAACAATCAACTTATTACAGCATAACAGCAAAGGAGCTTAAATTATGAAAAAAACAGTCAGTATAATAACCCTCATTTTATTGTCAACGTTGTTGTTTACCGGCTGCGGTGCCAACAATGAAAGCGAAACACCAACCGCACCTGAAAACGAAATGAGTTTTGCCGAGTTTAAAGCACTAAGGGTGGAAACCCCCACTAAATTTCACGTATTAGTCAAACTGAGCGATTACTATAATTATGAGTTTAGGGGTGGAAGAGAAAACTATTATTCGTTTATGATTTACGAAACAGATGGGACCCTTACCAATCTGGCCGGATTTCTGCCCAAAGACAACCCGTGGCTAAACAGGTATTTGATACTGTCAAAGATGGCGAAGATTATCCTATGACACTTAAAATAAGCTTCATTGAAGGTGGATACGATAAATCTGACTGCGTCCATATTACCGATATTCTAAGCATCGGCCAGTGGTCGGAGTAATAATAATTAGGATTACGTTGGAGTGATTAACAGATTATGACAAACGAAGATTACCTTCGGCAGCAGCTGGAATGGGTCAAATACAGAGCGAAGGCTTTGGAAGAAATCGAAGCCAAGCTGCAGGAAATGCGGTCCCTGGCCACACACGCCAGGGATAGCTGCATAAGCCGGGATATGGCCCGGGAGTTCAATGCCAGGCTGCAAGTACTGCAGCAGGAAATAATTGCACTTGACGAGCAAACCAGGGTATGCTGGATGGACTGCCAGTAATGCTCATGCTCACAAACACAGTACATAACAACCAATGGGAACGGAGGGGACACAAATGGACATAGCCGTGCTCGGGGCGGTCTCGGGAATCCCTTAACGGGATTCCCAAAACCCCCCAAAAGGGGACATTCCCCCACCGCGTTAATACCTTAACTAGATAAAGGATTCAGATTGACGGATACGGCTGGTCGGTCCCACGCGGATCGCCCGGCTGTTTTATTTCTGCTGTTCAACTGCTCGCTGCAAAAGATTGTTCGGCTTACTAGCAAAAGAATGCTCAAAAAAGACCGGAACCGCAGATAAGGTACAATAAGTTTCGCAAAATTGAATAGCGTCCAAAAACAAAAGGACATGGACGCAACCGCTTGGTAGAATAAAAGTCGCTAAACACAATTCACCAAGGAAGGAGTTGCAGCACCATGTCCGAGAAGATTATACACTTAAACGAAGGGGCCATAAAGAACGAACTGAAGGAACTCGTACGTCACAGCGTAGAGGAGACACTCAACAGCCTCTTGGAACAAGAAGCAGAGGAGCTAACTAACGCAGGACGCTATGAGCGGACCGAGGAGCGTAAGGGCTATCGCTCCGGCCATTATGAGCGTAACCTAACTACAACATCAGGGAATGTGAAATTGAAGATGCCTAAACTTAAAGGTATAGCTTTTGAAACCGCGATTATTGAGCGATATCGCCGAAGGGAAAGCTCGGTCGAGGAAGCACTGATTGAAATGTACCTGGCCGGTGTTTCGGTACGCCGGGTAGAAGACATAACCGAAGCACTATGGGGAACCAGGGTTTCTGCTGGGACCGTCAGCAACCTGAACAAGAAGGTCTACGAACACATCGAGACCTGGCGCAATCGTCCCTTGAAGGGCAAATATCCCTATGTTTATGTTGATGGAATCTATCTTAAACGCAGCTGGGGTGGCGAATACGAGAACGTGGCAATTCTGATAGCCATGGCCGTTAATGGTGACGGATATCGGGAAGTAATCGGTGCTGCGGAGGGGATGAAAGAGGACACAGCCAGTTGGCTTGAGTTCCTAAAGAGTCTTAAGCAACGCGGCTTGGAAGGCACGCAGTTGTTCATCGGTGACAAGTGCCTGGGGCTGCTGGAAGCAGTCAATGAGGCGTTCCCGAACTCCAAGTTCCAGCGATGTACCGTGCATTTCTATCGAAATGTGTTCGCAGTCACGCCCCGATCCAAGATGAAGGAAGTCGCTGCCATGCTTAAAGCGATTCACGCCCAGGAAAGCAAGGAAGCAGCTAAAGAAAAAGCAACGAAGGTAGTCGCTAAGCTTCGGGATATGAAGCTAAAGGAAGCCGCCAAAAAGATCGAGGACAGTATTCTCGAAACCCTTACATACATGGATTTCCCCTACGCACACTGGTCAAAGCTGCGGAGCAACAACGTGATTGAAAGGTTAAACCGGGAAATACGCCGCAGAACCCGTGTAGTTGGCACTTTCCCGGATGGCAATTCCGCTCTTGATGTTGGTTTGCGCTAGGCTGCGACATGTGGCCAGTAAAGCCTGGGGAACCAGAGCGATACATGAGCATGACCCACCTGTACGAGATGCAAAAGGAAGAGTCTAACCAAGTAGCTGCTAGGTTGGTTTCCAAGCGGTTAGATTCAAATTTGCGAAAAAATCTTGACGGTACCGAACCGCAAATATCATCTGCCACAAGCAAAGGAGTAAAAACAGAAAATCAAAACTGACTGCCTAATTCAGATTAGGCAGTGAGATTGCCACATGGGGCGGCTTGACCGAAACAAGTCAGGCCGGCCTCTTTACGTCTGGCCAAAAAAAGAAGTGGTAAGGCAGGAAAAATAAACCGGTACTAAGAAAACAGGAGGCAATATGGTAAAATATAAACAAGGAAGGGTGAAAAAAAGCCAAAATGCCCAAAATCGACATACCGATAAAGAAACTCATCGAACGCAGACCGGCCGACTGGGCCAGATACATTCAACCAAACTGCCGGGAAGAATGGGTAACGAACGTTAAAACCAGCTACACCCCCAAGAAAGAATCCAGACTGGACAGTGTGCTGGAAATAAACGACCCCAATGGACCGTACCTGCTAAACTTAGAACCGATGGGCTACCGCGACAATACATTACCGGCCAGGATGCTGCGCTACCGAAGTGACATTTGGGAAGTCACCCTGACGGAAGGAAAGGGTACACCGTCAATACGGCAGGTGGTAATATTCTTTTACCGTGAAAACGACAACGGCCTGCACCGGCTGCGGGACATATGGGACAAGGGAACACTTGAATACGCCTACGAAGTAATCAGAGTGTGGGAACAGCGCAGGCAGCCGGTGATAACGGCAAAACTGGTAGGACTATACCCCCTGCTGCCTTTGATGAAGGGTGAAAACGAACAAGAGACACCGAGGCAGATACTAAAAGAATGTATGAGTGTAGTGCAGGAAGTGGAAGACGAATCACTGCAACTGGACCTGCTGGCTGTAATGGCCATAATGGCCGGCGGCAGGTTCTCGGAGAAACTGGTACTATCAATGATAAGGAGGGAAATGGTCATGGAATCGCCTATCTTCCAGGAATGGGTTAAAGAAGAAAGAGCGGAGGCCTGAGGCCAGGGGTAGGCCAGAGGGTAGAACTAAAGCCATCTGCAAATACCTCGAGGTCAGGTTTGGCCCGGCAGCAGCGGAACTACCAGCGGCAGGTGAGAAACATTTCCAGCCTGGACGAACTAAACCGGATAATAAACAACATCTATACCACCGTAACAATTGAAGAAGCGCAAGCGGTTATACTGGGAACAAGAAACTAAGAAAATAGATAGTACCTCTCAAAGGGCCGGTCACCGAAACAATTGGTGACTGGCCTTTTTGCATCATTGGAAGGAAATAATGAAGGCGAGATTAAAGGCAGGGCTGTATTTGCTAATATAAAAGGGGGCCACTTTTAGCCCTTTGATCACCAAAAAGGGGACCACCTGATCAAAATTTCCTGTATGCTGTAGATGGTCAACTATAGCGAACAGGAGGAAAGGAAATGATCAGCGTTTTACAATCGTTGTTAGCTATATTCAGCTATATTTCCCCTTAGCCAGCTAATCAAACCGCAAATAAGGGCATTCTAGCGCGTTCATAGTTACTCTATATTTAGCCATTCCTTTTGAATCTGGTATAATAAGGGCAAGGAAACCTGCTGCCGAAGGGGGCGCTGTTTTGGTGAAGATGAAACGCATCAACCGCACCAACGATTACCTGTTCGAAAGGATATTCGGCTCCGAAGAAGGCAAGGATGCACTCATAGGTTTTCTAAACGCAGTGCTGAAACCACCGCCGGGGCAGGAATTAACATCGGTGGAGCTACTGGACCGGGAGCTGGACCCCAAATACCTGCTGGATAAAGCCGCCAGGCTTGACATCCTGGCCAAAACAGCCACCGGGAGCACTGGTGAACATAGAAGTACAGGTAGTAAACAAATACAACATCGACAAAAGGACCCTGTTCTACTGGGCGGGGCTCTACTACGGCCAACTGGGCAGCGGCGAAGACTTTATCCACCTCAGGAAGACCATCACCATCAACCTGCTCGGCTTCAACTGGTTTGCAGATGCCGGTAAATACCACTACACTTTTCACATCAGGGAAGACCAAACAGGCGAGTTATTGAACGACGACCTGGAAATTCATTTCCTGGAACTGAGGAAGATTGCCGGGCTGAAGGCGCAAGCCGCAAAATGACCTGGAGGAATGGCTGCTATACTTCAACAACATCCAGGGGGAAGAAATGGAGGAAATCGCCATGGGCAACCCGGGAATTCGCAAAGCTTTGACCATAGAGCAGATCTTCTTGAAGGACAAGAAAGAGCGCAGGCTATACGAGCTCAGGGAAAAGGCTGTCAGGGACGAAATATCCATGCTGGCCGGCGCAAGGGCCGAGGGCATGGCCGAAGCTGAGGCCAGGGGTATAGCCAAAGGCGAGGTTAAGGGCAGGGCCGATGCCATCTGCATGTTTCTTGATGTAAGGTTTGGCGAAGCTTCACAAGGGTTACAAAGAAAGGTAAGGTACATCAGCAAATTAGAGATTTTGGACAGAATTATCAACCGGATTTACACCGCCGCATCGCTGGATGATGCCGAGGCCATCATAGATAACGCCACAAAGTAAAACAGTGATATCGTATAACTATTAACGTAAAGTGAAAGCTGTGTACACCTACTTCCAAGAGGGACTTCAGCCATGATAATCAACCACAACATTGCCGCGCTGACCGCATACAGAAACATGACCATAGCCGGCAACATGGTCACCAGAGCCATAGAAAGGCTATCTTCGGGCCTCAGAATAAACCGGGCTGCGGACGATCCCGCTGGCCTTGCCATCAGCGAAAGGATGCGGGCACAAATCAGGGGCCTGCAGCAGGCCAGCCGTAATGCCCAGGATGGTATCTCCATGATCCAGACCGCCGAGGGTGCTCTGAACGAGACCCACGCCATGATTCAGCGCATCAGGGAACTGGTGATACAGGGGCACAACGGAACACTGAGCGATGCCGATAGAAGAACAATTCAACAAGAAATTGACCAGCTAATCGAAGAAATCGGGGTAATATCCAACAGGACGGAATTCAACACCATAAAGCTCCTGGATGGCAGCTGTGACTCCGGGACGGGCAAGGGGCTTTGGCTTCAGCTGGGGGCCAATGCCGGCCAGGGAATGTACATACAGTTTAGCAATATGAGCCCCGGTATAGTGGGGACCTGTGCAGGCACGGGTTTCGCCCTGAGTGGAGTCAATATACTGGCCAACTCCTATGACGACAACATGGCCGTTGTCGATCAGGCCCTCGGGGACGTTTCCCGGGAGCGGGGCAGAATGGGCGCTTACATAAACCGCCTGGAACACACCATCAACAACCTGGACACCACCGCCGAAAACCTGATCGCCGCCGAGTCCAGGATCAGGGATGCGGACATGGCCAGGGAGATAATGGCACTGGTAAAGTACAGTATTCTCCAGCAGGTGGCCATGGCCATGTTGATTTATGCCAACCAGCAGGCGAAAAGCGTCCTGTGGCTTTTGAAGATACAGGACAATGATTACTGATATTATATAAGCATATTTGCCGGTACAACCCTGCGGCACTGGAGTGATAAACAGGTTATGACAAGCGAAGATTACCTGCGGCAGCAGTTGGAATGGGTCAAATGCAGAGCAAAGGCCCTGGAAGAAATCGAGGCCAAACTGCAGGAAATGCGCTCCCTGGCCACATACGCCAGGGACAACCATGTGAGCTGTGAAATGGCCCGGGAGTTCAATGCCAGGCTGCAAGTGCTGCAGCAGGAAATTAGTGCACTTGACAAGCAAACCAGGATATTCTGGCTGGACTGCCAGTAATGCCCATGCTCACAAACACAGTAGTACATAACAACCAACGGGAACGGAGGCGACATGAATGGACATAGCCGCGCTGTCAATTATCATGAACCAGGTCCAGCTGAAGCAGGACGCGGGTATTGCCGTATTGAAGAAGGCCATGGGTACGGTGGAGCAGGGCGGCAACCTAGTGAACCAGATGCTGGACAAAGTGAACAATGGGCATACTGTACCCCAGGGAAAACTGCCTCACTTGAGCAATAATATCGACACTTTCGTTTAGTTCTTCATCAATTGCTAACAAGATTACCAGGTATTCTATGCAAAACTACGTACGGCGTTTTTTAAGGCCCTACAATCGTTTTTAGCTATCAGAAGGTAAACTACCTTACTCAACTAATCAAACCGCAAATAAGCGCATTTCTGTGCGTTTTTGGCATGGTTGTGTGATGGTTCCACAGAAGGGCTATGGAGAAGCCCTAACTGGCCTCTCCCTCGACTTTTTGTAATTGGACAGGCGGCCTATATTCAGTTTTATGTTTCATCATGCTGTAGACAATATTAACCAGCCTGCGCATCACGTAAACCATGGCCTGCTTCCCGCTCCGGCCTTCTTGTTGTTTCTTCAGGTAATATTGGTACATCACCGGGTTTCTGGGGTTTTTCTTCTTGTCCACCTGGATATGGTTCAGGGCTAATATATAAAATGCATAGTTTAATCTTCGATTACCGTACCGGTTGCGGGTTTGCCGTAGGTTCTTACCGGAACTCTTGTTCAAAGGAGCGATACCGGATATCTTGGCTATTTTATCTGCTGAGGGGTACCGGGAAATATCACCAATGCCTGCAATAATAGTGGCTGCCGTTACGGTACCCAACCCTGGCATTGTTTTTAACTTATAGCCGGATTGTTTAATTAACTCACTCATCTGCCTTTCCATTTCTTGCATTTCTCCCTGAAGAGTTCTCAGCGTCCGGATATAGCTTTTAATTAAGGAGTCCCGCTCCCTTTGAAATCCTGCCTGCCGCCATCCACTATTTTTAACTTCATTAAATATACATTCAGCCTTCTTGTTTGAAAACGCATTATTACTGTGTTTACGAAGGAAGGTAGCCAGGCTGTCAACGGTCTCATTCATGAGTTTATCAGGTGAGGGGAACTTCTCAAAGAAAGCCAGGGCCGTTTTGCCGTCTATATCTTTGAACAGCTTGTTATACGTGGGATAATGATGGATTAACTGGTTTTGTAAGCTGTTCTTTACTCCGGTGGCCATTTTGTTGAGATATTCATAATTGGCTAGCAGCTGTTTTAATACCCAGTATATATCCTGGGGATTGGCATCCGGCAGTTGGGGCAGCTTACGGATTAATGTTTCACATATTGCTTCGGCATCCTTAGTATCGGTCTTATCCGGTGCGGTGCTTCTGTTCCGCTCCCGCTTGGTGTATGCTGAATTAACTGCTTTAACGATTTGTCCTTCATCCAGGAGAAACTTAGCCAGGCTTCTGCCGTAGAAAGTAACGTCCTCCAGCCCAAATATCACCGGTTTACCTTTAGCCTTTTTCTTAATGTCCCGCAGGAACTTCGGGAACTTGGCCGGGGCATTGTCCGTAACAAAGGAACCTATAACCTCCGACCAGCAGTTGGCAAGAACGGCAACGTGCTTTTCTTTGTGTAGGTCTACACCTACGAATAGATAATCCTGCCTGTTCATTGTACATACCTCCATTAATTCTAATATTTGTTATTAAAATTACCGGGTGGCGGTGAAAAGAAAGAAAGCGACACCGTCAGTTTTAGCGTTGACTCAAGGCCCGCATCGATACGTCAGTCAGTCTTTCTTCCTTTTCCGCATTGAGATGACCGGTGCCACCCTGAACACATAAAACCCCAGAGGCAACAAACGCCCCTGGGGACTTACACTTGTGATAGTGAAGTTTTATATATTAAGGTTGGGCGCGTTTTCGTGCCCAACCTTATTAAGACTTAAGGAAACCACCCTATTTTCCTTGTCAGCACAAAATCAAAGTGTTGCAGTACATATAATAATATATTAAGCGATACTGCAACGCCTTGGTCTCCGGAAGCCTTGTAAACACTGGGTTTCTGAATTACCCCTAAAGTGATGTTAATATCAGGAGGCGTCGGGAGCTAAATGATCCGGAACAAATTCTCTTAAACTCCATATATAGTAGATAGATCCCGTCCCCCGACTTCGGGGGACGGGATCTATCATAGCAGTACGCTCATAGAAAGATAATATTCTGGTTGGGGAAAAACCCCTTATATATTATTATAGGGACCTTTCGACAAACAAAACTCGTAATCTTTGATTACCTGGTGCTGCCTGGCGGTTTAATTAAGCTAACAAAAAAACTCGTAATTCCGGTTGCCCTTCGTGCCGCTTGGCGGTTCAAATAAGCTAACAGAAATAGAATTGCACCTAAGTATCTTTGTTCTATTAGCCCAAAGAAAAGTCAAGCCGCTTGAATTGCCAGCTATAATCTATAACCAAACAGCACAGCATTTAATGTTATTCCCAGCTCAGCCGCTCAACTGCGAAACGCAAATCTTGCTCACCTGGTGTAGTGTAAATTACAGTGGTCTTAATATTAGGTTGCCCGGTTGCGGTAATATGCCCCGCCAGCATAGCCACAACGTCAAGGCTAACACCGGCGGCAACCAGGTTGTGACAGAAAGTATGCCGCAGCCGGTGCGGAGTTACTTCCAGCCCGACATGACGGGCATACTTGCTGACAGCCATTTGAACCGCCCTGGTGGTGAGGGGCTTGCCGCTCCTGGAGGAACAGAAAAACCAGGGACTCTCTCCCTGGCCGGATGGCTGGTACTGGAGCAGCGCCTTTCTGGCGTCATTGTTAAGCGGGACTTCCCGCCACTTGTTGCCCTTGCCGTAGCGGACGACAACCTTGGCTTTTCGCTGGGAAAGGATAACATCGTCCTTTCGGAGATGTACGACCTCGGAGACCCGCAGCCCGCCGTGAAGCATCACCATAATTAAAGCAATGTCCCTGGCATTCCCGGACTTCTGCACGGCTCGGATTAACTGCAGCTGTTCCTTTCTTGTTAGCCATTTAGCCCCGCGCCTTGCCAGGGGCAGGTTCTTTATGTCGCCTCCAACACCGGGCTGGCAATACCCTTCACTGACAGCCCACTTGCAGAAAACACGTAGAGCCGCCATTGCTTTATTTATTGTAGCTGGTTTCTTAGTATTCATTAGCCAGCGCTTGTATTCAGCAATATCAATGGGTGTGATGGAAGAAGGGGAGAAGACCTCTCCTGTAGAATCTTCGTACCAACGGGAAAATGACCGCATTGCCTGGGCATAGGTATTGATGCTGTTAGCTTTCTTACCGGTGCTCCAAAGGTATTGTTCATATTCAGCTAACCAGTGAAGATTTGAATTATCCATATCACCACCCTCTCGCTATGACATTATAGACCTGATAGCAAAAATGTAAGATTGTTCTGCGAAGTGAAAATACGGCTCTAAATTACCAATACCGGCGGATTCTGCGAAGTGATCCTGGGCTTCTGCTTCGGGGAATGCTCAATTCTACGAAGTGGAACTATAGCAGTCCTTTCTCCTTGAAACTAATAAAAACGCCATCACCGACAATAACGTGATCCAGCACCTCAATACCCAAAATCTCTCCAACCTCTTTTAAACGCTCCGTAACAGTGATATCTTGCCTGCTTGGGGTTGGGTCTCCGCTTGGATGATTATGCACCAGTATAACCGCGGCAGCACTGTTTCTGATGGCGGGTTTAAAAAGCTCCCGCGGGTGAACGGCGGAGGAATTCAATGTGCCCACTGAAACTGTTTCTATACTTAGCACACGGTTTTTGGCATTAAGCAGCAAAACCCTGAAATGCTCCCGGTCCAGGTACCGCATTTCATTCATGAGCAGGTTGGCCACATCCTGAGGTGAACGTATTGATGGTAGCTGTTCCGGTTGAACAGTGAAAAGCCGCCGGCCCAACTCCAATGATGCTTTCAGAGCGTTGGCCCTGGCCAGCCCCAAACCTTTGATTGTTGTCAGCTCATATACTGAAGCTCGGTATAAATCCGAAACTGTTGAAAACCGCTGGAGTAGTTCCTCGACCACCGGGCTGTCATTGCTTTCCCGTAAAGTAATAGATATCAGCTCTTTTAAAGACAAGCTGCCACAATCCTTATATCTCATGAACACACCTCCACGAATAGATAATTAAGGGCGCCGCTATTAACCAACGGCGCCCTGTCGGGTTTAAGAAACCATATGCTGTGACTCGTCAGCGATAACCTTTGTCCTGTTGATAAATTCCATAAGTTGTGAACGCAGTACCGTGAGTCTAACGTTTAACATCTTTTCGTACTCCAAAGCCCGTTGCTGTATATCCTGGGCTCGCTGGGCCATACGCTGTGCGGTCTCAATGGATATACTCTTATCGACTGTTTTCAGCTGTTCGGCCAGTTCACTTACTAATTCATCCATTTCAGCACCCAGCTCCGCTTTAACGCGGCGAGTTACCAGTTGTCTTTGCTCGGCGGTATCAACGATAGGAATAATGTCCAGACAGCAATCCTGGTTGTTGGCATAAGCTTCAATATCCCGGAGTAGCGCTTGTAAACTTAGCAATGTACCGTGGCAACGTTTGGGTACGAATTTGCCCTGTGAGCGGGGCATAATCCTGACCGGGTTGGTGGAGCGAATGACCTTATTAATTATGTTGCGCACGGTATCGCGGGTGTGGTAGCTGACATAATGGTTAAAGGTAGAGACAGTTTGGTCTAGTACCATTTGGTAATCAAATTCGTTTAGGTAACCGTATTCCGCCCTTATGGACATGGTTTCCTGGTCCCGGCTAAAGGTCATCTTTCCAACAACGGCATAATCCAATACCTCGTTTTTAGTATCCAACACTTCACGCACCAGCAGTCGGACTATTTCCTGGGCATTACTTTTCAACTCCCGAACCATAAGCTTGGCGGTATATTGCCCGCCCCGCCAGTTAACAGTCACAGTCTGCGTTGTTTTGGCTGTGGCCCGGCGGTAGGCGTCACAAGCCCTGATTTCACCGGGCAGAAACTCGTTGGATAAACTGTGCTTGGCCCACAAAGTCGCTAGATCCGCCTTGTGGATACGCAAATCCGGGATAGAGTGAAACTCCAGGTAACCAAGCAGGTTGTCGGGATTAATTTGACTTTCCTTCTTTGGGTTGATAGCAATAATCGACATTCAAAACACCTCCATAAAATAGTAGGGGACGGGGTCCATTAACTTGGCCCCGTCCCCTGTAACTAAAAGCTTGATATTATCTTTGCAGCCACATGGTCATCAAGTTCGGCAAGAGAGGATATTTTAATCACCTGTTCTGAAAACTCACGCACATATTCAGTGTTCTCGCTGTTGTCTGTATCGATTAGTACCGTAACAATACTAAACTCTCTTTGGGCTTTAAGCTGGTTAAGGCGGATAAGAAACTCATCTGGTAATTTGCATTTACCATCAGTCAAAACCACTACATCGGCGTGCTTGAACCGGCTGGTTCTGATTAACTCCATGCTTTTCTCCAGCGGGTAAATAAACGATGTTCCTCCGCCGGTAAACTTCTCGGCTATGTTTATTAAAGTATTGGGATCCCACATACCCCGTGGAATAACACTGGTGTCTACTATTTGACTGTCGAATAGGATGCAGGCAAAATCCCGTTTTTCCCGTAAGGCAACCTCCGCCAGGGCAATTGCCATCGCCTTTGACCATTGTTCCGCCTCACCCCGCATGGAGCCGGAAACATCACAGCATACCACCATCGGCCCCCTGGCCTTGGGATACACGCCGTCACTCCGGTACTGCAATAACTCCTGCTGGTGGTAACGCCGGAAGAAGTCTTTTCTGGTTGTATTATTGGCCAGCAGCATCTTTTCCGACGGGAGCAACTGTTCCAGATTTCCGCCCACTGTGACATCGTTAACACTGGGATGCGCCGTTGCTGCTCTTTTTCCAGCACCGAATGGCAACCTGCCTCAGCCGTCCAACCAAATCCGTCAGGCCTTTTAACTTGGGGCTGCTGCGCAAGCGTTCCAGGGCCTTTCTTTTACTGTGGTAACTAATCCGGGTACATTGGGGCTACCAGGCTCGATACCCCAGGTTTTACTCATATCCAGGGTATCTGCAACTTCTTCTGAAGCAGACTGGCAAATATATCGGCAAGCGTTATTGATTTCCTCTTGGCTGAGCTGTAACACTTCCTTGATTCTATCGGGGTTAGGGTTACTGGGATTATGGTTGCCGTTAAGCTGGTAGTTAACTAAATCACGCAGTTGCCCCAAGGTGTCGCTATTGTCGGCGGTACCGTTGTGGTCATTTTCATTGTTCTTTTGCTCTATCAGTTCCAGTGTCTTTTCGGCCAGCACTTGAGCACCAAGACCGGCGGCAACGCTATCCAGGCGGGTCAAACCATGCATACGCTGGAAATCTTCATTTTCAAGCATGTTAGCCATTAACTGCCTGTTGAATAGGTATGCCGGTTTAATATCATCGACGGGGTTAAGTTCTGGTTTGAGTTTGAAAAGGGCCAGATATATATCCTGCGCCAGATTATCAAAAGTGGCCAGAGAGTTATTCCCCCTGGCCACAATATCTTTAAGTACCGGTGAAAAGTCCAGCATATCCCGAGTATAAATCCGAATCGTACATTTCCTGTTTAATAGCCTGGGTACTTTGAATAATCGGCGCATCAGATAGTTTAAACAACTCGGCTACGCTTTGCGGTGCTTTATCTTTCAAAATACCAACCTCCCTAAAATGGTGCTTGTAGGTCGTCATCCTCCGGCTCACCTATGCCCAGGCATTCCCGCAGCATTTCCTGGTTTAACCGGTTTACACGGGAGCGGGTTTCCAGAATATCAGCGGGATCAAAGCCTGCTTTTTTAGCTTCCATGGCTAAATAGTTCAACTTGTTCAGTACTTTTTCATAATGTACTTTTGCCTCAATTGCCCTGTTAGTTTTCTCAGTACGGTCCTCTATGCCTTCGACCGACTGATGAATCTCGGCTATGCGAGTCTTTAGTTTCCTTAACTCTACTTCAAAGGGGTTAACCAGTTTGCCAACCTCTTCTTCAAGTACAGCCAAGTCCTCAGCCCGCTCCCATAGGACGTTAATAATAGCCCGTAAATCGGTCTGGTTTACTTGATCTCTGCCGTTTAATGCTGCCTCCGCTTGTAACACTTTCATGCAGGCCACAGCCCGGCGGTCGGATATGGTGATACCGTGGTTTAGTTCCAGTTCACGCAACAGCTTTTCAAATGTGCGGTACACTATATCGGAAATAACTACAGTATTTATATAAGCAGAAAGCATATCCAACTCGGCCAGGGTCACCGTGGTTTGTTGCCGCCGATTGGCTGGGTTCGCTCTTTGGACAACTGTCATTTTCAGCATTTTCACCCGGTTGGCCGGTTCTTTGATGCGTGCAACTTGATGGCGGAACAATAGCCGGTCGTATAATGCGGAGATTCCATCGTCGTCCAACATTTCGTTGGATGCCGCAATTAATGTACGCAGGGGCACCGGTACCGCCTGCCCGTCATTGTGAAATACACGCTCATTCAAAATCGAAAGCAATATATTGAGCACTGGTTCGTTTGCCTTGCCTATTTCATCCAGGAAAACAACGTGGGCCTCCGGCAGCATATTGGTTGACTTGCGGATAAACCGGTCCCGCTCCATCGCTTTAATTGAGTACGGCCCCAGCAAAGCGGAAGGGTCCGTGGTTTTGTTTAGCAGCCACTCAAAGTAATGACCGCCCTCAATATGTCTGCAGCATTCCCTGGCCAACTGGCTTTTCCCCGTACCCGGCGGCCCGGCAATAAACAAGTGTTCCCCAATGCTTAAAGCCCGGAGTAAATCCGCAATAACTGGTTGCCGTTCAACAAAGAAGGCGTTTAACTCCTGTTCGATCTTCCGGAGTTTATTAATGGCACTGCTGGCAACCGTTACAACCTGGTTATCCAGGCTTATTGCAGCAGCACTGTTGTTAGTGCTGCCAGCAGTTACCTTATTTCTTACAGTCATTGTGCTTTTTATCTCTCCTTTCTTTTGTTTGTAATGATGATTTTGAACCGGTGCTGCTGCCGCTATCCCCGGCGTTTGGATGCCCACAATAGGGGCATTTATTGTTGTTTAAATAGGCCTGGGGTGAAGCAGAGTAGCTGTATTTGCCGCAGTTTTTACAGTAGTAGCGATACATAATAAATCTCCTTTCTATAAAACTAATTAGCCCTGTCCGGGTGCTATAAACTAGCACCCGGACAGGGCTATAAACTTATGCCACTTGTTCTTGACTCGCGTTGGCGCGAAGCCGTTTGACAAAGCTCTGTAATCGCTCTGATGATGTGTTATTGAGACCTTCGATAAATTCTGCTGATTCTTTGGTGGTAAGCTCTGATGGGTTGCCTTTGCGGTATTTAAAATAGAGTAGTAAATCTGTGTCGTCGTGGGATAAACCCTTGCTTTCGGCAGCCTTATAGATTTGTTCATAAAGTGGGATTTCCTTTGCCTGCTGTTGTTTGCTTTTTGCTTTGTCGGTTTGATGGCTGCCCTTATTATTCCCTATGGGGCTGTCTCCAATTGTCCCGTCCTCATCGAGGTCATCACAGAATTGAGTGCCAAAACCCGCCAGGGCTAATGCCCGCCCGATGGCCTGTGTTTCACATTTCTCCACGAAGTCCTTGAAGTCGAAAGCCATGACCTGCCGCCTGGCCTTAGCCAGGCATTTGCCTCCGGCTGCGGGATCCAGATCAAAAACAGCGGCTTCAATCCTGGCCAATTTATCGGTTACGGTCAATTCCCTGGTCTCAATATAACCCTCGGGGTAAACCTGTCGGAACCAGACAAGGCGCCATTTTACATCCAGGTATTGATGTTCTTCTACAACCCAGCTTTCCTGGCCGTTTTCCTTGACTTTGCGCCTTCTTTTAAGGGAGCGTAAATGTTCTGCCGGATTAAACTTGTCCGTCATGATTGTCCTCATCCTTTCGTTTTATAGTGTTAACTAATCTTTTATGGCGGTCTCGTTTATCGGGACCGCCATAAAAGATGGCTTCCTCAGCGAGCATCCTTTGTCAGGCGTAGCTGGGCGTGTTTAATGCTGGTGTAACGGCATAGAAAAGCGGCCACTTTGCGTGACCGCGTTTTTACAGTTAGTTCTTTGTTTGGCCCCACGTAGATGGGCAATTTATATTGCTTTCCTTTATATGCAACCTGGACTGTTGCGACTTGGTTGCCGGGAGTTAAAGTTTTGCCCGACCAGAAGATTTTGATACTGCTAAAACCGAGCTCTTTGGCCGACACCGGCGGCTGTTTCCAGTACCAGGCGTTAGTATTTACATGCCGCATGAGAGCCTCTTGGGGCGGTAATCGCCTTTTAAATAGCGCCATTTCCTCACGGAGCGTTTCGTCCGCGACTTCGGGAATGAACGTTGAATCATTCTGCTGCATGGGATAGGTAAAGCTTTGGGATTGTTCTGTTGGTTTGCGTTTTGGAGTAGGTTTTTGCCACTGGTAACGTTCCGCAATCTTTTCACCGGTGGCGATAACTTCAAACTCACCGGTTATTCGCCAGAGCATATCAGCAGGCAGGATGTAATACCGACCAGTATTTTCTCCGTAGGCAAGAACGTTGGGTGGCTCTTTTCTGGTGACTTTCTTGACGCCCTTACGGGTGCTGATGTAACGAGTATAGGTTAAGCGGGGCAAGTCCGTAATTATATAAACAAACTCATCTAAGCCATTCATCGTGGTATCATACGCTCCGTGGTTGTACATTGCGTAAAGCTGGCCATCCTTTGATTTAAGCTTTTTAAGATCGCTGACAGGAATCAGTTCACTGGGGTGGCAGTAGAATTCTTTCAGCTGACTATACTTGATAGAGTTTTCATCGGAGAACGCATCAAAGTCGAGGTCATATTTGATTGGGTAGTTTATATCGACGCCGGAAAGAACGCGGCAAAACCAGTTGTTGTCGTCATATTTGTCAATTACACCTATAATGCCGTATTTGGAGTGCATATAAACGTCTTCATTGCCCGGTAGCCGCTGCTCCTTTTCCCGCATGCTTTGTTCATAATCCAGTACCAGGACCGGCAATGGCTTGTCCTGAAGCCATAATTCCCAGAGCGGCACTTGATAGCTATTGTTTTTCTGGTCGGTTATGGTGGCAAAGCTGGTATACATGACATCGGCACCGGGGAATAGTTCCCGCTCCTTTAAGCCGACCATGGTAACTTTACCAAGAGTGCAGTGTTTGACAGTCAATTCCACTGTGTCGGAACAGCCGGCATGCTGGTTTTCGAGCTTTGCATTATAACTCATCTTTGAAAACCTCCTTGTTTTTGAATTGCTCAAGCATTGATTGTAGGTAAGGTGACTGGCAGCCTTAATGCCAGGAATAACAAAACCCAACCGGCCATTGCAGGTTGGGTACACAGTAATATAAAGCTATACAGTATAAAAGCCCGGCCAGTTTTACGTTTTTATGGCCGGGCTTGTTAAAGAATATTCTTTAGCTTAAAACCGCTTTTGCAGCTTTGGTACATAGATAGGACAAAACAAATACGATAAATAGAACTGTAGCACAGTAGGCAATTAACATGGCCACGAAGGCAATTATCGAAACAACGCTCTTAAGGATCGGCCAAGTTAAAGCTGTCAGAATAACACCGGTAATTGTCCCGGCGACAGCGGGTACATAACCCCTGGTTACTTGGATCTCATTTAATTGCTCAGGATTATAATTATCTGTAAACATTAGTTTAAGTGTATTAATTAAGCCCCCGAAGAAGCTTTTAATTCTCTCCAACAATGAATTCACCTCCGTTTACCATGAATTTAAGCTCATCTCTCTACAACCATCCTCGCTATTATCACCTGCCCATGCCTTATCACATGGCACATGGTGCGCTCCCCCGCAAGGTGACCGTCAATGGTTTCATTGAATCGCAGTCCGTATGTATTGGGTCTGTTTCTCAACCATTTCCGGCGCGGCTCGGTTGCAGTTATTTAATACATTGGTTTCTTTTTGCTTGTGGGATTAACAAACAATTAAGCGACCTTGCTACAGGTCGCTATATCAACCGGGTGGGGCACCGAACGGCGTCGATCTTTTTACGACTAAAGCCTGGTACCGGTAGGAAATATGTCTGGTTTTTTGGCAATTAGGGCTCTTTATATATAACCAGTTTTTGTTAACCGATAACTTATTCATTAACACATTTTTTAACTTTTGTATGTTACAGTGTCAGTTCGGTGAAAGGTAATATCCATTATAAAGAAACAGTCAGTAAAACACTTTAACGTTTTATGGAAGATAATCTTAAAAGGAGGATCTGAATGCAGGAAACAACACATTTCGGGGATAACTATGACCCCTTCAAGGAATACGAATTCCCGCCGGCCCTTGGCGCAGTAAGCACCAGGAGCAATAATTACAGTTTCATACCACCCTTTGATAAACTCGTATTTGTCTCCGATGATGCCATTTCAACTTCATCATTTAGTAACCTTAGTCAGGCTAAATATGACTACGCCTACTTCTCAAAACCAACGCAATATAAAGGGCACGTGCAATTATTGTCAGCACCCCTTAACAATGTGCTTCCTTATTCCGTAGTAATCATCAATCCCTGGGCATTGAAACTCAGTGCTAGTGCTGTTTACGGGCTCCTTCTGAGTTTCTTCCAAGGAGGGAGTCCGGATATAAGGGTCTCCTCCTACACTGGGACCATTGACCTAATGGGATACAGCCAATCTCAGATTAGTGCATCAACGTACGTTTCCAGGACACGAGCCATTAACAATATAAGCTACAAGGGCAAGACGACTTATATGGGTAAAAGGAAAAGCAGGACGCAGACCACCGTCTATGACAAAGGAGCCGAACAAAAGGTTGACTTCACTTGGACGCGGATCGAACGCAAAGTGAAGATTCAAAAAGACAGCAGGCCCTCTGCCCAGCAATTCCTTACCGGTGGTTACAAGGTGGAGCCATTTAAACCTGTACATATAGTAGATATCTCTAAGTTGAAAAAAAGTACCAGAATCGGCAAGGTGGTTCACCAGAATGGTATTGGTAAGGCCATCCTGGACAGAAGTCTGAGTGAAAGCGAGAGGAAATGGCTTAGGAAGTTTGCTAAGGATCCGGCCAACCAATTAATTGATATTAACGGTTTGTTCTTAAGCATGTACAGCGCGTGGATTGCACCTCAACTCGCCGTAAGTTTACAGGTGGGTAGGAAATAAATGTCTGCATATTCTAATAAACATGCTCTCTTCAAGGGGTTATGTGCAGCTTTATCAATTCCATGTTATAGAAATAGAAGATTGCAGGTAATATATTCCTTGCCACATAAATGCAGTATTTATTTGGGTTAAAGTTACAATGACCAAGCCAAAGGTGTCTTAACCAAATATGCACATTAAATGCTTGTAGTCATCATAAAGGGTCTTCGTTATTACGGGATAACCATCCATTATGGCGGCGCTTTTGTTACATGATACAAATTGCGCTGCCATTTTCTTATGTTCAGGTGGAAGTAAGAGAACGCTTTTATAGTCAGTGTGTTAGGGATTTGACACTTGCCAAGTGTTCGTTTGATTATCATTACTTGGATTACCAGTTAGTCTCCCTAGTGGCAGCCATGAGTAGTATGAACATGATAAGCTAGGTAGGCAAATAACCACCTCCAGGACAATGGCAAAGTTACCTACCAGAGTCGTGGTTTGGGTGTTGTCGTTCTCTGGGATAATACCCAAGATGACGGCAGCCTGTTCCCGGGGAGAGCATTCAGAAAAGGCGCTTTCTTAAAGTATTCCTTCTTGGGTTAAACACAGATTGTAAAATATGGCAGATATACAGGTAAAATTGAGATATGCATCGAATTATACAAGACGATGGATTATTAACCGGTGGATGCTCGTAGATATAAAGTGACAAAAATGGCACCTATTCGGCAATGGTTATAAGGTTATCCAAAACATTCAGAGAGGAGTGGAGGGTATTGATAGATACGGTAGAGCTTTATACCCATGTGAATATTGATCAAAGTATTATTGATGATCTATATTCTAGAGGCTTATTATCCATTGGATCGCGCCAAAAGGTTGATAAAGAGTTTAATGTTTATCATGTTGAAAATAATGAAAGAAAGAGATCGGTTAAAATTAGCTATAGGCCAGTAAAGGGGGAATTAAGAGTAAGGGTTTCCATACCACACTATTTGTATGGCAATAATCTTCCTATGGTGAATAATGCTGACATTTTCATCTTTGCAATGGAGTTGTATAAGCAGTTATCCAACCTATTTTATAATCAATGGATTCCTTTTGTATATGGATGGGAGGTTAGTAAAGTTGATTACTTCTACAATTTCTATGTTGGTGATAATATAAATACTTACTTAAATAAGATAAATAAAGTTAAGCTACCCAAGCTTAAAAAGTCAAGCATTGGAGACGATGCGATTGAAACTGTATCATGGTTAAGTAGAAAATATGGTGTGGTTCTAAGGGCATATGATAAAGGAAAAGAGTATCAAGACAAAAAGATGGATGAGTTGATGCTATTTGCAAGCAAAGGCATATTGCGTGTAGAAGCTTGCTACAACAGGGATAGGCTTATGAAGTTATTAAAACCTGCATCATTAAGGTTCTCCGATGTAATAAGAATAGACATTGCATTAGACATAATGAAAAACAAACTAGCTTCGCTAAATCAAATGTTGCCGTTGCCGGAAAGTGATAAACTCAATATGTTAGAACTTAATGGCTACAATAAGACAGTTGAAAGGGTTATAACACATCTTCAGTTGTCAAATAATCCTAATTACATAAAAAGCTTGTCCAAACGTACTATTGCTAGAAGGAACAGAGAGGTCAGAAACTTCCTGAATACTATGAGAAATTCTAGTAATAATCATATAAATGATCTCGAGTGTACTACAGTTGAAGAAATAGCCTCCTTATTGCCTGATTTGCCTAATTGCTTCCATATTATCGCTGTTTCCCCGGTAGATTCAAGTTCCTTTGTGTTTGACGATAATGTGGAGACTTTTACTAAAGATGATGATGAATATGTGTCTATGCCCACATATGTGGGTGCTTCAGTGAAGGGTGTAGCTTTAAAAATGCAATTATGGAATGGGACATACTTAGTAGTTGGCGACTTTAATGATTTGGCTTTAGTGGATGGAAAATTGATATCTAAATCTAATCCAGATGAAGATATCCCTTTTACATTTAGTAAATTGGATGTGACAGATAACTTTATCTAGTACTGGCATAAGTTTAATCCAATTACTAAGTGATTATAAATCACAATATAGCAGCGCTAAACACGTATCGCCAGTTGAGTAACAACCAGACTATTGGGCAAAAGTCCCTCGAAAAGCTGTCTTCAGGTTTGCGCATCAACCGGGCTGGTGACGATGCCGCCGGTCTGGCGATTTCCGAGAAGATGCGTGCCCAGATTCGTGGTCTGGATCAAGCTTCACGTAACGCCCAGGACGGCATCTCCATGATCCAGACAGCTGAGGGTGCTTTGAATGAAGTGCACAGCATTCTCCAGCGCATGCGCGAGCTGGCCAACCAGGCTGCCAGCGACACCAACGTTAACATTGACCGTGATGAGATCCAGAAGGAAATCAACCAGCTGACTTCTGAAATAAACCGTATCGGTAACACCACCGAGTTCAACACTCAGAAACTTTTAAACGGTGGCGGGGAAGTAAAAGAAATAGCCATAAACACTATGCAAGCAGGGGCTGCCAAGGGCGCTTTTAAAGGTGGGGCTGATATTGCTGCAGGAACGCAAGTATATGCTGGAGTTGCAGGAGGCGGGACAGCAGACTTTGGAGGCACAACAGGTACAGTTACAGCTACAGGTCCTGCTAATGCATCATATAATGGTTATAAAATCGTATTTACAAAATCAGGTACAGCTACAGATGCATTAGCTGCTACAATCGATACAGGGGCTAAAACTATTACTGTATCCTGGGGTGATAACAATAACCCTACAGATATTGCTGCGATAAACAGTGCCATTAAAACAGCAACTGATGCAGAAGGTAGTTTAACTGGCGATGTTACACTTGCATCAGGTGGATATAATAACGCAGATTTAAATGGAAATAGTATTACAATATCCGGAGGACTTGATCCAGTAACAGCCACTGCAGGTTCTTCTTCGATTCCTATTACTGCGGTAAAAACAAGCGTAGCCGCAGTAGCCGCCGAATGGGCTTCAGGTGATTTGACTGCTTTGACCGATGGTAAATCAGGTACTATCTCTTTTGCTGGTGTTACAATTAATATTACCGGTGTTAATAATGCAACTGATGGAGTTAGCGATGTCAACCAAGTAGGGGCAAGCTTAGTTATTGATACTACAGGAGACCAGGCAGCTCAAGCTCAACAAATTGTAGATGCTTTTAATGCTGTCAAAGCAAAACAAGGGTCAACCGGTTCTCTTGCCAACTTTGAATTTACTGTTAATGGCACTGCGATAGAAATTACAGGTGCAAAAGAAGATGGTGCTAAAAACAACGGTTTTACATTAACCTCCACCGGTGATGTACAATTTGGAACTGCACCGGCTACAATAGATTTAGGTCCTTCAACAGCCGGAATAACAGAAGTTCGTGGTGAATATAGCTTTGAAATTTCCACTGCTTTTGAAAAAGCGGGGGCTACCATCAATATAGCTGGTCAAACCTTTACCGCTGTTGCCTCTGGCGCTAATGCAGCTAATGGAGAGTTTAATGTAGGTACCGATGCCAAGCAACAGGCTATTAGCTTAGCCGCAGCTATTAATGCCAACAGCGCCTTAAATGCACGCTTTGATGCCATTGTAGACGGTGCTAAAATCACCCTCCGGGAAAAAGCGGGTCAAGCCACAGGAGATCCAGTTACTAATGGTTTAGTTGTTGGGCCAACCAATGATGCTGTACAGGGCAAATATTCTTTCACCATAGATGAACCGGTTGCAGTGGGTGGCAGGTATTCAATCGGTGGTGTCAATATCGAAGTAACCGATGACATTAACCATGCCGGGCTGGCAAATGGCACCGCCGTACTCTACGCGGCCGATACCATCCAGCAAGCATCGAATTTGGCCAATGCTATTACAGCTAATTCTGCCTTAAGTGAAAGATATGAAGTTGAAGCTTCCAGTAACCGTATCACCTTAACCCAAAAAGCCGGTAAAGAAACCATGACTGCTGTAACAGCTCAATCCAGTACAAACAAAAATGAGAATTTCCAAGCTTCTTTCCAGGTAGGAGCAAACAGCGGTCAAAGCATGACTATTGAAGTAAACGATATGAGATCTCTGGGGCATTGGGTGTTAGCGGTAAAGAAGCCAATGCAAAAGTAACGGCTAACAATGGCGTAGAAGCATCTTATGTAGCTATTACCAATGTTACCAATGGCACAGATAACGTTAATGTAGAATATGCACTGGATGTTTCCTCGCACGAAAAGGCAACTGCTGCGATTAGTGTTATCAACGACGCTATTGAAATGGTGTCCGCCGAGCGTTCCAAACTGGGTGCCTACCAGAACCGCCTGGAGCACACCATCAACAACCTGGGCACCTCCAGTGAAAACCTCACCGCCGCCGAGTCCCGCATCCGCGACGTGGACATGGCCAAGGAAATGATGGAGTTCACCAAGATGAGTATTCTCTCCCAGGCTGCCCAGGCCATGCTGGCCCATGCCAACCAGCAGCCCCAGGGCGTATTACAACTATTACGTTAATTATCAGCATAACAAGAGCTGGGGAATTTTCTTCCCTGGCTCTTTTCATATTAACAAAAGCAGAAAGGAGAGGAGAGGAATATTTTATGAGTGGCATTAGTAAAAAAACAGATGAAATTCCATATATCCTCGAGTTTGAAATGTTTATAAAGGGCTGTAAGTTAGATTTTGATGTCAATGGCCACTTGAGAATAAACGTTTTTGGCCACGAAAACTAGGCAACTAGATTATGGTAATAGCTTAATTCAACCCTCCTTAGCCCTGGTTAATACCGGGGGTACCAAACGGTTACGCACCCGGTAGCTGTCTCCACGTAGAGTAATAACGTGAGCGTGATGTAGAAGGCGGTCGAGCACAGCGGCTGCGGTACTGGGGCTGGCAAACAGCGTGCCCCACTCACTGAAATCAAGATTGCTTGTAACCACCAGTGACACCCCCTCATAAGCCTTACTGACCAGTTGGAAAAGGTGGTCGGAGGCTGTCTTGCCCAGGGTCAGGTAACCAACCTCATCCAAGATAAGCAAATCATTGCGAAGAAGGCTACGTACATACCGAGGTAGGCTGCCGTCGGCCAGACAGGCATACATCCGGTTGGCCAGGTCATCCATTGTGATGAACAGGGTACTATACCCGGCGTTAACCGCCTCAGTGCCCAGGGCTATAGCCAAGTGCGACTTCCCAACCCCGGGCGGGCCAAGCAGAATAAGATTTTCCCTGGCTTTAATGAACTCCAAAGTAGCTAGATCCCGGATTGTCTGCTGACTCACCGAGGTTTGGAACGTGAAGTCAAAGCTATCCAAAGTACGGCAGGCAGGAAACCGGGCCGCTTTAAGCCGGCGTTGCCGGCTAGTAGCCTCCCGCCCATCCACTTCCTCTTGCGCCAGGTGGGCCAAAAAATCCAGATATGAGGGCTCTTCCTGTAGGGCGAGTTCGTTTATCTCATCCAGCTTGTCCCGGATATGCCGGAGTTTTAACCTTTTCAGGTTTTGCTCTAGGGTTTCACGGTCGGCTATGCCAATATTGCGGATCATTGCGCTCCCCCCATCGTCTGGTAGTAGGCCAGATTACGCTGCTCGACCTGCACATTCAGGTTTGCGGGGAGGGGTTGCGGTTTATGGGCTGGGTTCCCCGGCAGACTCTCCGGTGCCACCGCCTGGCGTTCAAGAATGCGCTTAAGAGTACCGTACCCGAAGGACTGGTACTCAAGGGCACGCTGCATGGCCCGGCTAATAGCGGCGGGCGGGTAGACTTCACCCAGATCTGCGATCCTTTGCATTTGATTCCGGAGTGTCCCCACCCGGCTTCGGCTCAGACCCTGTAGATAGGCTGGGGCTTCAGGTGCCAACGCCGCAAACCTGGCCTGCAGTGGGTGGGAAGGGGTTTTCCGTTCCCGGAGCCGCTGGTGTTCGGGGTAATGGTCATCCCGGATGATGCACTTCCCGCGGCCGTATGTTAGCGGGATGGTGTCAACTACCTGCCACCCATCCAAAAGCTCCAGATGCTTTTCATACCGCCGGAAGCACACTTTCCGACGGGCAAAGCTGGATGGTACCGAATACTGGTTACCCTGGACGGAAATCAGGTTAGTGCGAGTGGCCTGCCGCTCCTCGATTACAAACGGCATATCAACTTGGGCCGGCACAGGCTTCAGGTATTCGTGTTCTACTGCCAACCGTTCCCACGGGACTTCCCTGGTGGTTCCGTGGATCCGGGGATTGGCTTCTTCGTTGCACCAGGCAAGGGACTGGCGATTAAGGTCATCCAAGCTTTTAAACTCACGGCCGTAAAAGAAGCCCCGACGCACGTACTTAACCTGTGACTCTACCTTGCCCTTGGTTTCGGGATCATTGATCCAGCAGGCCCGGGGAATGAATCCGTAGGTCAGGGACAGGTGCAAAAGGTTTTCGTTAAAGCGGACCACGCTACCCACCCGCTCGGAAACCACGACCTTGGCGTTATCGAAAAGAACTTCCCGAGGCACGCCGCCGATGTATTCAAAGGCCCGATGCATGCAGGAAAGGAAAGTGGCCATATCACCCCGGATGATGAATTCTACGTAACTTACACGTGACCAGCACAGGGTGAAGACAAACGCATAAAGTTTGTAGCGAACACCTTCAACCACGATTGTGCCGAAATGGCCCCAATCGACCTGCGCCTGCTCCCCGGGCAAGGTCTCAAACGGTTTATACTCACGGTTCTTTTGCGGGCGAACGGATTGCACATAACGCCGCACAGTGCGTTCCGAGCCTTGATAGCCGCGCTTTAAAATCTCTTTATTGAGACGGTATGCCGATAATTCAGGGTATTCCTCCAAACGGGCCATGATATAATCGCGGTAAGGGTCAATTAACTGTGGCCGGCGGCTGTACCGGGGTCCTATCAGTTTCTCTGTTGTTCCATTCCAGTACTTGCTTACGGTAGTCCGGCTGATTCCCAGCCTTCTAGATACGGCCCTTTGCGATAGGCCCTCTTCCTTTAAGCGCACAATGTCCACGATGGTGGCCACCTCCGTCAATTTTGGCTCACTCCCTCATTCTCTGGTTTTGGTGCTGCTCACACACCAGAGATACATTTAGGGAGTGGGCCTTGTTTTACCTGCGCTACCAGTTGCAGGTGGCCTAGTTTTTATGGCCATTTGTGTTCATTTTATATTGGCCGGTAACATTTGATATTAAAGAAAAGCCATTACTGCAGAAGTTTTCTAAAGAGGGTATTGTTGTCGATGAACTAAGTTTTTCAACAAAAGATAATCAGAGCATATTAAGAGGTACTATAAAAACCAGTGATCTCTGGGAAGTCTGTACGCCATTAGGAATGCTAACATTCATGGGGAAGTGGGAAAAGAACTGGACTTATGTAGGGCAGCTTTTGGAATATTGAATCCATTACTTAAACTTGGATTAAAGAAAGAAATTGATTTTAATGGAGCCACTGGAATTTAAATAGGTTTCAGAATTGAGGCTGCTCACAAACAAACATGGTCACAACAACCAACGGGAACGGAGGCAACATGAATGGATATAGCCGCGCTGTCAATTATTTTGAACCAGGTTCAGTTTAAGCAAGATGCGGGCATTGCTGTCTTAAAGAAAGCTATGGATACAGCAGAACAAGGCGGCAGCCTGTTGAACCAGATGCTGGACAAAGTGAAGGACGGGCATACTGCAGCCCAGGGAAAACTGCCTCACCTGGGCAATAATATCGACCGGTTTGTCTGATTTTTAAACTTCAGCCGGATAATTTTCATTTATACCTTTAACGTGGATTTTATGGCTATTCATAAAAAAATGAATGCTATTCCTTGTCATATCATGGCATCTTGTGCAAAATATATATAGCAGCTAAAAGATGTTTATCCCCTGGGAGGATTTACCGTTGGAGATCAGCATGTTAATCAGGAGTTTACTGCTGGGATATCTGGCTAAGGCGCAGGATAAAACAACCCCGGTAAATAAAACGGAAGATAAAAGCCTGTTTGTTTCCTGTCTTAATCTTGCTCTCGCGAAAGTTGGCCTGAAGACACTGCCAGCCGGGAGTACAACAAGTCTTCAGCATAATGTTTCCGGGTTTGTTTCCGGCAGGCAGGCTGCTGCCATTCCGCTTACCAGTCGTACATACGCCGGCAGGACGTATGATAGTAATGCCGGACTGGACGTTTTAATCGATGAAGTGGCACAAAGGTACCATGTCGACCCGGCACTGGTTAAATCAGTTGTCCAGGCTGAATCCAATTTCAACCCAAAGGCTACGTCCCCGGCAGGAGCAATGGGTTTAATGCAGCTCATGCCTGAAACAGCTTATTCCTTAGGGGTTAATAACCCCTATGACCCTGCCCAAAACTTGGACGGTGGCGTGCGGTACTTAAGGCAGATGCTGGATCGCTACAACGGCAATACCGCCCTTGCCCTGGCTGCATACAATGCCGGTCCAGGCGCTGTTGATCAGGCGGGCGGCATACCAGGTTACCAGGAGACCAGGCATTTCGTCCAAAAGGTATTGGGTAACAGGTTGAACTATATTGTTTGAGTTCCAAATAAGTGCATTAAAAGCTGGCTCAACAGTCATTATTGATCTCAAAGAGCCGACCTTGCACTAAAGGGGTCCCAGGTTGATCCTGGGGCTTTTTCTATATAACTAACGAAAGGGGTAGCAATGTGAAAAAATATCTGGACCTAGTTAGAAAAGCTCTGAATTTGGCTGATACCTGCCTTGAGGGTATGGAACACACTAAAACCTGCCTTAAAGAAGGGCGTTTTGAAGATGGCCTGATCATGCTCCACGATACTGTAAACAGCTATTATCAAATAGAAAAAGCATTGGTGCCAGTGCTGGCCAGCCTGCCCGGCAACAACATAGCCTTCTTAAGCGAGACCCTGCGCCAGGCCCTGGACAGCATGTTGGCAGTCCAGGAGCAAGGGGAGAGGGCCAAGGCCCTGGAGCTGATGCAGTTCAGCGTGGTGCCCGCCTACAAGAAGTGGCATGCCGAGCTGAACCGCTGCCTGCAGCCGTACGTAGCGTCCTAAGGCTACAACAGTGTGCCAGGCACCCAACTCATCTTTTATTGAACAAAATATCATTGACTAGATTGAACAAGATACGCATAATATAATTGAACATAGTTGAAGCGAAAGGAGTGAACAATATGCGCGTGTCAGCTACTGAATTTAAAATGAACATGGGTAAGTATATTGAGCGTGCAGCTGTTGAGGACATCATTATTACCCGTAACGGCAAGGATGTGGCACTCCTTACAAACGTCGAAGGCCGAAAAAAAGATACCCTTAAATCCCTGCGCGGGATTTTAAAGGGAGTCGAAATCACCCGGGATGAGATACGCGAGGAGAGGCTAGCAAAATATAATGAAGATCCTAATTGACACTAACGTCATCATCGACTACCTTGTAGACCGGATACCTTTCGCTGATCATGCCGAACGGGTCCTGGATCTCTGCATGAGCGGCGAGATTAAGGGTTTTCTTACTGCCAGTGCCGTCACCGATATCTATTACCTGGTAAGGAAAGCAGTCGGGAGAGAGAAAACGTTAGAAGCTATCCGGGCGTTGTGTGCCGTAGTGGATATCGCCGATGTTGGGAAAGCGGACATCCTCAGTGCGATGGAGCTTGACATACCTGACTACGAAGACGCACTTGCTGCTCAGTGTGCCAGGCGTATCAGGGCGGACTGCATCGTCACGCGCAACATCACCGATTTTGTGAGCTCGCCAGTTCCCGCAAAAGAGCCGGCTGCCTTTCTTAGGCAGTTTGGTTTATCCAGGTGATCCATTCCGCATTTGAGACGTCGACATGACCAGGGAAATGAAGTAGTTCACCAAGATGAGTATTCCTCTCCCAGGCAGCCCAGGCCGACCAAATGCCGCAAAGCATGGCAACTTGCGGTAATGCCGTCAATTACAACAAGCGGTCTCAGGCTCGTCCTGGGGCCTTTTTCTACATAACCAGCGAAAGGGGTAGCAGGGTGAAAAAATATCTGGCTCACTAAAATATGGCTTTTTTGAAAGCGCGCGAAGGGGTGACAGACGCCTGTGAAATGTAATAAATGCAAGCATTATTATATTACCTGGGACGCCAGGTTTCCCCATGGCTGCAGTGCTTACAGGATTAAAAGCAGGTACAAGCCTGCCAATGACGTTTTGCGGCTCACCGGTCTCAAGTGCCGGTATTTTAGCGCCAAAGATCCCAAAAGAAGATAACCCTTTATTCTGCACGGGCCTTCGCGGGGTAAGGGTTTACGGGGCGCCTCGCATCTATTGCTAAACCAAAGAGTAAAGGAGAATTATCATCAACTACAGTAAAGAATACCTCCAACACAAGCTGGTCTGGGTAACACAACGGCTGGCGGCCCTGGAAGAGATAGAGGCCAAGCTGCGGGAGATGCGGTCCCTGGCCACATACGCCAGGGACAACTACATAAACCAGGAAGTTGCCCGGGAGTTTAATGCCAGGCTATCCAAACTGCAGCAGGAAATAACCGCCCTGGACGAGCAGACCAGGGTATTCTGGATGGACTGCCAGTAGTTTCCTGTGCTTAATTTAAGGTAAAGCTCCCCATCCTCCCATCAACTTTCCCTCATCTATGTTAATAATGCTTTTTAATTGCAGAGCCAAATATTACGGGACATATATTAAAGATTCTATTGATTTGACCGATAAATACAGTAGGAGACAGTGGATATTATTGTTGCAGCAGTGACTATTTGGAGTGACTACTTGAGGAAGGTGGGTTCATGGTGAGTCCGATTGGAAGAGTGTTCGGTTTGTCCGGTTCCGGTCTGGATGTGGATCAGATTGTGTCTGATCTGATGAAAGTCCAGCGGATGAAGCAAGACAAAATAAAGCAGAATAAACAAATTGCCGAGTGGCAGAAAGCCGATTACCGGGAGCTAAATAATTCCCTGCGGTCGCTGCGGGATGCTGCTTTTAACATGAAGTTGCAGGGCACTTTTCTGGCCAAGGAGGTTACCTCCTCCAATGAAGGAATCGTCAAGGTTACGGCGGGCAATTCTGCACTAACCGGCTCCAACACCATCAAGGTGACTCAGCTTGCCACCAACGCCAGGTTAAACAGCACAGATGCTGTTAGTTTCGATGCAGCTAAGACCACTTTGGCCGGGCAGTTGTCCATAGGCGCCGGTACAGTCAGCTTTACCGTCAACGGCAGTGAAGTCATTACCATTGATACCTCTGTGGACAGCATCGACACCCTGGTTAGTAAAATAAACGAGGCTAAAATGGCCGACGGTTCCAGTGCCGGAGTCAGCGCCATCTTTGATAAGACCTTGAATCGCCTGTTCATCTCTTCTACCGCTACCGGCGCATCTGCCCAGGTGAGCTTCGAAAATATTGAGGATACTACAACGGGGCTTTTCAGCGCCTTGCAGCTTGGGACCCCAGCCGGGGAGCAGCCGGGAGATCCGCTGAAGCTGACCGCATACGGTGCCAATGCTAAATTCAACTATAACGGTATCGAGCTGGAGCAGGCCACCAACCAGTTTGTCCTGGCCGGCGTCACCTATACCCTGACCGGGACCTCGGACACGGAAACAGTAAACATAAACATAACCAGAGACACTGATGCTATTTTTAACACCATCAAATCTTTTGTAGAGCTTTATAACACCACTATTGACAAGGTGAACGGCAAGCTAACCGAAGAGAGAAACCCCGATTACCTGCCCCTTACGGATGAACAGCGTGAGCAGCTCAGTGATAAGCAGGAGGAAAAGTGGGAAGAGAAGGCCAGGAGTGGGCTGCTTCGCAATGACAGCATCCTAAGCAGCGTGTTGCGAAACATGCGGTATAGCTTATCTTCTACCGTCAGTGGATTAGTTGATGATTACAACAACCTGGCGGATCTGGGCATTACCACCGGAGCTTACTATGAAAAAGGCAAGCTATATATCAATGAGGAAGATCTGAAAAAGGCTATCAACGATAATCCCGATGCAGTCATGAGGCTTTTCACCAATAGTTCTGACGAAACCAATGAGAAGGGTTTGGCCGCCAGGTTGTACGACGATTTAAATAGTGGCATTAATCAACTAATTGATCTGGCCGGCGGTGACAGCTCTTTTCAATTGGTAGATGATAGTGTCCTGGGTGAAAAGATAAGAAATTACAACAAGCAGATTGCTGATTGGGATGACAGGCTGCAGAGGATAGAGGATCGTTATTATAAACAGTACGCTGCTTTAGAGACTGCTTTAAGCCAACTGAACCAACAGAGTTACTCCCTTTTATCACTGCTTGGCGGTAACCAATAATCTTAAGGAGGTGGATTGCTATGGTGATTAACGCCAACCCTTATCAGCAGTACCAGCAAAATGCGGTGAATAGCGCCGGCAAGGGCGACTTGACCCTGATGCTGTATAACGGAGCAGTGAAGTTTATCAAACAGGGCATCCAGTTGGCCGGTGAAAATAATGTCCAGGGGGTCCATAATGCCCTGACCCGGGCACAGGAGATCATAGCCTATCTAAACCAAACCCTGGACCGGAATTATGAATTATCAGCAGGTCTGGCTTCCCTTTACGAGTACATAAACAGGCGCTTAATGGAAGGCAATATCAAAAAAGACCCGGATATTATGGCTGAAACTCTGGAATTGGTGGAAGATTTACGGGATACCTGGTCAGAGGCCTTGAAGCTGTCCAGAACCAGTGCCGCTGGCGGGAGCAACCATGCAGCAGCAAGCTATTGAGCTATTGGCGCTGGAAAAAGAATTATTGCAGGAAATATTGCATTTGACCCAGGAGCAGGCAAAATTGCTGGCAGCGGAGCAAGCCCAGGAGTTATTGTCCACGCTCCAAAAAAGGCAGCACTGTATCGATGCTATTAGCGTTATTGAGGAGCAGCTATTGCAGTTGGAGCCCCCACCGGTGGAAATGAGCAGCGCCAGACAGGAGTTGCATGTGTTGCTCAAAGAGGTGCAAATTCTTGATGAACGCAATAGACAGGCCATTGCTGAAAAATGCAGGGAGCTAAAAAAGGCTATCACCTCCTTGCACAACAGCAGAGGTTCTTATAAAGCGTATCACAGCCCGAGTGCGCAAACCGGCGGGTATTTTATCGATCACAAAAAGTAGTGCCGAGGTGTTTTTATGAAGATAGACAGCATTACGGGCAGCCCTTACCCGCGGTTCCCTTATGCGGGGGAGCAAACAAGGGGCTTGCCGGGAAGGAAAGGCGCAGTGGAGCCTGGTTCAGTGTCGCAACTGCCGCTTCAACCGGAAAATAACTCTAATAAAGATACTTCGCCCCATAATCTGGATGAGGCAGTTGAGCAAGCCAACCGTACCTTCGAAACTTACGGTACGCAGTTGCGTTTTAGTCTCCATGAAGCCAGCGGGGAAATGATGGTTCAGGTCATCAATACCAAAGATGATAGTGTGATCAGAGAGATTCCACCTGAACGGGTGCTGGAGTTTGTGGCTGATGTAAAGAGAATGCTGGGGATTATTATTGATAAATTTATCTGACTCAAATCTACCAGGGGACATTGGCCTGGATGTGGGCTGAAGTCCCCAAGCTTTAATGCTTACAGTAAACCATTGTTGTTAAAGAGGTGCCTCAGATATGTCCGACTATTTTGGTCCTGATGAAAAGTTGGAAATGGTGAAGTTTTTTGTAGCTGAAAGCCGTGACCTTTTAGATGAGGTTGAACCACAGATCATAGCTCTGGAGAGGGATGCGGCTTCTTCCGGCAAAGTCGATGAAAGTATTATTGGCGCTATCTTTCGTCTGTTTCATTCTCTAAAAGGCTCAGCTTCTTTTTTAGGCTTTCAGACTGTGGCTAAAGTGACCCACGAAGCAGAAACCCTGCTGGATATATTTCGTAATGGCGAGGCTGTTTTGGATTCCGGTCATGTTGACCTGCTAATCAATACCTGTGATCTCATCAGAAACGTAGTGGACGCGGTGGAGCTGCAGTTTAGCGATGAAGGCTTCGAAGAAGACGCAGCGACTATTATAGCTGATTTGCAAAAAGCGATTGCCGCTATAACTGATGCCCAGGTTGCGGATGCAGCCCCCGGCACGGAATTAGGCGACGAAGCCGGTAGTGGCCAAAACTCCTTCGGCGATGATGCTGAAGAAGGAATGGGACTGTCCACAAATCAGGAAATAGTCGGGCGCTTTGTGGAGGAATGGACCGAGTTATTGGACGATGCTGAAAAGGCTCTGCTGGCGCTGGAGAAAAAGCCGGACGATATGGAAAGCGCGGAACAGGCATTGAGGGATCTGCAGAGCATTAAAGGCGATGCAGGTTTTCTCGGTTATGGGGAGTTGGAAGAGGTTAGCCGCCATGCCGCAGCTTTGCTGGGCAAAATCAAGGCAGGTTCCGTCCTTGGTGATGGAGTAGCCGTATCTTTCTTGCTCATTGCCATTGATACCCTGCGGGAAGGTGTGCGCCAGATCGATAACAGTATGCCCCTTGATTTGCCGGGTAAACAGGAGCTGTGCGCCTATTTGCAAAATATAGCCGGGGCAGCCGAAGATGAGGCTGCCTGTGCAGAAGAAACTTGTGAGGCTCCGGAGAGCCCGATTGGTCCGGCAACCGTTGAAGAAAGTAGTGTTCAGGATACAGCGAAGAAAGAGCAGCCGGCTGATAATGAAAAAGCTGCGCAAGCTGCGTCAAAAGCAGAGCCGGGAGGCACTACAGAAAGAAAGGCCGGCCAACAGCAGTTTATCCGGGTAGATCTAGAAAAGTTGGATTTGCTGCTGGATCTGGTTGGGGAGCTGGTTATCTCTGAAGCAATGGTAGCCAATAGTCCTGATTTAAAGGGCCTTCAGCTGGATCGATTTGAAAAAGCGGTGCTGCATCTCGACAAAATAACCAGGGATATCCAGGAAGTGGCTATGTCCATGCGCATGATCCCTTTGAGCGGCACCTTCAACAAAATGGTGCGCCTGGTGCGCGACCTAAACCAAAAATTAAACAAAAAGATCAGTTTAGAAATCATCGGCGAAGAAACCGAAGTAGACAAAACCATTATTGAGCAGATCTCCGACCCGCTGGTGCACCTCATCCGTAATGCCGTCGATCACGGTATAGAGAGTGCGGAAGAACGCCTGGCTCTGGGTAAACCGGAGCAAGGACGGATCATCCTTGAGGCGAAGCATTCTGCCGGTGAGGTCTGGATTACGGTGGAAGACGATGGAAGAGGCCTGGATCGGGAAAAGATATGGCAAAAAGGGCTCGAAAGAGGTTTATGCAGCATGGAAGATGGTGAGATGAAAGACGAAGAAGTATGGCGTCTGATTTTTGAGCCTGGATTTTCCACCAACGATGAGGTTTCCAGCATCTCCGGCCGGGGTGTGGGCATGGATGTGGTCAAACGCAATATTGAAAAATTGCGGGGCCGGGTGGATGTGCGCAGCGTCAAGGGCAGCGGCACCTTATTTGCCATCCGCATTCCCCTGACCCTGGCCATCATTGAGGGCATGGTGGTAAAAGTAGCGGGGAACCGCTATACCATCCCGATTAATTCCATCAAAGAATCCTTGCAGGTTGCCGCTAACCAGGTCACCAATGTGCCGGGCCAGGTGGAAGTGGTGAGGATTCGCGGCGATTTGTTGCCGGTAATCCGCCTGCATGAATTTTATCGCCTTTCAGGGGAGCGTCCCCCTCTGACCGACGGGATTATGGTGGTAGTGGAAAACAATGATAAAAAATGCTGCTTATTTGTGGATGAAATAATCGGCCAGCAGCAGATTGTGATTAAGGGCCTGTCCAGCTACCTGGGGCAAGTCAAAAGCATCTCCGGCTGTGCCATTCTCGGTGATGGTGATGTCAGCTTGATTTTAGATGTAGATGATCTTATAAATGCTGCCGAAGGGCTGAAGAAATAATTATTTTCTCTGATTATTAAACGATGGAGGTGAGAGTGTGAGTCTGAAAGAGAATTGGGATGCGGACCTGTTTGCCGAAGAAGAGGACGATGAGGATACCCAGCAAGATAAGTTTCTTACTTTTGTGCTGCATCAGGAAGAGTACGCTATAGAAATCCGTTATGTGACGGAAATAATCGGCATCCAAAACATTACCGGAGTACCGGATATGCCCATCCACATCAAAGGAGTGATTAACCTTAGAGGCAAAGTCATTCCGGTCATGGATGTCCGCCTGCGTTTCGGGCTGGAGGAACGGGTTTATGATGACCGCACCTGTATTGTGGTTATCTGCGTTGACGAGCATTCAGTGGGGCTTATTGTCGATAATGTGTCCGAAGTGCTGGATATACCCAAGGAGAATATCGAACCCCCACCGAAGGGGTCAAGCGGTGAGTCCAGCCGTTTCATCCAGGGGATGGGTAAAGTTGGTGAGCAAGTAATAATAATCTTGAACGCCAGAGAGTTGCTTTTTGAGCTGGGACAAGGGGAAGCGTAGCTGTGGCTTTTACCTATTTTTTTCGTGATCTGCAAACCCTTGAGCTCATTATTAAACATGTAGTTCCAGCTGTTGCCGGACGCAGCAAAATCCGCGTCTGGGATGCCGGCTGTGCTTCGGGGCAGGAGCCTTTTTCCCTGGCCATCATGTTTGCCGAAAATATGGGGCCCTTTGGTTTTCGCAACTTGCGCATTGACGCAACAGATCTGGATGTCAGCAACCTTTTTCACCAGATCATCACCGAAGGGATCTATAGAGAAGAAGAGCTGACGCGGATGCCCCGGGGTTTTTTTCAGAAGTATTTTCAGCCGGCTGAAAAAAAAGGTTACTACCGGATCGATGAGCAAATCAGGAGCAAGGTTTCCTATAAGAGGCATGATTTACTCTCATTACAGCCCGTTGGCTATGGCTACAGCCTGGTTCTGTGTAAGAATGTATTGCTGCATCTGCAACCTCTAGAGCGCATTGAAGTCATTAATATGTTTCACTCGGCCCTGGCGCCGGAGGGTTATCTGGCGATGGAGCAAACCCAAAAAATGCCCCGGGAGGTTGCCCATCTCTTTGAGCAGGTGGCGCCTAACGCTCAGCTATACCGAAAGGTTTCGGTTTAATCAATAGATTAAGGAGACAGTTGTTTTAAGACAAAAAAAGGGGGGGGTACCTTATGAAACTGGGAAACAAAATATTGTTGACTTTTGCAATAACTGCTGCTTTAACTGCTTTAATCAGCCTGGCCGGTTTCTCCGTCTATTTATCAGCAGGGCTAATTGCCGGCGTTGTGCTGGTTCTGGGCATTTTCTTAATGCTCAGTGTTTCCTCTGACGTTAGCAACCTGGCTGCACAATGCAGCCGGCTTACGCAAGCTGTGCAGGAAGGGAAGCTGGGTGTCCGTGGAGATGTAAGTAAAGTCCAAAGAGATTTTCAGAACATAATCCTGGATTTTAATAAGTCCCTGGATGCCATGAGCGGGCCGCTAATGGTGGCTATTGACGGTCTCGGCACACTCAGCAGAGGGGAAAGACTGGGGGAGGTTACGGGGACTTTTCCCGGTGACTTCAGCCAGATCAAGGACAGCCTGAATGCCTGCGCCAGGGATATCAACATCCTGGTTGACGAAGTAGGGGTGGTGATGAACGCTGCCCGTGAAGGCAATTTAGCTGAGCGAGCCAATGCTGAGAGAGCGACAGGGGTCTACCGCAAGCTCTTACGGGGTATGAATGATACCATAGATGGTCTGGTAAGGCCCTTATATGTGGCAGCTGAATATGTGGACCGGCTCAGCAAGGGGGATATCCCGCCGCTGATTACCGAGAACTACAATGGCGACTTTAACAGGATTAAAGACAACTTTAATCGCTGTATTGACTCCGTAAACGGTCTTTTAGGTGAAGCCAACAAGTTGCTCCAGGCTATCCATGATGGCCAGCTGGCTACCCGCGGCAATGTTGCTGCTTATGGCGGGGCCTGGAGCGAGCTTTTAATTGGCATGCACAGCATGATGGAAGCAGTGGCTGAGCCGGTTGATGAGCTCAAAACAGTACTGGCCCGGCTGGCGGTAAATGATGTGACCCAGCAAATGGTCAAAGATTACAACGGGGTCTGGCATGACCTTAAGACCAGCACCAATGAAGTCGTTAAAACTATAGTGGATGTCAAAGATGCAGCTGTTAAAATAAGCGAGGGTAGATTAGACAACAATGATTTTGAAATTGGCAGGCGGTTAGGCGGAAAGAGCGAAAACGACGAGTTGATGCCGGCCTTTACCAAAATGCATGAGAATATCTTGAATCTGATCCAGGATGCCAGTGAGCTAACCGGGGCAGCTAAGGCAGGCCGGTTAGATGTCCGGGTTGATGTTTCCAGGCACCAGGGCCAATACCGCAAGATAATTGAAGAGTTTAACGACACCCTGGATGCCCTGACCGGGCCCCTTAACATAGCAGCCGAGTACGTGGAGCGGATCAGCAAAGGTGATCTGCCGCCGAAGATCACTGAGGAATACTACGGTGATTTTAATGAGATCAAGAATAACCTCAATACCTGCATTGACAGCATCAATAGTGTTATAGAGGGCATGGGCGATTTGCATAAGGCGCATGAGGAAGGCAATATTGACTTTTATATTCCGGAAGAGAATTATGCCGGCGCCTACCGGGTTATGGCGGCCGGTGTAAACAGCACGGTAAGAATGCATGTAGGGAATATTATCCGTATAAATAAAGTTATCAGTGCTTATGCTGAGGGTGATTTCTCACCGGTGCTGAAAAAATTAGCAGGCAAGATGGAAGGAACCAATAAGATTATGGACCAGCTGCGCAACAACCTGCTGGGTCTGATCACCGAAGTCAACAGCCTGGTTCAGGCGATGGAGGAAGGCAATCTCGATATCCGCGGCAATGAGGCCGCCTTCAAAGGTGACTGGGGTAAACTGGTCGCCAATATGAACGGGCTTATGGAAGCAGTGAGCGAACCAGTTGAAGAACTAATGGCGGCACTTGGCCGGATGGCTCTAAATGATTTCTCAACCAGGATGGAAAAAGAGTACAGCGGCGTCTGGAATGATCTGGAGGTTTATGCCAACAGAGTGATTGGAGCCGTTAACAGGGTTCAAAATGTAACGAAAAACATTAGCGAGGGCAACTTAAGCGATCTGGATGAGCTCAAACAAATTGGGCGAAGGAGTGACAGGGATGAATTAATGCCCTCCTATATCAGGATGATGGAAGCCATTAAAGCCCTGGTAGCCGATGCTAACTCCATTGCTGAAGCTGTGGCGGAGGGCAATTTAGATGTGCGGGCCGATGCTGCGAAACATAGCGGCGAATTCCGTATGGTGGTGGAAGGCCTTAATCGCACCATGGATGCAATAGCTGAACCAGTTGAGGAAATGATGGCGGTAGTCAAGCGGACATCCTTAAATGATATCACCCAAAAGATGGAGAAAGAGTATCAAGGCGCCTGGAATGAGCTTAAGAATGGGGTTAACAGCTTTATCAGGATTATCGCCCACATTCAAAGTACAGTGATTAAAGTCAGCAACGGTGACTTGAGTGAGCTGGAAAATGATAAGAAGATTGGGCGCAGGTGTGAAAATGATGAGCTGATGCCGGCTATGATTAGAATGATGGAGGCGATCCTGAGGCTGACTGAGGATACCCGGGAGCTTACCGGTGCGGCTAAGGCCGGCAGGCTGGGCGTGCGGATTGATGTTACCAGACATAACGGTGAATACCGCAGGGTGATAGAAGAGTTCAACAGCACCCTGGATGCCTTAACCGGTCCCCTTAACGTAGCAGCCGAGTATGTAGAGCGGATCAGCATAGGGGATCTGCCGCCGAAGATTACTGATGAATACTACGGCGATTTTAATGAGATCAAGAATAACCTGAATACCTGCATTGACAGCATCAATGATGTTGTGTTCGAAATGAATAAGCTGTATGAGAACCATATTGCCGGTGCCACAGATCAGTTCATCCCGGAAGAACGCTTCAGCGGTGTGTACCGGCAAATGGCTGCCGGTGTTAACCAATCAGTCAAGCTGCATATCAAAAACGCCCTTGCAATCCTTAAAGTAGTTTCTGCATATGCTGAAGGTGACTTCAGTCAGGTTATGGAAAAAATGCCGGGCAGAATGCAGATTGCCAATGAAAAGACGGAGTTGGTCAGGAACAACCTGCTGGCACTGATTAATGAGGTGAAGAGTTTAGTGCAGGCTGTCAAGGACGGCAGTCTCGATATCCGCGGCAATGCGGCAGCCTTCAAAGGCGACTGGGGCAAGCTGGTGGACGACATGAACGGCCTTATGGCGGCTGTAGCAGAACCCGTTGAAGAACTGGAGGCGGTGCTCAGGCGCCTGGCCGTAAACGATTTGACCCACAGGATGCAAAAAGACTACAGCGGTATCTGGCAGGAGCTGAAGGATGAAGTCAATGCCGCCATTAACCAGGTTGCAAGTGTAGAGAGGGTCATGGTGAACATCGGCAAGGGTAACCTGGAGGACCTGGCGGGGCTGAAAGAAATTGGCCGCAGAAGCGATAACGATAAATTAATACCGGCAGGTATTCAAATGATTGAGGCCATTCAGGGCCTGACCAATGATGCCGATGCCCTGGTGCAAGCAGCAATCGAGGGCCAGCTCTCCTACCGGGCCGACAGCTCCAGGCACGAGGGTGAATACCGCAAGATCATTGACGGAATCAATAATACCCTTGACGCTATGGTAGAGCCCTTCAAGGAAGCAATAGCTTGCCTGCAGGAAATGGCCAGGGGGAATCTTGATGTTGCAGTCACAGGAGATTATAAAGGGGATCATGCCCTCATTAAGGACGCTCTGAACGCTACCCTTGACAGTCTAAATGAAGCCATGGGGCAGATCATCATTGCTATCGAGCAAGTGAACACCGGCGCCTGGCAGGTGTCCGATTCCAGCCAGTCCTTGTCCCAGGGCGCTGCAGAATCGGCCAGCACCATGGAGCAGCTTACTACCTCCATGCAGGAGATAAACTCCCAGACCAAGTACAACGCCGAGAATGCCGTGCAGGCCAGCCAATTGGCGAACCAGGCTAAAGCTGTCGCCCTGGAAGGTAATGAGCAGATGGCCAGGATGGTTGAGTCGATGACAAACATCAATGAAGCATCTGTCAACATAGCCAAAATAATTAAAGTTATTGACGAGATTGCTTTCCAGACCAACCTGCTGGCTTTAAACGCGGCAGTTGAAGCCGCCCGGGCCGGCAAACACGGAAAAGGCTTTACTGTGGTAGCTGAGGAAGTACGAAACCTGGCCCAGCGCAGTGCCAAGGCAGCCAAGGAAACAGCTGAGATGATTGAAGGCTCCATCGAAAAGGCGGAAGCCGGCGCTAAAATTGTCGTAGAAACTTCCAAAAACTTGGAAGAAATCGTACAGGGCTCAGCCAAGGTAAACGACTTGATTGATGAAATAGCTGCTGCATCTAAAGAGCAGGCGGTTGCCATTGGGCAGATCAACCAGGGCTTAATCCAGGTTGATCAGGTGACCCAGCAGAACTCAGCTGCTTCGGAAGAACTTGCTGCTGCCAGCGAAGAAATGTCCAGTCAGGCTGCCATGGTCAAGCAGCTGCTGGAAAAGTTCAAACGTAGAAAGCAGGGTTATGAACTAGCCAACATGGCTAACCTGCGCCAAAAACAAAACTGGGCTGCTAGGGGCGCGAATGGAGAAAGCCGCCTGGAGGTAGCAGCGAGCAAAGAGATGGATTTAAAGCCACAGGACATTATCTCTCTGAATGACGCCGAATTTGGAAACTTCTAGCAATAAAATGGGACATTCCTCTTTCGGGGAATGTCCCGATCTGTATAACAGTAAATGATGGTGATTTAGATGATGCAGCTGAGCGATGAGGAATTTCAACTTATCAGGACACTGGTATATAACAGTTTCGGAATTAACCTGGGGGCACATAAGCGCAATCTGGTCATTGCGCGCCTGCAGAAGGTGTTGCTGGCAGGTGGATTCAGCAGCTTTCGAGAGTATTATGAACATGTTGTCAGGGATCCCACAGCCCATTCGCTGTTAACTCTTGTTGATCAGATTTCCACAAATCATACTTATTTTTTTAGAGAAAAGGAACATTTTGATTTTTTGGCTGCAGAAGTCCTGCCCGCCATAAAAAATAGTAAGAGGAAAAGAAATGCGAAAAACGGCCGGACGAAAGTCCGGATCTGGTCTGCCGGATGTTCCTCAGGAGAGGAACCCTATACACTGGCCATGCTCTTAAAAGAAGCTATAGATAATGAAAAAGATATAGATGCGGCTATCCTGGCCACAGATATATCAGTCAGTGTTTTAGAGACGGCCAAAAGGGGTATATACCCCCAGGTGAAAGTAGCCCGGGTGCCGAACTACTTGCGGCAGCGCTATTTCACCCCCTTAAAGGACGGTACCTGGGAGGTTAAGCAAGAGTTGAAAGAGATGGTTCTTTTCCGGCGTTTAAACCTGATGACGCCGCAGTTTAAGTTTAAAGGACTTTTTGATGTGATCTTTTGCCGCAATGTGATGATTTACTTTGACAAGCCTACTCAGCAGGAGCTCATTGCCAAGTTTCACCGGTGTACCGAGCCGGGCGGGTATTTGTTTATCGGCCATTCCGAGACGATGGACAGAAAATCTAACCTGTATAAATACATCCGGCCATCAATCTATCAAAAGAAGTAAACCCTCTCCAGGTACAAGTAGTACAATACCTTTATTTAAGAGAATGATTCTCATAAGTAAAAATGATTCTTATAAGTAAAATATAAATGAAAAACATACTTAATAAAAAAGGATATTTATGAAAAAGATCAAGGTACTTGTTGTAGACGATTCTGCTCTGGTAAGAAATATTTTAGCGCAAGGTTTAGCCAGGGATCCTGCTATAGAGGTGGTGGGCACCGCCTCCGATCCCTTCCAGGCCCGTGATAAAATAGTGCAGTTAAAGCCCCACGTTCTTACTCTGGATGTTGAAATGCCGGGGATGGATGGTGTGGAATTCTTGCGTCAATTGATGCCCCAGTACCCGTTACCCGTTATTGTCGTCAGCGCTCTGACCAAAAGGGGGGCTGCTATCACCCTTGCTGCCCTGGAAGCAGGCGCTATAGATGTGGTGACCAAACCGGGCATAGATATATCTCGCGGTTTGCATGAGATGCTGGGAGATCTGCGCAATAAGGTGAAAATGGCAGCCACAGTAGATGTGAGCAGGTGGAAAGCCAGCCGCGAAACAAAAATCCCGGTGCCAAAAAGCTATGCTTTAGCTGAATCCACAGACAAGGTGATAGCTATCGGTGCTTCTACCGGCGGCACCCAGGCCATCCGCAAATTGTTGCAGAGTTTTCCGGTCACAATTCCAGGTATTGTTATGGTGCAGCACATGCCCGTTGAATTCACCAGGCATTTCGCCGAAAGCTTGAATAGAGTTTGTGCCCTGGAAGTCAAAGAAGCCAAAACAGGAGACAGGGTGTTGCCGGGGCGTGTACTGATAGCTCCCGGTGATCGTCATATGACCGTACGGCGGTCCGGCGGGATTTATCTGGTTGACTGCCGGGCAGGTGAGAAAGTCTGCGGTCATCGCCCTTCAGTGGAAGTCCTATTCCAATCAGTGGCTAAATATGTCGGCGCTAACGCTATCGGGATCATGCTTACCGGCATGGGCAACGACGGCGCCACCGGTATGCTGGCGATGCGCCAGGCCGGGGCTAGAACCATAGCCCAGGACAAAAATACTTCTGTGGTTTTTGGCATGCCCAAGGCTGCTTATGAATGCGGCGGCGCTGAATCCTTGCTGCCGCTGGATGCAATTCCCGCAGCAGTAATGAAAATGCTCAGCTGAAGTGCTGCCGGAAGTATCCTATTGAACCAGCTTCCATATTGAACCAATTTCCTTGTAAATAAAGGGAAATATTTAGAAAAAAGAACAGGTTGAGGCCTGTTCTTTTGTGATTGTTATTGCAGAAAAATCAGATTTATTGTAAGATGTTGCTAAGTTTCCTGAGAGGATATTATTGCCACGCCAAAGGTAAAACTCCCGAAAGGGAGTGACACAAAGCAACGGGCCTAAAACTGCCTTTGCGCACTTAAATGGTAGTGCAAAAGGGTGGTCAAGGCGGCCGGGCTGCCAGGGGGGGGAAGCAAGCCCTTTTGCAGGGCTTTTTTTATGGTCAACCTGGTGTCAGGAGGTAGGTAGTGAGTGGATATTTTTACCAGTCCCCATGTTTTAAGCCTTAAAAAAGGGCTGGATGCCGGAGCTTTAAGGCAGAAAGTGATTGCCAATAACATCGCCAATGTTAATACACCTTATTTCAAAAAATCCAGGGTTGCTTTTGAAAGCATATTAAAAAAATCCCTGGATCGAGATTCTATAGCCCTTAATGTCTCTCATCCGAGACATTTGGGCAGCTTTCCGCAACTGGCTGCAGTGCAGCCGGAAGTAAACCTTATTGAAGCAACTTCTATGCGTACAGATGAAAATAATGTGGATCTCGATGAGGAGATGACCAACCTGGCGGCAAATGATATCCAGTTTCAGGCGGTAGGCAGAGTGCTTAGTGATCATTATTCACTATTAAGCCTTGTCATTACCGGAAGGGGGTAATTAAGTGGGTGTTTTTGATTCCTTTGCGATCAGCGCATCAGGCCTCACGGCGGAAAAGCTGCGCCTGGATCTGATTGCCAATAACATTGCCAATATGAATACTGCAGGGCGGATCGGTGATGCGGCCAATCCTCCCTACAGACGCAAAATGCCTGTTTTTGAACAGATTTTAAGAAAGATGGACGTTAGCCGGATGGGTTATAAGGGCGCGGGTGTACGGGTAGCCCAGGTGCTTGTGGATGCCCATCCTCCCCGCATGGAATATGAACCGGACAACCCTTTAGCCGATGAGGGCGGCTATGTGGCTTACCCGAATATTAATCTAGTCAATGAGATGGTTGATTTGATTTCTGCCAGCAGATCTTATGAAGCAAATGTTACAGCTTTAAACGCTGCCAAGGATATTGCTCTAAAAGCGCTGGAAATTGGACGGGGTTAGAGGGGGCTTCGAATAAATGCAAGTGATGTCGGTTGAACAGTTGTTATTACCCTTGCCACAAGCTGGTTCAGCACCTGCAAAAAATGAGGACAATGAAGGTTCTTTTGCCGGTATCCTGAATAAAGCCTTAAACGAACTGAATAATTCCCAATTAAAGGCCGAACAGGCATCCCTTGGGCTTGTTACCGGTGATATTGAAGACATTCATCAGGTAACTATAGCCGTAACAGAGGCAAAGCTGGCTATGCAGCTGGCAGTTGAAATTAGAAATAAGGCCATTGAGGCATATCAGGAAATTTATCGGATGCAGATATGATCTTCCGATTCGCGAGGTGGTTTAATTGAGGCCAGACGGCCCAATTACCAGGTTTAAAGAGCGATGGCAGGCCTTAGACCAGAACAGAAAGATAATTGCTGTTCTGATAACCCTGGGGTTGGTGGTAAGCCTTTTTTTCTTGATCAGGTTAGCTTTTCAACCCAGTTACGCCAACTTGTTTACCGGCCTGGAGCCTAAAGATGCGGGGACCATTGCTGAAAAATTAAAAGCTATGAACGTGCCTTATAAGCTTACTGAGCAAGGCAAAACCATCCAGGTGCCTGAGTCGAAAGTCTACGAAGTTAGAAACGAATTAGCCAGCAGTGGGGTTTTGGCTGACAGCGGAATTGGTTTCGAACTTTTTGACGAGAGCAAATTCGGTCAAACGGATTTTGAACAACAGGTAGGTTATCAAAGAGCTCTGCAGGAGGAATTAAGGCGGACGCTTATTCAATTGGAAGGGGTGGACCAGGCCAGGGTACACCTGGTGCTGCCGCAGAAGAGCGTTTTTGTCACCAGTGACGAGGGCACTGCTTCTGCCTCCGTGGCCTTGAGACTTAAACCCGGAGCCACGCTGAAGCCGGCCCAGGTGCAGGGGATCTGTGATCTTTTAGTAGGCAGCGTAGAGGGTCTCAAGCCTGAAAATGTCCATATTATTGACACTGCAGGAAACACCTTAAGTGATAGTTTAAAATCCACTGATCCCGATATTGCTGCCACAAGACTTGCTCTTGAACAGTACAATGCCCAGAGAGAATATGAAAAAGAGCTGGAAAAAAGGGTCCGGCAAATGCTCTTTAAGATCGTCGGGGATAATCAGGCTGTGGTTATGGTAACGGCTGACCTTGATTTTAGCCAGACGCAAACCACCAGTAATACTTATTCAAATCCGGACGATTTGATCATCAGCGAACATAACATCAGGGAGAGCGGAACCGGCACTGGTTATGGCGGTATTCCCGGTACAGGTTCCAATGTAACCACAATGCCGACGGCAGACATTGGGACATCCAGTTACGAAAGAGAAGAATCTACGATTAATTACCAGGTGAATGCCCAGCAGCAAACAGTAATAGAACCCCCTGGGAGGATTCGGCGTTTATCGGCTTCAGTGGTGATAAATGATACGGGTATGCCGGTAGATGTCCAGGAAGTAAGGAATATTGTAGGCGCCGCCATCGGTTATGAAATGGAGCGCGGCGATCAAATTAATGTAACCGATATGGCCTTTGATAACTCGTACCAGCAGAGAGTTGAAGAGGAAATGGCAAGGCTTGACGCGATGGCTCAGGCCAGGGAGAGAGAACGCCTTTATATGCTTGCTGCAGCTGCTGGTGTTCTGTTGCTTGGTCTGCTCCTTGTCGTACTGTTAAGGAGACGGCGCAGTCGAGTGGAGGAGGAAGTAGTAGTTGATGAGTTTGTTCCGGTAAAAGCGATGGAGCTTGAGCCTGAACCGGAACAAATTGAAGAAGATGATAAGAAACAAAAGCTCAGAGAACTGGGCAAAGAGAGCGTTGATGAAATAGCCGAGATTTTGAAAGCCTGGATCAGGAATTAGAGGGGGTTATCGGGTCTGTGAAACTTAGCGGTATGGAGAAGGCTGCTGTTTTATTAATAGCGCTGGGATCAGACCTGTCATCCCAGGTATTGAAGAGGGATTTTCTGGAATCCGAAATTGAACAGCTCTCTAAAGAGATTTCCAATATGACTCACGTGCCTGCGGAAACAACAAATGCAGTGCTGACCGAATTCATGGAGTTGAAACAGGCCAGGGAATACTTGTTGCACGGCGGCTGGGACTATGCCAGGGAAATGCTTGAGAAAACACTGGGTTCCCAGAAAGCTTCAAATATGCTCAACAAATTGTCGCTCAATTTGGCAGCAAGGCCTTTTAGCGCACTTCGCAAAACCGACCCAAAACATCTGATAAATTTTATCCGGGATGAGCATCCCCAGACCATAGCCCTGATCCTGGTTCACCTTACGCCGGATCAAGCGGCTGCTATCCTGGCGTCCCTGTCTCCTGAAGTGCAGCTTGATATAGCTAAAAGAATTGCCAATATCGACCGCTTCACTCCAGAAGTTGTTAAGAATGTGGAGAAATTGTTGGAAAGTAAATTATCATCAATGGCGCAGCAGGATCATGCGACAGTTGGTGGGGTCCAGTCACTGGTCAGCATTTTAAACAGGGTAGGCAGGAGTGCGGAAAAAGTTATCCTGGAAGGATTGGATACGGAGGACCCGGTGTTGGCGGACGAAGTCAGGATGCATATGTTTGTCTTTGAAGACATTAAGAACTTATCCGATACCTTTATTCAGCGGATATTAAGGGAGGTCCAAACCAAAGACCTGGCTTTAGCTATGAAGGGAACCAATGAAGAGGTCCATGCCTGTATATACAGAAATATGTCTCAGCGTGCGGCTGATATGCTCAGAGAAGAAATTGAGTTTATGGGGCCTGTGCGTTTGAGAGAAGTTGAGCAGGCACAGCAGAGAATTGTTACGGTGATACGTAGACTTGATGAAAGCGGTGAAATTATTATATCCCGGGGTGGCGAAGATGTCATTGTATAAAATTATCAAGGCTGCAGAGGTAGAAGAAACCCGTTTAGAGATCCTGCCGCTAAAGAGCAGCTTTGCTGTGCGCGGCGGTGGCGCCGGGAAGGTTACCAGCATCAATCCCGGCGTGGAGCCCGCTAAAACAGCAATAGGCCAGAAGACGGCAGCGGGAATAATAAGGCGGGCGCGAGCCAGCGCAGAAGAGATTATGCAACAGGCCCGGCTTTCAGCCGAACAGATCAAGCAGGATGCCTATCAGGATGCCTATCAGGGCGCCTTTGAACAGGGCAAAACCGCCGGTTATGAGGCGGGTTACCGGGATGGCATGGCCAAAGCAAAGGAAGAGGCGTCAACACTTCGTGCTCAGGCTTTAGACATATTAACTCAGGCTGAAGAAATCCGCAAGCAAACCCTGGCGGCCATGGAGCAGGAGATCATAGATCTGGCTGTAGAAATTGCGGAAAAATTGCTGTCAGCCCAGTTGACTCTAGAGCCTGCTACTGTGCTGCAAGTAGCCAAAGAAGCGCTACACCTGGTAGCTAATCGCCTTGACATTATTATATACGTCAGCCCTCTTGAATTTGAGGTGGTGGAGAGCAAAAAAAATGAACTTCTGAGTATTCTGCCGGCCAGGGCCGAGCTGCGGGTGATTGCCGATCAAGCCGTTAGCCCGGGGGGCTGCAGGATTGAAACAGAGCATAGTCAAGTAAACGCAACTCTGGAAACCCGCCGTGAAGAACTGTTCAAAGTCCTTTACGCTGATTGACTCCCGTATTGGAAACAGTAAGAGCTTGGCAGGTGTTGCTTAAAAACCTTTTAAGCCATAGAGGGGAGTGGGCATCTTGCAGACTGTCGAAATCGATTTAGCCCCATGGCGCTCTCGCATTAGAGAGGCCAGGTTGGTTAAACTCAATGGTCTGGTTACTCAGGTGATTGGCCTTACAGTTGAAGTACAGGGCCTCAATTCTCACATCGGTGAAGTATGTGAGATTGCGCTGCCAGGTGGTGAGAAACCGGTTCTTGCTGAAGTAGTAGGTTTTCGAGAGGACTGTACGCTGCTGATGCCTTTAGGCGATCTGCGTGGTATTTACCCTGGTTGTAAAGTAACGCCCACCGGCAAGCCCTTTAGTGTCAAGGTGGGGGAGCAGCTTCTGGGGAGGGTTCTGAATGGCCTGGGAGAACCTATGGACGGGCTTGGCCCGCTGGAGGGGCAGCTTAAGGAATATCCTGTTGATAATAACCCACCCAATCCTATGACGAGAAGAAGGATCTCTGAAATTCTCTCAACGGGAGTGAGAGTTATTGACTCCTTGCTCACTTGCGGCCAGGGCCAGCGTATCGGCATTTTTGCCGGCAGCGGCGTTGGTAAAAGTACGCTGCTGGGTATGATCTCCAGATTTAGCAACGCCGATATCAACGTGATCGCACTGGTTGGAGAACGAGGCCGCGAGGTGCTGGATTTTATCGAGAAGGATTTAGGACCAAGTGGTTTGGCCCGTTCAGTGGTGGTTGTCGCTACCTCCGAGCAACCTGCGCTGGTGCGCTTAAAGGGGGCTTTTGTAGCCAGTGCTATTGCGGAATATTTTCGCGATCAGGGCCGGGCCGTAATGTTAATGATGGATTCCGTTACCCGTTTTGCCATGGCTCAACGGGAGGTGGGCCTGGCTATCGGTGAACCGCCGGCTACCAAGGGCTATACCCCCTCGGTTTTTGCTTTGCTGCCAAAATTGCTCGAACGGCCGGGCATGGCTGCTACCGGTTCAATCACTGCATTTTTTACGGTACTGGTAGATGGCGATGATTTGAACGAACCGATTGCCGATGCGGTGCGCGGTATTCTGGACGGACATATTGTGCTGTCCCGTTCCCTTGCTGCAGCCAACACTTACCCTGCCGTTGATGCGCTGAACAGTGTCAGCCGCCTGATGACCGAAATAGTTGATGATGAACACAGAGCGTGTGCCGGCAAACTGAGGGATCTTCTGGCCACCTACACTCAAGCCGAAGATCTGATTAATATAGGGGCCTATGTGCCCGGTTCTAATCACCGTATCGATGAGGCCATTGCCGCCTACCCCGGTATTATGGAATTTCTCAAACAGGACTTAAATGAGCAATCCGAATATGAAAAGACCTTAAAAGAGCTGAAAGCGGTGGTGAATAAAGGGGTGAACAGCAATAGCTAAGTTCAAATTCCGCCTGGAGCCTGTTTTGCAGCAACGAGTTGACCGGGAGAATGCTGCTGAACAAGCACTGGCTTTAGCCCGACAAGAATATAACCAGCGCATGATGTTGTTGGAGCAAACTAAAGAGCAGCTTCAGTTGCTGTGGCAGGACACAGGACAGATGAAACAAAATTTTTTTGAGATTTTTCAGCATTCATTCTACGGAGCAGCCCTGAAAAATAAAATATCCCGCCAGGAAAGCGATGTGCAGGAGGCTGGTTTGGCTGTAGAGCAAAAAAGAGAAGAGGCTGTTCAGGCCAGGGTAGAGCGTCAAGTGCTGGATACCTTAAAGGATAAACACCTGCAAGATTATAAGCGGATGTTGGAGAACATGGAGCAAAAGGAAGTTGACGAGTTATCCCGCAACATCTACATGCAACGCTTAAGGCAGTTGCAAGGATAGCCCGTCCGGTTGGGTAAATTATTTCTCAATGAAAGAAGGTGATAAATTGCAAGGAGTGGTAATGAATTGTGCTTTGCCGTCAAAGGGAAATGCAGGAAGACAGGGGACTTCTGGGCAGGAGCAAGCCGGCAGCTTCCAGGAAGTTATGGCGGCGATAGGAATGCTGTGTATGCCCGGGCAGTTTGAAAAGGCTCCAGTAAGGGAGGGGCCTGCACAGATTTTATCGTCAACTGGAGCTTTTGAGCAGGCTTTGCCCCTGGGTCTGATAGCTGGTGATCCAGGAGAAGCCTTTGCCCAGGAGCAGTTATCCCTGCTGCAAGGCAATATGCCGGTAGATACAGCATTGAGTACACAGGCGGGGGGCAATGGGCTGGGGCAGGCGATGTCTGAAACAGGCTCAGTATCTGAAGTGGCAGAAGTGCCTGGAGCCTTTTTATCGTCAGGGAAGGAAGCTGCTTTAGCCACGGAGCAATCTCAGAGGGTAAATCTTCCTCTAAATGTCGATACGCAAAAGGTGCTTTTTACGGCGCAAAAAACTCCAGATCCGTTAGCCGGTTCAAACTCCCCTCAGCTTGATGGACAGGCAGCCCGGGAAGAGCTCGAGGCTGACCAAACCGGTAAGAAGGCGCAATTGGAGCAGATGCCAAAGGATTTGAAGGCTTTTGTAGCAGGGCAAGAACAAAAAAAAGCTCCAAGAAAATCCCTTTGCCAGGTCATCTTCAAGTCTAGCCGGGCAGTTGAATAGTCCTGACAATGAGATTTATACAGCCAGCACTGCAGAAAAGTTGCACCAGGGGTCCGGCGGCAGCCAGGCAAAACCGGAAGGAGCTTTGCAAGTCTTCAACACCATCAATGAGACTCATGCTGCTGCTACTACAGAAAAGCCGGATCAGAGGGCCGGTGGCAACCAGGTTAAACCGGAAGCAGTTCTGAATATCTTCAACACTACCTTGGAAACTCCAGCCGGCACGGCAACCGGCAAAGAAGGAGTTGCGGCTGCTCAGGCTATAACACATGAGCGCCAGGGAGGGGGTAACAATAATCATATCGATGCCCCTAATGAACTAATGATGCACCATAACGCCATTTTGTCCGGGGCTAATCACGGGTCTAAGGAAAAAGCAGTCCCTTTACCTGAAGTGAAAAACATTGTTGCGCAGGAAATTATCAGCATGATCAAGTCCGACGAGGTTGGCCGGCCAAAGCAAGTGCAGCTCAAACTTGAGCCGGAACACCTGGGACAGCTTACCATCAGACTCTTCTTTGACCGGGACGAGGTTAGCGCGCATTTTTATACTGCCAATAACCAGGTCAAGGAGTTGCTGGAAGGCTCTATGCAGCAGTTAAGGGATTCTCTCAGTCAATATGACCTGAAGTTAAATGAAGCCTTTGTCTATAACGGCAACGACAACCGGGGCGGCCGTTCCTCTGGTGGTCAGGAAGGGCAAGCCGGGCCGGCGGATAGACAATATAATCAAGGCTATGTGGAAAAAGAGTTAGGGCAGCTGAACCCAATAACAGAACAGGGTTCTCCTACTAAAATCGATTATTTGATCTAGAAAGTAGGTGTTGTTGTTGCAAGTTGTTCCTGCTGCGGGCAAAGCCAATCAACCAGTTGAGGCAGCCGCACGGTCTGCAAAGACTCTCGACAAAGATGCCTTTCTGCGGTTGTATGTAGAACAGCTAAAAAACCAGGATCCAACCAGACCCCAGGATACCAGTGCCATGATCGGTCAAATGGCCCAGTTTTCCATCCTGGAACAACTGACCAATCTCAGTTCTGAAATCGCTGCGATTAAACTATCCCAGCAGTTGGGTGAGGCTTCCGCGCTTATAGGCAAGGAAGTCACGGTTTATACCGCGGATGGCCAGGCAGCTGGCCCGGTGGAAAAAGTGACTCTTACTGATGGCCTTGTCCAAATATCCATAGACGGGAAAGCATATAAATTGGGGCAGATTATTGAGGTTAAATAGAGGTGGTTACTGATATCGACAGTGGTGAGCGTAAAGCGGCATCCATAGTAGTACACAAATAATAAATGATACAGCTGGTCCGCCAGGGAGCTGTAGGTCGCCGAAGGACGCGGCCCGATAAAAAAAGGAGGATTAGAATGCTCAGATCATTATACTCAGGCATTTCCGGCATGAAAAACCACCAGATCCGGATGGATGTCATCGGCAATAACGTCGCCAACGTTAATACGACGGGATATAAGAGAAGCAGCACTAGTTTTCAGGATGTACTCTATCAGAATGTGCGTTCCGCCAGAGCCAACAGCGGCAGCGGCACTCTCGGCGGCATTAACCCCAGCCAGGTAGGTCTGGGCGTGAGTGTTGCCAACATAGCCAATGATATGGGTACCAGCAGTATGCAGAACACCGGGCGTGAACTCGATCTGGCTGTTCATGGCAATGGTTGGTTTATAGTGACGCCTGATGAAAGTAGCGATGTGCGTTATTTCACCAGAGAGGGAGCCTTCACTATTGATGATGAGGGGTACCTGGTTAATGCCAACGGTTATAAGGTGCTGGATACCGATGAAAAAGCCATTAGTTTTGGAAAAGGCGGGGTAGCCACAATCAGCATATCTATCGACGGTAAAATTACAGCTACGGATTTAGACGGCAATGATATCTCACCGACCAACGGGATAGGTTTGGCTATGTTTACCAATCAAGAAGGTTTGGAACGGGTGGGAAATAACCTGTTTAAGGCGACTTTGGCCAGCGGCGAGCCCATAGACGAATATGGTGAGCCTGCTACAGGCGGCTACGGAACAATCAACTCCGGTTATCTGGAAATGTCCAATGTTGACCTCACTGATGAATTGACCAGCATGATCACGACCCAGCGCGGCTATCAGGCTAATGCCAAGACCATCACCACTTCCGACGAGATGTTGCAGATCTTATTGGATCTCAAACGTTAAGGCAAAAACACTTATAAAGCAGGTAATTCTCTATGGCAGCAAACAATACAGGGGCATCCCTTAAACCGGCAAAAAATAAAAAGAATTTCAATCTCCTGATCCTCATATTACTGGTCGTCCTGGTTGGAGCTAACATCTTCTTCTATTTCAGGCAGAGCGCTGCTTCTGATACACCCAATCAACTGGGGCTCGGAACGACGAAGACAGAAATAATGGATATGGGAGAGCTGGTAGTAAACCTGGCAGGCAATGGGGGAGGCCATTATCTCAGGGTGCAGATTGTCCTGGAATATCCTAATGATAAAAAACTCAGCAAGGAATTGAACAGTAAGAAAATCCAGACATTGGATTTGATCATAACTACGCTGCGCAGTAAAACCCTGGATGATGTCCATCCTGTCGATAAAATGGACAGTCTTAAAAGCAGCTTGATGGCAGAGATCAACAAAACGCTGGACAACGGTAAAGTAAGCGCTATATATTTTACTGATTATCTGGTTCAATAGGGGGTGTAGCTGAGTTGACCGAAGAAGAAATCAGAGATTTCCTGACTGGCAAGGCTAACGGTGAGACTGAGGTTAAAAGAGTGCAGTTCCCGGATTTAAAGCCGGTCAAGACGATAACTAATATGCAAACCAGCATATCCCACCTTGAAGACATTGAGGTCGAGATCAGCGTTGAACTCGGCCATGCAGAGCAGAAAGTCAGGGAGATACTCAGCCTGACCGAAGGCTCAATCATTAAGTTGAAAAAAACTGTGGGTGACCCGGTTGAAGTGCTTCTGAACCAGCAGCGCTTTGCTACAGGAGAAGTCGTTATTATAAACGATAGTTTTAGCGTGCGCATCGGTGAGATCAACCAGCTGCAAAATGCCAGCTTAAACGAGGAGCTATTATGAGCAGTGATTTGACCCAGGCAGTTGTCCGTCTGCTTGTGTCTTTGCCAATAGTACTGGCTTTGATTTATCTTGTTTTGAAGTACGGCTTGGCCCGGCGTTACATGGTGGTCAAAGGAAATGGCCGGATGAAACTTTTAGAACAGCTTCCTCTCGGCCCTAAAACAACATTAAGCCTGGTTGCCTTTGGAGGAAAGTATTATCTCCTGGCGCACCAGGAAAACACTATCAGCCTGGTAAAAGAGCTGGATGAGCTGCCGGAACCTGAAAAGCAAATAACCGGTGACATAATGGAGCTAACGCCAAAGACAATAACTGAGTATGCCAGTCTTCAGGATACAGAAATGCCGGAACCTGCTAAAGCAGGCAATGAAAAAAGCCGGCTGTATCTAGATAAGTTAAACGGTTGGTTGGTTGAACTCAGGGATTTGTTTGAAAAGTTGGCGCACAGGAAACATGAGGGCAAAAAGGTAGATATGCTCAAAAATGATGATGTAGTAAAAGAGGAAGATATACGTTGAAGGTTAATATTCCGGCGGTTTTGTTGGTATTTGGCCTGGTCCTGATCCAAGCGCAGGAAGCCCTGGCGCAACCTCTGCCGTCCATTGATCTAAGTGTGCGGCCAACCGACAGTCCTACGGAGGTTGTCGACAGCATCAAGCTTTTGCTCCTGCTGACCATGCTGTCACTGGTGCCGGCATTTCTAGTTATGATGACCTCCTTTACCCGCATCATAATTGTTTTATCACTATTGCGCAATGCAATAGGAACCCCGGCGGTTCCTGCCAATCAGATCTTAATAGGGCTGGCCCTTTTCCTTACTGTTTTCTGTATGATGCCAACCTTTAAAGAGATCAATGACCAGGCCATAGTTCCCTATACGCAAAACCAGATCAGCCAGCAGGAAGCGCAGGAACGCGGTATTGAGCCGTTGCGGGATTTTATGTTGCGGCAGACCAGGGAGAAAGATCTGGGCTTATTTATCAACCTGGCTAAAGTGGAACAACCTGCCGGCCTTGATGACATACCCTTACATGTGGTCATACCTGCGTTTATCATCAGTGAGCTAAAGACAGCGTTTGAAATAGGATTTTTGCTTTTTGTGCCATTTCTGGTTATTGACATGGTCGTAGCCAGTATTCTGATGTCTATGGGTATGTTCATGTTGCCACCAATTATGATTTCCCTGCCTTTTAAAATACTTTTATTTATCATGGTGGACGGCTGGTACTTGGTGGTTAAATCCTTAATGGAGAGTTTTAGGTAAAGGGTGGCGCAAATTGACGCAGACTTTTGTGATTCACCTGGCCAGGGAAACCCTGTTAATGGTTTTGCTCCTGGCCGGTCCAGCTATGTTTACCGCGCTTTTGATCGGACTGACCATCAGCATTTTGCAGGCAACGACACAAATTCAGGATCAGTTGTTGAATATGGTACCAAAAATCGTCGGCGTTTTTGTGGTATTGCTGCTGTTGGGCTCCTGGCTGCTGAACATGGCTATATATTTTACTACAAACGTTTTTGCCCAGATCCCTAATATTTTACGTTGACGGGGGACTGAAATTTGCTCGAAACAGGCCAACTGGAAGCTTTCTTTTTAGTCTTTTTGAGGTCTGCAGCCTTTATGATGGCCGGGCCCCTGTATACCTTAAAAGGCTTGCCCTCTTTGGTAAAAATCGGGTTTGCCCTTATCCTGGCTGTAGTGGTATTCCCTATAGTGGAAGTCAGGCTTTTCGAAGACACCTGGATGTACTGGCTGGCAGCCCTTGGTGAGATAGGTGCCGGCTTGCTTTTAGGTGCTGCAGTAACCATGATTATCAACAGTATCAGAATGGCTGGACAATTTATTGATTTTCAGATTGGGTATTCCATGGCCAATTTAGTCGACCCGGCAACTGGAACATCAACTACTCTGCTGGGACAATATCTGTATTTGCTGGGGCTGATATTTTTTCTGATGGTGGACGGGCATTATACCCTGATTGCGGCGCTATTCGGGAGCTATCAATTGGTACCCCTGGGTATGGCGAATCTGGGCGGGGGAGCAGCCGTCGGCATTATGCAAATCTTTGCCAAAACTTTTGTCTATGCTCTCCAGGTCGCTGCGCCGATAATTGCCATATTGCTGATAGCAGACCTGTCGTTGGGGTTTCTGACCCGTACAACGCCGCAGATCAATGTTTTCTTAACGGGTTTTCCCGTGAAGATGATTGTCGGTCTTTTAACTTTGAGCTTTTTAATCCCTTTGTTTGGCGCCGTGTTCAATAGCATATTCAACACAATTGAAAGAGATTTGTATTTATTGATGAGAGAGCTGGTTTTTAATGGCCGGTAGCGCCCAGGAAAAGACAGAACAGGCAACACCAAAGCGACTTCAGGAAGCGAGGCGCAAAGGTCAGGTTGCCAAAAGCCCGGATTTGACAGGAGCAGTATGCCTACTGGCAATTATCGGGTTGCTGTCTGCAATCAAGGACCAATTTGCTATTGATTTGCAAAGGTATATGACAGCCTATTTCAGTAATGTAGCCAATCTTCATAGTTTTAACGGTAACCCGCTAACCCTTTTAGGCAGTGGCATAATCTTTGCATTAAAGCTCCTGGCGCCCTTCTTTGGGGTGGCGTTTCTGGCGGCGATAATCGCAAACATTATCCAGGTGGGCTTCATGTCTTCGACTGAAGTTTTAACACCCAAGCTGTCGCACTTAAACCCCTTGTCCGGTTTGCAGCGCATGTTTTCAAGACGGAGCGCAATGGAACTGGTTAAATCTATCTTAAAGTTTACCCTTGTTGGAGGACTCATTTATTCATTGATTAAGGCTAACCTTGATGAGCTTTTAATGGTCTTAAGCCTTAAGCCCACAAGCATCTATCAGGTGGTCATGACCTTTATCCTAAAGATAGCCTGGTGGGGGGCGCTGGCTTTCTTAGCCTTAGCCCTGTTTGATTATATGTATAAGCGCTATGATTTTAATAGAAGTATGAAGATGAGCAAACAGGAGGTTAAGGAAGAATTCAGGCAAAGCGAAGGTGACCCCCAGGTAAAATCCAGGCAGCGTGAGATGCGCCGCAGAATGAGTTTAAATAGTATTATCAGCGAAGTGCCCACTTCAACCGTAGTGGTGACCAACCCAACTCATGTGGCGGTAGCCCTGTTGTATAAACAAGGTGAAATGGCTGCGCCGAAGGTGGTGGCTAAAGGGGCCGATTATCTGGCCCGGCGCATCCGGGAAATCGCCAGGGAGAATAGTGTTCCTGTGGTGGAGGACAAGGAACTGGCCCGTTTTCTTTATAAAAATGTAGATGTGGATCAGGAGATACCTTTGGAGATCTATCAGGCTGTGGCGCAAGTCCTGGCCATGGTCTACAGGCTCAAAGCAAGAGAAAACTACCGTGCAGTGTAGCCAAAAATACCTGTATTATTGTCGGAGGTTTATGTTGTGCCTCAGTCCGCTCCCTTGCTGGTAACAGTTAGAGATAACTTAAAAAAGAGCAGCGATCTGATTATTGTAGGTCTGATTGTCGGTATCGTGCTGCTGATCATTGTACCGCTCCCACCCGGTGTTCTGGATGTTCTGCTTGTTCTTAATATATCCCTGAGCTTTACCATCCTTCTGATCACTTTATTCACGGTGGAGCCACTGCAGTTTTCAGTGTTTCCGACCCTTCTTCTGATTACTACACTTTTCCGTTTAGCTCTGCATATATCTTCCACCCGCTTGATTTTAAGCCACGCAGCAGCCGGAAAGGTTATCGAGGCCTTTGGTCAATTCGTAGTAGGCGGTAACTATATAGTTGGTATGGTAGTATTCATTATCATTACCGTGATCCAGTTTGTGGTTATCACCAACGGGGCCGGGCGTGTGGCTGAGGTCTCAGCCAGGTTTACCCTGGATGCCATGCCGGGTAAGCAGATGAGTATTGACGCAGAGCTTAACGCCGGACTGATTGATGAGACACAGGCACGTGAAAAGCGCAAGCACTTGCAGCAAGAAATCGATTTTTATGGTGCTATGGACGGTGCCAGTAAATTTGTGCGTGGTGATGCCATAGCCGGTATTGTTATTATCATTATTAATATTGTTGGCGGGTTGATCATCGGTGTGGCCCGTATGAATATGCCTTTGGTCGAGGCGGCGCAGGTATACACGCTTTTGACCATTGGTGACGGTTTGGTTTCTCAGGTCCCGGCTTTATTGGTTTCCACCGCCACAGGTATCCTGATCACCAGGTCTGCTTCAGAGAAAAATTTTGGTTATGATTTTGCCAGACAGTTTGCCAACTTTCCAAGGGCATTCATCATGGTGGCCGTCACTCTTTTCATTATTGGCCTGATCCCGGCTATGCCTAATTTATTGTTTCTGTCCCTGTCCGGTATTGTAGGTTATATCGCCTATAGTCTGCTCAAGGATGAGAAAAAGAAGATAGCGATGGAGCAGGAGCAGGCGGCTGCCAGGAAAATACAGGAGCAGAGCAGGGAGCCGGAAAGTGTTTTATCTTACTTTCAGGTGGACACTTTGGAAATTGAGATCGGCTATAACTTAATTCAGCTCACAGATGAGGTGCAGGGCGGTAATCTGCTGCAGAGGTTGACCGCAGTAAGGCATCAGTGTGCCGGTGAGCTGGGCATCTATGTCCAGCCTATTCGCATCCGGGATAACTTGCAGTTAGGTCCCAATAATTATGCGATTAAATTGCGCGGTATTGAAATAGCTTCTGGTGAATTGATGCCTGGTCATTTCATGGCTATGGCTCCAGCAGGGGTGGAGCTGGATGTCAATGGAGTCGCCACCACTGAGCCGGCATTCGGCATACCCGCCATGTGGGTGACTGTCGGTGAGCGTGACAGGGTTGAAGCGGCAGGCTACACCGTTGTGGACTGTTCAACAGTGCTTGTTACCCATTTGACCGAGGTTATTAAACGCAATGCCCATGAATTGCTGGGCAGGCAAGAAGTGAAGGAATTGCTGGATATGGTTAGAGAAAAGAACCCGGTAGTTATTGACGAATTGGTGCCGGACCTGCTTAGTATGGGAGAGGTACAGAAGGTATTGCAAAACCTGCTCCGGGAGAGGGTTTCTATCAGGGACCTGGCCGGCATCCTGGAGGCACTGGCCGATGGCGCAAGAACAAGCAAGGACATAGATTATCTGACCGAATATACACGCCAGACCATAGGCAGGGCTATCTGTCATCAATATGCCGGAGCTGACAATAAGATTCCTGTTATCACCTTGCACCCGAAACTGGAATTATTGCTGGCTGAATCTATTCAACAGACGCAGCTGGGCTCCTTTCCTGTCCTGGAGCCCCAGGTAGCCAGGCAGGTTTTAAGCAAGTTGAAAGAGACCGTTGAAAACCTCACCATGAAGGGTATATCTCCGGTGGTCCTGTGTTCACCACAGGTGAGACTGCCTTTCAGAAGGTTTATTGAAAAGTATTTACCAAACCTCGGTGTGCTTTCTCTCAATGAGATAGCTCAGAATATTGATGTTGAGGTGGTTGGGACGGTGAGCAATTGAAAATAAAGCGTTATTTAGTCCGTGATATGAAAGAAGCTATCAGGCTGATTAAACAGGATTTGGGTCCGGAAGCATTAATTGTGGGTAGTTATAAAGTCCCGGCTAAAGGGATTTTAGGATTTTTTTCGCCACGCAGGTTGGAGGTGACTGCTGTATTGGATGAGAATACTGATTTAAAGCTTGCTATAGATGAAAGATCGAAGCAATTGCTGGAAGATAACCGGCAGGCGGCAGGGCAATTCAGTGCGCCAGCAGCCGGGACCGGGGTGCTGCCCGCCGCCGGCCCAAACAGCCATGCCCGGGGAAAAAACCTGGATACGATCATAAAAGGACCAAAGGAAGGTCTTGTGGCCAAAGACTTTTCCTATCCGCCGCTGCAAACAGATGTGGTTGCAGGCCAGCTTAAAGAGACTGGGAGTCTATTTGACACCATGGTCAGCCAGCATGCTGCCCCTTTGCCCGGCAACCCTCTTCAAAAGTGGCGTGAAATCCTTTATGGCCTGGAAGTGCAAGAGGACATTGCGGATAAACTGTTGTCCTTTCTGGACAATGACAGCCGGCAAGCTGTTGTGGATGATCTGATTATTTATGACGCCTTGCTCAAGCAAACGACAGAGCTTATAGCGCCTGTGTATCAAAACCGGGAAAAAGCCAGGATCCTGACCTTCATAGGACCTGCAGGTGTAGGCAAGACAACAACCCTGGCTAAGCTGGCTACAGATTTTGTCCTCAAGGGCAATAAAGAAATAGTCCTCATCAACGTGAATACCTACCGGATTGGGTATGGTGAACAAGTGCAGGCTTATGGAGATTTTCTCGGTATCCCCACAGAAGTGGTAATGACACCGGCAGAGTTGGCCAGTGTTGTGGAAAATCATAGTGACAAAGATTATATCTTTATTGATACTCAGGGCCGTTCAGCCCATAATGCCGGTCAGTTGCTGGAACTAAAAGGCTTCTTGCGTGCAGTTAAAGAACCTCAGGATATTTTCCTGGTATTGAATTCTGCTGTCAAAAGCAGGGACCTTAACAGAATTGCTGATGAATTTCAGAAGGCCGGTTATTCCAAGTTGATTTTTACCAGAATCGATGAGACGGAAACATATGGCGCCATTCTCAATCTCATTTGTTGTTTAGGCAAACCTGTAGCATATTTGACTGATGGTCAGGTCATTCCCGATGATATTCGTGAGGCCGACCCGAGAATAATAGCTAAACTATTATTAAGGGGAGTTGACCCTAATGGGGTTGTGGTCGCCAGGCAATAAGCAGAAACAAACCTATCAGGATAATTTTAAAGGCGCCGGTCAACACACCTGGGGGCCAAGGACTATTGCCATAGCAAGCGGCAAGGGCGGGGTGGGCAAAACCAGCCTGGCGGTAAATTTGGCTCTTTGCCTGGCTCAGATGGGGTACCGCACAACTCTATTTGACGCTGATCTTGGTATGTCCAATGTAGAAGTAATGCTGGGGCTGGTAATTCCTTACAGCCTGTATGATGTGTTGTACAGGGATAAAACCCTTGAAGAAATAGCTGTGCGAGGTCCCTTTGGTGTTAATATCGTCTCCAGTGGTTCAGGTTTTTTGGAAATGGCCAACCTTGATCAAAACCGGCGCAGACGCCTGATCAGTATGTTGAACCAGTACAGCAACCAGGACGATTTTGTTTTAATCGATACGGGAGCCGGTATTAATAAGAATGTGCTCGGTTTTGTGGCGGCAGCCGATGAGGTTATCATTGTAGTCACGCCGGAGCCCACATCGTTGACAGATGCCTATGCGATCATTAAGGTGCTGGCCACTTTTAAGGTGCATTCCGGAGTCCATATTGTTGTAAACCGTTCAGCTAATAAACGTGAGGCCCGGCGTGTCCTGGACAGACTTCAGGTTACTGCCGCCCGGTTCCTGGATATCAGGATTAATAACCTGGGTTGGCTCCAGGAAGATGGCCTGGTTGTTCAGGCAATCAAAAAGCAGGAACCGTTTTTAATCTCCCATCCCAACTCCGCGGCCTCCAGGAGCGTGACGGAGATTGCAGAGCAGCTTACCTATACAGCCAATCCAGGAAGAAAGGATGGGTTTTGGCATAAGCTAATGTCTATATTTGCCCGGGGGGGGTGACAAAAGCGATGGAATACGGGCTTCAAGTTAACCAGCCGGTTAAGGTAACTCGCACTGGGCAGGAGGATTGGTATACCTCCAGTGTGCAAGATGTGGCTGACAATTCTTTTTGTATCTCGATCCCATCCAGTGGCCCCAATGTACTCACCTTGCAAGATGGTGACGTTGTAAAGCTAAAATTTATTTATGAAGACAACAGGTTTATGTTTGAGACTACAGTGTTGGGAAAACGATATGACAATATTCCTCTGTATACACTGGCCCTGCCGAAAGAATATAAACGTATTCAAGCAAGAGCTTTTGTTCGATGCTCTGTGCTTTTGGATGCCCTCTATGCTGAGCTGCCGGAGGAAGGGCAAGCTCCTGTTTTTAGCACGTGTTACATCGTTGACTTAAGCGGGGGCGGGGCTAGAGTTCTACTGACCAAAACATATCCGGTTGACACGAAGCTGTTGTTAAAGTTCTCGCTTCCTTTCAAAGCCCGGAATGAGGCCATTGAAGTAACAGGCAAAGTGGTGCGTTCGTCACCGGCAGACAATACCAAAGGGTATTATACTGGAGTTGAGTTTTTAGACATTAATCGCAATAAACAGGATTTAATCGTGCGGTTCATATTTGCCAGAATGACCAGTCAGAGCCTGGCCGGGCGTAGAACGAAAGGCGTACCTGGTAGCGGGAAGAAGGGTAAGGCATGATTGTGGCTGAGAGTGTTTGGCGAGAGTACTACCGTTCCAGGGATGAAAACCTAAGGGATGAACTGGTTTTGGCCCACTTAAACCTGGTGAAGTACCTTGCCGGCCGCCTGGCTATTCGCCTACCTGCCCACATCAGCCAGGAGGATCTGGAGAGCTACGGGGTATTTGGCCTTTTGGAAGCGGTGGAAAAGTACAATCCGGATTTGGGCGTCAGTTTTAAGTCCTACGCCTACAACAGGATCCGGGGTGCTATGCTCGACGAGGTCAGAAAACAGAACTGGGTTTCCCGCACGACGTGGCAGAGGGTTCAGCGTTTAAATACAACCAGGGAGAAGTTGCAAAAGGAACTTGGGGTACAGCCCACCAATGAGGTTTTGGCCGCAGCGATGAAGATAACAGTACCTGAATTGCACAAATTGTCGGCACAGGCAAGCATGATGGCAGTCTCGTCCCTTGACGAAACAGTGCCTACCTCCAGCGGGGAAACTGTTTGTTTGCGGGAACTCATTGCCGATGATGCCATTTCCGATCCGTTAGAAATCATTGAGGGCGAAGAGGACAAACGGTTATTGGGGCAAGCCATCGGTGAACTGCCGGATAAGGATTTGACGGTTTTATCCCTTTATTATCAAGAAGGGTTAACATTAAAAGAAATCGGAAAAGTACTGGATGTCTCCGAATCACGGGTGTGCCAGATTCATACCCGGGCTTTAAAGAGACTGCGGGAAAAATTAAAGCAATCTGAAGCAAACTGAAATAAATGAGACCCAGGCCAGGTGGGAATGCAAAAAAACCCTTTATATTAGCTTTATAATATATGATGAATTGGAAAACCTGGGTTATAAAAGTTCTTAGAAGGGAGATTGCATCATTGCTAAGAGGTCTATATACTTCAACCTCAGGAATGAACGTTCAGCAGGCCAAGATAGAAAGTGTTGCCAATAACCTGGCCAATGCCACCACCCCCGGATATAAAAAAGAGAGCATTCAGACACAGAGTTTTCCTGAAGTTCTCCTCTTACGGCAGGGAGGACCAAAGCAAATGGCAAGGAATATTACACTCAATGATACAGCGGTAATTGGTTCCATTAGCATGGGTGCTCTTGTAGCTGATGTTTCAATTGACCACGCCCAGGGAGCCGGCGTGGAGACCGGGAAATCAACTGACATCCTGCTCCAAGGCCCGGGCTTTTTAGCTGTGAGTGTCCCTGTTGATGGGGAACCGGACAGGGTTTGCTATACCCGCAATGGTGAACTGAGCGTGGACGGAGAAGGTTTTCTTACAGCAGGCAGTGGTAACCGTGTATTGGGTGAAGGTGGGCCGATTAGGGTCCGTGGTGAAGATTTTCAGATTGCCTCCGATGGAACAGTATATGAAAATAGCCTGGCAGTGGGCAGGCTCAGGTTGATTGAATTTGACGATGTTAGAGGGTTGAGCAAAGAAGGCGATGGTATATATGTTAATGCGCAAGATGCGGGCATGAACGAGGCTGCCAATACAGCAGTCCATCAGGGTTGGCTGGAAGTATCTAATGTCAATGTTAATGATGAGATGGTTGCGCTGATTTCGGTCCTGCGCTCATATGAAGCGAATCAAAAGCTGGTTCAGGTCTATGATGAGCAGTTGTCAAAGACAGTCAATGAAGTAGGAAGAATCAGGTGATTAATCTCTTTATGGCCAAGGGAACTTATGTGAGGTGAGGTAGAATGCTGAAAGCCCTGGGAAGCGGCGCTTCCGGACTTAACGCCCAACAACTGAGAGTCGATCTTCTGGCTAATAACCTGGCCAACATCAGTACAACGGGCTTTAAAAAAAGCACCCCCCGTTTTGCCGAACTTATCTCTCAGGAACTGCTGAAATCCGGTATACCGGTAGCGGAGGGCATGGAGCAGGCAGAGCTGGGAAGCGGGGTAAAAGTAGCGGAGATTACCAGAGAGTATGAACAGGGTGATTTGACAGAAACAGGGAAACAAACGGACCTGGCGATTAACGGCGAAGGATTTTTTAGAGTGCTTACACCTGACGGGCAGGAGCGGTATACACGAGATGGCAGCTTTAGCCTTGACCAAATGGGGCATATGGTTACTGATGACGGTTGTAGACTTGATGGCATTCAAATAAGACCTGGTGCGAATAAAATCATCATTTCACAGAAGGGTATTGTCCACAGCCTGGATGATGCCGGCATTACCGCTGCAGGACAAATCAATTTATATCGCTTCAGCAACGTCAAAGGCTTGCAAGCTGAGGGTAAAAACCTTTACTCTTTTAGCGGCAATGCCATAGATATTATTGCAGGCCGTCCTGGCAGCGATGGTTTTGGTGAAGTCAGGCAGGGCTATCTGGAATTATCCAATGTCAACCTGATTGATGAACTGACCAATATGATTGAAGCACAACGGGCATATGGTTTTAATGCCCGCGTTGTCCAGACGGTTGATGATTTTTGGAGCAGGGCTAACAACTTGCGTAAATAAGGGGGCATGTGATTGTCTACGGCACGGGAAAACCAGTTTAACCAATCTATGCAGGTTGCCGAAATCAAGGTGGGTATCGCTGATCTGAAAGTGGGCGTAAAACCGGAGCGGTTGATTACTTTCAGTCTTGGTTCCTGTGTCGGTGTCAGTTTATATGATCCTTTGACCGGTGTAGGCGGCTTATTGCATTTTATGCTTCCTGACAGTAGCCAGTTCAATAACGTAAACAATCCTGCTAAATTTGGCGATCTGGGTATAATCCAGTTATTTAATGAAGTCAAGCGTAAGGGGGCCCGGGTCTCCAGTCTTCAGGCCAAGCTGGCCGGGGGGGCCCAAATGTTTATTGGCTCTAATGAAAAACTCATGCTTGATATCGGCAAGCGCAATGCCAGCATGGCCAGGCAGGTTTTAAACAAGCTGAGAATTAGAATAGCAGCAGAAGAGCTTGGCGGCAATCGGGGCCGTACCATGATTTTGGACACTGTCAACGGCAATGTATACATAAGGATGGCGGGCGCCAAGTTATACACAATTTAAATATAATTTACAAGGAAGGCCGGAAAATGACCGCAGACAAAGAAATGACATATATGCATTTTGATGTTCTTCAGGAAATCAGTAATATCGGCTTAGGCAACGCTGCTACGGCCCTGGCGGAATTATTGCAAAAAAGAGTAGACTTAGAAGTGCCGCAGGCCACTTTTGTAGATATGGAACAGGTATTCCCCATGGTGGGTGGCCTGGAGGATGTAGTAGCCTGTGTCCATCTCGGTTTTGATGGTGATATTGCCGGAACTGTGTTGTTTGTTTTCTCAGAGCAAAGTGCCTACAAACTGGTGGATATATTGCTTGAGCGAGAGATGGGGACGACGAAGGAACTAGATGAACTGGGTGATTCCACCATTATGGAAATAGGTAATGTTTTAACAGGTACATTTATTAACGCCATCAGCAGTATGACCGGCCTGACTATGTATACTTCAGTGCCGATGTTTGCCTTCGATATGATCGGGGCGATTTTAAGCGCTTCCCTTGTAGCCAGCGGTCACTGGGATGAGAAGGTGCTTTTGATTGAAACTAACTTTGTCCAGAACAATGAGCAAATTAAAGGACATTTTTTCCTGTTGCCTAAAACCGGATTTTTAAACAAATTATTCATGGCACTGGGTTTGTCTTTAAATGTTAATGAAGAATAGATGATTTTAGTGAAGAATAGAGGTGTGAGCAATTGGCTAAAACTATTCTTATTGTGGATGATGCTGCTTTCATGAGGATGATGATTAAAAATATCGTCACTAAAAATGGTTATGAGGTGGTAGGCGAAGCCGAAAACGGGCATGTTGCTCTGGAATTATATAAGCAAAAGAAGCCGGACCTGGTGACCATGGATATTACGATGCCTGAAATGAGCGGAATTGAGGGTGTTAAAGCAATTCGCAGCTATGATCCCAATGCCAACATTATTATGTGCAGCGCCATGGGGCAACAGAGCATGGTCATGGAGGCTATTCAGGCGGGGGCAAAAGACTTTATCGTTAAACCCTTCCAACAAGATCGTATCCTGCAGGCTATCGAACGAGTCCTTTCAAGATCAGGCCAATAAATAATTGCATTATAAAAGACTGGAATGATAAATTTATGGATATCCTGTCACAAAGCGAAATTGATACTCTGCTCAATGCTTTATCTAAAGGTGAAGTAAATATTGAGGACCTGAGTGAAACTGCAGAACAGGTAAACTATAAAAATTATGATTTTCGGCGTCCCAACAAATTTTCCAAAGAACAGTTGCGCAATTTACAGGCTCTGCATGGTGTTTTTGCGCGCATACTGTCTAACTATTTGACCGGTTATTTGCGCGCCAATATACAGCTTGAGGTTGTCTCGGTAGATCAGATAACCTACGAAGACTTCATTAACTCAATACCAATCCCGACTGTTCTTACTGTTTTCTCTCTGGAGCCATTGAAGGGGACTGCCATAATGCAGTTTGATCCGATGTTTCTTTTTCCCATGCTGGATCTTTTCTTCGGTGGAAAAGGGGACGCTCCACACACCTTTCGGGATTTTACAGATATCGAGCTGACTGTGGCGCGCAATCTGTCTGAGAAGATCCTGGAGAACCTGAGCATAGCCTGGAGAGACATTGTTCAGGTGGATGCCCAGGTTTTATCCTTGGAGACAAATCCAAGACTGCACCAGATATTTTCTTTCAACGAAATTGTGGCTTTGATAACCCTGAATGTGCAGATAGGTGATTCAACAAAAGGAATGCTCAACTTATGCCTGCCTTATCCATTGTTGGTTCCATTGGTCTCCCAGCTAACTTATCATAAAAGTATTGTCTCGAAGGATAGGGAGATTAATGTGCAACAAAACAAAAGGTTAAAGCACTGGCTCGGATTTCCAATGGTAGATCTTACTGTTATAGCCGGACAGACCCAAATAACTGTTAGGGATTTTTTACAGTTGCAAGAAGGTGACGTTTTGCTGCTGGAGAATAGACTGGATCAGGATATGGATGTTTATGTAGGTGATTTATTGAAATTTAAAGCTCAGCCAGGAACACATGGGAACCATCTTGCTGTCCAGATTTCTGCGCTAGCGCAGGAGGGTGGGCAAGATGAATAACAGACTGCTGAATCAAGAAGAAATTGATTCCCTGCTGAACAGTCAAGGACCTGAATCCGGGCAAAATGAAAATGAAGCGGACAACCTCTCTGATGCCGTTGTTGCGTCAGACACGGCGGTAGTTCAATCAGCTGGGAGCTCAGCTGAGAGCGAGGAAATATTAACAGAGGAACAAAAGGATGCTCTGGGTGAAATTGGCAATATCTGTATGGGTTCTTCATCCACAAGCCTGTCAATGCAGATTAATCAACCCGTGAGCATTACCAGCCCCAGGGTTACTATCTCTACTTTGGAAAAACTTTTTAAAGGCTTCGACATACCCCATATGTCTATACGTGTGCATTACACTGAAGGGTTCACCGGTTATAACCTGTTAGTTATGAAATTGCATGATACTGCTGTTCTGGCAGATCTGATGATGGGTGGGGACGGTACAAACATATCTGAAAACATTTCAGAAATGGGTATTAGTGCGGCCAGCGAAGCAATGAACCAGATGATTGCTTCGGCTGCTACTGCGATGGCAACCATGTTCGGCCGTACCGTAAATATTTCGCCCCCGGAAACGGTAATATATCATAACCGTGAGCAACTTGATAATGGTGAATCGTCCGAACAGGTGGTTATTGTTTGGTTTAGAATGACTGTGGGCGACATTCTAGACACCCAGATCATGCAGGTTATGGATGTAAATACAGCAAAGCAACAAGCAGGTTTAATCCTGGGCCATTTAGATGAATACAGCAGCGAGGCAGAGGCGCCCGCACCGGCATCCGAACAGGAATCTGCTGCGACGCTGGAGATAACGGAGCTTGAAAAAAAGGAAGACGCAATCAGCAAGCTGGAAAATGGCAAGGAAGTTTTTCAGCCTACCCCGGCGCAGCAGGCGCCGGTATTAAAAACTCAGGACGCACCCCTGCATGGAAATCAAATACACAGTGATACTATTAGCACCGGCAATTCGAACTTCAAAAAGACTGTATCAGCGCCACAGGGGATTGAGCAGCAGCGTTTAGATTTAATTCTTGATATCCACTTAAAAGTGACTGTCGTCCTGGGCAGAACCAAGTGGCCGATTAAAGATATATTGGCGCTGACGCCGGGTTCCGTTATTGAACTGCAAAGCCTGGTGGATGAACCGGTAGAAGTCCTGGTCAATGGAACTCTGGTGGCCTGGGGTGAAGTGGTGGTTATCAATGAAAACTTTGGCGTAAGGCTCACCGGTATAGTTAAACAAGAGGAAAGGTTGCAGAGCCTTGGGGGATAAAAAAGTCCTCTGATTTAATAATTTCAGTACAAGGGGTGCTGTTTTGAAAATTTTCGCCATTGGAGACCTCCATCTATCATTTAGCCATCCGGTTAACCCCTTAAATCTGAATGATGTACATACCTATAAACCGATGGATAAGTTCGGAGCAGAATGGCGCGATCACCATATTAAAATCTACAACAATTGGCTTAACCTTGTCAAAGAAGAGGATGTCGTGTTGATGCCGGGGGATTTTTCCTGGGCGATGAAGTTGAACGAGGCCCGTTTTGACCTTGATTTCCTGGGATTACTCCCCGGCACCATTGTAGGTGTACCCGGCAACCATGATCTTTGGTGGCAGAGTATTTCACGTGTAAGAGAGATTTTGCCGCCTAATGTGAGATTAATTCAGAATGATCATCACGCAGTTGGCGGGGTTGTATTTTGCGGCTCTAGAGGTTGGCTTTGCCCGGGAGCGGAATATTTTGCTGACCATGATCTTAAAATATTCCGCAGGGAGCTGATCAGGATGGAAAACTCCTTAAAGAGCGCCGGGCCGGCCGCAAAAGATATCATCGTGTTGATCCATTTTATGCCTACCAATGAACGCCATGAAAAGAACGAATTTATTGAGTTGTTTCAAGCCTATGGGGTCAGTACGGTTGTTTACGGTCATTTCCATGGTAGCGCCGCCAGGTTAAAGCTGCCTGATTATGCCTGGGGGATTAGATTTCATTTGGCCAGTGCAGACCATCTGAACTTTACTCCGGTCCTAATAAAAGAGGTTAGTTGATGCTTTTTATTCATGGGGTTAGAAGGGTGTAAATATGGCAATAGAAGCAGTTTTGTTTGATCTGGACGGGACTTTGGTTGATTCCCTGCCGCTAATAAAACAAACTTATCGCCGGGTCTTTGATGAAATGCAGATACCCTGGGGCAACGATGACGTTGTTAAAATGATCGGCCTTCCCTTACTTGACATCGGGAGGCACTTTACAGGGGATGCGGCTGAACTTTTTTGTGAGCGCTATCAGCATTACTACCATCAGGAGCATGACCGCTATATCAAGCTCTTCCCAGGTACGCTGGAGATGTTGGCCAGCCTCAAAGATAATGGCCTGCAGCTTGGCATAGTCACCTCCAAGGGGAAGCCGGGCACTGCCAGGGCAACCAGCTTCACCGGCATTGACCGCTACCTGGATGTAGTGATCACCGCTCATGACGTAGCTAAACACAAACCCGAGCCGGAGCCCCTTTGGCAGGCCCTGGCAGCCATTAATACAGAGGTGGCCAATGCTGTTTATATCGGTGACAGCAGCTATGATATCTTGTGCGGGAAAAATGCCGGTTGCCTGACCCTGGGTGTGGCCTGGGGCCTGGACAGTCCTGCGGAGCTGGAGAGTTTGCAGCCGGCGGGTATATTGGCAGAGTGGGGGGATTTACCTGCTTATCTTTAGTAACTTTTTTACTGCGGAGGCATAGGTAGCTGACTTGGTTGTGGGAATACTGACGGTAGAGCTGTATATCGGTGAAGCCAATTCTTTAAAGGAAAAACGCCGGGTGCTGAAAAGCCTGATTGACAGAATTAAAGTCCGCTTTAATGTCTCAATTGCCGAGGTGGGCGAAATGGATGCCTGGCAGCGTTCTGTGGTGGGGATCTCTTTTGTCAGCAACGAGCAAGCCCATGTCAGCCGGGTTCTGGCTGCCGTGGTCAGTTTTATTGAACAACAGGGTGCGGTTCAGCTCATTGACTTTCAAACAGAGCTATTATAATTAAGGCGGGGATAAGCCTCCGGCTCAGACAACCATGAATACCTATCCCGCTAATAGCCCATCGGTAAAGAAGGGACAAAACAGGTGGTTAGACACAGATGCTGTTGCCGGCACCTTCCCCGCAGATATATTATTGGCCTCAAGCGGCTTAATTATGCAGGCTTTATTAATCAATAACCGCACAGGGGCCCCAGGAGGCGCATTTGCCGCAAGCATCACACAAACCCAGGTCAGCGAAAAAAGCATCTGCCTCAAGCAGGTAACTATAGCATTTTTGTGCATCCAGTCCTTCCCGGGTGAGCGCCCCGGTAGGACATTTTTTAACGCAATTCAGGCAGCTCCCATTGCGGTAATAAAGGCAAAACTGATCGGTAGCTTGAGGGGAAGGCGTAAGAGTCCTGTCGATGACCAGGCTGCCGAAGCGTCCGGCGCAACCGTAAGGGGTGATCAGCATCTGGTGCAGTCCAAAGGTACCCAGGCCGCAAATATAAGCTATATGCTTATGGGACCATGGGGCGCGAAGCCTGGCCGGGTCAAAATTATGGGTTGGCTTTTGCCAGGCGGTTTTTATGCCATAATTGGCCAGTGTCGTGGCCAATTCCTCACAGCACAGGCTGATCAGGGTGTTGGTTTCCACGTAGGCTTCGGCCCAGGCCCTGGCCACGTAAGCATGATCCCGGTTGTTTTTGACCAGTTCTCTGGTAAAAGGCAGGTAAAAACATACTACGGTTGCCGCCCCGGGCAGCAGATCCCGGGGCAACAAGTGCTCCGGGCCTACAGCTGTTTTCAATTGCTGAAACAGAGGGTCGCCGGCGCCGGCGTAACCCAATAGTGGTGAGCGGTAGTGGGTGTTCATGCTTTTTTCCTGCTCCCGGATGACTCTGTTAATGGTTTGACTGATCAATTCTTTCATGCAGCTAGCCTCTCCTTATTGCAATCCTTGCTCAACATTATAACAATTATTAAAGGATACCGCTTGTCTGTCAGAGAATAGATCCTCTTTGTAGCGATAGCTGTTGCAGGTTTTCTTTAGTTGTTGATCAAATATTTTTGGAGGTATTTTCACTGAAAACAGAGCTGCCGGCATTCAACCCCTATCTTGCCATTATCCTGGCAGTAATCGCTTCGGCGTTTTCCTCAATATTTACGAAATTGGCTGCTGCTCCGCCTAATGTAATTGCTTTTTACCGGCTGACCTTTACCGTTGTATTGCTGGCGCCTTTGGCTCTGGGCGCAACAGGCCGGCAGGAGTTGAAGCGGCTTCCAGCGCGTGATCTGGTGCTGGCTTCCCTGGCCGGGCTTTTTTTAGCCCTGCATTTTTCTTTATGGATTGCTTCCCTTGATTATACAACAGTTGCCAGTTCTACGGTGCTGGTCACTATGCAGCCCTTATTTGTTGTTGCCGGCGGGTATCTTTTGTTTAAGGAAAAAATCTCCTTACAGGGCCTGGCAGGGGGCTTGCTGGCGCTTTCAGGCAGCGTGATCATCGGTTTAGGGGATTTTCAAGCCGGCGGACAAGCCTTGAAAGGCGATCTTCTGGCTTTTAGCGGTGCTTTTATGGTGGCTCTTTACGTTTTGATTGGCCGCAGCTTGCGGGTCCGGCTTTCACTTTTCCCTTATGTTTTTCTTGTTTACAGCACGGCCGGCCTGTTCTTGCTTTTGAGCAATCTCGCCCTTGGTAATCCTCTCTACCCTTATCCTTTCTCTGACTGGATCTGGTTTCTCGCTCTGGCTGTGGTGCCTACCATAGGCGGGCATACGGTTTTTAACTGGGCTTTGCGCTATGTAAAGGCTGCCGTGGTCTCTGTGAGCATACTTGGGGAACCTGTGGGGGCCACTATCCTGGCCTTTTTTATCTTTCAGGAGGTGCCAACCTTACTGCAGGTGGTCGGGGGGCTGGCTGTTATAACCGGGCTGTTGATCTTTATTTCTGCCGCTCGCAACAAATAAAGTCCTACCCGGCAAATAAACGCATCTAAGGCATAAAAGAAGGATATGAACAGTTCCATGTTGAAATTAATTTATTTGTGTCGTCCGAAAGAGGCACTGTGCGAGGGTTTAAATCTGTGATTAAAAGGAGGAGAAAGGTTTGAAAAAAAGTTATGTGTGGAGCTTTGTGGCAATACTGTCTCTAGCTCTGCTGCTCACCGGTTGTGGCGGCAATGGTGGCGCCAAGAACACATCTGATGGCGACACGATCAAGATCGGTTTCCTTGGTGGCTTAACCGGCGGGCACGCCCATTATGGTATCGAGACTTTGAAGGGTATGGAGATGGCTGTAGACGATATCAATAATGCTGGTGGCGTTAACGGTAAAAAATTGGAAATCGTTAAAGGTGATCACGGCAGCAGCAACAGTGAAGCCGCTAACGTAACTCAGAAGCTGATCACCCAGAAAGTGGCCGGCATTGTTGGTGATCCTACAACGGGGATCACTAAAACAGCTGCCCAGATCTGCCAGCCGGCTAAAATGGTGCTGCTCTCTGCCGGAGCTGTTGGCCCCGGCATTGTTGAAATCGGGGACTACATATACCGGGATACCTTGCTGGATGCGGTTGCTGCGCCGGCTGTAACCAGGTATCTCGCTGAAGAACTTAAATGGAAAAAAGTGGCCCTGGTGACCACTACCGGTTTAGCCTATAGTGAGGGCTTGACAGATATATTTAAACCTGCACTGGCCCAATACGGCATTGAAATTGTAGCTGAACAGAGTGTCATGGAAAAGGATACTAATTTCAGCGCCCAGGTTACGGCACTTGGCCAAAAAGAATTTGATGGGGTTGTCTTTACCGGTTACTATACAGAGGGCGCTTTGTTTATGAAGGAAATGCGTAAGCAGGGCTTACAACATCTTATGGTAGGTGGCGACGGCCTGCTGGGCAAAGAGCTTTATGAGCTTGGTACGGACGCTGTTCAGGGTAGTATGGTTTACGCCGGTTTCGCTGTAGACGAAGAGAATGCTACCGGCAAGACCAAAGATTTTATTGACAAGTATAAAGCACAGAATAATAATGCTTTCCCGGATATGTTCGCTGCTCAGGGGTATGATGCAGTTATGCTCCTGGCCGATGCTATGAAAGCAGCGAATAGCAGTGATCCCACCGTTTACAAGGAAAAGCTGGCCCAGACCAAGGACTGGCAAGGCGTGACCGGTACCATTACATTCGATGAAAACCGTGAACCCATTAAGAGCCCCGTATTTCTGCTGGAGGTTAAAGGACAGTCCTTTGCAGTGAAAGCAGTAATACCCATTGAAGAATAAGCCAGCCCTTTAGCCGCATTGTTGCAAAAGGGTCGCAGTTCTGCCAATTGATATGTTACCGGAGTCCATGCCGTAAGATTTTTATGGTGTGAATTCCGGTAGCGCTTTTGGCAGAGTGCGGCTGCTTTTTAATTTTCGCAGTTACTCGTATAGCATACTATGCTGCCGGGTGGCTGGGTCCTGAAAGTATAGGAGGTCGTTGCATGTTCTGGCAGCAATTGGTTAACGGTGTGACCCTTGGCTCCACCTACGCTTTAATCGCCCTGGGCTATACTATGGTATACGGCATCATCCAGCTTATTAATTTTGCCCACGGTGAAATCTACATGATCGGGGCGTTCACCGGCTTGATCATGGTAACTGTATTTCAAGTTCATTTTCTGGTGGCTATTCTTGCGGCCATGCTGGTTTGCGTGCCTTTAGCCATGACTATTGAGCGAGTTGCTTACCGTCCCTTGCGTAGGTCCACCAGGTTAGCCCCCCTCATTTCTGCCCTGGGAGTGTCTGTTTTTTTGCAGACACTGGTGATGTTGCTTAGAGGTGGGCCAAACCCTCTGCCCTTTCCACAGGTTATTCAAGATACCGTTATAACCCTTGGTTCGATTAAGTTCTCTACTGTCCAGTTGATCATCTTAATCGTGGCCAGTATACTGATGGTATTATTGCAGCTAACCATTAAATATACCAAAGTTGGCAAGGCTATGCGCGCCACATCTGAAGATCTGGAAGCGGCCAGTTTAATGGGCATTAATGTTAACCGGATAATTTCCTTCACATTTGCTCTTGGCGCCGCCCTGGCAGCAGCAGGAGGTGTGCTGGTAGGTATGTATTTCAACTCTATCCACCCGTATATGGGTGTCGGGGTAGGGCTGAAAGCCTTCTGCGCGGCAGTAGTCGGCGGCATAGGAAGCATTCCGGGGGCCATGTTAGGAGGCTTATTCATTGGTGTTGCAGAGGTCCTGGGTGTCGCAGCGGGTTTCGATACTTATAAGGACGCAATCGCTTTTGGACTACTGATCCTGGTGCTGCTCTTTAAACCCACAGGTCTTTTGGGCCTTCCGATCCAAAGGAAGGTGTAGTATTGATGGAAGCAGTTATGAATATATTAACAAATCCTTATTACATTCAGGTAGCAACGACAGTGGGCATATTCTTAATTGCTGCCCTGGGCCTGCACCTGATCACAGGCATAACCGGACAGTTTTCCTTCGGACACGCTGCGTTTTTGAGCATAGGGGCTTATACCTCCGCTTTGATGTCTATTCATCTGCCGACACCTTTTTTTCTCAACTTGCTGGCCGGTGGCCTGATGGCAGCGCTATGGGGAGTTATTCTGGGTTTTCCCAGTCTTCGCCTGACAGGGGATTACCTGGGCATTACCACTTTGGGCTTTGGTGAAATCGTACGTGTTGTATTTATTAATATGAAAATAACTGGGGGAGCCAGCGGCCTGGCGGGTATACCCAGGGAAACAAATATTGCCCTGGTATATATTATTGTAGCGCTTAGTATCTTTGCTCTTTACCGCATTCAAAATTCGCGCTTTGGCCGCGCCTTGATGGCAATTCGTGAAGATGAAATAGCTGCCGAGTCGATGGGTATTAACCCCCTTCTCTATAAAATAAAAGGTTTTGCCCTGGGGACATTTTTTGCCGGGATCAGCGGCGCGCTTTTTGCCCATATGATCCAGTATATTAACCCGGCTGATTTTGGTTTTCAAAAATCCTTTGAAATTTTGAATTATGTGGTGCTTGGCGGATTGGGCAGTATTCCAGGGGCTGTTTTAGGCACGGTAGTGTTGTCACTGGCACCGGAATTTTTACGCATTGTCCAGGAATACCGTATGTTGTTCTATGGCGCCCTGATGGTAACAATGATGATCTTCCGTCCCCATGGGCTGCTGGGCGGGGTGGATTTTGTTAAATTGTTCAAAAAGATGAGGCACCGGGCCAGGTATGGCTCCACATCAGGGGATTTGTAGTCAGCTGTGCAAAGTCGCGAGTTCGTTATCGACGGTGTAATTAAAGGATAATCAACAGAGGTGCATTAATGTCAGCGTTACTGGAATTGGAAGATGTCACAATCCGTTTTGGTGGCTTGATGGCGGTAGATCATGTCAACTTGCAGTTGGAAAAAGGGCAGGTTGTAGCTCTAATTGGCCCTAATGGCGCAGGGAAAAGCACAGTTTTTAACGTTATTACCGGCATATATAAACCAACTTCTGGCAGGGTTTTGTTTATGGGTGATGATATCACCGGGATGAAGCCATATACTATTACCTCCCGGGGGATTGCCAGGACTTTCCAGAATATTCGTCTTTTTAAAAATCTGCCGGTGATAGACAATGTTAAAATAGGGGGCCATAGCCGGGGCAGGGCAGGGGTTTTCGGCGCGCTGACCAGATTAACCGGAACAAAAACGGAAGAACAAAGAATCACGGAAAAAGCCAGGGAAGTACTGGAGGTAGTTGAGCTAACCGCCAAGATGGAAGAGCTGGCGAAAAACCTCTCCTACGGGGAACAGCGGCGGCTGGAAATCGCCAGGGCTCTGGCATCGGAACCAGTCCTGTTATTGTTGGACGAACCGGCTGCCGGCATGAACCCCCAGGAAAAACAAACCCTGATGCAGATGTTGTTGCGGGTGAGAGCCATGGGAGTAACGATCCTGCTGGTAGAGCACGATATGAAGTTCGTGATGAATATTTCCGACCGGGTTGATGTGCTGGTCTACGGGCAAAAGATTGCTTCAGGCACACCGGCGCAAGTGCAGAATGACCCTGCTGTTATTGAAGCCTATCTGGGAAAGGAGATGGATTAGAGAATGCTCCTTTCGGTTGAAAACCTGAGCGTTTCCTATGGAGGAATCCGTGCCCTTAAAGGGATTTCCTTCAATGTAGAAGAGGGGGAAATTGTTACCCTGATCGGAGCCAATGGCGCCGGCAAAAGCACAACCTTAAAAACCATCTGCGGTTTAGTCCGTCCCCAGTCAGGTGCAATTACCTACCAGGGAACGCCTTTGGAAAAGGCTTCGCCCCATCAGATTGTGGCCAAAGGTATTTCCCAGGTGCCTGAAGGACGCCGTGTATTCACAAGGCTGACAGTGATGGAAAACCTTGAGATGGGCGCCTATACCAGGAATAAAAATGAACAACGGCAATCCCTGGAACAAGTATTTGCCAGGTTCCCCCGCTTGCAGGAGAGAAAAAACCAACTGGCAGGCACATTAAGCGGGGGAGAACAGCAGATGCTGGCCATGGGCAGGGCTTTAATGTCCAGGCCCCGCTTACTTCTTCTGGATGAGCCTTCTATGGGTCTTGCACCGATGCTGGTGAGAGAGATCTTTGCGATCATTTCCGAAATCAATCAATCAGGTACTACAATACTGCTGGTGGAGCAAAATGCCAACATGGCCCTGTCCATTGCCAGGAGGGCTTATGTGCTGGAAACAGGAAGTATTGTGCTCTCAGGCTCTGCAGCCGAAATGACACGCAATCCCGAGGTGCGTAAAGCTTATCTGGGTGAGTGAACCGGCAGACTAAACGTTTTAGAAGAACAACAGACACGCTTGGGGTGATAGTCTTGAAAAAGCCTGATTTTGATACATTTAGGGCGATTTTTCTGGCATGTCTGGGACGGCATAACAGTTCTGCCCTGGAGGTGTCCCAGTGGCAGGAGCTGGGAGGTATAGAGCTGCGCCGCCAAATCCTGGAGTCAGTTAACAAAAAGCTTATTGAGGGTTGGGGTTTGAGTTTCGAAGTCAACAGCAGGTTGCTTCAGCTGGCAGGCCCGGTGGAAAGCGTGATCATCCAGGCATATCATGAGTTTAATACGATTTTTATGATGGAGAAAATAAACAAAAAGATCAGGGCGCGATTGAATTAGCGCTATGAGGAGGGAGGTAGTACATGCTTTACCCGTTTAACGGCATCCAGCCGGAAGTAGATCAGACGGTGTTTATTGCCCCGGGTGCTGTTGTAGCCGGAAGGGTTACAATAGGCGCCAACTCCAGCATCTGGTATAATGCTGTGATCAGGGGGGATACTGATACGGTGACCATTGGCTCCGGTACCAACATTCAGGACGGTGCTGTATTGCATGTGCAGGAGGGTTTTCCTCTCAGCATTGGAGACAGGGTAACAGTGGGTCACCGGGTAATCTTACACGGCTGTAAAATTGAAGATGATGCCTTTATCGGCATGGGCGCCATAGTCTTAAACGGAGCTCATGTAGGTGCAGGGGCTGTTGTCGCCGCCGGCGCTTTGGTGCTGCAGGGACAAAAGATTCCGGCAGGAATGCTGGCCATGGGACACCCGGCCAAGGTAATCAGGCCCTTAACCGCAGAGGAATTGGCGACATTTCAAAGAGCCGCAACTAAGTACATAAAATTGGCAGATTTGCATGGCAGGAAATCAATCTAAAGAAAGATTGAGATGATCTGATACACCAGGCCGGCCAGCAAAGCTGTCAGCGGCAGAGTGCTCACCCAGGTAACCAGCATTGCCTGCACGGTGTCCCAGCGAACCGAGTTTAAGGTTTTGGCCGAGCCCACCCCCATAATTGAAGAGGATATGACATGGGTGGTGCTGACAGGCATTTTTAGCAGGGTGGCCATAATGATAATAAAAGCGGAGCTCAGATCTGCCGAAAAACCGCTGACCGGTTCCAGCTTGATGATCTTTGAGCCCACCGTCTTGATAATTCTCCAGCCACCTACTGATGTGCCAAGAGCCATGCACACAGCACATGATACTTTGACCCATGTCTGGATATCCAGAGAGGTCTGGAAACCGCCGGCGATGAGAGCAAAAGTGATAATCCCCATGGTTTTTTGGGCGTCGTTGGTGCCGTGGCTGAAGGCCTGGAAAGCAGCAGTTAAGACCTGCAAATAACGAAAACGCCGGTTTAGTTTGCCGTGGTTGCCATGTCTAAAAATGAACCTGATTAAAGTCATAATGATAAAGCCCGTTGTGAAGGCAATTACAGGCGAAAAGATCAGAGCGCCGACTATAGTTAAAAAACCGCTGAAATTGACAGCCGTAATACCGGCTGAACCGATTACGGCCCCTGTCATGGAGCCGATTAGAGCATGAGAAGAACTGCTGGGGATGCCGAAATACCAGGTAAGCAGGTTCCAGGCAATGGCCGCAATCATAGCAGCAGCCACAATGTAAATACCGTTTTCAAGCTTAAAGGGATCAGCAATACTGCCCCCTATGGTTTTAGCCACTCCGGTAAAGGTCAGGGCGCCAAGAAGGTTCATTAATGCAGCCATGATAATAGCGAACCTTGGGGGAAGGGCTTTTGTTGAGACCGAGGTGGCAATAGCGTTGGCTGTATCATGAAAACCATTGATAAAATCGAAGAGCAGGGCCAACAGCACAACTATAATTAAAATGGTAGTTAGATCAGACATATGAGCTCCTTAGTTGCGCATGATTATTCTTTCCAAAACGTCAGCCACGTCTTCGCATTCATCCGTGATCTGTTCCATCATGCTGTAAATATCTTTTTTCTTGATGATCTCTATAGGGTCGGTACAGTTGGTAAACAGGGTTTTTAAACCGTCCCGGAGCAAGTCGTCAGCTACTTTTTCCAGATCATTAATTTTGTGCGTGTGTTTGCGTATCTCCTGTAATTTCTTTTCAGACAGAAAATTTATCGCCTGAACAATCTCTTCTACACACATTTCAATGTTTTTGGCAAACAGCTTCATAAACTCGTCAGTTTCAGTGACGTTGAAAAGTTCAAATCTCCAGGTGCAGGCTTCCATCTGATCGAGTACATCATCCAGCTGGATGGTCAGGCCGAGAATGTCCTCCCTTTCAAGAGGAGTTATAAAGCTTTTATTTAAAGCAAAGATGATTTCATGGGTGTATTGGTCACCGACATTTTCCAGGTATTTAATTTTTGTAGCAAACTCCTCGGTATCACCCAGGTTGGCAATGCTCTCCCTGAATAATTTAGTAGCCATTTGTAAATTTTCGGATATTAATATGAAATATTCATAAAATATATCCTTCTTCTTCTTCGTTTGAAACATCAGTTGCACCTCTTGTGTTATTTGCTGTTGACATTGATATAGTACCATATAAAAAAATAAATTTTGTTAAATTCACATTAAACCTATGTTAAATTTTTGCATTGTTTTATATAATGTGTTATATTTTTGATTAATAATCTTTGGGATTGTGGATAAAACAGGTGTTTATCCAAAAACTATCCTTAAATAAAGCTGTACACAGAAATCAAAAGAGAAAGGGTGTTAATGATGAAAAAAAACATCAGTATTTGCGGGTTGTTAGTTAATGAAAAATCGCATCAAGCCCCGGAGGTCCAACAAGTTTTATCCAGGTATGGCACCCTGATCTTGCACCGGAGTGGGATACCCTATTCCGATTGTGACCGGGGTCTCATTAATATCACCATGTTGGCAACCGAGGAAGAACTGGAGAATTTCAAAGCTGATCTGGAGAAAATCGCTGGTGTCAAGGTGGAATCTCTTACTTTGATTGATGATGCTGAAGAGCTCGATGTATGCGGTTGTGATTGTGGTTGCGGCGTCTAGTCGTTAACAGGCTTCTCTCTGTTAATAGCGGAAGTTTTTGATTTAAGGAGATGCCCAATAGGGCATCTCCTCTTGGCTGCCGTTATTTACAGAAAACTCCGCTCGGCTCTTTCGATGGCTAACCGCACCAGGTTGCCGCAGTTTCTGGAGCTTACTTCACCGAAGCCATACCTGCGTACCACGTCACCAACACCGAGTTCGTCGGCTAACTCGAACTTCAGCCTTTCAGACATTACTCCTCCACGCTTTCTGCTCATGTAGCCTAACCTCCTTTTTAACGACAGCCATTTTATTATTTGCAATAAAAAAGGACTTAAGCCTGGTAAATTTGCTTAAGTCGCCTAGAATTAAACAAAGTCCCTGGTGCTTTTAATAGAGCCAGCAGCTCAGTTAAGGATTATTGTGTTTGAAAAAATCCCAGGCATTTCATAGCTCATGCTCTGGCCGGCTTCATTTGCTGATCATTGTATTTAGCTTTTGATTATAGATAAATTTCCCTGTAAGGCTAAATGGGCCATGATAAACATCGCATGGGACCAGCTTAAAGGCAGCACCCAGACTGGTAAGCCGTTAGATTTGTCGATCTGTTCCGGCATCAACCGGTGCCGGTTGGTATGCTCGCAGGCCCATTTGTAGAGGGCGCCGGCCCGCTCCAGATTACCGGCCATGCAATGGTAGATGCACAGCCAGAGGGTGGTAAGCACCCAGGGATTGCCATTCCTGTAACCATCCCACTCATAGCGGTGTAATCCTCCCACCCGGTGGTTCCAGAGCAGTTCCTCCAATGAGCTGGCGGTAGCTTCCATTCTCCTGTCTAAGGGAGAAATAACAGCAAAAGGGAAGGCCAGCCCCAGCAGGGCTGTGTCAGCGCGGTTGTCCTCACCGACCCAGTAGGTCTCGTATAAGCCGGTAACGTCCTTGCCAATGAAGGCCGGTTCATTTCTGCGCCGGGCGTCCTCAAAGGCGCCTCTATCTGACTTGCGGTTGATCCCGCGCCGAAAGCGGTTATAACGGGGTGACCAGAGATGTTGCAGGATGCCCGCGCGGACTCTGTTAGCCCCTTGCTGCCAGAGCTCCTTTTCTTTAAGGCATTTTTTTATCCGGGCTAACTCTGCAGCAGCATGTAAACCGGCATAAACTGCCGCGGCAGAGTAGGTGGCCTGACCGTTAAAATCCTCCCAAATGTCATAGCTGGGTGAGGGAAGGCCGTTTTCCGCCAGGTTTTCAGCGAGATACATGGCGCCGGAGGTCAAGGACGGCCATATTTGCTCGAGAAAAGCACGGTCATGTGTTAGATTGTAATGGTGCCGGTAACCCCAAAGGACCGAGCCGGTCTGATCAATTTGTTGGCCCCAGGTGGTAGCTATATTGCCGTTGGTAAAATACCGCTGGTGCCAGCTGCCGTCTTGCTCCTGGACTGAAGAAGCGAATTGATAAAACTGTCCGGCTACATCGTGGTAGCCTGCTTCATCCATAGCAGCTGCAACATAAACGGCGTCTCTTGGCCAGCAATACCCGTAACCGCCGCAAGCCAGGTAGTAAGGGTCGAACTCCGGCGCTGCTATGGAAGCGCCGGTTTCCTTTGAGCACATCAGCTTGACTGCCAGCAGGGATCTGATATAGGTGGCCTGGCCGGCGCTGTCTTCTGATGTCGCCGGCTTGAGCCAGTTCCGCCAGTAATCTGCAGTTTCATTCAGCAGCTCCGGCCCTGATTTACAAGTTGTTTCGGCCAGGGATTGCCAGACATCTTCTTTGCTGTTACCCGCAGCCAGGTAAAGGGAAAAGGTTTGGGTTTGCCCCGGCGCTAATGCTCCTAAATCCCAGGACAGGCTGCCCGCGCTATCCCTGATGTTGTCTTTGTTGCCATACAGTGTTCCATGTGAGGCAGCTTGATACGGGTCCGAATCCGTGCCCCGCCTGCCCAGGTGGTAACCAGTTAAGGGGTGACCGGTGCCGGCCACAGCAAGGTAGATATCCCGCCGGTAAAAGACAAGGGAGTTGTTGGACGGTTCAAAGTAGCCGCTGTCATAAAGCTGTGACTCCTCAATATTAAAATTACAGTAGAGCCAAAAGGATATCTTCTCAGGGTTGTTCCCTTCGTTTTTGAGTTCATAAAACCTGACCAGGACATCACGGTCGGGTAATACAAAGTCCCGCTGCGTGACTTTAATGGCATGGGATGCGCTGCTGAAGGCCGTTTCAAAAATATTTGTATGCTCAAGGTAATGCTGTGCGGTGTCCCAGCAGTTCAAATGAAACCATCTGGTAAAGGATTCCTCCACTTTTGTGGTAATTCTGAGGCCCGGCCAGAAATGACCCAGGTGCTGCCCGTATTCAATATAGGGCCAGAAGAGCCTGTATATTTCTCCATTGCTCCGCAGGGAGGCCAACATGCGTGAGTTTCCGATTATTGCTGCAGGCATTTCCGGGTTGGTCTTAACTGAGATTGTTGTCACCCCATTTTATTCCTGTCCCCGTTAGGATAGGCTAACAGGTTAATGATTTATGATCCAACATGCAGCAGCCCATTATGGATTAAACCGTTCACTCTCTATAATTGCATTTTTGCTGCAAAATATGAGTTTGGAGGGCCCTGGTATTTGTTTGCAGTAAATTGTAAAATATAATTGCAGTAGAAATATAAAGCCGAAGTTTCACTATGCCCTTAATGCTCATCCATAATTCTCTGCAGCAGTTTGGCGCAGGTCAGCACGTAAAAGGCTGCTTCGGCACAGTACCAATTGCCGGACTTGGCATCGATATATTCCCTGCGGACATGGCGCAGTTTATCATAAGCCCTTTGGTAATCACCCTGCTGGGCGGCACAATAGCCTAAAATCATCCAGGGGTATTCAGGCGGCTTGATCTCCAGCCAGTCCGGTTGATAACTGTTGAACAGAGCATATAAGCCTGTTCCTTTATCCGAGTCAGCAGCAATGATACCGTAGAGGGCAGGAAACAACTGGCAGGTGGCATCGGGGTAAAATTTTTTGAGATTAACAAAGGGACGCCACCACCAGCCGGTTTTGCTGGGGTGGTAGCATTTTTTTCTCCAATTCCACAACTGCCTTTCCACACCTGAGGCTACAGCTTTTGCCCTGGACTCAAAGAAGGAGGCTTCCGGATCTCCCAGCTCAGTTAGCAGCCGGGCAAAATCACTCAGTCCGCGATATACCTCGCAGTTATCCATAAGATATTTCACTGCTGAACCGGTCATAACAAAAGTTAAACCGTCATAGTCTGTTAGTCTGAGCACGCAGCCGGCAATTTTTTTCAAAGCAGGCAGGTTGCTCTGGAGCCATTTCATGCTCCCGGTTTTTTGGCAAAAGGCAGCTGCCAGTGACAGGTAAGTGCCGGCGTAAGCGTCCTCGGAATCAGGAGTGGTTTTTTTAGCATTGAGCACCGGATCATAGTGATAGTTCTTAATTGTTCCGTTGTCTTCTAAATTGGTCAGATACCAGTTTAAATACCGTTCCACCCGGTGGTGAGCCTGGGGATCCTCAAGGAGGGCGATGGCTGCAAAATTGGCGAAATAGGGGACAACCCAGCCCTGATCAGGGTAGTTGCGAATGGCACCGTCAGCTTTGTGGCCGGGAATAAGCAGCTGGCAGCTTTTGAGCCAGGCTAACTGGCCGGCCATATCATTTTGCAGGGTCTCAATAAGGGTAAGATCATTAAATGGCATTTTGCACACTCCAGGAATGATGTTTGTTACATCATATGGGTTGGATGCTGTTTTAGTTTTTATAACCCAAAACATCAATGACCATATAAAAACAAATATGACCAACCGGTAATTATTTCACTGGTCATATCATACAAGGAGATTTAGCAATGAACGGACAGGTAACCGGTCAGATTAACGATGCTCTGCGGGCAACCAGGGGGTTGACCTTGTACCGCAGTATTAGGGAAGACCCGGTATGCAGAGCTATGATCGTATTTTTGGAAAAAGCGGCCCGTCAAGCATCGCGAGAGAGCCTGCTGGACACCTACGGTAAAATTTTTTTTCTGCTTGCTGACAGATATAGCACATCTAGGGGCCTGGTCGGCAATGCCTGGCAGGACCACCTGCTTGAATTGATCCTTTACCAGGCAAATCCTTTCAGTGAAGCAGCCGCTGCTGTACCTTTCGACCAATTGGGGGATTCACTGAAACAAGGGGCGGCGTGGGATCTGCAAAAATTGCAGGTTTTATATGCCTTTGGAGTCTCAGCTGCTCTGGATTTATCGAGCTGCCTTAAAAGTGCGAGGCGGGTTCCCGATTGGAGTGAGCTTTCTCTTAAGCATGGAGTGAAAGAAGGCACTTTGTCAAAGGCCGGGGAGATCAAAGCATTGTTGGCGGCAGAGAGTGATTGGAGCGTTATGGTTAAACCCTTAGCTGATTATTACTACCAGGCTGGCGCAGGTATTTTCGGCAAGTATGGAGCACTGCGCTGGGTGAGCCGGCATGAAAGGCTGGAAGGCATTGCCTCGCCGGATCAGGTGCAACTGGAAGATTTGATCGGTTATCAAGCACAGCGCCAGGAGATTATAGACAATACAGAAAGATTCCTGGCCGGACTGCCGGCAAACAATGTTTTATTGTATGGGGATCGCGGTACCGGTAAGTCCTCTACGGTGAAGGCCCTGCTAAACCGCTATCAAGGAAGAGGACTTCGTCTTATTGAGGCGCCAAAAAGCGCCTTGCGGGATTATCCCAAAATTATCAGGGCCTTGCGCGATAAACCGCAGCGGTTTATTTTGTTTCTTGACGATCTCTCTTTTGAGGATTCCGAGTATGAATATAAAGAGCTAAAAGCTGTTATGGAGGGCGGCCTGGAAGTTCGCCCGGATAATCTCCTGATCTATGCCACCTCTAATAGAAGGCATCTAATCCGGGAACATTTTTCAGACCGTGATACGGATGGGGAACTGCGTGCCGGAGATACCGTGCAGGAGAAACTATCACTGGCAGACCGGTTTGGCCTTGTGGTCCTTTTTACCATGCCGGACCGCTCTCTTTATCTTGATATAGTACATGGTTTAGCCCGGCAAAGAGGAATTGTTCTTCCCGTGGAAGAATTAGACAAACAGGCGTTGCTCTGGGCTGCCTACCATAATGGACGTTCCGGGCGCACTGCGAGGCAGTTTATCGATGCCATTTCCGGTAAATAGGAGCTAAAAGTTTTTAGCCGCATCAGTATCAAAGGGTCTGGGTACAAAAGGGATTCTATGGCTGACGTTGAATAGAGTTTATAATCGTGTGGGATAATATATACTTTCAGGAAAATAGTCCTAATAAAGGATGTTAATGGCAATAAGGTTTTTACATAAAAAGGGGGGGATTTTTATGAGGAGCAATCCTAGCCTGCTGTTAATACTGTTTGTCCTGGCTTTTCTTGGTATGCAGACTTTCAGCTTTATGTCGGAGTTGACCAGGCATGAAGAAATGGTAATGAAATTAGAAAAACAGGCAGTTCAATTCGAAACAAAGGGCACATATATAGATCTTAAGACCAACCCGGCTGTTGAATTAAAGAAGGAAAATGAAAGATTCAGGGCAGAGGTGGTCAATTTTGCGCTCAAGGTGCTCGTTATAACAGGCGCTGCTGTTTTTGTCCTGATCATGATGAGGCGCATTTTCCATGAAAAATCATAAAAGTCACGGCCATTTGGGTCAGGTCGTGACTTTTATGGGGTATGGTGTTATTTGTAATACATAAAAATTTGCCCCAGCACTGCTAACCCGGCTAAGGTTAAGGAGATATAGGTCAATAACCTGGTCCGGTTATGGCTTGCTGCAAGCAGGGCTGTTCTTTGTTCCAGAAAGGCAAGCTTCGCACCTAGCTCTTGAAGGGAACGGTTAATGTTTTTCTCCCGGTGCTCAGCCCGCTCCACGAATTTTTTGCGAATGGATGAGGCCAGATCATCTACCAGTTCCATGCGGTTTTGTTGCTGTTCATCAAGCATCCTCCATCCCTCCGCCAACCTGGTTAATCGCGTCCCGCAATGCTGCCAGCAGCATTAGAGGCATCTGCTGAATGGTGCTTTCCAGAACCTCAACCCGGAGTAGCAGTTCTTTGTTAGCTGTCTGCCCCTCAGCGCGCAGTTGTTCGATTTTAGCAGCCAGTTTCCTGTTATCCTCTAAAAGCGGCTGGAGCATCTTTTTCTTCAACCCGGTCATAATATCAGTTAGAATCTGCTGCTGCAAAGCATCACTTTCATTAATACCAGGCTTCCCTTCGTCCAACTTAAGTCCCACCTTTTTCCCCCCTCAACTTTCACATTTTTTCAACAGCTTTCTTTAACAACATCATCAGCCGGGTGGTTTCTTTACGGGAGTACTCTTTCATGACAGTATGAAAGGCTGCTTCCAGTTCACCCAGCAGATCATGTTTGATTTCATTGCCTGTGCGGCTGCTGATCTCTTTAACTATTTTACGCAGTCGCTCGTCCAGCACTCTAGCGTTTTCCACTCCTCCACCTCCCAGGTGTATCCAATGTAAACCTCAGCATACAACACCTCAATGGAACCCTATATCGCCAACCTCATGGTGGTTGGGCAGAAGAGATGAAGTTGCGCAGCTCTTTTAAATCTCTCCTGTAGCCGCGCACGGTTGCCAGCGTTGTATTTAAGCGCAGCCTATCGTTAATGCCGGTGTCAGTTTGGTGGTAGGCTTCGTCCAAGCGGCGGAGAGCATCGCTCAGGATTTCCATCAGTTCAGCAGTCTTTTGCAGGTAAAAATCTCTAGCCCGGTGTTTAAATATGCTTTCCGCCAGTTTTTTCAACAATGGGCTAATACCATGTAAGTCTTCTCCAGACCGGGCTTTTAAGGCCGAGATGAGGAAAACATTGGAGGTGGCCAGATTTTTCCTTACAAAATTACTGACGGCCTCTTGTTCGGCAAAACTTAAAAGATCGGCAAAATTAATGACAAAGAAGTATTTTCTTTCCAGATCCCCTGGCGGATAGAAGAAGGCCTGCAGGTTTTGCCGGTCCATTTTGTTTAAAATATGCTTGCCGTTAAGGAAAACCAGGTAGGCATCGCATTGCTGGAGCAAACTTGCTGTCTGTGGTAAATGGTGTTTTTGAATCCAATCAAAGCCGGGCGTGTCCAAGAATACAAATTGGCGTAAAATATCAGCCGGATGCTCAAGCCATGCCTGGTCAATGCGCAAGGCGTTTGCCGCAACCAGAGCCTTTCTAAACCTGGCTGCATCAGCCGGCTCGGATAAGTTGAACCCGGAAGTGTAGTCGTTTTTGAAAGTAAGCCTGACTTTGGTAAGCAAGTTGTTCTTTTTGTTTGCTCTGGGAGCTGCCAGTTTAAATACATAGGGTATCCTTCTGACAGCTGTTGTCCTGGCGAAGGCTCCCACAGAAAAATGCTCTTTTAATTGATGCACCCGGGCCTGGAGTCCAGGGGGATCAATGCTATGGAAGAAGTCTCCGGCGGACCATTCAAAGGATACTGCCTCGTTATTGTCCGGTGCCAGCCAGTTCTCCAGAGCTTTTAAATGATCCTTACAAATCCCGATCTTTTCTCCCACCTGTTCGCAAACATGCAGAGTAATCTGCAAGGGGTAATGGAGGTAAGCCTTTTTGTCCGGTCCATAAGTTATTCTGGTTGTCACTGCGGTTGTAGGACCGTCTGCAGTGGGCAGGAGATCCTCTTTTAGCAGGGCATTAATAAATGTTGTCTTCCCGGAGGAAAATCCCCCTAAGATACCAATAGTAAAACATTCTTGACGAATTGCTTGGGCCACCTTTTCAATAGCAGGCAGGTTTATATACCTGCTGTTTATGTTTGCAGCGAGGATTTTCCCGGTCAAAGCCAGAAGCCTGTTTTTGCTGTCCAGAATATTAGTCAGCCTGGGATAAATACTCTTAAACCCGGCAGATGTTTTACGAGAGCCGGCATTTTTTTGCCCGGCTAACCGCAAATTATGCTCCAATTGACCTGATACCATGGGTAAGGAGTGCAGCAAGCGGCCGGTTTCCAGGATAATCCGGGCAGTGTTTTGAATATGCCAGTATTCTGAGAGAAAAGTAGGATCATCCTTTATCCCGGCAGCTTTTTTCAGGCGTTGGGGCAGGGTCTGATCCAGCTTTTTTAAATGACCGGCGGCGCCCCGGCATGTATCAAGGGCCAGCTGAAGCTGGATAAACTGTTTGAGGGCTTCAATATCATCAGGTGAGTGGGTATTAATACTCTGACACCTGACCGGGTAAAGAAAGATTTCCCTGAGCAATTTTCGGGTCGTCTCCAGGGAGGAGCCGTCGAACATACCCTGGTTGCAGTTTAACAGGAATGTGAGTTTCTTGATGTCCCTCTTTTTCCAGATCTCAGCCAGCCGGTAGAGGAATAAACGGTTTAAATCCTCGATGCCGCGCTGGTGAAAAAGATAGATTACATAATCTGCTTCCAGGGCTGCTAACTCAATAAGGTCCCCGGCGTCTTGCCAGCTGTCAAGGCCGGGGGTATCAATCAGCCGGCATGTTTTTAGAAATGGTGACGGGTAGTGCAGCACGGCCATGTCCCGGGATGTTGTCAAACCTTTTTTAAGCAAGGTATGCAGCTGGTTTATATCTTTAACAGTGAAGTTCCCAATTTTTGCGGTATAACCGGCATCATAATTGTCGCCATGTTCGAAAACCATCAGGCAACTGGTAGTGGGGGTAACCCCGACAGGGCTGATTTCTTCACCCAGCAGGCCATTTACCAGGGTGGATTTACCGGCATTGAAGGCGCCCATGACAGCAACCCCGGGTTTGGATCTATGGGGTAACAAAGCCGTTAAATCCTCTGCGAGCTCTATAAGCCTGTTAAACTGGTCCATGGACGTGGAACCTCCTGGTCTATAAACAGGTATTAATTACTTATATTTCTATATATTAGCGTCTAAGGATTTTTATGTCCGGCAGCCGGTTTTTAGGGTGAAAAATTGCTGCCGGTTAAAAATTGTAGACCAGGGCAGCCGGGATGGGGAGAAGGGGAGAGGAAGGGAAGGTGGGTTGAAACTCAAAAAAGCGGGCTAAATAATCTTAAGATCGGTTCGGCCAGTTTTATATGCCAGGGTCTGGCTTTCCATTCTTCTAAGTGAATCTCTTCACTTTTGGCGATGATGTCCAGGATATCCTTTTTTATATCAGCCAGTACAGGGGCGCCGCAGATCCAGACACCATTTTCAAAGTGGAGATAGAAACTGCGGTAATCAAGATTGATACTTACTGCTACAGCGTTATCGTCATCACTGATAATAGTCTTGGCATGAACATAGCCGGGGGTGTATTCATAAATGCGGACACCGGCCTCCAGCAGGTCACCGTAGTTGGACTGGGTTACAATATGCACAAACCAGTGGTCGGATATTTTGGGTGTTATGATTCTAACATCTATGCCGCTTTTGGCTGCAATGCATAAAACTTCTTCCAGAACGGCAAAAGCGACGATAACAACCCGCATTACACCTATGTATACCGGACCGGTTTTTCCCATAATACAACCACCTTCAAAAACCCGGTACTTTGCTGATTAACTATCTGCTTTTAACTTGACTTCTCTTTTAACTTGACTTCTCTTTTAACTTGACTTCTCGCACGGATAATTTTTTAAAAGGTAAGGGCAATTTCATCACGATCAAGCAAGCCCCTGAGCTGCTGCACTCTTTCAATCAGTGCCGTATTTCCCACCGCTGCACGTTCAATCTGGCGCAAAAGATCAATTTCACGCCGGAAGATGGAGAAGATATCGCCTGGTTGCATTGAGGTCATTTCCAGGAGTTCATTGAAACTGGCGCCGTTGCACCAGGCATAGGCCAGGGAGCAGGGCAGGCTGGACCAGATGCAGAACTTTTCCGGCACACCCAATCTCAAAAGCTGGTTTCTGAGTGCATGTGTTTGCTGCAGAGCAGGCAGATTGATCATTTCGACTCTGGTGCTTCTCCCGGGAACAAATTCAATTCCCGCCAAAATTGCTGCGGCTTCAGCCGGTTCAGTATCCTCCAGCAAACCGGAAAAAGCCAGCTCCGTGACCAGGATTTCCTGCACATGCAATTCTAACGCAAAAATACCACGCGGGTAAAATTCTCTTCCTTTCATATAGCCGAGCCGTTCTAAGAGATCTCTCACTTCATTGTATTCAGCAAAAACAGAAGCTATTTGCTGTGTTGTTGCCGCATATGCTTGATTCACTGCCTGGCGTTTGGCATAGACTTTTTTTGATTTTTCCGACAGGGAGAGGCATCGCTTATAATTCCGGCAATTTTTGGGGGTATGGAGTGAAAGTTGTTTTTGCAATAAATCCATTTCACGATTTTTATTCTTCCAATGCTTTCTTTTTAGCTTCTTACGCGCCCTTGCCCGCTCAACAGGACAGGTAAGCCTGCCATATTCGGAGCACATATTGGCGGAAAGGTCGGATAAACGTTGAGATAAAGCTGCCAGTTCCTCCTGCAGCACCTTCTGCTTTTTTTTGAGTTGGTACATTTTGAAATTTTCATTTAAAAAACGGTTGATTTCCTCATCAGTTTTGTACCTGAGTAAACTCAATACAGTATTTGGCGAAATAACCAGCCGGCCCGATACCGGCTCAATAGCCTTCTCATCAAAGAAACCGGTTTGTTCAGGGAAACGGCTGTCAACGCGGATAAAGGCGTGGCCAATCCGGTCATAGCCCCTTCGCCCGGCGCGACCTGCCATCTGGTAGAATTCCCTGTTTTGCAAAATGCGGAAGTCATGTCCGTCCCATTTTCTTGTGGAGTCAAAGACAGCGCTGGCTGCCGGAAAGTTGACCCCGGCGGCAAAGGTCTCGGTACAGAAGACAACCCAGAGCATACGACTGGCATAGAGTTTTTCAATCAGGTATTTTACCGGCGGCAGCAAGCCGGCATGGTGGTAGGCAATGCCTTGCTGCAGCAGGCGGCGCAGGTTCCTCCAGCCGGGTCCGTTAAAGGCGCCTGGTTGCTCAGCCTCGGCGTTCTTAATCAGGTCAACCACTTCTTTTTTTTCCTGATAGTTCAGGAAATCCCATTCCCGGCCCAGCTCCTGTGCCAGAAGCTCTGTTCTGCCGCGGCTAAAAACAAAAAAAAGAACCGGCAACTTATCCTGGATGGCATCAATGATTTCACTACAGGATACTTCAGGTAATTCCATCATTATATCACTCCCCGCTCCAACGCTTTTTATGGCGCAAGGCTTTGTTGTACTCGATCAATTCATCTATCTCTTGCTGAGCCTCTTTTTCATCGACGATTTTGCCGTCCGGCAGGATCCATTGTGTGGACAGAGGTACGCGTCTTTTCTTCTCCAGGATCACAACTACGTCACCGCCTCTGACCGAACTAATCCAATCTGCCATTTCATCTGCATTGGGCACTGTTGCTGAAAGACCCAGTATTTTAATATGTGACGGTGCGAACAAAATGCTTTCTTCCCAGGTAGTGCCCCGCTCCATGTCATCCAGGTAGTGGATCTCATCAAATACAACATAAGAAATCTTTTCTAATTGTGCCGGTTCACTCAGGCACCAGTTGCGAAATATTTCTGTGGTCATAATCAGCATCGGTGCACCGGGATTAATGCTGACGTCACCGGTGACAAGGCCTACCTGGTTTTTCCCGAAGAGTTCCTTAAAATCCCTGAATTTCTGGTTAGAGAGGGCTTTAAGAGGGGAAGTGTAGATCATGCCCAACCCGGCGGCCATCACGTTCCGGGCCAGCATTTCAGCCACCAGGGTTTTGCCGTTGCCTGTTGGGGCTGATACTATCACCGACAGACCTTCTTTTAAGGCTTCAGCTGCCTCGATCTGAAAATCATCCAAAACCAACTCCTCCACCGGGGGGCGCAGTGGCACCCGGCGAGGGGTTTTTTTTCTGGTTCTGGTAACTGGAGTATCTCTCTTGCCGGCCTTTGCTTTTTTATCATTCATACCGGGCAGATAGGCAGACAGATTAGGCCCCAGGTCTTCCAGCTCCCGTTGCAACAGCCAGGCAGCTGAACTGTTGTCATTATCTTTACCGGGCATAGCAGTTAGTTTGCCCGAGTTGATCAATTGTCTGACCTGGCCGGTGCTGATGCCCAGCATGGCGGCAGCTTGAGGTATACTTAACTTCCGGTGCCGGGTGGTTAACTCATGTAATCTGCCGGGGTCTCTTTTTAATTCCTGAACATCCGAATGCCACAGCCGGATCCTGTCGTCCAGGACAAATGACCCTAAATGTTTCTCTTTAATAATTATCGCCAGGATTTCTTCATCTATGCCAAGGAAAGCTGCGGCTTCTTTTTCTCCCAGGGAATTTTCCCTGAGAAAGCGGGGCGCGCTGGCAGCAAAAGGAGGAGCAAAATACCTGCCGCTAATTTCGCCCAGTTGCTCCACCAGAATATCGCCAGGGAATTCCCGCCGTAAGCACCAGTAACTGTGGCCATCAAAGTTGACCGCGAGAGCATATTTATCTGCCAGGCTTAAAAACTCTTTACCCGTAAGCCCGGTATCCTCTAAGGTAAAGAAGGGTTTAGGCAACGCTTCTATTTTTTCGACGCTTCTCTTCAGCTTTTCTTGCCTGGTCAATTCGGCCTGACCTGCAGGACTGGTTATTGTGGTTATAAAAGAATGGGGCAGGCGCATCAGGGGAGCCTGGAGTTTTTCAGCGGTTAATGCTTCTATGATGCGGTCATGCCTGCGGAAAAGCCGCAACAGATTAGACAGTCGTCTCGGCTTCTCGTTCAAATATTGCAACAGATATTCCCATGCACCGCTGCTATTGGGTAAAGTAAAACGTCCATCAGGGAGTTTTGGAAAGTGTCGCCAGAAAAGGGGAGCAAGGTCTTCCAACCCGGTTATGCCGATTATTTCATCTTGTGAGCGAGGTTGGCCGTCTGACAGCAAGTTGCGCACAGCTGCAAGGTCCTCATCCTCGCCGGCATTTTCTGGAGGCTCTGGTTCCTCCGGAAGATATTTTTTTATAGCTTTGAGCAGCCTGGGCAGGACTTTGCGCATTTGTTTTTTTCTGTTATACCAGATGATACCTGCGCCTGGTATGGTCAGATTCTTATTGCTGATGAGCCAATCTGCCCCCGGCCTGTTCCTGCCAATTTGAATTTCTTCTTTTTCAATCAAAGAGGACAGTGCTCCGGCAATTGCTGCCAGATCACCATCGCAGCGGGCATAGAGAATTTCCAGCGAGATAGCGTCCCCGCCTCTGAGTGCATCGGTTAATTGGGATATAGCATGTTTTGTTTTGCTGCTGGCCAAATCAATAAAACACCTCTGGCTTGCTCATTTGCATTTCATATAGTAGTCTAGCACAGGAATATAAAAATAACCAACAGTTTTGCCTGTTGACATAAAGCATGATGCGGTAGTTTATATAACTTGTCCAGCAAATAATTTTCTAATGCAAACCCCTCTTCTTTTAAGGAGAGGGTTAGCAAAATATTTGACAAGCAATTATTATCATTACAGGCACCCAGCAGGTGCCTCCAGCCCTGGCAGGATTGTAGAAACAGGCTGCCGCCAGTGGGAGCCAGCAACTTATTGCAATACCAGCAAAAGTTGGTAGTAAGCATTTTCTGTGGTATATTATTGGTTAAAAATCAATTCAGTATAAAATTATCCATAGATGATGATTCTGATTTAAGCGGATCATTTCCCGGCATTACATGGTATTCAAATTAAGGAGAGGTTTTGTATGTCAGGTGGTCCACCTTATAACGTTGCCGTAATTGGAGGGGGCGCCTCGGGCATAATGGCAGCCATAGCTGCGCGCCGTAAAGGGGCAAAGGTCACCATACTGGAGCGCAACCGGCGCATTGGCAAAAAGCTGCTGGCTACCGGCAATGGCAGGTGCAATATGACCAATATTAACACTACAATCGCCAATTACCATGGTCAAAATCCACGTTTTGTCTACTCCGCTCTGGCGAAATTTGGAGTGGAGGAAACCCTTGATTTTTTTGCTGATTTAGGTGTCCAGCCGCGAGTTCTGGAGGAAGGCAAAGTATTTCCTTATTCCTTGCAAGCTTCCAGTGTGTTGGATGTCCTGCGCTATGAACTGGAGGAAACAGGGGTCAGCATCCTCTGTGAGCAAGAGGTTGCCCATATTAGCCCCGGCAAAAGAGGTTTTGTCCTTACCTTTAAAGAGGGTGGCGAGTTTCCTGCAGACCGTGTGATTATTGCCACCGGCGGCAAAGCAGCGCCTCATTTTGGTTCTACAGGTAGCGGCTATGAACTGGCCTTACAGCTTGGACACAAGATCATCGAACCCTTCCCGGCGCTGGTGCAGCTAAAATTAAAAGCTGACTTCCTGAGACAAATTAAAGGCATCAAATTTGAAGGGACCGCTGAAATCTGGGGGGACGACAAGTGCATACAGGCTGCCAGGGGAGAAATTCTTTTTACCGAGTATGGTATCTCCGGCCCACCTATTCTGGCATTAAGCCGCAAAGTCGGCGAGTGTTTCAGCCAGGGACAAGAACCCTGGCTGAAACTGAACCTGCTGGATGCCTTCGACCCTATGGAGCTGGAAGACCTGCTCAGCCGGCGTTGCGCCAATGGGGCTAAGAAGACAATAGCATTTAGTTGCGTAGGTCTGATTAACAAACAGTTGGCCCCGGTGATCATTAAAGAAGCAGGTGTTGCTCCGGACAAAAGGGCAGGTAAGCTAACTTTACCGGAGCTGAAAAAAATCGCCCATATTTTGCAGGACTGGCGCTTCCCCGTTACCGGCACAACGTCCTGGCCTGCTGCTCAGGTGACGGCGGGGGGAGTGGATGTAAGTGATATCGACAATAGAACTATGGAGTCAAAACTCATCCCTAAATTGTATTTTGCCGGTGAAGTCCTGGATATCGATGGTGAATGCGGCGGTTATAATCTGCAGTGGGCCTGGTCATCAGGTTATGTCGCCGGGATATGCGCTGCAGGGGATTAGCTATGCGTCACATCATTTGAAAGGTTGCTTATAGGAAAGGGCATTAGTGAACAGGAGAACAAATGATATTTTTTTAATGGTTAATTGCAGCATATTTCCCTTGGTATTCAGCTGTTGAATGTTGCCACTGGTTTGAATTTCGGCATATTATGCGCAGATGCTTACTTAATAAGGATAAAATGTATGATTATGGGCCCTAATGCCAAGTGTAAAGTAGCACAAGGACTATCGCCATGGTATTGAGAGAGTTTTTGTTCTTATGTTATAATAAAAACACTTGCCAACAGTTATAATTTTGTGAAAAGTGGATATTTTCTTCCCTTTGCCCTTCGTTAAGACTATACAAAGTATGTATGTTTTAGTTGCTGGTTGATGCTCCGGTTGCAAATGCAAAGATGAGAGCTGGTTACAGGCAACTACTAATTTAGCAAGGCAAAATATCTATGCATTTTATATTGCATCTTGAAAGGAGGTATAACCTTCTCAGGCTATAGAGTATGGCAAGAGACTCTGAAAAGCCTGAAGTTCAATCAGTTAAATTGTTGTTTAGCGTTTGCGTCAGTAGTTTTTTTTGCATTATTTTCCCACTTGCAAAAATAATTTGCGAAGCGCTTTGCAGCGCTTTAAGCAAGGAGGTACTTGACTCATGGTAGAATGCACATGCGGTTGCGGCGAAGATGAACTGACTAAACAATTAGATGCAATTATTGACGAGTACAGAGGCCAGCCCAGCAGCTTGATTCAGGTGCTGACAAAAGCCCAAAACCTTGTAGGCTATCTTCCCCTGTGGGTACAGGTCAGGATCGCTAAAGCTCTTGGATTATCATTACAAGAAGTTTATGGTGTGGTAACATTTTATGCATTCTTCTCCCTTATTCCCAGGGGACGGCATAAAATCAGCGTTTGTGCGGGCACGGCCTGTTATGTGAAGGGGACAAAAACGATCCTTAAGACACTTAGAGAGATTCTGGGGATTAAAGAGGGTCAAACCACCCCGGACAGCCGGTTCACTGTTGAGACTGTCCGTTGTATCGGCGCCTGCGGGTTAGCTCCGGCCATGGTCATCGACGGCACAGACGTCCACGGCAAAGTCGAGCCCGACCAAATCCCGGGGATACTGGAGCAGTACGCATAGGCCTAATTTAATAACGTTCTATGGGGGCAAATCTTTATTACCGTACTAATGCTAATTTCGGTAGTCCCTTGGTGTAGTTAGAGTTTGGCTGGAGGATTTTAATCGGAGGTGTGATTAAGTGAAGTCTTTGGAAGAACTTGCAAAGATTAGAGAGAGCAGGCGGGAAGCCCTGAAAATCCGCGAAGGCGTACCGTCGGCCACTGAAAAAGCTCATGTGATGATGTGCGGCGGTGCAGGCTGCATTTCTTCTAAATGCAAAGATGTTGTTGCAGCGATGCAAGAATCACTTGAACAGCACGGTATTGCTGATCAGGTTCAGATTATTTTAACAGGCTGTATGGGTCCATGCGATATGGGACCTGTAGCTATTGTCTACCCGGATGCAACTTTTTATCGGCGGTTAAAGCCCAAGGACGCCGAACTTATTGTCAGTGAACACATTATTAATCAAAAACCTGTTCAGCGCTTGATGTATCGTGCTGTGGGCTCGAAAGAACCAACTCCTAATGTAGCAGATATCGATCTGTTTGCCAAACAGAAAAAAATTGTGTTACGCAATAATTTTTCTATTGATCCCACCAACATTGAAGACTATATCGCCTATGACGGTTATGCCGCTCTAGGCAAGGCCCTTACTTCGATGACTCCGGCTGAAATCATCGAAGAGGTTAAAAAATCCGGTCTCCGGGGCCGTGGCGGCGCCGGTTTCTCCACCGGTATGAAATGGAGCTTTGCTGCCGCTGCCGAAGGTACCCCAAAATACGTTGTGTGCAACGGTGACGAGGGTGACCCGGGTGCATTTATGGACAGGTCCCTCCTGGAAGGCGACCCCCACAGCGTCATTGAAGGCATGGCAATTTGCGGTCGCGCTATCGGCGCCGAGCAGGGTTATGTCTACGTGCGTGCTGAATACCCGTTGGCCATTGAAAGACTCTCTTATGCCATAGAAAAAGCCCATGAATACGGCCTTCTTGGCCAGAACATTCTTGGTACAGGCTTCAATTTTGATATCGAGATCCGCATCGGGGCCGGCGCTTTTGTGTGCGGTGAAGAGACAGCCCTCTTGACCTCCATTATGGGTAAGCGCGGCGAGCCCAGGCCGAGACCTCCGTTCCCGGCCAATGAGGGTGTTTGGGGCAAACCAACTGTGCTGAATAACGTCGAAACCTGGGGCAGTGTTCCCCAGATTATCCTTAATGGCGCAGACTGGTTTGCTGAGATAGGCACTGCTACCAGTAAGGGCACCAAAGTGTTTGCCCTGGCAGGCAGGATCAATAACACCGGTATTGTTGAGGTTCCCATGGGCATTACCTTAAGGGAGATCGTTTATGATATCGGCGGTGGTATTCCTCGCAGGAAAGAATTCAAAGCCGTTCAGACCGGCGGTCCTTCCGGCGGCTGCATACCGGCATCGCAATTAGATACCCCCATTGACTTTGAATCCCTATCAGCACTGGGCGCTATGATGGGCTCAGGCGGGATGATCGTCATGGATGAAGACACATGCATGGTGGACATTGCCAAGTTCTTTATGGAATTCATCGTCGATGAGTCCTGCGGCAAGTGCTCTCCCTGCCGGCTCGGCACCAAACGCATGCTGGAAATACTGGAGCGCATTAGCACTGGTAAGGGCAGAGAGGGAGATATCGAGCTTCTGCTGGAGCTGGGTGAAAACCTTAAGAAGACTGCTCTTTGTGGCCTGGGCCAAACCGCTCCCAACCCTATTCTAAGCACCATCCGCTACTTCAGGGATGAATATGAGGCTCATATCCGTGATCATAACTGTGTTGCCAAGATCTGCGAGTTTGAGGAATAAAAGCCGCTCCCGCAGCTTTTGAAAAATAGAGAGTATTCAAATACGGGAGTTTGGAGGGAATGAAAAAATGATTAATTTGACAATTGATAACCGGCCGGTTGCAGTGGAAGAAGGTACAACGATCCTTGAGGCCGCTAAATCAGTGGGAGTCAAAATCCCGACATTGTGTTACCTGAAGGACATCAATGAGATCGGCGCTTGCCGTGTCTGTCTTGTTGAAGTGGAGGGCGCCAGAACTTATATCCCGTCTTGTGTTGCTCCGGTGGCTGAAGGTATGGTTGTTAAAACCCATACGCCGGATTTGATCAAAGCCCGCAAGCTGGTGCTCGAATTGATCCTGTCCGACCATCCCATGGAATGCCTGACCTGCCGGCGCAATCAGAATTGTGAACTGCAGGATCTGGCGGAAGAATATGGTCTCAGCGAAATCCGTTTTGAAGGTGCTAAAACAGAGTACCCCATTGATGATTCCAGCCCGGCTATTATGCGTGATCCTCGCAAATGCGTTCTCTGCCGCCGCTGTATTTCGGTTTGCACCAATATTCAGTCAGTACAGGCTCTGACAGCTCAGAACAGGGGCTTTGACACCCTGATTGCTCCGGCTTTTAATGAAAAACTGGCCAACATGGAATGTGTACAATGCGGTCAGTGTTCACTGGTCTGTCCCACCGGCGCCATTGTGGAACAAGATGACACTGATAAGGTATGGGCAGCCCTGGCTGATCCTACCAAACACGTGGTTGTGCAGACAGCGCCGGCTACCCGTGTGCAGATGGGTGAAGCCCTTGGCGCTGAGCCGGGCACCATTGCCACCGGCCAAATGGTTGCCGGGTTGCGCAGCCTGGGCTTCGATAAGGTTTTCGATACCGACTTCTCTGCCGACCTGACCATCCTGGAGGAAGGCAATGAGCTGCTCCACAGGGTGAATAACGGCGGCGTGCTGCCCATGATTACCTCCTGCAGCCCCGGTTGGATCAAGTTCATTGAGCACTTCTATCCGCAGTTGCTGCCGCATTTGTCCACCTGCAAATCGCCGCAGCAGATGTTCGGCGCACTGGTGAAAACCTATTATGCCGAGAAAGCAGGTATTGATCCTAAGGATATCTTCTGTGTATCGATTATGCCCTGTACCGCTAAAAAGTACGAGTGCAAGCGGCCTGAAATGCATAGCAGCGGCTACCAGGATGTGGACGTAGTGCTCACAACACGTGAATTGGGACGTATGTTTAAACAGGCTGGTTTAGACATGACCAACCTGCCCGAAGAAGACTACGATGCTCCACTGGGTATTTCCACCGGTGCAGGTGAAATCTTCGGCGCTTCCGGCGGTGTCATGGAAGCAGCCCTGCGCACGGTTTATGAAGTTGTCACCGGCAAGGAGCTGGAAGATATCAACTTCACAGCATGCCGTGGTCTTGAGGGTGCCAAGGAAGCTACTGTCCAGGTGGGCGACCTGCCCGTTAATGTGGCTATCACCAACGGGCTGGCCAATGCCCGTGCGGTACTTGATCGCATTGTCGCCGGTGAAGCCGACTACCAATTCATCGAAGTTATGTGCTGCCCCGGTGGCTGCATCGGTGGCGGTGGTTCACCCATCCCCACCAACACCGACATTCGTCTCAAGAGAATCGATGCCGTTTACACCGTGGACGAGCGCATGGCTCTGCGCAAGTCCCACGAAAACCCGGCAGTTAAGGAGCTTTATGATGAGTTCCTGAAAGAACCGCTGGGTGAGAAGTCTCATGAGTTATTGCATACCCACTACACCCCGCGGAGCAATTACCCCGAGGAGTAGTGCTAATTTAAGATCAAGAATCCCCACCTGCATAAGCCAGGTGGGGATTCTTATTAGGTGCGGACCACCACGTTGTGCCCCTGGATATGGATTTGTACCGGTCTTAGTAATAGTGTAGTAGCCATCACTCTCGTTGTTCCCCTGGGGTATGGATTTGCAAAAAATGCTAAAGAATATACGATTGCTTGTTAACGTTATTCCCCTGGGGTATGGATTTGCAGCCTTTTGCCAGTGTGCCATTCATGACGCCTACCTTGACGGTGACAAACCATTGCGGGGGCCTACCCCATTGTTTTGCAGATAAAAATCAGACCACTTACCTGGCAGGCGGGAAGGGGCGTTGATCAGGGCAGTAGCCGGAGGAAGGTGCCGGCGGGCGCAGTCCAGGGCCAGCTGCGGATCATTGTCCTCTTCACTCAGGTGTCCAAGGACAACCAGTTTGCAGTTCTTTTGAGCCATTACCTGCAACGCCTGACCGCACTGCTGGTTGGATAAATGGCCTTTTGCGCCGAGATTGCGCTTAATCACAAACCCGGGCTTGGACGAGTACTTGTACATATCCGGTTCATGATTTGACTCTATATACAGGTAGTCAAGGTCCCTGTATGCCTGTAAGCATATTTCAGGCACTACGCCGGTGTCTGTGAGCAACCCCATTCTTTCACCATCCCCATGTATGACAAAGCCATTTGTTTCGACATCGTGTGATAAAGGGAAGGGTATAACACCCAGTGTTCCGATCTTTTGGCCGTAACAGTGTTGCAGCAGGTTAAACCGCGGCGGTGTTGTGAAGTTTATACCCTGACTTAACTCCTGAAGAACCCCTGCCGTTGAGTAAACGGGTACGTTTTTTTCTTTTAAGAAGTATTTGAGTCCATAGACATGATCTTTGTGGCTGTGCGTCAGGACGATGGCGTCTATATCGGACGGGGCGAGTCCCACTGTTGCTAAAAAGGGCTTGATATCTCTCTTCTTAAGGCCGCAATCAATTAAGATACAGGTATATTGATCCTGTAGCACGACACAATTAGCATAACTACAGGAAGAAAGACTGCAGAATCTCATATTCTCCCTCTTTTCCTAATATTACTTTGACAAAAAGAAGGAGTTTCCTGCTTTGTCTTGATGCAGTGCGTTTTATCAAATTAATACAATAAAAAACAAATATATTTTTTTGCTAATCGGACATATTAAAAAAACTACATGGTAAAAGCGCAAACTAAATCTCATAAGGAGGTAATGATTGTTGTCCAACAAACCGGTGTTGACAGAAAACAAAGGCCTAATTCCCAAAGAGCTGCAACAGTATATTGAGCCGGCTATGAATCAATTTAAAGTTGAATTGGCAGCCGAACTGGGTATACCTGATTACGATAAAATTGATAAAGGAGAACTATCCTCCAGGAATAATGGTATAGTTGGGGGCAATATGACTAAGAAAATGGTGAATTTTGCCCAGGCAGTTTTGGCCTTTAATTATCGCAATCAGCTGGAGGGTAAGAAATAACAACTATTTTGGAAAAATATATTGCCATGAGGGGCTACAGTTATTATAATGTTATCGTTTCACAACCTGACCGGGTTTTATCCCGGTTTATATTTTTGCGTTAATTTACCGCCAGTTGTGTTTGCGTCATAGGTCGCCTTTTTCTACAAAATTTCTAACTTTTTTGATTGCTTGTTGAAATATGCAGGAAAAATCATTATATTAAAGAATATAACCGATTGGTGAACTAATGTGTATTATTAGCGTGCGCTTGTTTGCCTGGTCCCTAATCTTTAGAGAGGGGGGAGCATTTTTTTTGTCCAACCAGAAGGTGCCGAGAATTACCAACCTGTGGTCAAAAGTTGCTGACGGGGAAAAAGGCCAGTGGCTTTCCAATCTTTTTATTGAATCCACCAGGCCTTTTGAGTACACGTATGGCCGCAACGACGATAAAACAATATTTATTAGAAGCAAAAATACCATTCTCAACATGCCTGAGGGTAAGATCACTATTAACGACGGTATTGTGCGTGAAGCCCTGTTAAAGCAGGATGCTCAGGATACGGTTTTTGAGTTTCGCCTGGAACAACCTGCTGAGTTTCACCTGGAGACTTTCGATTTATTTCCCTTCAGGTTGCAGTTAGCCATTAACCGCGCTGCATTGAGCAAAGTTTTTGCCGGCAAGACAATCATCATTGACCCTGCTCATGGCGGGAATGACACCGGTGGCAGGGGGCAGGTCAGCCTGCTGGAAAAGGATGTTGTTATGCCAATTGCCCACAACCTGGAAAAGTTATTAAAGCGTGCCGGGGCAAATGCGGTATTAACCAGGCAGGGGGATGAAGATGTGCCGCAAGAAGTAAGATGCCAATTAGCCAGGCGGGAAAATGCTGATGTTTATATTTCCCTCCATACATTTTCCAGCACTGACAGGGAGGTATCCGGCGCTGCCGTGAAATACCCTGTCAATAGCAAGGCCGGCCTGGCTTTAGCCACTTATGTTCAGGAGGAGCTGCTTAAGAAAATCAAGGTTAAAGACAGAGGTATCGCTGAAGAGCTGGAAGATGTCCTGCCTGCTGATATTCCGGCTGCGAAGGTGGAGGTGGTTACGATTACCAATATCGTTGAGGAAGTGTCTTTGCGGGGCTTGACCTTTCAAGAACGGGCCGCCGAGGGCGTTTTTAACGGGATCAGGAATTACTTTGCCGTTAATCAGGCTGATTTGAAGGTGAATAAATGATCGCTGGCAGGATCCCAATCAGAACACATGTTATTACCGAAGAAGACGATATTGTAGAAGTTGCACGTAAGTATACCGGAGAAATAGTATCTACCGGCGATATTATAGTTTTGGCGGAAAGTGTTGTGGCGATCAGTCAGGGCCGGATGATATTGCATGAAACCGTTAAACCGGGTTTGCTGGCAAAATTTATGTGCCGTTTTCCCGGCAAAGAAGGCAGCCTGGCCGCGCCTCATTCCATGCAGGTGGCTATACAGGAAGTCGGCTATGTGCGTTTCATCCTGGGTGTAATTGCGGCTGGATTGGGCCGGTTGCTTGGACGCAGGGGGGATTTTTACCGTGTTGCCGGGCGGCAGTTGGCGCTAATCGATGATTTTGCCGGAACCATGTGGCCCTATGACCGCCATATCGTGTTAGGTCCCAGGGAGCCGCAAAGCGTTGTTGAAAGGGTAAAAGCGGTTACCGGCGCCGAGGCGGTAATATCAGACGTTAATGATATCGGTAAGGTGGACATCCTGGGAGCTACCGACGGGGTGGATGTGGATATGTTAGTTGACTATCTCAAGGATAACCCCCATGGCAATGATGACCAGCAGACACCAATTGTGGTGCTGGTGGCTGAAGAGAATATGCAAAAATTTTTGTAATTGTGGCAGAAACCCGCAAGAAGGAAGTGGATAAGTGTCATTGGACCAGAGCAGAACTCCTCTGTTTGAGGCGGTAAAATATCATGTTAAAAGAAATGCCATTCCCTTACAGATACCTTGCCATAAGCACGGGCATGGTTTAACCGAGTATGAGGAATTTGTCGGTGAAAATGTGCTGCGGATGGATCTTAACCAGACCCGTGGTATTGATTTAGTATGGAATCCTACCAAGGTCATCCTGGAGTCCGAAGCCTTACTCGCCGATGCTTTTGGGGCAGAGCGCGCATATTTTCTGATCAACGGTACAACATCAGGTGTACAGGCTATGATTATGAGCGCATGCAAACCAGGTTCGCAGATCATTATTCCCAGAAACGCTCATAAATCTATCTTTAACGGCTTGATCCTGAGCGGAGCCGAACCGGTTTATGTACAGCCGGAAATCGATCAGAACCTGGGCATTGTGCTGGGAATTACTGAAACAAAACTAGCTGCGGTGATCAAGCAGAATCCCGATGCCAGCGCAGTTTTAACCATTAATCCTTCCTACTACGGCATTGCCGGGCATCTTAAACAGATAGTTGACCTTGCGCACCGGAATGACATGCCGGTTTTAGTGGATGAAGCCCACGGGTCGCATATGCATTTTCATCCCGGTTTTCCTGTTTCCGCGATGCAGGCAGGCGCTGATCTGAGCGCTGCCAGTTTGCATAAGACAGGTGGTTCCATGACACAGAGTTCAGTGTTGTTGTTAAATGACACTCCTTATTTCGATGCAGACTATGTCAGGCAGGTTATTAACCTGACCTACACTTCCAGCCCCTCATATATACTGTTATGTTCTCTGGATGTTGCCAGGAAGCAGTTGGCGACCTCTGGTGAGGAGATCCTCGGCCGTTTGTTGGAGATGTTGCGCTGGACAAGAAGTGAAATCAACAGTATTGATGGGTTATTCGCACCTGATAACAGCTATTTTGCCAATAACAGACCCTTTTACTTTGATGAAACAAAGCTCCTGGTTAATGTGCACCAGCTTGGCTTGACCGGTTATGAAGTAGAGGAACTTCTGGCCAGGGACTACAATATCCTGATTGAACTGGCCGATAAGTATAATATACTGGCCATAACAGGCCTCGGCGATCAAAGGAGCTACCTTGAAGCATTCGTCAAGGCCCTTAAAGATATCGCCGCTCACGCACCGGGTCAAGCTGCTGATAAAATTCAATTAATTGAGTTTAACCCGGTCATCACCATGCCGCCAAGGGAAGCATTTTACGGGGACAAGAAGCCTGTCGCCCTTGAACGGTGCGCGGGCAGGGTAGCAGGAGAAATGATCATGGTCTATCCGCCGGGGATACCTCTGGTAAGTATGGGCGAGATTATCACTGGCGATATCATTGATTATATAAGGAAGCTCAAAGAAGCGAGATGCACCCTGGTAGGCACTGCCGACCCAGAGGTTGAATACATCATGGTTATTGATTAAATAATTATACTAAGAAAGAAACCGGGCGCTGTTGAGGCAGTGCCCGGTTCTCTCTTTTACAGCATGATGAAATGATTTATTGCATGGATACTCTTTCTGCGCCTGGGCATAATAATCATCACTAACATTGTCTGGAAGGTACAGGTAGTATGAGCAAACTAAAAAAAATTCTTGAACTGCTCACCTATCAAGAAAAGCCGGTGCAGGAAGGTTTCACCCTGAAGGAGACTCCTGAAGAAAAAATGAAGGGAGCTGAGGCAGCCGGTGATGCCAAAGATGAAAAGCCTCCCCTGGGAAAGACCTTAAGAAAGCTCTTTCGGTCGGGGGAGCGACAGAAAACGGATGAGGAAACAGGGGCAGGTAAGGATGCCGTACATATATCCTTAAGCCGCAACAAGAAGACGGTCAGTGAGATTTATGGCCTGCCTCTCAACAAGGATTTGGTGCTCAGGGAATTTGTCCTTGGCACAAAACCGGAAATTAACTGTTTTGCCATCTTCATTGACGGCCTGGTAGACAGAGCCATACAGAATGCGCTGTTTGAGGCGGTCATGCTCTTTGCCGAAAAGCCCTTGCCCAAAGACACCAGCGGGCTGGCTGCTCATGTAAAAAAGCATTTGTTGCCCGGCAATCAGGTCGTGATCAAGGAGCTTTTCAGTGACGTTGTTGCTGCCGTCAACATGGGGGACACGGCTGTATTCATGGAAGGCTCCCCCAATGCCTTAATTGTAGAAACCAAGGGCTGGGAACACCGCGGGGTAGAAAGGCCCCAAAACGAACAGTCTATTCACGGACCTCAGGAGTCCTTTACCGAGACACTGCGGGTTAATACAGCCCTGATCAGAAAGATTATCAGGAACGAACAACTGACCACGGAAATGATGACGCTGGGGGAACGCACAAAAACAACTGTTGCGATTATGTACTTGCGTGACCTGGCCAATCCGGAACTGGTTAAGGAAGTAAAAAGACGCCTTAACAGCATCGAGTCCGATTACATCGCCGAAAGCGGCATCCTGACGGAATATATTGAGGATCACCCCTATGATCTGCATCCCACCATTATGAAAACGGAGCGTCCGGATCGGGTGGCCTCCAAGCTAAATGAGGGCAGGGTGGCCATTATCATTGAAGGTAGCCCTCTGGTGTTGGTGGTGCCAACCACTCTCTATGAACATCTCCATACCGGTGAGGAAACTTACATCCGCTGGCAATACGGCAGCTTTTTGCGCTATCTAAGAGCTCTGGCCTTTCTGATTTCCTTTTTACTCCCGGGTGTTTACCTGTCGATAGTATTGTATCATCATGAAATGCTCCCAACAGAGTTATTGCTGTCAATCGCCGGAAACAGGGAAAAGGTTCCCTTTCCCTCCGTAATTGAATTATTATTGATGCTGGTTTCCTTTGAACTAATCCGCGAAGCTGGAATCCGCTTGCCCGGGGTAATTGGTGGTACGATCGGGATAGTTGGCGCCCTTGTCCTGGGGCAGGCGGCGGTAGCAGCCAACATCGTCAGCCCTATCCTGGTAATCCTGGTTGCCATCACTGGTTTGGCCTCCTATGCCATTCCCAGTTACTCACTTTCCTTTACCATGCGCATTTACAGCTTTATTTATATAGTCCTGGGCGTCGTCATTGGGCTTTTTCGGTATTGCCATAGGTATTTTCAGCCAGACCATTCTAACTGCCAATCTGAAATCTTTTGGTGTCCCTTACCTGTCGCCTGTGGGGCCGCGTACTACTGAAGGGTTTGATTTAGTGTACCGCTTACCTGCTTTCATTCATGAACGGCGTCCCGACTATATCAATCCCCAGGACTTGATTCGTCAACCCCGGGAGGCCAGGGGCTGGACACAGGATAAGGATGGTGGCAATGATGAATAGGACAGGAACCTTCGGTCCCTCTGAAGCGATTATTCTTTTAGCTGTTGCCAACATCGCCAGGGTATTTCTGCCATTTCCCAGGTATCTAAACGAACTCGGCGCAAATGCCGCCTGGCTCACACCTCTGGGCGGACTGCTGGTGGCGCTGCTGGGGTTTTATATCATGTACCTGGTGCTCAAATCAGGACCGGATCTAAATATTGTGCAAATAACTGAGCGCACTCTGGGCCCTTACCTGGGGACGCTTCTGAACCTGGTAACGGTTGGTTTCTTTATAGCTGTGGGTTCCTTATTTACCAGGGAATTCGCGGAAGCCCTGATTGTTTCAGCTTTGCCCAGTGTGCCGATCAGTGTTGTCAGTATCCTCTATCTGGCCATGGGAATGCTGGGCGCCTACCTGGGTATCGAAGCCTTAGCCCGCACATCCCGCCTGGCCTATCCTTTTATTTTTGGGGGTATCCTGCTCTTATTGCTGGCGGTGCTGCCGATGTCGAAATTGGATAATATATTCCCCATATTCGGCAGCGGGCCGCTGCAAGTTTTTGGCATTGGGACCCTTAGCACAGCCAGCGTCACCGAGATCATCTTTGCCGGGGTAATTATTCAATCCTTAGGCGGGTTGCAGCATTTTCGTTTGGTGGGCTACCGTGCCATGTTATTAGGCTTTGCTACTCTCACAGCTGTGTTGCTGTTGATGAACCTGTCTTTCCACTGGCTTACCATGGGGGAAAATACCCTGCCTTTTTACAGTATGTCGCGGGATATATATATAGGGCGGTTTTTGCAGCGTGTTGAGGCGGTTTTTATTCTCATCTGGGGTATGGTAGCCTTTATTAAAATTGCCCTCACTCTTTATGGCGCTGCGGTAGCCTTGACCGGCACCTTGAAGCTGCCGGACTATCGGCCTTTGCTCTGGCCTCTGGTCGTGATCATGTTTATATTAAGTGTTCTGCCGCCGGATCTGCCGTCCGCCATCCAATTGGACATAAACTTTCTGAGGCCTTTCTCCTATATTCCCAATTATATTCTGCCGTTATTGATCCTGGCTGTGTACAAGCTGAGGAGGGGTAAACGTGGGGAAGTATAGGCCTATTGTATTATTGATATTGGCCCTGGGCCTGCTGTTATTGCCGGGTTGCTGGGGTAGCAAAGAAACTGATGAGATGGCTTATGTTCTGGCTCTAGGCTTTGATAAAGGGGAGAAGGAAAAGCTGGCCATAACAGTCAGCATCGCCAACCCCAAGGTTATTGCCGGTGTTGGCGGCGGTGAAGGTGGAGGCGGCGGTAACGGGGGTGAAGGCGGCAACGGCACTCTCACATACACCGTGGAGAGCTATGCGCCAATTTCTGCTATTGACTTATTGAATACAGTTATTGATAGAAGGGTATCCTTCTTGCATAATAATGTCTTTATCTTCTCTGAAGAGCTGGCCAGAGAAGGGTTAGCCAGGTGGCTGAACCCCCTTAACCGCTACCGGGAATTGCGGGGTACGGCCCGGGTCTTTGTCTGCCGCGGCAAAGCCAGGGATTTTATCGAGAAGAACAAATCTTCCCTGGAAATAAGCCCTACAAAACAGATAGAATTAATCAGTGGTTTGCATGAGGCTACAGGTCTTATTCAAAGCGTAAAATTCCATGAGTTTTATGACGCAATTAAATCGGATTATATTCAGCCATGCGTCCCTCTGATAGCCCTGCATGAAGATGGGTTGGCATCAGCCAAGCCGGGGATCGGTACGGGTGGGGAGGCGTCCCTGGGCAAATACGCGGCAGGTGAAGTACCGGTTGCCGGACCAAGCCCGGCCCAGTTTATCGGCACAGCGGTTTTCAATGAAGACAAAATGGTTGGTTTGTTAAACGGTCAGGAGACCCGTTACTGGTTGTCTCTGAGAGGCCTTTTCCACCAGGGGATGACCGGTATCCCTGATCCCCTGAACCCGGACTTGTCGGTTGGGTTGCTACTGCACCAATCCGATAAACCCCGGTATAAGACTGTTCTTGATCAGCAGGGCAATGTTACCATCGATGTCGATATTTTTATTGAGCCGGAGATAATTTCCATCGCCAGCGGTAATAATTATGAAGATCCGTCCATGCAGGGAATGCTTGAAGCGGCCTTTAACGAAAGCTCCGAAAGGGGTATGTCTGAACTGATCAGGCGGACCCAGGAGGAATTCGGCGCCGACATTTTTGGTTTTGGCAACCAGGTAAAACGCAAATTCTTAACCTTAAATCCGTGGCTTGAGTTTCAGTGGCTCGACAGATACCCGGAGGCCACAATTAATGTTACTGTGCACGGAAAAATTCGCAGAACCGGACTGCAGCTGGAAACTACAAAACCTGTGGGGGTTAAATGATGGAGAAGCTTCTATATCTGTTAATCGCTCTGGCAGTGACTTATTATACCTATACTTATGGGAGTTGGGCCATGCAAAAAGGCTTTGTAAGAGGGGGTATCGGCGTTTTTGCCCTGGCAGCATTAGTTTTGGTGCTGACTGTGTATGCTCTTTATTTCAGGACGGGATACAGATAAAAGCAGACCTCAGGACATGGCCCCGGAGGTCTGATAGATCTTAAGTGAAGTTGTTCTGCTGTGCCGGCAAACTGTGCCCTGTAGTTATTGTTGCTCCTTTTATCTATTGCTCTAATGTCGATTGCTCTAAGTACATTTTTCTGAGTTCTAGTTTTGAGATCTTGCCTGTTGCAGTTTTCGGCAAAGATTTGAGCTCCGTAATCCCCCTGGGGAGTTTGTAGGAAGCTAAATTCATTTTCAGATAGTTTAGCAGTTCTTTTTTGTTTATCTCCATGCCTTCCTTGACCACAATAAAAGCACGCACTATTTCTCCGCGTTTTTGATCAGGTATGCCGATTACTGCAGCCTCCATAACGGCAGGGTATTGGTACAGTGCTTCCTCGATTTCGCGCGGATATACATTAAGGCCGCTTACGATGACCAGATCCTTTTTGCGGTCAACAAGAAAGATGTAACCATCTTCGTCCTTGTAGGCCAAATCCCCGGTATGAAGCCACCCGTCACGCAGAGCTTCCCCGGTTTCCGCCGGCATACCATAATAGCCGAGCATCACATTTGGTCCCCTGACGAGTATTTCTCCCACTTCTCCAGTCGCTGCTTCCCTGCCGTTATTCTTAATAATCACCTCAACGCCGGCAATAGGCAGGCCTATCGAACCCGGTTTGGTGGCTTCCAGGGGGTTGAAGGTGCACACCGGTGAGGCTTCGGAAAGCCCATAGCCTTCGACAATCTTCTTCTTTGTTTTAGTATAGAAACTATTAATGATCTCCAGGGGTAGAGCCGCGCCGCCGGAAACAAACAGGCGGACACCGGACAGATCCCCGGGTGTCGCCATTTTAGCATAGTAACCATACATGACGGGTACCCCTATTACCACTGTAATACCATAATTCCGGATTGCCGCGATGACATCCCTGGGTGAAAAATTCTCCACAATAGTAATTGAAGCGCCGGCGTATAAAGCTGTATCTACGCAACAGGTCCAACCGAAACTGTGAAACATGGGCAGCACGCAGAGAATATTTTCGCCGGCGGTCGTTTGTGACATATCGGCAAAAGCAACGGCATTGGTTACCAGATTGCGGTGGGAGAGCATAGCCCCTTTAGGGCGTCCGGTAGTCCCCGAGGTGTAGATAATAACACAGAGATCGGTTTCTTTTATGTCCATAGACGGTGCCGCAGGAAATTGTTCCCGGGCAGTTGCTGCACTTATATCCTGCAGCAGTATCTGGGTGGTTGGTGTTGTATCATCACCGGTGTTTAGATTTAGTTCTTTATCGGTTAAGATGAATTTTGCATCGGCATCGTTAAGAATAAAAGCTATTTCCCTGCCGGTTAACAGCGTGTTAAGCGGTATTACTGCTCCTCCGAGGCTGACAACTGCCATATAGCTAAATATAAATTGAGAGGAATTTTTAGCGAACAAGCCGACTCTATCAGAGGGACGCACCCCTATAAAATATAAATAGTTTCGAAATTGCTCCACTTTTTTCTTCAGTTGGGCATAGCTATATGTCGCTTCTTTTTCATAGAGTGCTATTTGCTCATCAAGCCCTTGCCGGAGCAATTCATGCAATAACAAATAAATGTCCCCCTAACAGTATTAGTATAAAGTATACTAATACGATAAATATCTCTGTTAACCTTTTTTTCTCCGGTTTTTCATGTAATAAAATACATTGATTTTGTGGAGAGCATTAAATCTTTTTGCGGGAGCCAGCGTAGTGATATGATTATTTTTACACTATTGGTAAAACTTATGCATTTACGCGGGTGCTGCATCCATAATACGACAGAATACGACAAAGATTCTTTGACATTGCTATTTATTTTTTTGACGGGCTACTATATAATATAAGCAATATCAAGGTCTGTTTGTATTAATTGTGGCTTTTTTAACATACAATATAAATTATAATAGGTTGGTAATAATATGGTACAAGCACTCTCAAATATCGAAGTGGTACTTCTTAGCATAGTAAATGAAAAACCTTCCTATGCTTATGAAATTGATAAAACAATTGAATGCCGCGATATGCGGCGCTGGGTCAGAGTTGGTGTAGCTTCGATTTACCAGGTTCTAAAGAGGCTTGAAGAAAGAGGCCTGGTTTATTCAAAAAAAGAAAAAGAAGGCAAGATGCCGGACAGAAAACGGTATTACATCACGGAAGAAGGCCAAAAAGCCCTGGCTCATGCTTCGAAAAGGTTATTGACTAACCTGGAGTGGTATTATCTAGATTTGAATGTTGGCCTGGAAACATCAGATATTTTAACTCCAGATGAATTGGTTAGTTGTTTAACTAAAAGACTTTCCATCGTTAAATCTAATATTAAGAGGTTGAAAGAGGATTTTACCCTTGAACAGGAGATGCCATATAAGAAAAGGGAAGTCGTTAAAAATTTAATTTATTTTCGTGAGGCGGAAGAGAAGTTCTTGCAGGAAATTCTTCAAGAATTACCAAATGAACAGATGAAGCAATGACCTTATTGCGTGTATCATCTTTCGGAGCTGCTGACTAATGATTATCATATTCCTACAGGCATGTATCAAAAGACAAGAGCGGGAGGTGACTTTAAGCAAAAGCAGTTTCCGGAAAGAATAGATATAGAAAATAACGTTATAAGGAGAGAGATGGAATATGGCAAAAGTAATTTCAGTTAAAGAAGCTGCGGATCTTTTTGTCGATGGCGACATTATTCTGGGCGCCTCATTCGGTATGAGCGGTTGGCCAGAGGAGGTCGGGAAAGCCATTGAGAAGCGTTTCCTGGAGACGGGTCATCCCCGTGATATGGTCCACGTTCACGCGGCGGGCTGCATCCCGGCAGGATGTTTTGCTCATGAAGGCCTGTTGAAGTGGGACATCTCTTCCCATGAAAGCACCACTCCAGGTATTGCCAAGCTAATCGAAGAAGATAAATTGCCTGGCTGGTATATGCCCCTTGGCGTTATGCTCCAGATGTACAGGGAGCAAGGCAGGGGTATGCCGGGCGTAATGTCAAAAGTTGGCCTGGGTACCTTCATGGACGAGCGTGTTGACGCCGGTTGCTTAAATGACAGCGCCAGGAAGATCACCGAAGAATTAACAAAAGAAAACAAGCAATTTATTAAGTACATCCCTGATTTTGACGGAGAAGAATACCTCTACTACAGGGGCTTACCCTACACCAAGGGATTAATCAGGGGCACCACAGCTGACGAAAACGGCAACGTTACAAATGAAAACGAAGTTTACAACCTGGAATTGGCCACAGTGGCCAGGGCTGTGAAAGCTAATGGCGGGAAAGTGATTGTCCAGGTGGAACGTCTGGCTAAGGCCGGTTCTCTGGATCCCAAAATGGTTAAAGTGCCTCGCAACCTGGTGGACTATATTGTAGTGGCAGAACATCCGGAAGATATTGTGCACGGCTTATGGCCCCACGGCAAACAGAAAATTAACTACTGGTACGGTCTGAGCGGCAGGATCAAAGTGCCTATTGGCGAAAGCCTGAAGCCGATGCCACTTGAGCCCCAGAAAGTTATTGTCCGCAGGGCCTGCATGGAAGCCCAGGCGGGTTGGTTGTGCAACTTTGGTATTGGTCTGCCTACTTTCTGCGGCAGCGTGATGAATGAAGAAGGAGTTATGGATGAGATCACCATGATTTCCGAATCCGGTTCCGTGGGCGGCGTGCCCGGCGGCGGTCCTGACTTCGGCTGTCACTGGAATGTGGAAGCCTCCGTAGACCAGGGCGATCACTTTGATTGGTTTGACGGCACCGGTCTTGACTACGGCGTGTTTGGCTTATCCGAAGCGCAAGAAGACGGTTCCATCAATACCTCCTACCTAAACGGCATAACTCTCGGTGTAGGCGGTTTTGCCAACATCGCCGCTGGAACCAAGGTTGCCTTATTCATTGGGACTTTCACAGCTAAAGGATTAGAGGAGACCATTGAAGACGGTAAGCTGGTTATCAAACAGGAAGGTAAACTGAAGAAATTCGTCAAGAAGAGCCTGCAGTTGACCTTTGACGCCAACCTGGCTGTAAAGAGAGGCCAGAAACTGCTCTATATCACCGAAAGGTGTGTATTTGAAAGGACTCCGGAAGGAATGGTCCTCATTGAGATCGCACCAGGCGTAGATCTCCAGAAGGATATTCTGGACCAGATGGAGTTTACCCCGATTATCCCGGCAGGTGGTCCGAAGCTTATGCCGGCGGAAATCTTCCAGCCTGAGTGGGGTGGGTTAAAAGCTATTTGGGACGCGAAAAAAGCTGAATAATTATTAAAAAGGGTTCTGTCCTGGATGACAGGAGATCTAGCTCCTGTCGTCCAGGATTGTTATCCTGATTGCTCATTGCCTGTCATTATTTGTTATGGAACGCACGAACATCTAATGATTTATAAGGCATATATATTAGTCAGCAACCTAACCGGTAATTAAGGGTGGCTGTACTCCTTTAATTAGATGTGCCGCCATTCTTTAATTAAACTATTTTGGAGGTGGTTGATGACGCTATAAGAAAACAGAATAGGGTAAAAACAGTTCGGAATCATTTGCGTTTTAGTTAAAAGGTTATTGATGCGGAACTAAATACCATTTGAAAAGGAGGCATTATTTATTATGAAACCGGAATCCAAAAGATGGCTAGTTTTGATCGCCAGTATAGCAATTAACCTTTGTATCGGCTCTGGTTATGCATGGAGTGTTTTTGCAGGCCCGCTGAATGAGTATTTTACTAATACGCTCATGCTTGCCGGCGTAACTGCTGCAGGTATTACACTGGCGTTTACGATTTCCAACTTGTTAGGTCCTGTCACTATGATCGTCGGGGGCCGTGTGCAGGATATGTTTGGTCCGAGATGGGTCATTTTTACCGGCGCGTTTATGTTTGGCGGCGGTGTTTTCCTGACCGGTTTTGCTAAATCATTAACTTCGCTCTACCTGTCATATGGTCTTTTGATGGGCTTAGGTATGGGCTTAATCTATTCCTGCACCATTGCCAACACGGTTAAGTGGTTCCCGGATAAAAGAGGTCTGGTGTCAGGTTTAGCCACAGCCGGTTACGGCACCGGTTCCATCGTCGTGCCGCCGATTGCGAATGCTCTGATTGGCAGTGCAGGCATTATGGGTGCTTTCAGGACTCTTGGTATTGCATATTTTATCATCATTGCTATTGGATCTTTCTTTGTTGCTCAGGCTCCTGCAAACTTCAAACCGGAAGGTTGGACGCCACCTGCTCCGGCTCCTGGTTCAGCGGTTTCCGGTGTGGATAAGGACTGGAAACAAATGCTGGCGGATCCTGTCTTCTATGTATTATTGATGATGATTATGATTGGCGCCTTCGCCGGTCTCATGATTATCAGCCAGGCAAGGCAGATTGCCATAGACTTAACGGCTGTGCCTGTGGCAACAGCGGTTGCTGCGGTGAGCTTGATCGCACTGGGCAACACTGGCGGCCGTTTCTTATGGGGTGCTGTATCTGACGGCATTGGACGTTATACAGCCCTTACACTCATGTATATTATCAGCGGTGTTTCAGTCTTCACCTTGAATTTTGCAAGCTCATATGGTTTGTTCATCACGGCAGCTATGTTGATTGCTCTTTGCTTCGGCGGTATCATGGGGATTTTCCCTGCGTTGACAGCTGATATGTTTGGTCCGAAAAACAATGGTGTCAACTACGGGATCATGTTTACCGGCTTTGCCATTGCGGCAACTTTAGGGCCCATGCTGGCGGCTAACGTTAAAGCATCCTCCGGCTCATACAACACGGCCTTTATCATTGCAGCAGTTCTTAACCTGGTTGGTGTTGCCCTTACCTATCTGGTCAGCAGCATATCCAAGAAAAGAGCGGCTGAAAGAATGGCTGGCAATTAATCTATTTGCCTGTAATATTTCATTGTGAAATATTACATTGCGATAGGTAACGAATATATTACTATAGCCTGGGGCTATAGTAATATATTTTAGATCGCTACTATATCCTATAGTAGTATAGACTATATTCTACTGCTGAACATTAATTAACGCAATACAATTATTTGGCAATTATTTTTATGAATCATACCTGGCTACCCGGCCAACTATACCATTAGTTAAGCTGTGAGATGAAAAGAGACGAGGACTGGATATCTTACTCCAGCCCTCGTCTTTTAATAAGTCGTGTCAAATTGTCTTGCTTAATCATCAGAGCCCGCGCAAGTATTCCGGCCGCAACATAGCCGGAGTGGCTAAACCTCTTTCTATCAGGGAAACCAGAGCATCACGATCCCGGTTTAAAACACCTTTGAGGGGTAAATAATTTGAGGCATGGTTGCTTCTGAAAACACAGTTGCTGAGATTAACATGCTCCAGCATTAATTTAAGCTCTTTTAGATCCTGCAAGGGGGTCATCAGTTTAAATTCGCCGCGTTGTACCTGATCGTAGAGTTTTGTCCCTTTAACCACCATCAAAGTCAGGGTGCTCAAATAATCCGGGTTGATGACGCTGACAACCTCTGCAGTCCTCAAAGCATGCTCCCGGGTCATGTCTACGCCGCCCAGGCCGCTTATTACCGTAATGGATAAAGTTAATCCTGCCTCTTTAATTCTATGGCAGGCCTTGATCATATCAGCTGCTGTGACGCCTTTTCTGACAAGCTTAAGCACAGCGTCGCTGCCACTTTCCAGGCCAAAGTAGACAATGCCCAGGCCTGCCTCCTTAAGAGCTATTAGTTCCTCCGGCTCTTTTTTTAATGCGTCCTGAGCTCCAGCATAGATGCCAACGCGCTCTAGATAAGGAAAATCGTTGTACAGTCTTTTTAGGATTTTAAGCAGAAGTTCGTTCTGGAGCATTAAAGCGTTGCCGTCTGCTAAAAATATTCTGTTGACACCATTTTTGTATCTGCCGGCAGATATGATGTCCGCTTCGATCTCCGGCCAGGATTTGACTCTGAATTTTTTATCTTTGTAGGCACTACAAAAAGTGCAGGTATTGTTTGAGCACCCAACCGTTACTTGCAGAATAAGGCTGCCGGCTTCACTGGGCGGACGAAATATTGCTCCTTCATAATTCATAAAGAATTACACCTCCAAAAGATTCATTTGTTAATCCAGGTTTTAAACTTCAAATATCATCACCTATTGCTGGGCACCCGGAATATTGTGATGCTCTTGCTGCCATAAGACAGGTAGTGATGCGGGATGCATTTGAGTTTATTGTTCTAATGAAAAGCTGTGCCCAAAATCTGTACATGTAGATTGGATCGGTTTTTTTATATAATATTCAGTGTCCCTGTTGTTCTATAATAAATCATCTGCCTGTTTCAGGCAACTCAATGTCAATATGCCTCCTTACTAAATCGCTTGTTCAAAAAATATCGTTGTAATTTTCACTTAATTTTAGTGCTTGTGCCTTAAAAACAGGAAATATCGGCGTTAAGACCAGCAAACAAATACTCTAAAGTCAAGTATAACCTGTTGATTAAGACTAAAATAAACTTGATCTTTTATATGTGGTGCTATACAATACTATAAGGATTCACTATGCAGACAAGTCGTGCTCATAAACAAAGCTTATCGAATGAACAAGTATAGCTTATGCTTCTTAAGTCGTGTTGTATATTACGCAAGCTGTGATTAAAAGTATTATTTTTAACAAGATTGGTTAATTCTACAACCGATTAATTTTTAAGTATACTACTATAGACTATAATTGTTTTTCGTGTTTTGTATGTTGCCATAGAGTAAGTGTTATTCAGTACAAACAACTAACAGCCTATGGCAGGATATGAAAAATAGCATGCTTCATTTTCATTTTGGTTTACCAGGTTTAGGATTATATTCTTTTTGCGTTGAGCCCTGGATGAATAGTTGACTGATTAATCAAAAATAATCAAAAACATCCTGGGGTTGAGCAAACGAAGGGGGAATGTCCAAGACAGAAAAATGAAAGAAATGTCTGCAGTAGTGAATCATCGAGCATTGGTAAGTATATGAAGGAGGTGGCTTATTAAATGTCGTATCCGAAGCCTTTTGAGTATGTAGCCCCGCAGACGCCTGCTGAAGCATATGAAGTGTTAGCACGTCTGGGCGACAAGGCTAAGATTTTAGCTGGTGGTACCGACCTGATTATCTTGATGAAGGACAAGATCGTAAGCCCGGAATATGTGGTTGATATTACCAACATCAAAGAGTTCGAGGGCATCAAGTATGAGCCGGGCAAAGGTATGGAAATTGGTGCAACCACCAAGAACTCAGAGATTCAATTCTCCGAAATCGTTCAAGAAAAATATCCTGCTTTAGCTTATGCCTGTGGTGAGATTGGTTCCTCCGCAGTTAGGAACATGGGCACCATTGGCGGTAACAGCTGTAACGCTTCTCCCTCAGCTGAAACCCCAGGACCGCTGATTGCTTATGGCGCAACTGTAGTAATAGGTAGCGCAAGCGGTGAAAGAGAACTGCCTCTTGAAGACTTCATCCTTGGTGTCAGGAATATCGACCTCCAACCAGGCGAAATACTGACTAAATTCAAGCTTCCTGAGCCCTCCCCCAAAATGGTAGCCAAGTATGCTTACATGGGTGCCAGGGACGCCAACGAAATCGACTGTGTCAATATGGCCGTTGCGATGGAGCTGGAAGACGACAAGCAGACCATTAAGAGTGTCAAGCTGATCTTGGGTTCCGTATTCATCAAGCCGCTGGTCTCCACGCGTGTACCTGACCTGTTAACAGGACAGAAACTCACCGATGAGCTGGTGCAAGCAGCAGCTGAAGCAGCTCAGGCTGAAGCGAAGCCCATCAGCGACGTACGTGCCTCCGCCGAATATCGTACCGAGATCGTCGGTGCGCTGGCCCGCAGGTTACTGAAAGAGGCGTATGCCGCCGCTCAGGAGGTGTAAGTGATGAAAAAACTGATTACTCTCAATGTCAATGGACGTGACTATGACGTAGCGATCAGCCACAGAGATCTGCTGGTTGACGTGCTCCGTAAAAAGTTAGGTCTCACCGGAACCAAAAAAGGTTGTGGCGCAGCTGACTGCGGCGCTTGCACCGTGAATATCGACGGCAAAAACGTGATGTCCTGCATCACTCTAGCCATCACATGCGAAGGCAAAAAGATCACTACCGTTGAAGGGTTGCAAAATCCTGACGGCACAATGAACCCGCTGCAGGAAGCTTTTGTTAATAAAGGCGCTATTCAATGCGGTTTCTGCACCCCGGGTATGTTGATGGCCGCAACTGCGCTGCTCAATAGGAATCCGAAGCCTTCCACTTATGAAATCAAGCACGAAATGGCCGGCAACCTCTGCCGTTGCACCGGCTACAAGAGGATTTTAATGGCTATTGAACATGTTGTTGAGGGGGTGAAGTAATGGCTGAAGAAAGATACAATCCTGGCGCTCTGGATAGGCCCTGGGATCAAAGGCAAGCACAAGAACGTGAAGGTATTCCCAGTTATGTGGATGAGAGACGGTTTACCCAGGTTGGGAGAAGCATGCCCAGGATAGACGGCCCAGCCAAAGCTAAAGGTGAAGCAATATACACTGACGACATGGTTTTACCGGGTATGATTTACGGTAAGATCAAGCGTTGCACAGAATATGCCCACGCTAGAATTAAGAAAATCGACTGCAGTAAAGCTCTGGCCATGCCTGGCGTTCTGGCAGTATTAACCGGTGATGAGGCTCCCAATAAGTGGGGTATTGTTCCTCAATCAGCTAACGAGACTGCTCTGGCCGTGGACAAAGTGCGTTTTTACGGTGAAGGCGTAGCAGCTGTAGCCGCTATTGATGAAGAAACTGCCGAAGCAGCTCTTGAGCTCATCGAAGTAGAATACGAGCCCCTGCCGGTAATGCTGGATCCCTTTACATCCCTGGCTCGTGCCAGTGAGCCGGATTGCCAGATCCATGCTGATAAACCTGACAACATTATGCACCAGGGTATTCAGAAGTATGGCGATCCTGAAGCTGCATTTAAAGAGTGCGAAGAGAACGGTTATATTTTTGAAAGACAATACAGCACCGGCCGCCCGCAGCAGGGCTACATTGAGCCGATGTCTGCCCTGGCCAGTTATGACACCCAGAGCGGACAGCTGCACCTGTGGGCCAGCAGCCAGGTACCTCACTACCTGCACCGCCAGATGGCCATTGTTATGGAAATGCCCATGAGCAAGATCCGTGTTACCCTGCCTACAGTGGGCGGCGGATTCGGCGGTAAGGGCGAGGCTGCTTCCTCCGAGTTTGTGGCTTGCTTGCTGTCCCGTAAGACTGGTCGTCCGGTTAAGGTGACTTACGAGCGTGACGAAGTCTTCTACACCAGTAAAGGACGTCACCCATGCTACATGAAGATCAAAATGGGTGTGGACAAAGACGGCTACATCAAGGCTGTTGAGTTTGACAACACCATGGACAAGGGTGCTTATGCCGGTTGGGGTGTCGTGGTTATGTTCTACACCGCTTCCATGGTGCACCTGCCATACAAAGTGCCTCACGTATTTACCAAGGTTAGAAACGTCTATACCAACAAGCCCAGCTGCGGCGCTCACCGCGGTCTCGGCGGCGTGCAACCCAGGTTTGCCCTGGAAGTCATGATGGAAGAAATCGCTGATGAACTGGGTATGAGCCCGTTAGAGTTTAAACTGAAGAACGCTGTGGAGTCCGGCTATACAGCAGCTAACAACATGTACGTACCGCACACTGAGTATAAGAGATGTCTGCAGGTTGCTGCTGAAAAATCCGGTTACATGGAAAAACGCGGTAAGTTGCCGTTTGGTAAGGGCATCGGCCTGGCTGGTGGTTACTACATCTCCGGTACTGCCTACACCCTGTATCAGTCTTACAAGCCGCACACATCAGTGACGATCCGTATCGACACCGAAGGTGGCGTGACCCTGTTATGCGCTGCTGCTGAAATCGGCCAGGGTTGTAACACGGCCATGGCTCAGATGGCAGCTGAAGCACTGGGTATACATGCTGAAGATGTCCACGTACAAACAGGTGATACCGAAATCGGCAGCTTTGACCTGGGCAGCTTTGCCAGCCGCTTGACTTATGCCTCCGGTGCAGCTATCCTGGAAGCTGCTAAAGAGATTAACCTGAAGCTCAAGATCCTGGCCGGCGGAATACTTGGTTGCCGTGCCGACCAACTGATGATCAAGGACCGCAAGATCGTCTCCATGTTCGAGCCCAGGTTCAACATGGATTGGGAAGAATGCGTACAGAGATACATCAACTCCTATGGCGCTATCGTAGCGATTGGCCACTTCTCCCCGCCGCGTCGTAAAGGTATCGACCTTTATACCGGCAAACGGGTACAAGGCGCTAACATCGGTCACTCGCCTACATTTGGTTTCAGCTGCCAGATACACGAAGTTGAAGTGGATACTGAGACCGGTCGCATCTATGTGAAGAAAGTGACCGAAGCCGGTGACGTTGGACAGCCGGTTAACCCGATGGCTGTTGACGGTCAGGTGGAAGGCTCCATCGTGAAGAACATGGGTGCTGCTCTGTACGAAGAGATGCAGTTTGACGAAGACGGCAAACACTTGAACCCGAACTTCCACGACTACAAACTGCCGACATTCATGGAATTGCCTGAGCTGGACACCAATATGGTGGATGCTTATGACCCGACTGCTCCGTTTGGCGTAAAAGAAACTGGTGAAGGCGCTGTTCAGCCTACCTTCCCGGCCATCAACAACGCTGTATACGATGCAATCGGTGTAAGGTTCAATAGTGTTCCTATTACGCCGGAAATGGTACTCAATGCGTTAAAAGAGAAGAAAGAAAAAGGCGTCGACAAGCTGCGTTACAATACTCCATGGCCCGGTCCACAAAAGTAATCAGGTCAATTGAGTATTAGCGACAATAAATTTGTCCGCCTAAAGAGTCATATTGCAAGTTGTTTGCGGCAACGGCATCAAGCCGTTGCCGCAAATTATTTTGTGCAGATTTAACTGTGTGGGAAATAAAGAATACCATTAAATATTGACATACTACGTTGCATGTCTTATGATTGTCTTTAATAAGGGTTTAAATAGTAACTGAATTTATTAATACGTCATAAAAATGAAAAAATAAAAATATGTTTTGCCATTATTTTTGTTGTTGAACAATTTCTCTAAATCACTACATATATCAATTATTGGTAGGTTTAAGGGTGTATTATAGATTCTTTAACTAGCAAGTTTAGCCGCATAAATTTCAAGCTTAATGTCATTCGGGGAGTGAAAACATGAAATCACAGACAATTAGAGTTGAGGATGCAGTTGGGAAGGTAATCAGCCATGATATCACACAAATTGTCAGGGGAGAGACCAAGGCGGCGCTTTTTAAGAAAGGTCATGTCATCAAACAGGAAGACGTGCCGGAACTTTTGAAGTTGGGCAAGGAGAATATTTTTATCCTTGAACTTGAAGAAAATGATGTCCATGAGGATGAGGCAGGCATCAGGCTGGGTAATGCAGTCAAAGGTGAGGGCGTTTACTGGACAGGCCCCAGAGAAAGCAGGGTAAACTTTTTTGCTGAGCATGACGGATTATTAAAAATCAATATACCCGCCCTGGAAGCCATCAATGACTTGCCGGATGTGATCTTATCCACATTGCCTAATAACATAGTAGTTAAAAAAGGTGAGATGCTGGCAGGGACAAAAGTGATACCGCTGGTGGTGCCTGAGGAAACGGTAACGACTGCGGAGAATATCTGCCGCGAGGCCGGTTGGGTGCTCAAAGTCCTGCCTTTTCGTAAAAGCAAAGTAGGTGCGGTGATAACCGGCAGTGAAGTTTACAAAAAAAGAATCAGAGATGGCTTTGGCCCGGTGATAACTGAAAAAGTTGAATCCTTCGGTTCGGAAATATTGAGACTGGAATTTGCGCCGGACGATGTGGAATTAATAGCCTCAAAAATAAAGAAAATGGCAGATGACGGAGCTGATATCATCTTCGTAACTGGTGGCATGTCGGTAGATCCGGACGATCTCACACCTAATGCTATTCGATTAGCAGGAGCTCAGGTGGAAAAATACGGAGCTGCGGCGCTGCCGGGAGCGATGTTTATGCTGGCCTACTTAGATGACGTTCCCATTATGGGTATTCCTGCTTGCGGCATGTTCTTTAAAATAACTATTGTGGATTTAATACTGCCCAGGCTGCTGGCAGGTGAGCGGGTCACCCGCAAAGATATCGTAGCTTTGGCTTGCGGCGGGCTCTGCAGGTCGTGCGCCGCATGTGCCTATCCTAACTGTACCTTCGGTAAAGGTTCTCGTTGAGAGATAAGGGGTGAAATACTGGAGGATTAATGATATGGCAATCAAGCTGGAACCAGGTGTGGCGATAGTAACTGTGATTGGTCAGGAGAATCTTTCTGACGGCATCGTTGGGCAAAAGCAGATCTTTAATCCTGATGGCACAGGCCGGACAGGCAATATAGAGTTGCCCTGGTTGGAAGCGGAAGTAGCAAATTATATCAAAAATGATCTTTCTTATGGTAGTCTAAAGCAGATAACTGTAGCCAATCCGGATAAGCAGGTGGAGAGGGCGACGGTTATGATTGACCCTTATCTGCCACCTTATGAACTAGTCATCTTAGGGGGCGGGCATATTGCTGTGCCTCTAGTTAAAATCGGCAAGATACTTGGTTACCAGGTTACGGTAATGGACGACCGGCAGAATTTTGCTACACCGCAGCGTTTTCCCGAGGCGGATCGCACAATATGCTGCGCCTTTAGTGATATCGAAAAACATATAAGTTTTGGTCCCATGAGCAGTGTGGTAATTGTTACACGGGGTCCCGAGTATGACCAGGAATGCTTGCGCCGGTTAATAAAATATAATCTGGCATACGTCGGAATGATTGGCAGCCGGCGTAAAATTAAGCTGGTCAGGGACTTGTTGCTGGAGGACGGCATTCCTGCAGAAAAATTGGAGCAAGTCCATATGCCGGTGGGTTTGGATATAGGCGCTCAGACTCCCGGGGAGGTAGCCGTTAGTATTGCCGCGGAAATACTTAAAGAACGCCGTGGGGGTAGTACACATTCCTTAAAAGACTATAATCCACAAAGATCTACGGGAGAAACTTCGGATTTGCTGACCTCTTCCGACAGGGAGGTATTACACAAAACACTTACAATGGCAGAAACACCTGCTGCTTTGGCTACTATCGTCAATACCATGGGTTCCACTCCCCGTAAAGCAGGTTCAAGGATGCTCGTTTATGAAGACGGCAGGATGGTTGGAACCATAGGCGGAGGTAGCGGCGAGGCGGAAGTAGCAATGGCTGCGCTAGGCGTAATTGACACTAATGTCCCCTGTTTGAAAAAAGTAGCTGTAACTGCCGGCACCGCTAACCTGGAAGGTAGTAGCCTAGGTGGAATTATGGAGGTATTTATCGAGCCGGCAGGGGCCTTTAATAGCGCTCTCAATGGAGGTGGAAGAATATGACTAATAATAAACCATTGGCAATAATAAGAGGAGCAGGCGATCTGGCTTCAGGTGTCGCCTATCGCCTTTATAATAGTGGTGTGGATGTAATCATGACTGAAATCAGTAAGCCCCTGGTTGTAAGGAGGACGGTATCTTTTGCTGAGGCTGTTTACGAGGGTAAAGTTGTCGTTGAGGGGATCGAGGCAAGGCTTGTGGCTACTGTTGAAGAGGCGATGAACTTGCTTGAGCAGAGGGTTATTCCCATCCTGATCGATCCCGAAGGTAATGTTATTAAGCAAACCTCTCCCACAGTAGTTGTGGACGCCAGAATGGCCAAGCGTAATCTGGGCACTGCTATACAGGATGCCCGGCTGGTCATAGGACTGGGGCCTGGTTTTACTGCCGGCCAGGATGTGCATGCTGTTATTGAAACCTGTAGAGGCCACCGTCTGGGCAGGGTCATCTATAAAGGTACTGCCATTCCCGATACCGCAACGCCGGGTGCCGTAGATGGCTATACTCTCGAACGGTTACTAAGAGCGCCAGCTGACGGAATCATGGCGCCGCAGCGAAACATAGGCGAGCGGGTGGAAAAGGGCGATCTGGTAGCTTTAGTCGGTGAAGCGCCGGTGTATGCAGGCATGTCAGGATTAATACGGGGTATGCTTAAAGAGGGTGTTGCAGTGCCTAAAGGGACAAAGATTGGCGATATAGACCCGCGTATTGATGCCGAGTATGATACAATCTCAGATAAGGCCCTTGCTATAGGCGGAGGAGTATTAGAGGCGGTCTATCATCACCTAAACAGTATCCATTAGACAGGCTTGATAGGCAGAAGGAGCGCCGCATGATGAAAATATACCAGGCTCTGGGCTTACCGCAAAAGGGTGTCATTTCCCTGGTAGGTGGTGGCGGTAAAACCACCTTGATGTATCGCCTGGCCGATGAAATACCTGCACATTATAAAGTTCTGATCACAACAACAACCAAAATCTTTTTGCCTCCGGCTCAGCACCCTCTGGTGTTGCTGGACAATGGAAGAATGCCGGAAGGATTTCTTTACCCAAAGGCAGGTAAAATAGCAAGACCGGTTGTCGGCTCCGGCCTAATGGAAAACAACAAGCTGCAGGGTGTGTCTCAGGAACAAGTGGAGTATCTGCAAAGTATCGCAGATATTCTTTTGATTGAAGCAGACGGTTCTAAAGGTCTGCCGTTAAAAGGACACCTGGATTTTGAGCCGGTTGTCAGCCGGGCAACAACCCAGCTAATCATTGTGATCGGAGCCGACATATTTGGCAAGCCTTTGATTGACAGGTATGTGCACCGGCCGGATATTGTTGCTGGATTAACCGGGCGGCAGTTGGGCTCAATTATCGATGCCGAGCTGATCCAGGGATTAATTAATCATCCCGGGGGCATATTACGCAACTGCCCGCCAACAGCCACTGTTACAGCTTTCATTAATAAAGCTGATCTAATGGAAAAGCTGGATGAAGGTTTGCGCTTGGGTAGACTTCTCCTTGGCGAAAAAATACGCAAGGTCATAATTGGTTCAGCCAGGTCCGATAATCCTGTGTTGACAATTATGAGTGCTTAGCAAATAAATAGGATCGGTGTTTATATAAATGATCTCAGCAATTATTTTAGCAGCAGGCATGTCGAAAAGAATGGGTCGTCCCAAGCAGCTGCTGCAATTAGGCAACAAACCGCTAATTCGCATTGTTGTGGAAAATGTGCTGGCTTCAGCAGTTGATGAAATCATCGTTGTTACAGGTTGTGAGGCAGAGGGAGTTGGCGCGGCTATTAAAGACCTGCCGGTGAAAATCACTTTTAATCCTGACTACCAGCAAGGTCAAGGTACATCGCTGGCGGTGGGGGTTAAGCAGCTGGACAAAAACACAGAAGCCTTTTTAGTCTTTATGTGTGATCAGCCCCTCATATCTCCTTCTATGATCAACACCATTATTGATGAATTCAAAAAAAGAGGCAGTTTGGCGCTGCGCCCTACATATAACGAAACTCCAGGTCACCCGGTTGTGTTTAGTTATACCCTCAGCTCCGGCATGGAACAACTGCATGAGGACGAAGGAGCGCGCAAGGTCCTGGATAGACTTGGCGCCAGGGTGGATTACCTTGCACTCCAGGATGAAGAGATTGTTATTGATATGGATACTCCGGAAAGCTACGAAAAGTTGAAGAATAAGTACAGATATGATTAAAATGCAAATAGTAAAGCATTAATTAAGAGAATAGTGCAAAAAAATATAATAATTGCGTTATTTCGCTGCAAATCTTATGACATAATAAGATATCTCGATATTATTTCGATATGTTGATAAAATATTCTGTATGTTGTGGAGCAGCATAATAGCAAGGAATGAAAAACCAGCTTATACTATAGTATATACTACTATAAGTGGTAATGAAGATTCTTTCTTCACCAATGCAATATATTGCGTAAAAGTCTTTACATTTTCAATTAAATGCTATAAAATATATTACAAGTAGGAGCCATAACTTAGAATGTGATGCGTTTATAGGGTGTGTTATAATGCTTGCGATAAATTGGGGCATGGTGGTCATGTTGCCGGGTATTGGAGTGAAACCTTCCGATCCTATGTTTAGTCTTTTAAAAAAAGCATAGGCATGGAAAGGTTTTTTTATGCCAGGTATTGTCCCATTGAAAGAACGGTGATAATTTTCGACAAGTAACTAACTACTTACAGTTTTGCATAAAATAAAGAGGAGGGGATTTTTGTGGAAGATAAGATTACGATTGGTGAATTGGTTAACCGCATGGCTAGCAAATATCCCGACAATGAAGCTTTAGTTTATCCATTTCGTGATCTCCGGCACTCCTACAAGGAGTTTAGTGAAATACGCAACAAGGTGGCCAAGAGCCTGTTGAAGCTCGGGGTTCAGAAAGGTGAACATGTTGCCATCTGGGCGGCCAATTTACCCGAGTGGGTATATACACAGTTCGGCAGCGGCACAATTGGAGCTGTGTTGGTTACCGTTAGCACCAGCTTTAAACAAATGGAATTGGAATATCAGTTAAAGCAGTCGGATGCGACAACCCTGATTATGATGGAAGGCACCAGGAATTCTGATTTTAGAAGTATCATTAATGAATTGTGTCCTGAACTCAAAAAATGCAAACCCGGTAAGCTTGTATGCAAACGATTACCCGATTTGAAAAACGTCATTATGATCGGTGGTAATAAATACCCCGGTATGTTTAGCTGGGATGAATTCATGCAATTAGGTGAAGATGTCTCCGACGAAGAGCTGGCAATGCGAGTTGCTGAGGTAGACCCTGATGATACGGCGCTCATGATCTATACTTCCGGGACCACCGGGTTTCCCAAAGGCGTTATGTTGACCCATTATAACATTATTGCCAATGCCATCGCACAGGCTACACTGATGAATCTTAAGCCAGAGGACAGAATGTGTATTGCGGTGCCGTTTTTCCATTCTTTTGGCACAACAGCCAGCAATACTTGTTGTGTCGCTACAGGTGCAACAATGGTGCCGGTAGAGTTCTTTGATCCTGATGCGGTTTTGAGGACAATAGAAAAAGAGCGTTGCACGGTTCTCAATGGAGTCCCAACCATGTTTAAACTGGAACTGGAGCAGCTGGAGAAGGGCAATTATGACGTTTCCTCCTTACGTACCGGGACTATTGCAGGAGCCGCCTGTCCGGCCGACCTGGTGAAAAAGCTGGTTGATGTAATGCATATGTCTGAGGTGATTACCTCTTACGGTCAAACGGAAGCTTCGCCGTGCATTACCAGCACAAGGTGCGATGACCCGTTAGAATGGAAAGCCATGACTTCAGGCCGCCCCATCCCGGGGGTGGAAGTGAAAATTGTTGATCCTGAGACGGGTATGGAAGTGCCGCAGGGTAAGCAGGGCGAGATCTATGCCCGCGGGTACAATGTTATGAAGGGTTATTATAAAATGCCGGAAGCAACGACAAAAACCGTAGACAGTGAGGGCTGGTTGCACACCGGTGACGCGGGTTTCCTGGATGAAAACGGCAATTTGGTCATAACCTGCAGGTTGAAAGAAATGATCATTCGCGGCGGTGAAAATATATATCCCAGAGAAATAGAGGATTTCCTGCGCATTCATCCTTTAATTAAGGATGTACAGGTGGTAGGTGTGCCAAGCGAAAAGTACGGAGAGGAAGTAATGGCCTTTATCCGGGTGAAGGAAGGGCATACACTTACAGCTGAATCGGTAAAGAACTTCTGTAAGGGACAAATCACCAGTTTTAAAATACCTAAATATATTGCCTTTGTTGATGACTATCCTTATACGGCCAGCGGTAAAGTGCAGAAGTTTAAACTGCGCGATATGGGTATAGAGATGCTTATGCAGCAAGAGCAAGGGCAAAAGGTTACTTGAACCTGATAGGTTTTGGTAAAGAATAAAAGGGAAAAGGCTGTTGCATAAGGCTGTTTCATAATGATATGCTCCCCTAACTACCATAAGGGGAGCATTTTTATGTCTAGAATAAACCACTGCTGTTGAAAAACTAGCTATATTGATAGCGCGTTCAAAGTGCAACAGCCCTTATTTATTGCATTACGACCCCATATAAGTTGCGTAAGCTGCCTATTTGCAACCAGGCTACCTGATGTAGTTGATCACATCTTTATTTCTCGCTGGTGCTTCCGGTTGTTCAGCTTTGTAACCTAAAGACACAGTGCATATGTGCTTGTACCCTTCAGGTATGCCCAGCTGTTTGACGAGCTCTTTCCCTTTATCTGAAGCAAAAAGAAAGGCTGATGATGCGATCACGCAAGAGCCGATGTTTAGCGCTTCTGCGGCTAAGGCAATATTCCCGGCGGCCAAACCGCAATCAAGACTGGTATAAAAACCCTGTTCATCTGCCGAGATCAGAATGACGGTAGGAGCGTGGTGAAAAGTATGGTAATCTGGTTTGCTTGCCCGCTCAAGTACTATACCGGTGCCCTTGTTGATGATGTTCTCTTTAATGATGTCAACCATATGTTGCAGAATGTTCTTATTCTGTATTACCGTGAAATGCCATTTTTGTTGGTTAACAGCGTTGGGAGCATAGATAGCAGCGTCTAATATTACCTGTAATTCAGAATCGGAAATCTGCTCATTTTTATATTTTCTGATACTTCGCCTATTCATGATCGTGTTTATTGTAGCATTGGGCATGGAGACACATCATCCTTCCTTGGTTTTGTATTTTTGTATATTATAATACAAAAATTAGATCATGCAGGTCAAAACATATAACAATAAAAAGCATTCTATGATATAATACCATTGAGTTACTATAACCAGCAAAACAAGTATACGAGCATTCCTGTAATGAATGAAAATGATCTTTGAGAATTAAAAAAACCTCCTGCTATGATTTTATGTGTGCCTAGCAAACGCACAAAAAACATAGAAATCAGGAGGTCAAAAGCAGATGAAGAACCGTAATAATCAAAAATTAGAAGCAATAACACCAAAGACACTAATTATAGGCGTAGATATCGCAAAACAAACACAGTGGGCACGGTTCGTAAATTATCGAGGTTTAGAAATAGGCAAAGCCTTGAAATTCCAAAACGATAGAAAACGGCTTCGAAACTATATTAGCAAGCATAGATGCAATTTGCAAGAACAAAAGACTTGAAGATGTTATCGTAGGAAATGGAGCCCACAGGGCATTACTGGAAACCGTTGGCAAACTATCTGATAGTGCATGGAGTAACAGTAGTAATGGTTAATCCGTACCATACAAAACGAGCCAAGGAACTTGATGATAACAGCCAGACCAAGAACGATAAGAAAGATGCTCTAACTATAGCAAGACTGGTGCGTGACGGCAGGTATTACAAAGTATATATGCCCCAGGATGATATTCGCGGAACTGAGGGTGCTGGCAAACTCAAGAATAAGCCTGATGAAGCGTTATAACGCCATAAAAAAACACCATAACAGCAGTGATGGATGAATATTTTTCCAGAAATAAAGACTGTGTTCAAAAACCCTTTAAAAGGAAAGGCATCTCTGCAGATATTAAAATCCTGTCCCTTTCCTTCGCTGATAATTGAATTAGGAGTAGATGGGGTACTAGCCGAAATAAAAAAAGGCCGTTAAAAAAAACAGTAGGCAGAAAGAAGGCCGAAGAGCTAATTGAAGCAGCAAAAAACTCTATTGGGGTAGGGTATGGATTATTATCAGCCAAGTTAAGATTAGGACTAATAATTGAGGAATTGGAACTTTTAACAATACAGCTGGACCAGATTGAAGCAGCAATGGAAGTGGCACTAGGTAAAAACAGGATTTAAAGAAATAATACTTAGTATTCCAGGCATAGGAGTGATTACCGCTGCTAGCTTTTTAGGTGAGATTGGTGATCCGCTTAGATTCGATAATCCACGTCAAATAAGCAAAATGGCAGGCTATAACCTGGTTGAGGATAGCTCCGGTAAAAGTAAAAGCGGAACAGTTATATCCAAGCGCGGAAGAAAGAATTTGCGGAGCATTCTCTATCGCATGGCTATGGTAATGGTTGCAGTAAACGAAGAAATGAAGGGGCTTTATGAATACTTGAAAAAACGCCCAAATAATCCCCTTAAGAAAAAACAAGCCCTGGTTGTTATTTCGAAAAAAACAATAACCGTAATATATAACCTGATAAAAAAACAAACCGAATATAGGGCAGAATTAGTACTTGGGAATATCAGGAAGAATCAAATTATGCAAGCTGCATAAAAAATATTAAATAGCCGATAAAGCGGAGATAAGGAGAAATTCTCCATTAGCCCACTGAGGCAGTATACGAGCTTAAACGCTATCTCCGCTTTTATCCATAAAACAGAACGAAGGAATGTAAGGGCATGACCCAGTGAGCTATGATAGGGTGAGTTTTTGGATAGTAACGGCGACGAAATTAACATTTTTAAAATACTGCGATTAATGGAGTAATCCGTTGATTTATTTTCAAATATTGAGATAGGAGGGTTGGGATAATGTCTAGATGGCTACTTAGATGGATACTAAATGTTATTGGTATCATTTTGATCGCGTATATCATCAAAGGTTTTAACGTTACAATTATAGGGGCAATTTTTGGATCCATCATTCTTGGGTTAGTTAACGCCACGATTAGACCGGTGCTCCTTATGCTAACTCTCCCTCTTAACCTGCTGACGTTAGGTTTGTTTACATTTGTCATTAACGGCTTTATGCTATGGCTGGTTAGCCTGGTCATTAAGGGTTTTGATTTCGAAAACTTTTGGGCTGCAATATTAACTGCATTATTGCTCATGGTGGTTAGTGCCGTGGTCAGCTATTTTGTGAAAGATGAGTAGCAGATGCAAAAACAGGTATTGCTAATACATAGTTGCCAGGGATTATTAAGATGCTTAAGGAAACAGCTATTCGCTTCCTTAATTGATTTACAATAATTAGTTTAATATATGGGGAAAATATGAGACTGGTTTCTTGGAATGTCAATGGATTACGCGCTAGCCTGAATAAAGGATTTATGGGGTTTTTTCAAACTGTTGATGCGGATATTTTTTGTCTGCAGGAAACAAAAATGCAACCAGGACAGGCGGAAATTGATCTGCCAGGTTATGTGGAATACTGGAATAGCGCCATCAAAAAAGGTTATTCCGGTACTGCGATCTTTGCCAAAAAGGAACCAATAGCAGTGAAAATGGATCTGGGCAAAGAGGAGCACAGTATGGAAGGCCGGGTCATTACGCTGGAATACGATAACTTTTATCTGGTAAATGCCTATGCGCCAAATTCCCAGCGTGGATTAGTCCGCCTTGATTACAGGATGGACTGGCAGGATGATTTCCTGGCTTATTTGAGAATTCTTGACCAGCGAAAGCCAGTGGTGATCTGTGGCGATTTGAATGTGGCCCACAAGGAAATTGACCTTAAAAACCCAAAGTCAAATGTTAATAATGCCGGGTTTTCACCACAAGAACGGGCAAAAATGACAGAGCTTCTGGAAGCAGGCTTTGTCGACACCTTCCGTTATCTATACCCGCATAAAGAAGGGGCTTATACCTGGTGGTCTTACTTTTCTAAAGCCCGTGAAAGGAACGTGGGCTGGCGTATTGATTATTTTCTTGTATCAGAACGGATTAAAGAGCAGATCCAGGATGCGTTAATTTATTCCGAAATCATGGGCAGTGATCACTGTCCTGTTGGACTTGAAATTGAATTATAGTTTCGCAGTTAAACTGCGGCTAGTGAGAACATATATGAAAGGAGGGTAATTTAATGATAAACGTTGAGCTTACCGATGATGCCAGGGAACATATCATCGAAAATGGTGCAGCGGTAACTATTGACATGATGGAGTTAGGCGGTTGCGGGGGGAATCATAGAGAACCTGCGTTGTGGACGGAGAAGCCTTCATCACCGGAAAACTATGACTTAATTGATGCAGACGGGATACAGGTATATCTGTTCAAAGATGCGAATGTTAAACCGGAGGGAATTAAAATCTCTTTAGAAATTCAACGGAAATCATACAAAAAGCTGCTAGTTGAAGGAATAGTATATCACATCCCGGGTCTGTAAAGGATCTTATCTAAAAACAACCTCCAGGGTCTGCTTTTATTCTGCGTCTGCTTGGAGGTTGTTTTTTATGTCATCTAAAACGGTTTCATATGGTAGTAATGATAGGTGCAAAAGAGCTGGATACAGTATACTAACTGGTTTTATTTTCTATTGACTTTATGCCTGTAAAATCTGAACACGGCAAGAAGGATTACTAACAACAAAGCAATTAGCGCTATTGTAGAGTATCTATCAATATATACCAAAACACTCTCCCAGGCTTCACCGGCAAATGAACCTAGAACTACAAGAACTGTATTCCATATTGCTGTGCCTAATAGTGTCAGCATTAAAAATACGCCAAAATTCATCTTTGCAGTACCTGCGGGGATAGATATTAAGCTGCGAACAATAGGTACAAATCTGCAGATAAAGACAGTAATGTTTCCTCTTTTAGCAAACCATTTATAGGCTGAACTTATGTCATTTGCGCTAAGGCGCAACAGTTTGCCGGCCCTGCTGTCTACAAACATCATTAAATGCTCTGGAGATATCAAGCGACCGACGAAGTATAAAATAGTAGTTCCTATCATAGTTCCGATTGTAGCTGATAAAATAACTATCACAACATTCATATCCGTATAGGTGGTCATAAAACCGCTAAAGGTAAGAATAACTTCAGAAGGTATGGGAGGAAATATATTTTCTACTGCCATTAAAAGTCCAATAGCGAAATAGCCAAACTGATTTATTAACTGGATTATTGTTTCTTGCATATAATCTTTTCCTCTCTTGTATCTCTAACTCAAGCATCGCCCAGAAAAAACGCTAAAGCCCTGATATTACTGATATAGCAGAGACAGCCAGGCAGCCTCTCTGGCAAAAAGGATTGACGGGAAACCATTCTAACAAGTCAAAAGTATACGAACTCTATTTTACCAGAACAAAAAGCAATTGGAAAACAATTTAACCCCCGGGTAGATAATTATTCACCAGGTGAGGTGCTGGGAAATATTACGCTGCTCTAACTTTCAGAAAGCAAAGGCTAGCAGTATATTTTATGTATTAAGCGAGCCTGAAAATGCCATTGCAATTGTCCTGAATTTGAATTTCAACACAAGCATTATCTTATCCTTTTCTATATACTTTTTCCAGGAAGATTTCAGGTGCCTTAGAAGGATCACAACAATAATATCCTCCCCATTGATGGCAGGATGCTCTTGTGGTAGAATGTGGTAATCAAAAGATTGCGCAGGGAATGGTGCGTGCTAATAAGGGGGCGTGTGGCAATGCCGCTTGAAATAATCCATAACGACATAACTAAAGTCCATGCCGATGCAATTGTTAATGCTGCCAACTCATCTTTGCTTGGCGGTGGGGGTGTCGATGGAGCAATCCATCGCGCTGCAGGGCCTGAACTCCTTGCAGAGTGCCGCACCCTGGGCGGTTGCGAAACAGGACAGGCCAAGATAACAAAAGGCTATAGACTCCCGGCTAAATATGTGATCCATACTGTCGGACCGATCTGGCGCAACGGAAAATATAATGAGGAACAGTTGCTGGCCGGTTGCTACAGAAATTCACTTTTACTGGCAAAGGAATATAATTTGCAAAGCATAGCTTTTCCTTTGATTTCCGCAGGTCTCTATGGTTATCCCAAGGATGAGGCTATTAAAGTAGCAATTGCTGTTATCCGTGACTTCTTAATGAGCAATGATATGACAGTTTACCTGGTTGTGTACGACAAGGCTACATTTGCACTGGCAAAGAAACTGTTTTCTTCATAAACAATATTGACGGTAATTATATATTCACCTCAACATTTGTGAATTTTTGCGCATCCCACAGAGGCTCCCTTCCTATACTTCCCAACCAACCCCCGCGATAATAACTATTTTCATCCTCGCCGACGCTTATCATGTAATATTCGACAGAATGACCTCAATAGAAGGATTTTTCTTTTATTTAGAAGAAGATAGATATAACTGGAGAATAATAGATTCAAAATTATGGTTCAGAACTCATTTATTGGAGTTGAGGTGCATCTTTAAACAATTTTTGCTTTTCAAATGAATAAGGAGATGAGATTATTTTATGGAGCTTGATCGACAGTTTAAGAAATTAATTATGAAGCAAGCGAAGTACGAGTCAACTAATCTGGGCCTGAACCTGTTAATTTCCAGATTACAGAGAAATTATTCTGTTAATCAGTCACCGGAGGAACTCAACAAATGTTTGCGAGAGATGAAAGCGTTTTTTGAAAAATATGCTTCTATTTTGGGAAAAGATATTGAAGCACTGAAAAGATTATAGGAGGTAGGGAACATGTTTGTTAATCTTGATGAGGCAAAAAAATTAATCCAGGACGGTAGAATATTACATATCGCAGCAGACGAGTCTTTGTTAAAACAATTACCGAAAGGCAAGTGGATTGCAGGAACTACCCCTTATTTTATTACGGAACAGGGTGGTATCACTAGCAAGGATAGATTATTTGTAAATGAAATTCCATATGCGGTTGATTATAAAACCACAGTGTACGATAGTAATAATGTACTAAACATAACAAATGATGCCTATCCTAACGGCATATCATTATTAATTATCCCTTTTGCAAGTGATGTTGCTGTATTCTATGCTAAAGAAGCACCAAATTCAACTAATTTATTTATGAATCCGATAATTGGCTGGATCTCAGGTTTTGATCTTTCAACAGATTCAAGTGCGAAGGTTTATGATGGCGTTACCGGTATAGCATATGGTGACAAAGCGGTTGCATTGCATATTTCCTTACCCGATGATAGGATGGCTTCCCTTGGCATCGTGAACATTTTTGATATTGATGAGAATGATACAAAAATCGTATTTACAGAAGACACTTTATCAGTAACGAAATGCCTGGTCAACGAAAAAGAAGTAGTATTATCAGACTATATATCCGAAAATAACATCGATACACAATTGCCATTAGTTGCAGATTACAATAGTGTACTGGTAAATGTGTCCATTAAGTCCATATCTGAAGAGAACAAGACTGTAGATTTTTATGCGCCTGTATTTGCAGGCAAGGAATATCGTTTTGCGCGTCCTATCAGCAATTATGCAGCAAGCTTCAAAGAACAATTGCAAGGGCTTAAGGATGTTAAGCCAATCTTTTCTTGCAACTGTGTTCTTAATTACCTTTATGGAGAGCTTGAAGGTAAAGCGACACCGCCTTTTGCCGGACCGGTGACTTTCGGAGAAATCGCATACCAGTTACTGAACCAAACACTGGTTTATGCAGAGATAATCAGCAAATAACCCAATATCTTTAAACCCGCCGCAATTCACCGGGCTTCAGCCCGAGTGAATAGGTGGGTTTTTAAGTGGCTTTCAGCCAGTGTGTTTAAGTAAAGGGATTCCATATTTTGGCCTAGAAACATAAACAATAACTTAAATATTCCAAGATATATGAATAAATCTTTTATAACTTATGATGATTATGTTAAAGCCAGTGGTAAAATCCCGGGAAAAACGCCACTCTCTAGAAATATAAACACCAAAGATCCTATGATGAAAGCCAGGTAATTTTAAAACAATCTATAGGTTGGAGGGTTAGGTGGTTGAAAATCCTTGGTGTTGTAGGAAGTCGCAGGAAAAAAGGAAATACTTCTATTTTAATGCAAGAGGCCTTAAAACCTTTTAAAATGAACAATATTGAAACTAAACTAATATTCTTAAATGACTATAATATTAGTGACTGTAATGGGTGCGAAGGCTGTAAAGATACATATAAATGCGTAATAAACGATGATATGCAAAAATTGTATCCAGATATTTTGGAATCCGATGCAATTATTCTTGGCTCACCTGCCTATTTTTATAACATATCTGCAGATATGAAGGCTTTTATAGATAGGTGTTACTGTTTTGAAATATTCGATAAAGAAGATCGCTCAGTTTGGATGGGGTTAAACGAAGCACTTGGAGGAAAATATGCTGCTGTAATTGCAGTTTGTGAACAAGAAAGAGAAGAAGATATGGGATTTACCGCTGAAGCGATGCAAAAGTCTTTAGAAGCTTTAGGATATAGAGTAGTCAGTACTGTTAAGGCGCTACACCTTTTTAAAGCAGGAGAAGCTTTAAATAATGAAAAAGCAATGCAAGACGCAAGACAAGCTGGAGAAAAACTATTAAAATATTTGCAGCTAAAAGAAAGGATAAAGACAAGACTCTGGCCGATCACGGACTAATGGGGTAGAAATACATTTATTTGAGGTTTTCGTGCCAGGTAAATATACATATATAGGTCAAGTGGAATTAGCTGGAGAACCCTATCAGGAGCCAGATGCTGACGGAAAACCTCGTTTAGTTTGGGTGTTTCCCCTCCGGCAAGTCAGGCAACAAAATTTAATTAATAAAAGTAAAGAAGTTTGGGATTTTAGTTAGAAAGCAAAAGATATACTTGTGTGCTAAAGTTTTGAAAACACCCTGGCTTTAGCCATGGATGATGAGAAGGTTTATCAATGCTGATTAGAAAGAAATTACCAATATTATTGGCTGTTTACCTGATTGCGTTTATTTCTGCCTTCCTTGTGCCCTGTGATATTACTCTGGCGGCATCCGGTGAAAAAGTTTTTGATATTATTGAAATCACCGACTTCCATGGCATGCTGGAAGATACTGCCGGCAACCCGGTAGCCGCAGTCATGGCCAGGAATATAAAAGACATTGTTGACAGCAACCCTGAGCGGACCCTTATTGTTTCCGGCGGCGATAACTATCAGGGAACGATTTTGTCCAATATGCTGAAAGGTGAGCCGGTTATGCATTTTTTTAATAATATTGGTCTGGCGGTTTCCGTGTTGGGCAATCACGAATTTGACTGGGGCCTGGATACGGTAACTGCGCCCGGTATTGCCGGTTACCCGATAATTTGTTCCAACCTGTTTTATAAGGGTACCAGTAAGCACGTGTTTGAGCCTTATGAAATTTTTGAAAAAGATGGAGTGAAAATCGCCGTTGTGGGTGCGGTTACTGAAGAATTGCCGAACGTAGTGTTGCCCGGCTATGTCAAAGATTATGACGTTGGGGCTATTGTAGACAATGTCATAAAGGCAGCCCGGGATGCCAGGGAGAAAGGTGCGCAGATTGTAATTGCTTTAATTCATGATGGAGACAATAATGACAGCAGGACCGGCCCTGCTTTTGACGTGGCCAACCATGCGGGTGATGTTATTGACGCTGTGCTGGGCGGGCATACTCATACCCTGGTAAATACCACCGCAGCAAACGGTACGCCGGTGGCGATAGCCGGTGCTCATGGCAGGGGATTTATTGATATGAAGATTACCAGGCATGAGGATGGTACCCTGGATTTCAATACACAGTACATTGCCATTGACACGGACAGCACAGTATTTCCATATGGGTATAAAGCACTGTCTCCAGTCATTGACCATTCGGTTAATGATATCGTCGAAACTGCTAAAATGCAGGTGGGTTCTGTAGCCAGTCAGGAGCTGGGTGAAACTGATACCGGCCTGAGCACTACACAGGCAGACTTTCCCTGGGGTGAATCACCGGCCGGGAACTGGGTATGCGATGTAATAAAAGCAAAAGCCGGCGCAGATATTGCCTTTACTAACAACGGCGGCCTGCGAATTGACATCCCGCAAGGTGCAATATCCCTTGGAACCCTGTATGCCTTTACCCCCTTTGACAATACCATTATGACAGCAGAGATGACCGGCCCCCAAATCAAAACAGTACTCGAACAAGCTGTAGGTGACGGCGGGAAAGGCATCCAGGTATCCGGTTTGACATTTACCTATGACCCTAGCGAGCCCGGCGGCAGCAGGGTAGTGAGTATTTATTTAGCCGATGGTACTCCCGTTGATGTGACTGATACCAGCAAAACATATAAGGTTACAACCAATGAATTTTTAGCTACGGGCGGTGATGGCTTTACCGTCTTTAAAGAAGTTACCTTCATTAACACCAACATTCTGGTCAGGGATGCCCTGGTCGAAAATGTACAAAATGCCGGCCGGATTACGGCCCGGTTAGAGGAAAGGATCAAGAACATACAAAACGCCAACCCCCATGAACCGGTCACCCGTGCTGAATTCGCCGGTATACTGGCGCTTACCCTGGAGCTCGCCGAAGATGAGACAACTGTAGGGTTCTCCGACGTCCCGGCCGGACAAAGGTTTGCGGGAGCCATCGGGGCGGCAGTAAAAGCGGGTTTTGTAAGCGGCTACGGAGACGGCACATTCCGGCCGGACAAATATATCAGCCGTGAGGAAATGACCGTAATGCTCATCAAGGCCATTGAAGCTGGGGGCTTTAGTATGGAAGTTGTTGATGTTGACGGGGTAATTGCCGGATTTAACGATAGAAATATTATTTCCGGATGGGCCAAAGCACCTTTGGCTGCAGCGGTGGAAGCCGGTATAATCTTTGGCAGGGAATCGGGCGACTTTGCTCCGTATGCTGATGCGACCCGGGCCGAAGCTGCGGCGGTACTTATTCGTGCTCAAAATTATGTAAAATCGCTCAATTAATATTAATATTTAAAGTTGGGGGTGGGTTTTTTTGCCCGGTGCTTAAGGGACTTTACCACTGGTTTTAACACTTGACAAAGCCAGTCTAACATATTAGACTCAATTTAGTCTAATATGTTAGACTGGAGATGTGGTTAATGGAGAAAGAACTGAAGCTCAGCAATGCGGATTATCGTTTGCTTTCGATTGTATGGGCTTCGGAGCCTATTGCTTCACCTGAATTGTGCAAGTTGGCGGAATCGCAGCTCGGCTGGAAACGAACAACTACCTATACCGTATTAAAGCGGCTCTGCGACAAGGGCGTTTTGCAGAATGAGAGCACGATTGTTACTTCAAAAATTAAGCGCGACCACATTCAGACAGTTGAAAGCCGCCGGATTGTCAGCCGGATCTTTGACGGTTCATTGCCGAAGTTTATTGCAGCCTTTCTGGAAAAGGAAAAAATAAGTGATAACGAGGCAGAACAGATCAAACAAATTATTGATGAGTACAGGAGGCGGAAGTAATGGTGGAAGTGTTTTTGAAGGTGCTTAATATGAGCATTACGGCTACCTATGTGCTAATCGCTGTACTCATCCTGCGTCTATTGTTGAAACGCGCTCCAAAGTGGATATCCTACATACTCTGGGGCGTTCTTTTATTTCGGCTTGTCTGCCCGGTTTCATTTTCATCAGCCTTCTCTCTTTTTAACTTTCTAAATGCGCCTGTTGCAGGCAGCGGAGGAATTGAATATATTTCAAAGGCCAATGGGCTTACGGTTGTACCGCAGATAAGCTCTGATGCTGACTATTTTGGTAAAACGGTTAGTCCGATAGTTAGTCATGCTGTGGAGGCAACAAGCGTTGAGCCAATGCAGCTATTCTTATCTATCGGTACCTGGGTTTGGCTTGCGGGTATTGCTGTTATGTTGATATATAGTGTTGTTTCTTATCTGTGGCTCAAGAGAAGGGTTTCAACTGCAACTCACCTAAATGGCAATGTTTTTGAAACTGACGAGATATCTTCTCCTTTTGTGTGCGGTTTCTTTAAGCCGAAGATCTACTTGCCTGTTGGAATCAATGAAACTGAACGCGAATATGTTTTGCTCCATGAGCGGACGCATATTCTTCGAAAGGATCATATCATCAAGCCGATAGCGTTTTTTGCCCTGTCCATTCACTGGTTTAATCCATTTATGTGGTTGGCCTTTTGCCTGATGAGCCGCGATATGGAGATGAGCTGTGATGAACGGGTGGTGTGCGAACTTGATCGCGAGGGAAAGGTCCGGTATAGCGAGACTCTGTTGCGGCTTGCGATGAGACGTCCTATTCTGGCCGGAAGCCCACTGGCTTTCGGTGAAAGTACAACGAAAAGCCGTATTAAAAATGTGCTTCACTATAAAAAGCCTTCGTTTTGGCTTGTATGTACAGCAGTGCTTGTATTGGCTAGCGGGACGATATTCCTGTTGACAAATCCAGACCAGTTCCTAGGCCTTCCAGATGCTACTTTTGTTATGTCTGTGGAAATGGAGCGGTTTAATGAGGGTGTTAGTGTTGGCTCTGCAGTCTTGACGGACAACACTGATATAGAAAAGGTGTTGTCAGCTTTATCAGAGGCGAAAAAAACATTGCGTAAATCCGTAAACGATACTCCAACGCAAAAGAATTACGTCATAATAAGACTCATTCTTGAGGATGGGATAAGAAGTCTGTTTTTGTATTCAAAAGGCGGCAGCTATTATATTGAAGAACCGTATGCTGGAGTATATAAAATTAATAGGTCTGCAAGTGGTGAAATATTTCGGTTCAAACCCCTAATTTTAGAGTTTAGTCCCTTATTCTCTTGTTTCCATAGAATTACCGTTAACCCTAATTCCCTTAGCGGTTGTTACCTTATTACCCCGACCTGGCCAGCAAGCCTTGACTCGCCGTGGATTAGGCTGCATAAGGGGACGGGCGAGGGTGACGGTAGACGGTATCAATGGTTTTCTTGCCCGTCCCTTCCTTGGAATTTTACCACGGCGGTCAAGGCCAAGCCGCTTACGCGGTTGCCGGCCATGTCTTCGGCCAAGTGGCTAACCTAACCCTCCTATAGGGTGAACAAGCTCAGATTCTGGTTCCGGTATCTTTATGAATAAAGCTAAACCTTTACGATGAAGGGTTTTAGTTGACCTATAGCCAGCATCTGACGGAATTCGCAAGGCGCAAAGTCATATAGGCTGCCATGAATACGTCGTTCATTATAAAACCTAATGTAGTCATTAACGAACTGATAAGCTTCTTGGTATGATAAAAACTCATGCCGACTCAAGCATTCCGCCTCCAGCAAAGCGTGAAAAGACTCAATATGGGCGTTTTTATTCGGTGTTTTAGGAGGAATCCGTTCATGCTCAACGCCAAATTGTTCGCAGGTTTCCTCAAACACTTTGCTGATAAACTGTGGGCCGTTATCACTTCGGATAATAGGGCGGCTATTGGATTCAAAGAGCTGCCGTTTCCACAAGGCCCGCTGAATGATCTGGGAGGCATGTTTGCTTTTGCAAGACAGTCCCAGGTGGTAATCCACAATCATCCGGTCATAAACGTCAATAATGCTCATCAGGTAGAAAAAACGGTCTTCTTTTGCAATGTAGGCATATTTAATGTCCACTTCCCAAAGTTGATCTGGGGCGGTAATCTGGCGGTTAGCTGCCAAGCGCCGGGGGTGCTTAACCTTGATGCGCCGCTGTGGCGCCAGTATATCTAATTCCTTACAGAGCCGGTAGACTTTTTTATGGTTAATTACCAGGTTATGCTGGCGACGCAGGCAAATGGCCAATTTCCGGTATCCGTACGCACTTTCTTCCCCGGCAGCAAACTCCATTAACCATTCCTTGATTTGTTCGTCACTTACCCGATGACAGTCCTTTGTCCAGGAATATAAAGTAATGGGCCGTCCACTTCTTTGTTGGTGTTTTTTGGGAGGCGGCGACTCTTGTTGCTTCTTCCAATGATAATATGTTGCTTCATGAACGCCAACAATTCTTAGTACCAGTGAACATGCATATCCCCGAGCAATCCACTTGTTTGCTATTTCTATTCTGTCGGATAGCCCGGGCGAGACTTTTTTACTAGATCACGCAATATGGAAATCTCTAGATCTTTTTCACCAAGCAGCTTTTTTAGTGTATTGTTTTCCTTTTCCACTTGCCGAAATTCCTGGGGCGATGGAATGTAGGCAGTTACCTTCTTAGCATTTGCATCGGTTTGCTCCCAGGCTTTATGTTTGGAGTCTTGGATCCAGCGGTATAGAGTCTTGACATTAATGTCATGCCGTTTGGCAACTGAAATAGCATTACCGACTTCCTGGACTTCTTTGATAAGTTGTTCCTTGAAATTTTTAGGATACCTCTTGCGTTTCATCCATATCCCTCCGTTAAAATTAGTTTATATCAATAAGGGATATGGCTCAAATCTAATTAGGGGGCTAAATAGATTTAAAATATATACTACAAATGGAAATATGCAGGGGAATATTGAGAATGTGCAAGAAAGAGAGACGAAATATGATTTTTTTAATATTTTAAATAAAGAAAGTGCTGGAGATGATCATGGAAATAAAAATATACTTTCAAGAGAAGAGATTATTCAATTAGTGGAAAGTATTGATCCATACCAATTGAAACCTACGATGTCACCAAAAGAAAGGTATGATTTAAGGACAGAAATGTATAGCAAAATCCCTGAAGATGAAATTGGTTGTTTTTCCCATGTCATTTTATCCAGCGCATTACAGCTTTATGGTGTTGTGTCTGATGATAGATATATTGAGCTTATTGATAAGAACCATCCAAGATGGGATGCTTATGATAAAAATGATTTATTTGGAGTAGTAACTGTATTATCAGGAATAGAGAAATATGTGGATTATAAGCCCTTGCAGGATGACATTGATGCTGTAAAAAAACTGTGTAAAGAAGGTCTTGAGGAGCGAAATATATTAAAAATAATTGATGCAAACAGAATACTGCAAGATCTGTCAAGACATTTAATAAAAGTGCCATACCGTGGAGAAGGGGAGGAAAAAGTAGATTATGGTGATATCCATAATCTCTACTTCAAGGCGACTAAAACGCTTGAAGGTGCTCATAATTTTTTGAGTGACACCAATATTCCTGCAGATAATTATGACTAAAACCAGAAGGAATTTTAGAAGAAATTAATTAAGTAAAACTGTCTCTCACTCCGCAGCAAAGCAGCAGAATAGAGTTTCTGCTACTTTGCTGCTGGGGGCTTCTATTATAGGCTTTCTAACCGTTTATCAATCGCATTAATTGCATTTTGCAACTGCTCTTTTTGTAACTCTAATGCTTCTTTAAGAGTTGTTGGATTTTGATTTGCTTCAAAACCAAAGCCCATTCCTAATCCGTGTCCCCAACCTCTTCCGAAGCCACGTCCCCAAAATCTTCTGAATCCACGTCCCCAACCACCAGTGATACTGAATTTGTTTACCACAAGGGGCTAAATAACGGGAAACACTAACAGAAAAGCATTTCCCCATTGTGATAAGCCTGTATGCAGGGGATGAATGTGAAGTTCTATACGGTCGCCAATCTTTCCAACGAATTAATTGAAGCTCAGGAATACAAGAAACTATTAAAGCTGGAAAAGCAAATATCCAAGGCAGAACTGCTCATTATCGATGAATTAAGTTATTTGACTTTTAATCGCCACCAGTCCGAGCTATTATTCAAGGTCATTGCTGACCGGTCAGAACGCCAGAGTGTTATTGTGTCAACGAACCTGAAATTCTCGGATTGGGTCACAATGTTTGAGAATACTACCATGCTAACGGCCTTGCTTGAAACACCGGTATAAACGTTATTGGCTGGGAAAAAATAAAAGAAATTTAGGGAAAGGTGTGGTTTTGTTGTTTAAACATGATAAGAACCTTTTGCAGATTGTGAAAGTAGAAGGTCCGAATCCTACATACGCCGCTATGTTAAATGAGCAATTGGGTGGGCCGCAGGGTGAATTGAAGGCCGCCATGCAGTATATTGCTCAAAGTTACCGGATCAAAGACCCTGAGATAAAAGATCTGTTTATGGACATCGCTGCGGAAGAATTGAGCCATATGGAAATGGTAGCAACTGCAGTCAACCTCTTGAACGGCCATGAAGTAAATGCCGGGGCAGTCCAGTCCGGCCATATCGAAAGCCAGGTCTTGACAGGGTTGAGCCCTTACCTTGCTAACGCATCCGGGTTTCCCTGGACAGCTGCCTATGTTAATGTCACAGGTGACCTGCCGGCAGACCTGCTGTCAAATATAGCAGCGGAACAAAGAGCAAAAGTAGTCTATGAATACCTTTACAGGCAGATCAATGACAAACACGTAAGAGAGATGATTGATTTCTTACTGAACCGGGAAGAAGCTCATAACACCATGTTCCGGGAAGTTTTTACAAAGATTCAGGATACCAGTTCCAATAGAGACTGGGGTGTTGATCAAGATGCCAGACTGTACTTTAATCTTTCCAAGCCCGGGGGGCAGTATTTCGATGTCTCCAATCCGCAACACCCATCGTTCCAGAACCCCAATCCGGCCATGCCGCAACATTAAATTGCAGAAAAATACGGGGCTGACCTGAAGAAAACAGGTCAGCCCCCGCTTGAAACTTCTCCCATGTGACATATCCCTTTGCTGCATCGGGAACTAAGCATCTTTCTCCAGTACAGTTCTGTCCTATGGTAAATCTTGAAGAGGCTTTTCATATTGCCCGCCATTCCATAATAATTGTAATGGCTCCTTAAGACCGAGTTTATCGCAGATACCTGCTCCTTGACTGGAGCGTGTCGAATTTCGCGTAGTGTTGCCTGTATCTTGATGATACTTCGCCTAAGTCGCGTTTTCTTAGTCTTTCTACCTACCATAAAGTTTCCTTTTCAATTGCGAGTGCAGCGGTTAATCAAACCAGTCACCTGATTGCAGAATATGAAGTGACCAACTCCGGCAGCGATTACAATAGCCTGGCCAAAGTTGCAAAAGCAGCGAAAGAAACCTTGGAAGTTGAAATAATCCATGTGTGTGCAGACAAGGGCTATGACGATATGGATGAAATATAAGCGCAAAAGCCCTTGCAGGTATATCCTGTATCGGAGACTCCCTGCAACGCATTTGCTTTGCTGAAGCGGCGGGCCAAGAAGAAAGTGGTATTGCACATCCGTGACGACATACAGACTCAAAAGCTGAGGTTATGCCTGTCAGAGCATCCCTTTGGCACGATTAAATGGTATCATGGAGCCCACTATCTGCTATGCAAGGGCATAGAAAAAGCCACAGGAGAGCTGGGGCTTAGTTTTCTTGTGTACAATATGAAACGGGCCATCAAAATGGTGGGGACAAAGAAACTGGTGGCGGCGATGATGGCTTGATGGAGTCTGATAGACTCTATTGATGTTTGTTTAATAAGGTAACTGCGAGGAATCTTGCGAAAAAACAAATGAAAAATCTATATAAACAAGATAAACAAGCAAAAAAGCTGAAAGAGACAATTCGACAGGCGATTGAGAAAGGCATAATCAAAAGCAAAACAATAATAGTTGATTCTACGCATACCAACGCTAATGTCAGAGCCAAAACCGTGACGCAGGTTCTGCGTGAATTGAGCCGGGGACTGCGCAAGGAAATTTACAAGTCAATGTATGACTTGTCGGAGAAATTCCCTGATAAGCCGGATGAAACCGCCGACTTGGAAGAAGAAATTGAGTATACTCAAAAACTGCTTGAAAGCATTCGCGAGGGTGTGGAAAGCAGTGACAACAAATTGCTGAAATCGCTGTATAACAGGATAAAAGAACTTTTGGATACCAACCGCATACGTGAAATCCGTTCAAAAGACGATGAAGACGCACGGTTTGGTCATAAAAAAGTCAGCAGCACTTTTTTTGGTTTCAAGAATCATCTTGCAATGACTGAAGAACGAATCGTGACGGGAATCGAAGTTACGAACGGCGGCGAGCCGGACGGCAAACAGCTTGCCGCATTGCTTGAGAAATCTCAAAGTAACGGCGTCGAAGTTAAGGAAATCGTCGGGGACATGGCTTATGTAAGCGAGGGAAACCTTGATGTCTGCGAAGAAAACGGTGTTACACTGATTGCCAAAACAAATTCAGCCGTAGCAGCTGCCGCCGCAGCACCGCTTGATGGGGGTTTTAGTTTTAACAAAGATGCAGGGATGCTGCAATGCCCAGCCGGAGAACTTGCAATAAATAAGAGAAGTCACCCGGCGAAAAACGGCAACACTTACCTCAATTTCACATTCAGCTCAGTCAAATGCCGAAAATGTCCGCTCCGCGAGCAGTGCCGAATAGGGAAATCTAAAACCAGGAGCTACAACATTACACAGCCGAGCGAGAAAAATCGTCAAAGGCTTGCGTTTGAAGCAAGCGAAGCTTTTAAAGAACGGCTAAAAATCCGGCATAGCATCGAAGAAAAGAATGGTGAAATGAAAGTGGCACATGGTCTCGGCAGAGCCGATTCCGTGGGGCTTGCCGCCATGCGATTGCAAACGTATTTTACGGTGATTGCGGTAAATATCAAGAGGATAGTAAAGTTAGCAATGCCAATTACCGCCTGATAGAGGCGATTTTTATTTCTACTGTTATTTTACATCCTTTTACCCATTCCAAAGACTGAAAAATCCACGCCAAAAACGTGGATTTTTCAGTGCCCTTGATTTACAAGGGTTTTCAGACAAATATGGTGTCGGAGGGCTGACTTTACTTTATCCGCACACTGGAGCATAGTTTCTAACAAGCCCGCTCCACCTGGCATTTGCAAGCCGCGAATGACAGGTGGAGCGGGCTGATCTTTACTTTATCAAAAGCTCAAATATCCACGCTGAGGCGGCTGCTGTGCAGGCACTGAAAAAATGATTTCTTAATTCAATCTCCATATTCGCTAGCTAATAAGTCAATTATACTTCGTTATAAATCTTGTTGTTCATTTAACAGGTCAATAATTTCCTTAGCCTTTTCATTATTAATTGCATATAAGGTATCTCCCACCAGGGGTCGAATTTGAAGGCCAATGTCAGCAAATCCGATACCTTGCTTTGGCCCAATCTCACATGTCAATGTAATTATTGGATCACTGTGTCGAGTGAGTCACTTATTAAATATATTCACTGGATCAAGTGTATCACTTGTCTTATTGCATGCTATCGTCATTGCTGAAGTAGATAAGCATAACAGTGCGGTGCAGAGAATATTGATAGCAGGCTGCCAGGTAATCAAATCAAGTTAGTTTGTGTAGACATATTTGGGCAAATTTTGCAGGATCATACGGAAATTGGGCGAAATGAGATAATACCACACTTTATTTATTAGAGTCAATGACAAAATATAGTCCGTAGCTTTTAGTATAGTTCCAATGTAACTTTTGCAGTCAATCATTTTCATAATGGATTTTGAAAATTCACATGTTCAAGGGGGGGTAGATAATGAACGTCTTCGATTTGAACCGCCACCTAATCCACGACTATTCCTCGTACATCCGTAGTTTTATCCAGATCCGTGATGAGCGTATCGCTCAGTATGCGCAAGAATGTCTTGAAAATGGACTACTTTGGCCAGAGCCATTGATTCAGCTGAATCCATCATTTCAACCCGGTGAGTGGATTGATGAATTAGTGGAAAAAGAAATTATTCACCAGGAGTGCGGCCGGGTTTTTCGTGTCAAAAAGGATCAGCAGGATGAAGGTCAACCACTACGGTTGCATAGACATCAGGTTGACGCGATAGAGGCTGCCCGGGCAGGTGATAATTATGTACTCACAACCGGGACAGGATCTGGCAAAAGCCTGGCCTATATTGTGCCTATCGTGGATTACGTGCTTCGCCACGGCAGTGGCAAGGGTATTAAGGCCATCGTGATTTATCCGATGAATGCCCTGGCAAACAGCCAGTATGGCGAGTTGGAAAAATTTTTGCGTTTTGGCTATCCTGATGGACAAGGCCCTGTTACATTCGATAAATATACCGGACAGGAGAGCGAAGAACAGAAGAAGCAAATTATCGATAACCCTCCCGATATTTTATTAACCAACTATGTTATGTTGGAATTAATCCTGACCAGGGTTAGAGAGAAAAGCTTGATTAGCGCTGCTAAAAACTTAAAATATCTGGTGTTGGACGAACTGCACACCTATCGTGGCCGGCAGGGTGCGGATGTAGCTATGCTGGTTCGCCGTTTGAGAAATTACTGTGGCGGTCAAAGCTTGCAATGTGTTGGTACCTCCGCAACATTGGCAGGGGTCGGTACATATCAGCAGCAAAGGGCTGAAGTAGCTCAGGTGGCTACGCTCCTATTTGGTGCACCTGTTAAAACTGAACGTGTTGTTATGGAAACTTTGCAGCGGACCACGCCGGATAAGGACCTCACAGACCCTGATTATAAGCGAGAATTGACCGACACCTTACAAGAAGGTCAGAAGTCATTCGATAATTACCAGGATTTTATAGCCGACCCGCTCTCTATTTGGATTGAAACAACCTTTGGTATTACCGCAGAGGCGGGCAGTGGTAGGTTGATTCGCAGTACCCCACGTAGTATTTCCGGGGAGTATGGGGCTGCCAGGGAGTTAAGCCAGTTGACTGGACTCCCTGAAGAACGCTGTGTCCAGGCGGTCCAAGAGAGATTGCTCACTGGATACACATGCAAACACCCGGAAACGGGTTTCCCCATCTTTGCTTTTCGCCTACACCAGTTTATCAGTCGGGGCGATACAGTTTATGCATCCCTGCAAAATGAAAACGAGCGCTATATAACCATCAACGGTCAGCATTATGTGCCTAATGACCGTAGAAGAATCCTATTCCCTCTGACTTTTTGTCGCGAGTGCGGACAAGAGTACTACAGTATTTATGTTAACGAAGACAAAAACACTGGAATGAGAGTATTCACGCCTAGAGATCCAACCGATAACTTTATAAGTGAAGAGGAAGGCGGCAAAGCCGGTTATCTTTACTACAGCTCGGGAAACCCCTGGCCAGAAGATGAGTTAGAGATAATGAACCGGTTGCCGGATGACTGGTTGGAAAATCGTAAGGGAATTCAGCTTGTCCGCAGTAGTCGTACAAAGGATTTGCCGCGGCTGGTCAATGTTGATCCTGATGGTAAAGAGCACCGGGACGGGCTTGCATTTCATTATATTTCTGCACCTTTCAGGTTCTGCATGCATTGTGGCGTGACCTATGGCAGTCGCCAGTCCAGTGACTTTGCTAAATTGGCCACCCTCGGCTCGGAAGGTCGAAGTACCGCCACCACCATTTTGACCCTGTCCACAGTACAGCATCTCCAGCAGGATGCGGATCTGCCGCAAAAGGCTAGAAAACTATTAAGTTTTACTGATAACCGCCAGGATGCTTCCTTGCAGGCCGGCCATTTTAACGATTTTGTAGAAATCGGTTTGTTGAGATCGTCTCTCTACCAGGCGGTCCTTGCTGCCGGAGCGGCCGGTCTCCATCATGATGAGTTAACCCAAAAGGTGTTTGATGCGCTGGAGCTTCCTTTGGAGCTTTACGCTGTAGATCCAGGAGTTCGTTTCCAAGCCCTGGCCGAAACCAAACGGGCTTTGCGGAATGTCCTGGGTTACCGTCTTTATCAAGATTTAAAGCGGGGCTGGCGTATTACCTCGCCAAACCTGGAACAATGCGGCCTTTTAGAAATTAAATATGCTTCTCTGGCTGAAGTTTGCGAGGCAGAAGATCTCTGGCAAGATAGCAATCCTGCCCTTGTGAACGCCAGCCCGGAAACCAGGATGAAAATTTGCAAGGTCTTACTTGACTATATGCGTCGAGAGATGGCGATCAAGGTTGATTATCTTAACAGGGACTTTCAGGAAAGGCTCCAGCAGCAGAGCAATCAGCACTTAAAGCCACCCTGGGCTATTGATGAAAATGAGCGAATGGAACATGCAGCCGTGTTATATCCACGTCCCCGCTCAAAAAAAGACTATCTTGGTAATGTTTATCTTTCGGAACGGGGCGGTTTTGGGCAGTACTTGCGCCGCAGCACAACCTTCTCGGGATATACAGAAAAAATCACCACGACGCATACGATTAGCATTATTGAACAGATATTAAATGCTTTACGTGTCGGTGGGCTGGTTGAGATTGTGGATGAGCCGCGTGATAAAGAAGACGTACCTGGCTACCAGCTGACTGCTTCAGCAATGTTGTGGGTATCCGGGGATGGCAGCAAGGCCTGTCATGACCCCATTCGTGTCCCCAACGAGTCTGTTTTGGGCAGTCGTACCAACCCCTTCTTTGTCGAGTTTTATCAATCGATAGCCGCAGGGGCCAGAGGTATTGAGGCACGAGAGCACACTGCCCAGGTCCCCTATGAGCTGAGGATTGAAAGGGAGGAAAGCTTTCGGGATGGTATCCTTCCTATCTTGTACTGTTCTCCCACAATGGAACTGGGCGTAGACATATCCCAACTCAATGTCGTGAATATGCGCAATATACCTCCAACACCCGCAAACTATGCCCAGCGCAGTGGACGCGCCGGACGCAGCGGCCAGCCGGCGCTCGTTTTCAGTTATTGCTCCACAGGTAGTCCTCACGACCAGTTCTTTTTCAAGCGCCCTCAATTAATGGTAGCCGGTGTTGTTTCTCCGCCCAGACTTGATATTGCTAACGAGGACCTGATCCAGTCTCATGTCCATGCGGTCTGGCTTACAGAAGCTAACTTAAGTCTTGGTAGTTCACTAAAAGATATCCTGGACCTGGCCGGAGAGCGACCCTCCTTACGGCTTTTACCATCGGTTCATGATACTATTAACTCACAAAGCCCAAGACAAAAGGCATTAAACAGAGCACAAAACATTTTAGTTGGTATTAAAGCCGAACTTCTTGCTGCCGGATGGTACACAGACAGGTGGCTCGAAGATGTATTGAGTCGCATTCCCCGCACCTTTGACCAGGCTTGTAACAGGTGGCGGGACCTTTATTACGCTGCACTTGGCCAGAGGGAAACCCAGAACCGGATTATTGGCGACGCATCACGGAGTTCTGACGATAAAAAGCAGGCCCGGCGTCTGCGCCAGGAGGCTGAGTCCCAGATTGAACTGCTGCTGGAATCGGACAATATCATGCAGTCTGACTTCTACAGTTACCGATATTTTGCCAGTGAAGGTTTCCTGCCAGGTTACAATTTCCCGCGGCTGCCTCTCTCCGCCTATATTCCCGGCCGGCGCAGGGTTAAGAATCGTGATGAATTTCTCTCCAGAGCCCGCTTCCTGGCTATAGCCGAATTTGGACCACGTAACATTATCTACCATGAGGGTTCACGTTATGTAATCAATAAAGTGATTTTGCCGGTAAGCGCTTCACCTGATGATGATTTGACGACCGGTGAGGCCAAATTGTGCCCTGCTTGCGGCTACCTGCATCCAGTGAGCGGTGGCGCCGGTATGGATCTTTGCCAGCGCTGCCACCAACAGTTGGATCCCCCCTTACAATCGTTATTCCGTCTGCAAAACGTAGCTACCAGAAGGCGGGATCGCATCAGCTCCGATGAGGAAGAGCGCTTACGCCAGGGCTACGAGCTGCGAACCGTAGTTCGTTTTGACGAACGAGATGGTATGCCTACCCACCGGACTGCAGTTGTGGAGGAAAATGTGGTAACCCTGGCCTTACTCACCTATTGCCAGGCAGCCACTATCTGGCGGATCAATCTTGGCTGGCGGCGTCGTAAAAACAAAGAGCAGTTTGGATTTCTCCTGGATACCGAACGTGGTTACTGGGCTAAGAATGAACAGGATCCCTCTGAAGATGATGCCCAGGATAATCTCAGCAAGCGCTCCTCCCGTGTGATTCCTTATGTTGAAGACAGACGCAACTGCCTGATATTCGAACTGGCAGAACCTCAGGAGCAAAAGGAAATGGCCTCTCTGCAGGCTGCCCTGAAGAATGCTATTCAAATATTATATCAACTGGAAGACAATGAACTGGCTGCCGAGCCACTGCCGGATATTGATAAACGGCATCAAATTCTTTTCTACGAAGCAGCCGAGGGTGGTGCCGGAGTGTTGCGCCGCTTAGTTGATGAACCGGATGGTATGGCTGCAGTGGCGCGGGAGGCGCTTAACCTTTGCCATTTCGACCCAATTAGTGGGGTTGATCTGCGTAGGGCGCCAGGTACCCAGGAAGACTGTGAGGCAGCTTGCTATAATTGTTTGATGAGTTATGCCAACCAAAGAGAACATAACCTCCTGGATCGCCAATCCATTAAAGACCTGTTGCTAAGACTGGCATGTTCCCAGGTGGCAGTAGCGCCGGTGGCAGTGTCACGCTCGATACATTTGGAAAATTTAATGAGGCAGGCGGGTTCTGGCCTTGAGCGGAAGTGGCTGCAGTATTTAGAAGATCATAACCATCGCCTACCTTCTGCTGCCCAGGTTCTGGTAGAGCAGTGCCAAACCAGACCGGATTTTGTCTATGAGGCTGAACAGGCTGTCATCTATATCGATGGGCCGCCCCATGACTATCCCGAGCGGCGCCAGCGGGACATGGCCCAGACTGAGTGTATGGAAGATATGGGTTACCTGGTGCTACGATTCGGCTATCAAGAGGACTGGGCTGAGCAGATTGCCAGATACCCAGATATTTTCGGGAGGGAATCATGAGCTACGCGGTTGGTTCACTTGTAAAAGCCCGGGGCCGTGAGTGGGTTGTCCTGCCTGAATCAGAGGAAGACCTACTGGTCTTACGACCTCTGGGGGGGACGGATGATGAGGTAACAGGTATTTGCCTTGCTTTAGAAAATGTTGAGCAAGCCCAGTTTGATTTACCGGACCCGTCGCAGGTTGGTGACTACCGGTCCTGTCGCCTGCTGCGGGATGCCTTAATGTTTGGCTTTCGTTCCAGCGCGGGCCCTTTTCGTTCCTTTGCCAAAATTGCCGTTCAACCACGGCCATATCAATTGGTGCCTTTACTTATGGCACTGAAACTTGACCCGGTGCGCGTCCTAATTGCCGACGATGTGGGTATCGGCAAGACTGTGGAAGCCTGTCTGATTGCCCGGGAGCTTATTGACCGGGGTGAGGTGCGGCGCCTGGCGGTTTTGTGTCCTCCGCATTTGGCTGAGCAATGGCAGGCAGAACTCCTGAACAAGTTCCATATTGAGGCGGAACTGGTCTTATCCAGTACTGCTACGCGCCTGGAGAGAAACTGCAGCCTGGGGCAATCATTGTTTGAAATCTATCCCTATGTGATAGTCTCTACTGATTTTATTAAGTCTGACCGCCGGCGGGACGAGTTTCTGCGCACATGCCCGGAGTTAGTTATTGTCGATGAGGCTCATACCTGCGCTTTTACTGAACATGGACGAGGTTCCAGGCACCAGCGCTATCAACTATTGAAAGGTCTTGCCGCCGCTCCAGACCGGCAGCTGATCTTAGTTACCGCTACACCTCACAGCGGCAAGGAGGATGCCTTCCGGTCCATCCTGGCTTTTTTGGATAAAGACTTTGCCAACTTGCCTGATAATATAGCAGGTAAAGGAAACGAGCAATACCGGCGCAAGCTGGCTGCCCACTTTATTCAGCGACGGCGTGCTGATATTCGGCACTACCTGCAGGATGAGACACCCTTCCCCGAACGTGAGGAGGCCGAGGAAAGCTATAAACTGGATGACCAGTACAGAAAACTGTTTAACCGGGTTTTAAACTATGCCCGCGAGACTGTTAAGGATTTTGGCGACGGTCATCACCGCCAGCGGATACGCTGGTGGTCCGTCCTGGCGCTCTTGCGGACCCTGGCCAGCAGCCCTGCCGCTGCTGCGGCCACTCTAAAGAGCCGGGCTGCTGTTGCTGATGCTGAAACATCTGAGGAGGCCGACGCCATTGGCCGCCGCACCGTTCTCGATCTGGACCTTGATGAGGCAACCGACGGGATCGATATTATCCCCGGCAGTGACACTGGTGAATTGCCTGATGATGATAAGAAAAGCCATCGTCTTTTGCTGGAAATGGCCCGGGTTGCCGAAAATTTACAGGGTGAGCATGACGCCAAGTTGCTAAAGGCAGTTAAGTTAATTCAGGACTTGCTTAAGAATGGTTATCACCCGATAATATTTTGTAGGTTTGTTGCTACGGCGGAGTATGTAGCAACTCAGTTACGTAAACGGCTTCCAAAGAAGGTGGTAGTGGTAGCGGTCACCGGTACCATACCCCCGGGTGAACGTGAGGAAAGGATTCTCCAGTTGGTTGATTCACCTCAGCGTATACTGGTGGCCACGGATTGCCTTAGTGAGGGGATCAACTTGCAGGAGCACTTCGACGCTGTCTTCCACTACGATTTAAGCTGGAACCCCACACGTCATGAGCAACGGGAAGGGCGGGTTGACCGTTACGGCCAGCCGAGACGCAAGGTGCGCGTGCTGACTTATTACGGCATCGATAACCGGATTGACGGCATCGTTTTGGATGTACTGCTCAGGAAACATAAGAAAATCCGCAGTTCCCTCGGTATTTCAGTACCGGTTCCGGTGGACACCAATTCAGTGGTCGAGGCCATTTTCGAGGGACTGCTTTTAAAGGAACAGAAAGGAACCCAGCACGAACAGTTAACCATGTTTGAAGATTACCTGCGGCCTACCCGGGAAGACCTGTTTGCCAGGTGGGATGATGCCACGGCTCGCGAAAAACGCTCCCGCACCATGTTTGCTCAAGAATCAATCAAAGTGGAAGAAGTTGCTCAAGAGCTAAAGGCGATGCAGGAAGCGCTCGGGTCAGGTACTGAAGTGGAATGGTTTGTCCGGGAAGGATTTCGTGCCTATGGCGCTACTGTTAATGGTAGAGAGCCTTTACAATTCGATTTAACTGAAACACCTGACTCGTTAGTTGATGTGGTGGGAAACAAAAAAAAGTTTGCTGCTCAGTTTCGTTTACCAGTAGGGGACGGTGTTCTTTATCTGAATCGTACCCACCCGGTGGTGGAAAGACTCGGCTCTTATATTCTGGACACGGCTCTGGATCCGCTTGTTACTGCGCCTGCCCGCCGTTGCGGTGTTATCCGTACTAGCCTGGTGAACAGCCGCACCACGTTACTTTTAGTCCGTTTTCGCTATCATATAGTTACCAAAAAGGGAAATATGGAAAGCCCTTTGCTAGCTGAAGACTGCCATGTCCTGGCCTTTGCAGGTTCCCCTCAAAACGCCAATTGGTTGGATAGCACAGTAGCGGAAGCTTTACTACAGGCAGAGCCGGATGCAAACGTCAAGGCCAGCATGGCCAGCGAATTTATAAGCCGGGTAACCAACGACTTTGATCGGTTACGGCCACACCTGGAAGATGTTGCATGGCATAGAGGCCGGGAATTGCTTGAGGCGCACCGACGGGTACGGACAGCCTCACGCCGCACCGGAGTAAGCTACCGTGTAGAACCGAAGCTACCGCCTGACGTTCTGGGTATCTACATTTACCTGCCTAAGAGCTGAGGAGGACAACCATGCGAGTAAGAAGGAAGGACATATTCACTACTATCCGGACCGAGGGCTCCATCCTGCCTCCCGATTTATTGCAGCGTATTGCCGCCGGCGCCCATGAACTGGAAGGTTTGGCTCCCGAAGAATTTCACCTGGCCAGGGGGGAGCGGCTGAATGAGGCGATTAACCGGTCCTGGAACCGCCTGCTGGGTGTATGGGCATCTTTTAAGGCGGGGCTGGAGAAGCTACCGGCCGGTGATCCTGCTACCACCATTACCCGCGAGCGCTGGCTACTAGTGCTATTCCAGGAATTGGGACTATGGCCGTCTGCTTACAAACCGGGCAGTTGAGATAGATGGCAAAAGCTACCCCATTTCACATGTCTGGCAGCACACGCCTATTCACCTGGTAGGTTGCCGTATTGACCTGGACCGTCGTACGGCAGGGGTTGCCGGAGCAGCCCGCACGAGCCCGCACAGTCTGGTGCAGGAATATCTCAACCGTTCCAGCGAACACCTCTGGGGTTTTGTTTCTAACGGCTTTGTCCTTCGCATCCTGCGCGATAATGTTAGCCTCACCAGGCAATCATATGTGGAGTTTGACCTGCAGTCTATGATGGACGGTGAGGGTTTATGCTGACTTTGCGCTTTGCTGGCTGCTATGCCACCAGTCCCGTATAGAGTCAGAGCGTCCGGAGCAGTGCTGGTTGGAGAAATGGTCGAAAACAGCCCAAGAGAAGGGTGCCAGGGTGATGGATCAACTTCGCAGGGGTGTGGAAAATGCTATCACAGCTTTTGGTTGCGGCTTTTTAACTCACCCGGCTAACCGGCAGTTACGTGAAAAGCTCCAAACAGGCGGTCTTAATACTCAGGATTATTACCGTCAAATCTTACGCCTGGTTTACCGGCTGATTTTCCTCTTTGTGGCTGAGGACCGGGAGCTCCTGCTGGATCCCCTTGCTACTTCCACGGTGCAAGAGCGCTACTACCGCTATTATTCCACGCATAGGCTGCGTTCCCTGGCTGCCCGCAGCCGTGGTACGAAACACGCTGATCTCTACCGCGGGCTTCAGGTTGTCATGGAGAAACTGGGAAACGCGGGAGGATGTGAAGAACTGGGCCTTCCCGCCCTCGGTAGCTTCCTTTGGTCGGAGCGGGCAATGCCTGATCTGGCCGGTTGTGTTATAGCCAACCGTGACTTTCTGGATGCCATACGTGCCTTAGCCTATATGACGGATGGACATACTCGCCGTCCGGTGGATTACAAGAACCTGGGCTCTGAGGAACTGGGGAGCGTTTATGAATCCCTCCTGGAACTGCATCCGGTTCTCGATACTGATACTGGCAACTTTGAACTAAAGACAGCAGGTGGCAACGAGCGGAAAACCACCGGGAGTTATTATACACCGGCCAGCCTGATCAATTGCCTATTAGACTCAGCCCTTGACCCTGTGGTGAGTGAGGCTGTTAAACAGAAGGACCCGGAAGCCGCAATACTTAACCTGAAAGTATGCGACCCCGCCTGCGGCAGCGGCCACTTCCTGATTGCTGCCGCTCACCGTATCGCCAAGCGACTGGCTGCCGTCCGGACGGGTGATGATGAACCAGCGCCGGAGGCCGTCCGCACTGCCCTGCGGGATGTCATTGGACGGTGCATCTATGGTGTTGACGTCAATGAAATGGCTGTGGAGCTTTGCAAGGTCAGCTTATGGATGGAAGCCCTGGAGCCGGGTAAGCCTTTGAGCTTTCTCGACCACCGTATCTTGTGCGGCAATAGCCTGCTGGGGGCAACGCCCGCACTTCTTTTGAAAGGGATTCCAAATGAGGCCTTTAAACCTATTGAGGGTGATTTGAAAGAAGTGTGCAGTGAATATAAGAAGCAAAACAAGCTGGAGCAAGAAGGACAAACCAACCTGTTATTTGACAGCACAGGAGAGGCTTGGCCGGAAGTTGCTGGATTATCCAAGTGCCTGCTTGAATTAGGCAGCATGAGGGATGATACACTCGATGATATCAGCCGCAAGGAAGAGCAGTATGTTAAATGCATTAACTCCAGCTCGTACCAATACGGCCGTCTCCTGGCCGATGCCTGGTGTGCTGCTTTTGTGTGGAAAAAAACAAAAGAATTTCCTTATCCTATTACCGAAGGTGTTTTTAGAAAGATAGAGGATAATCCGGATAGTATCCCTGCCTGGATGCTGGAAGAAATACAGCGGTTGGCTGAGGAGTACCAGTTCTTTCACTGGCATTTGGCCTTCCCGGATGTGTTTCACCTGCCGGAACCCGGCGAGCAGCCTGAAAACGAGCAGACAGGCTGGAACGGTGGTTTTGATGTAGTGCTGGGGAACCCGCCGTGGGAGCGGGTCAAGCTGCAGGAAAAAGAGTGGTTTGCCTGCAGGCTGCCTGAAATTGCCGATGCCCCCAATGCTGCTGCCCGCCGCCGCATGATCAGCGCTCTGGCAGAAGAGGACAATGCTCTATATCAGGCCTTCCTTGCTGACCGGCGCAAAGCTGAAGGTGAGAGCCACTTAATTAGAAATTCCCTGCGATATCCTTTATGCGGCCGGGGCGATGTCAATACCTATGCTGTCTTTGCCGAAACTATGCGGCTTATCATGGGTCAAGAAGGACGCACTGGCTGTATTGTGCCCTCGGGCATTGCCACAGATGATACTACCAAATATTTTTTTCAGGATATTATGAACACCCGAACCCTGGTCAGCTTATATGATTTTGAAAACCGCGAGGGTATTTTTACCGGTGTCCACCGTAGCTATAAATTTTGTTTACTAACCTTAACCGGTCCCGGTCAGCCGTCAAAGGCGGGGGCAGAATTTGTTTTCTTCGCTCACCGGGTTGAAGATTTGCTAGAGCCAGAACGGATGTTTATACTATCTGCTAAAGACCTTGCTCTGTTAAATCCAAATACTCTTACTTGTCCAACTTTTCGCTTTAGTTGTGATGCAGCTATATCTCGAAATATATACAAGTCAATACCTGTATTAGTGAATGAAAGAATCTACGAAAATCCTTGGAACATAACAATACGTAGAATATTTGATATGAACAAATCAGATATCTTGAAAAAGTGTCACAAAGAACATATCTTAGACAGTGTTCCAGTATATGAGGCCAAGATGGTTCACCAATTTAATCACCGCTGGGCTACTTATACAAATAATGAGATTCGGGAACTGTCATTTGAAAAATCTGACCCTTTTTGTTTTACAAATCCGCGTTATTGGATGCCGTCTATTTATGTGAAAGAAAATTTTAAAGATAAATGGGATAGGAATTGGTTACTTGTTTGGCGAGATATAACGAATAGTACTAATGAACGTACGGTTATAGCAAGTATCTTACCTTGGGTTGCAACAGATTTTACATTAAGAGTATGTTTTCCTATAATGGAAAACATACAACACTTGCTGATGGCAAACCTTAATTCTTATGTTTTTGACTTTTGTGCACGTTCAATGCTTGGCGGAACACATTTATCTGATTACATAATGAAACAACTTCCTGTAATACCACCTAAAGAATATTATAGGCTAACAAATTGGTGCTCTAACCAAAAAACATATAATTGGTTTAGCCCTCGGGTGTTAGAACTGACTTACACAGCATGGGATTTGGAAAGTTTTGCACAAGATATTGGCTATTATGGCCCCCCTTTTCGCTGGGATGAAGATCGCCGTTTCTTAATACGCTGCGAGTTGGACGCTGCCTATTTCCACCTTTATGGTATCGCGCGGGATGATGTGGATTATATCATGGAGACATTCCCTATCGTTAAACGAAAAGACGAGGATCGCTACGGTTCTTACCGCACAAAGGAGAAAATTCTTGAGATTTACGACGAGATGGCGCGAGTGTCTGCCGAGAATGCCGCTGGCCTGTCTTCCGATCAGGAGGCTACTGTCTACCGGACACGCCTGGATCCTCGGCCCGGTTCGCCTATGGATGCTGAGGGTAACTTCATATCTATGTACCGCTGGGATCGTGATAATTGGCCGGACAATATTCACCAACCGCATATGGAATGGGAGGAATCATTATTATCAGCGTGGTTCGTTGTCTGTCAAAAAGACTGGATTCATTTGGATGGTGATCAGATTTTCCCCTGGGATGGGCGTGAGGCCTTTGTATATGCCTCAATTCCTTATTTGGTTAATGAAAGGCCCGGCGAGATATTTGAGTTATATCGCGATGCGGCGTTGCTAGCTTCAAGTTCGAAACGTTGTGAAACTTTGTTGCTCAAAAAGGAACTACGTGACGAATATCGCCATATTATGAATGATATCGATTGGCTTAATTTTCCTGATGAGCAACTCATTCGTCCAAAAAAAATTCGAGAGAGGCTGCAAGATAATGGGATCATCCAAACCGATCCAATCTCCGGTGCAACCGTAGTCCAAAACGCAGGTAGTTTACCCCCTTTGCCGAAAGAATTGAGGCCTCTTTTGCCGCTGCTCCTGAAGGCGGTGGACAACCTCAACGAAATACAACGTCGTGCATCTGAAAATGCTAAAACCGCGAAAATCAGTATCACCCAAAACAAGGTTACCAAGGAACTGAGGAAGTTGATGGTGGTATAGATGAATGGATTGAATCAATTCGCCCAAAGTGATGGTATTAGCTCCCCTCTCTTATGGGTCAGGAGGGTCGTCCTGTTTGAGTCACCTGAGAAAAAGGATACTCCGATTCGTAATATTCCTTTTTCCCGCGGCCTAAACATTGTCTGGGGCGTTGAATTGTCGAATGATGTTGTGGACGAGGGGGCTGGTCCCGTAACACTTTCCGGACATTCTGTCGGTAAAACTATACTCTGCCGCTTAATCCGCTACTGTTTGGGTGAGGCTTCCTTTGGCAATCCTGGCGTAATGAGTCGCATCAAACATTCCTTTCCCAGAGGCTGGATTGGCATGGAATTGACTGTGGATGGTCAGGAATGGGCCGTACTCAAGCCAATCGGTCAATCCGGTGATTCAAAAGCAGCCAAAATGATGCCTGTTGAAACCCTTTTTGAGCAAGGACGCCAGGATAATCAGTACAGTGATTTCATGGCACATCTACAGGGCTCCATGATGTCGGGCTTTCAGGTAAATGTTCCTCCCAACACCGATAAACTTTACGATTGGAAGCACTTGCTTGCATGGTTGACCCGCGATCAGGAATCTCGCTTCCAGAGCTTGTACGATTGGAGGTCACCGCGCAGCGGAGCGGATACCCCCAAGCTTAAGAAACCGAAGGAACACGCTCTTTACTTGATACGCCTTGTTTTGGACTTGGTTCAGGATAAAGAAGTAGAAGCATTACGGGAACTAGCCGAGTTAGAAAGAGAACTGAAGCAACGAGAGCTGCGAATAGCGGATCTGCGGCGGGAACCTGAATATCGTCTCAATCAACAGGAAGAAAGCTTAAAACAACTTCTAGGTTTGTCATCAACTGAGTCGTTGCATGGCGATGTGTATGACCTGACTTCTCCAGTATTTGTAGGGCGAATGAAAATTGAACAGGCTATTTCTAAGATTCAATATGAAATCGAAAGAATTGACATGAAGATTGCACAAAAGCGTTTTTGGCTGGCTTCTTATGACGAACAGCGATGTGTCTTTAAGGCTGCGCTTGAGGTAACCGAGGAGGCGACAGAACTCCTGGAAGGCGGCGAGACGGAAGACGACACCATACAGAAACTCCGAGAGCTCAGAGGAAAGGATTGTGATTATGGCAATGTACCCTTCTCTAAGTGTTCCTATATTGTGGAACGCTTAGCTAAGGAGAAAAAGATCACCGATTTACAGAAAGTACGCGAAGACAAGCGCGTGGTATCCGAAACAGAACGACGTTTGAAAATCCACAAACTACAACGTAAAGACCACGACCAAGTAGTTGCTTTGCTCCATGAGTTGCACCAAAAACTAGAGGCAGACATAGTAAAGAAGCACGAAAAGGAAATCCAGCTGTCAGAATACCGTGACCGGCTTCAACGTTTTGACTATCACCTTGAGCAGCGTCAACTAGCCCTGGACCTGATTGAAGGTCGAACACCTAACACAAAATTACAGCAGGAAAATGCCCGTGTCTCCATATTACGCGAGAACATTGAACAAAAGCAGGATGAAGTGCGGAGACTGCAGGAGTCTTATGGCAAACAACTGAAATTAATCAACGGAATATATGATACCTTAATTAAGAATGTACTTTCAGATACATATTCCGGAGCCCTTCACATGCCGAAGGGCGAACTGCAGTTTCATATCGAGGAGGCGACTGGTCTGTCGGGCGAGGCAGTAGAAACCCTGGCCTTAGTCTTGGCTGATGTAGCGGTAATGATATGTTCATGCCAGGGAATTGGGCACCATCCGCGCTTCCTTTTACATGACAGCCCTCGCGAGGCCGACCTCGCCCAAAACATTTACAGCCGTTACCTTCGATACATGTGGATTCTGACCATTGAATATGGTGGTCAGAATAAAGCGCCCTTCCAATATATAGTAACTACAACCAGCAAGCCACCTAAAGAGCTAGAAGCGGCTATTTGCCTGCGCCTCGAAGCGCTCCCTGCAACCAGGATGTTATTTAGACGTCTTTTAATCAATCCGCCTGCTAAAGAACAACTGGATCTTTTCGGGTAAAAATATAAGTTGTGGTGAGAGAATATCGAGTCCATCAGAAATCCACAACTTTAAAGAAGCACCTCTTGAGCGCTATTGAAAAATAACAAACCCTAAAGCTAATATTTAATTGATGATAATACAAACTCTTACTTGAGAGTACTATCAGAATTATTTTTAAATCTGCCCTAAATACTTGGATACAAGAAATGAAAGTAGTGAAGTGGGAAAGAGAGGTATACTCGGTGGTTTTTACTTGTACTTGTTACCCGGAATGTTGTCACCACTGGTAGGGTAAGCTTAGCGAGTTCGATGGGAGATGACATTATTGAAAACTGTTACATTTAACATCTATTGTGATGAAAGTTCTCATTTGGAAAACGACCATCACCAGGTGATGATACTGGGTGCTATCTGGTGCCCTTTAGATAAAGTTGCACAGATTAATAAACAGATTCGTGAAATTAAAGAGAGACATGGTTTGAAAAGAGGTTTTGAAATTAAGTGGACTAAAGTCTCTCCTGCTAAACTACATTTTTATTTGGAAGTTTTGAATTATTTTTTTGATAATGAAGATTTGCATTTTAGGGCGCTTATTGTGCCGAATAAAACTGAGTTAAAGCATGACTCATTTGGCCAAGATCACGATACATGGTACTATAAAATGTATTTTAATTTAATAAAAGTAATTCTAACACCGTCTTGTCACTATAGAATTTATTTAGATATTAAGGATACGAGGAGTGCCTCTAAAATAGCAAGGCTGCATGAAGTGCTTTGTAATAATATTTATGATTTTAGTCGACAAATCATCGAGAGAATTCAGACTGTACGATCACATGAAGTGGAAATCATGCAAATCACAGATCTCTTGATGGGATGCGTCGGTTACGCTAATCGGGGCCTGAGCGGCAGTGTAGCAAAAAATAATATGGTAGATCTAATGAAAAAACGCTCCGGCTATAGTTTGACCCAAACTACTCTTCTCCGGGAAAATAAAGTCAACCTTTTCCGTTGGCATGCTACGGAGGTGTGGTAATGAATTTATTACCGGATTGGTTACCTGGGTTGGTATTGTTAGAAGACTATGAGGGAAATTGGGAAAGATATATTGAAGATATTTATATGTTTTTCAGGCAAGATTTTATCGAAAACCAGGTGATATTTAATAATCAACCGGTTAAAATGAAAAGGTATCCGTTGTTGAATGGTAAAGAAGCTACTTTCTGGCATATCACTTCTGAAGGGAAAGAAGAGGATAGCAGACTTCCCGAATTACGGCGTTGTGAGCGAATCCGCTGGCCACGTCCAATTATCGAGCATTTTGCGGATTCAAAAATTAAGTGTTGGAAAAATAAAAGAAAGAACGATAATCGAATTGTTCTTTGGTTTTTTGATTTAGATTATGTTGTTATCCTGGCAGAGCGGAAAAATTGTGTTTTGCTGTGGACGGCTTATTATATAAACTATAATCACACACGAAAAAAACTGCAAAAAGAATTTGAAACTTCCTCTAAAGTCTAATACCGCCCTTAAGGACGGTATTGTTACTCCTTCTACGCATGGCAGATGAGCTATACCTATTATAATATAATATTATTACAAATTAAACAAGTTGTGATAAAAAGTTTTCAGGAATTTAATGAAATTAACGCTGGAAAAATATACTTGACAAATATAAGCGTAAAGCATATATTATTTTTGACCGGTAAATTCTGCCGGTCTTTTTCTTTTTAGCGGGCGCCTTCTTACCGGTCGGCGCCCGCCTAAAATAGAGATGCAAGGGGGGAAATGAATATGGCAGTCACTAAAGTTCCCGGCAACTCTGCCCTCAGGCTGGTGCTGCATGTGGGCGACAGCGGCAGCGGCAGCCCGATCCTCAGGACCAAGACTTTGAGCAACGTTAAACCGGCTGCAGCAGACCAGGACATCTTTGATGTGGCCACCGCCCTTGCCGGCCTGCAGGACTACCCGCTGAACGGTATTACCAGGGTGGATAACGCTGCTTTAATCACCGAAGCTTAAGTAAAAGCGCCATATGACGGTTGAGTGAAATATAGTGAAGAACAGGGAGGAGGAAGAGACATTGGCAATAACTAGAACCTTGCGCATGAGCTTTAGGAACGAAGCCGGTAAGACCGTCAGTATCAGCCTGGATAACCCCAAGGAAGACCTGACAGCGGCTGCGGTTGAGGCGGCTATGGACCTGATTATTGCAAAAAATATTTTTACCACTTCCGGTGGGGATCTGGTCAGTAAGTATGACGCCAAGATTATTTCCACAGACACCACGGACCTGTATACCCCGCCTGTTTAAAAGCGCTAACGGAGCTGAATATGGATACGCAAGCACGATAAAGGGTAAGCGTCAAACAGGCCAGTACCTACTAAATGTAGGTATCACCAGAAGCCATCATGGGCAACACTTTTTACCTTATTATACTGTCTTCGGAGCAGCTGTTTAAATTCTGTATCCGATAGTCCATCACCCGCATCCACACCGTCTTCCGAAAGCAAATCATAAAAATATTCGGCATAGTCCCTATCTTCCCGCACCATTTTCTTGTAACGGGCTAAGATCTCAGTCTGAAAATCTAATTCGAATATATACCGGGGAGTTTTGCCTGACAGGTATTCATTTACCAATTCCATCATGTAATCAATATTCTTTCCCATATCAGTCTTCCTCCCAGGCATATTTTTTCGGTTTTGCATTACCAGGCTGCGGGGCGAATACCTTTTCCGGTATAGCTACACTGTCAGGCAGGAAGTCTTCTACTGCAGATATGTAACCTGCTTTTCCCAAGTTGGGGGCATTGGTAAAAATCCATGTCAAATATTCAAATGGATTCAAACCATTTTCCCTTGCGCTTACAATCAGGCTGTAATAAATTGCACTGGCCTTGGCGCCGTTTGGCGTGTTAGCAAAAAGCCAATTCTTGCGACCAATTACAAATGGTTTAATACTGCGTTCCGCACGATTGTTTGAAATTTCAAGGCGGCCGTCAAGCAGATATCTTTCAAGATATTTTCGCTGAGATTTTGCGTAATATATCGCTTTGCCAAGAAGGGTTTTAGGCAAGGCAGCGGTACTTTCAATCCAATTGTAAAATTCAGCAAACAAAGGCCTTGATAGTCGTTCGCGTTCCATGAAGCGGTTATCGGGGGTAAGTGAAGCAAACTGTTTTTCGAGATGAAACAGTTTGTCACAATAGGAAACTCCCTTTGCCGCATTGGATTCCGCTTGTTTCTCTTTGGGCAAGGTTTTCAATGCATCAAAAAATTTCCGCCTCAGATGTGCCAGGCAGCCTACGACGATTATGCTCTCAGGCAGTTTGTGATAGCCTTCATATCCATCGCAATGTAAATATCCTTTGAAATTCTTTAAAAACGCTTCCGGATGTATACGCTTTCTATCGGGTTGATAGTCATAAAGTACGATCTGGTTTTTGGCCTCTCCGCTGGTGCGGTACAGCCACATGTAACTTTTTGATTGTGCCGCTTTCCCCGGTTCTTTTAGCACCTGCAGGGTAGTTTCATCGGCGTGAAGCACTTCATGCTTACATATCTTAAGCTTCATCTCTTCATATATCGGTTCCAGCCAGTTCTCACTGGCTTTGATCAGCCAATTTGACATAGTCTGCCGGGAAAGCAGGATGCCGTTTTGCTTCCATTCCTGCTCCTGTCTGTAAAGAGGTGAAGCCATCATGAATTTCTGCACTGCTATGTGGGCAATTGTTTCGGGTGCGGCGAATCCACCTTTTATGACGGGTTCTGGCATATCTGCCTTTACGATAGGAACATGATCGGAAGTTTCTTCACAATTCCGGCAGGCATAAACATGCTGCACATGTCGAGTAATTACTGCTTTTGCAGGAATTATCTTTAGTTCTTCGCGGGTTTCTTTTCCCATTGTATGCATCTTGCTGCTGCATTCCGGGCAGATACAATCTTCAGCCGGCAGCTCGTATTCAATTATCTCAACAGGTAAGTCCTCCGGCAATTTGTCAGTTGTAAGACGTGTCCGTTTGCGATAATGGGCCTTTACCTCAGTAATTCTCGGTTCCGGTATGGTCATATCCGCGTTTGATTCGGCCTCGTTGAATAAAGACACTTGGGGACCATCAGTTTTTTCGCTTGATGCCCCAAATTGCTTATGCTTCGCAAGGCGGATCTGTGACATAAACCACTGTAACTGCTGTTCTAATTCAGCGATCCTGCGATCTTTTTCTTCAATTACTTCTAGCAGTTTTTCTGCTGAATCAGTTTGTGTTTTCATAATAAAATTATACCAAAAAATCTGCTAAAAAGTTAGATTTTATGCGCTTTTAAGACCTTTTTCGAGATATATGCTTTAAGAAATTTGCCGCTCGAAAACTTCTTCTCTCTTCAGTTTTTTCTCTAGTTTCGCACCTTCTATTAAGTATGATAGTTCCCTGGTCTCAAGCAGCATAGTAGCGCTGTCTCCTTTTGCCGGCCAGCGAAAATGACCACGCTCCAAACGCTTAAAATACAGCCAGAATCCATCGCCGTCCCATTCCAGGATTTTTATCCTATCCCGGTTCCTATTACAGAATACAAACATTGCTTCCGAAAATGGATCAAGAGAAAAGCTGTCTTTAACAAGCATCATCAGACCATTAATAGATTTCCTCATATCTGTATGTCCGCAGCATATGTATACTGGTTTTTCGCCCCATCTCATCATAGTGCCCTTAATATTCGGCATACTTTTTTTAATAGTTCAGGATCCGTCTTTTCATCTACGGTGATATGGCAGCCACCAATTTCAATATCCAGCGTTGTTTTCGTTTCTTGCTTTGGTTCAAGCTGCATCCATCCCTTTGGCACTATATCTGCGGGTTCTCCCAATTTTAAAAGTCCTTCACAGGTTGCCTTTCGCAGCTTCCGCTGCCAGTAGAAGTATTTATTCCTACTTATTCCTTTATCCTGGCAAAATTCCTTAATGTTTTGCCCGCTGCACTTCTGTTCCTGTATCACGTGCATCCATTGTGATAACCGATACTCCGCTGCAACTTTATGTGTATCCATACAATCACTCCGTTCCAGGTTGAAAAAGTTTGCTTGCTTTTTCAACTTTTTCAACCTATTCATAGTGATTGTACTACCTTCAAAACTTCTATTCTATGTGATGGTTTATTTGACGCTTACGATAAAGGGAGGAGCATTCCTCCCTTTTTTGCAAGGGTAACTGGGTTGGCGATAAATTTAATGGAACGAACAAACCAAAGCGTAAGGGGTGAAAACTAGTGGAAGAACTCTTCAGACTAGCAGCCAATTATGGCTTCCCGATGGTGGTGGCCGGCTACCTTTTGATCAAGATAGAGCCTGTGATGAAAGACCTGCAAAAGAGCATTAATTCGTTGACTATCGTGGTCGCCAGGCAAAGCGGGCTCGATGCGGAGGAAATCAGCAAAATTGTCAACGGATAGGCAGGTGAGGCAATGCTTTGTGTCAAATTGGCAGAAGATGGGGAACGCTTAAGTGAAAATTTCGCGGCCAAAGAGTTTGCCTGCCGCTGCTGCGGGAAGGTTCTGGTACACCCGGAGTTGGTACGCAAGCTGCAGGGCTTGCGTAGTGCGGCCGGGGCTCCGGTCAACGTGATATCAGGATACCGCTGCGCCGGCCATAACCGGGAGTGCGGCGGGGCCGCAAACTCTTACCACTTGTTCGGCATGGCCGCGGACATTTGGGTAGATGGGGTAAACCCCCGCAAGCTGGCTGTTTTGGCTGAAAGTATCGGCTTTGACGGCGTCGGAGTTTACCCTGAGCAGGCCTTTGTGCATGTGGACGTGAGGGGGTACCAGGCAAGGTGGGAAGGGTAAGGAAAAATATTGCCGGTATAATGGCAGTTATTCTGTTGATGGCTGCATGCTATGGTCTATGGGACTATACCGGCAGGTTTGTGGAAAAGCCTGAAAAACCGCCGGTAGTTGTCCAGCAAGAGCCAGCCAGGGGTAATGTACTCTATTCAGATATACTGGCAGCAGAAATTAACCCTGCAGTTGCAATGAAAGAAGAGCCGACGTGTGTTCAGAGCGCTCCTGCTGAGGCCGGTCCACCTGAAAAAGAAGTTGTGTCGGTGTCACAGACTGAACCGCAGCAACCGGCAGTAGAAACTCCTTCTCAGGAAGAGTATGGTCGATGTGTAGATGTTTAGATGGTGACACGATAACCGTCAGGCTTGATTTGTCACCACAAAAACTGACAAGAATCAGGCTCATTGGTGTGGATACTCCGGAGATTGCGGCAGGCGAATTCGGAGAAACTACAGGCAACTACACCAGGTCGCTGCTGCAGGGCCAGAAGGTAAAACTTGTCTATTCTGGCCTGTAGTCTGCCCCAGGAAAATCAATTCTACAATCATAACCAGGCGCAAAAGAGCCACAGGCGAGAGCTCATTATCCTTTGGAATCTTGAGCTGTTATTGTAGCCCTGGCTGGTTGGGGAGCGGCTTCGCTCCTTTTTAGTTGAGATTTGTGATAATAATACAGTTCAATCAAAGTTCTTGCATATCGATAAGACCTGTTTGTAATCATAAAAGGATATACCCGATATTTTAAAACCAAGGCAAGGGTGAGTAGTGTCAGTATCGCTATTGTTACATATGAACTTGTCCATGTTTGGTCTATATATAACCGGTAGACGGCAAACAAAAGCCAGATAATCAACTGGGTAATTAAGAAATTAATTCCACCTGCCAGGTTTCTGACAAGACCGTATTCGATATTATGTTGGCGCAGCAAAGCATCCGGATTTCTGTGAAAATATGCGATAATGTGTTTAACCGCATTAGATATATTGTGATCGGAGGGATCTTTGAAAAGATCAATCTCAAAATCATCTTTAATAAAGCTATAAATCTTGCTTTTTGATACATCATCATATTCTTGGTCAGCCCTACGCAGGATAATAGTGGTTGGCTTTCCCCCCCACTTTTTATAGTTATTTTCTTCAATTTTGACCCCCTTGGTACGAAACACCTCGGTTAAAAACAGGGGTATCACTAGGCTGGAAAATGTGGCTGAGCCCAGAATGATTTTAATGTCAAAATTTAGGTAGCTAAGGACCAGCGAAATTGCTATAATAATTGGACTAATATTAATTAATGCGGGAACCAGGCGTGCTTTAATAGTATAATCATCAAGTAAATTAGATAACTGCAAAAAGCTCCCCCCTTACAACGTTTTGATATACCATGCTTTTAAAGTACTGTTATAAAAGGTATTAGAGTTGTATGCTCTGGCAAAAGTTTCATAGGTTACATAAATATTAATACTAGCGCCTATGTCAGTAATAATGCAGTTAGCCTGATTGTTTGTAATATACTCCAGACCTCTGTTATACCAAGCTTTATAGGCTAAATTTTCAGATTTAGCATTACCGAAATAAGTAATCTTGGGTTTCAAAACATCGAGAAATTCATATGAGCGGCCTGAATCCCGCCCGTGATGGGGAGCAAACAGCACATCCACGTCTTTGACTGAATCTTTATGCTTGTCCAATATATGCTCCCAAGTTTTATCATGGGAATCGCCGCCAAAAACAATCTTTCTATCAGCGGTCTTATATAAAAGCACATAGGAACAGTCGTTATAATCGCCGGATTCATTTGCTGCATTAACAAGCTCATTAGTTGGCGCAAGGATATACAAACCATCCCCACCTGGATTCTTTGATTCATCTTGGTTATAAAATTTGCCGGTTGCCCCCGAATAAAGGTTTAAAACTGTGATTCCCAGAACCTCTTTTTCCCTAACTGATTGGTAAAAATCCCAATCTGCTTCGTTATGCTGGCTATCTGTAAAATCAGGTTTTTCCTTGTTGTTGGCTGTATCCCAAAAATTCGACACAGATATGGTATCAAATAAATCTTTTATACCGCCCATATGATCCATATCAGGATGGGTTAGGATAAACCGAAATATATCTTGCACATTAAAATCTTGAAGGTATTGGATCGGATTTACGGGGTAATTTTTTTGTCCAAAATTACCCCGAACTCTCTGGGCTGCTTCAAAGATGGTTTCTTTTTTAATCTCTTCAACTTTTGAAGCGTTGAAAACGTCAATTAAACTAATTCGGCCCGAATTGTGTTTTATCCAGGTAGAATCGCCTTCCTTTACATTTAAAAAATGTATTGTACTCATTTTTAATATATCCCCCTTGTTTTATTAATTAACAAACTTAATATTTATACTTGTTATTGCTCAAAAACTATTGGTTCATGTGCTTGGCAGCTTTCTCATGAGTTTGCTCAAACATTTTACAGATAACGCCCATTAAAATGTCAGGATAGATCAATATATTAGCAATGGATAATCACAACTGAATTAGATAGTTTTACCTTTTGTGTTAAATATCCTGCATAAAAGTGCATTTTTTTACATGCCCTTGAATTGCGGAGTTGGGTTTTACGGGGGCGTACTGCCGCTTTAAGGGGGAAGAGAAGAAGGCCAGCTCAGCAAAACTCCGCTCGCCTATGGCTCTATTGCGTCTGACTCCGATGGTCGATTGAATCTTCCCATGTCGGGCAGACTACCGGCCAGACTCCTGGTAATACTTATAGGGCAACATGGCCGGTAGTCTGCCTAGCCTCCGCGGGTCCTTCACAAGCCAAGCTCTACAGGCTGGCCGCTCAGCCGGAGCTCCCGCCGCGCGCCTTCAAAACTTCCCGGCGCACCTCAGGAGACCCTTACCTGTACCGCTCCCGGAAGGCTGCATTCCTGCTGGGACCTGGCTCACGGCCCCCTCAAAGCGCCGCGCGCGTGGCCGGTCCGCTCCCTGGCCAGGCCTCTGTAGGTCCGGGCCTGCCACACTGCGCTTACTTGCGCCTCCCTCAGAAGGCCAGCGTCCAATCGGCACCTTGCAGCCACCCAGAAAAGCTCAACCCCAGCCCCCCAACCCCCCGCCCCAATCATGGGGCCGGGGGGCTTTAACGTGCGACGCAGCAGTGACTAAAGACGCCTCCCTGGTTTCCCAGTGTAACGCAGCTCCAGCCCCCGCTCGCATGCCGGCTCGCGTGGGCCTCCCGGCGCACTGTCAAGGGAAAGCCTGCGCAAAAAAATTCTCTACAGTCAAACCTTACGGGCCACATTTTTTTGCTCCGGCACCTCCGCTGCCACTCCGGCACCTCCGCTGCCACTCCGGCCCTTGACAGCGCGCCGGACGCTGCGTTGTGCGTCAAATAAAAGGAGGCGGTTTCAGGTGAAAGGCATACTGGCGAGAGTGGACGAAGGCAGGTTGGGCCGGGCGGTGGCTGGCCTGGTGCAGCGCAGCCTGGTGGTGGAGGACGTCGTGCGCGATGGCGGGGAGGTGCGCGCGAAGGTGCGCAGCAGCGGCGTGCGGGGTGTTCAGGTATACGGCGTCGGCATTACGGTGGTTGGGCGCGGGCACGGGGTTTTCTGCAGCTGCGAGGACTGGCGGCAGCGGGGTATAGTTTGCAAGCATATCGCGGCCGTGGCGCTGCACGAGCTGGGCGCCCAGGCCCACGCCCGCAGCACCCGCAGCATGGTGGGCCTGCTGCTGCAGTTGTAGGGGCTGCGGCCCCTTTTTTTTGTCGGCGCTATACCCGCGCGGGCGGCTGCCCGCTCCAAAAGGCTGCAGTTGCCGCCAACAGCTAAGCCGGGCCGTTTCCCGGCCACTGTGAGTCTGCCTCTGTAGGCCAAAACGGAAGCCGGGCTTATCGCCCGCCTACCATCCAACAAGCTCCGCTTTCGCGCAACTCGGCGGTACCCGCCTCAGCGCTCCGCTTCGCTGCGGAGCTTATAGCGTTCGCCTCCGGCTGAGTGCTCCGCTTCGCGCATCTCGGCGACATCCGTCGCCTCGCCGCTTAGCTCCGCACAACAGCCTCCAGCGTGCGGCATCCATCGGCCACATTTTGGCGGAGGTACACGGCCTGACTGCACGGTCTCGCCAGTGCGCTCAAAACCCGGGCACAACTGGCGAGACCGCGGGGGTTGGTTGCAATGATCCAAGCGATGTCCGGCGGCGGCCGGCCATTAGCCGGCTGGATAACTGGATAATAGGAATCGTCCTTATCGAGTTGGCTGCAGTAAGGCGCTGCTGCGCCAGGTATTTGGGCCGGGCAGCTGCCCGGGTTTTTTTAGTTTTACGTTGCAAACAATGGGGAATTGGTCATAAGGGTTATGAATTATGTCATTTGGGAGTTTTAAGCAATTGATTCTTTTAAATATGTATAAGCGCCTTGACAATCAGGAGCTCCTGGAAGTTATAAAGCGCTAGACGAGCATGGTTGTTTACCAACCATACGTGAGTTGGCCAGGCTCACCGATGCCGGCGTAGGTTCAGTGCACAGGTATCTTAATGAGCTGATATCTTGCGGCTATATCAAAGTTGAGCAGTCTCGCCGGCGTGTCCTCCGGGTGGTGAGGGACTATGACTAAACTTTATCGGTCTCTAGTCCAGGTAGAGCTTGATGACAAAAAAGAACCAAAACGCTTCCGCTGGTTGGGGCGCTGGCACCGGATTTTAAAATGTATGCTGCACGAGGAAGAGCAGCACTGGTGGAGTAAACTGAGGAACTCCGAGCCGAAGCGCTATAGGCTTGAGACTTAACATAATAGAATTCTTTTGCAAATGACAACCTAATGTCTATGCGAATTATGTTAAAATAAATGGTAAGATTTCCATTGAAGATGAAAAATGGAAGGGAAAATTGGGGAGAGAGTCTAAATGTACTAGGTATATATTCTTAACCTCACGGCGGGAAGCAGCTACGAGGCAATTTTCTACTACTAGATATTAGCGAAATTCCTATGTAGCCGAATACGCTTTGAGAGACGAGTCAATGCGTAAGTGCCAACTTTGCCAACAGCAAGCACTTTTATGAGCGGAATGGCAACCCCTTTTTAGAAGTTCACCATATTGTGTGGCATTCTCGAGGAGGAGAAGACACCATTACTATACAGTAGCCCTTTGGCCAAACTGTCATCGTAAAATGCATATTTTAGATTTAGAGACAGACAGGGAGATGTTACAAATAATGGTTAAGTTTATTGGGGGGGGAGGAGGAACAATTTGCCTGATCCTATAGAATTTGAAAATATTGTAGCGGATCATTTTATGAATAGCGGCTATCAAGTTGAGAAAACAGCAAAGAGTTATGACTATGGTGTTGATTTGTTCGTTTTTAAAGGGGATGAAAAGATTGCTATTCAGGTTAAAATGTATGATTCAAGGAAAGTAAATCATGAGGCAGTAATGAATTTGTTTGCTGCACAAAAATACTATAATTGCAGCAGCTCAATTATTATTACTTCTGGAAAATTGACAAAAGATGCTATGGAAGTTGCTAAAAAACTTGGTGTCATTGTCTGGGAAAACTGGTTTCCTGATTCTTCTATGCCAAATAGTTCATCGTTTATGGATGTAGATTTTTTCTTTAAATTTTTGTGGGAGAACTATGTAATGCCCCTTAATGGCAAGGATCTAGTAAGAGAGAATGGAAGTAAAAATACTATGTTGGAAGTAAACTGGGACTTTCTAAAAAGAATGACATCAAATAATAAAATTCAAAAATTACCAATAGAAATATTTCGAAAAGTAATTATTTATTTAGTTGAACATGGAGAAATAGAACGTGATAAAATTAATGAAATGTTTATAAAACGTGCATCATCAGGAATATCTTTAATTCTTAGTCAGAATCCATACATACAGTTAATTAAAAAGCCTAAAATGAAGCTGGTCTTAAATAAGCAGTTATATGATGATCTATTAAGAAACAGGTGATGCTTAATGCCTAGGCAAAAACAAGTTAAAATAGTTAACATGGTCGCAGAAATATTGCAATGCGAGCCTCGTAAAGGTGACTTTCATTGGCTAAATAACCTTCCGCAAAAAAAATATTTTGGTAGTTATTATGACACAATATTTAAAATATATATGGCTTTAGGTGGAAATAAAGACGTTCTAGATGATTTAATAACTCGTACTAAACCAAGAAAACTTTCTCCAGACGCTTTTTTCCCTGAACCTTTTAATTTTATTTTTGAATTTGATGAGATACAACATTTCACCGAATATAAAAGTAGAGCCCTTAGATTATACCCCAAAAAAATACAATATGGTTTTGAATTAGAAAAATATATCCAATATTGCTATGCGTATGCTGACATTGCTATAAAGAAAGGCCCAAGTGGATATAGAAAACCAACTAAAGAATTTATTTTTGATAATGGAAGGGCTGCTCAGCGAGCTTTTTTTGATAGTTTTAGAGATATTCAACCAACACTTTATGGGCTAAGACCTACAGTTAGAATATCAGAACTTGAATTACCAGATAATTTTCAAATAACCGATGTGAAAAAGATACTAAAAGAAAGGCTTAGACTAATAAGTATAAAGAATCTTGTTCCTCGCTAGATCGTGTGGGTAGTACCGAAATCAGCGCTCCGCTACGCTGCGGAGCTTATAGCGTTCGCCTCCGGCTGAGTGCTCCACTCCGCGCATCTCGGCGACCTGCGTCGCCTCGCCGCTCCGCTTCGCACAACAGCCTCCAGCGTGCGGCCAACCTCTGGCGACATCTGAGTTCCAATACGCAGCCTGGCTGCATGGTCTCGCCAGTGCGCTCAAAAAACGAGCACAACTGGCGAGACCGCGGGGGCTTTGTCGCAATGCTCCAGGATGCGAGCAACCTGTGGCCAGCCGTAGGCAGCTAACGGTAGAGGCGCTATACATTGAAGGCCTGCGGCCGGGCGGCTGCCCGGTTTTTTATTTGTGAAGAAGCACGCAAAAGAGAGGCTGTATTGGTAATAGCCATAAGCGGTTCTGTAATACAGCACCCGGTCTGTTTCCGGTATCCGGCGTAATATTGGCAGGTAGTGCTTAAACTGTGGACACCACTTTCCGGCCCCGGTGCAGGTCCCGGCTGAAATATGGATACAGTTGAATTCCGTGTGGGCGCCGATATGCTGGCGCCGGCGTAGCCGCCGCCTCAAGAGGAGGCGGGGGGCGGTGCGGTAGTTTCAAAGAAAGGCCCGCTCCACCTGTCATATGCGGCTTGCAAACGCCAGGTGGAGCGGGCTGTTGAAAAAAACATATGCATGAGGACAACTCACGCAGAATCAGTCCTTTGTACGGTTATGTCCCGGAAACTCAATCACGTTCCCGGCATCTTTTTGCTTCTGACTTTGTTCCCTTTGCCTCAACAGCTCGTTAATCCGCTCGACATTGCTGCCGTCGTCACCTTCTCCCGGGGTAAGCTTGATTTCGGCGCTTTCGACAAAGTGGAACAAGTCCATCAGCGGTTTCATCTCTGCAAGCTCATCCTGCCGGTCATTATCCTCAAAAACCCCTACGGTCACGGCCAATGCTTTTCTGAGATTAAACAACTCATATCTGGTCAGGAACACTCGAATTTCCACTCCTTTTCTACCTTATCATGGTTCCCCAGGGGTTCGTCCCCTTCGATAAAGCTCACGAACTCTTTTTCCTCAACGTCCATGCCCTCGTCACCAAGCAATTCCTGCCTGTTTTGCCCTGTGATTCCCGCCGCCTGGTTCCTGGTTTCGAATTCGAGCAGGTTGACCTGGACCGGGGTGATCACCACTACCACGTTTTCATTAGGCCTGAACTGCTTTAGTTCCAGGAGGTTCTCATTGGTTAGTTCGATATCCTCCAGGATTACCCGGATGGACTGCGCCCAGCCGTCCGCTAGCACCCGGTTGACGATTTCGATTTTCTTCACCCTTGCGGTAAAATCAGCTTTTCTCATGGCTTTCTCCTTATCTCATTTTACCATTTTTTTGGTATTTATTCACCTTACCGGCAGGCTTGAACATTCTTCCTCCAAGCCTGCACCCGGCATAACTCATCACTCTTTTTAGGCATCTGGCCCAGCGCCCGGTTCCATCTATCCGCCGGAACATGCTGGCGGCAGGGGCCATCAACCTGCATCTATCCTTGCTCCGCTTCCCTTACCACCACTTCGGCCCGCTCCACCTGGTCGAACTTGCGCTCGGCCAGGATGCGCGTCACCTGCCGGTCGTCTACATAAGCCACTTTGTTTAAACCGTCTGCGATCGCCTTGACGCAGTTGTCCAGGTCCGGCAGGGTTCCGGTACGGCGCCGGCCGCCTTTGGTGTATACTTTGGCCTGAGGGTTGAAGTATACGGAAATTTCCATTTCCACTGGCCCGGTCGCCGGGCTTTTACAAGACTCTCTGGCGACCCTGGCTACGCCTTTTTCGTAGTTTTCCGTTTCCGGCGGCGTGTAAAGTATCACGCTGCGGCCGCGGTAGCCGATGCGGGGCCGGCCTTTGGGCACCGGCCGACCGGGGATGGTAATCTTTATTTCTTTCATGTTAGCCTCCCTCTAAATGTACAAGGACCTAATAAAATCTCTTTTTTTTCTTTCAGCTTCATCTTGCCGGCCGCCTTGCCCGCTTTTCCGCCGGCGTCTCGCGGGTTTTTCCCGCGGAATATCACCGGCGCTATTGATACCGGCCTTCTGCCAGTTGGCCAGGATACCTCCTGTATAGGCCAGGGTCCGCTTGTCCTGGAATATGGTTCTGGCCAATGCCTCCAGGATCAAGTCTTCAGGAAACTCACTTTGCCATTTGGTCAACTGGCTGACCTCCAACGGTGAAAGCGGCCTGCCGAATTCTTCAGCAAAACGCTCTTTCAAATCAACTACTACTACAATATTATTCTTTATATTCTTAGGCGCTTCGCAAGCCGTGCCGCTGTAGGGCTCAGACCTCCTTACGAGTACAGGATCGGGTACAGGTACGGGTACAGTTTCTGTACCCGGTGAGTTTTCCACGAGTACGGTTTCTGTACCCGTAGGAGCGTCAAAGGTTGTCATAGCCGGGTTTTTACCGGGTACAGTTTCTGTACCCGACTGGTAATCCTGCCAGTTGGCCACCCGCGCCTTGACGCCATAAAACTTCTGGACCTGGAGCTTTAAGTAACCGTTTTTCTCCAGGTATTTCAGGGCGCTTGAAACAGTGCTTTTGCTCATCTGCCGGCCAGCTTCACCGATGACTTGCCGGATGTGCTCGTAATTGAGCCACAGCTCTCCGGCTTCCAGGCCACGCGCCCGGTCAGGGTAGGGGACGGCCTCCAGGAGGCAGTAAATCCACAGCTTGAAGGCTGTCCCCGGCATCTTTAAGTGCCCGTTGTCTTTCAGTTTTCGCCAGAGCTTGACCCAGCCCGCCAATACCTTAACCTCCTCGCCACAGCCAGAGGACTACCTGCGCCGCCAGGTAAACGGCGCTTAAAATCAGCACAAACTTGGCCGCCAACCTGGCCGAAGGCTTGTCCGGCCTCTCCAGCCATTCCCGGCAGGCGGTGATCATCCTATCGCAGGAGCGGGCCAGGCGCCGGGGCCAGGATGGCTTCACAGTAACCGCGTTATCTTGCTTTACCGTTGGTAACATCATTCATTTAGCACCAGCTTCAGCTGACGGCAAAACTTCTCCTGGGCTATCATCTCCAGCGCCTGCGCCCGCCGGAAGATAGCTCGCGCCCTGGGCTTTAGGTGCCGGGTGGCCACCTCCAGGTCCTCGTAGTCCTCGATTAGAAAGTAGCCGCCGCCTTCGGGGCCGGTGCTGCTGCCGATGGGCAGGCCCCGCTCCACCACCAGGCGGTATATGATCTCGCGGATTAAGCGGTCATCAAGGCAGGCCACCCGGGCCAGCCGCCGGCGGCTGATGGCGTTGGCGTGACCGGCCGGGATGCAGTCGAGGACGGTTTGTTCCCGCAAAGATAAAACCAGTTCATTATGAACCATATTAACCCCCCATGAAACAATTGACCTGTTTGACGATCTCTTTGTAATTTTTAAAAAGGGAATCTTTCCCGATGGTTTGAATAGTATTATTTAAAAATAATAGAAGGGACTGGTAATAATAAATTTTAATAATGTCAAGAGATTTTTTGGATACTTGCTTTATACATTATTTATTGGCTTTGTTCTTATCAAATGCTCACAATATGAGCAACAACTAAAGCATATAGTAGCCCATACCTTTGAAACTTTTCCTTATGCTGCCTATATGTCGGTATATCCTATTGTTATAGGGTTTCTAATGGGTTTACCAAAGCTTATTAGTAATTTTTTCAAGAAAGGTAAATGGCGCTTCGATATGATAAAGTTTGTTGCAGTTGGCATACCAGCCCTTTTTATAACAACAATACCGCTTGTTCACTTCTCACCCCTTATTAACCATTTGGTATTCCCTAAGTTGTACGTGCATTTTTTTCATAGTCTTTCATTAACAACACAAGCTGTAGCCGGTATAGTCTTTGGTTATTTAATGTGTTCAGTTTTGGAAAAACGCAACTAAATTAATGTTATAAAAGATACCCGGCACCTCAACTATAGTAGTGAATAGAGAAATCCACTCAGCTTTTGCTACACTTTTATGACATATTGTGAATTGCCCCGCCCCAGGTTTGAGGACCTGTATAGAGCGGGGCTATTCAATTGTCCAACTGCCTGACCGTTTAGATCTCCTTTACGGCGCCTTCCTCCACCCAGAACATCTTCACTCCCGGCAGGCCGGGGTTTACCGGCTGCACGTCGCCTACTGTAGTAAAGACCAGCACCTGGTCGTACTCCTCTGCCAGCTCCAGGAGCATGCCGGACAAAAGGTCCCGGTTGTCCTGTTCCAGGATGTCGGCTTCGTCGATAGCCAGGAACTTCAGGCCGGCTGCCGCGCTCAAGGCATCGCTGATGGCGATACCCGCCCGGAGCTGCTCGGACCGGGATAAGAGCCTCAAAGGGAGCAGCGGCCCGCCATTGGCGCGGCATGAGATAGTCATGTCACCGCCTAGGGTCACCTGGTAGGCGCCCTCGGTGAGCCGGCCCAGGCGGTCGTTGACCCTGCCCACGAACCCCTCCAGGATGCTGGACAGCATGTCCCGCCGCAGGCCGTCCGGGCCTAAGGCCTTCACCAGCACTTCCAGGTCGGCCACCTCGGCGGCCAGGGTTTCGGCATCCTGCTCCAGGGCGGTTTTGCGCCCGGCCAGGGCTACAGTCTCGCTGTGCAGTGCTATATCGCTTTCAGCCCGGTGGATGGCGACTTCCAGATTGGCCAGATCCTCAAGCAGGCTAAGGTCTTCCTCCGGCAAGCCAGCCAGTTCTTTCCGCAAATCTGTAATGGCAACCTCAATGGTTTCCACTACCCGGCGCCGGGTTTTCAATTCACCTTGCAGCAGGATGATACGCCTGGCCCTGGCCTGGCTCTCTTCCCGGCTTTTCCTCATTTCGGCCAATTTTTCTGTGGCTTCTTTCAAGGCTGTTTTCTGTCTCCCAAGTTCCTGGCTCGTAACTTTGTACTCACTGCGCAGGCTGAGCAGGACGGTATCCAGTTGGTCTTTGGTGAGCCCGCACTGCAGGAGTTCTGGAGCCAGCGGGCAGCGCCGGTCCTTGCAGGCGAGGGCCTGGCCGGCCTTGTCGATAGCCTCCAGTTTGCTCCGGGCGGTCGCTACGGCCTTGTTGGCGGCATCCACCTTTTCTTGAAACTCTTTTTCCATGTCATCGTTACCAGGTTTGCAGGCGGCTTTACCCAGTCCGCCCATACTCTCCAGCTCTGCCGCCAGGCTTTCCGCTTTCGTCCCGGCTGCAGAGGCTTTCTTTTTGGCCTGACTGATTTTTTCTTCCAGCGCCTGCCTCCTGGCCTGCACTTCACGTCCGGCTCCACAGGCTTTGAGCAACTTGTCCCGTCTTTTTTTCATTCCTGCGAGGTGGTCCTTCAAGGCTTCCAAACCTCCCGGCAGCGCCTGGTTTAAGCTTGCCGCATCGATTTCCTCGAGAGCCGCCTCAATCCGTTGCCTGTCCTTCTTTTGTTCCTTGCGTTCTTCTTTGGCCCGCTTTTCCATCGCGTCGAATATTTCCGGGCCGCAGGCGATGCCGGCCGGGTAGTAGCTTCTGGCTCTTTTGGCCAGGCGGGCGGCCTCCTCTTCCGGCAACCCTTTTTTCGCCAACCAGCCGGCCAGCTCTGCTGCTACCTGCTCGACTGTCCAGGTAAGGCCGTAGGCATTAAACAGGAAGGCCCTCTGCTCGGCCTGGCTCATATTCACAAAGGCGCCGGCGTTCAAGGTCACCCGCAGGCGGTCTTCAGCGGCTCCCAGGGCGTTGTGGATGGCGGCCTGCCCTTCGTTGACGCCGCTTACCTTGCCTGCCTGCAGGGTGTGGGGCGGCAGGGAGCGGACCACCGCTCCCAATCCTGCCACATCCAGCGCCACCGTCATGTGTTTTCCCCCCTGGCGCACCAGGTCCGCCCCTCCCCGGCCGGCCCTGTCCGTCCACATGCACCGGCCGGTTAAGCCCCACTCAATGGCCGCCAGGATGGAGGTCTTGCCGGCGTTGTTGCCGCCGACGAAAAAGTTGATCCGGTCCAAGTTAAGCTCTGTTTTCTTGTGGCTGCGGAAGTTTTCGATGCTTAAGCAGTTGATTTTCAAATTAAGCGCCTCCTCCCGTTGCCGTTTCCATTAGCAATAATTTCCCTCTGCCGGGCTTCAGCTCTATCCTGCATCCAGTTCGGCGGATCCGGCCATACCGGCGATGTTGCGATTTTGAAACCGGCCGGCGGCTTGCCTGGTGGGCTGGACTGGGTTTGAGGCTTAGCCGGCGGCGGGGCCTTTTGGTTGTCCCCCTGGGCTCTCTGGCGGCCTTCCGGCGGCAGGTTGTCATCGTCCAACTCCCCGCGGTAGGCCGCCGCGCCGATGCCGAAGAACGCGATGGCCTTCTTGATGGCGTTGGTCAGAGCTCCCTTTCTGGCGTCAGCTTTGAGCGCGGAGACATGTCCACCCGGTGTCTTCGGCGTCTCGGCCAGGACCTGGAAACCGTCCGGGGTCCAGTTGCCGAGCTGGATAATCACGTCGTACCCCACCTCGTAAGACTTCCGGCCGCTGCTATACTCGCCGCTGTCGCAAAAGGCTTCTTCCGATAAGATGCGCCAGTGCCCCAGGCCGGCCACGTTGTTTAGGACGTCTATGCAGTACTGGTAGCCGTAACCGTCAGTATCATAGCCTTTCCGGGTCTCGCGCCCTTTGGTGCGCTGGATCGCCCCGGCCGGCAGTTCTTTGCAAAAGCCGTGGTAAATCGCGGGCAGGTCGATTAGTGTGAGCTCTCCCGGCAGAGATCCGGTTCCCTGGTGGACACCGGTGGCGCCGGCGAAATCCTGTTTGCTGGCAGTTGCGGTCATTTAACTTGCCTCCTTTTCAGTTGGTAGATAGTTAATTGGTAGATCGTCTTCATCCAGGTTGAAAAACAGGTTGATCACGTCGCTGTCCTGTTCCACGGTAAACCAGGAGAACCAACCCTCCCGTCCCTGGTAGCGGACGGGCCTGCTCGCCGCCCTGACCTCCTGGCCAAACCCGCCGGCCAGGATGGCCCCGGCGATCCTTTCGCTTTGCTCCCGGGTTAGCCCGTGGCTGCTGATAGTTACATTCACCTGGTCGAGGCCGTGCTGTCTTAATGCTTCCTTTAACATCTCCAGCGCAGCGCACACTGCGCCTGTGCCGGTAACGCCGCTTTTAACCACTTGCCGCAACCTCCTTTTGGGTTTGATTAATCTGTTCCATAACCAGATCTACAAGGATGCCGGCCAGCCGTTCCAGGCGTTCGCCGGCGTCCTCAGGGCTAACGCCAATCACCTCCCGCTTTATCGTTTCCAGACCGTCTTTGGTCCGGTGGGCTGTTAGCTTCACGAAAACGGTCTGCATATCTAACCTCCGCGATTAAGCAATTAGCACATATGCGTAAAGCCTACTCAATGGGCAAAAAAAATTCACTTGCTTCACAATGGAGGACGGCGCACAAGCCCTCGATCACCTTAACGCTGGGTTCGCGCCTGCCGCTGAATATATTTGAGAGGTAGTTAGGCGTAATGCCGATCTGCCTGGCTACGTACTCAGACCGTAAACCCTTGCTGTGTATGAGCGCTTTAAGTTTTTTCCCGGAGAATTTCATTGTGTCACCCCCCTGTGTAGGTAAGCATAAAGCTTACCTACTTGCTTTCAGTATAATATATGCGTAAAGCTTAGTCAATAAATTTTTCATCAATTGGTTAAACTTTACTTAAACAAATGTAAGCTTTATGCTATATTATTGTTAGGGCAGGTGTTGTTAGTTATGGCTTATAAGAATGAGGTTTTAGCCAGACGTATTAAAGAAGAGCGCCTCAAAAAAGGCTGGACCCAAAAGCAGATCGCCGCAATGCTCGGGGTGGAGGTCGGCACGTTTTCCGGGTATGAGCGGGCCTACCGGACGCCGGAGACCAAAACGCTGGAGCAGTTGGCCGATCTTTACGGCGTTTCGGCTGACTATTTGCTGGGGCGGGACGAGTCGTGGCTGGAAAAAGACAGCCCGCCGCAGGAAATTGAACTGGAGCAGTTTATCCGGCAACATCCCAACCTGCGGGTTTTCGGCGACCCCCTCAGCAAAGACGTCAAGGACGACGTCATGCTGGCATTAAAAACAGCCTGGGAGGTATTAAAAAAACAGAGGGCTGACAGGGAGCCCAAAGGATCGTGATTTTATCGAAATGGCATTGTACGATAAAGCGCGGGAACTTGCCGTAAACGGCGAGAAACCGCTGGAGATAGCCGCCTCGCTGGGTATTATCCTATTGGAAGTACCATTTAAGGCGATTAAAGGAATAGCCTTATCTTTGCAGGGGAAGAAATTTATTATGATAGATTCCGGCCTGACCGAAATAGAAAAACAGCTTGTGTGTGGCCATGAATTGGGCCATTTTTTATTGCACCCGGACACAAACTTCCTCTTTGTCCTGGATAAAACAGGCTTTTACTCAAAACACGAGTACCAGGCCAACCGTTTTGCCTGTACGTTGATGCTCGGGGAAGAAGCCGAAAAGTACAGCTGCGAGATAGGGGAGGCGGCTGCAGCAGGCCGGCTGGATAAAATGGTGGAAATCATCGGCCGGTTGGCAAGAGGAGATGATATTTAGTGACGGCGGTTATTTATGCCCGGTTCTCCAGTGACAATCAGCGGGAGGAAAGCATCACCGCCCAGGTGCGGGCCTGCACCGAGTACGCCAGGCGGAAGGGGTATCCGGTGGTCAAGGTCTACACGGACGAGGCCCGCTCTGCGACTACCGACGACCGGCCGGGGTTCCTTACAATGATTGACGACATCAAGAGCGGCAGGGTAGAGGCTCAGTTTCTTTTAGTTCACAAGCTGGACCGCTTTGCCCGCAACCGGTATGACAGCGCGGTTTACCGCAGGACGCTGGCCTCAGCGGGGATCCGCCTGATAGCTGTGGACCAGCCCCTGGACGACAGCCCGGAGTCGGTTCTCCTGGAAAGCCTCCTGGAAGGCCTGGCCGAATACTACTCCAAAAACTTGTCCAGGGAAGTAATGAAGGGTATGAAGGAAAACGCATACCAGGCCAGGTTTAACGGCGGTTGGGTCCCGCTGGGGTACAACGTTATAGATGGTCATTACTCAATTAATGAACAGGAAGCGCCTGTTATCAGGCTGATTTTTTCCATGTTCCTGCAGGGCCACGGTTACAATAAAATATTGGATAAGTTAAATGAGCTCGGCTACCTTACCAGGCAGGGCAAGCCTTTCGGAAAGAATTCAATTTATGAGATACTGCGCAACGCCAAATATGCCGGTTACTATACCTATAACCGGGCGCCCAGGAGGTTAAACGGCAAGCGCAACTGGCGCACCAGGAAAGATGAAAGTGAAATTATCACCGTGCCGGGCGCTGTCCCGGCTATCATCCCGGAGGAGGATTTTAAAAAGGTGCAGGAAATTATGGACGGCCGAAAAAAGACGGGACCGCGGCAGAAGGGTGGGGAGCTTTATTTCCTCACCGGCAAGGTGGTCTGCGGTGAGTGCGGCGCGGCGATGGTGGGGAACTCCAGCAGTAGAAAAGCCGGCGCCGAGCCGGTGCGTTACTATGAATGCAACCGGAAGATGCGCACAAGGGATTGCGGCAGCAGGAGAATCCGGAAGGATTACCTGGAGAATTACGTGCTGGGTGTAGTCGAGCAAAACATGTTTTCCCGGGATAAGCTGCCCGAATTAGCAGGAAAACTGGTCATGCTGGCAAGGGATAAAGGACGGCAGAATGCCCAGGATGAAAAGGCCTTTTATAATGAGCTTGCGGATGTTGAAAAAAAGATCGGGAATATCGTCAAAGCTATCGAGGACGGGGCCGAATACGACATTCTATCCGGCCGCTTAAAGGAACTGAAAAAGAGAAAAGAGGAGCTACAGGAACATTTGAACTCCCTGCGTTCGCCTTTGTCGGCTATCACTGAGGAGATGATAATCAAATATTTATCCGCCACCCAAAAAGACATGATGGACAGGCCCGACCAGCTGTCCAAAAAGAAAATCGTGGACCTGTATGTCCACGAAATTAAGGTTTTTTCTGATAAAGTTGATGTTATGCTTAAGCTTGACTTTGGTGCGGATAAAGATGGTGTCGGAGGCGGGACTTGAACCCGCACGGTTGCCCACACGCCCCTCAAACGTGCGCGTCTGCCTATTCCGCCACTCCGACAGGTCAGTAAGGTCACCCAGTACTTGCGTACTCGCAACAGCTATTATACCAGACACCAATCATTTAAGCAATAGTCAGGTTTTTTGCAAAGACAAACAGGTATTGTAATTTATTTTGAATTAAGATATTCTAGTGCTAATCTCGTTAATAGATATCAAAACATTTTGATATTATGAGCTGGTTTAGCCTGGGCGTTGTTGGAAGGAAGGAGGGCCGGGATGTTCCCACAGACTCATATTTATTTTGCGGAGTGGATCACCGGTACCAAAGCTGACCAGGTAACCCTGGGGAGTATGCTGCCGGATATGCTGGTGGGTGGTTTTTTTGATCATCGCGGGGCTCATACCATGGGGCAGGAAGTCTTTGAATTTCTAAAAAAACATAATACCCTTCTGATTTTTGGTCATGCTCTATTGACGCATGGTTTTGTGCCCGAAGGGCTTGATTATTATGGAGATGAGAAATACCTGGATTATGAGAGAGGATATTGCTTTGAAAAGGCTAAACCTTTTATTATGGATACCGTAGAGGCCTGCAATATACCTGTTAAAATGGGCTGGTGGAAAGCCCATAACATAGTGGAAATGGGTGTGGAGTTGCTGGTCAGCGCACGGGATTACTACAGTGACCGGATCATCAGCGCCTTTACCAACCGTGCTTTGATAGCTGAATTAGATGAATTGTTTGCGAATATATGGCCGGGCAACACGATCAATTTTGCCCACCGGGTAGAAAGATTCGTCGATTTTTTTGAGCACGATAAAGCAGATGCCCAGTCACTGGCTGCCAAATACAACTACCAGATGTTGCTAAAACACAAGATCGAAATAGATACGAAGAAGGTTGCGCGTCTCATTGATAAGGCGGCGGAGAGTATTAGTGATGAAGTTGATGATTTTTTTACCACTGCCGGGGAAATGGTGAAAAACAACATTGCCAGCCTTGACCATAAATAAGCGCCTGCTGAGCTGCCAGCAGGCGCTTGTGTATAAGTTCAGCAGTATGTTGTTGGCTAAAATTTTGGTATGCGGAAGTTGCTGATCATGAGCAACGATAATATGACGCTGAGGATCAATGCAACCATGGCGCTGGGTATGATAAATACCAGTATGGCAAGAACGGCTCCTGCAGCGGTGATGGGTAAGCCCGTGAAATAGTTGTCTGCAGGTGTTACATTGAATCTGGCTAAGCGCAAGGCACCGCACAGGATAAATAATAATAAACAAAAATACCCCGGCGTGCTGAGGTAGGCGGATTGAGCACTGCTATAGAGCAAGACGGCAGGTGCAACCCCAAAAGAGATAAGATCAGACAGGGAATCAAACTCTTTGCCAAAAGACGTTACCGCGTCAAACCGGCGGGCGAGCATGCCGTCAAACCGATCCAGAACAGCGGCCAGCAAAATGAGGATAACGCTCAAAGATAAGTTAAAGTTAAGAACAGCGGTGATGGCAGATACGCCAAGCAACAGGTTTGCTGCGGTGCATAGATTAGGAATTATTTCCACCCTGTTCATTTAGCTACCTCCATTTCCCGGTCCGGCAGTATCCCCAGGATAGTTTCTCCAGCTTTGACCTTATCCCCTTTTTTTACATTTATTTTTGAGCCAATAGGAATAAATATCTCTGTGCCCGAACCAAATTTAATAATCCCGATTATTTCTCCACTCTGCAAAATTTGCCCGTTATCAGCCCAGCATTTAATGCGGCGGGCGATGAAACCTGTAATCTGGCAGACCATTATTTTAAAGCCGTCACTTTCTATACCGATAAAATTCTTCTCATTTATATCAGAGGCGTGGCTCTTAAAAGCCGGGATGAACTTACCCGGTCGATAATGCCTGTATCTCACCGTACCGGAGAGAGGGGAGCGGTTTAAGTGAACGTTGAAGATGGATAGAAAGATACTTATCCGTATGGCAGGTTCTTTAATAAACCTGTCCTCAATCACCTCATCTATTGCCATAATCGTGCCGTCGGCGGGGGATAAAATGTATTGCTCATTGCCTGGTATGTTTCTTTTCGGGTTGCGGAAGAAAAACAGGGTAAACAGAAAAAGAGCCGCCGGTATAATCGCAAGAGCCGGATAGACCGGATAAAGCAAGGCTGCTATAGCGATGAGGAGCACTAAATAGTGCCAGCATATTTTTAAGGTTAAGAAAAAACGGGATAATATATTATCGCTAATCACTTAGTTATTTAGCCCCTAGATTAAAGTAAACATTAAAAAAACCTTAGTTTATAATAACCTGAGAGACACGGCAATGCAAGGTTTAAAGCTGTCCCCTTGCGGGACAGATATTAATAGAAAATATTTTGATACTATTAAAATAATATCTTTATCTGGAGGAACTGATGGGAAAAGGCCGCTATAACCTTTATTCAGAACACCTGAGCAAGAAATTCGGTGCAAAGGTATACAAACTCCCTGTCAACCTGCCCGGGACATGTCCCAACCGTGACGGTACGCTAGGGTGGGGTGGCTGTGTCTTTTGCGATGAAGAAGGAGCGGGCTTTGAGTGTTTATCCAATGCTCTTTCGGTTAAGCAGCAAATAGCTGAAAACATGGCGTTCTTTCGCCGGCGCTACCATGCGGATAAATTTATTGTTTATTTTCAAGCCTTCACCAATACTTATATGCCCCTGGAGAGTTTCAAAGCCAATATTCTACAAGCTCTGGAACAAGACGTGGTTGGCCTGGCCATATCAACCCGGCCTGATTGTATTAATGACAGCTACCTGGCGTTTCTAGGGGAGATTAAGGAAAAATCAGGTGTGGATATTAATATTGAGCTTGGACTGCAGACGGTAAATTATCATACTCTGGCCAGGCTTAACCGGGGCCATTCCCTGGCTGAATTTATCGATGCCGCGCTGAGAATTAAACAGCATGGGTTAACTGTTTGCGCGCATTTGATCCTGAACCTGCCCTGGGATGACCTGACTGATTGTGTGGAGAACGCGAAAATCATTTCCGCCCTGGGGGTGGAATATGTAAAGCTGCACACTCTCTATGTAGTTAGAGGGACGGTGCTGGGTGACTGGTTCCAGCAGGGTGAATTCACTATTATTTCACTGGAGGATTATGTGGCAAGGGTGGGGGAGTTCCTGTCCTATCTTCACCCCTCTGTGGTGATCCAGCGGCTGGTTGGGCGGGGTCCCAGGGAAAGGCTTTTATTCAGCAACTGGGGCGCCAGTTGGTGGTTAGTAAAACAGCGGATTGAGGAATATTTAGATGACAACGATATTTATCAGGGGATGAAATGCGATTACCTGAATGGTAAAGCCCTGCGTTCGCATGGTTATGCCTAACCTGGCTGTATAAGCGATTGTAGAGCTTATAATAAAAGAGAACTTTCCCTACATAGTTTCTTGTTTCAGGAAAAGGAATTCGGGAAATATCGCTTGCCTGTGTAGTTAGTTTATTGTCGGCCAGCCATTCTGCCACATTGCCCCTGCCCCCGTTATAAGCTGCCAGAATTAACACTGTATTATCGCCGAATTCTTTGGCTAAATCTGCAATATACCATGTGCCAAATTTGATGTTTGTTTCCGGCACAAATAAAATGTCGTGATCATAGTTTGCTTCACCCATTTGGCCGGCCACCCATGCTCCGGTATCGGGCATAATCTGCATTAAACCCATGGCGCCCCGCTCTGAGACCGCTTTACTGTTAAAATTGCTTTCGGTTTTGATTACCGCTGCGATGAGCAAAGGATCAACATTATATAACTCCCCGTAAAAGGTTATGGTTTCCTGGTAAGGTATAGGGTAGATTAACTGCAGGATTTTGTCGAAGTTAAAGATAGCCAGCAATAAGAGAAGGAGCAGGATTACTCTGCGCCTTGCCTTCTTCTTGTTTAATCTCCTACGGGACAATGCTACCAAAAATATCACTCCGCGGCTTTTAACTTATATAATACTTATGTCAAACTTACCTTGAGGATGTCTTATTCTGTAGCTCATCCCAGAGTTTTTGTACCTGTTCTTTGGTAGCAGAAAAATCGCCGGTATTATCTATGACCCGGGTTGCTAGTTTTTGCTTTAAATCCTGGGGCAGCTGCGCGGCGATCCTGTTTTGTATTTCCTGCGGGGTAAGGTTGTCTCTGGCAACCAGCCGCTCAACCTGCCTGGCTTCATCCACAATAACGACCCATACAGCATCCACTTTTTTATCCAGACCTACTTCGAACAACAAGGGTGCCTCGATAACCAGCACTCCTGATGTGGAAGTGCCGGGCGGCCTTTGCCTGAAATCGCTGATGGCCTGCTCAATGGCCTCCTGGATGTACGGGTGGACGATTTCATTGAGTCTGTTTCTGGCCTGGGGGTTGGCAAAGACGATATCGCCCAGCATCCTTCTGTTCAAAGCCCTGTTCCCGTCTATTATGGAGGGGCCGAATTCCTCCACCAGGGCTGCCAGAGCCGGTTTGCCGGGTAACACTACATCCCGCGCCACCTGGTCGGCATCAATCACCTGTGCGCCCATTTCTCTCAGCAGGCGGGCTACACTGCTTTTCCCGCTCCCGATATTACCGGTAAGACCAATAACATGCATATGACCACTCCATTTTTTTTATTTCTTTTCCGGCTACCGGCGTTCCTTCAACAATATTTACCATGTCAATATATTTTGCATGGCGCCGGCAGCAGCTTTGACTAAAGATATAAGTGAACAAACCCTAGATTTTCTGACAAATGGGACAGTAGTAAGAGCTGCGCCCGCCTACCTTTTTCCGTACAAGCGGCAGGTTGCAGCGGGTGCAGGGTTCTCCTTTTCTGCCATATACCCTCAGAAGTTCCTGGTAACTGCCGGTACGGCCTTCGCCATCGATATAATCCCGCAGGGTGGTACCCCTGTTTTCTATGCCTTCCCGGAGCACCTCCCGGATGGCCTGGTGGAGAGCGGTGATCTCATTGTCTGTCAGGGTATTTGTTAATCTTTCCGGGTGGATTCTGGCCCGGTGCAGCGCTTCATCTGTGTAGATGTTACCCAGTCCCGCAATAAAGGTCTGGTCAAGGAGCAGCGGCTTTATCCTGGTGCGTCGCCGGCTCAGTTCCTGCTTGAGATATTCCCTGGTGAACATAGCACTCAGGGGCTCAAGACCAAGTTTATTAAAACCTGACAGCTCAGAAAGTGAGTCAGCCGTTACCAGCCACAGCCCGCCAAACTGCCGGGTATCGCAAAAGCGCAGTTCACAACCGTCACTCAGGGTGAAAATCACATGAGTGTGTTTGGCCAGGGAAGCTGTTTTTTCCGAGTAAGTGAGCCTGCCGGTCATGCGCAGGTGCACCAGGAGAATGTGGTTGTCGCTTAAAAGGAGCAGCAGGTATTTGCCGCGTCTTTTAATCCCCAGAATCTTTTTATCGATAATCCCGGCCGCGAAGGTGTCCGGAGCCGGCTGCTTGATCACTCTGGGCAACAAGATGTTGACTGCAGTAAACGTAAGTCCCGCAAGCTTTGGTTCAAGGGTACGCCTGATGGTTTCTACTTCTGGCAATTCCGGCATTACATAGTCTCCTTAATTCCTTTTACGTCGTACCAGTTGGGCCCTATTTTTATGTCCACGGTTAACGGCACATCTAAAACCAGGGCGTTTTCCATGCAGCGCTTAACCAGTTCCTTCAGCCTGTCGATTTCTGCTGCCGGTGCGTCAAAGATCAGTTCATCGTGCACCTGAAGGAGCATTTTGGCAGCTAGGCCGTGTTCCTTTAATTCACGATAAATGTTAACCATGGCTAATTTGATGATATCTGCGGCAGAGCCTTGAATAGGAGTGTTCATGGCCGTCCGTTCCCCGAAATTTCGCAAAGTCCGGTTGGGGCTAAAAAGATCCGGCAAATAACGGCGCCTGTTTAAAAGGGTGGTAACGTAGCCCTTTTCTCGCGCTTCACGGATCACCCGGTCAATATATCTTTTCACTCCGGCATAGCGGGTGAAGTAATTATCTATATACTGTTTGGCCTCCTGGCGGGACACATTGATATCACGGCTTAGACCGAAATCGCTGAGACCGTAGATGATGCCGAAATTTACTGCTTTAGCCCTGCTGCGCATTTCAGCTGTTACTTCTTCAGGAGGAACGCCGAAGACCTCGGAGGCTGTCCGGGTGTGGATATCTTCTCCTTTCCTGAAGGCGTCGATCAACACCGGGTCGCCGCTTAAGTGGGCCAGAATACGCAGCTCAATCTGGGAGTAGTCTGCAGTCAAGAGCAGGTTTTCCGGCTTTGATGCTGTGAAGGCCTTGCGGATCAGCCGTCCTGCTTCCATCCTGATGGGGATATTTTGCAGATTTGGCTCAGCGCTGGATAAACGTCCGGTAGCGGTGACGGTTTGATGAAAAGTCGTGTGCAGATGTCCGGTTGCCGGGTTGAGCAGGGCAGCTAGACCATCCGTATAAGTTGATTTCAGCTTGATCAACTGGCGGTATTCCAAAATTTTGGCTACCACATCGTGGGACATGGCCAATTTCTCTAAAACCCCTGCATCGGTAGAGTATCCGGTTTTAGTTTTTTTGAGCACCGGGAGCTTCAAATCCTCAAACAACACCTTGCCCAGCTGTTTAGGGGAATTAATGTTAAACTCCTGTCCGGCCAGTTCGTAAATATCCTTTGTCAATAGCTCAATCGATGCTCCCAGATTTCTGGACATTTCCTCCAGGTACTCCTTATCTACCTTGATCCCCTCAATTTCCATAGCAGCAAGGATTTCCACTAAAGGCATCTCCACCTCATAGAACAGGCGATCTTGTTCCTGGAGCTTGAGTTTTTCATCCAGCACTTCTGCCAGTTGTAGTATGCTCTGAGCCCTGGCGGGGAGGTTTTCTTCCCCCTTGGGCAATACTTCTTCCAGGTGTTCCAGGGAGACATCTTCAAGAGCACGGTTAGGAACGGCAGGATTAAGCAGATAAGCGGCAAGCATGCTGTCAAAGGCCAGATGGTTCAAGCTGATACCGCTGTGATGCAATAACCATATTGCTTCCTTGCCGTTGTGACAGTATTTTTTAATGGTGGGATCTTCACAAATAGTTTTTAGAGTCTGCATAGCAATGGCAGCGAAAGAGCCCGCGTCATTACCTGCATTTAGGTCAGAAGATAGAGTTTTATCTGCGACAGCAAGACGGTATACATTGCCGCCTTTAAGGGCAAACCCTGCGGCGCTAATTTGCCGCTGGTCGTCACTTTCTATGGCCAGGGCGATTGTGCCGCTCTTTTGAGCTGCTTTAATCAGGCTCTTAAGATCAGCGGCTGTAGCCAGGCGCTTGAAATCTACCAGACAGGTTTCGAGATCCGGTTCCGGAAAAGCTTGTTGGGCGGCGATAGTAGCGCGGCTTGCGCCATCTTTTGACTTTTCTCCATTGTTCCAAAAAATGGACTTAATCAGGGAATTAAACTCCAGTTTTTTAAAAACATCAAGCAGTTCTTTATAGTCGGGGCCTTGCCAGCGGCATTGTTCCAGATCGATAGCAATAGGTGCTGTTCGATGGATGGTGACGAGCTGTTTAGACATGAGCGCTTGTTCCTTATGAGCCCGGAGTTGTGTACCCACACGGCCGGTGATCTCATCAGCTGCTGCCAGCAGTGCTTCCATGCTGCCGTATTCTTTCAGCAAGCGTGCGGCTGTCTTTTCACCGATACCCGGTACGCCGGGGACATTGTCCGATGAGTCCCCTGTCAGGCCCCGAAAGTCGGTATACTGCAGCGGGGTAATGCCAAATCTGTCCCAGACCTTGCCGGCGTCGTAATCCTCCAGTTCACTGATGCCTTTTCTGGTCAGCTTGACCCTCGTAAGGGGGGAGATCAGCTGCAGGGCGTCCCGGTCCCCTGTCAGGATAATACTCTCGATCCCGGTTTGTTCAGCCTGGGCTGACAGGGTGCCGATCAAATCATCAGCTTCAAAATTGTCCAGTTCAAAAATCTGTATACGCATTGCCTGCAAGACTTCTTTAACCAGTGGGAACTGAGGCCGCAGTTCCTCTGGTGTAGGTTTGCGGGTTCCCTTGTATGCCTTGTATTCACTGTGGCGAAATGTGATTTTCCCTTTGTCAAAGGCAACGGCAATGAAATCAGGCTTTCCTTCGGCCAAAACCTTTAACAGCATATTGGTAAATCCAAAAACGGCATTGGTAGCCAGGCCGCTGCTGGTGGAAAGGGGTGGAATGGCATGAAAAGCACGGTGGAGCAGGCTGTTCCCGTCTATAATGATCATCGTTTCTGAAGGCACTACTATTACACCTTTCTTAAACTATTTTTTGTATTATTTCACCGGTAAAAGTCTAAATACCTTCAGGCCAGTAAACCTGGCGCTGAAGAAATACTTGCAGGATTTTACTTTCCGGAAGGCGAATAAACCTGTTATTATTTGCGAGGTGATCTCATTGTATAATGGTGCGCGACTGGTTCTTAGCCTTGTATTGTGCATATCCCTTTTATTGGTCAGGCCGCCTGTAACCTCGGCTTCCGGGGCTGTTACTTTTGAGGCGGTTTTTGAATACGTTCAGAATATGCATATCAGCAGCCCCCAGGTGGATAAGCTGTATGAAGGGGCGATCAACGGTCTGATTGATACTCTGGCCGATCCCTATTCTGAGTATATGGATCCGGAAGCCTTGAAGGATTTTAACGCTTCCTTGCAGGGCGCTTTTGTTGGGGTGGGGATTGAACTTGTGCCGGGTGAAGGCTATCCCAGTGTGCTGCGCACCATCGAAGGCAGCCCGGCGGAAAAAGCCGGCATAAGAGCCGGTGATGTGATTATCCAGGTTGATCAAGATGATCTTTTTGAAGCATCCTTGCCCAGGGTTATTCAAAAAATTAGGGGACTGGAAGGCTCTCCGGTCAGGTTGACCATACTGCGGGGCGGTGAGCCTTTGGAATTCGATTTGTTGCGCTCCAGTATCAGCTTGCCGTCGGTTTACAGTGAACTGCTGGGTGGCGGCCTCGGGTATATCAGTATAAAGTTCTTTGGCGGCAGCACAGCTGATGAATTTGAAGCAGCTTTGGCAGAATTGCAACAAAAAGGAGCTGAAAAATTGGTCCTGGATCTGAGGGATGATCCAGGCGGCTATCTCCAGGCAGCTGTCCAGATTGCCGGTAGCTTTATAGAAAAAGGGAAGACAGTAGTCAGTATCGTCGACAATAAGCAGAATCGCCAGGTTTTCTATGCCGAGGGCGACGCAAGCGCACGCAATATGCCTTTAGCTATACTTGTCAACAGTTCCACAGCCAGTGCTGCGGAGATATTGGCAGGGGCGCTGCAGCACTACGGTATGGCGGGTTTAATCGGCGAAAGGACTTTTGGCAAAGGCACTGTCCAGACGATCATTCCATTGGAAAACGGCGGCGCTTTGAAGTTAACCACGGCCCGTTATCATACTCCTGATGACAGGATTATCGACCACACAGGTCTGGAACCTGATATCCAGGTGCTGACCCCGACCCTCCAGTTGCTTAAAGCAAAAAATTACCTGAATCCCCCTTTGCGGACAACCATTATCTTTGAACACGGTACCAGTGAGGCCAGTGTTAACGGTACTATCGTCAAGCTACCGCAAGGACCGCTGTTGCAGGATGGCGTCTACTACCTGCCCCTCAGGTTTGTTTTTGAAGCCCTGGGGTATCAGGTAGACTGGCATCCTGATGAAGGTCGCATCAAGGTGAAATATATTCAGAATGAACGATCTTTATTAGAAGGGCATAACGTGACGATAACGGGACCCGTAATCAATCATAATGACATAGCTTTTATTCCTTTAACGGCATTAAAGCAGTTTAATTTTAAAACTAATGTTGTAAAAAATCGAATTACAGTTGAGAAATAGTTGTTTTTATGGTATAAGTAATAATCGATTTGATTAATATTCTTGGTTTTAAGGCTAGTATATTAAGGGGGTGTTTTCATGCCCGGAACAAAAAAGCCATGTTTATGTAGTAAAGATAAACCAAACCATGACTGCTGCGGCAGGAAAGTCTTCTCCCTTGATCAGGTCAGGTGGCGCCATGCTGGGCAAGAACTGCGGCGCAGTCTTGGCGACTTTGCCGATCAACCCGCCTTTGCCTGGGAAGCCGCCCGGGCACAGGACTTGTATTTAGGTTGTATGGATCAACATTTGATTGGCTATTATGATGACTTTACCATGGAACGTTGCTTTGAATGGTTTATATTCGACTATAAACTGTCCAACGGCAAGACCGTGCTGGAAACTTTCAAACAGGAAAAAATGGGGGAACTGGACGACAAAACTTATGAGCTGGCTAAAGCCTGGGCGAACTCGCGCATTTCTCTTTATGAGGTGACCTCGCTTTTGCCTGGCGAAGGTTTGGTGATTAAGGAATTGCTTGGCCGCGGGTCAATCAGGGTGCGCGATTTAAATGCAGCCTTGGAAATACAACCTGGCAATATTCTGTTGATGAGGGTGCTTAAGGTGGGGGAAGAGTATGAGTTTTCCACCAGTGGCCTGGCTTTGCCCAGTGAATGTAAGGAAGAACTCCTAAAGAAGCTGCACCAGGATCGACAGGATTATTATGCAAGCAAGGGTAGCAGAGTCAGAGGCTGGCGAAGCTACTTGAAAGACAGAGCGCACCAGATCAACGCTTTTGTTCTGGAGCTTAGCTATTCAGAGGAACGGCCCCAACAGCAACAAAAACCGGAGAAGTTCGCCCTTGAACATATAGCTGTATATTCTATACAGAACTGGCAGGATGTCCTGAAAAAATTCGACTGCTCGACTGACTTGACATTGCTGCGTGAGTATTATGATCCCATAGGGAATTTCCGGCAAGCGACGGCTGTTTTGCTAGGCCGTCAAAGAGGGGAAAATCCGTTACGCATTGTCATGGGACATTTGTTCCTGACCACCAGGTATATTGTCCTAACCTGCACGGTTGAGGGATGTATGAATGTGGCAAAGGAAATGTGCCTGGAGTTGTTTAAGGATAACATTGTAGATAGCCGGGGTAATGGTGCGGAGCAACAGAGGCTTTCTCCCCAGTGGCCGGAACCCGGTTATGCGGCAGTTGCCGACCAGATCCTGGATGGACTTCAATCCCTTGGCTACGGAGATAAACAGCAAATGGGTGCCCTGCAGCTATGGTATGACTATTGCACCAAAGAACAACCGGTTATTCGCAAAACAGAGGTTTGGGTTGCCACAGTGATCTATACTTTTGGACGCCTGGAAAAAAACAAAGCAGTCAGGCAACAGGATTTAGCCGGGCAGTATGAGGTAGCTTCTTCGACTATATCAGCAAAATTTAAGATGATCTGCCAGGCTCTGCGGCTGGCTGTTTATGATAAGCGCTATACCGTTACAAGAGTACCCGGTAAAAACACAAGGCAAACAATTTTCTAAATATCAAGGAATTGTACTTATAAAAGACAAGTTAAAAGTTCGCTATCAGGCCTGCTGGTTGAAGCAGGCTTTTGTTTTATCGAATAAGTTTAAATGAGAATAGAGATAATAACCATAATAATAAAGGAGGTAGAAAGATGAAAAAGGCGCAGAAATTATTGGCCATGTTTGCAGCGGTAGTTTGCAGCGTGGCATTATTAACCGGTTGCAACGCCGCGCAGAAACCCGCACCCCAGAACCCACCCGCACAGCAGCAGCCTACAACCCCTGCTGATCCAAACCAGAAGCCCATGCCCACAGATGGTGACGAATTAAATAATATCGCCAGGGAAATATCCAGCGCTGCTATGGAGGTACGCGGTGTTAACTCTGCTAACACGGTTATAGCCGGTTCAATCGCTTATGTGGGTATTGATCAACAAGCCGGTATGGAAAAAGGTGAAACTAACAGGATCAAAGAAGAGGTCAGCCAGGCAGCAAAGAAGGCGGAGCCCCGGCTGACAAACGTCTACGTGAGCAGTGACGCCGATACGGTAACGCGCATTAAAAAGGTGGCCGAAGGCCTGGCTGCCGGTGAACCCATGTCTGCTTTTGATAATGAGCTGGCGGAAATAGTTAAGAGAATGTCGCCAACAGCCAAATAGCGAATTGTTAACTGGTGACGCCTTGCCCATATTTGAGCAGGTCGGATACTGTTACCAGTTCATACCCCTCGGACTTCAAAGCAGCAATAAGCTCGGTGAGTGCTCCTGGTGTTTGGGAAGCTGTGTCGGAAGCGTTCAGCAAGATAATCGAACCTGGCTGAACGCCTCCGGCCACATTATTAATGATTTTGTGTTTACCGGGCGTTTGAATATCCAGTGAGTTCAAATCCCACTGGACAACCGTGTAACCGGCTTCAGCTGCTGCAGATAAAAATTGTTCATTCCATCCTCCATGAGCAATTCTTATTAGATTGGGTTTAACACCTGTGACTTGATAGGTGACCTCCTTTATATTAAGTAGCTCTTCCTTTAGTTCAGCTATATTGGTATTCCCGGGGATAACCTGGCGATCCAGGCAATTTCCGAGTTCGTGCCCCTCATTGATGATCCGGCTGGCCAGCCCGGGATATTTTTGTGCCCAGGCGCTGGAAACAAAAAAGGTAGCCTGCAGTTCTTGTGTTTTCAGGATATCCAGCACCGGGCCCGGCACTTTACTGCCCCAGTTGATATTAAAGGTCAGTGCCGCAACTTTGTGGCTGGTCTGTGCTCTACAAATAGCCTGGGCCCTGGCCTGAACAGGTGAGACCCGGTTTGCCTGGCCCAGTGCAACGGTAAAAACTAAAGCTGTGATGGCGATGAGTAAAACTGCCTTGAGCGGTTGTTTAATTTTAAATAAATCAATAAAGAATATTTTCATTGCTGCAACTCCCTTATTTTCTATAATTTACCATTTATATAACAACGGAGTCAATGATATATGCAAAAATTTACCAAAGAAAGAGTCGTTATCTACCTGGCACTGCTGCTGTTATTAGTATTACCAAATATGGGACATGCCTCAGCACCAAAAATCAGTGCCGGTGCTGCTGTCCTTATGGATGTAGAAACAGGCCGGATTTACTATAGCAAGAACGCAGACAAAAGGATTGAGCCGGCCAGCCTGACCAAATTAATGACAGCTGTGGTGGCAGTTGAAAATGGCTGCCTGGATGATGTTGTCACTATTACCGGCCGCTCGGCCTCCATTAGTGAAGGTTCAATTATTGACCTGCGCAAGGATGAGAAAATATTATTGGGGGAACTGCTGAAAGCGGCTTTAATTACCTCTGCCAATGATGCAACAGTAGCTATCGCCGAGCATGTCGCCGGCAGTCATGAGGGTTTTATTCGTATGATGAATGGAAAAGCAGCTGCTCTGGGCCTGTTCGGCACCAGGTATGTCAATACAAATGGCTATCATCACATCAACCACTATACCACCGCAACCGACCTGGCCGTCCTGACCAGATACGCTCTGGGAAAAGCGGAGATTAATGATCTGGTGCAGACACAAAAGGCTACGGTTTACTGGGTGGAACCTCCGGCTAGAAAGATGGAGATCATCAACAGCAACCGTTTACTATCGATGGATTATCCAGGCATTGACGGAGTAAAAACAGGTACTACACCAATTGCAGGCAATTGTCTGATTGCTTCTGCTACCCGTCAAGGGCAGCGGTTGATCGCGGTGGCTCTAAACTGTTATGACCGCTATAAGGATTGCGCCCTTCTACTCGATTATGGTTTTGAGACAATAAAACCTGTGGTGGTTGCAGACGCCGGGACCAGGGTCGCCCGGGTAGCAGTGACCGGTGGCCTTAAAGCTGAAGTGGATGCAGTTGTAGAAAACACTCTGGTGGTTAAAATGGACCCGGATTTATTGCCTCAGCTGGAACAGCGGCTGGAGCTGGAAAAAAGCGTGCAGGCGCCGCTAAAGCAAGGCCATAAACTTGGGGTGGCTATATTTATTCTGGACGGGCAAGAAATCGGCAGAGCCGGTCTGGTAGCCGGCAGTGATGTCCCGAGAACAGGCTGGCACAGGCAATTATGGGATGCCATCAGATATTAGAGGGGTCATGTAGCTGCAACAAAATTATATTATTTATGTAACAGGCCAATAAAGACTACCCAATTTATTGGCATGTGTGATAATATTAGAACTGTCGGTAAAATGGTGATTGGAGGTAATTAAATGGAGTTAGCTAAAGAAGAAGTATATTTGGGTGGAGCCATCAGGCTATTAGCCCAAAATCTTATTGCAGTTAAACCTTTTAATTTAGCAGAAGCTGACAAAGAGAAAATACTGGTTCCGGCAGAATATGATAAAATTAACGATAAGTTAGCGAATTTTAGATTAATCTGCCTATATTTTTTAATTATTCAAAAGAACAGGATTAATAGTCGCAGAACACCTGAAGAGATTGGCGCCACAATAATGCAGGCCATAGAACTGGCCTACCTGGATAACGGCTATTCTGAAGAACAGACAAATGTATTGTTGGAACAGCTGATGGATTCCGTTGAGAACTACAATAACCATATTAAAAGCGAGGCCGGGGAAGAAGTTAAAGGCGGCATTCATCAGTTATTGTGCGATAGTTTTGCTGATGAAGTGATGCCGGTTACAAATGCTGAGGATGCAGTACAGAAGGATAAGCGCTGGTTTGCCTATATTACTGCTATGCAGACATTCAGCACGGTAATGGCCGGTATTGATAAAGTATTTCAAACTTATAATGTCGTGGATATGTAGGATTGATGAGAATTACATCGAAAATGCCAACCCTTACTGGTTTCTGGTATTAAAGAAACCGGTAAGGGCTGAGCTGGACAATAAATGTTTAATGAACAGTTCAAGGTTTTATGTTAAAGCTCAGGTTTAGGGAACGGGCTTTATTAGTTATGATAAGCTTGACTTTTCGAGACTCATCCTGCATAATATATTATGCTGACACATCGAGGGCGGGTAGTTCAGTGGGAGAACGTCTGCTTGACACGCAGAAGGTCGTAAGTTCAATTCTTACTCCGCCCACCAGTAAAATCAAGCCCTCCGGGAATCGCGTCAAGCGCCCGGAGGGCTTTTTGGTGCCCATTTGGTGCCCGGCAAAATGACATGATCCTTATGGCAGAATACACCCTATGCTGTTCTCCCTTCATAAGAAAAGGCGTGAGGCCCAATGTGGTCTCACGCCTTAACTGAAGATCTAAGCTTGCTGGAGCTGCCTGGGTTCTACCAGAGCTCCAGGCGCTGGGCTTCTTTGCGGAGTTCGGCCCTGAAATCGGGATGGGCGATGCCGATGAGGTTGTTGACGCGCTCGCGAATGTTGCGCCCGGTCAATGGGGCGATGCCGTACTCAGTGACTACGTAATCGATGGTCTGTCTGAGCACGGTGACAACGCCGCCGCCGTTCATCCAGGGCTGGATGGTTGATATCGTGCCTTTCTTTTTGGTAGAGGTGAGGGCAATAATGGCTTTGCCGCCTTTAGAGCGGTGGGCACCCAAAGCAAAATCGTTAGCCCCGCCCGAGCCGCTGTATTGTCGTGAACCGATTGATTCGGCAAAGATCTGACCCGTCAGGTCCACATTGATAGCACCGTTTATGGCGACCATTTTGTCATTTTGCATGATGACGAAGGGATCGTTGACGTAGGTGCCGCGCTTCATGAGGACGGCTGAGTTGCCATCAACGAAATCCAGGACCTTTTGGTTTACCGTCAGCAGCGCGCAGACCATCTTGTTTTTGTCGATGTTTTTCCTGCGTCCGGTGATGACACCTGCTTCATAGAGGTCAACCATCATGGGAGTCAGCATCTCGGAATGCACCCCTAGATCTTTCTTTTCGTAGAGCGCTTTCGCCGCTGCGTCAGGGATGCCGCCGATGCCCAGTTGGATCGTGGCTCCGTCGTCGATGAGGGAGGCGATGTACCCTCCTATAGCCATCTGTGCATCCGTCGCCTCATATACGGGATCAAAGGGCAGCTCCCTGTCGCTTTCGACTATATAGTCAACCTGGCTGATGTGTACGGCGGTATCCCCCATGACCCTCGGCACGTTGGGGTTTATTTCCAAAATAACGATACCGGCGTCTTCCAGGGCATCTTGCTCTTGAGATATGCATAAGCTCATATGCATAAAGCCATGCTTATCCATAGGCGATGCGACGCCGATAAACATGTCCGGCGGCCTGTGGGATGCCCTATCGCGATACAAAGTGCTGATGCTTGATGGGACGAGAGAGACCATGCCCATGCTGTGGGCTTTGCGAGTATAAGGGCCGTAGAAAAATGGATTTGTCTCGATGTGTCCCTTCATTTTAGGATCTGTAAGATGCGGGTAATTCTCCGGTCCCAGCACTGTATTGATGGTCACGTTTTGGACTCTCTCGCCGATAGTGTGCAGTTCTTTCAATATGGCTACCGGCTCAGCCACATCGACGCCAATGTAAATCGACATATTGGATTCGATCTTGGACAAAGCTTCTGCAACTGAGATCCTCTTGGACTCATATTGCGACTTGTAATCTATCATTGTTTAGTTCCCCTTTCGTATCTTTGTTACTGCCCTTAGCGCCCTTTGAACACAGGGGGACGTTTTTCTATAAAGGCCCTCATGGCTTCCGCCGAATCCTCTGTCTTCATCAGATCTTCGGTGAAAAGGTCTGTGATATGTTCGATTTCAGCGAAACGGAGATGCTCCACTAGATTGTACGCCTTCTTCCAGGCGCGCAGCGACAGGGGGGGGATTTGCTTGAGCTGGGACGCATATTTCATCGCCTCTTCCATGAGCTGCTCTCTGGGGACGACGGAGCGAACAGCGCCGTAGTGTGCCATTTCTTTTGCGGAGAGCAGTGTTCCTGTCAATGACATATACTTGCCGACCTTCTGCGGCACCATGAGGGGCAGGAAGGCCAGGCCGCCCAGGATCCCGACTTTGATCTCGGTTACGCCGAATTTCGCTTGCTCTGCGGCCACCAGAATATCGCAGACTGCCGCCAGGCAAAAGCCGGTTCCGACAGCTGCTCCGTTGATGGCGCCGATGATAGGCACCGGGGAATTATATACATGGGTCAGGCATTCGTTAAAAGCAGCCGAAGCGTTATTCATTTCGGATGCGGAAGATTCGTCGAGTTCATTGACGTCATTGCCGCCGCAGAAGATCTTGCCCTCTCCGGTGAGGATGGCGACGCGAACCTCATCGATGCGGTCGTTAAGTTGGTTGAAGGCCTGCCCGGCCTCATGGTACATCTGTGCGTTGAAGGCATTGGCAGGCGGATTATCCAGGGTGATCGTGGCGATATAGTCCTTGATCACTGTTCTGACAAACTCCATATATGATACCATCCTTTCAAAATGACATCCTTCCCATTAATCCTCACCGGTGAGGAGAACCTTTCTTTCCTCAAAGCTGATCTTGCCGCCGCGGTTATTCCAGGTGAACCACACGATGATGGCAGCCAGGACGATAATGCCGATGAACCCCCATTCCACGGGGAGTAACCCTGATGGACCCCACGGGGTGTAGAGGAAGAGGTAAGCGATGCAATAGACTATGGAAACCCAACCGATGACCTTGCCCGCCGGAACTCTGTATGGCCGGTTGATGTCAGGCATTGTCTGTCTGAGCTTGATAAAGGATAAGGCGACGAAAAGCCAGGTAATGACCAGTCCGAAGGAAGCGATATTCATGAGGCCCACGTAGACCGTAGGTGCCGTTCCCAGGAAAGGCGCGACTGTACCCAAAAGGAACAAAAAGAGGATCGCCGCATGGGGCGTGCCGTATTTCCAGTGAAGCATGGTGAATGCGGGCGGCAGTATTTTTGCTCTTGATAAGCCGAAAATGAACCGGCTGCCGGCAATATAGGCTGCGTTCCAGGTGGTCAGCATGCCCAGCAGGGCGGCAAAGGTGACGAAGAACATTGCTATCTTCGAACCGCCAAACATCAAGCCCACGGCCTCGATGACGACGAGTCCCTCTCCGGCACGTGCTTCCAGGGGTGCGGCAAAGCCCAGCCCAACGATGATCAGGATATAGAACAGGGCGGAGCCCCAGACTGTGTAGAGAACGAGTCTGCCGACAGTTCTCGGCGGGACGTTCGTTTCTTCAACAGCCTGTGGGATTGCATTGAAACCGCTTAAGAAACCGGGGACAATCAGCAGGACGGTAGCTAATCCTCCTATACCAGTGAATAAAGGCTGTGCATTGGAAGCGTCTCCCAGGGCAAAGCCGGAGCCGAAGAAGAAGACAGCTGCAACTGCAAGTATGGCCACCGCGGCTGTCTGCACCCAGCCTGCGACCCGGATGCCGCGGAAATTTATGTAGGCGAATAGGGTGTTGAACAACAGGGAGGCAAGGATGTTAGACAACATGACCGGCATGCCGAAAAGAGTGTACAAATGGCCGAACTCCGGAATGTGTATGCCGAGATTGCCGAGGATCATCGGGAACATGATCGCTTCCACCAGGACAAAGCTCATCCATAAGTACAATACGCACCAACTGACAATTATGGCCGGCAAATTTCCCAGGGCAAGAAATGATACGCTGACATCGACGCCGATTTTGGGGAAGGCGGCAGTGAGTTCGGCATAGATCACTCCGATGAGGCTGCACAATAAGGCTGCGATGACGAAGGCGAGAATGCCGCCCAAAGTCCCGGGGACCACACTCCAATAACCGGCGTAGATGACCCAGGACCAGCCAATTACGGCTCCGATACCGATAGAGAGCAGATTCCATGTGGAGAGACTTTTGACCATGGAACCGCTTTGAGTGGGTTGCTGTTCCATCAAGCAATCCCCCTTTCTGAATAACGTGAATAGAAATAAACAAAAAGACACAAAATGACATCTTCATTTTATCACATAATACAGTAGTTATACATATGCAGTAAATCTGCAACAAAATATTGCGGCAAATATCCAGAACTGGACATGCATTCTGAAATATTAAATTGAGCCATGAGTTCATCACCTCAACCATGACGAGGTTCTGAGCAAATGGCTCAATTATTTTTACCATTATATTAATTCTATCACACGAAAAAGCAGATTAGTGCCCGCATGCATCATGATGCTGGTGTTCATGACAAACAGAACCGGTAGATTGCAAGTTGCCTTGCAAGTAAAGTTCAGCAGCTGTCTTTGCTTCACCCCTGGCTCCGGTTATCACCTCAATACCTCTTTGGTTAAAGATTTCGATGGCTCCGCCACCCATGCCGCCTGAAATGATAACATTGATGCCCAGGTCAGCTAAGTAGTTTGGCAGGAAACCGGGCCGGTGTCCCGGATTCGGAATAGATGAACTCTTGATAATCTGGTTATTTTCTACTTCATAAATATTAAAGCCCTCACAATGGCCAAAATGTTCAGTGACCATTGTACCTTCACTTGCAACTGCGATTTTCATATATATTTCCTCCTTTTTATTTAGCAACTCCATGACCTGGCTATAAACTGCTCTGGCGGCATTTCCTGCAGCACAATCGATATCTATAATGCTCAGCCCTTGGTTGATTGCTCTTACAGCGTCAGGGTCATAGGGTATCCTGCCGACAAAAGGTATTTTATGAGTATGGCAAAATAACTCGATATCCTCTGTGTTTTTGATATTGATATCAAATTTATTGATGCAGATAGCTGCTTTCGTTTGGAAGGTTTCTGCTGTACGAATAATACGAATCATGTCACTTATGCCTGAAATAGATGGTTCTGCTACGATCAAAACCATATCGACGCCGCTCATGGAGGCAATAACCGGACAACCGATACCCGGCGAGCCGTCAATAATCGCCAGTGGCGATTCTATTGCTGCGGACTGCATTTGCTTTTTTACCTCGGTGACCAGCTTTCCGGATGTACCGCTACCTATTTTTAGCTGCGCAGTTGAAAAAACGGTATCACCTGAATAAAGCAGCAGTTCTCCTGCGATGGCAGGTTGCAGAGTCACTGCTCCAGCAGGGCAAACAGCTTCACAAACACCACAGCCTTCACAGGAAAAATACTCCACTTGATATTCCGGTACTGTATTTATCGCGTCAAAGCGGCAGTTTTCTTGGCATAGACCGCATTGAGTGCATATGCTAGGGTCAATTACAGCTTTGGGCAGGCCGTAGTAATCAGTCTGTTCAGGAGCAGCCACTTGTTTCATGATCAGATGTAAGTTTGGTGCATCCACATCGCAATCGGCATATACTCTTGCTTTTGAAAGCTGGATAAATGCACTGGCAAGCGTCGTTTTTCCCGTGCCGCCTTTGCCGCTAAGGATTAAAAGTTGTTGCATACCGCGCCTCCTCAGCTACCGTCTCAAGCAGGTTAGAGAACAAAGCGTTAAAACGGTCATTCTCCCTGGCTGCTATGATGGCCTGCGAGTTTAATTCGCCAAGTTCATGGTCAAAGGGAATTCTGCCTAAAATTTTGATGTCCTTTTCCTTACAAAAACTTTCTGCCGGGTTATCCCCCTCCAGGCACTTATTTAGTACGACGCCATGTGGCTTATTAAAAATTTTGACCAACTCATAAACCATATTGAGGTTATGGGCGCCAAATATGGTCGGCTCTGCGACTAAGATGCAATAATCCGCATCCTTGATGCTATCCATAACTATACAGGCGCTCCCTGGTGGGCAATCAATAAAGGCGTAATCCTTTTCCCGGGGAATATCCGATAACAGTTTTTTTATAATAGGTGTTCCAGTTGCTTCACCGGTATTCAATATCCCTGTAATTACGGCAACATTTTCAGAAAAACCACTGTGGATTTCTCCAATATCTCTTTCCTTTTCCGACAATGCCTGCACAGGGCAGAGCAGCATGCACCCGCCGCAGGAATGACAGATTTCATTGAAAATCATTAAATTACCCATAATATAGGCTAAAGCATTAAATTTACAAAATTCAACACATGTGCGACAACCCTGGCATAGCTTCTCATCAACCACAGGAACTTTTACCGATACTTTTTCTATTGAGACGGCGTAAGGCTTAAAAAAAAGATGGCCATTAGGCTCTTCCACATCACAGTCAATGTAGGTAGATTTTTTAGCAACAGCTGCCAGGCTCACAGATACAAGTGTTTTCCCCGTGCCACCTTTGCCGCTTAATACAGCGATTTTCATTTATTTCCCTTTGCCGTGGTAACCGGGATGGATATCTTCCAGCGGTGACAGCTTACCCTCGTTAAAAGCCTCAATATTATCCTTTATTGAAGAAGTAACTGTTTTGTAAATCTCAATCTTTGCCCCTTTAATTACTTCTGCTGCCTTTTCACCGCACAAGGGAGTCAAAAGAGCATTAACCTGTTGATCGGCAATAATCTGTGCTGCCTTGATCCCGGCACCGCCCTGGCTTGTTGCCGCGCTGTTTTCTAAAAAAATGCTGTCCTTTGATTCTGTATCATAGATGAGGAAATAGGGTGCGCGTCCAAAAGACTGACTGATGCTGGCGTCCATTGATTGTTTATCTGCTGGGATGGCTAGTTTCAAGATAGGACCTCCTTTTAATGTCTTTGAGCTTCTTATAGTAGTTATTGATCGCATTGCGCAAAGCCGTCACACCAAGGTTGGAGCAATGAATTTTATGTTCAGGGAGCCCATCCAGGGCTTCAATAACGTCCTCTTCGGTAATCTCATATGCTTCGAAAAGGCTTTTCCCCTTCGCCAGCACCGAGGTCATACTGGATGTAGCAATGGATGCAGTGCAACCGTATACTAGATAGCTGATGTCTTCTATGCGGTTGTCCTTTATTTTTAAGTAAAAAGTCAGGGCGTCTCCGCAGGATGGATCACCAAAGCTCCCCTCAGCATCGGGATCCGGCATTTTATAAGCATTTTGAGGGTTTAAGAAATGTTCGATAACTTTGTCAGAATAAATATTTGCTCACCTCGATCTGCAATGCCTGTTACAGGTTAGCTATGTAGCAGCCAAGTGCTCTTGCCAATAAGCAACAGGGCTCTCCCCGTTACTTATTGGCAAATGATGGCTCATATAAATCAAGATTCATTTAGTTGCCTGTCAATAGCATCCAGCCTGCTTTGAAGCAACTTTTTTTGTTCCTCTAGAAATTCTTTTGTAGAATTGAAGAATTTCTGGCCGACAGGGAAATTACGCCTCATCCTTCTGCCAAACCCCCATTTGGAACCAGAGCCAAAACCATAACCCATACCCATACCATGTCTAAGTCCAAAACATCTTCCGGTCATTGCACCCAGGCCCAGCGGTCCAGTACCATCTCTTAGCGGCACAAATCTCACCTCCTCAGCTTGAATTGTTGACATATGTCAAATACTATATCTCAAGTATAAACCATTGTTGACATATGTCAATAATAAATTATTAATTTGATAATATTTTGTAAGGCAGGGGATAAGCAATTGCTTTCAGCCTGATAGCGTATGGCCGCCTCATGATAAATAGGCCAAAGCTCCGGAGGGGGAGTAAGGGGTGTATCTTTTTGCCCGTCCAGGCATTGCCGGCATTTTTGAATAAAAGTCCTTATCTTATCTGTTTCTTTTCGTATGTTGTGTTCATTCATTGCGCCTCTACCCAAACGGTCACACAGGGATAAGAGGGCGATTTCTTCCAGAGGAACTTCAGAAAGCATCTTGGGGATATTGGCAAAGGGCAGCTGCCGCTCAACAAATAGAGCCTGCATATGCCATCTGACCATGCGGGATACTTTAGTAATGAAATTTTTGTCATTAGTAAACTCCTTTAAAAATGCCGCAGCTAAGCGGGCGCCATGCCTGTCATGGTCATAGGCGGTGATTTTGCCTTTGCGCTCTTTGGTGGTGTGGGCTTTCCCTAAATCATGTAAAAGGGCTGCCCACATTAAAGCACGGGGAGCCGTGCTGAAATTTCGCCCTAAGGCAGCCATATCAACAACCATGAGCGTGTGCACCCATACATTGCCCTCGGGGTGGTGTACAGGTGATTGGGTCACATTTTTTAAGGCACCCAGCATGGTAAAGGGATAAACGTCAGCGAACAGCCCTTCATTTTCAGGTTTGTTGATATAGATAGAGGGTTTTTCATCCTTTAGCAAGTGCTCTTCCAGTTCCATGAATTTATGATGTATATTTTCCTTCATTGTTCACCTTTATATTGTTTACAGGTTGGTTATTTCTATTGTAACCTGATAATTTGACAATATGCTGTCAACAAATTGCCTTTCCTTGTGTAGCAGGATTTCACCTCCCGATAATGGAACTTTATTATTGTTATGTCCTAACTGTTATTTGGAGGGATGGTTTATTAAGGTGAAAGGTAAGGATGGTAAGGATAATAGAACTGATTACCTGCTTGATGACCTTCATGCAGGTGATGCTATAGCCGGGGTGCTGGCGGCTACTAATATTAGAGTTGCCAGGACACGCAATGATGCGCCTTATCTGGATTTGCGTTTAACTGACGGGAAAAATGTTGTTGCCGCCAAGTTATGGGACTACAGGGACAATATGCCGCAGGGCAAAGTGTTTTTTATCACTGCCAGGGTCGAACACTATAACGGACAGTTGCAATTGGCTCTTAACAGCCTTCGGGCGGCTCAACCGCAAGAATTTACCCCGGAGGATTTTTTGCCTCCTTGCCCGGTGCCCCTGGAGGAATTGTGGGGCAGGTGGGACAAATTGGCTAGTCGGGTCGATGATCCTGGCCTTAGGTTCTTATTGGAACTGGTGAAGAAAAACTATAAGCAAAAGCTTGAGCACGCTCCCGGGGCCATTTACCACCATCATGCCTATTTGGGTGGCTGTCTGCACCATAGCGTCAGTGTGGCTGAGATTGCCGGCGGGTTGGCGGATCACCGGATGAACAAGGATCTGCTGATTGTCGGCGGGCTAGTACATGATCTCGGCAAATTGTTTAGTTACAAATGGTCCGAAGGTGTCTTCGCATATTCTGATGAGGGGCAATTCCTGGATCATACGCTTTTAGGCGTTATGTCCATACGTGATTTGCTCAAAAAAGCGGGAGTTGAGCGGATAGTCGGCCTGAAGCTGTTGCATATTATTGCCGCTCACCACGGCATGCTGGAATTGGGTGCGCCGGTTGTGCCCAAGATACCTGAAGCCCTGGTTATTCATCATTGTGATATGATCGATTCCCAGACGGATAAAATGATCGGAGCCAGGAGCAATGCCACTGGGGATTGGACCAGAGTATATGGTTTGGGCTATGTTTATACCGGTGAGCCAATCATAGCACAGTTATCAGAAAATATTGATAAAACCCCCTATAGATGATAGTATTTAGTAAACGTCAATAATATTAAAGGAGTTGCCGTATGGGAATTATTGATCTAGCCCGACAGGTTAAGGAAACATCTATTTACATGGCTGCCCTGGAAACTGAGCAAAAAAACAGGGCTCTGGCCCAAATAGCCTCGTCCTTGCTGGAGCACAAGGAGGATATTATCAAAGCCAATCAGGTGGATTTAAGCAGGGGCCAGCAGGAAAACCTGGCGGAACCGGTATTGAAGAGGCTTAAGTTTGATGAAGAGAAAATCGCTGACGTTGTTGACGGGATCAATAGCCTGATCAAGCTGGAAGAGCCTGTAGGCAGGACCTTGCTGGCAACTGAGCTGGACGAGGGGCTTGAACTATATAAGGTTTCCTGTCCGATTGGAGTCATCGGCGTGATTTTTGAAGCCAGGCCTGATGCGCTGGTGCAGATTTCTACTCTTTGCCTGAAAAGCGGCAACTGTGTGTTGCTAAAAGGCGGCTCCGAGGCGATGGAAACCAACCGGGTGCTTACCAGGATCATCAGCAAGGCGACGGAAGAAGCAGGTATTCCGGTTAACTGGCTTAAGCAATTTGAGACCAGGGATGCAGTTTCGGAAATGCTGAAGCTGGATGATTATATCGACCTGATCATACCCCGGGGCTCCAATGCTTTCGTTAAATACATCATGGACAATTCAAGGATCCCTGTTTTGGGCCACGCTGACGGTATTTGCCATTCTTTTGTGGATGAGAGCGCTGATGTGGGTATGGCCGTTAAAATTGTAGTTGATGCCAAAACGCAATATGTGGCAGTTTGCAATGCCACTGAAACACTGCTGGTCCATGAAAAGATAGCAGCAGCTTTCCTGCCTGCCTTAAAAGAGCAGCTGGATAAAAAACAGGTGGAGTTGACTGGTTGCCCCAAAACCCAGGGCATAATTTCTGTCGCTTTGGCAACCGATCAGGAGTGGCAGACGGAGTACCTGGATTATAAGCTGTCTATTAAAATAGTCAATGATCTTGATGAGGCTATCCAGCATATCAACAGATACGGCTCCGGGCATACCGACAGCATCATCACAGACAATAAGGAAAACGCGGCTAAATTTATGTCCCTGGTGGATTCCGGCAACGTTTTCTGGAATTGTTCCACTCGCTTTAGTGACGGTTTCCGCTATGGTTTCGGTGCGGAAGTCGGTGTCAGCACCAGTAAGATCCATGCCCGCGGTCCGGTAGGCCTGGAAGGGCTGCTGATCTATAAGTATAAGTTAATAGGAAAAGGCCATATCGTCGCCGATTATGCCAGCAAAAATATGACCTTTAAACATAACAAGTTAGATAAGCAGTTTCCAATGTAGCTTTGACTAAGCCTCAGTTACAGCCTGTTCGTCACTCTTGCGGGTGAAGCGCAGGCTTATTTTTTTGCCCCACTCATCAAAGATACTGTATACTACCGGTACTAAAACCAGAGTGATCAGGGTGGAAAAGGCCAGGCCGAAGGCAACCACGATAGCCATTGGCGCCCGTAACTCAGCCCCTTCGCCGACTCCGAAGGCCAGCGGCAGGATCGCCAGGATAGTGGTAAGAGCTGTCATTAAAATGGGTCTCAAGCGGATGGGCCCCGCTTCTAAAATAGCCTCTCTAAGTTCGTAGCCTCGTTTGCGCAAGTTGTTGACATAATCTACCAGCACTATAGAGTTGTTCAGAACGATGCCCACCAGCATAATAGCCCCGATCAATGCTGGAACGCTCAGATGATGCCCGGTCAAACCCAAGCCGATAACTACTCCGATAAAGGTAGGCGGCAAGGCAAACATGATAATAAAGGGTTGAAATAGAGATTCAAACTGCGCAACCAAAAACATGTAGACCAATAGGATGGACAGCAACAAGGCCATGATCAGTGAGCCAAATGATTCCATCATATCTTCAGTTTGGCCGCCCATATCCAACAGATAACCTTCAGGCATTTTTAACTGAGCCAGTTTGGCATTGATTTCATTATTGATGCTGCCCAGGTCGCGTCCGGCGATATCGGCGGTAATTCTTACTTCACGGCTCTGAGCATATCTCACAATCTGTTGCGGCGACTTATTGTTTTCTATACGGGCTACAGCTGAAACCGGTACCCTGGCGCCTGTAGGGGATACGATGGTCAGGTTGGCCAGCGAATCCACCGTAGCTTCTGCGTTATTGGCGGTTTCCAGCCGGATATCAACCTCATTTTCTCCGGTTCTCATCCGGGAGATTACCTGCCCGTCATAGGAATTGCGAACTGCAGTCAGTACCTGACCGGCGGTCAGGCCATAACGTGCAAGGCTTTCCCTGTCAACGATCAATTGCAGCTCATTATTGCCAACTGCCAGGGAGTTTTTAGCGTTTCTTACACCCTCTGTCCCTTCAAATATATTTAAGATCTGGTCACCTAGTTGTTCTAATATGGTCAGATCATCACCCCTGACCGACACTTCCAGTGCACTGCTGCCTGTCATCATTTCGGCAGCAGATACGGTTATTTCCGCACCCGGCACCCTGGCTAAAAGCCCGCGTATTTGCTCCGCAGTTTCTGTAGTAGTGAATTGTCTTTCATCTAAGGGTTTTAGTTGAATCTGCAGGCTTGCTTCATGGGAACTGCTGCCGCTCATGGAATAAATGCCGCTGCTGCCCACTACGTTAAAGATATGCTTAATATCGCTGACTTCATGCCGGATCAGCCCTTCGATATCCTGGGCTACCTTTTGCGTTTGCTCCAGGTTAGTGCCCGACGGCATTTTTATCGCCACGCTTATTTCACCCTGGTCTGTTTCGGGCAGGAATTCAGTTCCGATTAAACCTGTAGCGGCAATGCTTAAGAGCAGGGCGATGATAAAGCCGCCGACCACAATTTTTCTGTGGCTTAAAGCCCATCTTAAAAGCCTGCCGTAAAGCTCGTTTAACCGCTGCATAGCTTTTCCGAATAGCAAAACCGGGTTTCTGGTTTTGTGGTCAAAAACTACCCTGGGGGGCGAAACCTTATTTAATAGTTTTGAAGAGAGCATAGGTACGAGAGTTAAAGCAGCGAAAAGAGCAGCCAGGTGGGAAAAGCTAACTGTCAGGGCAAGAGGTTTGAATATTACACCGGCTAACCCCTGGACGAAAATAATGGGTACAAAAACCAGCACCTGGGCCATAGCTGCTGCTATAACTGCGCCGCCCACTTCAGATGAACCCTGTTTTGCGGCATCGATAATGCCATAACCATTTTGCCGGTAGCGGTAGATATTTTCCAGCACCACCACGGAAAAGTCCACCAGCGAGCCCAAACCCAGCATCAGACCGCCCAGTGACAGCATATTGATGGTCTGGTTGCCGAAATACATCATGGCAAAGGTAGCGATGATGGAAATGGGGATGACAATGACTACCACCAGGGTGCTGCGTAAGTTGCGCAGGAACAAGTAGAGAATGAGAAATGCAAATAAAGCACCCAGCAAGCCGTGTTCAGTAACACTGCTGATGGAATCGTTGATAAAGACCGACTGGTCCATGACCGTGATAATTTTAGTGTCTGCAGGCAGTATTTTATTAAGATCGTCAACCTCCCGCAATACTTTCTCGGCTACCTGAACAGTATTGCCATCTGATGCCTTCATAATATTTAAACCCAATGACGGTTGCCCATCCATAAAAGATATGGTGGCATTCTTTTTGAAGGAGTCCTCAATAGTGGCAATGTCACCTAAGGCAATACTACTACCCGTAGCCAGGTTGATCCGGATATTTTTTAAGTCGTCTGGTTTGTTATATTCCCCCAGAACCCTGATGCTAAGCTCATTAGAACCAATATCGATGGTTCCGGCGCTGCCGGCAATGTTATCGCCGGCAATACTTTGCATCACCTGTGCGGTGCTGAGCCCGTAAGTTACCATTTTTGCCGGGTCGAGGATTACTCTGATCTCTCTTTCTTTACCGCCGGTAACCGATACCGAGGCTACACCCTCGATCCTTTCCAAACGGGGTTTAATTGTATCCTCAGCTACTGTTTTCAGGCGCACGAGATCTGGCCCTTCAACTGAAAACATAATAATGGGCATCGTGTTGGGATCCATTTTCAAAGACATGGGGGTGCCGGCATCGTCCGGCAGCATGCCCTTGATCAAATCTACTTTATCCCGCATATCATTTACTGCTGCATCAACATCGGTTCCCCAGTTAAAGATGACTAAAACCATGGAGTTGCCAAACTGGGAGTATGACCTTATTTCATTTACATTGCTGACCGTTGCTACTGCGGATTCAATTGGCTTGGTGACCATTTTTTCTACTTCCGCCGGAGCAGCGCCCTCATAAGAGGTTATAATCGCCGCGATGGGCAGTTCCATCTCAGGATAGAGATCAACAGCAAGGCGGGGTAGGGCAAAGAGCCCTAACACGACCAAAGCCAGGATCACCATGGTTATGCCCAGCGGGCGTTCAATGGAGATATCTGTTAGTTTCAATTGCTGCTACCTCCTTGGGCATTAACCACCTCTACTTTTTGCCCGTCCGCTACCAGGTGATTACCTTTAAGGATAATATCCTGCCCTGCTGTTAAACCCTCTGTTATTTCAACCAGCTCAGCGGAAGAAAGCCCTGTCTTAACAGCAATTTCTTTTGCCATACCGTCTTCTACCGCAAAAACATAGAATTGCCCGTCACGTTCCAGCACTGCATCTACCGGTAGAGCTATCACACCTGCCGATTTACCTGTTTCCAATTGTAACTGTGCTACCATACCTGCTTTGATATCACCTTGTTCATTATTGATCCTGATTTCCACGGGAAAGGCCCGTGTGAGGCTATCCGCTTTAGGGGCAACTGAGACAATGGTGCCTGGTACGGTTTTATTTAAAGCGTTAATAGTTACCTCCACGTTCATACCTTCCTTAACATTAACAACTGCGTTTTCGGATAAGTGTACTTTAGTTTTGACTGTGGACAGTTGCACCACTGTGATGGCGGTGACCTGAGGACTGGCCATTTCGCCTTCATCCAGGTTGACTGCGGCTACAGTACCTGTAAGGGGGGAGTAGACCGTAAAATTATCATAGGTTGTCTGGGCGTTTTGAACAGATAGCTGAGCCTGGATTAATTGCTGTTCTGCCAGCTGCACGCCTATGCGGGCATTGGTGAGCATGCTCTCAGCTTGCTCAAATTGACTTTTGGGTATAGCTGAGGCTTCATAAAGGGCTTTTTGGCGATCATAGTTTAACTGAGCGTCGGCCAGTGACTGCTGCGCCTGGCTCAAACCTGCCTCAGCCACACCTACTCCGGCTTCCGCCAGTTTTTTAGCATTTAAAGCTTCCGTAGCTTCCAGTTGGAACAAGACCTGTCCCTGACTTACATGATCTCCGACTTTAACATGTAAGGCGGCTACCCGTCCGGCAACTTTTGGTGCAACAGCTACTTCCGCACCGGGGACGATCTCACCGCTGGTGTTTAAAAGTTGGGCCAAATCCGCAGTCTGGGTTTTTACAACCTCGACAGGCATAAGATATTCCTCTTCGACAGTGGCGGGTTTTTCGCCGCAACCAACCAGAGGCAGCAATAATAGTATTGAGATTAGCAGCAATATCAGGCGTTTCAAATCCATATCCCCTTTATAAGCGATTTACTTGGTGGATGGTTAACTGATTATTTATTTGCTAAACCATCAAAAAAGACATTTAAGGCCACCCTTGTGGTGTGTTTAAAGGTTTCTCGATCATAACAACCGGTAAACAAGCGAAAGCTTAAACCTTCAAGGCTGCCAATTAAGATATTGGTCACTGTCTCGGGGTCAAAAGCTTTAAGTTCTCCGGTGGCGATGCCTTTTTTGATGATTCTCTTAATCATAAAGTCGTTGTGCTGGTACTTATCCAAACAAGCACGAGCTTTTTTCAGGATTTCTTTGTCCCTGGTATTAATGAGAAACTCATGAAATATTACCAGGATGGGCGCAACTATTATTTCCCCTAAAAAGTCAACAAATTTGCCAAGGATAACCCGGGCAGGTTCATCAAAATCAAGCCTTTTGGCCAGCTCCTTTTCCCATTCTTCGAATTTCTTTTCCATTATGTACAAGAAAATCTCATCTTTACTCTTAAAATACCAATATATACCCCCTTTGCTCATTCCGGAAGCTCTCACAATGTCATCTATCGAGGTGCCGCTATAACTGGAATGCAGGTAGCATTTTAAGGCGGCATCTGCAATAATATCCTTTTTACTGGTCTTTTCCACGGACATCCCTCCAAAAAGACCGACTGGTCGGTCTGGAGATATTTTAATGCTATTAAAGAGCAGCGTCAATAGTCTTACCCATAAATGCGTAATAGTCTTTTTCGTTGCAGGAAAAAGCTAAGAAAAATAAAATATATCCTTATATGGAGGTAGTGTAATGATAGAGATAAAGAACCTCAGGAAAGTTTACAAAGCAGGAGACCAGGAAGTACTGGCTCTGGATGATGTCAGTCTACACGTGCGCAAAGGTGAGATATTCGGTATTATCGGGTTGAGCGGGGCTGGTAAAAGCACCCTGATCAGATGCATAAATATGCTGGAAAGACCAACCAGTGGTACCATTGTAGTCGACGGCAGTGAAATTACTTCCCTGGACAAACATAAACTGCGTTTGTCCAGGCAAAAGATCGGCATGATCTTTCAGCAATTTAATCTGTTGTCCTCGAGGAACGTTTTCGACAATGTTATGTTTCCACTGCAGATAGCCGGGGTGCCTCGGGAGAAGGCTGCAAAACGGGTACATGAACTACTGGAGCTGGTTGGGCTTACCGATAAGACCTCCATGTACCCGGCCCAATTGAGCGGTGGTCAAAAACAGCGGGTCGGTATTGCCCGGGCTCTGGCCAATGGGCCCAGTATTCTTTTGTCCGACGAGTCTACTTCAGCTCTCGATCCACAAACAACCAGCTCTATACTTAAATTATTGAAAGATATCAATCGCCAGTTTAACTTGACTATTTTGCTGATCACCCATGATATGAACGTGATTAAAGAAATTTGTGACCGGGTTGCTGTTATCGATAAGGCTAAGGTAATTGAAAGCGGCAGAGTCCTGGACATATTTTCTAACCCGCAAACTGCTATTTCACGCAGTTTTGTTAATGCCGTGATCACCAGGGAGATACCCGACGAGTTGCTGCAAAACGCCCCGGAACGGGGCGGGGAAATAGCAACCCGGCTTATCCGGGTGTCATTTATTGGCGCATCAGCAGGCAGACCGCTGATTTCCTCCATGATTCGCCGTTACAATATCGATGTCAATATCCTTTACGGTAACATCGACCGGATCAAGGATACCCCTTTTGGTAGCTTGACCCTTGAAGTGATTGGGCATCCTGAGTTACTGGAGGAAGCTTTACATTACCTGCATGGTCAGGGCTTGGAAATAGAGGTGCTGAGAATTGCTTGAACTTCTGGGGGGCAATGCCTGGCTTGTGGATAAGGTTTTGCTGGCAACATGGGAAACCATCTATATGGTTTTTATCTCAACCGGGCTGAGTTATCTGTTTGGTTTGCCCTTGGGGATTATATTGGTCACCACTTCTGATAAGCATATCATGGAAAACAAGTGGCTAAACCGCGTCCTTGGTGCGATTATCAACGCGACAAGGTCCATTCCCTTTATTATTTTTCTCATCCTGCTCATTCCCTTTACCCGCTGGCTGGTTGGTACTTCCATCGGTACCATAGCATCCATTGTACCGCTTACATTGGCTGCCATACCCTTTGTAGCCCGGTTGGTGGAGACGTCACTGAAAGAGATTGAGTGGGGACTTATTGAGGCGGCCATATCTATGGGGGCAAACAGCAGACAGGTGATTTCCATGGTTTTGCTGCCTGAAGCAACTCCTTCATTATTGTTGGGTTTAGCTATCACTGCGATCAATTTGGTCGGATATTCAGCTATGGCAGGCATTGTGGGAGGAGGTGGACTTGGTACCCTGGCTTATTATTATGGCTACCAGCGCTATGAGGATACAATTATGTGGATTACGGTAATTGTCCTTATTGTCCTTGTACAGGGTGTTCAAATGCTTGGCGATAATCTGACCGGTAGAATGATTAAAAAGAGGAGGTAATATGATGAAGAAAATACTGGCGCTGATTGGTTGTTTGATCTTTACCGCATTTATTCTTACAGGTTGTGGCGGCAACTCGGCTGGGGATAACGCCGCAAAGCCCGGCGATGATGGTAAAGTAGTGGTGGGAGCGACAGCAAAACCACATGCTGAGATTTTAGAAGTGGTGAAACCGCTTTTGGAAAAAGAAAATATTGATCTGGAGATTAAAGTTTTTACTGATTATCCACTGCTAAATCCCGCCTTAAATGACAAGCAGATAGATGCCAACTATTTTCAGCATCTGCCGTATCTTGAGGACTACAATGATAAGAATAACGCTAATTTGACCTGGGCTGTCAAGGTACATACCGAGCCTATGGGCGTCTATTCAAATAAAATCACCAAACTGGATGACTTAGCTGAAGGCGCTACGATTGGTATCCCCAACGATGCCACCAATGGCGGGCGGGCACTTTTGGTGCTGGAAACAGCCGGCTTAATTAAGCTACAGGACGGAGCCGGTATAACAGCCACGGACAAGGATATTGTCGATAACCCGAAAGGGATCAAAATCCAGATGATGGATGCGGCCATGCTGCCAAGATCTTTAGAGGATCTTGATGTATGTGTGATCAACAGCAATTATGCTCTGGAAGCAGATCTCAATCCTGTCAAAGACGCCATATTTATGGAAGCAAAGGATTCACCCTTCGCCAACATTTTAGCCGTCAGACCTGAAGACAAAGAAAAGGACAGCATCAAGAAGCTGAGCCAGGCTCTGCAATCACCGGAAGTTAAGAAGTTCATCGAAGATAATTACCAGGGGAGTGTAATTCCTGCTTTTTAACCGGGAATTATCGATCTATTAATAAAGCTGCTGCCGGACTTAATGTCTGAGCAGCAGCTTTTTAAAAGCAAGGGGTTGCGCCACGACAAGGGAGAATAAAGCCCAGGCCAAAACCGGCATGAGACATAAAGTCGCGGGCATCCAGCCTATAATAACCACCTATAATCCTGGCGTGTATCTACAACCGCATCCACATACACAGTATTTTCTTTGATCTGGTAGATTAATAAATACCTTATTTAAAACTCAGCGTTTTTAGGCGTTCTGGCAAAGGAGATAACATCGCGGATGTTAGTCATCCCGGTCAGGTACATGATCAGCCTTTCAAAGCCCAGGCCAAAACCGGCATGCCTGACGCCGCCGTATTTGCGTAAGTCCAGGTACCACCAGTAATCTTCTTTTTTTAAGCCTAGCTCGTCCATCCTTTTCTCCAGGTGGTCCAACCTTTCTTCCCTCTGGCTGCCGCCGATTATTTCTCCCACACCGGGCACCAATAAGTCCATGGCAGCGACAGTTTTGCCGTCATCATTCAATCTCATGTAAAATGCCTTGATCTCCCTGGGGTAATCTGTTACGAAGACTGGCTTACCAAAGTGCTTCTCGGTAAGGTAGCGCTCATGCTCCGTCTGTAAATCAAGTCCCCAGGCAACAGGGTATGCAAAGCCCTCCCCGGAATTTTGGAGGATTTCTATGGCTTTACTATAAGTTACCCGGCCGAATTGGGAGTTAACGATGTTGTGCAAGCGCTCCAATAGCGTTTTATCCACAAAACTATTGAAGAACTGCATCTCTTCCGGGAGCTCTTCCAGGACATAGTTGATGGTAAATTTCAACATTTCCTCGGCCAGGGCCATATTGTCGTTAAGATCGGCGAAGGCGATTTCCGGCTCGATCATCCAGAATTCCGCCGCATGGCGAGGTGTATTGGAGTTTTCCGCCCGGAAGGTGGGACCAAAAGTATAGACTTTGTTAAAGGCCAGGCAATAGGTTTCCGCCTCCAGTTGGCCGCTGACCGTCAAGCCTGTCTCCCGGCCAAAGAAATCCTTGGTGAAATCCACTTCTTTGGCTTCATTTAGCGGTATTTTATCCAGGGGCAAGGTGGTTACCCTGAACATTTCGCCAGCGCCTTCCGCGTCGCTGCCTGTGATGATGGGGGTGTTGACATAGACAAAGTCTCTCTCCTGAAAGAATTTGTGAATGGCGTAGGCTGCTACTGACCTTACCCTGAATACGGCGGCGAAGGTATTGGTCCGGGGGCGCAAGTGGGCAATTGTGCGCAGGTATTCAAAGGAGTGCCTTTTTTTCTGTAGCGGATAGTCTGCTGCGGTAAGTCCCTCAATTTCTATCCTGTCAGCCTTCAGTTCAAAAGGCTGCTTTGCCCCCGGGGATGCTACAAGATCTCCGGTTACCTTAATGGCTGTGCCCGTAATAAGCCTGGTTATGGCATCAAAGTTGGAGAGAGCATCGTCATAGACTACCTGTAAGTTTTTGAAAAAGGTCCCGTCATTAAGTTCTATAAAGCCAAAGGACTTGGAAGCCCTGATCGTCCTGACCCAGCCGTTAACAGCCAGCTTTTGGTGTAAGAAGTTTTGCGATTGCCTGAATATTTCTTTTACCGTAACTGTTTGCACTTGTTGTACCCTTCCGTTCTTGTTTTTTATATGAATTGCTATTAATATATACCATTTTCTAATATAATCAACATAAGGCGACATGATTTGCTTTAAAAAAATATGTCAGGGAGGGCTGGTAATGGGTTACACCATCGAATTAATCGAGCAAAAAGCGCAACCGGTGTTGTTTATCAGGAAGCGGGCGGCGGTAGAGGATTTACCGCAAATAATTGGACAGGCATATGGTGCAATCATGCAGTACATGGCCGAATTAGGTGAAATACCGACAGAGGCGCCTTATACGGCATATTATAATCTGGATATGCAGGATTTGGATGTGGAAATGGGTTTTCCTGTTGCCAAACCCTTGCCGCCCAGGGGCGATATCAAATATGGCGAGATACCCCAGGGCAGGTATGTGCAATGCATGTACAAAGGACCTTATCAGCAAATGGAAACACCTTATAACGAGCTGGCTGAATGGATTGAGAAAAACGGCTATGAATCAAAAGGTGTTGCTTATGAGTATTATTATAATGCACCTGGCGAAGTGCCGGAAAGTGAACTCTTAACCAAGATCGTCATAGCCCTAAAATAGATAGGAGTATATCGATATGTGCGCCAAAACAGAGCCCGGGCAGAATAACATAATAACATTTACCAGTACAGTAGAATATGTATAGCAATAGCGGTTGACAAAAAGTATTTATGATAATTATCATTAACGTATATATTAATATATATACAATATTTTTGTTGCTTTACAAGGGTAGGTGCGCAGTGAGCGAATTGTTGCATATGGGTTTAGACGTGGGCTCAACCACGGTAAAGTTAGTCATCCTGAATCAAGATGCGGATATAGTTTATAAAAATTACCGGAGGCACTATGCTGAAACAAAAAAGTTTACGGCAGAACTTTTGGAGGATGCTTATGCGCAGATAGGCAACCGGCCTTTAACGGTTCTGGTTACCGGCTCCGCCGGTCTCTCCCTCGCTTCCTGGATCAGCATTGAACACATACAGGAAGTAATAGCCTGTAATGAAGCTGTCGGCCGCTACCTGCCTCAAACTGACGTGGCCATCGAGTTGGGTGGCGAGGATGCGAAAATTACCTTTTTTAAAGGCGGCCTGGACCAAAGAATGAACGGCATATGCGCCGGAGGTACCGGGGCGTTTATTGATCAGATGGCTACCCTGCTGGGGACAGATGCCCAGGGTTTAAACGAAATGGCCAAACATTTCACTACCATATATCCGGTGGCGGCGCGTTGCGGTGTCTTTGCCAAAACCGATGTCCAGGTCTTGTTGAATGAAGGGGCCCGCAAAGAAGATATTGCTGCTTCTGTATTCCAGGCGGTTGTTAATCAGACTATTAGCGGTTTGGCCTGCGGCAAGTCAATTGAAGGCAATGTGGCCTTTTTGGGCGGCCCGCTGTCGTTTCTTTCAGAACTGCGACAAAGGTTTAAAGAGACCTTGCAATTGAGTGATGCTGAGGCTCTATTCCCTGACTACGGTCAGTTTTTTGTTGCTATGGGCGCCGCTCTGGCTTCTGTGGAAGAACAAGCTGTTGATTTAACAACCCTAATTAGCCGGTTAAATAATATTGATTTAACCGGTTGCCAGGAGCTGAGCCGGCTGCAACCGCTGTTCAAGGATGAGGCTGAGCTGGAGAGTTTCCGCCGGAGGCATGATGCTTACCGGATCCCCAGAAGGAACCTGGCTGATTTCAGCGGGAAGTGCTACTTTGGTCTTGATGCCGGTTCAACTACAACCAAGGCCGTACTTATCGACGAAGCCGGCAACCTTCTTTATTCTTTTTATGACAACAATAACGGGAGCCCTTTAAAGTCTGCCCTGCACATCTTACGTGACTTATATAGCCGCATGTCAGACCAGGCAATCATTGCCAATGCTGCTGTTGCAGGCTATGGCGAAGGACTCTTAAAAGCAGCGCTGCATATTGATGTAGGGGAAGTTGAAACAATAGCCCATTATACTGCCGCGCGTTTATTTAATCCCGGCGTCGACTTAATCCTGGATATTGGCGGTCAGGATATGAAGTGCCTCAAAATAAAGGACGGCAGTATTGTAGATATCATGCTCAATGAAGCCTGTTCCTCCGGCTGTGGCTCCTTCGTTGAAGGTTTTGCCCAATCGCTAAATGTTTCTGTGCAGGAGTTCGCCGAGCTGGCCATGACGGCAGACGCCCCGGTGGATTTAGGGTCCCGTTGCACCGTGTTTATGAATTCCATGGTCAAACAAGCTCAAAAGGAAGGTGCCACGTTAGGGGATATATCAGCCGGCCTTTCTTACTCGGTGATCAAGAACGCTCTGTTTAAAGTGATCAAGATGAGAAACACGGCAGAACTTGGCGAAAACATTGTAGTTCAGGGGGGCACCTTTCAAAATGACGCAGTGTTAAGAAGTCTGGAGATTGTTGCCGGCAAGGAAGTGGTCAGACCTGATATAGCCCCCTTGATGGGAGCCCTGGGAGCGGCCCTTATTGCCCGGGAGCGCAGCGCAAAAGATAGTCGCAGCACAATTTTATCCAGGGAACAATTAGACAGCTTTACCGTGGACACAAATTTGAGCAGGTGCGGCGGCTGCGCCAATAACTGTATGTTGACCATCAATAAGTTTGCAGATGGCAGCAGATTTGTCTCCGGCAATCGCTGTGAAAAGAATACGGGCAAAGAGCATAGCCGGCAGGCGCTTCCCAATCTCTATGAGTACAAATATAAACGCCTTTTAAGCTATGAGCCATTACCGGAAAAAGACGCCACAAGAGGTACTGTCGGCATTCCGATGGTGCTTAATATGTATGAGAATTATCCCTTCTGGTTTACTTTTTTTACCGCGCTGGGGTTCAGGGTGGTGCTTTCACCCCGCTCATCAAGGGAAATTTACGAGTATGGCAGTGACACCATTCCTTCAGACACCGCCTGTTTTCCTGCCAAGCTGGTGCATGGCCACATAGCTGCGCTGGTCAACGCAGGGGTTAAATTTATTTTTTACCCGTCAATTATCTATGAACGGCAGGAACAAAAAGGAGCCAACAACCATTTTAATTGCCCGATGGTGATTTCCTATCCTGAGGTGATTAAAAACAACATGGATGTGCTCCGGACAAATGAGATCAAGTATATGAATCCCTTTTTGCCCTATGACAACAAGAGAGCGCTTATCGAACGTTTGTATGAGGAATTTGGCGGCATGGGGATCCCTAAACATGAGATTAAGCAGGCCGTTGAGCGGGCCTGGCGGGAAGATCAGAGTTTTAAAGAAGATATTAGACAAAAAGGCGAAGAGGTGTTGGCCTATCTTGATGAGACCGGCAGGACAGGTATTGTCCTGGCCGGGCGCCCGTATCATATTGATCCTGAAATAAACCATGGTTTGCCGGAAATAGTTAACTCATTGGGACTGGCTGTCCTTACGGAAGATTCAGTAGCCCATTTAGGGCAGGTCGAGAGACCAACCAGAGTTGTCGACCAGTGGATGTATCATTCGCGCCTTTACGCGGCAGCCAGCTTTGTAACTAAAAAGCCGTATTTGGAATTAGTCCAGCTTAATTCTTTTGGCTGTGGTATAGATGCCATTACCACTGATCAGGTGCAGGAGATCCTGGGCGCTGTGGGCAAACTCTACACGGTGTTGAAAATTGATGAGGGGACCAATCTTGGCGCAGCAAGAATAAGACTGCGTTCACTTATGGCGGTAACTGCCACAAGGGACAAAGTGGTGGTGAAACGGGAATCGCAACCCAAACGCTTGCTCTTTACCAAAGAGATGAAGAAAAAACACACCATACTTTGCCCGCAGATGTCGCCGATACACTTTGAATTTCTTGAGGGAGTCTTAAACTCAGAGGGCTATAATATTGAATTGTTGCCTGCAGTAGATAGAGCTGCGATAGATGAAGGCGTTAAATATGTTAATAATGATGCTTGCTACCCGGCCATAATCGTCATCGGGCAGTTGATCGAAGCCCTTAAGTCAGGTAAATATGACCTTAATAATACTACTGTAGTGATGAGCCAAACCGGAGGAGGCTGCCGGGCCACCAACTATATCGGGCTTTTGCGCAAGGCCCTGAAAGAAGCGGGTTTTGAAAACATACCGGTGTTATCAGCCAACCTGGTGGGATTGGAGAAGCACCCCGGCTTCAAGATCACGCTAAGCATGCTCAAAAAGGCGGTTAAGGCGGTTATATACGGCGATCTGCTGATGAGGGTGCTGCACAGGGTCAGGCCTTATGAAAAAGTCCCTGGTTCGGCTAACCGTCTATACGAGGAATGGGTCCAGCGCTGTAAAAGACAGCTTGCTTATGGCAATAATCAGGAGTTTGAAGATAACTTAAGGGGCATTGTGGAAGATTTTGATCAATTGGAACTCTTAAAGGTGCGCAAACCCAGGGTGGGTGTGGTAGGTGAAATACTGGTAAAATATCATCCCACGGCGAACAACAATCTTGTGCGCGTACTGGAAGAGGAAGGAGCGGAAGCTGTTTTACCCGACTTGATCGATTTCTTCACTTATTGCGCCTATGACTTAGTTTTTAAATATCAATACCTGACCCGGAAAACAAGCCACTTGTTATCAGGCAAGCTATTGATCCGTTACCTGGAAGGCAGCCGTAAGAAGATGTGTTCATTGCTGGAAAAGAGCCGCAGGTTTACGGCTCCGAGCTCGATTTACCATAAGGCCGGTCTGGCCAGCAAAATTATGTCCCTGGGACATCATTGCGGTGAGGGTTGGTTTTTGACTGCCGAGATGATTGATCTAATCAAAAGCGGTGTCACCAATATTGTCTGCGTCCAGCCTTTTGGCTGCCTTCCTAACCACGTAACAGGTAAGGGGATGGTGAAGGAACTGAAAAGGAATTTCCCGCAGGCCAATATCACCGCCCTGGACTACGATCCGGGCGCCAGCGAGGTCAATCAGCTGAATCGCCTCAAACTAATGCTCTCAGTGGCAGTTAAAAATATGAAGGCTGAAGATGGAGCACCGCAAGTTACCAGCCATGCCATGTCATCATTGTCCTCCATATCCGGTAATAACTTTGTTTTGCAAGACTAAAATGAGCCCTCGGGACATGAAATGATGTATAAAAACGATGGTATATTACAAGGGGCATCGCTTACTGTCAAGTAGGCGATGCCCCTTTAGTTTAGCCGGCCACGCCAAAAGCTTCTGCAAGTCTTTCCCATAAATCCGGCCGCCTTTTTTTCAGGTCGAAGGGTTTGCCTGTATCATCCACGTAAGCATGAACCGTCTTGCCTTCTGCTGCTACTCCATGATCATCATATTTAGTGATTACATACTCAAAGACCATACGGGAACGTGTCAAATGGGCCAGCCTGGTAGTTAAAAGGTATTTTTCTTCAGGCTTGAGGTTTTTGCGATACCTGCAGATTGCTTCCACAGCAACGACCACGATGCCCTGGTCCTGGAAGGTTTGCTGGTAGGGAAGACCAATTTGTTGCAGCAATGCTATCCTGCCGTCTGTAAATAAGTCAAAATATTTGGCATAATAGACCATTCCGGCAGCATCGCAATCACCCCAGCGAACCTCCATCAATCTTTCATTGGAGATGCCCGGAAAGCCGGCAACTTCTCCTTGCATTATACGAAGACCTCCTTGATAAAAGGCGCAAATTTAAATAGCCTAGCCTATTTATTTAGTATAGTTTAAATATAAATCTTGTCAATAATGCTTATTAATGCCATAGTTTAAACGCTATATAGCTATATTGGTAAAAAACACAATGAACCTATACCTGCGCAGCGCCGTCTGATAGATTGAACAGGGAACACCTGCCCGGTGTTTTACATTAACCGAATATTGGTAAGGAGGCCGTGCAAATGTTGAAAAAATTTGTACCAGTAATACTTTGCTTGTTGATCTTGACCGGGTGTAACGCGACAAATCAACCACAACAACCGCCGGGGGAACCTGCAAACAGCGCTGTGTTGAGCGAATTTGAGGAGCTTGTGCGAAGTGAGGCTAAGGCAGAAGAAATTGCCGGTTTCGTCAGCCAGCATATCGCCGGCCTCTCTGAGGCAGATGCATCGCAATTGGTCAACGGCTTGGAGGAAATGCAACAAAAGGAACTGCCGCTGATGGAGAGCGCTTATTTTGAGAATGCCATCCAGGAGAAAATACATAGTGCGTATTCAGCCATTGTTGCCGGCAACGAACCGCAAGATCCGGAATTAAAAGCTTTATTGGCCAGGACCAAAAACAGCGGTTATAAGCTAGAAACAGCCGAAGGTGTGTACTTCCCAATTATTGATTATAGCTTCTATAACAAGTACCGGGACTATGTAGCACCTGATCTAAAAGCATACATCGATATAATGGCGGTAGAGTCCGATCAGGTACCGGCGAAAGATGCGGCGCTGGTGATCACCTGGGATGAGGTGGTAGAGAGAGCCTTAAAGCAGGAGGAGTTTATTAACACCTATACTGATTCCTCTAAGACCGCTGCGGTAAGGGATTTGTATGAAAAATACGTTCTTTTTACGCTTTACGGTTTAAACAACACGCCGCTTTTTGATTATAACTCAAAAACGATTAAGCCTGATGCCCGGGAGGCATACTCAAAGGCAATCGCCGGCACCGGCAATAGTGAGTATCTAAAGATGTTGAGGGAGTATATGGATGTGCTCAATAATAACGGCTATAAGCTAACAGATGATGTTATCGCTTACCGTGATAACATCGTGCAGTCAGTAAAATAAACATCAGAATATAAAAGACGAAAGGGGAGTGTTGCATAACTACTTTTTCAAGTAGTGAGCGACGCTCCTTTCTGTTTATAAAAAAAAATCAGCCATTAAGCCCGATAATAATTTAGTCTTTAGAACTCGCATTTGTCTTTTCTGCAAAAAAAGGGGCAGTTCACTCGAACTCTTTAGTTCGTTGTGCAACAACCCCTTTTTGCTACCGCCGGTAGTTTTTATTTTTTATTTATAAATAGCGGCGAAAAGGGAAATATTTAAACTAATCGAGATGTTATTCCACTTATGCTTATCTTCGGGAGGTCCCTTGATATTAATACTGAACGACTCAGACAAAAAGCTCACGAACTGGCTCTGACGCACGATCCTTACTTTAAATTAGGAGCGCCCAGGCGCCTTTGGCGTGAGTTCAATAAGGACGTAATGAATTTGCGTGCCTTTATCCGCAATCTGCAGGAGAAGGAGACTGTTTGTTCGCAACCTGCGGAAGAATGGCTCCTTGATCACGCAGATTTTATCGAGGAACAAGTCATGATGATCCGGCGGCAGCTTTCAGGTAAATTATTGCGGAGGTTACCCTGTCTCAAAAAAGCCGGTGATCTCAGAGTGTTATCTATCTGTGCGGATTATCTTGAGCATGTTGACGGACTCTTTGATGAAGATTCACTGGTGGCGTATATAAATTCATATCAGGAAGTATTGATCTTATCCATTGCCGAGGTATGGTCAATACCTTTAGTCATGCGTATAGCCTTAATCAGGCGTCTGGCTGCAGTCATGGAGCTTGTCCGCGACAGGAGAGATGCCTGTGAGCTGGTTGAGCGCATGCTCTCAGGTATTGAGCCGGCAAAATTAGAGCCGGAGCTGTTGAATCAAGCCTTAGATCAGGCCAGCCAGGATATCCCCCTTTCAGGTCCCCTGCTCGTCCATCTGATCAGCCACTTGCGGGAGTGGGCGGATGATTCGGTGACGGTAAGGGAGTGGCTGTTCTGTAAACTGGAAAATGGCCCTGACAGTCTTGAGCAGATCGTCTCTTATGAGTTTCAATTGCAGGCCGCTTACCAGGTTACGGCAGGCAACATTATTGGCAGCATGCGCAATATATCACGCCTGCAATGGCAGGAGCAGTTTGAAGCCATCTGCACAGTTGAGCAGACTTTGCGCCAGGAAAGCGCCGGGTCTTATCCCCTGCTTGACTTTTCCAGCCGCGACATCCTGCGCCGGCAGGTGGAAAAACTCGCCCGGCGCCTGGGCGTGCCGGAAAACCTCGTGGCTGAGCAGGCTGTTGATTTGGCGGCTAAGGTTTGTGAACAATACGATGAGGAACATATGGAACTTGATGGAGTGCTGCCGCGCCAGGCTTTTGTTCCATATTATCTACTTGAGCCGGACGGTATTGTACAGCTGCGCAAAGCTTTAAAGACTTGCAGTTCGCCTCGTTATCTGCCGGAGAACAGTATTGCCCATCGTGCCACAGGTACATATTTTACCTTGCTTGCTGGTTTGTTTTTTGCCGCATTAGCAGTCTTTTCCTGGTGGATTGGCGGAAACAATAATCTTTCTTTCGGCCAATGGATATTTATTATTGCAGCCTTATTGCTGCCTGCCAGTGAGTGGGCTGTCACAATTGTCCATTGGCTGATAGGGTGTGTTAAAGAGACCAGACCGCTGTTGCGCTATGATTTTTCCCAGGGAGTACCCCCTGAAGCAATGACCATGGTGGTGATTCCCGTCATCTGGTCTTCGGTGACGGAGGTGCAGGATATAGCCGCCAGGCTCGAATTGCATTACCTGGCTAACCGCGACCCCAATATTCACTTTGCCCTCTTAGGGGATCTGTGTGACGCTACAGCGGAAACGTTGCCTGATGATGATGCCATACTTGATGCCGCCCGTTCCTGCATTGAAGAGTTAAATGAAAAATATGCCTCCCGGGGCGGGAGTACCTTTCATCTCTTCCAGCGACGAAGGCAATGGAACCCCTCCGAGGGGGTATGGATGGGCTGGGAACGCAAGCGTGGCATCCTGGTGGAATTTGTTGAGTTGCTCCGGGGGCGGCCGGATACATCCTTTAGCACAATAATCGGCGATAGCTCTGTTTTAGAGCAGATAAGATATATCATTACCCTGGATGCCGATACGCAACTACCTCTCGGCAGCGCGCAGCGGATGATTGGCAACCTGCACCTGCCATACAACAGGCCAAGGTTAAATCGCAAACAAACACGTGTCGTAGAAGGGTATGGTGTTTTGCAACCACATATCGGTATCAGCCACGGAGCATCTTTGCGATCGTGGTTTGCCGGCTTGTGGTCTGCTGACCCCGGTATCGATCCCTATGCTTTTGCTGTTTCAGATCCCTACCAGGACGGCTTTGGACAGGGAATTTTCACCGGCAAGGGCATCTTCGACGTTGAGGCCTTCGCCAGGGTTTTATGCTCGCGGATACCTGATAACCGTGTGCTCAGCCATGATCTGCTGGAAGGTGGTTTTTTGCGGGCAGGACTCCTGTCAGACGTCGAATTAATCGATGAACACCCGGCGACCTTCAGCTCTTATCAGAAAAGATTGCATCGCTGGGTACGGGGCGATTGGCAGCTGTTGCCCTGGCTGTTGCCCCGTGTACGTGACCGGCAGGGCAGCATGCAACCGGTGGATCTATCTGTTATTACCCGCTGGCAGATCATAGACAACCTGCGGCGCAGTTTATTGCCACCCGGTTTGCTGGCTCTATTACTCCTGGGCATGGGATTGTTGCCAGGTTATGCTGAGCGCTGGCTCGCCATTGTGCTGGCTACCTTATTTTTACCTGTGCTGCGCCAGTTGACCTTTTTGCGATGGGCTTTTTGGCGCCCCAGGAGCCTCCTGGCGACAGTCGGCCAGGTTTTGGTGACTATAATCACTCTACCGTTTCAAAGTGTTGTATTGCTGGACGCCATTATCAGGACCCTGTACCGCTTACTGGTATCAAAGCGCCATTTGCTGGAATGGGTTAGCGCAGCTGAGGTGGAACGGCGCCACCGTGCCGGTGCTCAGTTGCTTTTAGGGCTGACAGGGGGTTATCTACTGATCCTCCTGCAGGTATTTATTGCAGCATCCTTGCCGGCTGGTACGCCGCGGTTTATTGTTCTGGTATTATGTGCCCTTTGGGCTGCTGCACCATTTTTTGTCTATTTACTGGACCGTCCGGCGGTTGGAAAAGCCAGGCTTTTATCAAGGGATGAAGAGGGTGAACTGTACAAATTAGCCGGCCAAATCTGGGCATTTTTCGAAGATTATGTTACGGCCTCCGATCACTGGCTGCCCCCTGACAACGTCCAGTATGAACCGCCAAATGGGGTTGCCCGCCGCACTTCGCCTACCAATATCGGGCTTTATCTGGCCTGTGTTCTGGCAGCACGGGATTTCGGTTTTATCGATACACCGGGGCTTGTAGAGAGATTGGAGCGCACCCTTGCCACTGTCGAGGAGCTAGCCACGTGGCATGGGCATCTCTACAACTGGTACGACACTGTTACGCTCAAACCATTGCCGCCCCAGTATGTATCAACAGTGGATTCGGGGAATTTTGTCGGCTGTTTGATCATCGTCAAAGAAGGTTTGCGGGAATGGCTCAGCACGGAGCAAACCGGGAGTGATCAAATGGCTGCTGAGCTTTCAATGATAAAACGAAATCAGGCCATAGATGTCGCTTTTGCGGCAGAGATAGCCCCTGACCTTAAACAGGTCGATAAAGGAGCCGGTGTAGACTGGCAGCAGCGGGGGCAAAGGCTCCTCAACAGGTTGGAAACCTTGATCAGCGGTACTGACTTCCGTCCCCTTTATGACCGGAAGGCCAAGCTGTTCTCCCTGGGGTATCAAACCGGTTTGCGTGAGACAGACCGGATCAAATATGACCTCGCGGCTTCGGAAGCACGGCTGGCCAGCTTTATTGCCATAGCTTTAGGGCAGGTGCCTTCTTCTCATTGGCACGCCTTAGGCCGTACAATGACCAGGATCGGACGGAGGGTTGCGCTTCTATCCTGGTCGGGGACTATGTTTGAGTATTTAATGCCCTGGCTGTTCATGCAGACTTACCGGAACACGGTCTGGGACAGCACTTATCATGCAGTTGTTCAAAGGCAGATAACATATGCCCGCATAAGGGGTATCCCTTTTGGTATCTCCGAATCAGGCTATTATGCTTTTGATTTCAGGATGAATTACCAGTACAGGGCCTTTGGTGTCCCGGGTCTTGGCTTTAAGCACGGTCTTGAACAGGATTTGGTGGTGGCGCCCTACGCCACTTTCCTGGCCTTGCCTTTTGCCTTGCGCCAGGGCCTTGATAATTTGCGCAAACTGGAGGAGCTTGGGGTGCGCGGTGAGTATGGCTTTTTCGAAGCCATTGATTTCACTCGGGAGCGTCTCCCCAGGGATTGCAGCCATGTAGTGATCAAAAGTTTTATGACCCACCACCAGGGTATGAGCCTATTAGCCCTGACCAATATGATAGCGCCCCGCAAAATGTACGAACGCTTTCATCAAGACAGGCGGGTGCAGTCAGCGGAATTGTTGCTGCAGGAGCGTATTCCGCCGCGCCCGCAAATAATTAAACATACTGCCATGAGAAACATCAATGCTTATCAAAGGCCCCCGGCGACCACAGGCGGTGTTCGTGAATTTGTAAGCGCGGATACACCTTCGCCCGAGGTGTGCCTGCTATCCAATGGCACAATGACGTCCATCGTGACCAATAGCGGCAGCGGCGTGCTCCTGCAGGATGGCTTAGCGATTTCCCGTTGGAGCGAAGATCCCGTGCTGGATAATTGGGGCAGTTATCTGTATATACGTGACGTTACCCATGACCATGTTTGGTCCCCGGCCTTCCAGCCTTGCCGGGTAAGCTCTCCCCAGCAGCGGGTGCAGTTTTCCCTGGATCGCGCAACCTTCATGCGGGTGGATGGTGATATACACACCAGTCTTGAAATATGTGTTTCTCCGGAATGGAATGCGGAAGTTCGCAGGCTTACTTTGGCTAACACCGGTAATGAATCACGTATTCTGGAAGTGACATCCTTTCTTGAATTAGTGCTGACGTCACCGGATGCCTTTGATGCCCACCAGGCTTTCAGCAAACTCTTTATCAAAACAGCTTATGTGGAGGAAAACAATTGCCTCTTAGCTAAACGCAGGTTGCGCCAGGCGGACGAGAAGACATTATGGGCTGCGCATACGATGCTGAGCACGTCAAAAAACATTGGGCCGGTGGAGTATGAAACCAACCGGGCAAGCTTTATCGGACGGGGCCATACCATGGCCAGTCCACAGGGTTTACAAAGCCGCTTACATAAAACAGTGGGTTCTGTTGCCGATCCGGCTTTTGTCATGCGGCAACGGTTGAGCCTGGAACCCGGCGAACAGGCCCAGCTGTTCATCATCACCTCTGTTGCCGGAACCAGGGAGGAAGTCCTGGATATTGTCAGCCGTTTTAATAGCGAGCTATTAGTGGAACGAACCTTCCAACTGGCGTGGAACCGGAGCCAAATTGAGCTCAGGCATTTGCGCCTCACCGCTGCCGAAGCCTCGGTATTCCAGACCCTGGCCGGGCGGGTGTTGTATAATCCACCACTGGGTAAAGAGCGCAGCTTAAATATCAAGGCAAATACTAAAGGGCAATCCGGCCTTTGGGCCCATGGGATATCCGGTGATATTCCCATCCTGCTGGTCCGGATCAATGACCTGGCCAATCTGCCATTTGTCGTTAAAGTAATAACAGGCAACGAGTATTTACGGCGTCTTGGTTTGTATTTTGACCTGGTCATCTTGAACGAGTCGGCAGGGGGGTACCAGCAGGATCTGCAGGATGCGCTGCAGAGGGTGCTGGAAAAAGGCTTTGCCGGGGATTGCGATAAAAGAACAGGCGGTAATTTTGTTATTAATGCCGGCAATCTACCGGAGCAGGATAAAATACTGCTGCTGGCTGCCGCACGGATCACCTTGCTGGCGGGGGGCGCAAGTATCAGAGCCCAAACCAGGCTAAAACAACGTAAATATAGCCGCCCGCCGGTGTTTAAGGCAACAAAAGCTATAGTCGAGTCTGTCGGGAGGGAGCCTGTTAACGCAAACGAATTGCTTTTCTTTAATGGCTGGGGCGGCTTCACTCCGGATGGCAAAGGATATCAAATCTTACATAAGAAGGGGAACCACCTGCCGGCGCCCTGGAGTAACGTCATGGCCAATCCACGCTTCGGCTTTCTGGTGACCGAACTGGGCACAGGTTATACCTGGTGGCGTAATAGCCGCGAATTTAAACTGACGCCCTGGTCTAACGATCCTGTGCTGGATCAACCCGGTGAGCTGTGTTTTATCAGGGACGAAGAGAGCGGCGCAATCTGGCTGGCCACGCCGTCAACTGTAAAAACTGACCGGCCATATGTGGTAACACATGGCTGGGGTTTCAGCCGTTTTACCCATGAAAGAAACGGTATTGCACAAGAAATGACCCTGTTTGTGCCCCTCGATGACCCGGTCAAGCTGGGTAAGTTGAGATTAGTCAATCATAGCGGTGAGACCAGGCGCCTATCTGTAACTTACTATGTGGAATGGGTGCTGGGTGTAAACCGTCGTTTTAACGCTCCCTTTATTCTCACTGAGTGGGATGATAATGCCAGGGTTTTATTGGCACGCAATACCTATCAGGAGACATTTCCGGAAGCTTGCGCCTTCCTGGGGGTATTGCCGCAAACTGTTGCAGCTTGCGACAGCGCTGCAACCGGTGAATTGACCTGGACTTCGGATCGCCATGAATTTATCGGGCGCAACGGGGAATTAACCCATCCGGCTGCCATGGCGAGGGATTTTCTGTCCTCTTATACAGGAGCTTTTTATGATCCCTGTGGCGCTGTGCAGGCAAAGCTTACCCTTGCGCCGGGTGAAGAACGGAGTGTCTTACTCCTGCTGGGGTGCGGGGAGAATAGAGAGCAGGCTTTGCAGCTGGCGCAAAAATACTCCTGTCCGCAGACTGTCCACCAGTCCTATGAGGCTGTAACCAGGCACTGGGAGGAGGTCCTGGGAGCGGTCAAGGTAACCACGCCGTTTAAGGAGATGGATATCCTGTTAAACGGTTGGCTCCTTTACCAGACCCTGGCCTGCAGGATTTGGGCCAGAGCCGCATTTTACCAGGCAGGCGGAGCTTATGGTTTTCGCGACCAGTTACAGGACGCCCTGGCTCTCCTGCATACCCGCCCTGAGTTAGCAAGGGAGCAGATCTTGCTCCATGCGGCCCACCAATATATTGAAGGGGATGTTCAGCACTGGTGGCATGTGGAGACCGAGCGGGGTATCCGCACTTTATTCTCCGATGATTTGCTATGGCTGCCCTATTGTGTGGCCAGATATGTCCAGTATACCGGAGATGACGGGATCCTCAGCGAGCAAGTACCGTATTTAACCAGTGAACCCTTAAAGGAAGGGGAAGCCGAACGTTACGAGCCTACATGTGTTTCAGAGCATTCAGGCACCGTTATGGAGCACTGCCTTTTGGCTATCGACAGGGCTTTGCAGCGCTTTGGTGAAAATGGCCTGCCGCTGATAGGTACCGGTGACTGGAATGACGGTATGAGCCTGGTGGGCGCTAAAGGAAAAGGCGAAAGCGTGTGGTTGGGCTGGTTTCTCTATGGCATCCTGAAGAAGTTTGTGCTTTTATGCCGGGAGCAGGGCCGGCAGGATGTGGCTGAGCTTTACCAGGCGGCTTCTATGCAGCTGTCTATCTCATTGGACAAAAACGCCTGGGATGGCCAATGGTACCGCAGGGCACGGACTGATGCCGGGCAATGGCTGGGTTCAATTTACAATGAGGAATGCCGTATTGACGCCATTGCTCAATCATGGTCGGTGATATCAGGAGCGGCCCCCAGGGATAAAGCATTGCTGGCCATGGAATCTTTTGAGCGTGAGCTGGTAGATCGCGAACTCAATGTGATTCGTTTATTGGCGCCTCCTTTTGACAGCACCGAACCGAGTCCCGGTTATATCCAGGGCTATCCGCCCGGCATTAGAGAAAACGGGGCCCAGTATACCCATGGCACCATTTGGAGCGTTATCGCCTGGGCCAAACTCGGCCAGGGTGAGCGAGCCTTGGAATTGTTCCAGCTGTTAAACCCCATCAATCACACCAGGACAAACAATGAAGCCAGGCAGTATGGTGGAGAACCTTATGTGATGGCGGCCGACGTGTATACGGTTGAGCCCCATGAAGGGCGCGCCGGATGGACCTGGTATACCGGGGCGGCAGGATGGATGTACCAGGCAGGCCTTGAGTGGATCTTAGGTATACGCCGCCGGGCTAACCGGCTGTACATTGCTCCCTGTATTCCTGAGGATTGGCCCGGTTTTTCCGTCAGCTACCGTTTTGGTCGGGCCAGCTATCATATCGTGGTTAAAAATGCGCCTCACAGTTCAGGCAGAATAACTGCACTGCAAATTGACGGAAAGTCTGTTGATCTTACTGGTAGGGAAAAACAGGAAGGCTGTTATATAGAGATGAAAGATGACGGTGAGAGCCATGAGGTGCTGCTGGTATTGTCATGAAGTAAAACTGTTGTGAGGTAAAAATATAGGGGAGAACCGTATTCCCGAAGTGATGTAATTAGACTTTGCAGGGTCATAGAGGCTTATGATCTTCAAAGTCTTTTACATTTCAAACAAAATATTCCGTATGGACATCATTATGCACCTCCATTATGTGAGCCTGTTTTGCTATGATATAGTTATGCCGAGGCTCCAGGTGATTAAAGGGTAAACTGTTATGGAAGCTTGGTATTTATAAAAAAACCATCCAAGGTATACTTTGTTTTATTATTATAAAGGAGAGCGATAATAATGGGGAGACCTTTTAAAGTATGTGAACGGGTTTATATGGTCGGCGGCCCGGATATTACGGATGCTAGGGATTGCTGCATTTATCTGGTTGATGGAGGGGATGAGCTGGCCTTGATCGACACAGGAGCAGGCCGTTCCTGTGGTGCTGTCCAGGATAATATCCTGTCCCTGGGGCTGAATCCCTCTCTTTTGAGATATGTGGTGGCTACACATGGTCATATTGACCACATCGGGGGGCTCCATTATTTTCAGGCCAGAGGGGCGAAAGTATCAGCCCACGTCCTGGAAAAACCCGCAATTGTAGAAGGCAGGAACGATTTGACGGGAGCTTCATATTACGGAGTAAAATATCAACCGGTTACTATTGATCTGCCCCTGGACGGCCAGAAGCAGGATCTTTCTATCGGTGACTTGACGCTGCATTGTTTGTTCACGCCAGGCCACACCCCTGGCGGTATCAGCCCCTATCTGGATGTTGAGGGAACCAGGATACTCTTTGGGCAGGATATCCACGGTCCCTTTGACCCTTCCTGGGGCTCTGATATGGAGAGCTGGAGGAGGTCTATGCAAGAATTGCTGGCCTTAAATGCGGACATACTCTGTGAAGGCCACTTCGGGATTTATCAACCGGCGCACAAGGTGCGGAATTATATTGAATACTATCTTAAGCAGTATTAATGAAACATGGACCCATTGGCTTGCCAGCAGCTTGTTTTTCAGCAACTTGCCTTATCTTGATATCGCTCCCTGGGTGTTCCGGCAGCAAACCGTGGCTCCAGGGCTTTTTTCCCTGATGGCCGGCAAATCATTGACAATTGATAAACAAATATATAAAATGTCTACAAATAACCAATCATTAATAGGATGTGTTTGTGGATGAAAATTTCGGAATTGTTTTGGCGTGCATCCCCTGCGGAGATAAAAAACGGGTACATTGATGCAGGGCAAGAATATGTATGCTTGTTATGCGGGGAAAGAATTGAGAAGGGGCTTGTTTACCCTGGTGATGGAGTTTTTTATGAAGCTCAGAGGTATATTCAAGTCCATATAGGGGAAAATCATGGGCCAATGTTTGATTACCTGGTTCAACTGGATAAAAGGGTTACCGGTCTTACCGAGCACCAGAAAAACCTCTTGCAGCTTTTTTATCAAGGGAAAAGCGATCTGGAAGTTCAAAAAGAAATGAGTATCGGCAGTGCCTCAACTATTCGCAACCACAGGTTTGTTCTCAAAGAAAAGGAGCGCCAGGCCAAGGTTTTTTTAGCTCTGATGGAACTGTTACGGGAGAAAAACAGGCCTTCCCATGTCTCTGCGCCATCCCAAAAAACAGGTGTAGTTGATAACGCACGAGCAGAAAATGATAAGATTATTAAGAAGTACTTTCCTGAAGGCAGGGGAGGGAAATTAATTCACCTGGCCATGAAAGATAAGTTCAGGCGGGTTGTCTTGAGGGAAATAAGCAATAGGTTTGAGAAGGATGTTGTATACAGCGAGAAGGAAGTCAACGAGATATTGCAAACAGCCCATGAGGATTACGTAACCTTGCGCAGGTTATTGATTGAATATGGATTTTTGGATAGGTTGCCTGACGGCAGCCAGTATTGGTTAAAAGAGGAAGCAACCGGAATGGGGGAAGAAGCTATGGATCGCAAAAAAGAATTAAAGCAACAGTATAAAGAGATGAAAATTGAGGGCGGGGTATACCAGATCAGGAACAAGGAAAACCAGAAGATTTTTATTGATTCCCTGCCTAACCTGAAAAGCATGAACGGAAGGCTGATGATGCTGCGCGCCGGCAGCCATAAAAATAGAGAACTCCAGGAGGACTTCAATAAATATGGTGAAGAAGCTTTTGTATTTGAGGTCCTTGAGGTATTGGAAGAAAAGGAAGAAGGATTTTTCGATCGAGCGGAAGAATTAAAAAGCCTTGAAGCAAAGTGGATTGCTAAGCTGCAGCCCTTTGGTGAACGTGGCTATAACCGGCCAAAAAAATGAGGTGTTGATTGAGTGGATAGGCCCTGGTATGCGTTTTATGATCAAGGAGTACCAAAAACAATTACGGAACCGTTACTGCTGCCGAATGAACTATTAAAACGTAATGCGGCATCCTACCCGGATAAGCCTTTTCTTATTTATAAAGGGGAAGAACTCTCTTACCGGATTTGCAATTCTATATCCCGCAGGTTGGCGCAAGGCTTACTTGACCTGGGTGTGGAAAAACAGGACAGGATCACGCTGTTGATGCCCAATATGCCTCAATACCCGCTGACCTTGCTGGCTTGCTATAAAATAGGGGCAGTAGCTGTGCCCACCAACCCGCAGTTTACGGTATATGAGTTGACTAACCAGATCAAGGACAGCGGATCAGATACGATTGTGGTGGCGGCTGCTTTTGCCGGTAAAGCCGTGCAAATCATGAACTCCGGCGAAACTGGGGTGAAAAGGATCATTGTCGTACCCAGTCCCGGTATCAGCCCGCAGGAGCAGGAAAGTTTGACAGGTACCCTTAGTTTTGGCGAATTAATTGCTGCTGGTGAAGACAGTGAGCCGGCTATCCAGGTGAAGCCTGAAGATATCGCGGTGCTGCAGTATACGGGCGGGACAACAGGAATTCCCAAAGGCTGTATCATCACCCAGGCTAATATGGCTCTTGCCGCCAAGCAAGTGGGCATTTGGTACGGAGTGGGACTCCCCGCCGGGCAGGTCAGGACCCTGGCTACGATACCCCTGTATCATTCTTATGGCCGGGCCTGTAACATCGATTTATCCCTTTATACAGCCGGGACAATCGTCATTGTAGATCAACCCACGACAGACAATATTCTGGCTGCGATAAATCAATATGAACCAAATATCTGGGCGGCAGTGCCTACAATGATCCACGGGATAGTCAATCACCCGGATACAGGCAAGTCAAAAATCGGCATGCTGAAGGCTGTATTAAGCGGCGGTTCAGCACTGGCCCTGGAGTTGTTGCGCAGTTTTGAAGAAATCTCCGGGTCGCCCATCGTTGAGGGTTTAGGTCTTTCCGAGGTGCCCTACGGTATTGTTTACAATCCTGTTAAGGGAGTGCGCAAGCCGGGCAGTATAGGGGTTCCGATGCCCAGCGTCGATGTCAGGATTGTTGATGTGGAGACCGGCATGATCGATATGCCCACCGGTGAGCCGGGTGAAATGATCTTTAAAACGCCCCAGGTTTCAGCCGGTTACTGGAACAGGCCTGAAGAAACAGCCGAAATCCTGCGGGATGGCTGGTTATATACAGGTGATATCGGCTATATGGATGAGGATGGTTACATTTTTATCGTCGATAGAAAAAAGGATGTGCTGTTATGCAGCGGCTTCAGTGTTTACCCGCGGGAGATCGATGAGGTGTTGTATACCCACCCCCAGGTCTTTGAAGCTTGCACAATCGGTGCGCCGGACGAAAAGCGCGGTGAGACGGTCAAGTCTTGCGTGATCCTCAAACCGGGGGCAACAATAACTGAGCAGGAATTAATCGATTACTGCCGGGAACGGCTGGCGCCTTATAAAGTGCCCAAAATCATAGAGTTTATTGATGAATTGCCCAGGACTTCTTTGGGTAAACCAGATCGCAAAGCCCTGCGAGCACTTGATGAAGCAAAGAACAGATGAGGCGAGAGACGGGCAATAATGGCTACCTATTTCCCAGTCTGGTTGATTATGAAACAAGGCTGCGTTTCAGTGTCTAAATCTTGAAACACAGCCTTGTTTGATATTATAAGGTTTACTTTGTGTGATTGATGCTGCCCTCAAAAGGCTTGCGTTATCGCCTGTTCAAGCTATAGTACCTGGATGGCGTCGTCCATAGTAGTGAATTGTTCCACGCCGTTTTCCGTAACCAGGAAAGTGTCTTCAATACCTACCGTACCCTCGCCGGGGAAAACAAACTTAGGTTCCACAGCTATGACCATGCCTGGCTGCAGGATAAGGGGATAATTTCTGGCGATCACAGGTAGCTCATCCAATTCTAAACCCACGCCATGACCGATGAAACTGACCTGATCCTTATAGCCCATAAAATGGGCGGCCAACCCTGCTTCTTGTGCCATCTCCAACGCCTTGCTGTAAAGGTCTTTACCGTCTACACCGGGTCTGGCTTCTTTGGTGAACATGCCTTTGATTGCTAGAGCGGTCTGGTGGGCGTGGTTCAGTTTTTCTGATAATGCTCCTAAAGAAAAAATCCTTGTATGGTCAACCATATAGCCATTCAGCACAGGATCGTAATCAATGAGCACCGGTTCATTACGGGCAATTTTTTTGTGCCCCGCGCCTTGTGAGGCGGAGATGTTAATTCCAGTGCCGCCTGTGGGCCCGTCAAAGTAACTGGGGTAGGCCGCATTCCAGCCGGAAAGGATATGGATGGCCGGCTCCTGGTTGAAAGCCCTGATCCGGGCATATTGATTGCCGCCCCTCTTGCCTAAGAAGTACTCCAGTTCCGCAGCCAACTCAATTTCAGTCATGCCTACTTTGAGTATCTTCGGCACCTCCGCAAACATTTCCATAGAGAAATTGGCGGCTTCTCTCAGGCGCTCTATTTCGTACGGGGTCTTGATCATCCTGGTCTCCCGGATGAGCCCCGACACGTCGACAATCTCCAGTGGCTCAAGTATTTTCTTGTACCTGTTATAATTATTTACCGGCAGGACATCAAACTCCATACCGATCCGGCCGGACCCATTAAACCGCCCTAAAACGTTGGCAGCGATATCTTTAAAGCTTTTTATCCGGACAATTTCTTTTAATTCGCTGTCTTCCATGGCCCTTTCAAAGTTTTTTCTGGCCATCAGAAGAGGTTCACCCTCAGCCGGTATCAAGAGGTGGGCGTCCTGGGTGGTCCCGCTGAAATAATACAGGTCTGCTTTTTGTACCACCAGGGCTGCCTGAATATTAGACGCCAGCAAACGTTCCTGGAAGCGTTTAATTCTTCCGTAAAGCTCTCCCGCAGGTGTGTTGGAAAACGGTTTTTTCTCGGTCATAGGTTGCCCTCCCGGTATTGTAATTTTATTTCATTCTTCTACTTTTCTTCTTCTTCCATGGTTTTTTTGTATTCTTCAGCCCTCTTTAAAATCTTTTTCATCTCTTCCTCGGCCCAGGCTTCAGCCCGCCCATCCACATAATCATCCATAAATAATTTTAATACCCTGTCTGCAGCGGCAGTATTCCACTGGCGTAGTTTGGCAATAGTGGGTTTATCTCCGGCCAGGAACTGGTTGAAGGCGTCCAGGTCTTCTTTTTTTAAGTAGGTGTTAATAACCTCTGCTTCATCTGCTTCGTCCAGAGGATTAAACCAGGGCAGTCTGGCCAGTTCAATGGCGTCGCCTGTCCAAACAGCGGCAGAGGTGGAATCTATGCGGTAGGTATGGTGAATTACAGTGCCGTCCAGGTCAATCTTGAGAATTTGACAGGCATCATCGTTACGTTCAAAGGAGCAAGATTCAGTGTATAATGCTCGCAAGGCATCAATAATATTGTCGTATTCTTCTTCGATAATCGCGGGCCAATCTATTTTCTTCATATATTGATACTCCTTCTAAAATATTTGGAATCTATCTTTAAATAATATCATACTAGTTTTAGGGGTGCAACGTAATTGCTTTTCACAACTGCTACCGGTTTTCTTGATGATTTCATGTATAATTTAGCTCCATAAGAGTATCTCCTTTTCTGTGCTTTTTTATGGTTATTGCCAAATTAAATGATATCACAGGGGATTATTCTTAACATTTATTATTTGGTTTTCCCCAAAGTAATTTTACACTACGCTTATCTGATGTTCTTAACAGGTGTGGTCAGATAACAAACAGAAATTATAAAAGCCTTCATCGCAGTGGATAAAGGCCTTTAAAACTATGTGATGATTCTTTTATGCCGGTTGGGAGCCGGACTGACTGCGTTTGCGTTCATGCCTGCCCAGTATCCTCTTGCGCATACGCAAGCTTTTAGGGGTAACTTCCAGCAGTTCGTCCGGGCCAATGTATTCAAGAGCTTCTTCCAGGGTGAAGGTTAGTGGCTCTTCCAGGCGCAAAGCAGTCTCAGCAGTGCTGGAGCGCATGTTGGTAAGGTGCTTTTTCTTGCAGACGTTTACTTCCAGATCTTGCTCTCTGGAGTGTTCGCCTACAACCATGCCTTCGTATACTTTTGTACCGGGTCCGATAAACAGGACTCCCCGTTCCTGGACGTTGTGCAAGCCGTAAGTGGTGGCCTCTCCAGCTTCAAAAGCGATCAGCACACCCTTATAGCGTCCCTTGAGATCCCCTTTGTAGGGTTCATAGCCCATGAAGATATGGTTCATCACACCGTGACCCCTGGTTTCTGTGAGTAGTTGGGAGCGGAAACCGATCAGGCCTCTGGCCGGGATTTTGAATTCCAGGCGCAGTTGATCCGGACCCAGGGAGAACATGTTGAGCATTTCACCTTTCCTGGCTCCGGCTATTTCCATGACCGGACCCATTTTTTCTTCCGGAATATCAACCATCAGAAGCTCCATGGGTTCCAGTTTCTCCCCGTCTTCCCATTTGAAGATCACTTCGGGCCGGGAGACTTGCAGTTCGAAGCCTTCCCGGCGCATGGTTTCGATTAAGATGGACAGGTGCAGTTCACCGCGCCCACATACTTCAAAGACATCAGTATTTTCTGTCTCCTTTACCCTGAGACTCACGTTTTTTTCCATTTCTTTAAAAAGCCTTGTTCTTAAATGACGGGAGGTTAAGTATTTGCCTTCCCGTCCGGCAAAGGGGCTGTCGTTGACCATAAAACCCATTTTCAAGGTAGGTTCGTCCACAGTAATAGGTGCAAGTTGTTCCGGTTGATCCTTGCAGGCCACCGTTTCTCCGATGGCTAGGTCTTCCAACCCGGAAAAAGCTACAATTTCACCGCAACTGGCCTCTGCAACCGGGATCCTTTCCAGCCCTTCAAATATATAGAGGGTGCCGATACGCCCCTGGCGCAAAAGGCCTTCATGGTCAAAAATACTCACCTGCTGGCCGGCAGCCAGTTTGCCGCGTTTGATGCAACCAATGCCTATGCGGCCCACAAAGTTATCGTACTCGGTATTGTTGACTAATAGTTGCAGGGGCTCTTGTTCTTCACCTGCCGGAGCAGGGATATGTTTAATTATGGCCTCAAACAGAGGTTGCATATTCTGGCCAGGCACAGCGATATCCGTAGTAGCAGTTCCCAGCTTTGCCGAGGTGTAAATGATGGGAAAGTCCAGCTGTTCATCGCCTGCTCCAAGATCGATAAATAATTCCAAAACTTCGTCTACGACCTCATTGACCCGGGAGCCTTCCCGGTCAATTTTGTTAATGACCACAATAGGTTTCAGATTCAGCTGCATCGCTTTGCGCAACACGAAACGGGTCTGGGGCATGGTGCCGTCGAAGGCATCCACTAAAAGCAACACACCGTCAACCATCTTTAAAACCCTCTCAACCTCGCCTCCGAAGTCTGAGTGACCGGGTGTGTCTACTATATTAATCTTAATACCGCCGTAACGCACCGAAGTGTTTTTGGCCAGGATGGTAATGCCCCGTTCTTTTTCCAGGTCGTTTGAATCCATAACCCTTTCTACTACCTGCTGATTCTCCCTATAGATGCCGCTCTGTTTGAGCAAAGCGTCTACCAGGGTTGTTTTACCGTGATCCACGTGGGCAATAATGGCAATGTTTCTGAACTTATTGTCAGGCATGAGTGAAATCCTCCTTCAGAACCCTGTAATTATATCAGGAAGAAAGCACCCTGGCAATAATAAAGTCATTTATTGACAAGGCATTAAGGCCATGCTACGATGACCAGAGATATATTATAATATATAAATAGAACTTAATAGAACTTCTCGTAAACAAGGAGGACGCAGCCATGTATAATGATAAGGTGATTGATTACTTTACTAACCCCCGCAATGTAGGGGAAATCCCTGATCCTGACGGTGTAGGTGATGTGGGTAACGCTACCTGCGGTGATACTACAAAAATCACTATTAAAGTCGAAGACAATAAGATTAAAGATATCAAATTTAAAACCTTTGGTTGCGGTGCTGCCATTGCTACCAGCAGTATGTTGACAGAAATGGTAAAGGGCATGTCTCTTGATGACGCTCTGAAGATAGATGATGTGGCTGTTGCCGATATGCTGGGCGGGTTGCCGGAACAAAAAATGCACTGTTCAAATATGGCTGCAAATGCCTTGCACACCGCTATAGCTGATTATAAGAAAAAACATGGTCTCCTATAGGATAGATGATGAATAATGGTTTTTTAAAAGACAGGGAAAGATCTTCAAAAGAAGATCTTTTTTGGCTCTTCATTACTGATGCTGGAGAGAGGTGGTTTAGATAAAAGAAGTGATTATTCATCCTATTAAAGCTACTGCCGGTGGTACAGTGCTCACGGGTTTGGCTGGTGAGGAATGCCGGACCGGAAAAACAGCTGTGTACCCCATGGAGAGCACGGGTAAAAACGGCGATCTGATGGCACTGGGTGAAGGACTGGCATACCGTCCGGGTGAAGCCGGTGGAGTATGACCTGGTTGTCATCGGCGGCGGGCCGGCCGGCATGATGGGTGCGGCCACTGCCGCCAGGCAGGGTTGCAAGGTTGTTCTGCTGGAGAAGAACGACAGGTTGGGAAAAAAGCTAGCGATCACCGGTGGCGGCAGATGTAATTTTACCAACCTCAATGAAGGGGAGTCTTTTTTTGGAAACATTGTCAGCAATGGGAAATTTCTGTACAGCGCTTTAAACACTTTTGCCAGCAGTGACCTGATTGCTTTTTTTTACAACCTGGGGGTACAGGCGAAGGTGGAGCAAGATGGCAAAGTGTTCCCAGCCTCCGGTAAGTCTACTGATATCATTCAGGCATTGCGTAGAAACCTGACTGATAGCGGGGTGGAAGTCCGTTATGATGCAGTGGTCTTGCAGTTGCAGGAGGAAAATAAACAGGTAACTGGCGTTCTTTTACCCGGGGGAACCACAATTAAAAGCCGGGGTGTTCTGGTTGCCACGGGCGGGGCTTCCTATCAACAAACAGGTTCGAAGGGGGATGGCTACCGGTTGGCTGGCCGGTTGGGCCACTCAATTATCCCACCGCAACCGGCTCTCGTGCCTCTAGTGGTGCGGGAAGGCTGGGTGCACGCTTTGCAAGGTGTGGCTCTGGAGAATGTAGTGCTATCTGTTAAGAGTGGCGGCAAGGTAAGACAGTCAGGTGAAATGCTGTTCACTCATTTTGGCCTGTCCGGCCCGGCAGTTTTGAATTTGAGCAGCTATTTGACGAAGTCCTTTAGCTTTCCCCTGGAACTGAGTATTGATTTGAGACCGGAACTGGCTGAAGATGAGCTTATTGTGTTAATGCGGCAGAAGATAAAACAAAACCCTGCCCGGTCATTAAAAAATACTCTTAATGGTTTCTACCCCCTGCGTTTGGTTCCTGTGATATTAGTTCAGGCCGGTGTTGACGGGAGCAAGCAGGGAGCACAGGTGAGCAGATGGGAGCTTGAGAGGTTGGTAAAGGTTCAGAAGAACTTAACGCTGTCAGTCAGCGCTACCAGACCCCTTAATGAAGCGATGGTCACCAGCGGCGGTATAAGCACTAAAGAAATCAATCCTTCTACTCTGGAATCTAAAATGATCAAGGGATTGTTTTTTGCCGGCGAAGTTATCGACGTTGATGCTCTAACAGGGGGCTACAACCTGCAAATCGCCTTCTCCACCGGCTATCTGAGCGGGCTAAGTGCAGGCAAATTATTGGTCCAGTGTAATAAAGGGATCACCCAGGGCATAAAATATAATGTAACGATAAAAAAAACTTGACAGAACCATAGATTTTTGTAATAATACATAAGTAGTTTGGTATTTATATACAAGGGGAGTAGCCACCGGCATATTCCGGTAGCAGGAGTCGTCATTACGGTGCAGTGTAAGCACCCGGTTCCTGCATCTGCAAAGAATGGCAAGACCTTCGTATTTTTCAACATGAAAATGCGCAGGTCTTTTTATTATTTGTGGTTATATATATTTTTAGGAGGAGGAGAAAGAAAATATGTATGGGACTATTGTAGTGCTGGCCGCAGGTTTGTTAGCCTTGTTGTTTGGGGCAAAAACATTCACCAACGGGATTGAGTGGCTGGGCAAAAGGCTGAACCTATCCGAAGGAGCAGTAGGCTCGGTACTTGCGGCAGTCGGTACGGCATTACCTGAGACGATGGTCCCAATAATCGCGATTTTGTTCGGCCCGGCAGGGAGTGCCCATGAGGTTGGTATCGGCGCCATTTTGGGAGCTCCATTTATGCTGAGCACACTTGCGTTTGGGGTTGTAGGTGTTACGAAAATATGTTACTTTCGTAACAGTGAAAAAAAATGTATAGAAGTTAAAAATTCTATCTTGATGAGGGATTTGAAATATTTTATTGGCTTCTATACCCTGGTGATTTCAGCAGCTTTTGTTCAGATCCAGGCATATAAATATTTTGTTGCCGCCATGCTTCTTACAGGCTACATCTATTATGTGCAAAAGACCGTGGGAGATGGTGATAGCCTGGGAGATATGGACATGGACCCGCTGTATTTTTGGAAAAAAGACAGTGAGCCGCCGCTAGGGGTGCTGTTGACCCAGGTTGCGGCAGGTGTTATGTTGATTATCGGCGGTGCCACGTACTTTGTTGACGCCCTGGGCAACCTGGCTACAAGCATGATGGTCCCGGCTTTGCTGTTATCTCTTGTGATTACTCCTGTAGCCACTGAACTGCCGGAAAAGATTAACAGCGTAATTTGGGTCAAAGGTGGCAAGGATACACTGGCAATGGGCAATATTACGGGTGCTATGGTTTTTCAAAGCACCATAGTCCCAATCATAGGTATTTTATTCACACCCTGGACGCTAACTCCCCTGGCGGCGCTGAGCGCAGGATTAGCTTTGCTGTCAAGTTTGACCATCTATCTGATTGTCAAAAAACAAAAGGAGCTCAAGGCCAAGGTTATGTTTTTGCCGGCCGCATTATATGGGGTATTCATACTCCTGGTAATGACTGCTGGTTTGTAAGTAAAATATAAATATATAAAGGGAAATTTATGTAAGGAGGCATAGTAAATGAATAACTTCAAAGTCTTTTTGCTGATGGGTATACTTTCTGTAATTCTCGTACTAATTGGCAATGCTGTGGGCGGCAGTAGCGGTGCTATGCTTTTCTTCCTTATATCGTTGGGAATGAACTTTTTTAGTTACTATTACAGCGACAAGGTAGCAATTAAAATGACCGGTTCTCAACCTGTTTCAGAGGAAGAAGCACCTCAGTTATATGCTATGGTTAGGCAGTTATCTCAAAGAGCCGGATTGCCCATGCCCCGTATTTATATAACCCCCTCTCCCCAGCCCAACGCTTTTGCTACGGGAAGGAATCCCTCCCACGCTGCTATTGCTGTTACTGAAGGGCTCCTGCAGCTCCTGAATAGGGATGAGTTGGCAGGTGTGCTGGCTCACGAGCTGGCCCACATAAAAAACAGGGATGTCTTGATTGGGACAGTTGCCGCTACCTTTGCCGGCGCTATCTCCATGATCGCCAATGTTATCCAATGGGGCGCCATTTTAGGCATGGGGCGCAGTGACGAAGAAGGCGGGGGAGGCGGCTTGATCGGGGGATTATTGCTGGCCATTATCGCCCCTATTGCGGCGATGATTATCCAGATGTCCATTTCCCGTTCCCGTGAATACATGGCTGACGAGAGTGGCGCCCGTATGGCCGGCAATGCAGGGGGACTTGCCAGCGCACTGTTAAAACTCCAGAGCGCGGCGCAGCGAATACCCATGGAGGTAAATCCTTCAGCCTCGCATCTGTTTATTGTCAATCCGCTTTCAGGTGTTTCCATGGCCAACCTGTTCAGCACGCACCCGCCTATAGCAGACAGGGTTCGGCGTCTAAATGAAATGAGAATCCAATAAATAGAGCCAAATTAAACCAGCTAAAACCTCTTTTTCATAAAAGGGGTTTTTCCATTAATAAAACCATTATTTCTTGATTTCCTATATAATTTGCATGGCATAGGCTCATATCTTTCTGTCTATACTGGATTAGGCAGGTTTATTAAAAAGCTAAGCAAAGGTTTCCTGCTAAGCCGGCATCATTATCAGGCGGGAGTGATAATGAAGTGGAGCAGACGATATCAGTTGGGGCCACAAAACATATGGATCTTTTCAAGGCGAAACTTGGCCGCCGCCTCAAAATGTATGAAGGTGAAGGCTTTAAAGTGGAACTTGAGGAGCGCCCGGCCGGTGATTATACCTTCTTGTCGTGCCATATGGACGGCGGAGTTCGTTGCCCGGGGGACGAGAGGATTAAAAGCATCCTCAAGCAAATTTTGGCTGAAAACATTTCCGAGCTTATACTCAATCAATGGGAAGATGTCCTGATTAAGGATATTATCAGGGAAAATTATTTCTATTTCGGCGAAGAGGAAAAGAGACTTATCTTTGACTATTCTTTGCGGCACATAAATTGTGCAGAGACAGGGTTCAGGAACACGCTGTACTGGCAAAGCCGCAAGGAATTGATCAAAAATAAAATAAGCGACTTCTTGAATTATAATAACCGGATTATTGTCGACGGATTCATTCGTTTTCGTTTGCAGGAGTATCTAGCGGAATTGCGAGATGCTATTGAAAAAGCAGTGGACGATTTTTTGCTGGAAAGGGAATACCGTGAATTCATCCACCTGTTGCAATACTTTGTTGAGGTTCAGGAACCGCGCCTGGAAATGCTCCACCTGGTCATTTCCCGGGAGGGCTTTACCCTGTTTGATGAAAAAATGCAGCCTGTGAATGGTAATTATATGGAAGGATTTTTACTGGATATGCTGGAAAATGAACTGTGTTATGAAGATCTTTTGATCAGTGCTCTCATCTCAATTGCGCCAAAAAAGATACTTGTGCACCATAACGGTAACAATAAACACGACATGATCCTGGAAACGATAAAATGTGTTTTTACCGGCCGGGTAAGCGAGTGTCCGGGCTGTAGTTTGTGTGTCAAAGACCCTAAATAAAAAATGGACATTGGTTGACAATGAAAAATCTTGTCAATATAATATTTAAGGAATATCGCTAAACTGTGATGAAGAGGAAGAGTAGGTTTCACACCGGCCTAAAGAGAGAAGGCGCCACAGGCTGAAAGCGCTTTTGGATGTGGGGTGAATTGAAAACCACCTTGGAACTGCAAGCTGAATTAAAGTAGGCTGCGCCGGAGGCAACCGTTACCTGCCATGAGTGAGGAAAAGAGGTCTTTTCCTAACTAGGGTGGAACCGCGGGAATACCGTCCCTGACGATGATGTTGGGGGCGTTTTTGTTTGGAAGGGATGTGTTGATATGAGTGAACATAATATTACCAAAATCAAGGTGAGTTTGCCGGATGGCGCAGTGAGGGAATATCCGAAAGGGACATCTTTGATGGATATTGCCAGGGATATTAGCCGGCGCCTGGCCAAGGAAGCATTGGTAGCAAAAGTGAACGGCCAGTTAGTTGATCTGTCTGTTGCCCTTGAGCATGACGCGGAAGTCGCCTTTTTGACCTTTGATGATGAGGAAGGCAAACAGGTTTTTCGCCATAGCACGGCCCATGTCATGGCCCAGGCGGTAGAGAAGCTGTTTCCCGGCACCAAGCTTGCTATCGGACCGGCTATAGCCGATGGATTTTACTACGATTTTGATACTGAGGAACCCTTCAGCCCGGAAGACCTGGCTAAAATTGAAAAAGAAATGGAAGCCATTATCAAGGCTGATCTGCCTTTTGAACGTTTTCAGCTGGAACGTGAGCAAGCTCTGACCAAATTTGGTACGGCAGGACAGAATTATAAAGTAGAGCTTATTGATGATTTACCTGCTGATGTAAGCCTGTCATGCTACCGACAGGGTGACTTTACAGATCTTTGCATGGGACCCCACGTGCCGTCAACAGGACGTTTGAAAGCAATTAAGCTGATGAGTGTCGCCGGCGCCTACTGGCGTGGCAGCGAAAAGAACAAAATGCTCCAGCGCATTTATGGCACTTCTTTTCCGAAAAAATCCATGCTGGATGAGCATCTGTTCCGTTTAGAAGAAGCCAAGCGGCGGGATCATAGAAAGCTTGGAGCAGAACTTGATCTTTTCAGTATCCACGAAGAAGGCCCGGGTTTTCCGTTTTTTCACCCCAAGGGCATGGTTTTGCGCAATGAACTGGAGGATTTCTGGCGTCAGGAACACAAGAAAAGAGGTTACCAGGAAATCCGCACGCCAATAATTTTGCATCGCTCCCTTTGGGAGCAGTCTGGACACTGGGACCACTACCGTGACAATATGTATTTTACGAAAATCGACGGGAACGATTTTGCGGTTAAACCGATGAACTGCCCCGGCAGCATCATGGTTTACAAAAATAAGCTGCATAGCTACCGCGAACTGCCAATCCGCCTGGCTGAATTGGGGCTGGTGCACCGGCATGAGCTATCAGGTGTTCTGCATGGCTTGATGCGGGTCCGGTGCTTTACCCAGGACGACGCCCATATCTTTATGCTGCCCTCCCAGATCAAGGAGGAGATTGTGGGTGTTATCGACATGATCGGAGATTTTTATAATGTCTTCGGTTTCCCTTACCATGTAGAGCTTTCCACAAGACCTGAGAATGCTATGGGTTCAGATGAGATGTGGGAACTGGCAACCAATTCCCTGCAGGATGCTTTAATAAGCAAGGGCTTGGACTATAAGATCAATGAGGGAGACGGCGCTTTTTACGGCCCGAAAATTGATTTCCACCTCACCGATTCCATTGGGCGCACCTGGCAATGCGGCACGATCCAGCTGGACTTCCAGATGCCGGAGAAGTTTGACCTGCATTATATCGGTGAAGATGGACAAAAACACCGGCCGGTGATGATCCACCGCGTGCTCTTCGGCAGCATTGAAAGGTTTATCGGCATTCTCATCGAACACTATGCCGGTGCTTTTCCAACCTGGCTCTCGCCAATTCAAGCCCGTGTCCTGCCCATCACCGATCGCCATCAACCTTATGCCCAAAAGGTGATGGAGCGCCTGGAGCAACAGGGCATCCGGGTGGAGATGGATGCCCGCAATGAAAAGATTAATTACAAGATACGTGAAGCCCAGGCCCAAAAAATACCCTATATGCTGGTTGTGGGTGACAAAGAAATCGAACAGGAGGCAGTGGCTGTTCGTCACCGCAGCCGCGGCGATCTGGGCGCTCTTCCATTAAGCGAATTTGAGCATAATCTGCTGCGTGAAATTGCAGAAAAAGACCGTGTCTGACTCTGCGCCCTGGTCCCTCAAAAACCAAGAAAGCTCATAGTTGCGAAAGAAAATATCCGCAGAAGATCACTTCGAGAGGGGAAGTACCCGAGTTCTTGACAGACATCCGGAGAGTTATTGTCTTGACGCTGCATATATAGTGTGTTATAATTATTTATCCAATTATAAACAATTCAAGCAGAAGCCATCCGCTTCTCACCTTACGACGCCCAGAGCAGTCCATAAGGTATTACAAATTAGTATTAGATTTAAGCGGGTGGTTATGCCCGTTTTTTTATTTGGGTAAACTTTAGTGGAGGTGGAATAGCTATTACAAAAGATTTCCGCATCAACGAGGAGATCAGGGCCAGGGAAGTTAGAGTCGTAGATAGTGATGGAAATCAACTTGGTATTATGTCAAGCAGGGAAGCTCTGCGCCTGGCAGAGGAACGCCAGCAGGATCTGGTGGAAATAGCTCCTAACGCCAAACCACCGGTATGCCGGATTATGGATTTTGGCAAATACAAGTACGAGCAGAGCAAGCGTGAAAAAGAGGCCAGGAAAAAACAAAAGATTATCAGCGTCAAAGAAGTGAAAATGCGTCCCAATATTGAGGACCATGATTTTGAAGTCAAGGTTAAAAACGCGGTTCGTTTTTTGAAGGACGGCGATAAAGTAAAGGCAACCATCACCTTCCGGGGGCGTGAGATTGTGCATACCCAAATCGGAGAGCAGTTATTGCAAAGATTGGCTAACGATTTAAAAGAGATAGGTACAGTTGAAAGAGTGCCCAAGTTGGAAGGTAAAAACATGATCATGATCTTGGCGCCAAAGCAAGATAATTAGAAGGGAGACCAATAATGCCTAAAATTAAGACCCACCGCGGTGCTGCTAAACGCTTTAAAAAGACAGCTACCGGGTTATTGAAAGGATCACATTCGTTCCACAGCCATATTCTCGGTAAAAAGAGTGCCAAAAGGAAGCGCGGCCTGCGCAAATCCACCATTGTCAGTGCGGCTGATATGAAACGCCTTACAAAATTAATACCATAATCATGATGTTAGACAGGGGGAAGATCATATGCCACGGGCTAAAAGCAGTGTGGTTTCACGTAATAGACATAGAAAGGTACTTAAGTTAGCCAAAGGTTACCGGGGTTCTAAAAGCAAACTTTACCGTGTTGCCAATCAACAGGTAATGAAGTCGCTGGTTTACGCTTACCGCGATCGCAAGGTGAAAAAACGTGATTTCCGCAAACTCTGGATTGCCAGGATTAATGCTGCAGCCAGAATGAACGGAATTTCTTATAGCCGTTTTATGAACGGACTGAAACTGGCCGGTATCGATATCAACCGCAAAATGCTTTCGGAAATGGCCGTTAACGATGCCAAGGCTTTCGGGCAATTGGTGGATATAGCCAAGGCCAAATTATAAAATCTCCATTATTAAGGATATCCCGGGTAAGGGTGCCGAGCAAAGGAAGGCGCCTTACCCGGTAAATTATGGCATGGTATTACTACCATGCTTATTCTTATCCAGGAACATAGTTGATACGTGCAAAAATTGCCGGGATGATGTCTTTGTGGCCTTGGTTGCTAATCATATGGGGAGAGGAATAATATGCCGGGTAAAAATAATCCTCATCTAAAATACATACGGCGGCTGGCGGGCCGGCGGTTCAGGGAACAGGAAGGCAAATTGCTGGTTGAAGGCGTGCGTTTTGTGGAAGAAGCTCTCAACTCCACCTGGCAGGTTGATATGTTGGTTTACACCCGCAGGATCAGGGACGAGGAGCGCGGTGAAAAATTACTGCAGCAAGCTGCCGCAGGGGGCATAGCCTTGCTGGAGGTTGAAGACCGGTTGTTTAAGGAGTTGTCAGGCACTGAAACACCGCAAGGTATCCTGGCAGTATTGCACCAGCGGCATAATTCCCTGGAGGAACTGGTTCTGACTGGGTACCCCCTGCTGGTAGTAGTTGACGGTGTGCGGGATCCGGGTAACCTGGGCGCCATCATCAGGACGGCGGATGCTGCTGGAGCAAGCGGTGTTATTCTTCTTAAGGGCACCACAGATATATACAATCCAAAAACCTTAAGAGCAACTATGGGTTCAATATTTCATCTGCCGGTGATCCAGGGTTGTATTGCAGAAACGGTGATAGCTTACCTGGTTGAACGGGGGATTAAAATTGTTGCCGGTGTGCCGAGGGCAGACAAGGTTGTTTACGAAAGCGACTTGCGTGTGCCCTGTGCCCTGGCCGTGGGTGGGGAAGCAACAGGGCCCGGGCAAACTCTCCTGGGTAAAGTTGATGAACTGGTGCGTATACCTATGCCGGGTCAAGCTGAATCCCTTAATGTAGCAATTTCCGCAGCGATCCTTCTCTACGAAGCTGTTAGGCAGCGATATGTGCAGTAAACCAGTGCCTTATCAGGATTTTTGAGGGTCCAGCCGGGTTTGATTTTTCTGATACTTTCTTGTCATCAATTTTTGCTTATGGTATAATCAAACCCAAAAGGTCCCCAAAAAACTGAGGAAAGGTAGTGGTTAAGTGCTTTTAACCGCCGAATTTTTTTGGAGGCTGTTCGAGGCAACCGGTTCCGTGCGGGCCTACATGCTTTACAGGAGGATGGTTCTTCATTAGTTTTAATATATAGATGAATTGTAATGAAGGGGAAAAGTAAATTGGCCGGCGTCCTTCAGGGAAGGAGAGTCAAGGACTGGAAGCTCTCCCAGGATTAGGTCTATTGAAGTTCACCCCGGAACTGCAGCTGAACGTTTAGCCAGTAGGTGTAGCCGGTTCTTCTACCGTTATCAGAAGGCGGTATCGGGTTATAGAATAGCCCGGTGCTGTGCTGAGGGTTTATACTCAACAGGTATAAACATGAGGGTGGTACCGCGGAAAGAAACAATCCGTCCCTGTAGAGGGGGCGGTTTTTTTATTATCAGGGATATCTATATCGAAGCAACCGGGAGGTTTTGTCCTTTGGAAGAAAAGTTGAGAAGGCTTAATGAAGAAGCTAATAAAGCATTGGCGGAAGCGCACACCATTGATGAGCTGAATGAAATCAGGGTTAGGATACTCGGCAAGAAAGGGGAGCTTACTCAAATCCTGCGAGGTATGGGTAGCTTGAGCGCAGAGGAAAGACCCCGCATCGGTCAGGTGGCCAACGAGGTTAGGGATGCTATTGAAAGGGAATTGGCCTCCAGGACTGCAAGTTTCAAAGAGCTGATAAAAGAACAGAAGCTGCGCGACGAGGGAATTGATGTTACCCTTCCCGGGACACCGCTTTTAAGGGGGCGCAAACATCCTCTGACCATAATCCGGGAAGAAATCCAGGAGATCTTTTTGGGCCTGGGCTATAGCATTGCTGATGGTCCTGAGATTGAAACAGATTACTACAACTTTGAAGCCCTTAACTTACCCAAGGATCACCCTGCTCGCGATATGCAGGACACCTTCTTTATCGGTCCGGAAGTTCTACTGAGGACCCATACCTCGCCTGTGCAGGTGCGCACTATGGAGAAAACGGCGCCGGCATTACCGGTTAAAATCATCGTGCCGGGCAAAGTATATCGCCGTGATGACGACGCGACCCATTCCCCGATGTTTAATCAGGTAGAGGGTTTGGCGGTGGATCGCAGAATTACCTTCAGTGATTTAAAGGGCACCCTGGATCTTTTCGCCAGACGGATGTTTGGGATGAAGACCAAGACTCGTTTCCGTCCTAGTTTTTTCCCTTTTACCGAACCCAGTGCCGAAGTAGACATCTCTTGTGTGATTTGCGGCGGTACGGGTTGCCGGGTGTGCTCCTACACCGGCTGGCTGGAAATACTAGGCTCAGGCATGGTGCATCCACGTGTGCTGGAAGTCTCCGGTTATAATTCAGAGGAGGTAACAGGCTTTGCCTTTGGTATGGGTGTGGAGCGTATTACCATGTTAAAGTATGGACTTGACGATATGCGCCTGCTGTTTGACAACGATTTAAGATTCTTACAGCAGTTTTAATAGCTTGATTAATAAAGGCGACACTAAATCCGGCAGTAAAGCCGTAACTGGGAGGTTTTAGCACCGTGCGTGTATCCTATAAATGGCTGCAAGAATTCGTGGATATTGATCTAACCCCGCAGGAGTTGGCCGATCGCCTGACTCTGGCCGGGATTACGGTAGAAGGCGTGGAGGAACTGGGTGTTGGTGTCAGCAATGTACTGACAGGCCGCATTGAAAAAATCAGCCCCCATCCCAACGCAGATAAGCTAATTGTTACAAATGTTAACATCGGTTCTGATACAAGGCAGATTATTACAGCTGCCACTAATGTAAGGGAAGGGGACGTCGTCCCTGTTGCACTGGAAGGGGCCAGGTTGGCCGGCGGCTTAGTAATCAAAAAGGCTAAACTAAGGGGTGTTGAGTCCAGGGGTATGATGTGTTCCGGACAGGAGTTAGGGATCGATCCCAAGACAATGGTTGCCGAACAGGCTAACGGGATCTTGATCTTACCGCCGGATACGCCTTTAGGACAGGATGCCAAAGAAATACTGGGACTTAATGATCACATCCTGGTTTTAGATCTGACACCCAATCGCGGGGACTGCCTGTCTATGCTCGGTGTGGCGAGGGAGGTGTCAGCTTTGCTGGGCCGGCCCTGCCGTATACCTGAGCCCATTTTTACAGAACTGCCGGAAAATATCGCAGGCCAGGCCCGGGTGACTATTGAGGATGCCGACCTGTGCGGCAGGTTCTGCGCGCGTATGATTAAAAACGTCAAAGTCGGGCCGTCACCCCTGTGGATGCAGCAGCGCCTGCGCAATGCCGGGATCAGGCCAATAAGTAATATTGTAGATGTTACCAACTACGTCATGCTGGAATTTGGGCAGCCCATGCATGCTTTCGATTACAATCTGCTGGTAGACGGCCACATCATAGTGCGCCGGGCTAAGGACGGGGAGAAAATCACGTCCTTAGACGGCAACGAGCGTATACTTAACTCCACGATGCTGGTCATTGCCGACCCATCCGGCCCGGTGGGTATCGCCGGAGTGATGGGGGGAGCGGCTACTGAGGTAACAGATAGAACTGTCAATGTGTTGCTGGAGTCAGCTTTCTTCAACCCGATCAGTATTCGCAAAACTTCAAAGGCCCTGGGGCTTCGTTCCGAGGCGTCCCAGCGTTTTGAGAAGGGTATTGATATCGGTGGTTCAAACCGGGCTGCCAACCGGGCTGCGCAACTGATTAGCGAGATGGGAGCCGGTGAGGTGGTGGCCGGTATGATCGATGTGTTCCCGGCGCCACCCGCAGAAAAGATCATTTCCTTCAGGCCGGCCAGAGCGGCTCATATCCTGGGTATTGACGTGCCGCAAGAAGAAGCGGTTGCTATCCTGTCCAGCCTGCAGTTTGGTGTTAGGGAAACAGACGGGGAATTACTGGTAACTGTGCCCACCTATCGCACTGATGTGGCGCTGGAAGCTGATTTGATTGAGGAAATCGCCCGTATGCACGGTTTTGACCGGGTGCCGGGTACTCTGCCCTATGGCTTAAATACACAGGGGGCTATGTCCAGGGAGCAAGCCCTTACTGCTGCACTGTGCAACCGTCTGGCATCTGACGGTTTATATGAGGTTATAACTTACAGCTTCACGCACCCGAGGGTGTGGGATCAGATGAAATTGCCCGCAGCCAGTCCCTTGAGGAACGCAATAAAGCTGCAGAACCCCTTAAGCGAGGAGCACTCAGTGATGAGGACCTTGATGTTGCCTGGTTTACTGGAAACGCTGGCTAGAAACTATAGCCGCAGGGTGCAAAACGGAGCAATATTCGAACTGGGACGTGTTTATCACCCTCAGCTTGAAGGGGCATTGCCTGAAGAACGGCAGGTTCTGGCGGCAGCGGCTATGGGCACTACACAGGCCGGATGGAACAGCCCGGCCAGGGAGCTTGATTTCTTCTACTTAAAAGGAGTTTTGGAAAACCTTTTTGGTTATTTACGCACTGAAAAAGTCTCATTCCATCCTGAGACTGATCATCCCAGTTTCCATCCCGGCAGAACCGCCTGGCTGGAGGTTGGAGGAAAAAGGTTGGGTGTGCTTGGTGAGCTGCATCCGGATGTCCTGGAGAATTTTGAACTGCCGGATCATGTGGTTGCCTTTGAGCTGGATCTGGATCTCCTGTTGACCGTTTCCGGCCGGCCGCCTGAATACACTGCTCTGCCAAGGTTCCCGGTAGTGGAGCGGGATTTGGCCATACTGATTAAACAGGGCATAACCGCAGTTGAGGTAACGGATGCTATCCGGGCTGCAGGCGGTGAATTGCTGCGCTCGGTGGCATTGTTCGACGTATACTGCGGCGAGCAGGTACCTCAGGGGTATCGGAGTATGGCTTTCTCCCTCAAGTATTTCGCCGCAGACCGCACCTTAACCGATGATGAGGTTGCGGCGAGCACTACAGCTATAGCCCGGGTGCTGGCCCAAAGGTTCGGTGCTGAACTGCGATCATAGAATGGCTGCCTCTTGCTGTTGAGTTGTCAGGTGCTGCAAATAGTCAGGTTAGATTATAAATATGAGTGCGAAGAATGCCGCACTCATATTTTGTCTTTTCAACAACAAGGAGAGATAATATGTATTGTAACGCATTTGAAACCACTCTTGCTTATTTTTGCTGCCTAAACGATTATTGCTTTTGATATGCATTTTGTTCGCTTAGATTAATATGATATGTTAGGGGAGACCGGGGAATATTATGATAATTTGCAGGGAAAAAAAAGAATAGTAGCGAAAAAACAATATAATTCAACATAATTCAACCAGGCCTGGAGGATAACTATGGCTGAAAAGGAATCCCGGGTAGAAGTCGAGATCTATGGTGATTACTACATCCTGAAAGGTGAAGGCTCGACGGAAGACTTGCAGATGCTGGCCCAGTATGTGCATAGTAAAATGGAGACACTGGCAGGACGCAATGCTCGCTTGAGCAGGCACCAGACGGCAGTCCTGGCTGCGCTGAATATAGCCGGGGAATTAAGGAAACTGAGGGAAAAATACGATAGTCTGGTTAAAATTATTGAACTGGCAGAAGGAAATAACAAGAAAAACTCATGAACCCCTCATGAGTTTTTGGTTAAAAGGTAATCTAGTCTGTCCCCCTGCGGAATTGAAGTTGTATACTGCAGGATATGGGATGCTAGTATGGAGAATGGAGCATCTGTTATGGATAACCATGAAATAGCCCGTATAATGCATGAGTTGGCTGATTTATTGGAGATTAAAAGAGAATCCTATTATAAAGTCAAGGCTTATAGAAACGCTTCCAGAGTAATTGACGCCCTGGATGAGCCGGTTAAGAAGTTATGGAAGGAAGGCCAGTTGGAAAAAATTCCTGGTATAGGCAAAAATATTGCTGCGAAAATCAGTGAATTATTAACTACCGGCAATCTGAAAAAATATCAGGAACTGCTGGACGAAATCCCCCATGGCTTGCTTGAAGTTATTACCCTGCCGGGTATTGGGCCGAAGAGAGCCAGGATGCTGCATGAGGAGTTGGGGATAACTAACCTGGAGGAATTGGCTGCGGCTGCCCGGGAGAAAAAACTGAGGAATTTGCCCGGCATGGGAGTCCGGATCGAAGATCAGATCTTGAGAAATATTGTACTGCATCAAAACAAGGCGGGACGGGCTCTTTTGGATTTAGGCCGGAGTATTGCCTCTGAACTGGCAGGTTACCTGGAAATGCTGCCCTGTGTTACCAGGGTAGTAGCCGGCGGCAGTTTGCGCCGCTGGAAGGATAGTGTCGGGGATATTGACCTGGTGGTGGCGTCGGAAGAACCACGCACCGTTATTGACAGCCTGGCTGGTCACTACAGAATCAGCGGCATACTGGAAAAAGGTTATGATGGCGCCAGGTTTCAGACCAAGTGGGGTATCGTTGTTGAGCTCGAGATCGTACCCGAAGAGGTCTTCCCTCTGGCCCTATTTAGAAACACAGGCAGTCATGCCCATTTCAAAAAGCTGCAGGAGCTCATGGAGAAACAAGACAATCCTCTGGCTGCAGGCTTATTTGGCCAAGCCTGGGGTGAGACATTCGAACATGATCTCTATAGAATGTTGGGACTTCAGTATATACCGCCGGAATTAAGGGAAGACCAGGGTGAAATTGAGGCGGCTATGACGAATAGTTTGCCTGAGCTGGTTACGATAAATGCGATCAAAGGTGACCTGCACGTGCATAGTGACTGGAGTGACGGTATGGCCGGGATCGAGGAACTGGTCGCCAGGGCCAAAGCCAAGGGATATCAATATTTAGCGATTACTGATCATTCGCGTTCACTGCGTATTGCCAACGGTCTAACACTGGAGAAATTGCAGGAGCAACATGCATTAATCCGGGAGCTCAATAAGCAAGAAGATGATTTCCTGATTCTCACAGGGATAGAGGTGGATATCCTGCCGCAAGGGGAACTGGATTTCCCCGATGAGGTCCTGGAAGAAATTGATGTAGTTATCGCTTCAATACATAGTTCCTTTAAACAGGATAAGGATACTATGACCAAACGACTGTTATCGGCCATTGAAAACAAAAATGTGGATATCATCGGTCATCCCACCGGGCGCCTGGTAAACAAGAGAGAGGGCGTTGCCCTTGATTTTGATCGAGTGTTGGAGGCTGCTGCCGTTTATGGTACTATATTAGAGATCAACGCCTCACCTAACCGGCTTGATTTAAGCGATGTTAATGCTCGTCTGGCCAAAACCAAAGGCGTGAAAATGGCTATTAACACCGATGCCCACGACCTCAAACGGCTGGATGAGATGACCTATGGCGTTGCCGTCGGGCGACGTGCCTGGCTGGAAGAAGGGGATATTGTTAATACCCTGCCGGCTGATGAATTACTCGCCTACTTACGGAGAAAATAAATGGGCGATCATGATTGGGCTCCGCAATTCAGTGTTTTACCACGTTCTTTTTATGAGGGCGCTACCGTTGATGTAGCCAGGAGGCTGCTTGGAAATATCTTATACCACGCGTCACCTGAGGGTATAACTGCTGGCATGATCGTAGAAACGGAAGCCTATGTTCAGGGGGATCCTGCATGTCATGCCTCCCGGGGTATGACCAATAGAAACCGGGTGATGTTCGGAGCGCCCGGTCATGCCTATGTGTATTTTATTTATGGCATGTACTACTGCTTCAATGTTGTAACTGCGCCGGTTGGGGTAGGTGAAGCGGTGTTAATCAGAGCGTTAGAACCCCTGATGGGGGTTCCTTTGATGCAAAGTAGGCGTAACAGGGTGCTTAAAAGGGATTTGTGCAGCGGGCCGGCGAAACTGGTTCAGGCTATGGGGATTACCCGTGCTCACAACGGGGTCGATCTTACGGGTAATGAACTGGTATTGTGCAGAGGAAAAGCAAAGCCCGGAGCAATTGTTACCACAACCAGAATAGGGATCAAAAAAGGTGCTGATTTGCCGCTGAGATATTACCTGGAAGGGAATCCTTATATATCCAGGAAATAGCGGGAAGTAAAGAGCAGCCTATTGCGTAAAGAATACATTAGGAGGCATTATAGTTGAAAATTAGAGAAATTTACCAACTGGCCATTGAGCGAGGTATAGAGAAAGATCCGCGTTCCCGGGATGCGGTGCTAAAGCTGCTGGAGCAGGAGAAAACCAACTACGACGGACTTAAAGATGATGAAAAGAAGGAATTTGATCAGGATAGATTGTTTAACCCTTATGGAGATACCAGAATTCTGTACGGAGATCCGGAGTTGGAAGTGTCCAGGGTGCTATGCGGTATCGATATTGAGGCTCCGGAAGTGCTTTTGGCCGACAGGTTGAACAGCAAAGGCAACAGGATTGATTTGATCATTGCGCATCACCCGGAAGGAAAGGCTCTGGCCGCTCTCCATCAGGTGATGTCACTGCAGGAGGATGTGCTGGCTCAGTTTGGAGTGCCGATAAATGTTGCCGAGGGAATTATGGGTCCCCGGATAAACGAGGTGAAAAGGGCCTTGTTGCCTGTGAACCATAACCGTTCCGTGGATGCGGCCAGGCTTTTAAATATTCCTCTCATGTGCATCCACACTCCGGCTGATAACCATGTCAATACTTTTCTGCAGAACCTGCTGGATGAAAAACAGCCCGAGACGCTTGAGGATGTCATCAAGCTGCTTAAAGAGATACCGGAATATGCCGAAGCTGTTCAGTACAATGCCGGGCCCACTATAGTCCTGGGTAAAAAGAAAAACCGTGCCGGAAAAATCATGGTGGACATGACCGGAGGTACAAGCGGTTCCGAAGACGCTTACGCTAAGCTGGCTATTGCAGGCGTGGGTACCCTGGTGGTTATGCATATTGGGGAGAAGCACCGCAAAGAAGCGGAGAAGAACCATATCAACGTTATTATTGCCGGCCATATGGCCAGCGATTCTTTAGGATTGAATCTCTTTCTGGATCAACTGGTGCGCCGTGGAGTTGAAATAATTCCCTGTGCCGGCCTGATCAGATATGAGCGGAAGGAGCTGCAATAGATGGTGCAAAAGCCGGAGCTGTTAGCACCGGCCGGTACCTGGGAGTCCCTGGTAGCAGCGGTGGAAAACGGCGCCGATGCAGTTTACCTGGGCGGTAAGTTGTTTAGCGCCAGGCAGTCAGCCGGAAATTTCGATCATGAAGAAATCCAACGGGCTGTTTATTTTGCTCATGTCCGGGGGGTTAAGGTCTATGTCACCGTCAATATATTGCTGGACGAGGTCGAGCTTATTGAGGCGGTGCGGTTTTTGTATTTTCTCCAGACCTGCGGCATAGATGCCGTTCTGGTACAGGATCTGGGTCTGGCCGGTCTGGCCAGGAAGGCAATTCCGGAACTGCCGGTACACGCCAGTACCCAGATGACGATTCATAATCTGCCCGGGGCCAAACTGTTGCAGCAAGCGGGATTTGAACGGATTGTGCTGGCAAGGGAGCTTTCTCTTGCGGAAATAGAAGAATTTGTCTTGCGGAGTGGCCTTGAGATTGAGGTCTTTGTGCATGGAGCCCTCTGTGTCTGTTATTCGGGCCAGTGCCTCATGTCCAGCTTGATTGGCGGCCGCAGCGGTAACAGAGGTCGCTGTGCTCAGCCCTGCCGGCTTAAATATACCCTGGTTGACGTCGATGGACAGCCCCTGGTAGAGCCAGCCGCCACTGGAGAATATCTGTTGAGTCCCAGAGACCTGAACATGAGTGGACATTTGCCGGATCTGGTCAAGGCCGGCATTTCTGCTTTAAAGATCGAAGGGCGAATGAAAAAACCGGAATACGTGGCGACAGTGGTCCGCATTTATCGGGAACTACTGGATCGGATAGACTCCGGAGAAGGATTTTTGGTCAGCAAGGAGGAGTCAAGACAATTAGCCCAGGTCTTCAACCGGGATTTTACAACCGGCTACTTTTACGGCGGGCCGGGAAAAGATTTGATGAGCTGGAAGCGGCCCAATAACCGTGGGGTTCGTATTGGTCGAATCAAGGGCTTTAACCGCCAAAGTCAACTGGCCGAAGTAATACTGGAAAGCCCTTTACGGGTAGGGGACGGTATCGAAGTCTGGGTTAGTGATGGCGGTAGGGCAGTTGGCAAAGTTAACAGGATTTTGCTAAAAGGCAAACCGGTTGAGCGCGCTCCGGCTAAAGCAGTGGTACAGTTGGCTATTAATGGCCGGGTATTTCCCGGTGATCGTGTATTTAAAACTCATGACGCTGATTTGATGGAGATGGCTCGTGCCAGCTTTACCTCTCCCAAAGAACTAAAAAAAAATACCGCTGGCAATTACAGTTGAGGCTAAGGCCGGTGAACCCTTGCGGCTCCAGGTAATGGATTCGGAAGGTTATACGGGAGAGGCAACTACGAAATCTCTGGCTGCAGAGGCCGTGCATCGCCCCTTGACCGCTGCCTACCTGGAAAAGCAGCTGGATCGCATGGGCAACACTCCTTTTAAGCTGGGCTCACTGGCATGCCGCCTGGAGGGGCAAGTGATGGTTCCGGTGAGCGAGCTCAATGAAGCCCGGCGAGAGGCCCTGGCCCAGTTGGAAGCCAGGCGGGCAGCCGGGCACAAGCCGCCGGCAGTACCGGAAGAAATTTTCAACCAGCGTTTGTCCCAGGCTTTATCCAAAGATAAAACAACAGCTGGTATACCTGCAACACCTCCTGTGCTTTCTGTAGCGGTAGGTGATCTGGCATCCTTGCGTGCAGCGGTAAAAGCCGGGGCGGGCGAAGTGCAATTCGGCGGAGAGCAATTCCGCTCAAAACCGCGCTTAAATAGTAAGGATATATTATCTGGCAGTGATATTTGCCGCCAGGCCGGTGTCAGGTTTATTCTTACATCGCCACGGATTATGCATGAACAGGAGCTGGCTGACTTCTGCCGTTTACTGGAGAGTCCCTTGGCAGAGGGGCTGGACGGTCTGTTGACCGGCAACCTGGGATTGATCAAAGTTGCCAGGGAAATAACCGGAATCCCGGTTTTTGCCGATTTCTCCATCCATGTCTTTAATCATGCCGCGGCTGATTTCTTGCAATTATTCGGTGTCAAAAGGCTGACCCTTTCCCCGGAGCTTACCCTGGAGCAGGTGCGGCGTCTGGCGCCTCTTTTACCGGTGCCTGCGGAAGCAATTGTGCACGGAGCTTTGCCTTTAATGGTATCTGCCTACTGTGCTCCTGGAAGCCTGCTTGGGCCGGGCACAAATAGCGGCAGCGAAACATTGCATGCAGGTGATCGGTCTTGCGCTGGATCCTGCCGCCGCGCCTATGGCCTCAAGGACCGTAAAGGGGTAGTATTCCCGGTGGAAACGGATCGCAGCTGCAGGATGCATATATTTAACTCCCGGGATCTATGTATGATCGACGATCTCAGCGCCATCACAGGTGCAGGTGTGGCCGTAGTAAGAATCGAAGCCGGGCGGCAGAGTGCAGAGTACGTAAGTGATGTAGTTAGAGCATACCATACTGCCTTAGGGACGCCGGAGCGACAAAGGGAAGAAACAACCTCACGCTTAAAGGACTCTTTGCTTAAGTATAGTGAGGCAGGTTTTACTAAAGGGCATTATTACCGTGGTGTCATCAATTAAGCCGGTATGCGTCCGGAGGTAAATAAAGAGGTAAATAAATATGAATAGAATGAAAGCAAGGCTCCTGCTCCTGAGCTTTATTAAAGAAATACCCAGTTTTATTAAGCTAATGTACAACCTGCTTAAAGATCCCCGTGTTGCACGGGTGGACAAGGCTATTGTGGGAGCAGCTCTTGCCTATGTGCTGCTTCCTGCGGACTTGCTCCCTGATTTAATTCCTTTTTTAGGGCAGGTGGATGATGTATATATTGTGGTTATCGCCTTGCAGAGGTTGCTTAATTCTGCCGGTGAAAATATAGTTGCCCAGTACTGGCAGGGTAAACCCGGGATTATTGCCTCTTTGCAAAACGTTGTCGAATCAGCCCTGTGCTTTTTGCCACAGGCTGTGGTTGATAAGCTTACCAAGAAAGTATATTGAAAATATATTAAATATATTAAGTTAGGTATATTAAGGAATGCATATGGAAAAAAAGACTTTGGAACGGCTTGAATATTATAAAATATTGGAACAGCTGGCCTCGTTGACAACTTCCCCTCTCGGCAGGGAAAAAGTTATGGAGCTGGAACCTGTCGATGACCTGGCCTTGATCCTTGGTTGGCAAGCCGAAACCAGTGAAGGCCGGGAACTGTTGCGGCTTGATCCCACCGCCGAACTCGGCGGTTGGAAAGACATCAGGAGCCATCTGAAGCGGGCCGGCAGCAGTGCTGTGCTGGAGCCGGAGGAATTATTAGACGTGGCGGATACCCTGGCAGCAAGCAGAGGGATTAAAAATTTTTTACAGGAAAAAAGGGAACGCTATCCGCTCCTGTATCGTCTGTCCGAGTCCTTGCTGGCACTGCCGGAATTGGAAAAGGCCATCAAAAAAGCCATCCTGCCCGGTGGCGAGGTGGCAGATGCGGCCTCCACGGAATTAGCCCAGGTGAGAAGGAAAATTATGAATCACCAGCTCCAGATCAAGGACTATTTGGAACATGTTATCCGCTCACCCAATTACCAAAAATACCTGCAAGACCCGATTGTGACAGTCAGGGAAGGCCGTTATGTGGTGCCGGTTAAAATTGAACACCGCAGTCAGGTGCCTGGTATTGTACACGATCAGTCAGCCAGCGGCGCCACTCTGTTTATCGAACCTATGGCGGTAGTGGACAGAAATAATGAGCTGCGCCGGCTGCGGCTGGTAGAAAAGCAGGAGGTAATGCGCATACTGGCAGCCTTGTCTGATAGCGTCACTCTGCAGGTTGATCATATTGCCATTGCGCTGGATGCCCTGGCTGAGTTTGATTTCATCCTGGCCAAGGCCAGGTACAGCAAAAAGCTGGACGCCTGGGCGCCTTTGCTGCAGGGCGAGTCCTATTTGGATATCAAAAAGGGGCGGCATCCCCTCTTGAAAGGCAATGCTGTGCCTGTAGATCTTCGAATAGGTGAAGATTTTGATACCCTGGTGATAACCGGTCCCAACACCGGAGGAAAAACAGTTAGTTTAAAGACGGCCGGTTTGCTGGTCCTGATGGCCCAGTCGGGGCTGCACATTCCCGCCGGCGAAGGGTCAAGGCTGGGTATCTTCAAGCAGGTATTTGTAGATATTGGTGATGAGCAGAGCATTGAACAGAGTTTAAGCACCTTTTCCTCTCATCTGATCAATATCATCGACATAGTCCGCAGTGCCGGGCGTGACAGCCTGGTGATTATAGACGAATTGGGAGCGGGCACGGATCCTACGGAAGGAGCGGCTTTGGCCCAGTCGATTTTAGAGCGGCTGCACACCCTGGGTGCCAAGACCATTGCCTCGACCCATGCCAGCGAGCTGAAGAGCTTTGCCTATACCCGTGAAAGGGTTGAAAATGCCAGCGTAGAGTTTGATGCTGTTACTCTGCAGCCCACCTATCGCCTCTTAATCGGCAAGCCGGGCCGCAGCAACGCTTTTGAAATTGCTGCCAGATTGGGTTTGCCGGAGGAAATGATTTCCAGGGCCAGGGAGTTCCTCACGGTGGAACAGGTTCAGATAGACGAATTGATGCGCAACCTGGAAAGGACACAGCAGGAGGCTGAGGCGGAGAGGGAAAAGGCAGTTCGCTTGTCTGAAGAAGCCAGGCTGTTAAAAGATGAGTGTGAAAGGGCAGAAAGGGAGCTCAACCAGAAGAGGGAGCAGATCCTTGCCAGGGCAGCAGAAGAAGCTAGAATACTGGTACGGGAGGCCAGGCAGGAAACAGAGGCCACCATCAGGGAACTGCGGGAAAACGCGGCAAAAGAGACCGGTAAAAGCAAAGAAAGCTATATTCGGGAAGCCAGGGAGAGGCTTAAGAAAATACAGGGCCGGGTAAACAAGGCTGTGCCGCAGAGAGTGGCGGCTGGTGAAGCACCGCGCAACTTGCGGCCGGGGGAGGAGGTTTATCTGCCCAAATTTAACCAGACCGGTTATGTGTTGAGCCCCCCCGACTCAGACGGAAATGTACAGGTGCAGGTTGGGATAATGAAGGTGAATGTTCCTTTAAAAGACCTGCGCCGTTCAGAAAAGACCGACCCCAAAAAGGGTCACAGCAGAGTTGCCGGGGTGTTGTTGGAGAAGGCCAGGGAGGTAGCAGCGGAACTGGATTTGCGGGGTATGTATGCGGAAGAAGCCCTTCTTTTAGTGGAAAAATACCTGGATGATGCTTATCTAGCCGGGCTATCCCGTGTCTGTCTAATTCACGGTAAGGGTACCGGTTCGTTGCGCGCTGCGATCCACAGGGAGCTCAACGGACACCGGAGGGTGAAGTCCCTGCGCCTGGGTGAGCAGGGTGAAGGTGGTTACGGTGTCACCGTAGTAGAACTGGCTTAGTTAACGATATGCTAAGGTATTAAGAAGTAGGCGTATGAAGAGAAAGGGACTGGACTGAAACTGCAGTTTCAGTCCAGTCCCTTTCTCAATTATTGATTATTGTTATCCTGCACAGCTGTTGGAATTGCCGGGTTGACCGGCGTGTGTTGCGTGTGTAAAGTGCAGGTCGTGGTAGGCGCCCGCAGGGCATAATCCAATACAGAAGCTGGGACCTGGTAGGGAAGCTTAATCATAGGCTTAATAATTCTATCAGGGCAATACTGCGTAGGCAAATGTCCACTTTCAGCACATACTTCCACAAAAACATGGACATTGTCTTGTTCAGTTGGTACCGTTCCCTCAACAAATAGGTCTGTAACCAGCGAGTCGGCAGGCGTGTTCGGACCGGGCAAAAGTCCGGATTTGCTGTCTACTTTTGCATACACCACACCGTTTGGTCGAGTGAAGTCCCGTACAGGAAGTCCGCTCAGCGCTTTACTCATTATTGATCTCCATATGCCGGCGGGATACGTACCGCCATAGGCTTGGGGCATGGCTGTCGGGGTATCATAGCCGATCCAGACAGCAGCTGTCAGCTCCGGGGTGTAGCCCACAAACCAAATATCCTTTCCATCATCGGTAGTACCTGTTTTACCTGCGGCGGGCCGGCCTATTTGGGCATTGGTGCCTGTGCCGCTCTGAATCACTGAGGTGAGCATATTTGTGAGCAGGTAGGCAGTTGTAGCTTTCATGGCGGTGCGTTGCTTGGGAGCATATTGCTCCAGGATGACGCCGTCAGCTTTCTCCACCCTGAGTATTGCGGTAGGCTCAATATATACGCCCTGGTTGGCAAAAGCGCTGTAAGCCGCAGCCATTTGCAAAGGTGTAACTCCCTCATGCAGGCCACCTAAGGCCATGCTGAGGCCGTGGACATTCGGATCAAGATCGATGCCCAGTCCTGATGCAAAGCGGATGGCATTATCAATACCCACTATGTCATGCAGCACTTTAACGGCAACAACATTAACCGAGCTGGTAATTGCCTGACGCAGTGTGATTAAGCCACGGAAGATGCCGTCTGAGTTCTTTGGCGAATAGGAACCATAACTAACCGGGACATCATCAATGACCGAAGCTGCTCCAAGCCCGTTGTATTCAATCGCCGGACCATAAACAGCTATAGGTTTAAACGCGGAGCCGGGCTGGCGGGTGCTTTGGCTGGCCCGGTTCCAGGATCTCTTATGGGTGTGCTCCCTTCCTCCCACCAGGGCAACAATTTGTCCGGTGCGCGAGTCAAGTACCGCTACGGCTCCTTGAGGCTGCATGACACCGTTGGCGTCGGCAGCTGAAGAAGGAAAATTAGAAGAATTGCTCAAAGCATTCTCTGCAGCCTGTTGAATTGCGGGATTAAGCGCAGTGTATACCTTTAACCCGCCTTTGAAAACTGCAGCTTCACCATATTTCTCAATTAACTGTTCTGTTACATAGTCAAGATAATAGGGATAGGGATATTGATTTCTGGCTACCTCATTAGTATCCAGTTTTAATTCCGCCTTCTTGGCCTGCTCAGCCTCTTGACTGGAAATGTAATTGTGTTGGACCATCTTGTCCAATACTATGTTGCGCCGGGAAATAACGGTTTTTAAATGCTCTTCTTTTTCCTGATCTTTTAAGGTGTAGATTTTATAAGGATTATAAGTACTAGGGGCCTGGGTCAGACCGGCTAACAAGGCTCCTTCTTCCAGGGTCAGCTCGCCGACATCCTTTCCAAAGTAGGTCTTTGCCGCAGCTTGAATGCCGTAGGCGCCTTCGCCAAGGTAAATACTATTGAGATACAGCTCCAGTATATGATCTTTGGGGTAGTGACGTTCTATCTGCAATGCGATGATGATCTCCTGGATCTTTCTCTTAACGGTTTGTTCAGGGGTGAGAAAAGAAATTTTAACCAACTGCTGGGTGATAGTGCTGCCGCCCTCAATGATTTCACCTGCTGTTAAGTCTGTCCAGGCTGCTCTTAAGATACCCCGGATGCTGATGCCGTGATGCTCGTAGAAGGTAGGATCTTCAATAGCCAAAAAGGCGTTTTTTACATTGTCGGGTACCTTAGACAGGGGGACTGGTATGCTGTTCTTTAAGCCCACTGAGGTAATCATATTGCCGTCTTTGTCATAAATCATTGTGGAAGCACTGGTTTCCAATGCTCCGGGATTTATGTCGCGTAAATCCTTAATACTGGTAAAGATAGTTGCTGCCAGCATGCAGCCGGCGCCAATGATGCCAATCCCCAGCAGGAGAAAAAGGAAACGCAAAAAGTTAAACTTCCTTTTTAACCTTCTTGCCAAGTATGGTTCCTCCTATTAAATAATTTACTGAATTATAACATATACCCAGGAACTTGTAGTAAACAAATATTACCTATAACTATATAGTTAGAGAAAGGCCCCTCTGGTAGGGACCTTATAGGCAAAAGTATTTAAATGTCCAAAGGCGGGAAGTTCGGTGGTAACACCGGCATTTGTGCGGTCTCATCAGGCATCATTGGAAGTGAGCCGTAAGGTAAGGGAATGGCAATAATCTGACCCGGGAAAATGATGTTAGGATTGGTTATCTGTGGGTTAAAACGCAATAATGCGCTTACAGGTATATTAAACCTTCGGGCTATGGCTGCCATGGTATCGCCGGGTTGAATAATGTAAAGGGAAGCCCTTGGTACCGGTGCCTGACCGGGTAGCGGGATACGAATGATCTGACCGGGATAAATAGCATTAGGGTTTACCAGTATAGGATTAACTCCCACGATGGCCTCAACAGTAACACCGAATCTGGCCCCAATGGCTGTTAAAGTATCACCGGGTTGGATGACGTAGTCCATGAAGAAACCTCCTTTTTTCCTATAATATTCTATTATGGTATAATGTGTAACATTTTTTTGGGTCAGGGAGGCCATGGACAAAGGTTTCTTAAATAAAAGATTGCAAAATATAATATTTTCATTGACTACTTAGTGCCATTATGAGTATACTTTGTAAATAGTGGTCATACCACTAGACCACATGACCATAAATAAGGAGGCGATCAAAAGATATAGTATTACAGTAAATAAATAGGAAAGACTAATATTTAATCATTTTTATTTTACTGAAAGGGATGTGACGTATAGCAGTGACTGACCTGAAAAAATTCTTTGAGCCCAAATCTGTGGCTGTCGTAGGGGCTTCAAAAAAACCGGATAAATTAAGCACCGCGATTATGCGCAATATTATTAACAGCGGCTACCAGGGGACTATTATTCCAATCAATCCTAAAGAAACAGAAATAATGGGCTACACTTGCTACCCGTCGATAGCCGCTATCCCTGGCGATTTAGACCTGGCATTGATGGTAGTGCCGGCAGCAAAGGTATTGGCTTCTGTTCGTGAGTGCGGCGAAAAAGGAGTTAAAAACGTTGTTGTCATATCGGCTGGCTTCAAAGAAATAGGTGAAGAAGGCCAGGAATTGGAAAGACAGCTGGTTGAAATATGCAATGAATTTGACATCAACGTGATGGGACCTAACTGCGTAGGTGTGATGGACACCAATACGCCTATTAACGCCTCTTTTACTGCCGCAGCGCCAATGAAAGGGGATGTGGCGTTTATTTCCCAGAGCGGTGCGATTCTGCTGGCAGCTTTAGACTGGAGCAGTACGGTGGGTTTGGGCTATAGCCGGGTGATCAGTATCGGTAACAAGGCCAACACCAACGAGATTGATTACATTGAAGAAGTGGCCAATGATCCAGGTACCAAGGTGATTATGTGTTACGTGGAAGACATTACTGACGGGCCACGCTTCCTCAAGGTAGCTGGGGAAGCAGCCAAGAAAAAGCCGGTGATAATTTATAAGGCCGGGGTCAGCCAGGCCGGTGCCCAGGCGGCTTCATCCCATACCGGCGCCTTGGCCGGCAGTGATCTGGCTTATGATACAGCCTTTAAACAGGCCGGCATTATCAGGGCTCATAGCATGACCGAACTGTTTGAATTAGCTATTGCTTTTACAAGATGTCCTATTCCTGCCGGGGACAGGGTAGCTATTGTCACCAATTCAGGCGGTCCTGGGATTATCGCTACAGATAACGTAGAGCTGAAGAACCTTCAAATGGCTCGCTTTGCAGAGAGCACTATTCAGGATCTGCGCGAAAACCTGCCTAAAGAATCCAATATCCATAACCCGGTTGACGTGTTGGGGGATGCCAGGACAGATCGCTATCAATACGCTCTGAATAAGGTATTGGAAGATCCCAATGTTGACAGTGTCTTACTCATGATGTGCCCGACAGCCGTTACTGAGCCAGTAGATACCTCTAAAGCTATCGTAGAGGCGCAAAAAGCGCATCCAGAAAAACCAATCTTTACTGCTTATATGGGCGGTCCTATCCTGGCTGAAGGCGCCGGTATCAGCGCTGCCAACGGGCTTCCGACTTTTACCTTCCCTGAAACATGCATTACTTGTCTGGACGGTATGAATAGATACAGGAAATTCCTGGGCTCTCTGGAGCGTAAACAAGCGCCTGCTCAGTTGCAGGTAGATCAGGCTAAGGCAAAGGCTATTCTAGAGCAAGTAGCTCAGGAAGGGCGCAAAAACTTGCTGGGCAGCGAAGCATCAGCAGTGGCCGAGGCCTATGGTATTACGGTTGCTCCTATTGCCTTAACCGGATCCGCCGAAGAAGCCGTAGCTGCGGCTGAAAAGATGGGCTATCCTGTTGTGCTCAAAGTTGCATCGACGGAAATCCTGCATAAGTCTGATGTGGGCGGGGTTAAAGTTGGCCTGAAATCGGCAGATGATGTGCGCAATGCCTATCAGTCCATTATGGATAGTGTGGGGCGCGCCCTGCCAGATGCCAAGGTACAGGGTATCGAGGTGCAAAAAATGATGCCACAAGGTACCGAGCTGATTGTCGGCATGATCAAGGATCCCCAGTTTGGCCCGCTGATCGCCTTTGGTATGGGCGGCATCTATGTCAACCTTATTAAAGACGCTTCTTTCCGCCTGGCCTCCAGCCTTGACGACGAGCAAGTTGTGGACGAAATGCTGGCCGAAACCAAGGCCTACACACTTCTGCAAGGCTACCGCGGAGAATCCCCCAGGGATATCAACGCAGTTAAGGATGTAATCAAACGGGCGGCCAGGTTGGTCAGTGATTTCCCAGAAATTACTGAGATGGATATAAATCCTGTCTTTGCCTATGAGAATGGTCTATCGGCATTGGATATCAAAATAACCATTGCTTAATCTTGGAACTCATAGCTCACCGGCTAAGTTATCAGCTGGCTGCCGCCAATGAGTAGCGGCCAGCTGATATCAGGTGAGTTTGAAGGCTGGATCACGCTGGAATACTATAAGGGACCAAGGTGAGGCCTTTGGAGTTAAAGCCAATTAAAACAAAGAAGATATATGAGGAAATAATCAGTCAAATAAAGAATTTAATTCATGACGGCACCCTGAAACCAGGGGATAAGCTGATGTCGGAAAGGGAAATAGCAGAACAGCTGCATGTAGGCCGCCCGGCTGTAAGGGAAGCCTTCAGGGCTTTGGAGGCATTGGGCATTGTTGAAATCAGGCAGGGTGGCGGGACATTTGTCAAGGAGATCAGCAATCAGTCCCTGGCTGAAATGCTGGCGCTGTCCGTGATGACTCATAAGTATACTTCCAGTGAGTTGATGGAGTTTAGAAAGATACTTGAAGTTGAGGCAGCCGGTTTAGCGGCTTTGCGGCGCAGCGAAGAAGACCTGGCAAAGATGAAGGCGGTACTTAAAAAAATGGCTGAGGACCTTTCTGCAGAAGATTTGGGTGAACAGGCGGATTGGCAATTCCATAATTTGGTCGCTGAGGCTGCGCATAACTCTTTGCTTTTAAGGTTTATGGATTCAATTGCCGATACCAGAAGTAAGCTATTACAATCCAGCAGGGAAGAGCTATACCAAATCCCGGGAATGCCCCAGCTTTTGCTGAAAGATCATCAAGCCATATTTGAGGCCATCAGCAAAGGAAGCGAACAGGAAGCAAGGCAAGCTATGCTTAAACATGTGGCTCGTGTTGAGAAATCTATATTTGAAGGGTCACAGTAGTTTGTCAAATTAAATGTTTGTTAAATCAAATCATAAACAAAGGAGGTCCTCAATGGAACCTCCTTTATTTCATATTTGTGTCCCCTGGAGTTAATGTAATTCAGGTGTGTTGCCGCCGTCTGTGCTAAGATGTTCAAGTATCTCCATAAATATTTCTTCATCTAAGGGTTTCCGTTTGTCCAGGGATATCCAGCCTCTTTTTTTGGAGTACAAAATTGAGTAAGATTGCTTGTGGTTGGTGATGTCAACGCGGCCGATAGCGCCAATGGCAAACCTGCCTACAGGCAATACTTCAATTGGCGTTTTATCTGTCGTTAGAATCAGCATCGGTGCCTGATAATCTCCCACAGGTTCCTCAAATTTGTTAACCATCAAATCAACAGCATTGAAGCGCTCGTTATATGGAGATAATAATATCCACTGCTTAACTTGTTTTATTAAACTTCCCAGTGCTTCAACCCATTCTTCAATGATCCTTTGATTATTTATCCTGATAGTTTCATTATTATCGAGCATGGGTTCCTCCTGTAGCGGTAGTTAAGCTCTGCATCCAGTGCATCTACCATTATAAAAGCAAATCCAGGATTTGTCCATGCCCGCAAGTTTATTATTGAAAGTATTGAAGACTGTTTAATTAACGGCAAGAAGCAGAAGAATAAAGATTAAAAATAGGACAAATGCGTCATTGCCTGGCAAACCAGTCAAAGCCCCTGTGGGTTTTAGCCTTTGTTCCATTAGCTGTAACCACCTTTTTCCCTATTATATGTTAGAACCAGGCTTATTGTGCGCAATAAAACATAAACATTCAATAATTGTTTCGCAAAACGAGTAAATGAGCTAGTTCTGTATAATTTTGTTGAATATGCGAAAAATATTGCATTATTTGCATTAAATCAGGTGTTATTGCATACAATGCTTTATGTTTAACTCGTTATGTGTTATAGTGTAATTTAAGCAGCTAAAGTTATGTTTTTAGAAGGGATATATGCACTTTTTTTGAAAAATATGAAGAATTGGAAAACATCTTGCAGTGAGCTACTATTTGAATAAAGAGTACTATATATCATACTACTATGCGGTATATTGAAATTGTTCGTTTTATGATGTTTACTTTTTTATAAATATTACTATATAATAATATCATAGTCTGTTATTTAGTTAACCTATAGAGGATTTCCCGGCAGAAAAACACACCATCTCATATGTTGATGGGTTTTAACATATAACGGCTGTAACCTTCTGTTTTCCACATGATAAACGTTTTGGGGGGAAGCACATGTTGATGGTTAGGGATTTGCTTCAGGCAGAAGACATTCAAGGCTTTGATGTGGATTCAGTTTATGATGAGTTTTTGCAGGAAATTGTAAATGGCAACGGCTATAAAGGAATTGCCAACCTGTTGTCCCAAAAGTTGCAAGTAAGTGTCCTGATCGAGGATGAATATTTCTTTGTGCAAGCTCGTGCTTTTTTGAACACGAATACTTTTTCAAGTAAAAGGCGTAAAAAAAGTGGCGTCAGATACTGGAAGCCCCAATATCTGGATCCGAATATCAATGAATATGTGCGTGCTTTACAAACCACACTTCGCCCGGTGGTGATACCGGAGTTGCCGGAGTACGGCATTATTTCGGCTAGGACAGTATTTCCTGTTGTTATTAATAATGAAGTTAAGAAGTATTTAAACGTATTTAAGAAAGACTTGAGCTGGGAACAAATGAGAATTGTCAGAGTAGCGCTTCATAGTCTAAAAATTATGGAAATCTGTCGCCATGCACAGATGGAAATGGAAGACCAGACGATGAAAAGCCTGGTTCTCGGTCTTATTTCAGACAAGCATAAAGAAGATAAGATTTTCGGGGGAAACAAGATTCTGGGTTTCGATCTTTCTAGAGAGGCTGTTTTAGCTGTCGTGCAAATTAAAGAGGCGCCGGGACAGCGGCAAATAGAAGAAGCGTTGCGGAGTATTATCGGCGACCTGTATATTAATGCCAGCGCAATCGCCATAAACAACGAACAGGCGGTATTGCTGATTCAACATCCTGAAGAAGGTGCGCTGGAGTCATCTGTGGTCAATGAGTCTTTGCATGCAATATATGAAGGTCTGGCAGTGATCTTTTCCGGCGCCAAGATCAGGATAGGCGTTGGACGCCAATGCTATAAGCCCCGTGATTATAAAATTGCCTTTGAAGAAGCCTGTCAAGCACTATCCAGTACTTCGTCTAAAGGAGAGAATGAGGAAGGGGTGGTTTACTACCACTCATTGAGGTTGATGGGAATCCTACTGCACCCGGTAAACGAGCAAACCCTGTCTGTATTTGTGCGGCTTATCCTCGGTAAGCTACATGATTATAGTGTCAATCATAGTATTAACCTGATTGACAGTGTTGAATGCTATATTAATCACGATTGCTGTATTCAAAGTGCGGCCAGAGAGTTGTTTATTCATCCCAACACCTTGCGTTACCGGTTGGAGAAAGCAAGAAAAATATCAGGACTTGATTTTACAGACAATGATACAAAGCTGGAATTGCAACTGGCAATTAAGCTGTATAGGTATCAAGGGGATCTTTTATGGCAGGTTTAATACTAGAAGAATTGACAGTCCGGCTGTAATAGCCGGGCTTTTTGTTTGAAGTGAACAAAAAACAAAGCAATTACCAAGTGAGGTTTGTCAGATGAGCTAATAGAATAATTTAGTTTTATACGTTAAAATGGTACATAAAGTACTATTAGTATAACCTTATGAAAGCAAAGAGCAATCAATAGGTATGAGTAGGGCGTATGAAAAAATGGAACAAATGTTGTCAAATATAGAGGTAATTCTACTCAATATTGTAAATGAAAAGCCTTCCTACGCATATGAAATTGATAAAACTATAGAATTGCGTGAAATGAAACGGTGGGTGAGAATCGGCTCTGCTTCAATCTACCGGGTTTTAATTAAATTAGAAAAAAAAGGCTTAGTATATTCAAGAAGAGAAAAAGAAGGCAAAATGCCTGAAAGAAAAAGGTATTATATAACGGAGCCCGGCAAGGCGGCCTTAGCTGAAGCAGCTAAAAAGCTGCTCTCACAGCTTGAATGGTACTATTTGGACTTGAATGTGGGGTTTGAAGCTTCTGACGGGTTAACAGCTGACGAGATAGTTAGTTGTTTACAAAAGAGACTGACTAAAGTTAAGTCTAATATAAGGGGTTTGCAAGAGATATATAATACCGAACAGGGGCTTTCGGAGAAGAAAAGAATAATTATCAAAAACCTTATTTATATCCGGGGTGCTGAAGAGAAAATATTGGAGGAAGCAATACATAATATTGCTACGCATGGAAAGATCGTGGAATAATTAAGGTCTGTGACAATGGTGTAAAACTGCGGATGTATGTGTGCTTCCGGATTTTTTACACCTTATGTTTTGTATTATAGTATATTTCAGGTTTGATTGGGGAAGGCTGATTAAGTTTGTGATAGCAGTAACTAGCCTGATAGTGCGGTGTCTGTGTGAAGCGTTATACAAGATGTAAGACAGATTTAAAGCGCGCAGTTCCCTATGACTCTATAGTGGTGGAATTGATATTTGGTAGCTTTATTTGAAGTGGTAGCTACCCTGGAAATACTCTTGGTAATAGAAAGGGGGGCTTATATGCTGAAAGCTATTGTCGTTGCAGCAATTTTGGGAATGTTGCTACCTGTTGCCGGCCATATGCTCGGCAGCAGGATGTCCAACAACTGGTATCGTTTTATTATCTCAATTATTTGCTTGATTGCAGCGATACTTATTGCTTATGCTCTTGCCGTGGCTTTTAATTGGGGAGTTTGTTAGTACAAGTTTGTTAGTGCACTATACTATATCATTAAAGGGGTTGGTGGATTTTGGCTATTAGATTAAAGAAACCGGTGGCTGAGACTGCAGGTGAAGAGAAAACTGGACGACTGCAAGGAATTATTAAAAGCATGAATCCGCAATCACTGAAGGAAAAAATGCTTTCAGAGTGTTCCTATATCACTTCTGATGAGGAAGCCTTTGTGATTTACATGGCTCTGGAGCTGCAGAAGCCGCTTTTGGTAGAAGGGCCTCCGGGCAGCGGTAAAACGGAAATAGCTAAAGTGTTGTCGACTATTCTGGGCGCGGATTTGATTCGCCTGCAGTGCTATGAGGGGTTAGATGAAGGAAAAGCGTTATATGAATGGAACTATCAAAAGCAAATTCTTGATATCCAAAGGAAAACCGAAAAAGACATTTTTGGGTCGGATTATTTGCTTCCCAGACCTTTGCTTTCAGCCATTCAAGCTAAAGAGACGCCTATTTTGCTAATTGACGAGATTGATAAAGTTGACACTGAATTCGAAGCTTTCCTGATGGAGGTTCTATCTGACTTTCAGGTGTCCATACCTGAATATGGAACCGTGAAGGCTGTAGAGCCTCCTCCTGTAGTTCTAACCTCAAATGCGGTGCGCGACCTGGGGGATGCGTTGCGTCGGAGATGTGTCTATCTATATATTAATTATCCCTCCATGAGCCGGGAGGCTACCATCATGATGCTTAAGGTGGAAGGGCTAAAGCCGGCTTTAGCGCTGCAAATCGCTCGCGCTATGTATCTGATCCGGGATGAATTGTCTCTTTTAAAGCCTCCTTCTATTTCAGAGAGTCTGGACCTGGCGCAAGCTGCGGTGAGCAACAAAATAACTGCTTTGGACCCCGTGTTCCTGAATGCATTGAACTCGCTCTATATGAAGACTAGAGAGGATCAAGAGGCGTTTAGGAAGAAAGGTGGCGGGAAATGGGTGTGCAGAAATCTCTAGAAACAGGGTTGCTTACTGCATTTAGGGATTTGTGCCAAAGTTACTGGAGTTGGCTGGCAACTTTTTTAAAATTAGAGAAGAAAGCAGCGGATAATGTGAGTGAAAGATTAAGTACCGATTCACCGGTTTTAGAAGTCCCGGTTAAAGTCTCCTCATACTATCAGGGGCGCGAAGGTAATAAGCCTTTAGCGGGAGATGGGCTTGTTGCCAGTACTTTACAAGTTTCGAGAGGCTTTCTGACTGTGGATGAAGATGAGATAACTGAAGATGATGTCACAGCGGCCAGAAGAAAGATGCGCAGGATCGCGCAGAAACTGGTTTCCGCCTTGTCCCGTAATCGCAGGCGCACTGAAGTGCAAAAGCAGATTGATTTCAGAAGAACTATGCGCCGCTCTATTCAAACCGGCGGGATCATGATAGATGTGAAATATAGGGCCAGGACGCTTAAAAAGCCCCGTTTAGTCATCATCCTGGATACGTCAGGTTCGATGCAGGTTTGGATTAAGATGCTGGTCCAGTTAATCCAAGCCGTGGGATTAGAATTGTCAAGAAGAGAGATCTTTATCTTTGCCCAGGACCTTGAATGTGTAACCAAGGATCTTGGCAGGACATGGCAGGATACAGTCAATGCATTGGAGTTGCGGGAAAACTGGGGTGGTACAACCAGTATTTACCATGCGCTGAGAACCCTGCAAAATGTTCATCATGACAAGTTCTCACCGCAGTCAGTGGTGCTGATGCTATCAGATTTATTTACAACAGAACCGGAAAAAGCTGCCGATGAAGTTAGAAAGCTATACCGTAAGACTAAAGCCTTCTATATCTTCCGGGTAAAAGACCAGGAAAGGGATGATATTACTTATTATCAAACCTACATCCAGCCTTTTATTGGTACAGCAACCGGTTTATATGATATCAGTAGTCTGGAAGATATGGCTGATGCTATTAGAAAAGTAGTCGTTAGTTAGATAGTGCCAATTATTATGAGAGAAGGTGTTTTGATGTCCTTTGATTACGAAATAGATATACCTTTTGATGTTATACGCCTTGATAAACATGCCTACCTGGTGCCACACGGCATACCAATTAAGACGGAACCTCTGATTAAGATTGGTGTAGACAGAATAACCCTTGTTAACAGAAACGTTACGGTAGGGCTGCCGAGCACTGATGAAGAAAGGGATAAAAGGGAAGAAGTTATTGGATCGGATAGAGACTTTACTTCTCATCCTTTATTCCCTGCCGATGAGTATTTAGAGGTTCGGGCTAATCCCCCGATCATAGTCAGATTTTCTAATAAATTATTAGAAACACTGGGGATTACGATGGAAGTAATCTATGACTATTACTCTGCAAGCAACGAGAGAATTCTAAACGTTGATCCGTCGCAGCTTACTATTTCCAGAGGCAAGCTTATGATTGGTAAAGCATCTACAGAGCCAATGATGATAGTGTGGACTGGGTCAAGATTTGTGATTATGCCAACCTCAACAAAGTTGGCAGAGGATGAAGTGGCGGTGGAGGAAGTTGACGGCGCCGTAGCGTCAGGAATGTTCAGGTGCAAATACGGGATGATCGAGATTGTAACCAGGTAACAACAGTAGGTGTTAATGCTGAGTAAAGCCTTCGTTAATGTTGCTTGATCATCATTCATTATAATTATGCCGCAGGGATGTATCCTGCACATGCTTGCTCAGCAAATTCCACCCAAGTCCTTACAAGTCCTTAATTGGCTGGACTTTCTAATGAATGATATAATCTAGCATAATACAGCGATGCACTATAAAGCACTGCGGTGCTGTCACTATTTGACAGCACCGCAGTGCTTTGTATGGTGTTTACAAAATCAGTTGCGCTTTGTGTTCAAGGTTTGTCAATTGCGTCAATGGATTGGTCGCAGAACTATCGTTATAATTAGTATAAAAGTTCATAAAGGTACAAGAGCAACTTATATAAATGGGTTTTTAAATTCAGGTTTTTCAGTTTGGTATAACTAATACTACTATGTATTAGAGTATAAAGCAAGCTTTTTTAGTGTATTAATAAAATTTGTCATTCCATGCCTGGTATCAGGATTTATTGATAGGACCATAAAGAGGCAAGGATGAAATAACTGAAAGGGGGGATGAGTAGAGGTTGATTGGATGTGTCTAGTTGGTTGACTAGTAGTTAATGTGATGAAGGTTTTTTTTGAAAAAAGCGGTTTTGGTTTCCATCGGTAAAGGGTTGTATCTTATCGATGCGCTCTGATGCTGGTTTATGGGAATAAATGATTAAAGTTTTTTTATCTGAAAGGAGGAACACAATGAGCATGAAGGAATCTTTAGAAAAGATCGTCGGGAAGGAGAATTTCAGCGATGCAGAATCTGATCTTAGGCTGTATTCGCAGGATTTGAGTCTCCTTCCGCCAGGCATGCCTGATGCTGTCGTCTGGCCTGGTAGTTCAGAAGAGGTAGGGAAGGTTGTTGCATATTGCAACGAGAACAATATCCCTGTAGTGCCTGTTAGTTCCAGGACGCATTTGTATGGCTCCAGTATTCCGAAACAAGGTGGCGTAATTGTTGACCTGAAGAGAATGAATAGAATTCAGGAGATTAACAAGAGCGACCGTCTGTGCCGGTTTGATGCTGGTGTTACGTGGGGTCAGTATTGTGCTGCATTGAAAGAAGAAGGTATGAGGACAATTATGCCGCTGTTGCCGCGTGCAGACCGCTCGGTGCTGACCGATACATTAGATAGGTATGTTCCCACCAATATCGTATACGATTATGGTGAGCCTACCCAGTCTATGGAAATAGTATGGGCTGATGGTTCCATCTTTAGAGCCGGTTCAGGTTCAGTTAATGGATTCCCAGATTCCAAATCAAGAGGTGCTAACCCCTCTGGCCCAGGTCTTGACTTCTATCGCTTTATTCAGGGCGCCCAGGGCACAATGGGTATAGTTACTTGGTTGAGTGCGAAGATTGAAAATGAGACCAAAATAGATAAGATCTTCTTCGCTCCGATTACCGATCTCGATTATGCCAATAGTTTCCTGCACAGGATTCTGCCGAGGAGAATCGGACAAGAGTGTCTCATCCTGAATAATGTTGATTTAGCAGCTATTCTGGGTGATTCAGCTGATGATTTTGAAAAACTCGTGGCAACACTTCCTCCGTACACCCTTATCTTGACTATTAGTGGTGTTAAGAGAAGACCTGAAGAGAAAATTGCTTATGAAGAGAATTTCCTCAAAGAAGTGTTGAAGAAAGAATTTAATAGCATTAAGCTTTCCGATAAATTGCCCGGCTTCCCCGGCATAGGAAGAAAGCTTATGCCGATGCTGCGTGCTCCCTGGCCGGCAGATGTTAAGTATTGGAAAGAGCGCTTAAGAGGCGGCTGTCAGGATATCTTCTTCATCTGCAGACCTGGTAAAGTATCAAGCCTGATTAACATTATGGATAATGTTGCTGCTAGAAATGGTTACCCCATTGCTGATATCGGCAAGTATATCCAGCCCATCGAGCATAACCGTGCTGCCCAGGTTGAATTCAATCTCTTCTACAATCCTGAAGATGAAGCAGAAAGAGCAATGATCGCCAAGATCAACCGTGAGGCTGCATTAGAACTAATGGATGCTGGCGCATTCTTCTCAAGACCCTATGGTGAAATTGCCGACATAGTTTATGACCGTGCTGCCAGCTACACAATGACCCTGAGAAGGGTGAAGAAAGTATTCGACCCCAAAAACATTATGAATCCAGGAAACTTGTGTTTCTAAGGAGAAGGGAGGAAGAAACATGGCAGTAAGTGATCAAATTCGTCGTCCACATAATTTGGGAGCTGAAGAATCATTTGTCGATCAACAATATGGTGATCGCTATGATACTCCCAAGACACCATTGGAGTTTGATATTACCAAACCAGAAAACTTTTTCTATGACATGGAGCACTGCATTAAGTGTAAAGGATGCTACTGGGTAGAACATACTTATAACCCGGGTGCTAAGTTTAATGTCAGATGCGCCAGCAACCTGTGGAATGATTTTGATGCCTATGGCGCTATGGGTAAGATGAGGTTAGGCTGTGGCCTCCTTGAAGGAAGGGTGGAATGGTCCGACACAGTACTGGACATCCTTTATGCCTGCACACTTTGCGGCGCCTGTGACGTGGGCTGTAAGCGTAACCTTGACCTGGAAATTGAGTTGTCCCTGGAAGCTTTGAGAGTAAAAGCCGTCCAAGACGGTGCTGCTCCTCTGCCGGCTCATAAGAAGGTATTTGACAATATTGCCAGCAAGAACAATTACTACGGAGCCACTGAAAGCAGAACCAAGTGGGTTACTTCGGACATCAAAGTTGCCGATAAAGCTGACGTGCTGTATTTTGTCGGTTGCAACTCTTCCTATGTGAACCCGGCTATTGCCCAGGCTACAGCGAAGATCTTCAACGCTGCCGGCACACCCTTTATGCTTATGAAAGATGAAAAGTGCTGCGGCAACGTTCCTTTCTCAGTCGGTATGTATGATGAAGCCAAGAAAATTGCCGAAGAAAATTTAGCAGCAGTTAAGGCTACAGGGGCTAAGACTCTGGTAACCAGTTGTGCTGAATGCTATCGGATGTGGAAAGTTGACTATCCCAAGATGCTTAACGTTAAGACGGAAGATCTGGGAATCGAAGTTCTGCACCTGGTTGAATTTGCCGATAAGGCTTTGGCTGACGGCAAGTTGAAATTAACCAAGCCCGTTGATATGCGTTTCACCTATCACGATGCCTGCAGCGTCACCCGGCTTTGCGATCCCTGGGAGCCGTATAAGGGTGAACGTGGCTGGATGGGTATGATTTATCCTGGATTGCTCAGAAGGCGTGGTAGACACGGACTGTGGGATCCGGCCCGCAACCTGCTCAACGCTGTACCGGGAGCAACCTTCACTGAGTTAATCAGACTGCGCGAGAATGCTTTCTGCTGTGGTGGCGGTCGTGGCGCCGAAGCGGCATATCCTGAGTTTTCACAGTTCTGTGCGAACCATCGCCTGGATGAAGTGAAAGAAGTTGGCGCCGAGGTTCTGGTATCTGCTTGCCCGTGGTGCAAGAGCAACTTTAGTAAGGCTGTCAAAGAAAATAACGATGATGTTGAAGTTATGGACATTGCCGAGCTTATTGCAGCCGCAATTGAAATATAAGGAGGTGTAACAATGAGCATCAATAGACAAGCGTACAATGCTATTAAAGCAGTTGTAGGAGAAAAGTATATTTCCGAAGATCCAGCTATTATGGAAAGCTATCGTTCCGGTCCTGCAGGATACGAAAATGGTACTGGTTATGAGCGTGTAATGACAGTTCTTCCTCATGCTGTGGTTTTGCCTAAAACTACGGAAGAAGTTCTGAAGATCGTCAAAATCTGTAACCGTTATGATGTGCCATATGTTCCTTATTCAACTGGTTTCTATGGCCCTCGTACCCACTGCCACGTGGAAAATGAGTTACTTATTGACATGAAACGGTTGAATGACTTTGAAATTGATGAAAAACACTATTACTATAACGTAGGAACCGGTGTTACCCTGGCCACATGCCAACAGGAAGCGCTGAACCATGGTGCTTATGCTGTTATCGGTGGTGGCGGTGCTCAGTGTTCCGCTATTTGTAACCTGATTGGTGACGGCTGGTCCCCTCTGAGCCACAGAGTTGGATTGCCACACAGACGTATTCTCGGTACTGAGCTTGTACTGCCGGATGGGGAGTTTGTACGTCTGGGTTCATTGGCTGTTAGTGATGACCCGTTCTGGGGCGAAGGCCCTGGTCCTGACCTGAGAGGGTTACTGAGAGGCTTCACAGGCCTGCGTGGTTGCCTGGGTATTGTAACCAAAATGGCTATCAAGACCCTGCCCTTCCAGCCTGAGCCCCTGGTTCCGCAAGGCGTTGCACCGAATACAAGTCTGGCACTGCCAATTAAACGTGTAAGATGGCAAAACTATTTGGTGCCCACCAAAGCTGCCCAGGTACAGGCTATGTTAGAAATCGGCCATGCGGAAATCGCTGCTGCCGTAACGAAAGTGCCTAAATTCTGGAGAGCTATCGCTAAAGCTGAAGATAAGGAAGAATTCTGGAAGTTATGGCTGGTTGAAACTGAAGAGAGCTTGAGAAACTTCTTTATCGTTCGTGTATTGCTGGTTGGCTACACCTCTGAAGAAGATATGCAATATCAAGAAAAAGTCCTGGATGACATCATGACTGAGCTGGGAGGCACTGCTACCCGGACCAAGCCTTCTGATGAATCCTGGATTAAGAACGCTGACTCGGCTGGTATGTGGCTGATGTGCGGTTCCTATGTGTCAGTTGACTATATCATTGAGTCAATGAGTCAGGCTGTACAGCATGGTGAAACCTATGCTGAACTCAAGCGGAAATACACACCGCCGCTCATGCCGGACTTTGGCGACCCAGGCTGGTTCCAGAACTTTGAAATGGGTCACCAGGGCTACTCCGAGTTCCTGATTTACTGGGATCACCGTGAAGATATCAAGGGTGTAGACCAGTTCTATGTAGACAGCTCGAAGATGAACATCAAGCACCGGTACTATACTTCCTTATTAGGACCTCACCAACCATTGTATCTGACCGGACCAATGTATGGCCCGAACTACCATACCTGGTTGCTTAAGGTTAAGGATGAGTTTGACCCGCAATGGGTATGCCATCCACCGGTACCTCTTGCTCATGACGAGTTTGTCAACAGAGCTCCGTGGATGCAAGAAATTAAAGATTGGGAATCCCCCGAAAAATTACCATGGCCAGAAGACAAGTTTGCACACCCATGGTAAGATAAATAGTTCCTCAATCACCTGGGCTACTGCTAAAGTAGCCCAGGTGATTCTATGATAATGCAGTTATTATAGATAGTAATGTTTATCATAGTAATGTATCGTGTAGTAATCGATAATTGCTTTATTAAAAAGGAGGCTGTAATATGCAACCATTTCCCTGGTGGACGGATGAGCAAAAAGCGTTTGCTGAAGAGGTAAGAGCTTTTGTCAAAGAAGTCGCACCCATAGATGCCAAAACCAGATGGACACGGGAGTTCCCCTGGGATATCTATGAAAAAATCGGCAAAAAAGGTTTTATCGGTGCTGCTATTCCCAAGGAATACGGTGGTTTAGGCTTAGGTGCTACCGGCGCCTGCATCCTGGCTGAAGAATTGCATAGCATGATGCCCGGCATTGGCCGTATCGTTGTCGGCAACATGAACGGCGGACTGCGCCAGATCATCGAAGCCGGTACGGAAGAACAGAAGAAGAGATTTTTACCGCAAATCGCCAGTGGTGAAATCGGCGCTGTCGTGATCACAGAAATGACTGCCGGTACTGACGCAGCCGGTGTGGCTTTAACGGCTAAAAAAGTAGGGGACAAATATATCCTCCAGGGCAAAAAGCGTTTTATCGTTGCTGCAGGTGTGGCAGAGCGTTATTTTGTCTACGCCAGAACAAGCGACGATCCTGAGGATTTCAGGAAGCGCAAGCACCTGAGCGCCTTCGTTGTTAAAAAAGGCACACCTGGTTTAACCTGTGAAAAGTTAAACGAGATCCTGGCCTTTGAAAACGTGCAAAACGGCTCTTTGGACTTTGAGCAGGTAGTTGTTCCTGAAACGGATCGTATCGGCGAGGAAGGTGAAGGCTGGGCAATTATGATGGCCGGCTTGAACTTCGAAAGGACAGTTATTTCAGCCGGTACCATCGGCTGGCAGCGCCTTTTGTTAAACAATGCTGTTCCGTATGCACAGCGCCGGGTACAGTTTGGCAAAGCCACCATTGATATTCCAGCTAACCAGGATAAGATCGCTGACCTGGTCATCAGGCTGAAGGTTTCCCGGGTAGCGGTATACTACACAGCCTGGTTGTGGGACAGAGAAGAAGATGTAACCATCGAAGCCAGTGCCGTAAAGGCCTATGGTGCGGAGATTACTCTGGAGTCGGCTAAACAAGCCACACAGATTATGGGCGGCGACGGTGTTAACCGTTTCTATCCCGTACAGAACATTTATGAAGTAGCCAAAACAGAACATGTCGCCGGCGGCACAGTAGAAGCCTGCCGTCTGACCATCTTCCGTTCTACTCTCAAGTTGATGAAGGAAGATATCGAAATGCCGCGCCGGGTCATCGATCCGGAACTGGGTGTGCCTGTACCGGCATTTGGCCCTGTTGAGAATAAGCTGCCTGTAAGCGAAGAAAACGTGCTGGCTGTATTGGCTGAAGACTACAGGATCAACCCTGCCCTGCATATGACCCTGGAAGATCTCCAGCAGTATATCGATGGTGACAAGGCTGCTCTGGAAAAAGCCATTCTTGGTTTAGAAGAAAAAGGGCTTGTTATGGTCCTGCGGAACAAAAAAGGCTTACAACTTGCCAAGGCTACCTATGACGGCCTGAACAAAGCCTATCCGAAAGAATACTATCGCTGGTTCCCCACCTGGGCAACTGAAGATAGAATATTCTAGGTTATATTCAGTAATTTGGTTGTGGTTTCAAATAACCCCGTCCGATATTGATCAGACGGGGTTTTTTTGAGCAGACATTGTAACCCGGGACTAGACAGGTTGATTTTTGAGACGAAAAGAGAAGATATCACCGTCCTTTGGTTAGAACACGGAGAAATTTGCTTGACGATACATAAGGTAAATATTGGGGTTTGAATGATTCACAATCCGTTCTGTTCCTGTTTAGCTTGTTCAGCAGAAAATGGTTAGCATTGCAGGAAAACAATGGTGGCCTGGTGAATGAGTGTGTTGTCGAACCATGTCGATAAGCAAAATTAATTATTAAAGCGATTAATATAATCGATTCCGTGAGGTGGGGATGATATCCAAACTCACAAACTAAAAGGTTGGTAAGGTTTTGCTGGTAAGTTTACTTATGTAAAAGGATAAGGGAAGGAGGGTAGGGTTATCAAGGCAACTTAAAAGAAAGCCAAAAGAAAGGTGGCGAATGATAATGAAGTTTAGGGCTCTAGCAGTGGCTGTAGCTATATGTTTCGGGTTTTTATTATGTTTACCTGGTATGGCTGCAGTCGATGCAACGGATGTGAACGGGCACTGGGCGCAGGTGCAAATTGAAAAATGGCTAACTGACGGGCTAATAAACGGTTATCCCGACGGGCAATTTAAGCCGGATCAAGAAATCACCAGGGCTGAATTTGTTGCGCTGGTTAACCGTGCCTTTGAAAAACAAAGTGAAAACGCTACAGGCGGCTTTTCCGATGTGAAACCAGCGGATTGGTTTTACGATGAAGTAGCATCCGCTAAGGCCGCTGGTTACATTTCCGGTTACCCGGATGGTACATTCAAGCCATACAACGCAATTACCCGCCAGGAAGCAGCGGCCGTGCTGACTAAACTCCTGGGACTGAGGCCTGAGACCGGGAGCGCCGTTGAACCTTTCAGCGATTACAATAGTATTGATCAATGGGCGTTACCAAGTGTTAATGCAGTTGCTGCCCATGGTATAATGCATGGATTTCCCGATAAATCCTTTGGTGCCCGAAAAAACATTACCAGGGCTGAGACGGTTGTTATCCTTGACAGGGCACTGGCCTATCAAGGTAATGAATTTTTGGGTGTCAAGGGCACAGTCAAAATAAATAATCAGCCTGTAAAAGGGGCCACCGTCAGAATATTCGTCAAGGATTCCAGTGAGGTATTAAAAGATGCAGTCACTGGCGAAGATGGCGGTTTTTTATTTGAGGTGCCGGAGGGAGAGTATGAACTTACAGCAGTACAGGATAAGCATGTTGGTTATGCCGGAGTAACCGTGACAAAAGCCGGTGCTGCCGGAGACCAGGAAATATCATTAGCCGAAGGGGCCAGTGTGAGCGGCACGCTGCTGGATAATAGCGGCAACCGGCTAAAAAATGTCCCGTTTGCCTTTACGGCCAACCCGAGTTTTGTTGGGAACACTGATAATAATGGTTCCTTTTCAATCGTGTTGCCTGTGCGGGGTAACGATGGACAGGTATTGTCATATACGGGTTTTGTCTTTTACAACGGCACCCGGGAGGTCTTCGCCGCCAACCGGCAGTTCAGCGGTGATACAAACCTGGGTCAGCTGCGCACCAATATCCCCGGTAGTCCGCCCAGCAGCGGTGGCGGTGGCGGCGGGCCATCCGACACTACAGCGCCTTCGTGGGTAAGCGGCTATCCCAAAGCTGACGACATAACCCATGATGGATTTAAACTTTTCATTAAGGCGAATGAAGACGGCAGAGCCTATTACGTGGTGCTGGCAGACGGCGCAACGGAACCCAGTGTAGCAGAGGTTAAAGGCGGTACAGGCAGCGGTGGTATAGCTGCCGTAACGAGCGGCCAGGAAGTATTACAGGCGGATACTGAAACAGGTGTCACCATCACCGGTTTAGCAGCAGGTATCGCATACGACATTTATGTGGTGGCTGAGGACGCTGCGCAAAACCTGCAGGCCAGCCCGGAGAAGGTGGAAGTAACAACCCTGGCACCCGACACCACGCCGCCTACACTTCAAAGCGCTGCTGTTAATGGCAGTACCCTGGTACTGACTTTTACTGAAAAGCTTGATGCGTCATCACTACCGGCGGACAGTGACTTCATCGTAAGTGTTCAGTCTGTGCGAGTTAATGTAAGTAACGTAAGTGTATCAAACAATCAAGTGACAATCACCCTGGCCGACCCAGTTAAACCCGAGGACACCGTCACTGTAAGCTATAAGCCGGCGCCGGGGACGAACCCGCTCCGTGATGAGGCAGGAAATGGGGTCCTTGATTTCTCCGACTATCAAGTTACTAATAATACGGGTGTATTGGTAGCCCCGCCCCTGGATCTCACTGTGGCGACAACCATTTATGATTCTACGGCTTTCCTCTATACCGGTAGCAATGCCGTCCAAACCGGCGTGGAGCCGAAAACCATAGAGGAAAAGCGGGCAGCAGTAATCCGTGGCAATGTCTTGAGCCGTGACAACACGCCTTTGCCGGAAGTGCGTATTACCATATTAAATCATCCGGAATTCGGCAGCACCTTGAGCCGTTCGGACGGTTACTTTGATATGGCAGTAAACGGCGGCGGGTTGCTCACCGTACGCTACGAAAAGGACGGTTATATCGCTGCCCAGCGCCAGATAAATGTGCCATGGCAGGACTTTGCCATACTGCCGGAAGTAGTGCTTATCCCTTATGACGAAAACAAAACAATAATTAACCTTACTGACGATGGCATGAAAGAAGCCAGGGGCAGCCAGGTTGCAGATGATGACGGCACACGGCAGGCTACGCTATTATTCCCGGCAGGTGTGACAGCACAATTGGAACTACCCGATGGTACAAGCCGGCCCATTGATAATCTGACTGTGCGGGCCACTGAATATACCATAGGCGATAACGGACCTCAAGCTATGCCTGCTATATTACCGGCTAACGTAGCTTATACCTATTGTGTTGAATACAGTGCTGACGAAGCAGTGGCTGCGGGAGCTAAAACAGTTAGGTTTAGTCAGCCGATCATACATTACGTGGAAAACTTCATTGGCTTCCCCGTAGGGGGCATTGTGCCCATGGGTTATTACGACTATGACCAGGCTGCCTGGATTCCGTCCGAAAACGGTCGTGTGATTAAAATACTGAGCATTACTGAGGGTATGGCTGACCTGGATATCGACGGCAGCGGCCTTGCAGCAGATGCTGACGCCCTGGCAGCATTGGGGGTAACCGATGCTGAACGGCAGAAACTGGCTGGCTTGTACCTGGAGGGGCAGGAGCTGTGGCGGGTGCCGATTACCCACTTTACACCTTACGACTGCAACTGGCCATATGGTCCGCCTGTTGGTTCCAGACCACCCAACCTGCCACCACCAAGAATCAACAATGTTGATAACCCTTGTGTAGGCAGTGGCTCAATTATCGAATATCAAACACAGGTGTTGGGTGAGAAAGCCAAGGTATATGGTACACCTTTCAGCTTGAACTATAGGACAAGCCGGGTTGAGGGTTATGATAATTCCCGCACTTTGCAAATTCCGCTTAGCGGTGCATCTGTCCCGGACAGCCTTAAAAGGATAGACCTGGAAATTAGCATTGCCGGTCATAATTATACTGAATCATTTTCCAATGAACCCAACCAAAGCTATAGTTTTACCTGGGGCGGCAAAGATGTCTACGGTCGGACTATCCAAGGAAGTGTCCCCATTCGCGTGCGGGTAGGGTATGTTTATCCAGTTGTTTACCTGGAGCCAGTTGATTTTGGTAAAGCCTTCGGCGCTTTTGGGTTAGGAGAATTGCCTATAGTCCAGGGCCGTAGTGAGGTTACCTCATGGCAGGAGTGGAGTGATACGATTTCATTCTGGGAAACCTCTCCTATTGGTCTTGGGAGTTGGACCCTGGATGTGCATCATTCCTACGATCCAAACAGTCAGACCCTTTATTTCGGTGATGGTCGCAGCATAGTAACCAGTGGCTCTGTAGTCACCACTATTGCAGGTGATGGTCGAAAAGAAGGAAATGTTGGTGACTATGGGGACCATGGCCCGGCTACTCAGGCGTGGCTTAATAATCCTTCTAGCATTGCATTGGCTCCGGATGGCAGTCTGTACATTGCGGACTTTGATAATCATCTGATCAGAAAGGTGGGCCGGGACGGTATTATAACCACATTAGCGGGAACATGGCAGGGTTACTCCGGTGATGGCGGACCGGCAAGCGAAGCGCGGCTCTCTTATCCTAAAGACATTGCGCTGGGGCCGGATGGCAGCATCTATCTTACGAGTAACTTGTACCCTACCATCCGCAAGATAGATCCGGAGGGTATTATCACTACTGTGGCGGGTAATAGTCAAGAAAAGGGATATAGTGGTGATGGTGGCCCAGCTACCCAGGCACTGCTTAGTAAACCTAGTGGTATTGCCGTAGGCCCGGACGGCAGCCTTTATATTGCGGATTGGGATAACCACTCCATTCGCTGTGTCGGTCCTGACGGAATCATTAATACCGTTGCGGGTACAGGCGTTGCCGGTTTCAGTGGTGATGGCGGCCCGGCCAGTAAGGCGCAGCTTAATTACCCTGCCGGTATTGCTGTAGGCCCGGATGGCAGTCTTTATATCGGGGATCACTGGAATCACCGTATCCGCCGGGTTGGTACTGATGGGATTATCACTACTATAGCGGGCACTGGATTCACTGGAAGCGGGGATATCGATGAAGGCGGGTCAGCCCTTGAGGCGAGTTTTACTCCTGGAAAGCTTACAGTGACCCCAGATGGCAGCATATATTTTATCTTTGCCCAGCGTATCCTTAAGGTGGGGCCGAACGGCACCATCAGCACCGTGGCAGGAGTTGGCGAAATTGGATACAGCGGAGACAATTGCCACCCCTCCGCGGCAAAGTTTAATACGTCCGGCGATGCTAATGTAGTCGTTGGCCCGGACGGTCTCATTTATTTTGCAGATAGCGGAAACGGACGTATCCGCCGGATAGGTAAAGCGTTCCCCGGTGTTCTGGAAGAGGATCTGGTTATACCTGCCGAAGATGGCAACACGCTTTTCATTTTTGATAGAACAGGCCGTCATAAGAGAACGATCAATGCTCTAACCGGCAGTGATATTTATACCTTTGCTTATGATGACCAGAACCGTTTACTGGCAGTGAAGGATGCCTTTTCAAACGTTACCAGTGTCCATTGGGATGGCCAGGGGAACCCGACGGAGATAGTTGCTCCTGGTGGCCAGACAACCGGGCTGGCAGTAAACGAAGATGGTTACCTTTCCAGCATCATATGTCCGCTGTCTAAAGAAATCAACCTGGAATATACCGCTGACGGACTATTGACCGAATTCACTGATCACAAGGGTAACACTCACCTTTTTACCTATGATGAATTTGGGCGATTGGTCAAAGACGAGGATCCTGCAGGGGGGTATAGTGAGCTATCGCGTGAGGAAATAGAGAATGGCTATAAAGTCAGCGTTGAAACGGCCGGCGGGCGTGTTTCCACATACAGTGTAGAATACCTTGGTAATGGCGACGTGCGCAGGGTTAATACCAACCCCAATGGCGCTAAAACAGAGATTTTGATAAAAAGCGACGGCAGGCGAGAGGTCACCTATCCCGATGGTATGGTAGCAACTGTGCTGGAGGAACCTGATCCGCGTATAGGAATCGGTACCCGGGCGCCAATCACCAAGGAATTTACTATCACCAGTCCAAGTGGCCTAAAGTCAACTTTTACTCAGAATCGTACAGTGGAAATGGAAGACATCAATGACCTGTTAAGCGTAACTAAAATAATAGATGAGGTAGACAACAACGGAAAGATTTATAACACCACATACGAGATTGACAGGGATAACAAAACGATAACGGTAACCATTACCACACCTGTGGGAAGGCAGAGCATCAGCACTTTAGACTGGTATGGCCGCATCATAGAAGAAAAAACGGAGGATCTGGAGCCGATCATCTACAGCTACAACGAGAAAGGACATTTGAAAGGTGTTGAGCAGGGCGATCAGAGCTTAACCTACACTTATGATCCTATGAACCGGCTTACAGAACTGATGGACGCTGCGGGAAATACGTTCCGGTACGAATATAACGACGCCGACCTGCTGACCCGCATCACCATGCCCGGTGGTCAGGATTACACATTTTCCTACGATGCCAATGGCAATCTTGACGGCTATAACCATGCCGAATGGTGCAGAGCATCAACTGGGTTACACTGCAGTAGACCTGCCAGAAAGCTATACGCCGCCGGGTAACGCCGGTTATCAGAAAAGCTATAACAGTGATCGTGCGGTGACCCGGCTGACCCTGCCGGGAGGGCGAACCGTGGACTATGAATATGACAGCAGCGGCCGCGTCACCGGTATGGTTTACGACTTAGTGCAATCGACCTTTGGATACAACGACTTGACAGATCGGGTTGCCGGCATCGAACGCAAGCCTGACGGGATCAACTACAGTTTTGCATACGATGGTTCGCTGCCCACTCAAATGACCGTCAGCAGTGTAATAAGTGGCGAGTATAGTTACCGTTACGACTACGACAATGATTTCAAAATAATCGGATTTACCGCTGATGGGGAGCAGGTGCTCCTGGAATATGATTCAGACGGACTGCTGAAAAAATACGGAGACTTCACGATTGAGCATAAGGGTCCGTTGGGCGCGCCAAGCCAGATCAGCGATGGTCGTATGAGGCTCACTTATGAATACGACGACCTCGGCAGACCTGTGAAGCGTGCCAGTACTGTAAACGGCAATCAGGTTTACAGCCTGAATCTCACCTATGACAACACCGGTATGATCCAGACAAAGAAAGAAACTGTAGACTTTGCTGTTTACGAGTACGAATACACTTATGACGCCAACAAGCAGTTGACAGAAGTCAGGCGCGGAGGCGCACTGGTTGAATCTTATACCTACGATGCCAACGGCAACCGGCTGACAGGTGGAGCTGAATACGACGACCAGGATCGCTTAAACAGGCTGGGTGATGTAGCGTACCAGTTTAATGAAGACGGTTTCCTGACCCGACGTGGTGATGATGTATTTGAATACACCGCCATGGGCGAGCTGTACAAGGCAACACTGCAGAACGGTCTGGAAGTCACGTACACTTATGACGGCCTGGGCCGGCGGGTGGGCCGCTCGGTGGCAGATCCAACTGATGAGGCGCCGGTCAGCGAGTATTACCTCTATGGCAATCCCGACTATCCCTTCCAGATCACGGCCATGCAGGATAATTCGGGGGCTGTCAGCCAGTATTATTACGACGAAAGCAGTTTCCTCTATGCTATCAAACAGGGGGATGACTGGTACTATGTAGCGACAGATCAGCAGGGTACTCCGCGTGTAGTCACTGATGCCGAGGGTCAGGTAGTAAAGGTCATGGAGTATGACAGTTATGGGAACTTAACTTCAACTGATGATGGCAGTAAACCTGATTTTTACCTGCCCATCGGCTATGCCGGAGGAATAGCCGACCCGGATAGCGGACTGGTGCGCTTCGGACTGCGGGACTACGACCCGGCAGCCGGGCGGTGGACGGCCCGCGATCCGATTCTCTTTAATGGCCAGCAGGGCAACCTGTACGTTTACGTTAACAATAACCCGGTCAACCTGCGCGATCCCTTTGGCCTGTTTTGCATCGGTGGAACTCTTTATGGCGGCATAGGTGGTGGCGGTCAGCTCTGTGTCACCGGTGAAGGAGTCTCTATATGCGCAGAGGTCGGATTCGGCGTAGGCGCAGGAGTAGAAGTATCTCCTTTCGGAGGCCTGGCCAGGACTGGTAGTACCGTTGGAGTCCAGGGCGGACTGAGCTATGCCGGTATAGGTCCCAGCGCGGGACTAACCCTTGATGATTGCGGCACCTTAAAATTTACAGGTGGAATAAATGCGGGGCCATTGTCCCAATCTGTTTCATATGACTTCACAGAAGGGCAATGGGGTCTTGACGACTTAACGGTAGGAGGGGACCCAGGCGATTTAATGAAAGATGTGACCGAAGCATTTAATCCGAAGTTTGGGGCTTCCGTCAAATTATTTGGACAAAAGTGTCTGCGGTTATAGTCAGGTTAGGCTGGTAATAGAGGGAGTGTTGCAAAACTACTTTTTCAAGTAGTGAGCGACGCTCCTTTCTTTTTATAAAATTAAAATCAGCCATTAAATCCGATAATAATTTAGTTATTGGAACGCGCATCTGTATTTTCTATAAAAAGGGCGGTTTACTCGAACTTTTTAGTTCGTTGTGCAACAGCCCCTTTCTTTTGAGAATGTTATTAAGGGTGAAAGTTTATTACTTCCAGCACTACATGAAATATATTCGTATAACTGTTGGCGGAGCCCATGAGCAAGGTCAGATACTAAAGAGAGCCATGGGCTTTGGGTATATTAAAAAAGCTGAAGCCGTAATTAAGAAGCCAATTAAAGGGGTTAGTTTTCGCTTAATCCCATGTTTCATAAGGAATCACTTATCCTTATCCAAGATGGTATTCTCTTTTGTTTTCTCAAACAACGCCTTGACACTATTAAATAGATAATTTAGACTTGATCTTTTTCAGTTACTAACTCAACTTTCTCACTTGAAAAATAGCCATAAAGCCTTGATATAATTGGCTTAATTGCGATTTTATTTTAGTAGAAAACAACAAAAGACACCCTCGTCTTGGTAAAATAGAATTGACAAAAAACCATTCCAACAAGACGAAAGGATGTCTTTATGAAATCTATTTTACCAGACCAATATGCAGTTGAAAAACAATTTAACTCTCGCGTGGATAATTTTTTTGCCAAGTATGAAATTAGCAAAAAATTACGCCGCTGCAACTTTCGAAAAACAAAGGGTTTTAGCTGTCTGGAAATTTTTAAGTTCATTTTTCTGCTTGTATTTAGTGGCAAGAACCTCTATCGTACATTGCAATCCGAAACTGACTCCGGCATGCCGCAGAAGGATACAATATATCGGTTTTTAAATTCATGTCGGTATAATTGGCGAAAATTTTTACTTACCCTAAGTTCAACTATCATTAAAGAAACCATTGAGCCTTTGAAGCCTCACAGCTGGAAGAATGTCCTTATCCTTGATGACTCTCTCTACAGCCGCAACAGGAGCAAAGCCGTTGAATTGCTGGCCAGGGTGCGGGATCATGTTGAACACAAGTATGTCCTTGGTTTTAGGATGCTTACACTAGGTTGGTCAGACGGCAATACTTTTCTACCGGTCGCCTTTTCCCTGCTCAGTTCCGAAAATGAACATAACCGGCTGTGTGGAATTAACCAAAGGCTTGATAAGCGTACCACTGGCTACAAAAGAAGGATGGAAAGTATCAAAAAGTCTACCGAAGTAATGTTTGACCTCTTACGTCAAGCTCAGGAACATGGTATCAAGGCAAGGTATCTTCTTTTTGACAGTTGGTTCGCCTTTCCGGCCATTATCTGTAAGGTTCGTGAGCACCGTCTCCATGTGATATGCATGCTTAAATCAATGAAAAAGGTTCTGTACACTTATAAAGGGGAAAAGATGAATCTTGATACCCTTTACAAGGAACTCCTCAAAAAACCTGGCAGGGCTAAGATATTAGCAAATGCCTTTGTTGTTATCGGCAATGATTCTAATGGTAATCCCGTACCGGCCCGGATCTTATTTGTACGGGACCCGAACAGGTCAAAAAAATGGTTGGCATTGCTTACAACTGATTTAGAGTTAACCGATGAAGAAATCATCCAAATCTACGGTAAACGCTGGAACATCGAAGTGTTTTTTAAAACCACCAAATCATTTTTGAAACTTGCCAAGGAGTTCCAGGGGAGATCTTATGATTCAATGGTGGCCCATACCACAATCGTGTTCTGCCGCTACATCATGCTCGCCCTAGAAAACCGGGAATCAAAGGACCCGCGGACACTCGGCAACCTATTTTATCTTTGCTGTGATGAGCTAAAAGATATTAGTTTTACAGAGGCATTTCAACTGATACTGACAATATTTAAAAACACCTTGAGGAAGTATCTTACAATAACAGATCGTGCTTTACAGGATTTAATTCAAGAGTTCATTTCCTGTCTGCCCGCATTTTTAAAGGATCGGCTTCAACTTTCGTCCTGCGAAAGTTGAGTTACTAATATAAAATTACAATAGTTATAAAAAGATCTATTTGAAGGCAGTATTAGGAAGTGCACTTTAAAGAAAGAATATTTTAATTAATTTAACTTTCGCAGAACGAAAAATAAAGCCGGCCCTTTAGAAATGCGGGCAGATAGGATATGAACTTCGGTAGAATATTTTGATGCTTTCCATACTTCTTTTGTAGCCTGTGGTACGCTTATCAAGCCTTAGAGCGATTTCGCACAAGAATAAGGACATTATTCCAGCTATGAGGTTTTAAGGGTTCAATGGATTCTTTAATGATAGTAGCTCAGGTTAGTGAAATTCTTCGCCAACTATACCAACATGAATTTTAAAACCGATATATTGGATCCTTTTGCGGCATACCGGAGGCAACTTCGGATTGCAATGTGCATATAGAAATTACGCTAGAAACAAACAGGAAAATGGACTTAATAAGTACAGATAGCAATAACACCTTGCTTTTTCAAAGTTGTAGCAATGATATATTTTACTGATAATGATATATTTTACTGATTTCGTACATATTGTTTTTCTACTGTATATCGGCCTGGTAAAATAGATTTAATAAAGACATCCTTTCGTCTTGTTGGAAGGGTTTTAGCAAACTCTATTTTACCAAGACGAGGGTGTCTTATGTTGTTTTCTACCTAGTTATTAAACCTGCAGGTGTATATTAGGTATCGTTTAATATAATACTTATAAAAATAGAGACAGATATAAAAAGAAAAGCTAATAGCAATGCTTTTGTTAAGTTGTGTTCAGAGTTAGCACTTGCAGTGTTAACTATCTGAAATAATAATATCAAAATGGCAAAGGAGGAAAAGCAATGGATTTCTTTCCATGGTGGAGTGAAGAGCACAAGCAGTTGTCAAGAGATGTAAAAGCCTTCATGGAGAAGATCGCGGGAAGGGAAATGGAGACAAGGTGGACAAGAGAGTTTCCCTTCGATTTATATGAGGAGTTTGGCAAGACCGGTTTTACCGGCGCTGCTATTCCCAAGGAATACGGCGGTATGGGCTTGGGTTGCACCGGCGGCTGTATTGTTGCAGAAGAAGTTCACAGCGTCAGCCCTGGTATGGGCAGGATCATCGTAGGCAACATGATGGGTGGCTTGATGCAGCTCCTGGATTTTGGTACCGAGGAGCAAAAGAAAAAATATCTGCCCCGCATTGCCATGGGGGAAACGGGCTGTGTTGCGATTACTGAAATGACTGCCGGCACCGATGCTTCAGGTATGGAAGTAGAAGCCAAGCTCGAAGGCGATCATTATGTGCTCAATGGTAAAAAGCGTTTTATTGTTGGCGCAGGGGTTGCCGATCATTACATTGTGTATGCAAAATCAAGCAATAACCCGGAAGATATTAAGAGACACAAACATTTGACTGCTTTTTGGGTTGAAAAAGGGGCCCCAGGCTTTACCACTGAGAGAATCAACGAAATTCTCGGCTTTGAGAACGTGCAGAATGGTTCCTTGGATTTCGAAAATGTGATTGTCCCTGTGGAGAACAGGATCGGTGCTGAAGGTGAAGGCTGGAAGGTTCTGATGCATGGTTTGAACTTTGAGCGCACTTTAATCTCAGCTTCAGCGGCAGCCTGGCAGAGGATACTCATGCAATATACGGTTCCTTATTCTAAGAGACGTGTCCAGTTTGGCCGTCCCACCATCGATCTGGCTGTCAACCAGAACAGGATAACAGATATTATCATGCGTCTGAAGACAACCCGCATGTCTGTCTATTACACAGCTTATCTATGGGATATCGGTCGGGATATTACAATTGAGTCCAGTATGGTTAAAACTATGGGTGCTGAGGCTACCTTTGCTTCGGCAGCTGATGCTACTCAGGTGATGGGCGGCGACGGTGTGAACCGTTTCTATCCAATCCAAAACATCTTCGAAGTAGCAAAAACCGACTTCATTGCAGGCGGCACTTTGGAAGCCTGCCGTCTGACAGTCTTCCGGGCTGGTCTTAGGCTGATGAGTGAAGATATGAAAATGCCGCGCAGGGTTATCAGTGAGAAACTGGGTGTGCCTATACCGACCGCAGACCCTGTTGAGCAGAAAGTTGCCCTTAGCGAGGAAAGCTTGCTGAAAGTATTAGGCGAAGATTATCGTATCAACCAGGGCTTGCATATGACCATTGAGGACATTCAGCAGTACATTGATGCTGACGCAGCTGATATTGCTAAGGTTATCGACGCCTTGCAAGAACAGAATCTGGTCATGACCTACAGGAATAGGAAAGGCGAAGTCCAGCTGGTTAAAGCTAACTACAGAGGTCTGAATAAGGCTTATCCTAAGGAATACTACAGATGGGCTCCTGATTATGTGACCGAAGACAGGAAGTTCTAAGATATTGTTTGTATTATGAATTAGATTTAGTATGACCCTGCTGCAGATATTAATATTGCGGCAGGGTTTTTGTTTTTTAAGTTCATGGTATAATCAGATTATAAGCGCATGTTATAACATTATCAGTTACATATTAATAGATCTCGAGGTAACGGAGACTTTATTTCGGGGAGGTGTTACAGAGTATGAGCAAAATTTCACTAAATGGGATTGAATTTGATAAATGGTATGATGACTTTATGAAAAGCATTATTACCGGGAAAGGCTATCAAGGCATAGCTGATCTAGTAGCTAATAAGTTGAATGTTGGTGTTCTAATTGAGGATAAGTATTTTAAAGTCCTCGCACGTTCACATCTAGATGACAATATCTATCTTAACATACGAAAACAGAGAAGTAAAAAGTATCTAAAGCCACAGCGTGTAGATCCCAAAATTGCTAATTACGTTGACTTAGCAAAAAAATCCTCTGGTAATCCCATAAAAATGCCTGAGATACCTGAATATGGAGTGACTTTACCTAGACAAATTTTCCCTATTCTTATAAAAGAAGAGGTTAAGGGTTATTTGCATGTTTTTATTAAAGAGCTGGATAAGGAGCAATTAAGATTTATCAGAGCAGCGTTAATCAGCCTGGTTTTCTTGATAACTCTTCAACAAGCCCGTTTAGAACTAAAGGATGAGATGAGGAGAACCCTGATCTTAGGACTTATCAGCGATAAATCCAAGTTGGATGTTATTGAGTGGGAAAAAGGTATCCTCGGCTTAGACTTGGCCAGGGAGATGGCGGTGGTTGCCATTAAAGTACTTGATGCACCTGGTCAGCAACAATTAGAAGATGTTTTACTCAGTATTACCAAGGATATGGATATGAAAACTAATTTAGTTGCGATAAATGACGAACAAGCAGTAATGTTGATTCAGTCAGTCGAAGGTATTCAATTGGAAATGTCAATGGTTAATAAAAGCCTTCAGGTGGTATTCGAAATATTGAAGACAATCTTTAAAGACAGTAAGGTCAGAATTGGTGTTGGACGTATGTGTTTTGATCCCCGGGATTATAAGGTTGCCTATGCTGAAGCCTGCAAAGTCCTAAATATTATGGAAACCAATCCAAGTGCAGACGAAGGGATAGTGTATCACCATTCTCTTAGATTAATGGGCATCCTGCCACTGCCAGGTGATGACAATGCACTGGTGAAATTTGTAAAAGATATTATCGGTAAGTTATACGAATACAGCATGGAACATAATGTAGACCTTATTGAAACACTGGCATGTTATTTGGATAAAGATTGTTCTGTCCAGAGCGCATCAAGAGAACTTTTCATTCACCCAAGCACACTGAGATATCGCCTAGAGAAAGCAGAGAAAATATCGGGATTGGATTTGAAGGACAAAGATACGAAGCTTGAACTACAATTGGCTATAAAGCTTTATAGATATTATGGAGAAAATTTGCTCATGAAGTAAAGCATAATTTAATAACGGTTCGCTGGATGGCCCGGATGCCCATATTATGGCAGCCGGGCCTTTCCTATAAAGTGTAGGAAAGGCACCTTAAAATACAACGAGAATTCCTCGGGTTTGTGAATAGATATTGATCCTCGATCCCGATATAATTATGGTACACATAGAAAATTAAGAAAATTATATTAAGATACAACATATAAGGGTATAATGCCCTAATTATTTAATATTTGCTAATAATATATTTCAGAATACTCTGACTAATAGTATCTGCAATCCGTTGTTAGCATAGCTACTCAGCAGTACGGAGGTATGTCCAGTGAGTTATTTAAAGAATAGAAATTTTACAGTTGGAAAATTTTTAGATAATATGGTAAAAATTCACCCGGACAAAGATGCCCTTGTTTGTTATGAACGCAACTTAAGATATACCTACAAGGAGTTTCAGGCATTTTGCAACCAGTTTTCCAAAGGCTTGTTGAAGTTAGGGATAAAAAAGGGTGACCATGTTGCTATATGGGCTTCTAACCTTCCTGAATGGGTTATTGCGCAGTTCGGTATTGCAAGGATTGGAGCCGTCCTTGTGACAGTAAATACTAGTTGCGAGATAAACGAGCTGGAATATCTTTTGAAACAATCGGATTCAACAACTCTGATAATGGCCGATGTTGGTAGAAGCAATGATTATACAAGTATGATATATGAAATTTGCCCTGAGTTGTACAACTGTAGGCCGGGAGAGCTTGTAGCTGAGAAACTGCCACTCTTGAAGAATGTGATCATTATAGGAGATAAAAAGTATCCAGGCTTGTTGAGCCTGAACGATGTTTATGAATTAGGGGACAAGATATCTGACGAAGAAATGGGTGCTCGCATGGCTGAGCTGGAGTCGGAAGATGTATGCATGATGCTATATATCTCAGGAACCAATGAGTTCCCAAAAGGTGTCCTGCTATCACACAAAAACGTTATTATGAACGCACTGAGTATGAAAGTGTGCATGAATCTGGGGTTTCAAGATAGGGTGTGTATACCGGTGCCTCTTTTTCACTGTTTTGGCGCCGTGACTGGAGTATTGTGCAGTGTTGCGTCCGGTGCAACAATTGTTCTCCCGTCAGATAGATTTGACTCAGTCAAAATACTTGAAGCGGTTGAAAAAGAACGCTGTACGGTATTACATGGGGTACCCGCCATATTTGTTTCTTTGCTGGAGGAAATAGAGAAAGTGAAGTATGATTTGTCTTCCTTGAGAACAGGAATTGTTGCCGGGTCGGCATGTGCGCCGAAAGTACTAAGGAAATTAGAGAACGTTTTGAAAAAAGTTATCGTTTCCTACGGTCAGGCCGAGGCTTCCTCATGTATTACCAGCACACGAGTGACTGAACCGGCCAAATTAAGGCTTTACACCTCAGGGAGGGCTCTGCCAGGAGTTGAAGTCAAAATTGTCGATCCAAAAACTGGAGAAGCAGTAGCACCTGGTGTGCAAGGTGAAATTCTTGCACGAGGCTGTAACGTAATGAAGGGCTACTATAAAATGCCTGTAGCTACCGCGGAGGTAATTGATGATGATAATTGGCTGCACACGGGCGACCTTGGTGTCATGGATGACGACGGGTACTGCAAAATAATCGGCAGGCTAAAAGACATGATCATTTGCGGCGGGGAAAACATATATCCGAAAGAAGTAGAAAACTTGCTATGCACCCATCCGTTAGTTGAAGAAGCACAAGTATTAGGATTGCCCAGTCGCAAGTATGGTGAAGAAGTTATGGCCTTTGTCAAATTAAAAAATGGAGCAACACTTTCACAAAAAGAATTGCAAAATTTTTGCAAAGGCAAAATTGCCAAGTTTAAGATTCCTAAACATATTGTATTTGTTCGTAGTTATCCTTATTCAGCCGGTGGGAAAGTCCAAAAGTTTAAACTGCGCCAGTTAGCGCTCAAGATGTTGGGTTTGCAAAATAAAGAAAGAACTCAAAGTAGTAAAGCAATAGTATGTAACTGAATAAATAGCTAGCTATTATTAAGCTTTTGCATGGATTTATGTGAGGTTTAGTCTGTTTTAATTAACGTAATAAAACCTATGATTGGGGGGTTATGTCTTTAAATCAATTTGATCGTGAAAGGGGATGAGCTATAACGCTTTTGGAGATGCGGTATGCGTTGGTAGAAATGAGAAACACAAAAATCTTTTATTAAAGATGTGATTTACGCTTCTAATTGAAAGGAGGAACACCATGAGCATGAAGGATGATTTGATAAGGATTCTTGGAAAAGAGAACGTAAACGACAAAAGTGAAATTCTGCTCCAGTATGCACAGGATTCAAGTCTTCTGCCCGCAGGGATGGCCAACATTGTAGTAACGCCCGAGTCATCAGTGCAAGTCTCAGCTGTGGTGAAGTACGCTAACGAGAACAATGTACCGGTGGTGCCGGTAAGTTCAAAAGTGCATTTCCATGGTAGCACTATACCCAAGCAGGGTGGAATTGTCATGGATTTTAGCAAAATGAACAAGATCATCGAAATTGACGTCTTTGACCGCCGGGTTCGTATTGAGCCTGGTGTGACCTGGGGGCAGCTGGTGTCCGAGTTGGATAAGCAGGAAATGCGGATGATAATGCCGCTTTGCCCACACAAGGATCGTTCAGTCCTTACCGATTATCTCGAAAGAGAAGTGCCGACCAATACAGTATATGAATACAACGAACCCCTGCAGGGTTTTGAAGTTGTCTGGCCCAATGGGGATGTTTTTAGAGGTGGCTCAGCCAGTGTACACGGTTTTGGACAAAATTCAAAAGCAACTGGGAGTAACCCTTCAGGCCCAGGTCTTGATTTCTATCGCTTAGTACAGGGTGCACAGGGTACGATGGGTGTATTAACCTGGTCAAACCTGAAAATCGAACACAAAACGCGGATTGATAAAGTCCTTTTAGCGCCATTTACTAATTTAGCTCGTGCCCAGGAGTTCTTATATAGAATTCTGCCGAGAAGGATCGGTGAGGAGGTCTTGCTGCTTAACAATATTGATTTGGCCACGATTCTTGCCGATAAATGGCCCGATGATTTTGAAACTCTGCGCAAAACCTTACCACCCTGGACCTTAGTAGTGGTTGTTTGTGGTTTAGTGCGTCGACCTGAAGAAAAAGTGGCGTATGAGATGAAATTCCTAAAAGAGGTAATGAAGAACGAATTTAATGACGTTTCTCTTACTGAAACCTTGCCTGGGTTCCCGGGGATCGGGAAAAAGCTTCTGCCCTTGTTAAGGAATCCCTGGCCTAAAGAAATTTATTGGAAGGATCAGTGGAAAGGTGCTTTCCAGAGCCTGTTTTTCATCTGCAAACCGAAGGACACACCCGGCTATATCAGCGAGCTCCAAAATGTAGCTGTTAAGTATGGTTACAAACCTGAAGATATTGGTATGTACGTGCAACCTATAGAGCACAACAGAGCGTGCCAGATGGAATTTACCTTCTTCTATAATGCGGAAGATGAAAGCGAAAAGGCAAATATTGCGAACCTCTACAAGGAAGCCGCAGTAGTTCTTTTCAATAAAGGAGCTTATTTCAGCAGGCCATATGGCGTGCTAGCGCCGATGATGTATGACCGGGCCGGCTCATATACGTCCTTGTTGAAGCGGGTCAAGAAAATATTCGATCCCAATAATATCATGAATCCCGGAAACTTGTGTTTCTAAGAGAAAGGAGGAAAAAAAATGTCCAAAATTAGCGAGTTGAATAAAGAGCGTTATGATACACCAAAAGTAAAATTTGCATTGGATGTCAGATACCTGAAAAACTTTAGATACGATATGGATCACTGCATTAAATGCAAAGGTGGCTATTGGGTAGATCACACCTATAGCCCTGGTATCAAATTCACCACCAGGTGTCCAAGCGGTGTATGGAACGATTTCGATGCATACAATTGTGCGGGGAAAATGAGGATTGGCAGTGCTGTAGATGAAGGGCTATTAGAATGGACACCTAAGCTGCTGGAAGTACTATATGCCGATCCATTATGCGGGGCTTGCGATGTAGGATGCAAAAGGAATCTTGACCTGGAAATAGGCTTGAGCCTTGAAGCCCTAAGAGTAAAGGCAGTTAAAGATGGTGCCGGGCCAATGCCGGCCCACAAAAAGACTGCTGAAAACATTGAAAAAACCCATAATCAGTTTGGCTCTCCTCATGCAAACAGAAGAAATTGGCTCACCCAGGAGATCAAGGTTGCCGATAAAGCAGACGTGCTTTATTTTCCAGGGTGCTCTGCTTCCTATACAAATCCTGAGATCGGACAAGCAACCGCTAAAATTCTTAATGCCTCAGGCACACCTTTCAGCTTGATGCCGGACGAGTGGTGCTGTGGCAACACTCTATACTCTGTCGGTATGATCGATGAGGCCACTGAGCTAGCTAAACGCAATGTTGATGCGGTGAAAGCTTCCGGAGCCAAAACCCTTCTGACGTCATGTGCTGAGTGCTACCGGATGTGGAAAGTTGACTATCCGAAGATGTTGGGTATATCTACTGATGACTTGGGCTTCAAGGTTGTACACCTGTTGGAGTTTGCTGATGAGGCGATTGCCAATGGTAACTTGAAGCCGAACAAAAATGTCAACTTAAAGCTTACCTATCATGATGCATGTAGTGTAAGCAGGCTTTGTGATCCCTGGACGCCTTATTCTGGTGAGAGAGGTTGGATGGGCTGCATTGAACCCAGGCTTCGTAGGCGCCGCGGCCGGTCAGGGCTATATGCGCAACCAAGAAACATTCTCCAGGCCATACCCGGTGTTGAGCTTGTGGAAATGATGCGCCTCAGAGAAAATGCTTTCTGTTGCGGTGCAGGTCGCGGTACTAAAGAAGCCTTCCCTGAATTAGCTACTACTTCAGCTAAAGAACGTCTGGATGAAGTGCGGGAAATTGGAGCGGAAGTCCTTGTATCAGCCTGTCCTTTCTGCAAAAACAATTTCTCACAGACAGCTAAAACCATCGGTGATCAACTGCAGGTAATGGATATTTCCGAAGTCATTTTGGCTTCGCTATAAAGGAGGTTCAGAAGATGGCTATTGTTAAAGAAGCATTGCAAGCGCTGGAAGCAGTTGTTGGCGCAAAATATCTTTCCGATGATCCGGTCATTATGGCCGCTTACAAGTCCGGAGCAGGTGGCTACGAGGCTGGAACCGGCTATGAGCGGATAATGACTAAGTTGCCTGCCGCAGTGATTCTGCCGAGGACGACAGAAGATGTTCAGAGAATAGTAAAAATATGTAACCGTTTCAGGGTTCCCTATGTGCCGTATTCAACAGGATTCTACGGTCCGCGCTCACACTGTCACGAAGAAAATGAGTTGCTTATTGACATGAAGCGAATGCGGGACTGTGAATTCGATGATGCTCACTTTTATGCTACCATCCAGCCGGGTGTGGTATTCTCGCCCTTCCAGGAGGAATGCTTTAAGCGCGGCGCTTACACGGTTGTCGGTGGCGGCGGCGCTCAGTGCTCGGTCATAGCCAACCTCATCAGCGACGGGTGGTCACCGTTAAGCATGAGGGTCTGCCTGCCGATGCGTCGAATCCTGGGTCTTGAGTTGGTACTCCCTGACGGAGAACTGGTCAAATTGGGTTCGTTAGCCGTGTCGGAGGATGGTTTCTGGGGTGAAGGGATCGGTCCTGACTTGCGGGGTATTCTAAGAGGTTACACCGGTGTACTGGGCTGTTTGGGCATTGTTACCAAGATGGCTGTTAAGGTCTTGCCCTTCCAGGAAGAGAGATTGGTTCCGGAAGGGGTTTCGCCTGACACCGCATTGACTCTACCATTGAATAGGGTCAAGTGGATTAATTACCAGGTGCCTAGCAAAGAGGCAGAAAATATAGGTATGTATGAAATGGGTAAGGCCATGGTTGGAGGTGCAGTTACCAAAGTCCCGGTATTCTGGCGTGCAATTGCCAAGGCGGAGGATAAGGAAGAGTTTTGGGAGTTATGGGATAAAGAATCTCCTGAAACACTTGAGAATTTCCACCTGGTACGTGCACTAATAATCGGCTTTACCTCGGAAGACGATATGATATATCAAGAAAACGTGCTGAATGACATCTTTATTAAAGAATTGGGTGGTAAAGCACGGCGCACCAGGCCTTCAGACCAGTCATGGCTTAAGAACGCAGATTCTGCCGGTATGTGGCTCATGTGTGGATCTTATGTTTCAGTTGACTACATTCAGGAGTCAATCCGTCACGCTGCAGAGCATGGTCCAGCTTACGCTAAGTTGAAGGCAAAATATACACCGCCGCTGATGCCGGATCATGGCGACCCGGGCTGGACTATGATTTGTGAAGGCGGCCATATGGGCTACTCAGAGTACCTGATATATTGGGATCAGCGTGAGGATACAAACCCCGTAGATCAATTCTATGTAGAAACATCTAAGATGAATATTAAGAACGGATATTACACGTCGCTACTGGCTTCTCACCAGCCTATGTATCTGACTGGACCCAAGCTGGGGCCAAATTATCACGAATGGCTATTGAAAATTAAGGAAGAACTTGATCCCCTGTGGGTATGTCACCCGCCGGTGCCTCTTGCTCATGACGAATTAGTGGAACGTGCCCCCTGGCTGCAAGAGATTAAAGATTGGGAAACACCAAAATATCCTGATGAATGGCCAAGCAAAAAGAAGTAGGGTTTTAATAAAGTGATTTTCAGGATGACTTTGGGGTATGAAGTTGCCCCCAGGTCATCCTGAAAAAAATATCTAAAAATGAGAGGAGAATTAACTTGCAACCATTTCCCTGGTGGACGGATGAGCAAAAAGCGTTTGCTGAAGAGGTAAGAGCTTTTGTCAAAGAAGTCGCACCCATAGATGCCAAAACCAGATGGACACGGGAGTTCCCCTGGGATATCTATGAAAAAATCGGCAAAAAAGGTTTTATCGGTGCTGCTATTCCCAAGGAATACGGTGGTTTAGGCTTAGGTGCTACCGGCGCCTGCATCCTGGCTGAGGAATTGCATAGCATGATGCCCGGCATTGGCCGTATCGTTGTCGGCAACATGAACGGCGGACTGCGCCAGATCATCGAAGCCGGTACGGAAGAACAGAAGAAGAGATTTTTACCGCAAATCGCCAGTGGAGAAATCGGCGCTGTCGTGATCACAGAAATGACTGCCGGTACTGACGCGGCCGGTGTGGCTTTAACGGCTAAAAAAGAAGGGGATAAATATATCCTCCAGGGCAAAAAGCGTTTTATCGTTGCTGCAGGTGTGGCAGAGCGTTATTTTGTCTACGCCAGAACAAGCGACGATCCTGAGGATTTCAGGAAGCGCAAGCACCTGAGCGCCTTCGTTGTTAAAAAAGGCACACCTGGTTTAACCTGTGAAAAGTTAAACGAGATCCTGGCCTTTGAAAACGTGCAAAACGGCTCTTTGGACTTTGAGCAGGTAGTTGTTCCTGAAACGGATCGTATCGGCGAGGAAGGTGAAGGCTGGGCAATTATGATGGCCGGCTTGAACTTCGAAAGGACAGTTATTTCAGCCGGTACCATCGGCTGGCAGCGCCTTTTGTTAAACAATGCTGTTCCGTATGCACAGCGCCGGGTACAGTTTGGCAAAGCCACCATTGATATTCCAGCTAACCAGGATAAGATCGCTGACCTGGTCATCAGGCTGAAGGTTTCCCGGGTAGCGGTATACTACACAGCCTGGTTGTGGGACAGAGAAGAAGATGTAACCATCGAAGCCAGTGCCGTAAAGGCCTATGGTGCGGAGATTACTCTGGAGTCGGCTAAACAAGCCACACAGATTATGGGCGGCGACGGTGTTAACCGTTTCTATCCCGTACAGAACATTTATGAAGTAGCCAAAACAGAACATGTCGCCGGCGGCACAGTAGAAGCCTGCCGTCTGACTATCTTCCGTTCTACTCTCAAGTTGATGAAGGAAGATATCGAAATGCCGCGCCGGGTCATCGATCCGGAACTGGGTGTGCCTGTACCGGCATTTGGCCCTGTTGAGAATAAGCTGCCTGTAAGCGAAGAAAACGTGCTGGCTGTATTGGCTGAAGACTACAGGATCAATCCTGCCCTGCATATGACCCTGGAAGATCTCCAGCAGTATATCGATGGTGACAAGGCTGCTCTGGAAAAAGCCATTCTTGGTTTAGAAGAAAAAGGGCTTGTTATGGTCCTGCGGAACAAAAAAGGCTTACAACTTGCCAAGGCTACCTATGACGGCCTGAACAAAGCCTATCCGAAAGAATACTATCGCTGGTTCCCGACCTGGGCAACTGAAGATAGAATATTCTAATTGCCTTATGTGAAAAATGCCTTTATAAATCAAAGGTGGTTTTATAAAGGGGCTATTCGGAACCAATCAAGACTGCAATCTATGCAGCCTTGTAGATGTAAATGTCGACATTTGTGTCAGAATAGCTAAAAAAGGGGGAATATCATCGAGGCATTGATAAAAAAAGAGCACGGCGGTTTTACTTAGTAAAAAGCAAAGAATAATTCGTGGCAAGCGGATTAAGGAGGTGGCTTATCAAATATCGTATCCGAAGCCTTTTTAGTATGTAGCCCCGCAGGCGTCTGCCGAAGCATATGAAGCGTTAGTGCGTCTGGGCGACTACTCAGAATAACCTTTCTGTAACACATAGCGAGTTTAATTAAGTGTCTCGTGAGTGCGGTAGAGAAATAAGGCTACCTTACAGAAATACATCAACTCCTATGGCGCTCTCGTAGCGATTGGCCACTTCTCCCCGGCGCGTTGTAAAGGTATCGACCTTTATACCGGCAAACGGCGTCGGTTCATTATGCCGGCGTTTGAGTAAAATAAAAATTTACCTTAATGATTAAATAGTTGGTTAGCCAACAAAAAATAATTTAAGGGAGATGATGAATATGGCAAAGGTAATTACGGCTACACAAGCGGCGGAATTAATTAATGACAATGTTACTTTGGGGTTTGCTGTGTCTGCGCTGGCCGGGTGGCCGGAAGAGGTAGCTCTTGCAATCAGGGAAAGGTTTTTGAAGACCGGTCATCCCAGGGGCCTCACTCTTACACATGGACCGGGAGCTGGTGACACTAAAACAAGAGGCGAGTGTTCCCTGGCTGAAGAAGGCTTGGTAAAAAGATTAATTGTAGGGCATGTGGGTACATCGCCACGCATGGCCCGCATGGCGGAGGAGAACAAAGTAGAGTGTTATTTCCTGCCCCAAGGGGTTATGTGTCAATTGTTTAATGAGATAGGTAGAAAAGGTCCCGGCGTGTTGTCAAAGGTAGGGTTAGGAACTTTTGTCGATCCGCGTGTTGAAGGCGGCAAGGTTAATGATATTACCAAGGAAGATATCCTTAAAGTCGTTGAATTTGAAGGCGAGGAGTGGATGTTTTACCCGTCCTATCCTATTGATGTAGCAATCTTAAAGGGTACTGCAGCTGACGAAAACGGCAATTTCACAATTGAAAAAGAAGGCAAAAGCCTGGATAATTATCCGGTTGCTCTGGCAGCTAAAGCCTCAGGAGGCATTGTCATCGTGCAGGTGGAGACGTTAGTTGAAGCTGGAACCTTGCATCCCAAGCGCATCAAGGTACCGGGTACTTTAGTAGACTATATTGTGGTTGCTGAAAAACCACAATGGCAAAGCATGGTCACACAATACAATCCTTCATTTTCCGGTGAGGCAAGAGTGCCATTAAAGTCTGTTCCACCACTCCCACTGGATGAGCGCAAAGTCATATGCCGCCGTGCAGCTATGGAACTGAAGCCGGGCCCTGTTAACTTAGGCATAGGAATCCCGCAGGGTATTGCCAATGTGGCTAGCGAAGAAGGGGTTTATGACAGAATATTAGCAATTTCCGAGTTGGGAAATATTGGCGGATTGCCTGGAGTTGGCGGGGATTTCGGGCACCACTGGAACCCTGATGCTACGATGGAACATTATTTACATCAAAACTGGTTTGACGGTGTCGGCGTCCCGCTAGCCTTTTTCGGCCTGGCGGAGACAGACAAAGAGGGTAACGTCAATGCCAGCAAGTTTGGCGGTAAACTTGCAGGAGTCGGTGGGTTTATGAATATAACCACTAGCTGCAAAAAGGCGGTATTTTGTGGCACATTTACCGCAGGCGGGCTGGAAGTCGAGGTAAAAGACGGTAAGTTAATTATCGTGAAAGAAGGCAGGAATAAAAAATTCAAAGACCATGTCGATCAGGTTTCCTTCAGCGGAAAGAAAGCGCAAAGTATGAATAAACCAACTGTATTTGTTACCGAGAGGGCAGTTCTGGAACTTACCAGCGAAGGAATGGTCTTAACAGAAATAGCTCCAGGTGTGGATCTGGAAAAAGATATTCTTGCTTTAATGGATTTCAAGCCTATTATTTCACCTGCATTGAAGCTAATGCCGCCGGAAATATTCCAGCCTAGATGGGGATTATTAAAAGACTTAATAGAGTCAAACTAAATCACTAAACTTGCGATGTTTCAAGGCGGGGTTGGCATGCGGTTATTTAAAAAAAAGTACTGATACAATATGCCTCGTTAAAAAGCTATACTGCAACAGTACTTTGTTAAAGGAAACCAAATTTGATTATAACAAAACACGTCAAAAAAACAATGACGATAGTGTGCCAAATATAGCCTTTGGTTTGTGCGGGATGTTCCCAGCTAAACTAATGATGAAAACAACATAAGTTTAATCAAAATAGCTGGGAACATCATTTTTTTATCAGGACCCAATCCTGTAGTAAACAAAAATGGGCTTTGAATTGAAGCCTGCATGGTCTCGGCCATGCCGGCTTCAGCTACGTGTGTTTAATATATTTGCTCGCAAATTAGACCTTCAGCTTGCAGTTTGGAGGTGATTCTAAAATCATCAGCCTTGGTGATTGTAATCCCTTCTTTACTGCTGACATTCTTGCGAATATAAATATTAGTGCCATCAACATTAAACATATTATAATCGTTTATTATCAACTTAGAAGGTTTTTCTCTGGAAACATAAGGTTCTGTATAGCCGTCTATTGTTATTAAATCTACTGTTATATCATCGATGTTGTTGTGAATAAGTTCCTTTGCGGTTGCAGAGATCATTACAATCATCATACATATCCCCTTTATTTAAATATACACAAACATTTACTACATGCTAATAAAAATAGATGCTTAAGTCAATGTAAGTTAGTACCAATTATGGCATGTATTATTTCCTAGCCATAAAGCAGTAGTTGAAAGAGTTAGCCTGTCATTGCTGGAAAAAAGTTGCTGTGCTTACATCAGTGACGGAAGCTGTGCTCGGATGTAGGAACGCCGGGGTTATCGCCCTGAGGATTGAATTATATGGTTTAAGGATAAGTAAGTAGTTAAATGAAATCAAACAAATAAGCGAGGGAGGTATATATGTTGTAAGGTTATAATTGAACAGGAAGCAAAAAGAATTATTCAAACACGTAATAACGTCATTACGATCGATCTAGTATTGGGTATGCACTGAGGCGGCTGTATAATAGAACCTGCCGTGACAGCAGGTGAACCAGATAATTTTGAAAATTATGAGAAATATCTTGTTGAGGGAATATCTGTGTATATCTACAAAAATGCTTCAAGCGATCCTGGGGGATCAAAATTATCAAAGCCAAAGACCCTCGTATCCCTGGAAACCTGGAAGTCATTGGACTGAATTACGAGCAACTTTATTGAAATGATTGCCTTTTTTCACAGCGGCTCATAGAGGCAACCATACCGCAAATATTCGCATGGGTATTAGAGAGGAATGCAGAGGTTGGATATCCGCCTGAGGTAGTAATTATGTACAAAAAATCTTAGTGTTAGTCTCAGCATAACTAAATTTTACGTCAACTGCGAGTCACTCGTGATTCGCAGTTTTTATTTCCCCGGATAAATAAGGTTTGTTTTGCTAGGAAATGCTTGGTAAAATAGTTAAATAGCCGAGTAATGACTAGAAATATGCCGTAATGTGCCGTATAATGACATTTGATATGTAATGATTATTTATTTTAAGTAATTATTTTCTCAACTAATTCCATGGAGGTGTTTCCTATCACAAGAGAGATATTGCTCAAAGTAAATGGTAAGGAATACCGGGTTGAGGTGCAGGAGCATTGGACATTGCTGGAGGTGTTGCGTGATTGTCTGGGCTTGACAGGAACCAAATCAAGCTGCAACCAGGGAGAATGCGGTGCATGTACCGTGCTGGTAAACAATAAGCCGGTATTATCCTGTGTCGCCCTGGCTGTAGGTATGGAAGGTAAAGAGATTGTTACCATTGAAGGGCTGGCAGGAGAGGATGACCTGCATCCATTGCAGCGTGCTTTTGTTGACGAGGGCGCGGTGCAGTGTGGTTTTTGCACACCCGGCATGATTATGACGGCTGAGGCGTTGCTGTTGGAAAATCCCGATCCCTCTGAAGATGATGTGAGGGAGGCTATTTCAGGAAACGTCTGCCGCTGTACAGGCTATCATAAACCGGTTAAGGCGATTCTAACAGCAGCCAGGGAGCTGCAGAAGCAAAGAGGGGTGAACAACGTTGGCTGATTACGATATCGTTGGTAAGCGTGTAGCGAGAGTTGACGGTATTGCAAAAGTAACAGGGGCTGCACAATACACTGCGGATCTATCCATGCCCGGCCAATTGTACGGCAAAATCCTGCGTAGCCCATATCCCCACGCCAGGATTTTAAGTATTGATACCAGTCAGGCTGAGAAGCTGTATGGCGTCAGGGGAGTGGTGACAGGTAAGGATTTTGGCGGTTTCCGGTATGGCTTTATGCCTACAACCAGAGACGAACCACCCCTGGCGGAGGATAAGGTTCGATTTGTTGGTGAAGAAGTAGCTGCGGTCGCCGCCATCGATCCTGAAATTGCGGCCGAAGCTATCGAGTTAATTAAAGTGGAATATGAACCGCTGCCGGCCATATACGATCCGGAGGCGTCCCTGGAGGAAGGCGCACCCCAGCTGCACGCAGATAAACCGAACAATGTAAGTGCCAGGGTGAATATGAATTTTGGGGATGTTGAAGCTGCTCTGGCTTCAGCATACTATGTCCGGGAAGACCGGTTTTATAGTCAGTCGGTATTGCATGGCTTCCTGGAGCCCCATGCCGTTATTGCCCGCTGGGATTCTGATAAGGCTCTTACCATCTGGGCCTCTAAGCAAAGTCCTTACTTTGTCTACCGCAACTTGGCCAGCTTCTTTCGCATGCCTCTTAGCCGGATCAGGGTTATTCAGCCCTATATCGGCGGCGGCTTTGGCGGTAAGAACGCTACCTTCGCACTGGATTATTGTGCCGCTTTGCTGGCGAAAAAAACTGGATTGCCGGTGAAGTTTGTTTATGAAGCTGAAGATATCCTTGGTTACGGGCGGCGCCGGCATCCTATGACCATATATCTAACGACCGGTGTTACCAGAGATGGCCTGTTGCTGGGCAGCAAATGCCGGTTGATTGCCGACGGGGGCGGTTACACTTCTGTGGGGCCCATGGCGCTCTACCTGGCCGGCACCTTTATGACCTTGCCCTATAAATTACCCAGCTTTAAATATGAGGGTGTACGGGCCTATACCAATAAACCTGTATGTAATGCCATGCGGGGGCATGGCCTGCCCCAGATCCGTTACGCGGCAGAATGCCAGTTGGAACTAATTGCCCATGACCTGTCCATTGATCCTATAGAAATCAGGCGGCGCAATTCAGTAGAGCCGGGCCACGTAACTGCAAACAAGATGCACGTATCCAGCTGTGGCATGAAGGATTCCATGGAACAGGCTGTAAAGGCCTCTAAATGGGATTTACTTAAGCAGGAGATTTATGAACACAATATGAAAGGCGGCAGGACCTTGCGAGGACTTGGTGTCGCTTGCAACGCCTTCGGCTCCGGGGCCCGCCTGCATGGCCACACGGCATGTGGCGCGGTTGTCAAGGTACATGAAGACGGTGGTGTATCCTTGCTGACCGGGTCCACTGATTCCGGACAGGGTTCTGAAACTGTTCTGGGGATGATCACAGCTGAGCTGCTGGGCATACCCCTGGAAGACATAGAAGTATCCAGGGTCGATACGCTATCTACGCCCATTGACCCGGGCAGTTACGGCAGCAGGGTTACCTCCACTGCCGGTAACGCGGTAAAACTAGCCACCTTGGAAGCCCGGAAAAAATTGGCGGAAGTAGCTGCCAAAACCCTTGGTGGTGACGTAGATGATGTGATATTTAAGCAAGGCAAAGTGTTCTTAAAAAACAAACCTGAAAAAACAATCCCTTTCCGCAAGCTGTGCCGTCTTACTTACACCCATGGTTACGGTCATGTTATTGTGGGAGAGGGGCACTGGAGTCAGGAAATTGACATGCCTAACTGGGAAACCGGTGAAGGGGACGTAGCTGGAACCTACTCTTTTGGCACCCAGATCGCTGAGGTGGAAGTAGATCGTCTGACCGGTAAGGTCAAACTAGTTCAAATGGTGGTAGCCCATGACCTGGGTTATGCCATTAACCCTCTGGGGTGTGAAGGCCAACATGAAGGATCCATCTTCGGTGGGATGGGACATTGCATGTTTGAGGAGTGCCAGTTAGAGGATGGAAAAACTATGAACCCTTCATTTTTGGACTATAAAATGCCTACGGCCATGGATATGCCAAGGATTATGGAGTCTATCGGTATAGAAACCATAGATCAGGAAGGTGTTTTTGGGGCCAAGGAGTCGGCTGAAGGAACACAGGTTTCCACTGTACCGGCTATTGTTAATGCTATCTATAACGCCACAGGAGTCATGTTTAAGGAGTTGCCCATAACACCGGAGAAGGTCCTTAAAGCCCTTAAGGAGCAGAATAAATCAGCTGGGAGGGATAGTAATGCATAACCCTCGTTTTGACTATTTTAGTCCCGCCACACTCGGGGACGCCTGCAAAAAACTTGCTGAATTGCAAGGAAGGGCAGTGGTTCTGGCAGGTGGGACGGACCTGATGCCGAGGATGAAACAAAGGCTGGTTGAACCGGAAGTTTTGATTAGCCTCCAGCAGCTGTCAGAATTAAACTATATTGAGGAAAAGCCGGAGTTCCTGGAAATAGGCGCTTTAACCCCCCTGCGGGATGTGGAACGAAATGCTGCCGTAAAGAAACTGCTCCCTGCCTTGAGCAAAGCTGCCAGGTTGATCGCCGGTCCGGTACACAGATCAATGGGAACAATTGGCGGCAATATATGCCTGGAAAACCGCTGTCCCTACTACAACCAATCCAGTGTATGGCGTAAGTCGGTAAAGCCCTGTTTCAAAACCGGGGGCGATCTGTGTCACGTGGCCAAGGCCAGTAAACGCTGTCACGCAATTTATGCGGCTGATTTGGCGCCGGTATTGCTGCTGTCCGGTGCAAGCTTTATTGTTACTGACGGGCAGGTTGAAAAAGTCATACCTTGCAGTCAATTTTTTGTAGACGACGGCCTTAAAGCGAATACTTTAGCGCAGAGTCAATTGCTGAGCAAGATCAGGGTGCCTATACCTGATAACAGGACTGCATTTGAATACATTAAAGAAAGGCCGCGTGAATCTGTTGATTTCCCGGTGGTTGGGGCAGCTGCTCAGGTTAAGGATTATGAAGAAAGCATCAGTGTCAAGTTAGCTTTTACAGGAGTAGCTTCCTATCCTTTTGAGGCGGTAGCTACCGGTTTCAAGAAACCCTTTGATAAAAAGCAAGTCTTAGAACAGGTTGGCAGGTTGGCTTATGATAGCGTTAGACCTGTATCCAGGGCCGGAGGATCGGCGATTTACAAAAAAGAGCTGGCCAGGGTTTTAGCTTCAGATGGTGTAAATGCTTGTTTTGAAGCTTTGAATATTTAATCTGAAAGTCATTGTACAGGGCCGGTGCAAATATGTGAGGCTAAATAAGCTGACATATAACAGGGTAGGGTCGAGTGATAATGTATTTAACCTTACCCTGTATTTGCATTTAGATGACAGTCAATTATCAGGGAATTAGTTGAATTGGGTACCGTCAAGATTTTTTCGCAAATTTGAATCTAACCGCTTGGAAACCAACCTAGCCAGCTACTTGGTTAGACTCTTCCTTTTGCATATCATACAGGTGGGTCATGCTCATGTATCGTCTGGTTCCCCAGGTTTTACTGGCCACATGTCGTAGCCTAGCGCAAACTAACATAAGAGCCGAATTACCATCCGGGAAAGTACCAACAACACGGGTTCTACGGCGTATTTCCCGGTTTAACCTTTCAATCACGTTGTTACTCCGCAGCTTTGACCAGTGAGCGTAGGGGAAATCCATGTATGTAAGGGTTTCGAGAATACTATCCTCGATCTTTTTGGCTGCTTCCTTTAGCTTCATATCCCGAAGTTTAGCGACTACCTTCAATGCTTTTTCTTTAGCTGCTTCCTTGCTTTCCTGGGCGTGAATCGCTTTAAGCATGGCAGCGACTTCCTTCATCTTGGATCGGGGCGTGACTGCGAACACATTTCGATAGAAATGCACGGTACATCGCTGGAACTTGGAGTTCGGGAACACTTCATTGACTGCTTCCAGCAGCCCCAGGCACTTGTCACCGATGAACAACTGCGTGCCTTCCAAGCCGCGTTGCTTAAGACTCTTTAGGAACTCAAGCCAACTGGCTGTGTCCTCTTTCATCCCCTCCGCAGCACCGATTACTTCACGATATCCGTCACCATTAACGGCCATGGCTATCAGAATTGCCACGTTCTCGTATTCGCCACCCCAGCTGCGTTTAAGATAGATTCCATCAACATAAACATAGGGATATTTGCCCTTCAAGGGACGATTGCGCCAGGTCTCGATGTGTTCGTAGACCTTCTTGTTCAGGTTGCTGACTGTCCCAGCAGAAACCCTGGTTCCCCATAGTGCTTCGGTTATGTCTTCTACCCGGCGTACCGAAACACCGGCCAGGTACATTTCAATCAGTGCTTCCTCGACCGAGCTTTCCCTTCGGCGATATCGCTCAATAATCGCGGTTTCAAAAGCTATACCTTTAAGTTTAGGCATCTTCAATTTCACATTCCCTGATGTTGTAGTTAGGTTACGCTCATAATGGCCGGAGCGATAGCCCTTACGCTCCTCGGTCCGCTCATAGCGTCCTGCGTTAGTTAGCTCCTCTGCTTCTTGTTCCAAGAGGCTGTTGAGTGTCTCCTCTACGCTGTGACGTACGAGTTCCTTCAGTTCGTTCTTTATGGCCCCTTCGTTTAAGTGTATAATCTTCTCGGACATGGTGCTGCAACTCCTTCTTGGTGAATTGTGTTTAGCGACTTTTATTCTACCAAGCGGTTGCGTCCATGTCCTTTTGTTTTTGGACGCTATTCAAATTTGCGAAACTTATTGTACCTTATCTTGAATTGCGCTGATTTCAATTAGTTCCGGATTAATCACAGGTAATTGTGAGCGATTATAGTATAAAAAAGTCCCACCTTATAATTAAATAAGGAGGGAGATAAAATAATGGCAAGAAGTAAAAGCAATATTATTGTAACGTGAAAACAAAAATAGTTCTATTGATGAGTAGCTAAAATTCTATTTTGTTTTAATAACTCTTTTTGTTAATGCTTCACAATATTTCTCTTTTGTCACATGGTTAACTATCTGCCTTCACGCTGTTGATGTCATTGTAATCATACTCATCCGGGTCCATAGCGATATCTTCCTCAAAGATCCAATAGACTGTGTACCGGTTTCCATCTTGATCAACTGCCGGAGCTGCCATTTCGAAGTGTCTTTCGCCCAGCGGAGGTGGAAGAATACGGTATGTAAAATCAACTTTGTTGGTTAGTTTGTAAAATTTCCCCTCATACTCAACTGCTCCGAATTCACCAACTTCGATACCGTCGCAAGTCTCACCTGGATAGTACATTTTGCTCAATCAAAAAACTCCCTTCTGTTTAAAGCGTAGCGCTGATTTTTTGTAGCTTTCTCATTAGAATCGATAAATATAAAAACCCATATGTATTGTAGCAATTAGTTTTATTAATGGTCAACCGCTGGGAGCCATATAGAGCATGTTTAATATGCCGGAGATAAGCCATGTCTTCTGGAATGATACAGTGGTGTGAGTGGTGTGCTTATGTTGAAACAAGAAGACCTCCAATAACAGGAAGTCTTTATAAAAAATCAATTAATACTGTTTTGCTCTCCTGACTGTGCTTTTTTTGTTAGCCTAGCTATTCTTCCCTCATAACCGCTTTGGGTGCCATCTTTTAATCCATAACTGATTGCTAATTCACATATATCAATAGCTTCTTCATACTTGCCTTGGTTTTCATAGATAATAGCGAGTCTATGGAAAGAAGGAATTTGCAAATCAAAAGCATTGTTTTCAGTTTCTTCAAAAAGTGTTTTACGTTCTTTATCATCTATGAAAGGGCTATCAGCCAGCCTTGACCTTCTTGCTCTCTCTTCTTGGAGATATTCTTTCTTGAAATCAGGGAATATTTTAATATCCTCCAGGCAGTATTCTATACACCGCTCAAGCCATTCCGGACTTTCATCTATGCGTGTATAACATAAATCTATTAATTGGTTATATGTGAAATGCAAATCGATATTGTTTGTTTTTCTTTTTATAGCTTCTATTAACAGCTTCTCTGCCAGAACGAAATTTTTCCTGCTAATAGCCAAGCTAGAATAACCCCAAAGAAATCCTGAAGCGGACTGCGTTGATGTAATTTGTACTTTGGGATCATCCAAATGCTTAGGGTTCCTATTTCCAGTAGAAAAGGCGGAAGCGTAACAATCTCTAATAAATTCTTTTTCTTCAGGCAAAAGAGAATCCCAGAAATCTTCTAGATTATGAAAAGCTATTAGGCCGCCGTACTTTCTTTTGGGTATTTTTTTGAACAAATTGCGAAACATTTTAACACCTCTCTATTCATTTTTTTTACGCCTAGACCTGACAAAGTTCTTAAACGCCTCTATGTCCCCCAGTTCTTCTTCGGTCCAATCATCCCCGTCATGGTAGGCGGCAATGGTTTTGATGGGTGTTTTAACGTCGGATAGTCCGAGTAGGTAGTCTGCGGTTACCCCGTACAGAGCTGCTATGCTTTTCAATAAATCGGTATCCGGATCCCTAACTCCTCTTTCGTAATTTGATAGAGCTTGAAAAGTTATACGTAAATGTTTTGCGGCTTCTTCTTGCGTTAAGCCTTTATTTGTTCTAGCCTCTTTCAACCTTTTACCCAAGCTCATATTTGTTAGCTCCTTTAGATTCTTCTTTTCAATTTTATATCAACTTTTTGTTGAGTCAAACAATTTTCAACAAAAAGTTTAATAAATAACTTGACCAAACAAGTCGTTGAGATCTTTTGCGCCATCAAAGCTCAACATTGCGTTGAGACAAGGTGATAGTATGGGTACTGGAAGACATGTAGGAAAGCGGATAGCAGAAATCAGAAAATAAAAAGGATTGACGCAGGAATATGTAGCTAGGAAATTGGGAAAAACTCCGCAGTGGTCAAGCAATACTAAGCGAGAAACCGGGCCAATACCTGCTGATGAACTGGCTGGACTTGCTTCTGCAATAGAAGTAGAATCGGTCAAATTTATTTTACAATTTATCCCAAAATTCGTTGAAAACTGACAGAATAAACGTACCAACCGGCAAAGCCCCAACCGGCACCGACGGCCAGTGAGGAGGTGAAACACATTACTTTACCCTTTTAACAGCTTGAATTTCTGCTTCATGGTAAATAGAACGGGCGGCCAATACATTAATTACCTCGGATTGCTGGCTCTGGGATTCGGCAATTTGATCAAGCTTACTGTCAATTTCACCCACTTTTGTTTCCAGCCGGTCAGTTTTTGTTTTCAGCTCAGCAACATCGTTTTTCAGCCCAGCAACATCATCTTTCAGCCCAGCAACATCATCTTTCAGCCCAGCAACATCGTTTTTCAGCCCAGTAACATCAGTGCGCAGTTCTTCAACGGCAGCGTTAGTATTAGCAACGATGTGCATTAGCTGAGTCACCATATCGTGAATTTGTTCAATGCGTTTTTCGGACATGTTAATCATTCTCCTTTAGGTGTTTTTGGAGGTGGGAAGATCAACGAAAGGGTGAGTTTCAATCCCTCATAGGTAGGCTAAAAGACCCGGCAATAATCACTTAGCATTCACCAATGGTCATGGTAATTAACTCCTGTGAATATGGTTACCTATAATTATATCAGGGTAATGATTTTAACTAAAGCATGAATTGCAGGGACAGATTATTGCTGACAATGTGAATATCAATCACTGTAATGACTTTATAAACAAGATAAATAAAATCCCCGACAAAAAGCCGGGGGTGTTTTTAGAACATTTATTCAGCCGTCAAATCAGCTGTCAATTAATATTTGATGGTGCCCGAGACCGGAATCGAACCGGTACGGGGTTTGATCCCCGCAGGATTTTAAGTCCTGTGCGTCTGCCAGTTCCGCCACTCGGGCAAAGCAAAGCGCCTGGCGCAAAGATATTTTAGCACTTGCGGTTAGCGATGTCAATGATAGCGGTGCAGACAAAATTAACTGAAATGAACCTCCCATAGATAATAACCAAAAATAATTTGCCTGTCATGTATGATCATAGAAAGAAGGTAGTACTCAACTCGATGTAGTATTAAACTGTAGTTGTAGTATATGTTAAATTATGATTTTACAGCACTTCCTAGTTGAGGGGGGTAATGCTATGCAGAGTTCAGAATTACACAGGGTTCCTCTAGAAAACTTGCGTAAAACCTGCAAAATGGAAGAGCTTGATTTCTGCACCAGTACGGAGAACATGACGCCCCTCAAAGGTTTTATCGGTCAAGAGAGGGCAGTGCGGGCCATGCAATTTGGTCTGGCTATGGACGCTCCTTATTACAATATTTTTGTGGTGGGTCAACCTGGTACCGGCAAAAGTACTTACGTCCAGGCTGTTGTCACGAAAGAGGCTTTAGAACAGCCTCTGCCTGATGACTGGTGCTATATTTACAACTTTGTCGAGCCTGATCGGCCTATCGCAGTATCCCTGCCTGTCGGGGAAGGCCGGGTATTCCAAAAGACCATGGAAGGATTTGTAGCCGAATTGCGTTCAGCCCTGCCCAGGGCATTTGGAGACAGTGATTATGAACAGCAAAAAGAAACTATTGTTCAGTCAGTTAACCAGACTATGGCCGGCTATTTTCATGAGTTGGAGGAAGAAGCTAATAAAACCGGTTTTTCATTAAAACAGACGCCCAAAGGAATCGTGTTTATTCCTGTAAAGGACGGGGAACCCTTGTCTCAGGAGGAATTTGGACAGCTATCCGCGCAGCAGAAAAAGGAAATAGAGGAGGCAGTCTATCAACTCAGGAGAAAACTAGAAGGGATTCTCCATACGGGCCGCATGTTGGAAAAAGAAGCAGAGGTGAAATTAAGGGAGTTAGAAAAGCAGATTGCCCTTGCTGTACTAGAACCCTTGCTGGACCAGATAAAAGAAAAATATCAAGGGTTTCCTGTTATCCTTAATTACCTTGATAATGTACTGAAGGATGTAACCGCCAACCTGGATATGTTCAAGACTACTGAGCCACAGCAACAATCTCCTTACATGCAATTGCCTCAGGAAGGAATAGAACCTATTACCTGTTATAGGGTCAACTTGTTTGTGAATAATGAGCATTTACAAGGTGCACCGGTAATTATTGAGCATAGTCCAAGTTATTATAATCTTTTCGGAAAGATCGAGTACCGGGGCCAGGTACTGTCTATGAATACAGATTTCACCCTCGTTAAACCAGGCGCCATCCATCGGGCTAATGGTGGTTATTTGATCCTGCAGGCCAAGGATGTTCTGGGGGATCCTTTAATATGGGGCACGTTAAAGAAAGCATTGCAATACCGTCAAGCAATGATCGAAAATATTGGGGAGCAATACCGGTTGGTGCCCACGTCTACTTTTCGTCCTGAACCGATACCTCTTAACATCAAGGTCATTTTGATTGGCAACCCCATGCTGTATCATCTGCTGTTCAACCTGGATGAAGATTTTCAAAAGCTCTTTAAGGTCAAGGTTGATTTTGATACGGAAATGCCGCGTAACCAGGAAAACCTACGGCATTTTGTCGCCTTTGTAAGTTCGGTCTGTCAGCGGGAGAACCTTAAACACTTTAGTCGCAGCGGCTTGGCTCAGTTGATCGAATACGGCTCGCGATTGGCGGGCGACCAGAATAAACTTTCTACCCGTTTTAATGAGGTGGTGGAAATAATCAACGAGGCAGCCGCATTGGCAAAGGATTCCCAATATGTTGAGGGCTCTCATGTCCAGGAGGCCATAAAGGAAAGGATTTACCGTTACAACAAAATTGAGGAAAAGCTGCAGGAGCTGGCTATACAGGGCACAATATTGATCAATACAGACGGAGTGGTTGTGGGGCAAGTGAATGGACTCACCGTAATTGACTCCGGCGGTTATGTTTTTGGACGGCCAATACGTATTACTGCCAGAACCTATATGGGCCGGGGCGGTGTGATAAATATTGAGCGGGAAACAAACATGAGTGGAAACATTCACGATAAAGGAGTGCTGACTCTGGGGGGATACCTGGGCGGCAAATTTGCTCAGAACAAGCCACTGGGTGTTACAGCACAGATAACCTTTGAGCAGCTATATGAAGGAGTGGAGGGGGACAGTGCTTCCAGTGCTGAACTATATGCTATCTTATCCAGCCTGGCGGATCTGCCTCTGAAACAGTCCCTGGCTGTTACCGGCTCCGTTAACCAATTCGGTGAAATCCAGCCCATTGGCGGTGTTACGGAAAAAATTGAGGGCTTTTTTGACCTGTGCCGGGCTAGAGGTCTTACAGGCGATCAAGGGGTGATCATCCCGGTGCAAAACATCGCTAACCTGATGCTCAAAGAAGAAGTAGTAGAAGCGGTCAAGAATAATTTGTTCCATGTGTATGCGATAAGAAATATCGAGGAGGGTATTGAGTTGTTAACTGGTTTGCCGGCCGGGGAGCAAGGAGAAGACGGTCATTACCCGGAGCATACAGTTTTTTCCCTGGTGGAGAAAAAACTGCAGGGTGCTCATAAACGCATAGGCACTAATATCAGGCTTGGCAAAACAAATATACAGGAAAAATAGTCAATGCCCTTATGGGCTTAATAAAATGGTGATGTCAGAGCACCATCACAATCAGGATACTCCTCAACCCTGGCCATCAGGCAAATGGTGTCTGCATGGTGCCCGGGAACCATGTTGGTGTTGCTGGCAGCACTTTATTGTTCCAGGTCTTTTTTAGCTGGCGGCAATAACTTTTGATATGTTGTTAGCGAAACATATGCGGGGTGGTGACAACCCAGATGCTTTACCCAGGACGCAAACTATTATTTGTAGCGGTTGCAGCTTTAATGATTAGTATTATGTTTGTAGGTGGTTGTCAACGGGTTAACGATTCATCCCCTGGCAAACAGGAGTCCATTAGCCCAGGGCAATTGTTACCTGGCGTGGGAGCTGATATTATAGCTGACGTAGTGTCGCAAACCAGCCCTGCTGTGGTAAAAATTGCTACCCGGGTTGAAACAGGGTTAACCGATCATCCCCTGTACAATGACCCGTTCTTTCGCCAATTTTTTGATCTCCCATTAAGTCAGAGAGAACCAGAAGGCCTTGGCTCAGGGTTTATCATGTCTTCGGACGGCTATATCCTGACCAATGAGCATGTTGTGAACGGGGCAGGGGAGATTTTTGTTACTGTAACGGGCTTTGACCAGGAATTACCGGCTGAGGTGGTGGGGGTTGACTACGACCTGGATCTCGCCCTTATTAAAATTGCAGCGGGCAAGGAGTTGCCGTTCTTGCCTTTAGGTGACTCGGAGCAGATCCGGGTTGGTAACTGGGTTATTGCGATAGGCAACCCTTACGGGTTGGATCATACGGTTACTGCCGGCGTAATCAGTGCTAAAGGAAGGCCTGTCCAGGTTGGTGACCGGCATTATGAAAACCTGATCCAGACAGACGCTTCTATAAATCCCGGCAACAGCGGCGGACCGCTTCTCAACCTGCAGGGTGAAGTGATAGGTATAAATACGGCTATCAATGCTGAAGCCCAGGGTATCGGTTTTGCTATCCCAACCAGTACAGTTACACGGGTGCTTGAGGACTTAAAAAACAATGCCACAAACCTCCGTCCCTGGATCGGAGTGCAAGTCCGTTCGGTTGACAGTGACGTTGTCCGTTCACTTGGGCTTGAAAATGCTGAAGGGGCGCTTATTGTAGGTGTGATCAATAACAGCCCTGCGGCTAAGGCAGGTCTGCGCCAGGGGGATGTTATTGTTGAGTTCAATGGCCATAAAATAAATAATGCTGACGACCTGGTTGCCGCAATCAAAGCCTGCCAGGTTAATGCTGAAGTTAATGCCGTAGTGGTGCGTAACCGGCAACAGCATACCATAGGTATGATCATTGCTGAAAAGCCCAGAAACCTTAACTAATTTTAATAAGTAACCAGGAGTGATTAGGTGATCAACTGGCCAAGGATTTATTCCCTTCTGGAAGATGTAACACCCTTAGCAGGGGATTGCGGTAAACTCTGTGGTTCCGTCTGTTGTTCAGAATGGGAGCAGGGGGTAGGGATGTACCTGTTGCCGGGTGAAGAGTGTATGTTCACTAAACAAGAGAGTTGGTTGACCTGGCAGGAGCACTCTACAGAGGAATATGAATTTTGCCCAAGCTGGACGGGTAAGGTTTATTTTATTATCTGCAATGGTGCATGTCCAAGAGATAAAAGACCTTTTGCCTGCCGGACTTTTCCTGTGGTTCCATATCTGAACCCTGCCGGAGGCCTGGAAATGAGGTTTGATCAAGCAGCCGCGCTGCTTTGTCCCCTGGTTAAGTCAGGAGATCTTGGTCTATTAGAGCGTCGCTTTCTGGCTCGTGCCAGGTTAGCCTGGGAGGAGCTATTAATGGAGCCTTTAATCAAAGATGATGTGGAATGGGAGTCACGGCGGCTTGACCGGGAGCAGGAAGAACCGTGGAAAAAGATACTTAAATTATAAATACCTGAAGCAAAGTATAATTTGGTGCTGTGCATCCTATTATCCGACCAGGCGGTTAAGCAAGCGGAAAAAAAATTTGATCACGGATATAATGAAGGAAAAGAAAGCAAAGATATTGGCCCAAAAAGATTGTCTTTGTTTAGCGACTGAGTAATCCAAGATACAACCCCCCGTCAATGAGCTTATTGCTATGCTGGATATTCCAAGTAGCTTTATTTTGTATCATATGTTGCAAAATGCAGTTCAGTTACATTTATAATAAAAATGCAAGCATGTAGCATGTAGTTAGTTGCTTGCATTTATTAATGGTGCGCCCGCATGGGCGCAGTCTAACGGGTGAAAGTCCCGGGTGCGGAAAGGTTCGTTTTCCGTCAGCGGCCTTGGCGATCCATTTAATCCCCCGTTATTGATAATAATGTCAAGGATATGGAACAAACACCGATTACTTTCTGATTTATTAGTGAGGGGTGTTATGATTTGTGTGAAAACGAGATGATTAACCTGTTGCCGGCATAAGCAGGCATTTTTCCCTCCATAGCAATGATGTCGATTCTTTGTTGCTATTGACTATAATAGGACGGATTTTATTCAAATTATCAATTGACAGGTGTATATGTAGTTATATAGGATTATAATGATATGAGCGTCACATTTTGAAAGCTTCCACCGTGCCCTGTTGGCCGGCGGGGTTCGTTCGTGGCGCCGGTAATAAAACAGGGAGGAGAATGTTAGTGAAAAGAGTAGTTTTCATGGTATTGGCGGTACTTCTGGTTCTGAGCGCCGCCGGATGCGGCGGCAATAAACAGCAACCGTCGCAACAGCAGCAGACAGATAAGGTCAATTTGGGTGTCATTCAAATCCTGGAGCATCCTGCCCTGGACGCTGCCCGCAATGGTTTTCTTGATGTTTTTGCGGAAAACGGCTATAAAGATGGCGAAAAGCTTGTGTTAGACTACCAGAATGCGCAGGGGCAGCAAGACAACCTGCAAACCATTGCCAATAAGTTTGCCCAGGACAAGAAAACCCTGATCCTGGCGATTGCGACTCCTTCAGCTCAGGTTATGGCTGACAAGACGAGTGAAATTCCTATCCTGATCACTGCTGTAACCGATCCGGTGGAGGCGAAGCTCGTTAAGAGCATGGACAAGCCGGATACCAATGTTACGGGCACCACCGATATGAACCCCATCAAAGAACAGTTACAGCTGATCAAGGATATTGTCCCTACAGTTAAAACAGTAGGTGTTATTTATAACTCCAGTGAGGTTAATTCCCAGGTGCAGGCAAAGGCCTGCAAGGATATTGCCCCCGAGCTGGGCCTTGAAATTGTGGAAGCTCCGATCACTGCCAGCAATGAAGTTATGCAGGGCGCCCAGTCTCTGGTAGGCCGTTGTGACGCCATCTACGTCCCAACCGACAATATGGTCGTGGCCGCCATTTCCAGTGTTGTTAAAGTGGGCGAAAGCAACAAGCTGCCTGTCTTTGGCGCTGAGGCAAACACTGTTAAGGGTGGCGCCATCGGTACCTACGGTATCGACTACTACAAGCTTGGCCGCCAGACCGGTGAAATGGCCTTGCGTATCTTAAAGGGCGAGAAGCCGCAAGATATGGCCATTGAAAGCCAGAAGGAACTTACCCTTACTCTTAATCCCGCTGCTGCCGAACGCATGGGAGTAACGCTTCCTGAAGAATTAAAAGCCAAGGCTGAGCTGGTTGAAGAGTAAAAATGATCTTTTAATAATACAGCAAAGGTGATAAACATTGTCGTTGCATATTTGGGCGGGTGCCCTGGAGCAAGGCTTGCTCTGGGGCGCCATGATCCTGGGGGTCTACCTGACCTTCCGGATCCTGAACTTTCCGGACCTTACGGTGGACGGATCATTTACCCTGGGAGCTGCAGTAGCTACGCGCCTGATCCTTAACGGTTATGACCCCTGGCTTGCTACCCTGGTGGCTGTGCTGGCCGGAGCAGTTGCCGGGCTGGTGACAGGACTGCTCCACACGAAACTGAAAATTGACCCGCTTCTTTCCGGTATTCTAGCCATGATTGCTCTTTATTCAGTCAACCTGCGAATTATGGGTACGGCAAACCTGTCTTTGCTGCGCGTTGATACTATTTTTACCTCCGTAAGCAGTATCACCGGCCAAAGCTCCGCCCCCCTTGTGCTGGGCGGCGCGGTTTCCCTGCTTGTAATCACCGGCCTCTACTTTTTTCTGCAAACAGAAGTTGGTCTGGGGGTACGGGCTACCGGAGACAATCCCCAGATGATCCGCAGTCTTGGTGTAAATACGGATAACACCAAGCTAATCGGGCTCTCTTTAAGCAATGCTCTTGTTGCCGTTTCGGGTAGTATGATAGGACAATACCAGAGCTTTGCCGATGTGGGTATGGGTATCGGGATGATCGTTGTAGGCCTGGCCTCAGTAATCATTGGAGAGGTTCTGGTTCGTGCTTCGACTATTATCCGGGCGCTTGTGGCAGCGCTGGTGGGCTCAATCATCTACCGCGTCGTTATTGCCGGAGTGCTGCAACTGGGTATGCCGCCTACGGATTTAAAACTGCTCACGGCTGCTATAGTGACTGTTGCCCTGGCTTTCCCTGTTTTCCGTTCACGTTTCCGCAAACCTCAGCTTTCCCGGGAAAGGAGTGGGCAGGGTGCTTGAAATCAAAAAAATTACCAAGGTCTTTAATCCAGGTGATGTCAATGAAAAAATTGCCCTGCGGGACCTTTCCCTGCACCTTGCGCCCGGTGAAGTCGTAGCGGTAATCGGCAGCAACGGTGCCGGCAAGACGACCTTGCTAAACGCTATAGCCGGTGTATTTCAGATCGATGAAGGACAAATACTGATTGAAGGGCAAGAGGTCAGCCGTAAGCCCGAGCATACCCGGGCGGCGTATATCGGGCGTGTTTTTCAGGACCCCAACCTGGGTACGGCGGCCACAATGACCATCGAGGAAAACCTGGTGATGGCCCTGAACCGCGCTCAGCCGTTGCGTTTACGCCGGGGAACCAGTAAAAGCAAGCGTGAACTGTTCCGCGAGCGTCTTGAGCCACTAGGCCTGGGGCTGGAGAACAGGTTGACTTCCAAGGTCGGCTTACTATCCGGAGGACAGCGTCAGGCGCTGACAGTCTTGATGGCGACAATCGCCAGGCCAAAGGTTCTGCTCCTTGACGAGCATACAGCAGCCCTCGATCCCAAGACAGCAGCCGTAGTCCTGGAGTTGACCGACAAGATCATCGCCGAAGGGCATTTGACGACTCTCATGGTCACACACAATATGGAACAGGCGCTAACTGTGGGCACACGTACGATCATGATGCACGAAGGCCAAATTGTTCTCGATATCCGCGGTCCGGAAAGAGCAAGTTTGGAGATTACCGACCTGCTTAAAATGTTCGAGAAGGCCAGCGGCAAAGCTTTGAATACTGACCGGTTGCTCCTGGCCCAGTAAAATCGATGGGCTAAAGTTCCAATACCGGATCTCTGGTAGGGGAATATACCAACAACAAGAAAAAGTTTGGAACCCAACTTGTTTAAGCGGGATCCATTGAAGTAGATGAACAAGCCGGCGTAAAATAACGCCGGCTTGTATTAGTGCGCCCGGCATGAGCGCAGTCTAACGGATGAAAATCCCGGGTGCGGGTTGATAGTATTTTATATAGTGCTAATCCTGTTTAGCCGGCAGATAGCGCTTAAGTAATTCCTTTTTGGTCATCACGATATATTTCGGTGACAGCGCTTCCCTGTATGAGCCAAGCCCTTTGAAGCCCCCTGGATGGTAAAGACCAAGCAACCATCGTTCATACCATTTGCTCAAGAGACGCAAAGACCCTCTGGGTAAATCGTAGGAGGTAAACCCCAGGTGCTCCGTACCCCTGTGCAGCAGTGTTATAGCCATGAGTATGTTGACTTGTTGCCAATGTTTTTCCTGGTTAAGCATTTGAGCCAGGTAAGGCAGATCCTGGCGGGCTTCCCGCAGGACAATCAGCGCTGCCCGTTCAACACTGGTTTTTTGCCCTATCGTACGCAGCAAATATTCATTATTGATGTGGAGTTCAATATATGTATCGCCTGCCCTAAGGATGCTGCCGTCCGGCATAAGCCAGTCTTTGCCCCGGTACTTTCTCATGGCGATCCTTAACAGAGAGCCTTGGCCGGGCCTCAAATCTGTAATCCTGCTTAACTTTCGAATAATCCAATCAAGCTTGCTCCAGGTTTGGCGCAGTAACGAGTTGATCATCATCTGCTTTCTTTGATTATGTCCTTTAAGGGGACGATCTTCAATCCTTTCCGTTGTATTCCCTCCATGATTCCAGGCAATGCGGCAATAACCTGTGCCGGGGCGCCTCTGGTTGCTCCGGCAGTTTTATCGCTATCGTGCAAGATCAGGATCGATCCGTCCCGGACTCGCTTTAATACGAGTTCAGTGATGCTTTGGGGTGAGCATTTTCTTGTCCAGTCCCAACTCATGAAGGTCCATAGTACAACTCTGGCACCCTTAAAGCGATAATATAGGACGGAAAAAAGGTTGAAAAGCCCCCAGTTGGGGCGGTAATAGCGGGCCTGTTGTCCGGTTAGCGCTTCAATAGCGCGGTCGGTGTCATCAATGTCTTTGGCTGTCGCTACCGGTCCTAACAACCATACAGGCTTGTGATAGTAGCCATGGTTGCCGATTTCGTGTCCTGCCCGAACTATTTGCCGCAGTATTTCCGGGTTAGCTTGTGCCTTCGAGCCTACCACAAAGAAGCAGGCTTTGACTTTGAATCTTTCAAGTATATTCAAGATCTGAGGTGTATATTCAGGATCCGGGCCGTCATCAAATGTAAGGGCAACCCTGTTGCCGCCTTTGGGGATACGGGACATAGCGCCAATGTGCAACATGCGGATCATTAAAGTTGGTACAACGGTATAAGCAAGAAGCAAGAGCAATAATATTTGCCAGATAGAAGTGTTCACTGTCCATACCCCTTTTAGTTTGGATGAGTAAACAGTTTTTCCAAAGGATAGATGAAATAAAAACAGGCCATTGTGCCCAGAAGCAGGACGCTCAATATTACTACGGCTTGGAACCCGTAGAAATGCGCCAGGAGGCCGCCCAGGGTTGGTCCGATGGCTATACCCGCTCCTTCGATTGTTGAAAAAACACCCCAGCCGGTAGCCTGACCTTCAGGGGAGATCACTTTAGCCAGAAGATTATTCCAGGCAGGCAGTATGATCGCATATGAAAACCCAATCATACCTGCCAGTATAAAAATGCTTGCCATTTCAGTAGCTCTGGAGAATAAGGCCAATGACAGGGCAGTCATGGCAAAGCCTACGCAAAGCAGGGGTTTGAGCTTTAACCTGTCCGCCAGGTATCCCATGGGCAACAAGGATAGACCGGCTGCTGCTCCGCCGGCAAGAAGCAGAAATGCATATTGGTTGGAACTAAGACCCAGCTGGCCCTGGGCATAGACTGGCAATAGGGGTAGCAATAAACCACCTGAAAGAGTCTGCAGAAACATACCGGGCAAAAGTATTTTTTGGACAGCCGGGTTCCGGGCTAATTTCGCAACCTCTTTGCGAAAGGAAAAACTGCTGCTGCTGATGACATCTTTACCACTGTTCCTTAGTGTTATTGCCGCTATCAGGATGGCCAGCACCCAAAGCCCGATCAGTAGCCAAAAAGCATGGCCGTAATCATTGGACATGAAAAAGTTAATCGCTACCGGTCCGCCGCCGGCGCCACCCAGCCAGACAGTGAAAACAACACCTACCCGGGTTGCCCTGCCTTCTGATTGAACTGGAGCGACACGGCTCATGACAGCAAGCCAGATGGGGGATACGGCCAATCCCAGTAATGCGGAGGCGGACATCAACACATAAGTAGCCGGTTGAAATCTCATTAATAGCATGGCGGCTAAACCCAGCAGCAGGCCAATGTGTACGATCCAGATCCCCCGCTGGTCCAACTGCCAGCCAGCGGTGCTTTTAAAAATAGTTTCAAACAGATAGTGGGCAGAAACAGCCAATCCGGCTGTTGCCAATGATATGCCCAAATAATTAACCGCATAGAGCGGTAGAAAGGTGAGAAAAAAGGCCCCCCTGATAAATTCAACTAAAAAAAGGATTAACAGAAGGCCAAAATCCCTTTTAGTAAAAAGGAGCTTTGTGAGCAAGGTTTACACGCTTTCTTTTAAGAAGAAATATTTTATGTTAGTTGTCAAGGTCATTATACACCATTGCGTGGATGGTAACAAATAGAATTCCAACCAGTCAATTTATTGTAAAAAATAAATATTGCTATTATACTGCAGACAGCTTATAATTGATAATGGTTTTCATTATCAATTATAATGAATAATCCTGATAAGCATTGCCTGGGGAGGCGCTGTGATGCAGCTTGACAAAGCTAATAGAGGACAGGTTGTAAGAATAACTGAAATTCCTGATCAGCGGATCCGGCTTCACGCCATCAGATTTGGTTTGGCTGAAGGGGATGTTGTGACTTGTCAGGAAATTGTACCCGCTGGGCCCGTAGTGGTAAGCCACAATAAACGGGAAATTGCTATCGGCCGCAAGCTGGCCAAATCTATATTGGTTGAGCCTTTCGAAGTCAGTCAGTCATAAGATAAAGGAGTGTGACCTGTGGGTTGCTGTAGCGCAACAAATTACATACAGCCTGCTGGAGGAAAGAGAATAGTACTGGCCGGAAATCCTAATGTCGGCAAATCGGTTTTATTTAATGCCCTAACCAGCTTATATGCTGATGTAGCAAATTATCCAGGTACTACCCTTGATATTGCCTGTGGCCGTTACAACAGTGATGTCGTGTTCGATACGCCGGGAGTTTATGGTCTTTCTGGTTATAGTGAAGAAGAAGGTGTCACCCGTGATATTATCCTGGCAGCAGATATTGTAGTTAATGTTGTCGATGCGGTACATCTGGAAAGAGATTTATTTCTAACTCTACAGTTAATTGATATGGGTATACCCATGATTGTGGCCCTTAATATGTCTGATGAAGCCGAGAACGCAGGTATCCGGATTGATAACTCCCGCCTGGAAGGGCTTTTAGGTGTGCCCGTAGTCCGCACTGCTGCAGTGCAGCAAAACGGTGTTGAAGAGCTCAGGGCAAAGCTATATCAGGCCCGGCCGGGTAAGGCGGATAATAACTTGCTTGAGAGAGTAAACTTCAGCAACAAATCTTGCAGCAGGGCTGAGGCCCTGCTGATTTTGGAAGGTGATGCTGAAGTAAGCAAACGTTGCGGGGCTGTCCCAGGAACAGAGCGGGAGTCAATCTACCGGCTCCGGCGCGCCAGGGCAAACCAGATGGCGTCAATGCTTGTTGATACCAGGAGCGTGGTGCAGAAACAGAACTTTAAGGATAAGCTGGGACGCTGGATGTTGCTGCCTGCTACCGGTTTCCCGTTGCTGCTGTTGACCTTATGGCTTGTATACGAGCTGGTGGGTGTCTTTATTGCCCAAACCGTCGTTGATTTTACGGAAGGAATCATGCACGGTTACTATGAACCTGCTGTTCAAGCCTTAGTTAGCTCTCTGTTTGGCCATGAATCAGCTCTGACAGCGATTATTGCCGGTCAATACGGTGTGCTGACCTTTGCAGTATCCTATATGATAGGATTGCTTTTGCCCCTGGTATTAGGTATTTTTCTGGTTATGGCTGTACTTGAGGACTCGGGCTACCTGCCGAGGATAGCTACTCTGGTTGACAGAACTCTAAGTTCTTTTGGTTTAAACGGACAAGCTGTCATCCCTATGATCCTCGGTTTTGGCTGTGTTACAATGGCAGTCATAAGCACAAGACTGCTAAACTCGGAGCGTGAGCGGCGCATAGCTATTTTTTTATTAGCCTTAGGTATACCTTGTTCTGCTCAGACAGCTATTGTTATGGCAATTTTTGCGGGCCTTGGTCCAGCATATCTCCTCTTATATATCCTTATTCTACTAAGTATCATTACGATCACAGGCACTTTGCTGGGGCGCTATATGCCGGGCTCTCCGGCGCCGCTTTTGATTGAGCTGCCACCGTTGCGTTTGCCTCAGCCTAAGAATTTTATCAGGAAGGCTTTGATCAGGTCCTATGACTTTATTAAAGAAGCTTTGCCGCTTTTTGCAGGGGGGGCCCTCTTCCTGGGGTTGCTGGAGGTCTTGGGACTTTTGAGAGGTTTGCGCACTGCACTGGCGCCGCTGACTGTAAATTGGCTGCATTTGCCGGTGGATATTGCTGATGTTTTCATCATGGGGGCTATCCGCAAAGAGTTTGGTGCAGCTACCATAATGAACTTGAATATGTTTCCCGTTCAGGAGTTCGTAGTCATGCTAACCCTGACCCTTACTGTTCCCTGTATTGCTACCACTATTGTTATATTTAAAGAGCGGGGCTGGCGCGAAGGGCTCCTGATCTGGTGTGTCGTTTATGCTCTGGCTTTTTTTATCGGTGGCGTTTTTGTACGCCTGCTGGAAGCATTTACTGTAGCGGGAAGTCTGCAAATGCCCTGGGTGTTTGGCGTAGTTATTTTAGGGACTGGTACTATTCTGGCCTTGCTCCGTTGGTTTAGGCCGCCCGTCGATAAGTCTTCCTGTGCGTTGTGATTATAACAACCCTTATGTTATAATACTTTTTGGTATAAAAACACATGTTTTTTAACTAATCATATACCAAGGAGATGTCATGAGCACAAGGACAACCCTGTTTACTGTGCTGGCTGCCGTTATTATTTTTTTGCCATGGGGTCGCACTGCTGACGCTCTTCCGGAAGTTACCGGAGAGGCTGCAGTACTTATGGACAGTAGAAACGGGCAGTTTATATATGAGAAAAACGCTTCCCAGAGGATGTACCCTGCCAGCACCACTAAGATTCTCACGGCAATAATTGCACTTGAAAGCGGCAAACTAAATGACATGGTCACCATATCAGCCGGGTCTTGTAACGTTGAAGGTTCAGCGATAGGTCTCCAGGAAGGGGAAAAGATATCAATGGTAGACCTGCTCTATGCTATGATGCTTAATTCCGGCAACGATGCTGCTATGGCTATCGCTACTCATATTGCCGGATCGATAGAGGGCTTTGCTGAGCTCATGAATAAAAAAGCTGCCGCTATAGGAGCTGTTAACTCTCACTTCAACAACCCCAGCGGCCTGCCGGATCCAAATCATTTTACCACGGCTCAGGATATGGCTTTGATTGCACTTTATGCTATGCAGAATCCTGAATTCAGGAAGATAGTTGCTACCCACACCCAGACGATTAAAAGAGCCGACCCTCTGGCCCAAACTTATCTTGAAAACAGCAACAGGCTCCTGTGGAATTATGAAGGAACCATAGGCGTAAAAACCGGCTATACCAATGATGCAGGACAATGCCTCGTATCTGCCGCTAACCGGCATGGCAGGGAACTTTTAGCGGTGGTAATGAAGGCTGAAGGCAACAATATTTGGTCTGATTCCATGGCGCTATTGGATTACGGCTTTAACGGTTTTATTAATGTTTGTTTAACTGAAGCGGGTAAACCCGCCGGAGAAATTGAAGTCTACTACGGTGAAAGCGAATCTGTCCCTGTTCAAACGGGTTGTTCTTTATACTATAACTTCCCTAAGTATCAGGAGGTAGCTTTAAGGACTGAGGTGCAACAGGCTGCCATTATCAAAGCACCTGTTAAAGAGGGCGCCAAATTAGGCGAGTTGGTCTATTTTTCAGGCGACTATGAATTAGGCAGGGTTGACCTGCTTGCGCAAAAACAAGTAGAGCGGAAATTTTTGACCAAGATCTGGCCCTGGGTAATAGTTGTACTCTTATTAGCCGTTTTAGTATTGCTTGTGCGGAAGCATAATATGGCTCGCCGCAGACGCTGGCATAAATACAGACAGAGGAATCGCCTGCCTTATGAGAACATGTAAGTCAAACCTTCTCCGGCGATCTTGTTCTTCAATTGACGCTTTATCAGGTGATCATTATTCTTTACGAAAAGGCTATCTGGCACTGGTGGTGTAGTTATGGAAGACCTTATCTCGGACGTTGTTGATAAATTAAAGCAAAAGGAATATAAACTCACTAATCAGCGGGAACTAGTTTTGCGCGTATTATTAGAGAATGAAGACAAGCACTTGAGCGCGGAGGAAGTCTATAACCTGGTTAAGGAGAAAGCGCCTGATACCGGTCTGGCAACAGTTTACCGGACTTTGGAATTATTCAATGAGTTCGATTTCATCCATGCCATATATTTTGGTGATGGACGTAAGCGCTATGAGTTGGGCAGCGGTTTGATAAAAACTCACCAACACCATCATCTGATCTGTACCAAATGCGGCAATATCATTGAGGTAAATGAAGATCTGTTGGATGAGCTGGAAAACCGCGTAAGCCAGCAGCATGAATTCAAGGTTATTAATCACCAGCTAAAAATCTTTGGCATCTGCAAAGACTGCTCTTAAAAATGATAATAATGCATATTTCCAGTCCATGCTATAATCTATAGAATGGGCTTTTATTTTAGGAGGTTAATGGTATGGCAGAGTATAGCCATCGGGACTATTGAGATACAGGGAAGCCATTGCCGGATATAAAGCTGTCATAAATGCAGATCAGGAGCGGTCAGGATGAAGCATGTGGTGAGCGTTAGTCTTGGTTCAGCAGGACGGGACTTTGAGTTTATCGAAGAAGTTGCCGGCAACCGGCTGCTGATCCAACGTGTCGGTACAAACGGGGATCTGCGTCAAGCGGCAAAGCTCCTCAGAGGGTTGGATGGAAAGGTTACGGCTATTGGGTTGGGAGGGGTGAACCTCTACCTCAGGGCAGGTGACAGGCGCTACCAGCTCAGAGACGGCATGCGCCTGGCTAGAGAAGTCCGCCGGACACCCTTAGTGGACGGCAGCGGCATCAAGGATACAGTTGAAAAGGAGTTGGTCAGCTGGGTGCAGGAAAGGGCGGGTTGGCCGAGACCAGGACAGGTAGCCCTTGTGGTTTCTGCCCTTGACCGCTGGGCTCTGGCGGAAGCACTGCAAAGCGCCGGTTGCCGTCTGCTCATCGGCGATGCTATTTTTGGCCTGGGTCTACCGTGCCCTTTTTATAGTCTGCAATCTTTCTATCTGGCCTCACGTGCTTTCCTGCCTGTTTTACGCCATCTGCCCATAGGATATCTTTATCCTTTGGGACATAAGCAAGAGGTTGCTAAGCCCCGCTTTGTACGGTATTATCAACAAGCCGATATCATCGCCGGTGATTTTCATTTTCTTCGTTACCATATGCCGGAGGATCTGAGTGGTAAGTGCATTATCACCAGTACCGTGACCAAAGCAGACGTGGCGGAATTGAGAAAGAGGGGCGTCACCTGGCTGGTTACTGCCGGTCCTTCCCTGGAGGGCCGGTCTTATGGCTCCAATGTGCTGGAAGCTGTTTGTGTTGCCCTGCTGGGAACAGAAGCTGGCTTTGCTCAAGCCGCCTATCCAGCCTTTCTAAGAGAAATCGCCTGGGGTCCCCGACTGGAGAAACTAAATTGAGCCAAGAAAGGAAAATGAGAATTGATTCCCGTTGATTACCATTTGCATACCAACCTGTGCGGTCATGCTACAGGCGAGATTGATGATTATCTGGAGCAAGCATTGAAGCTGGGCATTGAGGAGATCGGCTTCTCCGACCATTACCCGCTTTACTTTCTGTCCAAGGAGGAAACCATCCCCAATTATGCCATGTCTGAAAGCCAGCTGCCGCTATATGTGGATATGGTGCAGCAGCTGGCGAAAGCAGCTCCCATAAAGGTAAAACTGGGTATCGAAGTTGATTATGTCCCCGGCTATGAGAAAGAGCTGGCTGGTAAGCTAACTGCTTACCCTTTTGATTATATTACCGGTGCAGTACATTTTATTGATGGTTGGGGTTTTGATAACCCGGCGGAAATAGATGGTTACAGGAACAGGAAGCTGTACCGGATCTACGAGCAGTATTTTAGTTTAATCCAGCAGGCAGCTGAGACAGGCATTTTTGATATCATAGCCCATCCGGATCTGGTGAAAAAGTTTGGTTTTACTTTAGAGCGGGATCTGACGCCGCTTTATGAGGAAACAGCGCGAGTTTTTAAACAGGCCAATGTCTGTGCCGAGGTCAATACAGCAGGTTTAAGATATCCTGCCGGGGAAATCTATCCATCCCTGGCCATGCTCGAGATATTGCACCGTTACGATGTCCCAGTTACCCTGGGTTCCGATGCTCATACCCCCGAACAGGTTGGGTGCGACCTGAAGAATACGCTGCAATTGGTTAAAGCTGTCGGATACAGCGAAATCGCTTTTTTTGAGCAAAGAAAGAGGCGCATGATCAGGATATAACATATAAGCCATCCTGCAAAAGGCCATGCTGAGCTGTGCAAATCAACTGTAATCAGTCTGTTGCACAAGCCCGGATGGCTTTTTTTGTAGGGAGCAATGGATAAATAATAATAAATAAATGCATTTTCTTTTGAAGGATATCAGCTGCAAATATAGAATAAGTGGGTTAAAGTGGTGATATGTGGTTAAGTTGATTTGACACACGGGGACGGTTCCCGTGTGTCACTAACGGAGCTTTGCGCCATGTTTATGGGTGAATACCAGCATACGATAGATGCCAAAGGAAGGCTTTTTATCCCAGCCCGCTTCCGACAAGGCCTGGGGGACCGTTTTGTATTGACAAAAGGTCTCGATGGATGTCTTTTTGCTTATCCCCTAACTGAATGGGATGCGCTGGAGCAGAAACTGAAGTCCTTGCCATTTACCAAGGGCGATGCCCGGGCCTTTGTTCGTTTTTTTTTCTCAGGGGCTTCCGAATGCGAAGTCGATAAACAGGGCAGGATATTAATCCCGGGTAACTTGCGCGATTATGCCCATTTAGAAAAAAACGTAGTTGTTATCGGGGTTTCCACACGTGTGGAAATTTGGGCTAGAGACCAGTGGGAAAGCTATAGCTCGCAGGCCGCATCTTCATATGAAGATATTGCTGAAAAAATTGTTGACCTCAACATTGAACTATAAATACTATGTTTATATTTAAACTAAGGAAGTACCTGGCAACAGAAGCATTGAGGAGGAAATATGGAATTTAGCCACCAGCCGGTTTTGGCTGCTGAAGTTATCCAGGGGCTTAACCTGAAGCCGGATGGTGTTTATGCTGATTGTACCCTTGGCGGAGGCGGACACAGTGAATTGATCCTCCAAAACACAGGCCCGCACAGCCGTTTAATCGCTTTAGATCAGGATCCGGAGGCGATTGCTGCCGCTTCCCAAAGGTTGTCTGCTTATAAATCAAGGGCAACTTTTGTCAGAGCCAACTTCAGACACTTAGCTGATGTTTTAAAAGAATTAAACATCACTTACCTGGACGGGGTTTTGTTTGACCTGGGAGTATCTTCTTACCAGCTTGACAATCCAGCAAGGGGTTTTAGTTACCAGCATGATGCGCCTCTGGACATGAGGATGGATCCCCGGCAGGAGCTTACTGCCAAAGATCTGGTGAATAATTTATCTGCGGCAGAATTAACAGATCTGATCAGGAAATACGGTGAAGAGCGCTGGGCTTCCCGGATTGCGGAATTTATCTGTGCGGAACGAAAGCATAGCCAAATAGAAACCACCGGAAGATTGGTTGAAATAATCAAAAAAGCTGTACCGGCTGGAGCGAGGCGTGGAGGGCCGCATCCTGCTAAACGCACTTTTCAAGCTTTGCGCATTGCTGTTAACGGTGAACTGGAGATCTTAAAAGATGCTGTGTTATCGGCATCTCTAGCCTTAAGAACCGGCGGTCGTGTCTGTGTAATAACCTTTCATTCGCTGGAGGATCGGATAATCAAGGATTTGTTTAAAGAACTGGCCATGCCCTGCACCTGTCCGCGGGATTTTCCCGTGTGTGTATGCGGCAGGAAAAAGGTGTTGCGGATTGTTACAGCTAAGCCTGTATTACCTGCTTCAGAGGAGATAGCGTTAAATCCCAGAGCTAGAAGCGCTAAACTCAGAATAGCTGAAAAATTATAATCGGCGATCATGGAATGTCTGACTTGACTGAAGTTCTATTCACTCGGGAGGATGCATAATAATGATCGTAGCTCAGGATAAGACATGCTCCTACGGGTTGTCCTATGAACAACCCCAACCAAAACCGAAAAAAATGCGCAGGTTAAAACGCTCCTCAAGTAGCCGTAAATTCCTGCTGCTGGTGTTAATCCTGTTTAGTTTTAGCCTTGGTGCAATGATTACTTATTTTCAAGCACGGGTGTACGCATTGGGTTACGAGATCTGTTGCCTGCAGCAGGAACTGACTGCCTTGAGAGTGGAAAACCATGACCTGGATGAGAGAGTCCAGCAAATGGCTTCACTGGAGCGGGTGGAAATGTTAGCTATTAATAAACTGGGTATGGTTAAGCCGGACAGCACTAATGTTCTGGTGTTGTCTGTTGATAGCAAGGCCCAGTCCTTTGATGAAGTTGATGCCAATACTGTTTTTGATGGCGAGCCCCTTGCCGGTGACGGCGAAAGCCTGCTACTTAAAGCATTTAACGAGTTTGTCAACCGGTTGGAAAGCAAAACCGGGCGGGACCCTGATTCCGGGACAAGCTCCGAGGGGGTAACTTATGCAGACAACAAATCTAGCTATTCGGAAAAGAATAACTTATCTTTTTCTGGCTGCGGGGGTACTCTTTCTGGCTTTAGTATTGCGGTTGGGTTGGTTGCAACTTGTTGAAGGGGATCACCTGAGACAGAAGGCACTTGAGGCCCGCATGCGGGATGTGCCGGTGGAAGCTAAACGTGGCACCATATTTGACCGTAACGGCCAGGAATTGGTGAGTAGCGTCAGTGTTGATTCGGCTTATGCTTTTCCGCCACAGATAGATGATAAAGAGGCGGCAGCAGAGCAAATTGCCTGGGCCCTTGACATGGATAAAGAAGTTGTTTATCAGAAGCTCACTCAAGACGTGGGCTTTGTCTGGCTCAAACGACGAATTGATTATGAGGCCTCACAGAGATTAAAATCCTTAAAAATTAACGGAGTTGAACTTGTAGAAGAAAGTCAGCGCTTTTACCGTCAGGATAACCTGGCTGCCCATGTTCTTGGTTTTGTCGGCGACGATAACCAGGGTCTGACAGGTTTAGAGAGCGTGTTTGATAAAGAACTGAAAGGCGTTTCCGGACGTATAGTAATTGAAAAAGATGCCGCGGGCAATAACATTCCTGAAGCACTGCACCAATTGATCCCGTCAGAGCCGGGCAATAACCTGGTGTTGACCCTTGACCAAACTATCCAGTTCTTTGTGGAAAGAGAACTGGACAAGATTGTTGAGCAATACCGGCCCAAGCTGGCGGTGATCATTGTGATGGACCCGAAAACAGGTGAAATATTGGCCATGGGCAACCGGCCGACTTATAGTCCCAGTGAGTGGCAAAAGTATCCCCAGGAGGTATGGGATCATAACCCGGCTATCTGGTATAATTATGAACCTGGTTCCACGTTTAAGATCATAACTGCTGCGGCCGCCCTGGAAGAAGGGACAGTGAGCCCCTCGGCCCAATTCTACGACCGGGGTTATATCAAAGTAGCAGACCGTACGATTAACTGCTGGTATGATGGCGGGCATGGGGCACAGACCTTCAAAGAGGTAGTTCAAAACTCTTGCAACCCTGGCTTTATAGAGGTAGGCTTAGAGCTGGGCAAGGAGAGGTTTTATAAGTACATCAGAGCTTTTGGCCTGACGGATACAACTTCTATTAGTTTGCCGGGTGAAGAGTTAGGTATTCAGATTCCTGAAAACGAAGCCACTAATCTGAACATAGCTACCATGTCCATTGGCCAGTCAATTGCTGTTACTCCTATTCAGTTGATTACTGCAGTGTCTGCTGTAGCCAATGAAGGGGTGCTGCTGAAACCCACCCTGGTAAAAGCCATTACCGATGCGGATGGGAATGTGCTTAAGGAATTTGGTCCTGAACCGGTGCGGCAGGTAATCTCTAAAACCACTGCCAAGACATTAATGGAGTTGTTGACCAATGTTGTGGTTAAAGGTTCTGGAAGGAATGCCTTTGTCGATGGCTATGGCTCTGCCGGGAAAACCGGTACAGCCCAGGTGGTTGGTATGGGCGGTTATGCTGCTGGTAAATATGTCGCTTCATTTATGGGTTTTGCCCCGGCGGACGACCCGCAAATAGCTGCTTTGGTCATGGTTGCCGAACCACAGGGAGGCAATTATTACGGAAGTCAGGTAGCTGCTCCGGTGTTCAAAGCCATTGCCCTGGATACCCTGCGGTATCTCAAGGTGCCTGAAAGGCCGGAGCTGGAGGCGCCCCAGGCACCTTTCAGTTATACCGAACCCAGACACGATCTCACTGTACCCAATGTAGTGAATTATCCCCTGGAAGATGCTCAAAGAGTGCTGATCAACAGCGGCTTGGCTGTGGTGGTGCAGGGTGATGGCAACATTGTATATCAACAAGTTCCGAGTGGAGGCGCTGTGGTGCGCAACGGCACAACCATAATTCTCAATCTGGAGCCTCCTGAAACAGTATCCTCAGAGCAAGTTACCGTGCCGGATCTTAAAGGTTTGACGATGAAAGAAGCCGGTAGCATTTTGGAGAAACTGGGTTTGCACTTAAACCCCACAGGCAGCGGGATTGCCGTGGGACAAAAAGAGGTGCCGGGAACGATAGTGCCCAGGGGAACGACTATAACGGTAGATTTTCAACCTCAGGGCTTACCCGATTAGATAATGATAAATATTTTAAGTAACAGAGAGGTTGGCCGGGTTTCCATATGGAACGGGCCACCCTCTTAAATTGTAGACAGCTGTTAGTGGAATATTTTAACTCCTATTATGGTAATAATGAAAAATAAGAGCCTTATACCAAAAAAACAAGGGGGTATCAAGGTGTTTTTTAGAGAATTGCTGGCAGCTGTGGATATTCATGCAAGCGGTGGGCCAGATAGAGTAATTCATGGCCTAACCTATGATTCGCGCAAAGCCAAACCAGGGTATTTGTTTGTAGCCATAAAAGGCTTCAGGCAGGATGGCCATGACTATATTCAACAAGCTCTGGAAAATGGCGCAGTGGCAGTGATTGCTGAGAAAAAGATTTTATTGCCGCCAAACGTAGCCTGGGCAGTCGTATCTGACAGCCGGCAGTCTCTGGCTTTGCTGGGGGCAAGGTTTTATGGCCATCCTTCAAATTATATGAAGATGATTGGTGTTACGGGAACCAACGGTAAAACCACTACTACCAACCTGATCGCTGCAGTGCTGGAAAAGGCAGGGCATAAAACCGGCCTTGTCGGTACGATAAATAACCGGATTGGTGATAAAAAGCTATTAGTTAGTCACACCACACCGGAGTCGACCGATCTGCAAGAATTGTTGCATAATATGGTGGAAGAGAAAGTAAGCGCCTGTGTCATGGAAGTATCCTCACATGCTCTTGTCCTGCACAGGGTTGACGGTTGCGAGTTTGACCTGGCTGTTTTTACTAATCTGACGCAGGACCACCTGGACTTTCACAGGGATATGCAAGAGTACCTAAAGGCAAAGCAAATATTATTTCATAGATTAACTGAACCAGGTGTTAAAAGGCCGAAATATGCTGTAATTAACGCCGACGATCCTCATGCAGAGGCATTTATTAAGGCGGCTTCCGGCGTGGAAGTTTTTACTTATGGAATAAATAGCGATGCAGACGTACAGGCCGTGGATGTTCTTGTCGGCGCCAGAGGAGTAAGCTGCACGGTGACCGGGCAATGGGGGCCCTGTCCTCTGGAGTTGAAATTGACGGGACTTTTTAATGTCTATAATTCTCTGGCAGCATTTACCTCCTGTGCCGCAATGGGCATTCCTGTAGAGATTATTAAGCAGGCTTTGGAAGGTATACCGGGTGTTCCGGGACGATTTGAACTCGTTGATGCCGGTCAAGATTTCACCGTAGTTGTAGACTATGCCCACACGCCGGACGGTCTGGAGAATGTTTTGAAAACCGCCCGGGATATTACCACCGGCAAGTTGCTCACTGTTTTTGGCTGCGGTGGCGACCGTGACCGGACAAAACGCCCGTTAATGGGCAGGGTAGCCGCTACATATAGCGACTACACCTTTATTACCTCCGACAACCCGCGGACGGAAGACCCCCTGCAAATTATCAATGAAATTCAAAAAGGTGTTGAGTCGATAGCCTGGAAAGATAAATATACAATTGAACCCGACCGTCGTCAGGCCATCCAATTGGCTGTAGCAATGGCTCAAAAGGGTGATTTGGTGCTGATAGCCGGTAAAGGGCATGAAGATTACCAGATCATCGGTGTGCAAAAATATCCTTTTGATGACCGTAAAGAAGCGTTGGCTGCTCTGGAAAGGCTGCGGGTTCACTAGCGGAGGTTTAGTATTTTGATTGCACTATCTTTAAGGGAAATAGCTTCGATAACCGGGGGCAGTGTGGTTCAAGGGAATGCCGCTACTGTTTTTGATACGGTGGCAACTGATACGCGTAAAATGCGGCCCAAGGCACTGTTTTTTGCTCTTATTGGCGAGCGTCATGACGGTCACAGCTTTCTTCCTCAGGCTGTCGCCAACGGTGCGGGGGATTGGTTGTCAGCAGTTGGGAGGATTTGCCGCCGGGTGTGCCCACGGTTATGGTTCAGGATACACTGAAGGCTTTACAAGGGCTGGCCTCATATAACCGGGCGAAATCCAAAGCAATTTTGGTAGGTGTCACCGGGAGCACCGGAAAAACCACCACTAAAGACCTGATTGCCTCTGTTTTAAGTGTCCGCTTGCGTACATTAAAAAGTGAGGGTAATTATAATAATGAAATCGGTTTACCGCTGACACTGCTGGAGTTGGACGAAACTCATGAGGCGGCTGTGGTGGAGATGGGTATGCGCGGCCCGGGACAGATCAGCGCGTTATGTGAGCTGGCCAGGCCTAAGGGTGCGGTGATAACCAACATCAATGAGACTCATCTGGAGCTATTGGGAACCATCAGCAACATCGCCGCTGCCAAAGGAGAGATCCTGGAGCATATCCCTGAGGACGGATTTGCCTTATTAAATATCGATAGTCCTTTTATTCAACGGGAAGCGGCAAGGTGCCGCGGCAAGGTTGTTTATTATGGTATAGAAGCACCTGTTGGTATTAGTGGCAGCAAGATCAGGCCGGAAGGCGCGGGCAGTTTTTTTACAGCAACTATTGGCGGCGAACACCAGGATTTTTACCTTCCGGCGCCCGGACGTCATAATGTGATGAACGCGCTGGCGGCCATCGGTGTAGCCTGGGAATTAGGGCTTACTAGAGAAGAAATTTATCAAGGCCTGTCAGAGGCCACCTTTACCGGTATGCGGCTGGAGATTATTGATGGCGGCGGGTATAAAATCATCAATGATGCCTATAACGCCAGCCCGGCCTCAACCAAAGCCGCCCTTGAGGTCTTGCGGGAGTTGGCCGCAGGGCACCGCTCTATTGCAGTGCTGGGAGACATGCTGGAACTCGGTGTACGAGCCCTGGAAGGCCACTGTGAGGTGGGGGAAACGGCGGCAAAACAAGGTGTCCACTACATTATTGCGGTGGGTGAGCTGTCGGAAAAGATAGTAGAGGGTGCGGTGAAAGCCGGTTTCCCACCGGAAAAAGCCCTTCATTACAAGGATTGTGACAGCGCTGTCAAAACTCTGGAAAGCCTGCTGCAAGAAGGTGATGTTGTCCTGGTCAAGGGGTCCAGAGGTATGCGTATGGAATACATTGTACAACACCTGTTACCACACCAATACTGATTATATGCTGCTGAAAGTGATGAATAGAATTGTATGGAGGCATAAATGGAACTTGTAGGTAAGGCTTTCTCCATCGCCCTGGTGATTACACTTAGCATGGGATTTCTGCTTATCCCCTGGCTGAAGAGGTTAAAGTTCGGTCAGAATATCCGGTCCGATGGCCCGTCCAGGCATTTACAAAAAGCCGGTACGCCGACTATGGGTGGTATTATTTTTTTAATCGGGATATCAGCGGCAGTACTTTTCGTAGCCCCGCAGCGTGTTGACGCGCTGGTTGTACTGGTGCTGACCCTGGGGTATGGTCTCATTGGCTTTCTTGACGATTATATCAAGATAGTGTTTAAAAGATCCCTGGGATTAAAGGCCAGGGAAAAACTGCTGGGTCAAATAATTCTGGCTTTGCTGCTGGCTATTGGTGTTGTCTTCTGGTTGGACACCGGCACTGCCCTGGTAGTACCTTTTTCAGGCTTTTTTATAGCCGGCGGTATTCAGTTGGAAATGGGGTGGTGGTTGTTTCTAGCTTTTACCCTGGTGGTGATGGTCGGCACTGCCAATGCTGTTAACCTGACTGACGGCCTGGACGGTTTAGCTAGTGGTGCAAGCTTTGTGGTTGCATTAGCCATGATGTTTCTTTCCCTGCAAGCCGGGAAGGAAGGTGTGGCGGTAGTTATGGCAGCCATGTCCGGCGGATGCCTGGGGTTTTTATATTTCAACCGCTATCCTGCTAAAGTGTTTATGGGTGATACCGGTTCCCTGGCCTTGGGCGGGGGGCTGGCAGCTGCAGCTGTTGTCACCAGAAGTGAACTTTTTCTTGTGCTCATCGGTGGCATTTTTGTGCTCGAAGCTCTTTCTGTGATTATTCAAGTTATTTCTTTTCAGACAACAGGACGCAGGGTTTTCAGGATGAGCCCGCTGCATCATCATTTTGAACTTGGCGGCTGGAGTGAAAACAGGGTAGTTCTAACATTCTGGTTGGTCACTATATTGCTGGGAGCCATTGGTTTGCTCGGCCTTTATCGTTTGGGTTCTCCCTAAATCAAAACGGCATTATAAATCTCAATGCTGCTATGCCTATTATAAGTCTGAGAGGCGGATGCTATGAAATTGAAAAATAAACGGGCATTAGTTGTGGGAGCCGGGAAAAGCGGCCTGGCTGTAGCCTCTTTTCTTGCTGATAAAGGTGCTGCCGTTACGCTGACCGACGCTTCCCAACCGGTATTTCCAGAGGGAGAGTTAGAACGTTTGGTTGCGGCTGGGGTAAGGCTTGCCCTGGGTGGCTACCCTGAAGTTAAACAAGACTCCTATGACCTGGTGGTGATGAGTCCGGGTATTCCTTTGACGGTGGAACCCGCACAGTTAGCGTCTAAGCATGGTATAGCCTTAACCGGGGAAATGGAACTGGCTTACCGTTTTTGCAGGGCTCTCCTGGTAGCTGTGACGGGCACCAACGGGAAAACGACTACTACTGCCTTGCTGGGAGAAATATTTAAGCAGTCCGGTAAGAGGACCTTGGTCGCAGGTAATATCGGTATCCCCCTGGTTAAGGAGGTGGAGCGCTATGGCCAGCAGGATATCATCGTGGCTGAAGTGTCGAGCTTCCAGTTGGAAACCACAACAGATTTCAAGCCTAAAATAGCGCTAATCCTTAATATTACCCCTGATCATCTTGACCGCCATGGCACAATGGAAGGTTATATTAACGCCAAAGCCAAAATTTTTACCAACCAGAACGCAGGGGACTGCACTATATTGAATTACGATGATCCGCTGACCAGGTCCCTTGCAGATCGCACGCCGGCCCGGGTGATCTGGTTCAGCCGGCGTGAGGAGTTACAAGAGGGAGTTTATGTGGTGGAAGGAAGGATCATAGCCAATTTGGGCGGCGTCGCAGAGTTTATCTGCAGGAAGGATGAGATCGGCATCCCCGGCGCTCATAATTTAGAGAATGCTCTGGCCGCAATAGCCGTTGCCAGGACCATGGGGGTAGCTATACCTGACCTGGTACATACGCTGAAGACTTTTCAAGGAGTGCCCCACCGGCTGGAATTTGTAGCTGAAATAGATGGGGTGCGTTATATCAATGATTCCAAGGGTACTAATCCGGATGCCTCAATTAAGGCCTTGGAAGCATACTCGGAGAGGATAGTGCTCATCGCTGGCGGCAAAAACAAAGGCAGCAATTTTGACGCCTTCGCTGAAAAAATTAAAGAAAAAGCCAGAGTCTTGGTGGTTCTTGGCCAAAGCGCGGCTGCTATCGCTGCTGCAGCCAGGGCAAAGGGCTTTGAGGAAATACTCTATGCAAATAATTTTGAAGAGGCAGTGTTGCTTGCCCACCAGGCGGCCAGACCCGGTGAAATTGTGCTTTTGTCCCCGGCCTGCGCCAGTTGGGATATGTTTGAAAATTATGAAGAAAGAGGAGGGCTTTTCAAGAAAATAGTGATGAGTTTTACATGATCGGTTGTGAGACCTGTTCTGGAATGCTGGTGGAGGAGGTCAAGAGAGCATGCGGCCTAAAAAAAATTCGGCAGATTTTATCCTTTTTTTAACAGTGATGAGTTTGGTGAGTCTGGGTGTGATCATGGTATTCAGTGCCAGCGAATACAGCACCATGATCCTTTATGAGGATAGCTTTTACTATTTTAAGCGACAATTGCGCTGGGCTTTGCTGGGTCTGGCTGCTATGTATATAATGTCTAATATAGACTATCGCCATCTCAAAAAGTATGTGCTTCCCATTATGGTCATAGCCTTTACCGCGCTGGCCCTGGTATTGATTCCGGGGATAGGCACTGTGGTTAAAGGCGCCCGCCGCTGGATTGATTTAGGACCGGTTAATTTTTCTCCTGCTGAGTTAGTCAAATTAAGTGTGATCCTTTTTACCGCTTACGGACTTTCCTTGCAAAAGGAGAGAGTCAGGCAATTTAGTAAAGGTGTTCTCCCCTATATGCTGGTCTTAGGTGTTGCGGCCGGTTTGATCATGCTGCAGCCGGATCTGGGTACTACCATCTCGCTGGCGGGTATCGTGTTCGTGATGTTGTTTGCCGCAGGCGTCCCAATGCTGCATTTAACCGGCCTGGCACTTGGCGGTGTGGGAGCTGTTATCATGGCAATTTTTTTAGAGCCGTACCGCATGCAGCGTTTTCTGGCTTTCATTAATCCATGGGCTGATCCACAGGATACCGGTTTCCAGATTATCCAGGGCCTTTACGCTATAGGATCAGGCGGGCTATTCGGCCTGGGTTTGGGGCAAAGCAAGCAAAAATTCCTTTACCTTCCTGAGAGCCATACCGATTTTATATTCGCTATTACAGCGGAAGAGCTAGGTTTTATAGGTGCTACCCTGGTGATCCTGCTGTTTACCTTATTCGTTTGGAGAGGATTGAAAATTGCCATTACTTCCCCGGATCCCTTTGCCAGCTTGTTAGCTACCGGTATTACCGCCTGGGTAGGGGTGCAGGCCATGATCAACATAGCTGTGGTCACCGGTTCAATGCCGGTGACCGGTATACCCTTGCCATTTATCAGTTCCGGAGGTACCTCTCTTTTATTCACAATGGCGGGCGTCGGGATACTGCTTAACATTTCTAAATACACTAAGGCACGATGACAGCACAGGTGGTGAAAGCTTTGCGAATTGTTGTTGCGGGTGGTGGAACCGGCGGGCATATTTATCCTGCCCTGGCTATAGCCGGGGGGATAAAGGAGAGGCACCCCGGGGCAGAAATACTTTACGTGGGAAATAGCCATGGTATGGAGGCGGACATCGTCCCCCGGGAGGGCCTCCCTTTTGCTGGTTTATCAGGCGCCGGATTAAAACGCAAAATATCTGTTGGCAATATAGCGGTATTATGGCAGAATGGAAGAGGTTTTATACAGGCCTCAAGAATTTTAAAAAGCTGGAAACCGGATGTGGTGATCGGCACCGGTGGTTTTGTTTGCGGGCCGGTAGTGTTGGCTGCTGCCTTGAGAAAAATACCGACTTTAATTCACGAGCAAAATGCTTTGCCAGGGGTCACCAACCGCATTTTGGCTAAATTTGTAGACAGGGTAGCGGTAACCTTTAAAGAATCCGTCAAATATTTTCCGCCATCACCAAAAATTATTCTCACCGGGCTGCCTGTCCGGCCGGAGATTTTGTCTGCATCGCGCCTGGAAGGGCTCAATAAACTGGGCATAAAAAGCGGTCGTTTTTTACTGCTATCTTTCGGCGGCAGTCGTGGCGCCCGCAGGATCAACAAAGCCATGGTGCCTGTCCTCAAACATTATGGAGGGGAGCGGCGGTTACATATCTTACATGTCACCGGGACCTTGGGCTATGATGAATTCCTGCAAGACTGCCGAACTGCAGGTATAGATCTGGCTAATAATGGGAATCTTACTATAAAACCATACCTTTATAATATGCAGGATGCTCTAGCGGCGGCTGATCTTGTGGTAAGCAGGGCAGGCGCCGCTACCTGTGCTGAAATAACAGCCCTGGGTATTCCTGCTATTCTGGTCCCCTATCCTTATGCGGCCGAAAATCACCAGGAGCATAACGCCCTGGCTCTGGAGAAAGAGGGCGCGGCGATAATGATCCTGGACCATGAATTACAAGGGGATTTGCTTTGTAGCATAATTGATGCTTTGCTTGAAGATCGCGGCAAGCTGGCAAGTATGGCTGAAGCCAGTATGAAATTGGGCAAAACACAGGCCCTGGATGCTATTGTCGATTGTATCGAGGAACTTATTAAGTGACAGCATTATTTAGCATGCTGGATGTGCGGCTAATGATGGCTGGAGTAATGGGACAACCTCTAATTTAACGTCTGTAACACCTTGCAGAAGCAATGCATACTATACTTAAAAATGCAAGGTTATAGCCATAATCAATAAACCATATATAAAACGATGTGGTCGATTAAAGACTTTTGTCACCTGGGAGGAGATGTGATCAGTGCAACAAACGCAGCATGTTCATTTTATCGGCATCGGTGGTTCCGGTATGTGCGGTATAGCCAGGATCATGCTTGGCCTGGGCTACCGGGTTACCGGTTCGGATTTAAAGACTTCGACTGCCACCGAGAATTTGGAAGCTCTTGGAGCGACCTGTTTTAGAGGGCATGCTGGCGAATATCTTGGTGATGCCGATATAGTTGTAGCTTCAACGGCGATACCTTTCAGCAATCCGGAGCTGGTGGAAGCCAGACAGAGAGGGATCCGGATCATGCACCGCAGCGAAGTGCTGGCATGGTTGATGGGACGGCAAAAAGGTATCGCAATTGCAGGCGCCCACGGGAAGACCACGACAACTGCCATGTCTGCATTAGTATTAGAGAACAACCATATGGACCCGACTATTATTATCGGAGGTGAAATGAAAGAGATTGGCGGCAACGCCAAATTAGGTAGGGGAGAATACCTGATTGCTGAAGCAGATGAAAGTGACGGGTCGTTTTTAAAGCTAGAACCATTCATTGAAATAATTACTAATATTGAAGATGATCACCTGGATCATTATAAGAGCATGGAGAATATTGAAGCGGCGTTTAATGAATTCATCGCCAAAGTACCTGCTGCAGGAATGGCAGTAGTATGTATTGATGATCCCAAAATAGAAGCCATGCTGGAAAGTTATCAAGGTCCGTATCTGACCTATGGTCTGGAGCATCCTGATGCCGACTATACGGGACTTAACCTGCGTATGGAGAATAATAAGCAAGTTGGAGACGTGCATTACCGTGGCAGCTATCTTGGGCAGTTGACCTTGGGCGTGCCAGGACGACACAATTTCTTAAATGCTCTGGCTGTGGTAGCCCTGGGCAGATTCATCGGTCTTTCTTTCGATGGAATCTCGGCCGCCCTCAGTTCCTTCAAAGGGGTAGGTCGCAGGTTCCAACTTACAGGTGAGGTAAACGGTATTAAGGTGTTTGACGACTACGCTCATCATCCTTCCGAAATAAAAGCCACTCTTAGTGCGGCAAGACAGCTGAACCCGGGGCGCCTAATCAGTGTCTTTCAACCCCACCGTTACAGCAGGACGGCTATGCTTGCTGATCGGTTCGGGGAAGCCTTTTCAGAAGCGGATATAATCATCATCAGTGATATATATAGTGCCGGTGAAAAACCTTTGCCGGATGTTTCTGCTGCATTGATCAGCTCGGCAATAGAAAAATTTGAAGGCAGGAAGCCAATCTATTTGCCTTCCAAACAAGATATTGTTGACTACTTGCTCCCGTTGATGCAGTCAGGTGACATGGTTCTGACAATGGGCGCCGGTGATATATGGGAAACAGGAGTTGCATTGGTTAACAATTTAAAGGAGCGTCAATAAATGCTTAATGCCGTTATACACCGCGAACTGCAGGAACAATTTGGCTTGCGGCTAAAAACCGGTGAGCCCATGTGCAAACATACCAGCTGGCGCATCGGTGGGCCTGCGGAGTTTTTTGTTGAGCCGGAGAACACTTTAGAACTACAGGCAGTGATCTCACTGGCCAAACGGCGGGGTCTACCGTTAACCGTTATCGGTAACGGCACCAACTTGTTGGTTGGAGAAAAAGGGATTAGCGGTATAGTGCTTAAGATAGGGCCCAAAATGTCAAGGGTAAGCATTCTGGGAAAAGACATATTAGCTGAAGCTGGAACGAGACTCTCCATGCTGGCCACAATAGCAAGGGATAATAATTTGGGGGGTCTGGAGTTTGCTGCAGGAATACCTGGCACTGTTGGCGGCGCAGTAATTATGAATGCCGGAGCTAACGGAGCATCGATTGGGGAGCTGGTTAAGGAGGTGCTGCTGTTAGATAAAGAAGGCCATTTATGTCGCAGGTATGGGACAGATTTGAATTTTAATTATCGTTCAACTGCCTTACAGCGGGAATCCGCTATTGTGGTGGAAGTCAAGTTTTCTTGTTTTGCCAGGGAAAAACACTTGATCCAGTCGGATATGAATAGTTTTATAGCCAGGCGTTTAGCCACCCAACCCCAGGGGCAGCCTAATGCCGGCAGTGTTTTTAAGAATCCGCCGGGGGATTCAGCCGGTCGTCTCATTGAAGCTGCCGGTTTAAAAAGTTTGAGAATTGGAGATGCCCAGGTATCCGACAAACATGCTAATTTTATTGTCAACTTAGGTGCAGCAACATCTGCTGATGTTCTGTCGTTAATTGAAAAGATCAAGGAAACTGTGTATAACCGCTTTGGTGTTGAGTTGCTGCTGGAAGTGCAGGTAGTTGGCGACGCTTAGGCGGAGGTGAAAAAGTGCAAAAATTTATGATTAACGGAGGCAACCGCCTTAAGGGTACTATTCGCACCAGTGGCTCAAAAAATGCGACACTGCCATTGTTGGCCGCATGTATCCTCTGCTCCGGTAAATGCGTTATCCATGAGGCGCCCAAACTAAAAGACGTGGATGTAATGCTGGATCTCCTGATCTACCTTGGAGCTGAAGTAGTGAGAGACCGTAACAGTGTTGAAGTTGATACATCCGCTCTTCAATCAATTGATATATCTGAAGAACTGATGCGGCGGATGCGGGCTTCCAATCTAGTGCTCGGAGCGCTTTTGGGAAGGTTTGGCCGGGTTCGTATTTCCTACCCGGGAGGTTGTCAAATTGGAAGCCGTCCTATGAACCTGCACCTTAAAGGGTTAAAAGAGCTTGGCGCCAACATAGAAGAAAAATACGGGTATATCACAGCGGTGGCACAGCAGTTGCACGGCGCCGATATCCATCTGGATCTTCCCAGTGTGGGAGCAACAGAAAATATATTGATGGCAGCGGTATACGCCAGGGGTATCACCACCATCAGAAATGCAGCTAAAGAACCGGAAATTGTAGACCTGCAGAGTTTATTAAATAAGATGGGCGCTAGAGTCACCGGCGCAGGTACCGATACCATTAAGGTAGAAGGTGTTGCTCATGGCGCTCTCAAACCGGCTGAGCATAAAGTTATCCCTGATCGGATTGAAGCCGGCACTCATTTAGTAGCTGCTGCTATAACAGAAGGTGACGTCACGGTCACAAATGTTATACCGGAGCATCTGGAACCGGTATTGGCTAAGCTGCGCGAATGCAATGTCAATTTGACTGTGTATGATGATAGAATAAGAGTGCAAGGAAATCGCAGGATTAAGGCCGTAGACATCAAAACTCTGCACCATCCGGGGTTCCCAACCGATATGCAACCCCAGATGATGGCACTGCTTAGCGTGGCGGAGGGAACCAGTATTATCACAGAAACCATTTTTGAAAACCGTTTCAAACACGTCGCCGAGCTGAGAAGAATGGGCGCTGATATAACGGTAGAAGGACAATCTGCCATTATAAAGGGTGTAGACAGACTGAGCGGCGCCTATCTTGAAGCCAGCGATCTAAGGGCTGGAGCTGCGCTGGTACTTGCAGCACTTGCTGCAGAGAACGGCACTGTTATTGAAAACGTGGAGCATATCGACCGGGGGTATGAGCGCCTCGAGGTCAAATATAATGCACTTGGAGCAAGAATAATTAGAGTTCACAACTAGTGACTCTTTTTTTAGTCCTGTGGTGGACGAGACCAGAGTTTAAAACCATAGATTAATCAGGAGGCTTTGTTAGAATGTCTTCAGGGAGGGCTTACCGGTTTTCTATAAGGCCACTTTGCCCCCTGTAATTATTACCATATTATATGAAGCTGTCCATACTAAGGTTACCGTTTATTGCTTTAGTGTCATATCAAGGCGTAATTAATATGATTTCTTTTATCTTGGACAACTCTAATAGGGTTGGTATAATTACATGTGAGGTCCTTATCATATTATATAATGTGCGAAAGTGTGAAAGTATTGTCGGTTGGTAAAATGACAGGCCACCGCAGACGCGGCTGGAACATCTATGAAAGTATATTTATTATTTTTTTGGTGTTCCTTACCGGATTTATTCTGTTGCGTTCACCTTTATTTGAAGTGCGCAATATTAAGGTGCACGGCAACCAGTTGCTGGAGGAGGGTAAAATAATATCCCTCAGTGAAATTGCCACCGGTTCCAATATTTTTAAAATTGACCTGGCAGAGGCGAAAGACAAGCTTAAACTAATTCCTCTCGTTAAGGAGGCAAGGGTTACCAGGTCACTTCCTGCAACTGTAGTCATCGTGATTGAAGAGCGCATTCCTGTTGGCATATTGCCTACCGGGGAAGGTTTCATTGAAGTAGATGGAGAAGGAATTTATTTGCGCAAAGCCAGTGTGGGCACGCCCGGTTTACCCCTGGTGACAGGCGTTGAGTTCAGTCTGCCCAGTCCGGGTGATGTGATTGTAGCAGATGGATTAAAGGAGGCTTTGGCGATCATTAATGAGCTGGATGCTGATACTGTAGCTGTCCTATCAGAGGTAAATATTGGGTATGACGGACAAATAAAGCTATATACCATGCAAGGTGTTCAGTGCCGGTTTGGCCTGGCGGAAAATATCCGGGAAAAAGGCGAAATCTTTACAGGGCTATTGGCAGAGCTGCGTTCAGCCCTGGACAGAGTCAACTATATTGATCTATCCAGTGTTGATAAACCGGTAGTCTATTATAAGGTTGATTAAAGGGGGTGTCTAATCTGAAAAGCTTCCATTGGGTGATTATGATCGTTGGACTGGCACTGGGGATAATGTTGGCTGTTCAATACAGGATGAATCTTGAAATTCATAGCACTGAACCGGTGCAGCAAGTAAAGAATCTTTCCGAGCAGGTGAATCAAGCTAAGGCTGAACGTGATGAGCTGCAGAAACAGGTGGACGAGTTGCGTAACGAGCTGGACAAGGCTGCGTCCTTACCCCAGACAGCCGAGGTCATGGCCCAGCTTGATCAGACCAGGATTGTAGCAGGAAATACTGAACTGACCGGTCCCGGTGTAGAGGTTACCTTAAATGACAGTGTGATAAGCTTAAAGCCAGGCCAGGATCCTAATCTGTACGTGCTCCATGATGAAGATATTTTACGTGTGCTAAATGAATTACGGGCTGCAGGGGCGGAAGCTATATCGATCAATGGCCAGAGACTATTGGCTACCACGGAAGTGCGTTGTACTGGCCCCACCGTATTACTAAATAAAAATAAGCGTCTGGCGCCACCCTATATAGTGACTGCAATTGGTGATCCGGATACACTGGAGAGTTCCTTAAAAATGAAAGGCGGCGTTGCTGAAACCTTACAATTTTGGGGGATTCAGGTTACAATTAAAAAATCACCACAGGTTGTTGTACCGCCTTATAGTGGCGGCATAAAATTTGAATACGCAACAGCTGCTGCTTAGGAGATAAATACATTGAATAAAGCCATGAAAAACACAACATATATATTAATCTGTGTGGTTGCTGCCGTGACGGGGTTAATCATAGCCATGCAATTTCGCACCTCCAATGGCGCTGAACAGGCAGTTCCAGTTGATCGTATAGAGGAATTGACAATTGAAAAGAAAGCCGTGGAAAGAGATTTAAACCAGCTGTCGGAAGAGTATATAGATTTACAACTTAAGCTGGAGGAAGCTAAAAAAGGCAGCGTTGCGGCTACGGAAGCCCTGGAGAGCGAGCTTTTTAAGAATAAACTCTATGGCGGTCTGATTGCAGTTGAGGGGCAGGGCATCGAGGTCTTGCTAGATAACAACCCCGACAGCTACTACAGTATCAAAGATGACGATTTATTAAGAGTAATAAATGACTTGCGCGGGGCCGGTGCAGAAGCTATTGCGATTAACGACCAGCGTATCATCGCTACTACTGAGGTGCGTTTAGCAGGTAATCATATCAATGTTAACCTTGTCAGATTGTCTCCCCCTTATAAGGTCGTTGCTATTGGACCTGCCAGTACCATGCGAAGCAGTCTGGAGTTGAGGGGAGGACTAAAAGAGACCCTCAATGATCGTGGTATTTCAGTTACCATAGAGACAAAAGACAATGTTGTGGTACCTGCGTATACCGGCACCTTGAATTTTCAATATTCCCAACCCACGCAAAAATTAGAAAGAGAGTGAATGTTGATGTGGTTAGGTATCTGGCTGACGGTTGCCAGCCTGGTTATTGGTGTTGCCATAGGTCTAAACCTGCCTTTAGTGTTACCCCAGGCCTATGCAAAGTATTTGTCAATTGCAGCCTTAGCGGGGTTGGATTCAGTTTTTGGCGGAATTCGGGCTGCTATGGAAAAAAGTTTTGACAATACCATTTTCGTTACCGGTTTCTTTACCAATACTCTTTTAGCTGCCGGTCTGGCTTATTTCGGAGAAAGATTGGGAATAGATCTTTATCTGGCCGCGGTGATAGTCTTCGGCGCAAGGTTATTCCAAAATCTTGCTATTATTCGCCGGCATCTTCTAAAAAAATAACTTTTTTAAAGGAAATATTTTTTCCATGTTGAATCTTAAAGAGAATAAGTAAGAAAAGATGGCCGGAGATCACTGGCTAAGCAAAAAGCCCATATCTGAGGCGGTAGCTAACCATCGCCCAGTTGATGAGACCACATTCATCCAAGAGAATTCATTGGGACTGCTTTGAGTGAGATTGGCCCGGATGGCAGGATTGTTGCTAAGAAGTTGGTTTTAGAGAAATATAGTTTCACCTGGTGAGTAATAACAGAGGGGGACAAAAGAATGCTTGATTTTGAGCTTGACCTTGATCAGTTTGCCAGTATTAAGGTGATCGGGGTCGGAGGCGGCGGTAACAACGCTGTCAACCGTATGATCAGTGCCGGACTCAAAGGTGTGGAGTTTGTTGCTGTTAATACTGATGCTCAGGCTTTGTTCCTGGCTCAGTCGAACCATAAAATCCAAATTGGAGCTAAATTAACCAAGGGATTAGGTTCGGGTGGTAATCCCGAAATTGGTCAAAAGGCGGCAGAGGAAAGCCGTGATGAACTTGTACAAGCCCTTAAAGGCGCCGATATGGTCTTTGTTACCGCCGGGATGGGCGGAGGTACAGGTACGGGGGCCGCACCGGTGGTTTCTGAAGTTGCTAAAGAATTAGGCGCCTTAACTGTGGGAGTGGTAACCAAACCCTTTACTTTTGAAGGCCGCAAAAGAGCAAAGCAAGCAGAAGAGGGTATCGAAAACCTAAAATCAAAGGTGGATACTTTGATTACCATTCCCAATGACAGGTTGTTGCAGGTAGTTGAAAAACACACTTCCATCGTGGAGGCTTTTCGTATTGCTGACGACGTTCTGCGCCAGGGTGTGCAAGGCATTTCCGACTTGATAGCAGTTCCCGGTTTGATTAACCTGGACTTTGCCGATGTTAAGACAATTATGAAAGATACCGGTTCAGCCTTGATGGGCATCGGCACTGCCGGTGGTGATAACAGGGCCACTGAAGCAGCTAGAGCCTCTATTTCAAGCCCGCTTTTGGAAACCTCCATTGAAGGGGCCAGGGGAGTGCTGCTGAATATCACCGGAGGGACTTCATTAGGACTGTATGAGGTGAATGAGGCTGCGGAGATCATCTCCCAGGCTGCAGATCCAGAAGCAAATATTATTTTTGGTGCGGTTATTGATGAGCGTATGGAGGAAGAAGTAAGGGTTACCGTGATAGCTACCGGTTTTGATCAGCGGGTGAGCAGGAAAGACCATTCCAACAAGGTAGATTTAGACATCAAACCTTTTTCTAATGTTGACGACCTGGATATACCAGCTTTTCTACGGCGACGTTAAGACGTTAAATAGAATACATATTTTTAAGATGCAAGCCAAGCCTTCCAAGTCGCTTAAAAAGCATTTGGGAGGCTTTTTTAGCTTAACCTGTCCATTATAGCCTTCAATACTTGCTCAAAGGGCATCCCCCCAATTTCGTCCAACATTTTGTCCAATCTGGTAGGCCGCTTCAGTGTTCCAGATAATACAAAATCAACCGTTTGGTCTTTATTCACCTGGACAGATGTGACATCAAGCACACCTCCTAGAAGCCCCAGGATAATAAGTATCTTTTGAGGTGTCAGCTGAATGCCTGATTCTATGCTGGTTCCCCTGCCGGCGGGGTTGCTTGCAGATTTGTTTTTTTTGTTGTTCTGTACTGCAGGAGTAGAACCTTGTCCGGGTTGTTCCTTGTCCAGACCGAGGCGACTGAGTACCTGTTTGAGCAAGATGTCGATTTCACTGGAATCAAACATATGATGCCCCCTCAGTGACAGCTGGTTCTATGCATTAAGGTATGATAACCGGCTCCGAAGGTGTTGCTTTAGAGTCGCCCAGCCCGGTGGAAAATAGTATGACGGTGGCGATGACAATTGTAAGCAACAAGTCATGTCTGATATCTTCTATGGTCCCCATAAGAAACACAACCTTTGCGATTTTATATATTTATATTAAGCAGGCAGGTTATTGGTGTTTTCAGGCAGGTCATTGGTATTAATGCATTCTTATTTTTCTGCAACCAAACAAATGACGACAAATTCCCGCCTCCCACAGTGATATAATATATGTATCTAATAATTACAATATTGTCATAAAATAATAAACTAAGAATTATAATGATAATATAGGAATATTTGTATTTTGGGAGCGGTGGTCATCTCTCATGCCGGTTTATATGGTTTATCTCGACCAGGTATTTGTCGGCAACCTGGTAATGGATTACGCTATATTGTTAGCCACCTCCAAAATCAGCCGTGTGCCTGCTCCCCCAAAACGCCTATTAGCCGGGGCGGTATTAGGAGCTCTTTATGCTCTGGCTGTATTCATCCCAGATGCAGGTTTCTTACATACGATATGGTTTAAGCTGCTGATCTCGGCAGCAATTGTAGCTGTTTCTTTTTCACCTCTCCCGCTAAAGTTGTTTATAACCTGCTTAGGTTGCTTTTTCCTGGCCTCCTTCACCCTGGGAGGATTGGTCATGGGGATTATTTTCTTTATTAGTTCCAGCAATACTATAGGCTGGGAGATCATTGGAAAGGAAATCGACGAAAAAATCTGGCTGGGTATATTATCCGGTTTGTTAGGCTTATGGGTCGCCGGGAATGGCTTTATCGCCCTCCTTAAGAAAGGTAAATTTGAAAAACTGTTCAGGTTTTCAATTGTTGTTTACTTTGGTGGCCGGCAAGCTAAAATAGAAGCTTTGTTGGATACCGGCAATCAGCTAAAGGATCCACTGACCCATAGTCCGGTGGTGATCGTAGAATATGGCAGCCTAAAAGCCTTGTTGCCGGAGGAGGTTAAGATTGGTCTTGAACAGGATGAGGAAACCAGTGTCTGGGATGCCCTGGGTGCACTGAGCGAAAGCAGCCACATTGCCAGATTCAGTGCGGTGCCCTTTCAGTCCCTTGGTAATCCCGGCGGAATGCTGCTTGGTTTTCGCCCTGACATGCTCGAAATCGAGATGCAGGGGAAAATGACCGGCTGTGGACGTGTGGTGGTGGGTATTTACCGGCATAAGCTTGATCCCGCAGGTTCTTATCATGCTCTGCTTGGACCCAATGTGCTGGAACTAACCGGTTAACCGGTACATTAATAGTAGCTGCAGGATAAACAGGCCCAGTTATATTTCGCACTCATGATTTCAGAGGGTAGTCCGGGTGAGGAGGGGTAGATTTGTCTTTGGGTTTATTTAGCCGCATGAGGTGGCTTATATACCTGTCTATGCTGCGGGTATTAATGAAGGCCGGTTTCCGGCGCAAAGTTTTTTATGTGGGCAGCAGTGAGGCTTTGCCCCCACCTTTAACTAATGACGAGGAATCATTTCTTATTAACAGGCTTGCATCAGGGGATGGAGCGGTCAGGAGCACTTTGATTGAAAGGAACCTGCGGCTTGTTGTATACATAGCCCGCAAATTTGAAAATACCGGAGTGGGTATTGAGGACTTAGTCTCCATCGGCACCATCGGGTTGATTAAGGCAGTAAATACTTTTGACCCTGCAAAAAAGATCAAATTGGCAACTTACGCGTCACGTTGCATCGAAAATGAAATATTAATGTACCTGCGGCGGAATAACAGGACTCGCTCCGAGGTGTCCTTTGATGAACCGCTGAATATCGATTGGGACGGCAACGAACTTCTCCTTTCTGATGTGCTGGGTACTGAAAATGATGTTATTTATAAATACATTGAGGATGAGGTAGATAAAAAACTTTTGCACCTTGCACTGCAAAAACTAAGTGGACGGGAACGTAAAATCATGGAACTAAGGTTTGGTTTAAATAATGGTATGGAAAAAACACAAAAAGAAGTAGCGGATATGCTGGGCATATCACAATCATATATCTCACGTTTAGAAAAAAGAATTATCAGTAGATTAAAGAAGGAGATACACCGCATGGAATAAGGAGTTTTGCAAACCATTAGCATAAGATGCTCTGAGGTAAATGAACAAGGATGTTTTCCTGTGAAAGCCTGGTGACATTGAAGCCTCCGGGGCTTTTTTGTGAATCCGGATAAATGTATAATTCAATTTCTCCATGGAAATAATGAGACTGTCGGTGATATCTAGCCCTTAAAAGAGGTGGTGGGCCTTTTATGCTGGTGAATAAGGTGGAGATCTGTGGTGTAAACACGTCAAAACTCCCGGTACTGACAAGCAGCCAGATGCAGGTTCTCTTTGAAGCGATGCAAAAAGGGGACGCCTCCGCCAGAACCCAGTTGGTTAACGGTAACTTAAGACTTGTGTTAAGCATTATACAGCGGTTCACCAACAGGGGAGAGTATGTGGATGATCTCTTCCAGGTGGGCTGTATCGGCTTAATGAAGGCTATCGATAATTTTGATCTCAGTCAGAATGTAAAATTTTCAACTTATGCTGTGCCGATGATCATTGGGGAAATTCGCCGTTATCTACGAGATAATAATCCCATACGGGTTAGTCGCTCCTTGCGTGATGTTGCTTACAAAGCATTGCAGGTAAGGGATACACTGGTTAACAGGCACTCACGTGAACCATCTATTAATGAGATAGCCGGCGAGTTGAAAATTCCCAGGGAAGAAATAGTTTTTGCCCTTGACGCCATCCAGGAACCTATTTCCTTATTTGAACCGATTTATCACGATGGTGGTGACCCTATATTTGTCATGGATCAAATAAGTGATGAGAAAAACCAGGATCTGAACTGGCTGGAGGGTATTGCTATAAGGGATGCTATGCAAAAACTCAATGATCGTGAAAAACTAATTCTTAACCTGCGTTTTTACGAGGGAAAAACACAGATGGAGGTGGCTGAGGAAATCGGGATATCCCAGGCACAGGTTTCGCGGCTGGAAAAAGCCGCACTCAACCATATGAAAAAAAACATATGACCAGGTTCAATAAATTTAATGTTAATACATGTCAAAAAATAATTCTTCATTTGCTATGCGGCTAAAATCCTGGCCGCATAATTTTTTTGTTCAGTCCATGGCTGGCATGACATATAGATATGACAGGAGGTGTCATGAATGGTGAAGATTTCTGACCTGCGCTTGCGGGAAATAGTTAACATAATGGACGGACGAAGGCTTGGTATGATTAAGGATATCGAAATCGACATGGATGAGGGACGAATTACGGCTTTTATTCTGCCTGGAGACGGTGGTGGCGGCAAATTCCTTGGGCTTTTTGGCCGGGAAGAGGAAATTATTGTCCCCTGGGAAAAAATAAAAAAGATCGGTATGGATGTTATTCTTGTTGAAGTCCCCAACTTTGCCGAGCCCAGGCATGAATATAAGTTCAAGTACTGAGCGATAACGAGTATAATACCGGGAGCGTTTGCTCTCATTTTAATATATAATTCGTTTTCGGGTGTAGAGTGTGTGCCGTTTTATTATTTGGTAACCTTTTGCTCTGTCCGGCAATAAAATAGTAAAGGTTTCTTAAACATACACCATATACCCGAAGGGAATGAGATAAATGGCTATAAGCTATACGGTGCAGACAGGCGATACCCTGTTCCTGATAGCGCAGCGCTATGGCACGACCATTGAAAGGATAGTTCAAGCCAACAATATTGAAAATCCCGATCTGATCAGGGTTGGTCAAGTGTTGGTTATTCCGGTGGATGAAGATGATAACGGAGCAGGAGACAACCAGGATACAGGCAATGATAACGCAACCATGCGTGTAGGAGGTTTGCTTTACACGATAACAACCGACCGGAGGACTTATAACCAGGGGGATCCGGTAAGGATCACATTTACCAAGAGGAATATCAGCAACAGGACTATTGTCCTGCGTTACAGGACCAGCCAGCGTTTTGATTTGATCGTCAGACGCGGCACTGAGCAAAGGGAGGTTTGGAGATGGTCGGCCGGTCGGAGTTTTGCTCAGGCAACGGCCAGTGTTAGATTGCAGCCCGGGGAAAGACAGGTGTTTCGTGCTACATGGGATCAAAGAAACAACCGCGGGCAACAGGTAGCCCCCGGTAATTACACCATTGAGGCGGTCAATGTAGCTACCGGGTTGGCCAATCAGTCTGTCTCTATCAGTATTAGAATCAGGCAGGTTGCACCGACTCCTACGCCGACAGCTGCTCCTTGCGCTGACGTGAATATCCTCACCAATCCCGGTTTTGAAAGGTGGCCAAACCGGCTATCGCCACCACCTGGCTGGACCGGCAGCAATCTTGTCCGCAGCACTCGTTCCTTTAGCGGCAACTATGCCGCAGAAATGGGAGCGAACGCTTCTGAGAGGGCTGTGCTGGCCCAGCGTGTGGATATAGAGCCAGGCAGGATCTATGAGCTGAGCTGGCAAGCGTCGGAACATGTGCAATCCCGTATTGCCGGCAGGTTTATCTTGTTTGTTGAGATTTTTTACTATAATCGGAATGGTGAGTTTGTCGGCAGGACCGAACCAAGGTATTCGCAGGATAATATTCCCAATAACCGCTATCAGGGCTTCAGCCTCTCAACCGGGCGTGTACCGGCGGGAGCAAGGGTGGCCGAGGTCAGATTTACCTTTGAACCCTCAGGTAATAATGCCAACTCAGTATTAATTGATCAGGTTGATTTTCGTTGCCGTTTTTAAGGGCTGCTTAAGAAATGCCCTTGCTCATGATTTCCACAGAAAGGAGGCCCATTGGCATGGCCTCCTTTCTGTATGCTCTTCTAATGGGTACAGGAACTGCAGCTACCAGAACTGCATGAATTACAGCTGGTGCCACCGGCTCTTGACCCGGTGTAACTAAAAGAAGACATGACCCGGCTAAGGGCTGTTTTCCCGCATTGAGGGCACTGCAGGTTGTGACCGCTTTCTCCTATGGAGCAGAGTTTTTCCATACGGTGGTGGCAATTATTGCATTTAAACTCATAAATCGGCACAGGTGACTTCCTCCTAGATAGATAATACCGCACGTTATGTTTAGATTAATTCGGACTAAGACCTGTGTCAAGCTTGGGTACATATTGTCGTGAAAAAAAGGATTTTTCATGCCGGAGATGAATATCTACAAGTTGAATGAGATCAATAGAAATCAGTTGGGAGAGGATAAAATGAGGCTTCAATTTCTTGGGGCGGCAGGTACAGTAACCGGTTCATGTTTCTATTTGGAAACCAGCCAATCGAGAATACTGATTGAGTGCGGCATGTTTCAAGGTATAAAAAAGATTCGAGAACGCAACTACGAAGACTTTCTGATTCAACCGAGTCATCTTGATGCTGTTTTAATTACCCATGCCCATATCGATCACAGCGGCCTCATACCTAAACTGATTAAATACGGCTACAAAGGAAAGGTTTATGCCACCAATGCCACGAAAGCACTTCTGGAAGTGTTGTTGCCGGACTCCGGTTACATCCAGGAGGTAGAGGTTGAGAATAAAAACCGCAAAAACCGGCGGGCAGGCAGACCATTGCTGGAACCCTTATACACGATTGATGATGCCTATAAAAGCCTGTTGTTCCTGCGAGGCGTTAGATATCAAGAGATCATACGGATCACGCCGGATATCAGGGTTCGCTTTGTAGATGCCGGCCACATCCTGGGCTCGGCCATGATTGAAGTCTGCGTAGAAGAGGATGGCCGGGAGCTTAAGCTGGTGTTCTCCGGGGATATCGGTAAGCATGAGCGGCCAATTATCGAAGACCCTTCCATTATTGAGCACACCGACTACCTGATCATGGAATCAACTTATGGCAACCGTTTGCACAATAATAACGATAACGAAATGGAGTTATTGCGCAGCGCCATACAGGATACTTATAAAAAAGGTGGCAATTTGATCATACCTGCTTTTGCAGTAGAGCGCACCCAGGATCTGCTGTACCATCTCAGTTTATTGTATGAACAAAAAACAGTTCCAGCTATGCCCGTATATATCGACAGCCCTCTGGCTACTGCAGCTACGGAGATATTTAAAAATCACCCGGAATGCTTTGATCAGGAAACCTTCGATATGCTCAAACGGGGGAATAATCCCTTTGAGTTCCCGGGGGTGCATTTCACTCAGACTGTAGAAGAGTCCAAAGCTCTAAATAATGTTGATCGGGCTATCATCATATCGGCAAGCGGTATGTGTGAAGCCGGACGGATCAGGCACCATCTCAAATACAATCTATGGCGTCCGGAAAGCACGGTCCTTTTTGTCGGGTACCAGGCGGAGGGCACCCTGGGGAGACTAATACTGGATGGCGAGAAAAAAGTGCGCATTTTTGGAGATGATATTGCTGTAAAAGCTGATATCAGATTTATAGACGGTTATTCCGCTCATGCGGATCAGGCGGGTCTTATTGATTGGGTTAAGAGTTTCAGGGTTAAGCCCCTTGAAGTAATGCTGGTTCATGGCGAGCAGGAGGCCACTGAAACCCTGGCCAACCTGTTGCAGGCGGAAGGTTTTAATGTGACTGTGCCGGAATGGAAGCAGGTAATGGAGTTAACGCCAAGCACCCGGGCTGAAACAGCAATCCGTTCTGTTGATATCGCCCTCACAGCTCTTACGGAAAAAATTAAAACAGCCATCGGTTCTGGTATTGGTGCGGCACAAAAGGATGAACTATTGCGCCGGTTGGCCGAGCTGGAGCAGCTTGTCGCTGCAGGTGCAAAAAACTAGGATAGAAATGGGGGCGGGTTATTGCCTTTCGTTTGGCAGCAAAATATTAGGTTTTATTACTTCAGTCATTTTATGGCAAGCGGCCAGCTGGTGCATGGGTTTACCACCCGCAAGAGGGGAGTTGGTCGCAGGCCTTATGATACTCTAAACACAGCCTTTCATGTGGGCGATGATATCAATACCGTCCGGGCCAACCGCGCTATAGCCTGCAGAGCTTTAGGCATTAGGCCGGAGGATTTGATCGCGGGGAAACAGGTCCATGGCGACAGGATCGCTGTTGTTGACGAAAGTGACAGAGGCAAGGGAGCCCTTTCTTATGAGGATGCCCTGCCGGATACCGATGCTTTAATAACTGCCGGTTCTTATGTGCCACTTTCCAGCTATTATGCCGACTGCGTGCCAATATTCTTTTTTGATCCGGTAAAGCAGGTAATAGCCCTGGCTCATGCGGGATGGAAGGGTACCCTGCTGAGAATAGGCGCCAAGACGATCGGCAGGATGGTTAGTGTTTTTGATACTGACCCCGCTAAGTGTCTGGCCGGCATAGGGCCTTCCATTGGCCCCTGCTGCTATGAGGTAGACGAGTTGGTGATTGGCCCACTACGGCAGGAATTCCCCTATGTTCAAGATTTGATTGAAGAGCAGGCACAGGGTAGATGGCGCTTGAACCTCTGGGAGGCTAACCGCAGGATACTTTTAGAGGCAGGTTTTAAAAACGAAAATATTGAGATTGCCTCCATGTGTACCTGTTGCCATGCGGAAACGTTTTTTTCCTACCGCGCTCAAAATGGCGCTACAGGACGCATGGCAGCTTTCTTAATGCTCAAATAGCTAAACTATCACTCGAAAGGATAAGGCGCATGCCCAGGATACTGGTTGTAGATGATGAGAAAAACATACTTGAACTAGTCCGCTTCAACCTGGAGAGGGAAGGATACCAGGTACTTGTCACCCTTGACGGTGCAAGGGCTTTGGAGCTGGCCCGCAGCGAGATACCGGATTTAATCCTTCTTGACGTCATGCTGCCGGAAATAGATGGATTTGAAGTCTGTCGTGAATTACGCATGGATCCTGCAACAAAAGAAATACCTATAGTTATGCTCAGTGCCAGGGCTGACGAATTTGACCGGGTCCTCGGTTTGGAGCTAGGTGCCGATGATTATATAACCAAACCTTTCAGCCCGCGAGAGCTCATAGCTCGAGTAAGAGCCAGGCTGCGGCGCGTATCCCGGGAAGAGGGCAAACCTGTGGAAGGACAGCCCAAAGCAGGACCGGACACTGGAAGGATACGCATAGATGAGGACCGTTTTGCTGTTTATATTGACGGTATAAAACAGGAATTCACGCTGAAAGAGTTTGAACTGATCCGTTTTTTGGCCCGTTCTCCTGGAAAAGTCTTTTCCAGAGACCAGCTCTTAGAGCAGGTATGGGGTTACGATTATGCCGGTGACTCGCGTACTGTTGACGTTCATATCCGTCATATCAGGCGAAAGCTCGAACAGCTGCCACGTGGAGAGCAGATCATCGAGACAGTCCGGGGGGTTGGTTACAGGCTAAAGGAGGGCGTCATATGCTGAGTATATTGTTAGTGCTTTGGCGCTTTGTGCGGAGTCCGGCATCCAGCTATTTTTTAATTTTGCTGGTTTTATTGGCCCTGGCTCTGTTAGTTTACTTTGGACAGATAAGCTATTTAACGGCGCTTTTGCTTGCTTTTTTTTGTACCCTGGGCATGGCTGTGTTCATGTACAAAAGGATTATGAGTCCTTTGAATGAAATGGCTTTTATCGCCCAGGACATGGCTAAAGGAAACCTGGAGCAGGAGATAAGGATTTTCGCCCAGGATGAAATCGGTGACCTGGCGCGTTCCATTAACTATATGGCAAGACAGTTGAAAACTACCATTGACGATGTTGTTTCAGAGAAAAACATAATTCAGGCAGTTCTCGCCGGAATGGCTGATGGTGTCATAGCTATGGATCCCTGGGGGCGTGTTATCTTGATCAATCCGGTGGTGGAAAAACTATTCGGCATAACCCAGGAGAATTGTAAAGGGAAAAACATTCTCCGTATTATCCCCAATAATGAACTGGAAAAAATGATCAACCATGCTCTCGAAACAGGACAACCCTTAGATAAACAGATCGAGGTTGAAACTCCGGAACCTCTTATCTTCCTGGCTAACGTAACTCCTTTGCAAAACGGTGGAACCGAACAGGCCGGGCTGGTCGCGGTACTGAAAGACATCACTGAAAGAAGAAAAGTGGAAAAAATGCGCAGCGATTTTGTGGCCAATGTATCCCATGAGCTAAGGACGCCCATTACCTCGATTAAGGGTTTCGCTGAGACACTTTTAGATGGAGCGATAGAGGACCCTAAGGTGGCCAGGCCATTTCTTGAAATTATTGACTCTGAGACGGAACGTTTGTCCAGGCTGATAGATGAGCTCTTAAATCTTTCACATATAGAGGAGCGTAAGACAACCCCTGATTGGCAGCCTTTAAACATCAGCAACCTGATTAACAGGGTGCTTGTTATTTTACAGCCCAAGGCTGTTGAAAAGGAGATCACCATAAACGTAGACGCCCCTGAAAGCCTTCCGGTTTTTGAAGGCGATGCTGATATGCTGAGTCAGGTTTTAATTAATCTAATAGAAAACGCTATTAGCTATACCCAGCCCCATGGCAAGGTTTGGGTTAGAGCTTCAGCAAATCTAGACGGGCTAAAGGTCGAGGTGCGGGACAACGGGATTGGGATACCCCAGGAAAGTTTGGAGCGCGTTTTCGAACGTTTTTACCGGGTTGACAAGGCCAGATCCCGTGAGCATGGTGGAACAGGTTTAGGGCTTTCCATAGTAAAGCATATCATTGACGTTCACCAGGGCAAAGTCTATGTGGATAGTCAGGTTGGCTCAGGCAGTACTTTTTCTTTTGTGATACCATTAACTCATATAGAAGCACAATAATATTCACCAGGTTAATTAGACCATGTCTATTTTGAAAAAAGCACAGATGAAAGGCTATTGACGCAGGAATTGGCTTTCTACCGTCGAATAAAGCTTCAATTTAAGGTAGTATTATGCAAACAATAAAAGACAACAATGCTCCGGGACCTCGGAAACAAAAATATCACCGCAAGGCCGTATGGCGCGGGATGCTAGTCATTATTCTGGTAAGCCTCCTCACATTGGCTTATCTTCTATGGGGACGAGTAGTCATCGTCGTTTCAAATGTTAGTTTCCTAACCAGGCAAGAGGTAGCTGAAACAATTCGACTTGAAGGGATCTTACTGAAGAACGAACATGTATTACAGACCCCGGTTAGCGGGAAGCTGCAGCAAGTGGCAGCTGACGGTAACCGCCTGGAGAACGGTGCCAGAGTTTCACGGGTAATAGCAGTGCAGGATAATACCGGTGGAGAAAGTTATGATATTGTAACACCTGTTGCCGGTATTTGCTGTATGCACTTAGATGGGCTGGAACAGGTGTTGTCGCCTGCTAGTATCGATAGCCTGGCTGTCCCGCATATGGCTGGCACGGGTGGGAAAAGGACATATGATGGCATGCGGGTTGAAAAAGGACAGGCGGTTGCGAAAATTATTGATAATTTGAGTCCAGTATATATCTATGCTGAAGCACCAAAAGAAAACTTTTCTGCAGTGGCCTTAGAAAAGGGGACCTGGTGGAAAGCAAATTGGGAAGGACAGACTTTCTCAATGAAGTCATACAAGGTTGCAGACAGGGGTGAAAGTCTGGCAGGTTACTTTTTACTATCTGCCTACCCGGAGCAAATACTTCATGAGCGAAAAGTAGTCATAAATGTAACAACCCGCTCTCTGAATGGCTACCTTGTACCCAAAAAAGCAATTGTCGAGAAAGACGGGCAGACCGGCATATTCCTCTCCATCAAAAAAAAGGCTTACTGGACTCCTGTTGACATTGTAGGTGAATTGGAAGGGAAGCTAGCCATAGAAGGGCCCGAGCTGACAGAAAGTTGCCGTTTTGTCCAAAATCCCTTGTTGGCCAAAGAAGACCACTGGGTTGAGTAGCTGTCGAGCTAATAGTCTCTGTTTAGCAGTGATTATAAAATCAAGGGGCTGTTTATTTGAGTGTAGCAATAAATTTGAAACAATTACAGGAGCGTATAGCTGCAGTTGCAAAGCGGGCTGGACGCGACCCTGCTGAGATTAAGCTTGTTGCTGTAACAAAAAATGTTACAATTGAGAATATCAGAGCTGCCTTAACCTGTGGCGTAACAAGGATGGGAGAAAACAGGGTACAGGAGCTTTTGTCCAAGTACGATCAATTACCCGCCGAAGTTGAATGGCATTTTATCGGGCACCTGCAGACCAATAAAGTAAATAAAATTGTTGATAAAGTAAGCCTGATTCATTCGCTGGATCGGTGGACTCTGGCAGATACATTGAACAGGGCAGCAGTCGCAAAAGGCAGAGTTTGCAAGGTTTTGGTCCAGGTTAATGTAGCCGGAGAAACCACGAAATCCGGACTGGAACCAATTGAAACTGTTGATTTTATCACGGCAGCAAGGGATTTGCCGGGCATTGAAGTAGTTGGTTTGATGACCATCGCGCCCTGGTCAACTGATCCAGAGAATTCGCGTCCGGTATTTAAGCGATTGAAGGAAATTGCGGGTATAGTCGGAGAAAAGGTCAGTGATGTCAGCATGGATTATTTGTCCATGGGCATGTCCGGTGACTGGGAGGTAGCTGTGGAGGAAGGAGCAAATATTCTGCGCATTGGTACGGCCATATTTGGGGAACGGAATGGCAATATAAATTAAGATCGATATAAGGAGGAGGGTCTCAATGGCTGCAAAACTGGTAGATAAAGTGCTGGGTTTTATGGGGTTTGAAGATGAAGACTATGAATTCGAGGATAAGCAAACCCAGGCCGAAGCTCAAAGGGAAGCCCAGGTGGGGCAGGGGTGGCAGAAAAAAAAGGAAAAAGGAAACGTGGTTAGCATACAACATGCCCACCGCCAGATTAAAGTAGTAGTGGTTGAGCCGCGGGTGTTCGAAGAAGTTAAAGAAATTGCCGACAACATAAAAAATAGGCGTGCGGTGGTCTTAAACCTTGAACAGGCAAATCCTGAACTGGCACGGCGTGTAGTGGATTTTGTCATGGGTGCAACCTATGCCTTAGGCGGCAGTCAACAAAAGGTTGGCAATGGCGTCTTTCTGTTTGTGCCTGCTAATATGGATATAGACAGCGAATTAAAAGAAGAGCATAGTGAAAAAGGAATATTTTCCTGGGTGCGTTCATAATAAGGGGGTAAATAAGTGCCGTTAAAGAATCAAAAAATTGGCTTCTTAGGCGGCGGAGCAATGGCAGAAGCTTTGATTACTGCCCTGTTGCAATCAGGTTTGACTGAGCCAAGGGCTATTTTCGTCAGCAATATCCGTTTGGCCCGCAAGGAATATCTGAAGCAAAAATTTGGTGTCAATTTAGCTGATAATGCTGCTGTTGCCAGTGAGGCAGATATTGTGATCCTGGCGGTTAAACCCCAGGTGATCCCCAGTGTTTTAACTGATATCGCACCATATGTCCGTAATGATATGACCATTATTTCCATCGCAGCCGGGAAAACATCAGGTTTTATTGAATCCTTTTTCGACGTTCAGGTACCTGTAGTAAGGGTGATGCCAAATACACCCTGTCTAGTTGGAGAAGGCGCCAGTGCATTATCCCCGGGCAAGTTCTGTGGTCAGGAAAATATGGATCAAGCCCTGGCTATTTTCAGTGCTGCCGGGAAAGCAGTTGTGGTGGACGAATCATTGATGGATTGTGTTACAGGCCTGAGCGGTAGTGCGCCGGCATATATGTATTTAATTATGGAAGGTTTAATTGACGGGGCAGTGCGTTTGGGCATGCCCAGGGATGCAGCCAGGCTTTTAACTGCCCAGACTATGTTGGGTGCGGCAAAAATGGTATTAGAAACAGGTGAACATCCGGCCAAGCTGAAGGATATGGTTACGACACCTGGTGGAACGACTAGCGCCGGATTATACAAACTTGAAGAAGGGGCTTTGCGTGCTACACTGATGAAAGCCGTGGCTGAGGCGACAGCCCGTTCCAGTCAATTGGCAACTTCCGATCAATAAGAAATCTTGCTATGGGGTGAACATGGAGATTATTATTGCAGCTGTTAGCGTAGCATTTAGAGTGTACTCGTACCTGATTATTTTTCGCATTTTACTATCATGGATACGCCACAATCCTTATCAACCATTGATTCGGTTTGTTTACGAGATCACCGATCCTTACCTGGATATCTTCAGGCGCATAATTCCGCCTGTAGGTATGATAGATTTGTCTCCAATAGTAGCGATTATTGCCTTACAGGCATTTTATTATTTCATAATTTGGTTTCTATATTTATTAATATGAGAATTAAGCGTGATAAAATATTATCCTTTGTTTCTGATGGTGAAGAACGAGCCATGTTGGCCAGGGTTTTAGACCAGGCTGAGATTGTGTTGCATCATGGTCGTAACCAGCTAACCGATTTTTACGACCCCTACAGCAATAACCTGATCAATGCTGCAATACAACAGCTCAATTTAACCGCCACATCCTCAGGGGGTTACCCCGGGGCAGAAAGGCAACGGCTAGTGCTACACCTTGCTGAAGCACAGGTAACTGCTGTAGATTTTGATTTTGGCTTCATCTCTATTGCAGGTAACTTTAAGTACTCCAGGGTAAGCCACAGAGATTTTTTAGGTGCACTGTTGGGGTTAGGTTTGAAACGGGGAAAATTTGGTGACATCATAGTGCTGGATGATAGAGCCATTGTAGTGGTGGCCAGGGAAATAGCGCCTTATCTTAAGGCCAATCTCTGCAAAGTAGGCCGGACTAGAGTGCATGTATCAGAATTAAAGCAAGACGAACTGCCGCAAAGAGCAATCAGTTACCGTGAAATTAAGTCAACTGTATCCGCCTTGCGGTTGGACGCTGTAGCGGCAGCCGGCTTTGGCACGTCCCGGTCCAAGATCACAAGGGAAATAGAAGCAGAAAAGATTAGTATTAACTGGCGTGTTTGTCCATCCCCTAAAACCATGGTAAAACAGGGTGACGTAATCTCCGCCCGGGGCAAAGGCAGGGTCATACTGGCTGCCGTACAAGGTCAGTTAAAGAGCGGCAGAATTGGTATCCTTCTGCATAGGCTGTTTTAGGTGGATTGGGTCCATTAATTAACATAATAACAGTTTAACCTGCCTGAGGTGAGAGTCGTGATTACACCGCTGGATATTCAAAAAAAAGAATTTCGCAGGGGTCTGCGTGGTTATCGCGAAGAAGAGGTTGATGCCTTTTTAGATCAGATCATAGAAGATTATGAGAACCTGTTCCGGGAAAACCAGGCCTTGAAGGAAAAGCTGGCCATGCTGGAGCAAAACATAGGCCGCTACCGCGAAATGGAAGAAGTGCTCAAAAATACCATGATCATGGCGCAAAAAAATTCTGATGAGCTCAGACAAAATGCTGAGAAAGAAGCCTCTTTACTGCTGGACCAGGCCAGGCTTGAAGCGGAGCAGATCACACGTGAGGCTGAACAGGAAGCTGCTGCATTGATTCAGGTTTCAGAGCAGAAAGCTTCTGAACTGCTCCATAAAGCAGAAGAAAAGGTAAGGATCTTTTCTGAGGAGTTCCACCAACTGGAAAAAGAGGCCCAGGCTTTCAAAATTAAGTTGCATGCTTTATTAAGGGCTCAGATGAAAATGCTGGAAGCTGACGGGTGGGATTTACCAGTTGCGGAGGAAAGTGCCGGTGATAGCGATGAAGAAGAAATTGCGTGAAAAGAGACTGTTTTGGCAAGAAACCTTTAGTAATTAGATAATTAAGGACTCAAAGCTTCCTGGATGGGGGCTTTTTAATACACCAACAAGGGGGATTATATTGGATTTTGTCAGGAAGATGACCGGTAGGCATCCTAGAATTCATAACGTCAATGAATGGCTGTTATCTGCTGTTCTGGTGCCAATCGTGGAAAAAGACGGCGTTCTCCATATCCTCTTTGAAGTCAGGTCCAGCAACCTTAACAGGCAGCCAGGTGAAATCTGCTTTCCAGGAGGAAGAATCGAGCTGGATGAAATGGCCCATCCGCAAAGGACAGCAATCCGTGAAACTGTTGAGGAATTGGGCATACATCCGGAACAGGTGGTGCTGTTAGGTCCCCTTGATTTTCAGATGGGACCGCCGGGTACCTGGATTTTCCCTTATCTGGGAGTTATCGAGAACTACAAGGGTGTTATACCTAACCCGTTAGAGGTAGAGGAAACTTTTCTGGCGCCTATGGATCACTTTATTGAGCCGCAAGGCTCCAGCACTGTGGAAGTGGCAACCCGGTATACCAATTTCCCCTTCGAAAAGCTGCCTGATAGTTATAGAGAGAGAGAGAATTGGTTTAAACAATGGTCATATACTAATTACTATTATGAGTACGGTGAACATTTTATCTGGGGTGTTACAGCGAGAATACTGAGAAACGTGATGATCCTCTACGGGCAGTTGCAATATAACTCTTAAAAAGCGGAAATATTGGAGGAAACGATGAATTTAATTTATCAAAAGCAATGGTTCACTACAGTAAAGCGGATCAATGACCAGGAGTTGCTGGCGGAGGCAACGGTTTTGGATACGGAGCAAGAGGCAACCGGTCAGCTGAAGGTTGATAGCTCTTCTTTCGAAATAAAAGATGCTGTCTGGGAAGTATTTCGCTCTCGTGGTGGGAAGTTTAATGGCAGGCAAAATGTCACCGGCCTTAAAGGGGCTGTAGCATACTTTGGTGTTGGCCCCAGCATGCGCAGAGAGCTCGGCGGTATTGCCGGCGGACTGGTTCGTGACTTGCTGAATGAATGTGTAAAAGGCATTATTCAGTCTGAAACATTTCTTTTCCGGGAGAGGGGTTTTGCCAGTCTCAAGGAATATGGGGAATACTGGCGCAAGGCCCATGCCAGCGACTGCCGCTACCAAAGCAATATGTTCCGCGCCGCTCGTAAATGGGAAGATTATGTGGCAGGCTTTGAACATAATCTGAACCTTTTCAACCGGTTTAAAAGTTGTATGATTTACAAGGAGCATAATAGTCTGATTGCAACCTGTGGTTTTAGCGATTCCTATCATGAACTGGGCATCTCCTGCACCCTGGATGTAAACGGTTATGTTAAGGAGTGCTCCGGAAGTTTTCTAAGGGCGCCTGATCAAGTGTGTTTCGAGTGTGCGCAGCTGCCGGCAGGGCTGCAAGGCAATGTCATTACTGATTGCACTACAAAACAATTTGTTGAAATTATGGGCGGTCCCCAGGGCTGTGACCATCTGGTTGACCTGACTAAAGATTTGAGTAAAATAGCAGGCGCCGCCCTGGATCAGGTTAATAGATATGGTTAAAAAATTATTGATAATGGATATAATCAACAAGGGAGATGTTTAAGCTGTTGCCGCTTAAAGAGGATAAAGACGGTGTTACCTTCAAGGTCAGGGTTCAACCGCGAGCTGCCAAAAACCAGGTGGCCGGTTTCTTAGCGGATGCCCTGAAAATACGTTTAACTGCTCCGCCGGTAGATGGAGAGGCTAACGAGGCCTGCCGTGTTTTTTTAGCCGGCTTCTTCTCTGTCAGCCGTAACCAGGTGGAGATCTTGTCCGGTGTCACCGGTCGCAATAAAATCGTCAGAATTAGTGGTATCAGCGGGGTAGAAGTACAAAGACGCCTTGCCAATTTATGATGCTGGCAGCAACGATCCCCGGTAAGTTGACGCACCGGAAGCTTTTATATATAATACTTTTTATTAGAATTTATAATGAATAAGACAATACGCCTGTGAGCGGGAAGAGTAAACGTGTAATAATCCGTTGAAGAGAGCCCGGGATTGCTGTGAACCGGGTACGGATAAACGTCAAAAATCACCTGTGAGGCGCCGACTGAAACCATATGGGATTAGGTCCTGGCCGGTGCGCCACCGTTAAAGGCGACTGGAGTAGCAAGTCTGAATAACCTCAGGCCTGCATTAGGGTGGTACCACGGGTTATGCTCCCGTCCCTTAGAGGGACGGGTTTTTATTTAGTTTATAAAAAGCAGCCAGCGAGCATGAATAAATTTGGAGGGGTAGTAAGATGGACTACAGCAAGACATTAAACCTGCCGAAAACAGATTTCCCAATGCGGGGTAACTTGCCTGCAAGAGAGCCGGAAATCCTAAAGTTTTGGGAAGAAATCGATATCTACCGGCTGGTTCAGGAGCAACAAAAAGGTTGCCCTAAATATATTCTGCATGACGGGCCGCCTTATGCCAACGGTCATATACATCTAGGCCATGTTTTAAATAAAGTATTGAAGGATATTGTGGTCAAGTTCCATTCCATGTCAGGTTTTGATGCCCCCTATGTACCAGGTTGGGATACCCATGGGTTGCCGATTGAGCAGCAGGCGATTAAGGCTTTTGGTCTAAATCGCAATAAGATTCCTCCGGTAGAATTTCGCAATAAATGCAGGGAATTTGCCCTGCAGTATGTTGATATTCAAAAAGAGGAATTCAAACGTCTGGGTGTGCGGGGTGATTGGGAGCATCCCTACCTGACCCTGATGCCGCATTATGAGGCGCGCCAGATTGGCGTGTTCGGCACCATGGCCAGGAAAGGCTATATTTATAAGGGATTAAAGCCGGTTTACTGGTGTTCCTCTTGTGAGACAGCTCTGGCTGAAGCAGAAGTGGAGTATGCAGATAAGCAATCTCCTTCAATTTTTGTTCGCTTCCCGGTGCAGGACGGCAAAGGGATCATCCCTGAAGAAAACACCTTTGTAGTTATATGGACCACTACGCCCTGGACCTTGCCAGCCAACCTGGCGATTTCACTCCATCCAGAGTATGAATATTTATTACTTAAGAATGGCGACGACAAATTCCTGGTTGCTGCTGAATTAATGGACAACTTTGTTCAAACAGTGGGCTTGGAAGCGCCGGAGATTGTTAAACGGCTCAAAGGTGCGGATTTGGAGCGTGTTGAGTGCAGACATCCTTTTGTTGACCGGACTTCTCTTATTATCCTGGGTGAGCATGTGACCCTTGAGCAAGGTACCGGTTGCGTACATACTGCACCGGGTCATGGTATGGAAGACTTTGTCGTTGGCAAAAAGTACGATTTGCCCATCCTTTCACCGGTTGACGCTAAGGGGCTTTTTACCGAGGAAGGAGGCATTTTTGCCGGGCAGTTTTACCTGGATGCCAATAAAGCTGTGATCGAAGAGTTAGCCAGGGGTGGCCATCTCATGTTTCATGCCAGTGTACAACATCAGTTCCCCCACTGCTGGCGCTGTAAAAAACCTGTTTTCTTCAGGGCTACGGAACAGTGGTTTGCTTCCATAGACGGGTTTAGACAGGCTGCGCTGGATGCTATCCGTACGGTGCGCTGGATACCTGGCTGGGGTGAAGAGCGTATTTATAACATGGTGGCCAACAGGGGCGACTGGTGCATTTCCCGTCAGCGCAGTTGGGGTGTGCCTATTCCCATATTTTACTGCCAGGATTGCGGTCAGTATTTAATTAATGATGAGACCATAGCCCACCTGCAGGAGCTCTTCCGGGAGCATGGTGCGGATGTCTGGTTTGCCAGGGAAGCCGGCGATTTGTTGCCTTTGGGAACAAAATGTGACCACTGCGGTGGCGACAAATTTACCAAAGAAACCGACACCATGGATGTCTGGTTTGATTCGGGCACCAGCCATATGGGTGTTCTGGATGAACCAACTGTTTGGCCTGAACTGAGCCGGCCTGCCGATCTCTATCTGGAAGGCAGCGATCAGCACCGAGGCTGGTTTAATTCATCCCTATCAACCTCGGTAGCTGTTACCGGAGAAGCGCCTTACAAGGCAGTCCTGACTCATGGCTTTTTAGTGGATGAAAAGGGCCGGAAGATGTCTAAATCACTGGGCAATGTGGTTGATCCGGCTAAAGTAATCAAGCAGCTAGGCGCCGATATCCTGCGTCTGTGGGTCAGTTCAGCAGATTACAGGGGGGATCTGGCTGCTTCCCCCAATATTATGAAGCAGATGACAGAAGCTTACCGCAAAATCAGAAATACCTGCCGCTTTTTAGTGGGCAACATTTATGATTATAATCCTGCTGCTGATGCGGTGAATTATGACCAGTTGCTTGAAATTGACCGCTGGGCTCTGTCCAGGCTGCAAAAACTGGTGCAAAAAGTGGTTAAGGCCTATAAAGATTATGAGTTCCATGTTGTATACCACGCTGTTCATGCCTTTTGTACCATAGATATGAGCGCACTGTATTTGGATATTATTAAGGATCGGCTGTACACTATGCCGGCTGCCTCGCTGGAACGCAGAGCAGCTCAAACAGTGCTTTATGAAGTTCTGCACGCCCTGGTGAGGTTGCTGGCTCCAATATTAGCCTTTACCTCAGAGGAGATTTGGCGCTATGTACCCGGTGAGCAAAAACCGGTTAGCGTACAATTAACCAGCATGCCCCAGGTTATTGATGAATATATCGACGAGGAGCTGGAGCAAAAATGGGAGCGCCTCCTGGCCGTGCGCAGTGAAGTAACCAAAGCGTTGGAGGAAGCCAGGCGGGAAAAAGTTATCGGCAATTCCCTTGAGGCTGCTGTAGAATTGTATGCGGCACAGGACTTGTATGATTTTCTCCAACCATCTGCCGGCGAATTGGCAACTATCTTTATCGTATCTCAAGCAAGCCTTAAAACCTTAGATGAAACCCCGTCAGGTGTCAAAAACATTGAAGCTATGCCTGACTTAGCCGTATTGGTAAAACCTGCAGCCGGTAAAAAGTGCGAGCGTTGCTGGATGTATCATGAAAATGTTGGGGAGGATCGTGCTCACCCAACCATATGTCCTAGATGTGCCGGTGTTGTTAAATAAGTTTTTACAATGCAAGAAACCTTCCTCAAAAGAGGAAGGTTTCTATGTTAAGAGCCCGTAATAACCTACACTACAGCCATTATACATCCCTGCGTAGCTCATGATAATCTGGCGACTATCATAAACCATTACGAAACCTATAATGACCTTTGCTCGACTACTATACATGCCTAGGAAGCTTACAACAATCTTACGACTGTTGCAAACCTCATAACCGTAGTAACCGACACCCATAGTAATCTTAGCTCGAACGTTGAACATCCCTTACGACCCCATAATAATCCTTTTAAGACTATTACAGAACCTGCCGCAAAGCTCAACGCTCTGCCCGCCGGCTGATATCGAACCCATAAGATCCGGTAGCAACCTTTGGCCGAACATTACAGAACCCTTTGATCCTGTAACGCTCTTGGCTCAGCCATTACGAACCCTTGTGATAGTATGATGCCCTGGTGTTGAAGAATTATTACATTTTTTTGTGGTAATCTATGCCATGTATTTTTTTGTTGCAGTTGTTGAAGGGACATATTAGGATGATACTGATTAATTGCGGTTAGTATTTATTTAGGTTCTGCCGATAAGGTGCAATGGTTGATAAAAAATGTTAAAATTGTTGCGGTGATAAAATGTTTTTAATAATTATTTTAGGGACTTATCTTCTCGATCAAACCAGCAAGGCAGCTGTGCAGCTTTGGATGTATCAGGGCGAGTCGCTGCCCATTATCCCCGGTGTTTTTCACTTAACTTACATCCATAACCCTGGCGCAGCCTTTGGTTTGATGGCTTATCAAACCCCGGTATTGGTGACTATATCCTTGATACTTTTGGCCGGGGTAGCATTAGGCTACCGGTATATAAAAACAGGAGGTCCATTGCTGCGCTATGGTCTTAGTCTAGTTGTAGGCGGAGCCCTGGGCAATTTGACTGATCGACTTCGTTACGGTGAAGTAGTGGATTTTTTAGACTTTAGAATATGGCCGGTGTTTAATTTGGCCGATGTGGCCATTGTAATTGGAGCAGGTCTGTTGATTTTGGATGTAATTACAACAAAGTCCAGTGAACCGGACAAGGAAGGTGGGTGGTAGGGCTTAGATGGAGATATCTTATATGGTTGATGAGGAGGATGCCGGAAAAAGGCTTGATGTTTTTCTGGCAGAGCAATTTAAGGAGTTATCCCGTTCATATATCCAAAAGCTGATCGCGGATGGAATGGTTTTAGTCAACAATTTGCCGCAACGCGCCAACTTCCGCCTTAAGGAGGGTTATGTAATTAATCTCCGGGTGCCGGAGTTGGAACCCCTGCAGGTGGCAGCAGAGCCGTTGGCACTTGATATATATTATGAAGACGCTGATCTAATTGTAGTCAATAAACCGCGCGGCATGGTGACTCATCCTGCAGATGGTAATTTCTCCGGAACCCTGGTTAACGCGTTGCTGTACCATTGCCATGATTTATCCGGCATCAACGGAGTAATGCGCCCTGGTATTGTCCACCGGCTTGATAAGGATACTTCAGGCTTGATTGTGGCCGCCAAAAATGACCTGGCACATACCGCATTGGCTCAGCAATTTAAAGACCGCCGGGTTAATCGCCGTTACCTGGCGCTGGTCCACGGCAGGATCAGGGAACAGACAGGAGAAGTTGACGCCCCTATCGGGCGGGATCCGCGTGACAGACAGCGGATGGCCGTGGTGCATAAAAACAGCAAGCCTGCCGTAACTACTTACAGAGTTTTAGAGCGCTATCAAAACTATACCTACTTGTCTTTAAAGCTTATGACAGGACGTACGCACCAGATCCGGGTGCACATGGCTTTTATCGGGCATTCTGTGGTCGGGGATCCTAAGTATGGGCCCTCCAGGGTTCATTTTGATCTTGACGGTCAGTTCCTGCATGCGGAAATCCTCGGCTTTGAGCATCCCCGCACTGGTCAATATCTTGAATTTCGTGCGCCTTTACCTGATGTTTTGCAGAAGATATTACAAAGCTTAACGCCTGAGAATGTTGATGAAACCAGTGAATAGCGCTGCTATACCGGCTGCCATCAACGGCCCGACAGGCACACCGCGCAGGAAAACCACTCCAAAAATTGAGCCGATCACCAGTCCAAAGACAACCTCCGGATCTATTCTCATCAACCTGATCCCGATTGTATTCAAATAAGTTGCCACGGCGCCGCCAGTGATAGCCAGAACGCCGCTCAAGGAAGTCATACTGTTGATGATCTCCTGTCCACCTACCTGCCCGTTAGCCAGGGGTATTAGTAAGGTTATGATTAAAAAAAGCAAGCCCATTTCCAAGCCGCGGCGTTCAAGAATAGAAAATACTGTGTTCAGGTTGGCAAATTTAAAGATCAACAGCAGGCATGCAGCGGCAGCGATGAGATTGCTTCCTGCTATGATGCCGAGGCAAAGCAGGCCAACTAATAGATTAACCCCCGACATGATTATCACCTGGCCTTTATGTCTTTTGTTCAATATATTAACTAATTCGCTGTATATTGCCATCAGCATGAGAAGTAACTGTTAGATTATTATCACAACGCTTACTGCTAAAAAAATAGTTATTAAAGCAGCAGGTGATAATGAGCAAATGTCAAATGGTTATTAAATAATTTGGTTATACCGGTTTTTTATGGCTCTAACAGAAAACGATCAAAAGAATAAGGAGGGTTATGATGAAGAGGAATGGTTTATTCTATTTGTTGTTGCTCCTTGTTGTTGCCATGCTAAGCCTGATGGGTTGCAGCGGTGGCAAAGACAACAGCAGCCAACCGGCGGGTCAGCCTGCTTCCAATAGCGCCGGCCAGGGTGCTGCTGAGGATTCTGTAGAAAGTTTATTTGGCAAAGGTAAACAGGTGGAAGGTATGTCTTACGATTATGTTATGACCTTCAACAGCACCACTGTTAACAGCAAGGTATGGGTAGAGGGGGATAAGGTAAAAACCGATTCAGTAGTGGAAGGACAGAATATTATCTCTATTGTTGACGGTGATACTTTTTATACGTATTTCCCTGCTGAAAATCGCGCTATGAAAATGACTATGGCGGCTGAGCAGGAAAACGGTGAGAAAACCGAAACCCCAATTGATTTTATTGAAGATGTAGACGACCAGCAAGAACAGTATAAGATTGTGGAAACAACTATGTACGATGGGGTTGAGTGCAAAGTAATTGTAGTTACCGGCGCAGATGGCAAAGAACAATCTAAAATGTGGGTGCGCACGGATTATGGTATTCCCATCCGCATCGAGTCCGTAGATCCCAGTGAAGAGAAAACCATTATGGAGTTTAAAAACTTAAAAATCGGCAAGCAACCGGCCGATACTTTTCAATTGCCTGCCGGGGTAGAAATAATTGACGCCAGTGATCTGTTCAATAATTTACCACGTTAAATTATTATTCCTCCGCCCGGCTGACCGGGCGGAGGGTATCTCCTCTCAAGCCCACGCGCAGGGCTTCCAGGGATAAAAGGTCTGCCGGAGCAATATTGCCCAGGTTTACATTTGGGCCAAAGCGCAGGATTAATTCCTGCTGCTGTTGTTTTAGCGGGGCTTCCCATATTAAAAGCTGCGGGTTGCCAACTGCTGCCAGCACTTGTTGAAGTTCATCTTCCAAAAACTCTCCTGTGGCGTCATAAAATCCGGCTCCTTTGCCAGATTCCCTCCCCTCCAGAATGACCTTGGATACGCCGTTTTTCAGATCACGCAGGATCTGTGCGATATAGTGTTTTGTTTCAGCCCGATCCTGTGGGTTTTTCTGACCGACCTCGGACAACACTTTCAATCCAAGTTCTAAAGCCCTATGGATAGCGTTTTCTCGCGTCTTTTCCGAAATTTTAACCGTGCCATCGGATATTTCAACGGCGGTATATCCTAGTTCTTTGGCTTGATGGAGGAATGGGACTAACTTCCCCTGCAGGATTGCTACCTCCAAAAAGGTTCCGCCGGGATAAATGTCAACCCCATAGCCCTTAACCAGGTTTATTTTTGCTTCCAATATCTTTTGGGGGTAAAGGGCCGAGGTGCCGAAGCCAAGTTTAAGAAAGTCCAAATAATCTCCTGCTGTGTCCAGTAAATCCTTTATTTCATGAAGCCCCAGGCCTTTATCAATAACCATAGTCAAGCCCTGTGATCTTGGTTTTTGAAGTCTACCCTGCAAAGGATAAGCCAATAAATCCATCCATTTATTTTTTTTTGCCTGTCCACCCATATTTGAACACAGCTCCCTTTAATAAAAGTTATCATCCCTGTAGTCTGCGATTGCTTTGTGGCGATATCGTCAATTAAAGATATTCATCTGGTGATACAACATTTACTGCCATAAACAGGAAACAGGCGCCAAGGGACTGAAAGGTCTGGTTGTCATCAGCCTGGTATTTATTTCAACTCTGTTGCATATGAAATGTAAGAAGGTTGGGGAGGTACCAGCATGATGATTGACAAAGTTGTGTATGGTATGGCCGGTTTAAGGCTATTGTCCGGCGCCATCGAATTAACGGCAGCTCTTTTAATGCTAAAGTTTGGCCGGGTGGAGACGGCTTTTAAGATCAACGCTTTGCTCGCCCTGGTTGGTCCCATGATCCTGCTTACCGTGACCGGCCTGGGGCTTGCCGGCCTGGCAGGCAGAATTTCTCCCATGGGGATGCTGCTTGTAATATCAGGCGTGGTCTTGATTTTTCTGGGCATCAATCGCATGTAGCCGGTGGGTAAGTTGTAAAATTAAATGCCGCATATAACAAAAAAATAGAGACTCATGGCAAAACCTCTGATATGTTAAAGGTGACTAAACCACAACATAAAGGAGGCCATGCACATGAGTCAATCCCATTGTACCACGACATTACGCCGTTTTAAACATATTACATTAAGAGAACGCTACCAGATTGAAATTCTACTCAAGGAGAAGAAGCGCCCCAGCGAGATAGCGAAGCTGTTAGGCAAGCATAAACGAACCATCGAACGCGAGATTGGCCGTGGGACTGTCAGGATGCTAGGATACGACCTTACTTATGTAGACAAATACTGCGCAGATACAGCCGAGCGAGTATACCGCGAAAAAGCCGCTAATAAGGGAGCATGCTTAAAGATTGGTCATGACCATGAACTGGCAAATCACATAGAAAAAAAGATTATCCAGGAGAAATATACGCCTGACGCAGTCATTGGCGAAATCTGGGCAAAAGGCATAAAATTTAAGACCAGTATATGTACAAAAACGCTCTATAACTATATCGATAAAGAATTATTTGCAAATATAACGAATAAAGACCTGCCGGTAAAACGAGTACCCCGAAAAAAACGCCATAAGAAGGTAAGAGTTGCCCACAACAATCTAAAAGGCACTAGCATAGAAGAAAGACCTGAAGCAGCTGGTAGCCGGGAGGAAGCCGGCCATTGGGAGATGGATTGTGTAGTAAGTGGCAAAGGAAAAGGCAAAGCCGCACTGCTAGTTCTGACAGAACGCAAGTCGAGAAAAGAGCTTATCCGAAAGATGCCGGAAAAGACACAGAAATCAGTGAAGAAAGCCCTGGATAGGCTTGAAAGGGAGTACGGAACACGCTTTGCAGAAGTGTTTAAAACCATTACGGTAGACAATGGAAGCGAGTTTCTTAACAGTGCTGAATTAGAGAGTTCGGTCAGAAAGCCAGGCACTCAACGGACAAAAATCTTTTATGCCCACCCATTTAGCGCCTGGGAACGTGGAACCAATGAAAATGCCAACAAGTTAATCCGCCGGTTTATACCAAAGGGCACAGATATCAGCAAGCTTAAGCAAAAAGACATCAGGCGAATTGAGAACTGGATGAATAATTACCCAAGAAAAATTCATGGATATAAATCTGCTAATGAGATGGTAGCATAATCAGAGGTGCCAAAATATGGGTGGCAATTAAACTTGCAATTAACCCGCATGTAGCCGGTGGGTAATTTTTGTTGACACTAAGCTGATTTTACTGTAGAATTCTATGGAAAGAAAAACACCTTGAAATCGGCCCGGGAGGCCGGTAAGGAAACTTGTAGCTTGTTGCCAGCTATGGCCTGTTTACCGGTGGTAAGCAGGCCTTTTTACGAAATGGAGGTTATCCATGAGTAAGGAAAAGGCTCAAATTTTAGACCGGGAAGGGATCCGGCGTTCACTAACCAGGATAGCTCACGAAATTATCGAACATAACAAGGGGACCGAAGACCTTGTGCTGATAGGAATTTACCGGCGTGGCGTGCCTCTGGCCCAGCGCCTGGCCGAGAGAATTAAAGTTATTGAAAACAGGCCGGTGCCGGTGGGGTTTCTGGATATCACTCTTTACCGGGACGACTTGACAACCTTGGATTACAAGCCGCTGGTTCGTTCTACCCAGGTGCCTTTTGCGGTGACGGGCAAGTCTGTTGTACTGGTGGACGATGTCATTTACACCGGTAGAACCATTCGAGCTGCCCTGGATGCGGTAATGGATCTTGGCCGTCCTAAGTCGATCCAACTGGCGGTGTTGATCGACCGGGGGCACAGGGAATTGCCCATCCGTCCTGACTACGTTGGTAAAAATGTCCCTACCTCCAAAAAGGAAGAGGCATTGGTCAAATTACAAGAAATTGATGGGGAGGAAAGGGTGGTTATCCTTGAACTCCCTGACTAAAACCTGGTGCTGCCTTTAAAGAACGGTCCTGTGAGGCCGCAAAGGGAGAACCTGACGGTTTCCCCTTTTATGGCCTTTGCCCGGGATGCGGGCAGGGTCTTTATTTTTGAGCTTAAGGAGAGTGGTCCTGTGGCCATTATCGGGAAGGATCTGTTGAGTCTTAAAGATATGCCTGCTGAAACAATCAGCCTTATCCTTGACACAGCAAAATCGATGAAGGAAATCATGAGCAGGCAGATCAAAAAGGTTCCCACTTTACGGGGCAAAACCATAGTCACACTTTTTTACGAGTCAAGTACCCGTACCAGGTCATCATTTGAACTGGCCGGCAAATACTTGAGCGCGGATGTTGTTAATATTGCCGCCGCTACCAGCAGCGTTAACAAGGGAGAAAGTCTCAAGGACACAGCCTACACGCTTACAGCAATGGGGGCGGATGTGGTGGTGCTGCGACACCCGATGGCCGGTGCCCCGGAGTTGCTGGCCAGGGCAATAGATGCTTCGGTGATAAATGCCGGGGACGGTGCCCATGAACACCCGTCCCAGGGGCTGTTGGACCTGTTTACCGTGCGGGAAAAGAAAGGCCGTCTGGAGGGGCTCAAAGTTGTTATCGTAGGTGATATTTTACATAGCCGGGTAGCCCGTTCCGATATCTGGGGTTACACCAGGATGGGGGCAGAAGTGAGACTGACCGGTCCGGCTACCATGATGCCTCCGGGTATTGAAAAGACCGGCGCCAGGGTTTACCAACACCTCGAAGAAGCTCTGGCAGGGGCGGATGTAATCAATATCCTCAGAATTCAACGGGAAAGGCAGCAACAAGGATTATTTCCCGGTGTGCGTGAATACGCCATGCTGTTCGGAATGAACAAGGACAGGCTTAAACTGGCTGCCCCGGATGCTCTGGTAATGCACCCGGGTCCCATGAACCGGGGTGTGGAGATAGCGCCTGACGTGGCTGACGGCGTACAATCAGTGATTACCGAACAGGTCACAAACGGTGTAGCGATACGCATGGCGCTATTATACCTGCTTACGGGAGGTGCTTTAGTTGAAACTGCTGATTAAAGGCGGTACTGTGATTGATCCGGTAGAAGGCAGTGTAGCCGATAAGGATATTCTGTTGCAGGACGGCCTGATTGTTGAAACCGGCAAGGGATTAAGCTCTGCCGGGGCTGAGGTCCTTGATGCTGCGGGAAAATTGGTTGTGCCGGGATTAGTTGATATGCACGTGCACCTGCGCGAGCCGGGTTATGAAGCCAAAGAAACTATCTCAACCGGTACCCGTGCCGCCATTAGAGGCGGTTTTACATCGGTAGCCTGCATGCCCAATACAAAACCTGTGGCTGATCATGCCGCCTTGATCTCGCACATCAAAACTACTGCTGCCGCCCTTGGCCTGGCCAGGGTATATCCCATAGGCGCAATTACCAGCGGTAGTAAGGGAGAAGAGCTGGCAGAAATGGGCGATATGAAACAAGCTGGCGCGGTAGCTTTCTCTGACGATGGACAACCTGTAATGCAGGCCGGATTAATGCGCCGGGCCATGCAGTACGCAAAAATGCTGGGTATGACCATCATCTCCCACTGTGAGGATAAGGGACTTAGCGCAAATGGTGTGATGCATGAAGGGTACGTATCCACAATGCTGGGTTTAAAGGGTATCCCTGCCTCAGCGGAAGAAGTGATGGTGGCGAGGGAGCTTTTGCTGGCCGAGGAGACTGGTTGCCGTCTCCATATTGCCCATGTCAGTACGGCTGGTGCAGTGCGTTTGGTGCGTGAGGCCAAAGCCAGGGGCGTCCCGGTAACCGCAGAGGTTACGCCCCACCACTTTACTCTGACCGATGAGGCTGTGATCGGTTATAATACCGCTACTAAGGTCAACCCGCCCTTACGCCCGGCAGCAGATGTAGCTGCGATCAAGGAGGGGTTGGCCGATGGAACAATAGATATCATAGCTACTGATCACGCGCCGCATACTATTGAGGAAAAGGATGTAGAGTATGACCGTGCGCCTTTTGGTATGGTGGGTTTAGAGACTGCCCTGGGGTTGGTCTGGACAGAGCTGGTCGGCGATGGGGTGTTGACGCCGCTGCAGGCAGTAACCAAGATGACCATAAATCCAGCCCGGGTGCTGCGGTTGACAGCAGGAACTCTGTCAACAGGCGTCCCTGGTGATATTACCATCATTGATCCAGATGCCGAAGAAAAGGTGGACCCCTCTAAGTTCGAGAGCAAGGGCCGCAACACACCCTTTACCGGACGCCTGCTGCGTGGTCTGCCCTGGGCTGCCATTGTCAGCGGCCGTGTAGTTATGCTGGAGCGCCGCCTCTTGCGAGACCAGGCATAACTCGTTGGATTAACAATTTACTGTTCAACAGAGATACTGGAGGTGGTGACTTCTTGCCTTCCATTTTAGAGGCCGAAGTTGTCAACAATGAGTGCATCGTTCCTGATCATTACAGGTTGACCCTTCTGGCACCCTCTATAGCCAGGCAGGCTGTGCCCGGACAGTTTTTACACCTGCGTTGCTGGGAGAATTATGATCCCCTGTTGCGACGTCCCATCAGTATTCATGCTGTAGACAGGCAGTCCGGTGTGATTGTCTTGCTTTACCGGATCATGGGCCGGGGGACAGGGCTTTTGTCCCAGCAAAAGCCAGGCGCTACACTGAATGTGATTGGCCCACTGGGGCGCGGTTTTACCTTGCCCCAAAGAGACAATGGTATTAGCGTGGTGGCCGGCGGGATAGGTATTGCTCCTCTTTACTTTCTCTTACAGGAATTATCCTTAAATGGTATCAAGGCAACTGTTTTTCAGGGCGCCGCAACGGCAAATATGTTGCTGATCACCCGGGAGATTTCCGCGCTGGGCCATGAGCTGTTTGTCGCCACCGATGACGGGTCGGCAGGTTTCCATGGTACGGTAATAGACTTGTTGGCAAGTGTTTCCATGCAGCAGGATATTCCGATAAGTTTTATATATACCTGTGGCCCCAGGGCAATGATGCAAAAAGTAAGTGAATTTGCCGCACAGCAAGGTGCAGCCTGTGAAGTTTCCCTGGAGGAGCGGATGGGCTGCGGGGTAGGAGCCTGTTTATCCTGTGCCTGTAAAATCAAAGGGCAGGGGACCGGTTTCAGCTATCAAAGAGTCTGTGTGGAGGGGCCTGTTTTTTCAGGGGAGGAGGTGAGCTGGGATTGAGCGGACTAGCTGTCAACATTGGCGGTATCAGGATGAAAAATCCTGTGGCCACAGCCTCGGGGACCTTCGGCTTCGGCCAGGAGTACGCTCCATTCATTGATTTAAACAGGCTTGGGGCTATTGTAGTGAAGGGAACCACCTTAAAACCGCGTCCCGGCAACCCGGCCCCCAGGTTGGCAGAAACACCGGCCGGGGTGTTGAATGCGATTGGGTTGCAGAACCCGGGGGTGGAGCAGGTGATGGAGGAGGCTTTACCTTTCCTTGCTGCTTATGATGTCCCTGTTATTGTCAATATTGCCGGAGACACCCTGGAGGATTATGCCATGTTGGCCCGTCAACTCAGCCAGTCAAAGCTTGTTGCGGGCCTGGAAGTAAACATATCCTGTCCCAATGTAAAAAAGGGCGGGATGCATTTTGGCAGTGACCCGATCATGGCGGCGGAGGTTACCAGGGCGGTCAAGGAGAATTCAACCTTGCCGGTGATTGTAAAACTTTCGCCGAATGTTACCAGCATCTTGACCCTGGCTGAAAAAGTGGCAGCAGCAGGTGCAGATGCACTTTCCCTGATCAATACCCTGTTGGGGATGTCTATCGATACCAAAGCAAGGCGTCCCAGGCTTGGCAACATTATGGGCGGCCTTTCCGGACCTGCGGTACGGCCAATTGCTGTGCGTATGGTCTGGCAGGTTTACGAGGCTGTAGATCTGCCGATTATTGGCATGGGGGGAATTGTCACGGCCGAGGATGCTCTGGAGTTTATCCTGGCTGGTGCCTCCGGCGTAGCCGTAGGAACGGCTAACTTTGTCAATCCCCGTGCCACCATTGATGTGCTGGAGGGAATCGAAAAATACATGCTTGAGCATGGTATAAGTGACATCAAAGAACTGATCGGGGCTGCTCATGGTTAATAATCCTTCCACCGGATTTAACCATAATTTTATTGACCCCAGCGGGGTCTGAGCGATGCAATTGGAGCAAAAAATCCATTATATGCGTAAAATTCGAAGTATGTATTGTCTTACACTGAGAGCGCTTAACTATTGTAGATAGCTCTATACTCTATAAATACGGAGGAGATCATGGCTGGCTTTAAAAACCCACTTATCATCGCCCTTGATGTAGATAGTATAGACCAGGCCTTAGCCCTTACCGACAGAATTGGTGCTTATGCCGGCGGGTTTAAAGTCGGTATGCAGCTTTATTACAGCGCCGGCCAGGAGATTATGCGCCTGTTAAGAGAAAGAAACCTGCCTGTATTTGCGGATTTAAAGCTGCACGATATTCCCAACACCGTAGCCGGGGCAAGCAAGGCGCTCACCAGACAGGGCGCCTCTATTTTAAATGTCCATGCCTCCGGCGGAAAAGCGATGATGCAGGCAGCGGCAGCAGCTGTCCGGGAAGAGTCGGTCAAAGCCGGGATCATGCGCCCAAAGGTATTAGCGGTTACTGTGCTGACAAGTATTGACCAGCAGGTGTTTCTGCAGGAAATGGGACATACGGGAGCCATTAGGGAGCAGGTTGTGAACTGGGCCAGATTGGCACAGGAGGCCGGACTGGATGGGGTGGTAGCTTCGCCCCTGGAGATTTCCGCTATCAGAGAGGCCTGTGGAGCCGACTTTATCATTTTAACCCCCGGGATCAGGCCAGCCGGCTCAGAGCTCAATGATCAAAAAAGGACACTAACGCCCGGTGAAGCGATGCAACAAGGAGCAACTTATCTGGTTGTGGGGAGACCGGTTACAGCTGCTGCCGACCCTGTAGCTGCTGTCAAGGAGATATTGCAAGAAATACGGGAAAGTGATGTTATAAAATAGTTGAGATCATGTTGTACTTTAAGGCTGTACTTTAAGAAAGCAACTGATGAGTTCTAATTGAGCGCCAATCTGTGCGGTATAAGCTTAAATAATATGTGAGGGGAGGTGCAATCATGTTATCCCAAACTGAAGTTGCAAAAATATTTCAAGATACAGGCGCATTGCTTTCCGGCCATTTCCGCCTGACTTCAGGCCGGCATGGTGAGCAGTATTTTCAATGCGCCCTGGTCTTGCAGCATCCTCAATATGCGGAAATACTCTGCCGCGAACTGGCGGCAAGATTTCAAGGGGAGGGTGTTGCGGTAGTAATTGGCCCCGCCATGGGTGGAATTATCGTTGCCTATGAAACAGCCAGGGCACTTGGCGTGCGCAGCTTGTTTACAGAACGGGAAAATGGCGTGATGAAGCTGCGGCGCGGCTTTACGCTCCAGCCTGGTGAAAAGGTGCTGGTGGTTGAAGATGTGATCACCACGGGGGGCTCAGTAAAAGAGGTTATCGAAGTCGTGCGTGCTTTAGGCGGTGAAGTGATAGGCGCCGGTGTTCTTGTAGATCGCAGTAACGGTACAGCCAACCTGGGGGTAAGGACGGAAGCTCTCCTGACCATGCCGGTCCTATCCTATACACCTGAGGAATGTCCACTTTGTAAGCAGGGTTTACCGGTTGTCAAGCCCGGCAGCAGGAGTTAGGTAAACAGAGACGGTGCAGTTTAACCTCAATCTGCTTCCTTTAGCTTGAGGGAGGCAACCAACTCTTCATCCGGCGAGACCATGATTGTTTTTTGGCGCTCATAAATAACCATGCCGGGTCTTGCGCCGTTAGGCTTACGGACATGCTTTACCCTGGTGTAGTCCACGGGCACCTTGGTTGCTTGACTGGCTTTGCTGTAGTAGGCGGCTATTACAGCCGCTTCCTCCAGTGTCCGGGCAGGGATGTCCCGGCCTTCTGAGCGAATAATCACATGGGCTCCGTGGATGTCCTTGGTGTGCAGCCATAGATCTTCAGAAGCGGCCAGCTTTAAAGTCAAGTAGTCGTTTTGCTTATTATTCTTACCGGCAAAAATTGTAAAGCCATCAGATGAGCGGAAAGGGATCGGTCTCGGTAAATGCCGCTTCATTTTGTTCTTCTTTTGACCGGGTTTGGCCAAGGGTGTTTTTATATAACCCTGTTCTGTTAATTCCTGCTTGATTTCGTCTATTTCGGTTTGATTATCGGTTTTCTCAAGACCTGTTTTGACCCCTTCCAGGTAGTTAAGCTCTTCCTGGGCCGATGCAAGCATAGACTCTACAGCCACCTTTGTGTTTTTGGCTTTATTATATTTTTTGAAATAAGCCTGTGCATTTTCCAGCGGGGTTAACAGGGGATCAAGGGGGACATCAATAAGCGGACAGGCAGGATCGTAATAGTTCTCCAGGGAGGCAACAGCCTGGCCTTTTTCCAGCCGATAAAGATTAGCTGTCAACAATTCCCCGTACAACCTGAATTGCTCAGAGTCTGCCGTATCAGCCAGGCTTTGTTTATAGATGGCAATTTTTTTGGTTAACCTTTTGGTTTCTTTGTTTATTAAGCTTAAACATGCGTTTCTTTCCGCGTTTAAGTTATGTTGCTGACTGAGGTTGGTAAAGTAATGGTCCAGCAGTTCATTCATGTTGTTATAATTACGGGAAGTCCCCGTATGATCAATTTTGAGGGCGGCAAAATCCAGAGGCTCACCTTTTTTACCCGTGAGGAGGCAGGGCTGGAAATGCCCCGCCTTGGCCGGGCCGATCACTGATGAAAGCCCTTGCCACAGGGCATGGAGGTCATAATCACCACACAGATCCAGAGTAAAATCCAGGGGCAGATTGGCGCGGTGGACAATTTCCCGGCAGGTTAGCGGGCTTAAACCTTCAATATTTTTTTGCAACAGGTTTACCAGGGTTGATTCCAGCGGCGCAGCCAGACAGATCCGGCGAAAACCATCCTCATCCAGGAGCAGTGGGTTAACTTTGCCCTGACTGGGCGGGAAAACGTAGTCCCTGCCCGGCAGCACCTCCCGGTAACGGCTCACCGAGTGAGAGTAGCGCCTGATGCCGTCCAGGATAATTTGCGATTTTGGCTCCACAAGGATGATATTGCTATGTTTGCCCATGATCTCGCAGATCAGGTGTTTTTCAGCTTGACGCCCTAATTCGTCTCTTGCTTCGATTCTAAGGATCAATACCCGTTCTAAGCCTTGCTGCTCAAAAGCGATAATGCGCCCGCCTTCCAGGTGTTTGCGCAACACCATGCAGAAGAGGGGGGCGCTTTTAGGGTTGGTTTTGGCCATTGAAGAAAGATGTACCCTGGCGTAGCGTGGGTGGGCTGAGAGCAACAGTCTCCGGCGCAGTCCCGGTTGATGCAATTGCAGGGTAAGCTCATTCTCCTCGGGTTGGTGAATTCTCTCAATCCGGGCGCCTGTAAAATCTTCCGCCAGTTCTTCACGTACGGCGGCCAGCACTAGACCGTCAAAAGGCATACGAGAACCTCCGTGATTTTGTGGAAATAATGTTATTATACTATATTACACACTATGTTACACAGCATTACACACTATATATTACACAGCACTCTGCAGATAAAGTCAAAGGGAGTCTTTCAAGAGAAAACCGCTCTTCAACTCAAGAGGCAAGGCATCATCAAGAAAATATAGAGCATACCGGAACAACCTGCAAAGGAGATAGAATCGGCTTTAATGGCTATAAAACTGGCAAAGCAACTATGCTGTGGAAGTTGAGATTTAGAAGGGAGGCTCATCATGCATTTTACCAAAGTACAGGGGCTGGGCAACGATTTTATTTTAGTTGACGGTTTTTCGGAAAAGCTTGATTTGGAGCGTTTTCCGGAACTGGCTGTAAAAATCTGTGATCGTCACTTCGGGGTTGGCGCAGATGGCCTGGTGCCGTTACTTCCATCCGAGACTGCTGATGTCTTTATGCGGATCTTCAATTCCGATGGCAGTGAGGCTGAAATGTGCGGCAATGCTATCCGCTGTGCTGCCAAATACCTGTATGAAAGAGGCCTGGTCAGAAAGAGGAGAATACTGGTAGAAACCCTTGCCGGCATGCGCGTACCTGAGCTAATCATCGATAACGGCAAAGTTGCGTTGGTCCGTGTAGATATGGGTGAACCACTGCTGGAGCGAGGAGAGATTCCCATGCTGGGCGCTGCAGGGCGAGTTGTGAATGAAGAATTATTTATTGATCAAAGTTCGTACCGAATTACCGCCGTTTCCATGGGGAACCCTCACTGCATAGTATTCGTACCTGACCTGACAGCGGTTGAGCTGACCCAATTGGGACCTCGTTTTGAAAACCATCCGTCTTTTCCCCGTAAAACCAACGTGGAATTTGTCCAGGTATTAAACCGTGCTGAAGTGCGGATGGCTGTTTGGGAGAGAGGCGCAGGGGTGACTCTAGCCTGTGGGACCGGCGCCTGTGCCGTAGGTGTTGCCGGTGCTTTAAATGGATTCACCAATCGGGCAGTAACAGTGCATTTAAGCACCGGTGAACTTTATATTGAGTGGGCTGCAGATAACCATGTTTATATGACGGGTCCGGCGGAAGAGGTCTTCAGCGGCTCATACCCAATACCTGAATAATGCATGAAAATTGGAGCAATGTCTTGATAATTATATTGCATGTTGAGGTAGTAGTGATAAAATTATATGATAATAGAGATAGATCTTAACAATTAATACTCAGAGAAGAAAGGAAATACTATGTTGAAATTTAAAGAAGCACAACGTATCAGCAACTTGCCTCCCTATCTTTTTGCCAGGATTGAGAAACTCATTGCTGAGAAAAAAGAAGCGGGAGTTGATGTAATCAGCCTTGGTATTGGTGACCCGGATCTTCCTACGCCGGAGCATATTATTGAAGAACTGATCAAAGAAGCCAAAAATCCGGTTAATCATCAATACCCGTCATCAGTGGGTTTGTTAAGCTATCGTGAAGCCGTTGCTCAATGGTACAAGAACAGGTTTGGGATTGAACTTGACCCTCGCACCGAAATAGTGTCCTTGCTGGGCTCTAAAGAAGGCATCGCTCATATATCCTGGTGCTACCTGGATCCAGGTGATACCATACTGGTGCCGGATCCTGGTTACCCGGTTTATTCAGGCGGCGCTATTCTAGCAGGTGCTGTGCCTTATTACATACCTGTTTATGAGAAAGACGGTTATCTTGTTGATTTCGAGGCTATCCCACCAGAAATAGCCAAAAAAGCTAAAATGCTCTTTTTGAATTACCCTAACAATCCAACCGGCGCTATCGCCGACGCTGATTTTTATCGCCGGGCAATTGACTTTGCTAAGCAATATGAAATTCTCATCTGCCATGATGCTGCTTATTCGGAAGTAGCCTTTGACGGCTATAAACCGCATAGCTTTCTGGAATACCCCGGGGCTAAAGACGTGGGTATCGAGTTTCACTCGGTATCCAAGACCTATAACATGACCGGTTGGCGGATTGGCTGGGCGGCAGGTCACCCGGATGTGATCGAAGCCCTGGGCAGGTTTAAATCCAACATCGATTCCGGTGTGTTCCAGGCTATTCAATATGCTGCGGCAAAAGGTTTGACGGGTTCACAGGAGATTGTTGACCGCCAGATAGCCATATACCAGGAACGTCGAGATGTTTTGGTGGATGGACTGAACAGCCTTGGCTGGAACCTGGCCAAACCCAAAGCGACCTTTTACGTGTGGGCACCGGTGCCAAAGGGCTACACTTCTAATTCATTTGCTGAACTGGTGCTTGAAAAAGCCGGTGTTGTTATTACACCAGGCAATGGTTATGGCCAAAACGGTGAGGGGTATTTCAGAATGGCTCTTACGATTGAAAAAGAGCGGATTCAAGAGGCCGTTGACAGAATAGCAACCCATATTGGCCAGGTTTCTTTTTAAGAGCCAGGCCAGCTTTCATTTAGTTTAAGGAGGAAGTTCCTGTGAGATTAGCTGATAGGGCTTTGAATATAAGCCCTTCCCCCACCCTTGCCATTGACGCCAAAGCAAAAGAAATGAAAGCCAGGGGTGTCAATGTGATTTCTTTTGGAGCCGGTGAGCCGGATTTCGGCACACCGGCACATATCAAGGAGGCGGCCATTGCCGCGATCCATGTGGGAATGACCAAATATACAGCAGTTAGCGGCATCATTGAATTAAAGGAAGCTATTTGCCAGAGATTAAAACTGGACCAGGGTCTTAGCTATGAGCCTAACCAGATTGTTGTCTCTTCCGGTGCTAAGCAAACCCTGTACAATGCCATGCAGGTGCTGGTGCAACCGGGTGACGAGGTTATAGTGCCTGTACCTTATTGGGTAAGCTATATAGAACAGATCAAACTGGCCGGTGCAGAGGCCAGAATTGTTGAAACCAGGGAAGATAATGGCTTTAAGCTTACGGCAGATGAACTGGAACAGGCTATTAATCCCCGTACCAGACTGTTGATTCTTAACACGCCTAACAACCCTACCGGCGCGGTTTATGCCAGAGAGGAGCTGGCCGCCCTTGCCCGGGTGATTATGCAACATGATATCATGGTCTTATCAGATGAAATCTACGATAAGCTTATCTACGACGGACACAGTCACTGCAGCATCGCGTCTCTTTCTCCCGAACTTAAGGAACGCACCGTGGTCATAAACGGTGTTTCCAAAGCTTATGCCATGACCGGCTGGCGCATTGGTTATGCTGCCTGTAATGCAAAATTAGCTAAAACGATGACTGATTTGCAGAGCCACTCTACTTCCAATGCTAACTCCATCGCCCAGGCAGCCAGCGTGGCGGCTATTAGCGGTGACCAAAGCCCAACCGAAATGATGAGAAGCGAGTTTCAGAACAGAAGGGATTACATGCTGGAGCGGTTAAGGGCCATCCCAGGTATCACTTGTTCGCGGCCAAACGGGGCTTTTTATTTATTCCCCAATGTTAAGAGTTATTTTGGTAAATCCTATAAGGGAATTAAGGTTAATAGTGCTACCGATCTGGCAGATTTGTTGTTGCATGAAGCAAAAGTTGCCTTGGTGCCGGGCATCTCTTTCGGCAATGACAACTATTTCCGTCTCTCTTATGCTTGTTCCATGGAAAACATTAAGGAAGGTTTGCACCGCATTGCCTCTTTGCTGGCTAATTTAAGATAATGTCGTTTGTTAAAGGCCAATAATAACTTAGCCTCATCAGCACAAGGCATTTCTTAGGAAATGTTTTCACCAACATGATGACAGCTGGTAGTAATTTGGGATTGCTGAAAGACAGCAATCGACAGGTGGTGAAAGTTTGATTAAAAGCATGACCGGCTTTGGCCGCGGCGAGGCAGTCGCGGCAGGAAAAAAATTTACTTTCGAGCTAAAAGCGGTTAATCACCGCTATAGTGAAATTGTCTTAAGGCTGCCGCGCTCTTTGCAGGCTCTCGAGGATCGGATCCGCAAAATTATTCAGGCCAGTGTTGCCCGCGGCCGGGTTGACGGTTACCTTAGCATGGAGGATTGCGGGGAAAAAAGCGCTACAGTGAAAGTTGACAAAGCCCTGGCTGAAGCGTATTATAATGCAATGAAAGAACTCCAGGAAACCCTTGGTATTAGTGAGGAGATTCAGCTAAAACAGTTAGTATCCCTACCAGGTGTATTGGTCGTGGTAGAACCTGAAGAAGATATTGAGGAATGGTGGCCTGCTGTTCAGGCAGCAGTTGAAGCGGCAGTTGCCCAGTTGGTTCATATGCGGACGGTAGAAGGGGCACAGCTGGCTAAAGACCTTTATGACAGAGTAGAACAGCTAAATATTCTTAACCGGAATATTATGGCACGCTCCCCGCTGGTTGTAGAGGAATACCGTGAAAGACTGGCCTCCCGTTTAAATGATTTTATCAGTGACGGTACGTTAACCGCTGAGCGTTTATGCGCAGAAGCAGCAGTCTTTGCCGAACGTTCCAGTATAGTAGAGGAGAACATCAGACTGGAGAGTCATTTGCAGCAGATGAAGAGCAGCCTGAACGCTGAAGAGCCCATCGGTAGAAAACTGGATTTTTTGATTCAGGAGATGAACAGGGAGATCAATACGATAGCTTCTAAGGCAAACGATCTGGAAATCAGCAAAGCTGTTGTGGAAGCAAAAAGTGAGTTGGAAAAAATCAGGGAACAAATTCAAAATATCGAATAAAGCCGGAGGTTTAAAGGGGGAAGCCATATGGATATTAAATTAATCAACATCGGTTTCGGTAATATCGTATCAGCCAACCGCATCATAGCCATTGTCAGTCCGGAATCTGCCCCCATCAAGAGGATCATTAATGAAGCTCGCGATCGCGGTATGTTGATTGACGCAACATACGGTCGCCGGACCAGGGCTGTAATCATCACAGATAGCGATCACATTATCCTTTCAGCAGTACAACCGGAAACAGTAGCAAATCGTCTGGTTTCCAAGGAGAACACGTCCCAGATAGAGGAATTTAGCGATTAAAGATATGAGCACTTATGCAGGTGATAAGGGTTTATTGCTGGTTATTTCCGGACCTTCTGGTGTCGGCAAGGGAACTATTGTCAAAGGACTTCAACGCGCCTTGCCAGCCCTGATTGTTTCAATATCTGCTACAACCAGGGCGCCCAGAGCTGGCGAAATTGATGGTGTGGATTATTATTTTTTGTCACGGGATGCTTTCCATAAAATGATAGAAGAGGGACAGCTTCTGGAATGGGCTGAAGTGTATGGTAACTACTACGGTACACCACTGCATTTTGTGCAAACTACTCTGGCACGGGGTACTGATGTAATACTGGAAATAGATATACAGGGTGCCCTTCAGGTAAAGGAAAAATTCCCCGCAGCGGTGCTGATTTTTATTGCCCCACCCTCTAAAGAAGAACAGCGCAAGCGATTGCTTGGCAGAAACTCAGAGACCATTGAAGCGGTTGAAAAGCGCCTGGAAGCAATGGATGGGGAAATGAAATTAGCGGGCAGTTATGACTACCTGGTGGTCAACGATAATGTCAACGACGCAATTGAAAAAATAATGGCGGTCGTATCGTCAGAAAAGTGCCGCCCCTGGCGTATGCAGGCTTTCCTTGACCGGCTGCTCAGACAAGGTTTTTAGATTTTTTTTATGGAGGAAAAAGATGAAAGCACCAACTCTCGATGAGTTATTGGAGAAAGTTGATAGCAGGTATACCCTGGTTGTGATTACGGCAAAACGGGCTAGGATCCTCACCGAGAAGAGCGGCTCGAAGGATGATGATGCATCTATCAAGCCGGTAACCGTTGCTTTAAGGGAAATTTCCGACCATAAAATTAGTTATAAAAGGGCTAATTCAGGTATTAAGTAGTGGGGGGGAAGACCATGTTAGCTGGAAAGACCATAACACTCGGTGTCACGGGTGGCATCGCCGCATATAAAGTTGCCCAGCTGGCAAGCAACCTGAAATCTGCCGGCGCTTATGTCCATGTGGTTATGACCAGAGCAGCCCAGGAGTTTATCCGGCCGCTTACTTTTCAGGTGCTTACCGGCAACCGGGTCTATACCGACCTTTTCGATCGGGCAACCAGCTGGAATGTGCAGCATGTAGAGCTGGCCAAAGAATCCGATCTTATTGTCGTTGCCCCCGCCACCGCGAATATCATCGCTAAAACAGCACATGGCCTTGCCGATGACCTTCTTTCCACCGTATTAAATGCTGCTACCTGTCCGGTGCTTTTTTGCCCGGCCATGAATAAAGATATGTACGAAAACAGAATTACACAGCGCAACTTATCAATACTAAGAGAATTGGGCTACCATTTTGTCGAACCAGGCAGGGGGATGCTGGCCTGTGGTGTAGAGGGTATAGGCAGGTTAGCAGAAGTTGAAGTGATTCAAGTAAGTATTGAAGCCCTGTTGGCCGGTGAACAAGACCTGAAAGGGCTTAGGGTGCTGGTAACGGCCGGCCCGACAGTTGAGCCCCTTGACCCGGTGCGCTATCTGACAAACCGCAGCTCCGGCAAAATGGGCTATGCTATAGCGGCTGCTGCATTGCGCAGGGGTGCCAGCGTTGTTTTAGTTAGTGGTCCAACCTCTCTGAAGCCTCCTGTGGGGGTAGAGTTTATTAGGATTGAAACGGCACAAGAGATGTTTGACGCGGTTTTGGAACAATATGCAAAGGTTGATGTGGTAATTAAAGCAGCTGCTGTGGCTGATTACAGGCCCCAAAAAGTAGCTGAGCATAAAATAAAAAAGAATCTTGAACAAATGACCATAGACCTGGAAAAGAACCCCGATATCCTGGCTGAACTGGGCCGGCAAAAGACACATCAGATCCTGGTGGGCTTTGCAGCTGAGACCAATGAACTGGAAAAAAACGCCCTCGCTAAAGTAGCTAAGAAGAACCTGGATCTTCTGATTGCCAATGATGTGACCAAGCCGGGAGCAGAGTTTGGTTCTGACACAAATATTGTCAAAATGGTTTATCCGGGTCAAAAGGTCGTACCGCTGCCCAAAATGGATAAGAGAATTTTAGCCCACCGGATTTTGGACGAGGTGCTGAGTCTGCGGGCTAACAGAAAGTAAGCATATTCCGATGGAGCTTCCACGGATTAGCTTCGCTCTGAATATATCTTATCGAGGTATCGATACCTTTCATTACCCTAAAAGAAGGCTTATTCCGGATTTTCATTAACAAACTGATGAATCTGCCTGGAAGAGCTTTTTTGTTATAATAGGGCTGGTTTATTTGTCAAGATTTTTTCTGGAGGGTATAATGGTAAAAACCGGTCATTATGCCGAAATAATTGTGGATTTAGCTGTCAGGAGGACGGATCAAGTTTTCCATTATGCCATACCTCAAAAATTCATAGATCTTGTCCAAATTGGTTCTATGGTGCTTGTTCCCTTCCGGGAAAGGCAACTGGCAGGATATGTAGTCGGCTTTGGAGTGCCTGAGCAGCAGGTTAATATCAAGGAAATTACCGGGGTATTAGGGGATGGACCGGTTATTAATCCTGAGCTGTTAGATTTGGCCCGCTGGATGGCAAAGAGCTATCTTTGCAGTACTGCGGAAGCATTGCAGAGGATTATTGCTCCCTTACGTCAGGTAAAACCGGGCCGTGTAGTGAAACGAATCATACCGGCTCTGGCCGGTGAAGAGCTGGAACAAATAGCGGCTTCTCTATCCCGTGCTCCCAAGCAGGCGCAGGTACTCAGGACGGCTTTAGCCAGGCCGGGATTAACCCTTAAAGAGCTGGCAGACGCAGCGGGAACCACCGCTCAAACAGTAAAAATATTGGTCAAAAAAGGCTATTTGAAGGAAACAAATAACACGTCCAGTGTAGTTGACAGGCCCCTATGGGAAGCTAATGTGAAGGGCCCGGGGGCTTTAACCCTTAACGCATATCAGAGCAAGGCTCTTGAGCAATTAGAGGCGGCATTAAGTAAAAACAAGTTCAGCACATTTCTGTTGCACGGTGTAACCGGCAGCGGCAAGACCGAAGTATATCTGCAAGCTATAGCTGCTGCATTAGCAGGGGGCTACCAGGCTGTTACCCTGGTGCCGGAGATCGCGCTGACTTCCCAGATGATTGAGCGGTTCGAGGCGCGTTTTGGCTCGTTGGTAGCAGTGCTGCACAGCGCCATGCGCGGATCGGCAAGGTATGAGGCCTGGCAGAGGATAAAAAATGGGAGCGCTCCCGTGGTGCTGGGCACCCGTTCGGCAATTTTTGCGCCCACACCAAAACCTGGTTTATTTATTATTGATGAGGAACACGAATCCACTTATAAGCAAGAAGATCACTTGCGCTATCATGCCAGGGAAATAGCTATTAAAAGGGCGCAACTATCCGGGGCGGTGGTAATCCTGGGGAGTGCTACTCCGTCCCTGGAATCGTACCTTAGAGCCGGCCCCGGCGGTATTTATAAACTCCTGGAATTGCCGGTGAGAGTGGATAATCACCCGTTGCCGGCAGTTAAGATTGTTGACATGAGGCAAGAATTGAGACAGGGCAACCGGGGTATTTTTAGCTTGCCTTTGATTGAGGCTGTTAACCGGCGCCTGGAGAGAGGGGAACAGGTGATCCTGTTCTTAAACAGGCGAGGCTATGCTAATTTTGTGATGTGCCGCCAGTGCGGTCTGGTGCTGAAATGCCCCCTTTGTGACATCTCACTCACCTATCATTTGGACGGCAGGCTGCATTGTCATTATTGCAACTACAGCACGAAACAGCCCGCAGAGTGTAACAATTGCGGCGGCGATCAAATAAGGCACTTCGGCGTTGGCACCCAGCAGGTAGAAGTGGAGACCCGCCGCTTGTTTCCCAGAGCAAGGATTTTGCGCATGGACAGGGATACGACTACGCGGCGCGGTTCCCATGAAGCGATAATCAATTCTCTGCGGGATGGCAGCACCGATATTTTAATCGGCACTCAGATGATCGCCAAGGGTTTTGATGTGCCGGGAGTGACACTGGTTGGGGTGATCAACGCAGATACATCGTTGCACATGCCGGATTTCCGCGCAGCTGAGCGCACTTTTCAACTACTAACCCAGGTAGCTGGAAGGGCGGGACGGGGCACGCTGACAGGAGAGGTGTTGATCCAGAGCTATACTCCGGAGCATTACAGTATCGTTGCTGCAGCGTCGCATGATTACAAAGGTTTTTACCGGTCAGAGATGCCGCTCAGGCGCGCACTTGGTTATCCCCCCTATAGCCACCTGGCCAGGTTGCTGTTAACCCATGCCGATGAGGAAATATTAATCGGTGGCGCGCTGCAGGCTAAAGAGGTTATAGAAAGCATACTAAAGGATGCCGAAAGTTCCATCGACATTCTAGGGCCGGCGCCTACACCTCTGGGCAAGATTAAAGGGCGTTATCGCTGGCAATTGGTGCTTAAAGGCCCGCACCGCAATACTTTAAAAGATGTTCTTAAAGAGACACTGAATGTTTTGGAAAAGGTTCGGCCGGCTTTTAAGCCGTCTATTAATGTTGATATAAACCCCCAGGGTATGGTTTAAGGAGGTCTATAGTTTTGTCAACTTATAACATTGTTCAATTAGGGGACGATATCCTCAGGGAAAAAGCCAGGCTTGTACCAAGGATCACCCCCAATATTATTAAGCTTCTGGATAATATGGCTAATACTATGTATAGTGCCAAGGGGGTAGGTTTAGCCGCTCCCCAGGTGGGTGTCTCTAAAAGAGTCATTGTTGTTGATACCGGGGAGGGACTGTACGGGTTGATCAACCCGGAGATAGTTAAAGCTGAAGGCAGGGAGATAGAGCAAGAAGGCTGTCTCAGCATTCCAGGTTTGGTGGGCGAAGTAGCCAGGGCTGCATCAATCGAAGTTAAAGCCCTTGACCGCAACGGTAAAGAATGCCGGATTAAGGCGAGTGGCTTTTTTGCCAGGGCCCTGCAACACGAAATCGATCACCTTGACGGAGTGTTATTTATAGATCGGGCTCAAAATGTAACCAGAGTAAATAATAATAATGTAGGTTAGGGGCGTAATAATGCGAGTTTTGTACATGGGAACGCCTGATTTTGCGGTTCCAACCTTGCAAGGGATGATCGAGGCCGGTCACGAAGTTGTTGCTGTGATCACACAGCCTGATCGTCCCAGGGGTAGGGGTAAGAAAAAAACAGCGCCCCCGGTGAAAATCGCCGCCCAGGCATTGAATATTCCTGTTTTGCAACCAGAAAATGTTAAGGCGCCGGAATTTATCGAAACTCTAAAACAACTAGCGCCGGAGATCATCGTTGTAGCCGCTTACGGACGCATATTGCCGCCGGCTATCCTTAATCTTCCTGAATACGGTTGCATCAATGTTCACGCTTCTCTTTTGCCAAAGTACCGCGGGGCTGCACCGCTCCACTGGTCGGTCATTAACGGTGAGAAGGAAACGGGGATAACAATAATGCGTATGGACGAGGGTATGGATACAGGCGCTATAATCTTACAGGAAGCGATGCCGATCTTAGAGGGGGATAATGTGGGAACGGTGCATGACCGTATGGCTGCCCTTGGTGCGCGACTGTTGCTCAAAGCCCTCTCTTTAACAGATAAGGGGGCACTTGCAGGTACGCCGCAAACGGGTGAACCTTCTTATGCTCCTATGCTCAAGGCGGAAGATGAGATCATAAACTGGGAGAGAGCGGCAGTTGATCTATACAATCAGATCAGGGGTATGGATCCCTGGCCCGGAGCCCGCACAACCCTGGGCGGCAAGGTGCTCAAACTGTGGCGGGCGGAAGTAATTAACGAAGGGCCTGTAGCGCAATTACCCGGACAGGTCTTGGCCACAGGACGGGAGGGAATTACGGTGGCTACCGGGCAAGGTCTTCTTTTGCTTAAGGATATTCAATTGCAAGGGGCTAGAAGGATGAGTGCAGCTGATTTTATCAGAGGCAACCCAATAAATGTCGGCACTGTTTTGGGTCAGAGCTGAGCACCGGAGGGAAATGAATGTTTGTTAGCAATTTAATTCCGGTACGCAAAAGATTATTTATCGGTCTGATGGCCGTCAGTTTGTTGACGGTGGGGTTATTTCTAGGCGGGATCTATTACCTGGCAACTAATCCAGATCGGACAGCTTTTAATCAAATCCTACTGCTTGTTTTAGCGGGGATACTGGTTGGTGTTATTCTTGTTGCTGCCTTTGGTATTGGCGGCATGATTCTAACCATATTATATGCCAGGGAACTCAGCGTTTTTCATGGTCCAATGCGGGTAGCCGTCAGTCTTTTCTTCCCTATTGCCCTTGCCCTTGGCAGGGCTTTCCACATTGATGTCAACAGGATCAAAAATTCTTTTATTGAGGTCAACAACTATCTTGTCAAATCCAAGCAGCTCAAAGTTTCATCCGGACAGCTGCTCTTGTTGGTGCCGCATTGCCTGCAACACAGCCAATGTCCCTACAAGATCACGGTGGATATTGATAACTGCCACCGTTGCGGGAAATGCACAGTTAATGATTTACTTGAACTAAAGGAGAACTATGGCATAAATGTAGGTATGGCCACCGGCGGGACTCTAGCCCGCAAGTTTGTGCAAGTGTATCGCCCCCGGGCTATAGTAGCGGTAGCCTGTGAACGCGACCTTACCAGTGGCATTCAGGACTCCAACCCGCTTCCGGTCCTGGGCGTAATCAATAAACGGCCCTTTGGCCCTTGTTTTAACACCAGCATTGATATGGCCGAAGTGGAGGATGCAGTATGTTTTTTTATCGACCAACAAGGGTATGATGAAAGGGGTTAAATTTGGGTTGCCTAAAATATCAGCCAGGGAACTTGCTTTGCAGGTGCTAATCGATACGGAGCAGAATGGAGCTTTTGCCAATCTGGCACTGAACAAAGCGCTGGAAAAACATCGGCCCGGTAAACTTGACCGCGCCTTTGCTACAGAGTTGGTCTATGGTGTCCTTCGGTCCTTAAACACCCTGGATTGGGTTCTAAAACAATTTGTCAGCCAGCCGCTGGAGCGCCAGCCGCTGGCTATTCGCAACATCTTACGGCTGGGAGTATATCAGCTGATGTATATGGACCGGGTGCCTCCTGCTGCGGCTTGCAATGAAGCTGCAGAGCTGGCCCGTAGATACGGTCACCGGGGTTTAGTTCGTTTTGTGAACGGTGTGCTGCGCAACGTAGTGCGGCGACTGGATGAAATCAAATATCCGTCCCTGGAGGAGAACCCGGTGGAGCACATGGCGTTAAAATACTCTCATCCAGCCTGGTTGGTTAAACGCTGGCTTGAGGAGTTGGGCCTGGATGCCACTATGGCTATCTGCCAGGCTGATAACGAACCTGCTCCCAATACAATACGTACTAACACCTTAAAAACCGGCCGGGACGAGCTTGTAGCCAGGTTAACCCGGGAAGGCGTGACGGCAGTAAAAACAGACTTGGCCCCGGAAGGTTTGTATATAGGAGGTTTCCTTTCCCTTGGTTCCCTGGAGAGCTTTCGCGAGGGTCTTTTCCAGGTGCAGGATGAAAGTTCGATGCTGGCCGGAAGGGCATTGTCGCCATTGACCGGCTCTTTTGTCATTGATGCCTGCAGTGCGCCGGGCGGGAAAACCACCCACTTAGCCCAGTTGATGGGTAACAGCGGCAAGATCCTGGCTTTCGATATTCATCCTCATAAACTTGAACTGATCAAAGAAAACTGTCTCAGGTTAGGGATTGATATTGTGCAAGTAGCCGTAAATGATGCCAGAAAACTGCCGGAAGAGTATATTGAACAGGCGGATTTTGTCCTGGTGGATGCCCCTTGTTCGGGGCTGGGTGTGCTGAGAAGGCGTCCTGATGCACGCTGGCGCAAAGATCCCGCTGATATTCCTGCTCTTGTTCAGTTGCAGTCGGAGATCCTGGCCGGTGCCGCCAGATGCGTTAAAAAAGGAGGGGTGTTGCTTTACAGCACCTGTACCGTTACACGGGAGGAAAACTTAGGACAGGTGGAAGATTTTCTATCCCATCACCCGTGGTTTGCATTGGAGGATTTAACCCCTTTCCTGCCTGAAGCTGTGGATCGTAGAGGTACTAGATCAAAGGGGTATATTCAGATCTACCCTGGTGAGAATCGTATGGACGGTTTTTTCATGGCCAGAATGAGAAATAAAGGATAGATTATCATGACGGAGAATAGTTCGTCTTAATGGGGAAGGATTATAAAGTGAGCTCAGCAAAGGTTAATTTAAGGGATCTTACCCTGCCACAGCTCGAAATTATTTTTAGTGACCTGGGAGTAGAGAAATACAGGGCTAAACAAGCAGCTGAATGGATTTTTAAAAAAGGAGTATTCAGCTTTGACGAAATGACCAATCTTTCTAAGAATTTAAGGGAGAAAATGGCGGGTTTCGCATGGCTCAGCTACCCGGAAATCCACACCAAAGAGGTTTCACAACAGGGGGAGACGATCAAGTACCTATTCCGTTTGCACGATGGTGAGACGGTGGAAAGTGTGTTAATGAAACACGACTATGGTAATGCCGTGTGTGTTTCAACCCAGGTGGGCTGCCGAATGAACTGCCGTCTCTGCGCTTCAGGCCTGGAGGGCCTGATCAGGAATTTAAGCGCCGGAGAAATATACGATCAGGTCCTCGGTATACAGCAGGACACCGGGCAGAGAGTGAGTCATGTTGTTTTGATGGGTTCAGGTGAGCCACTGGATAATTATCATGCTACCCTTGGTTTTATCACCAACATTATAGCAGAATATGGATTGAACATCAGTGCCCGCCATATTACCTTATCAACCTGTGGCATAGTGCCCGCTATTCGGGCGTTGGCCGGGGAGAAGTTAGCCTTGACGCTGGCTGTGTCTCTGCATGCTCCTGAAGACTCATTGAGAGATACCCTGGTTCCGATCAACAAAAAGTATCCTCTCAAGCAATTAATCCCAAGCTGCGCTTATTATGCTGAAGAAACAGGCAGGCGGGTAACTTTTGAGTATGCATTAATAGACGGGATTAACGATAGGAGGGAACATGCACAGCAATTAGCACAACTGCTGCAGGGAATGCTTTGTCATGTAAACCTGATCCCGGCCAATCCTGTTGCTGAGCGGGGCGTTGTTCCAGCAGGGCGGTCTCAGGTAAGCCTTTTTAAAGATATCCTTGAGCGGCAGGGGATAGCAACTACCCTGCGGCGAAAGCTGGGAGCGGATATTAATGCTGCCTGTGGTCAACTGCGACGCAGGGTACTGTCGACTTAATCTTAATGAATCTGCACCGCGCTGTACATCTATAGGCCCGTAAGTTTAAAAGTAAATTAATTATATGGATAAACCTTAGTAAACAACTGTTTAGTAAGAGGTGTGGACAATGGGTGTTTTCTCGGTATTCGAGGGTAGCTTGGAAAAATATATCGACAGTTTTTTCAAGGACAAATTTGGCGGCCGTGTCCAACCTGTGGATATTGCAAAAAAATTGGCCCGGGAGATGAGGGATTGCCGCCGGGTCAGTATTAGCAATGTATATGTGCCCAATATATACACTGTTTTTCTTAATCCGGAGGATCATGCCGATATTGAGCCGTTAAGAAAAACGCTGGCAAAAGAGCTGGAAGACTATGTGGCTAAAAAAGCTGCTGAAAAAAGATATACTTTGACCGGCCAGCCGGCAATTAAATTTGCCGTTGAACAGGCCTTGCCGGCCGGTGGGCTGCGAGTTGACAGTGAATTTAGTGAAGATCCGGGTGAAAAAGAAGGTCCTGAACCCGAGGAGAAACCTATTGAGCAGACCCAGCCTTTTCAACCGGTTAAAAATGGCACCCTGTTAGAAGCGCCTGCAGTTTCCTATGGGATGCTGCTCATGGACAGCGGCCCTGATCAGGGTAAGGTCTTTAAGCTTACAGCTCCGGTAATTGTTGTGGGAAGAGGCGAGGGTTGCGACATAGTCCTTCACGATGATAGCGTATCCCGCCGTCACGCCAGGCTGGAACGGCACCGCAACCAGTATAAAATCGTGGATCTTGGTAGTACTAACGGCACTGTTGTTAATGGGATTAGAATAGGAATGAAGCTTTTGGAAACAGGGGATAAGCTGCAACTTGGCTTGACGACCTGCACCTTTAAGGTGGAATGATTATGTTTTCTATTGCTGTGATGGTATTGCGCTATTTATTCCTGGCATTAATGCTGTTATTTATCTTCAGGCTGGTTAAATTGATGGTGGCTGATCTGCGGCTTGCCGAACAGGAGCCGGATGGCGGTAAAGTCGTGGACGGGCGACATAGAGGGCCAGATTACCCCGGTGGTGACAGCGCCTTTCTAAGGGTCAAGGCAAGCGTTGCCCCCTCTTTGAGACCTGGAACAACCTTTCCTCTGAATAACGAAAATAATTTGCTTGGCCGTGGAGACAGCAGTGATCTTGTGCTTCAGGACTCCTTTGCTTCCAACAGACATGCCAGGATCTTCTATCAGCAAGGTCAGTACTGGATTGAGGATCTACAGAGTACCAACGGCACCTTTGTAAACGAAGTCAGGATTGAGCATCCAACTGTGCTGGCAGAGGGTGATAGCATCAGGATCGGGGACTTCATTTTTGAGTTTGTGAGGTGGGGTTATGAAGTGGGCTCAGTTAACTGATATTGGTCTGGTCAGGCCACTAAATGAGGACAGCCTTTGTGTGGTACCTGAATTGGGTTTATTTGCTGTTGCCGATGGTATGGGCGGCCATGTGGCCGGCGAGATTGCCAGTGCGACAGCGCTAGATGTACTGCAGGTTGAACTTGCCCGCAAGCTGCAAGAAGGGGAACATCCGGAAGCTGCTCTGGTAAGCGCTGTGCAAATAGCCAACGAGAAGATCTATAATCTTGCCGGCAGCAACCAGCAGTGGTCAGGTATGGGTACTACTGTTACAGCTTGCTTAAAAAGCGGTGAAATAGTTTATTTGGCGCAAGTCGGTGACAGCAGGGCCTACCTGTTGCGTCAAGAAGTGCTGACACAGCTGACAGAGGATCATTCCCTGGTTTATGATCTGGTTAAAAGCGGCGAACTCACGGAAGAGCAAGCCCGGCAACACCCGCAACGCAATGTGCTTACCAGGGCATTAGGTACCTCACCCTCTTTAAAGGTGGATCTTTTTAGGCAGAAGGTTGTCAGGGGTGATCTGTTGCTGCTCTGCACAGACGGTCTTACGGGCTACCTGAAACCTGATGAGCTGTTACAAATTCTTAAAACTTCACCTGACCTGGATACAGCAGCAGGCATCCTTGTGAAACACGCGCTTAATTACGGTGGAAAAGATAATATTACTGTTATTTTGCTGGAAATATGATCCGGTATTGTATGGTGAAACTACAGCAGGCATATCTCAAACCCCCTGAAATAGAATCATTTAGTCGTATTAAGGTTTATGGAGGCAATTATGAGTTTTGCGTGGCAGAAAAGGTCAAGCCGGTTGTCTTCCACGATAAGAGCCAATTTCAGTCGCCGCATTGCTGAACGCAAGCTGCTCTGCCTGGTGGGTCTTTATGCTATGACCGGGATGCTGGGACTGTTCTTTACTTTGCCAGGTGATACCGGACGTACAGCCCTGCTGGCTGGACTGTTTGCAGTGGCCGGCTTTTTTTTAGTACATATCTACTGGTCATATACCGGTTACCGGGGGGATTGCTTTTTATTACCCTTAACAGCAGCGCTTACAGCTACCGGGCTTGTTTTTTTATTCCGCATAGATCCTTTTTACGGTATGAGGCAATTTGTTTGGTTGTTGGCGGCCTTATTGGTGTTGGTGCTTACTACCAGCCTGCTTAAAAATATTCGTTTTCTGGATGATTATAAATATGTTTATGCCGTGGTAGGGCTGGTGGCGCTCATCTTGCCAATATTTTTTGGCCAGGAAGAGGGCGGAGCAAAAAGTTGGCTTAATTTCGGTCTTTTTCAATTGCAGCCCTCCGAGTTTGTTAAAATTTTGGTGGTGCTTTTCCTGGCCAGTTTTTTAGAGGAAAACAAGGCGGCCCTGGCCGCAGGGACGCGTAGCGTCGGTTGGCTTAACCTGCCAAGTCCTCAGGAATGGGTGCCCTTGGTGGCTATGTGGGGTGTTTCATTATTACTCCTGGTTTTTCAAAAGGATCTAGGCACGGCCTTAATATATTTTGGCACTTTTCTTGCCATGATCTACGTAGCCACTTCGCGCATCTTTTATGTTGTATTTGGGCTGGGGCTTTTTGGGGCCGGGGCAGGAGTGAGTTATTCCATTTTCGCTCATGTGCAAGACAGGGTTGAGATCTGGCTTAATCCGTGGCCATTGATTGATACCACCGGCTATCAGGTTATTCAGTCCATCTTTGCTATCGGTTCAGGTGGTGTCATAGGCGCCGGTCTGGGACAGGGTTTTCCGACTTTTATACCTGCCGTACATACCGACTTTATCTTTGCTGCTATTTGTGAGGAGATGGGTTTAGCCGGCGGAGTGGGAGTCATTGTTATGTTTATGATCTATCTCTATCGCGGGATTAGAATTGCTCTTAAAACAAAGGATGACTTTGCAGCACTAACAGCGGCCGGCCTTACTGCGCTATTGAGCCTGCAGTCTTTTATCATTCTGGCTGGGGTGACCAAGATGTTGCCGCTGACTGGTGTAACACTCCCTTTTATGAGCTATGGCGGCAGTTCCCTATTAGCTAATTTCATCTTGCTGGGGTTATTATTGAACGTATCACACGAGGCAGAAAATAGCTTATGAAAAACAATATTTTAAAATTAGGCTACCTGCTCTTGGGACTTTTGGTTGGCCTGGTTATTTATCTGTCATATTTGCAGCTATACCGGGCTCCAATACTGGCAGACAACCCATATAACCGGCGCTTTCAGGAATATGAGAACCAGGTGCTGCGAGGGACCATATATGATTGCAATGGAGTTGCCCTGGCTAATAGTGAGCGCAGCCAGGATAGCACCAAGCGCCTCTATCCGGCAGGTTCCAGCATGGCCCATGTAATCGGGTACATTAACGAGATTTACGGTCGGGCAGGCCTGGAATCTGCTTATGATCGTTATTTGTTGGGCATGGAAGGCGCCGATAGTTATAGGAATCTCATCAACAGGTTGCTGGGTAAGGCTCAAGCAGGTGGTGATGTGATACTTACGCTGGATGCCGGGCTGCAAGGGCAGGCCATGGATCTGTTGGGCGGACGACGGGGTGCAGTGGTGCTCTTAGATCCGGGAACTGGAGCAGTGCTGGTGCTGGCTTCGAGTCCCAGTTTTGATCCCAATTATTTAGATGATAATTGGCCCGAACTGCTTCAGGATAACCGGAAACCATTGGTTAACAGGGCAACGCAAGGGGCCTACCCGCCCGGTTCGACCTTCAAAGTAGTAACTGCCGCTGCGGCTCTGGCGGCTGATCCAGGGTTAGCCCAGGATCATTTTGATTGTCCGGGCTATCTGGTGGTGGATGGTTTTAAGCTTGACGATACTGCTGTGCATGGTAAGGTCAACTTAACCCAGGCGCTGGCCAAGTCCTGTAATACAACCTTTGCTCAACTTGGTTTAACAGCCGGGGTTACAGGCTTTCAAGAGACGGTTAAAGCCTTTGGATTACTCCAGGCTCCTGAAATTGGTCTACCAACCCGTGCCGGTACGATGGCGTCTGCAGATGAAATGACACCTACGGAATTAGCCGGCAGCGCCATAGGACAGGGGCAAATATTGGTTAGCCCGCTCCAAATGGCACTCAGCGCTGCAGCAATTGCCAACGAGGGCACCATAATGCAGCCCTATCTGGTCAATAGGGTGAAGGATTCCAGGGGCTTTACAGTTGAAAATCATACGCCCCGGGTATGGCTAAAGGCGACCAGTCCGGAAATAGCCGCCATTATTAAAGAAGGTATGGTCAGCGCAGTAAACAGCGGCACGGCACAAGCCGCTTCCGTCAGAGGAATGCAGGTTGCCGGCAAAACAGGTTCTGCCCAGAATCCCCAAGGACAGACACACGCCTGGTTTATTGGCTTTGCTCCTGCTGAACAACCGCGCCTGGCCATAGCTGTGATGTTGGAGAATGCCGGTGGAGGTGGTGCAGTGGCTGCACCCTTGGCGAGGAGTCTCTTGGCAGCGGCTGTAGCGGCTGGCTATTAAGTTTTAGAGCATAATGTCTTCAGCTTTGTAATGAGTCATGGTAATATTACATCAATAGGGTATGCATTATTGCAAGATCTCGAGCTTTTAGATAATAATTAGGGGTGAACAGATTGATCGGGAAGCTAATGGGGAACCGGTATGAAATCCTGGAACAGCTGGGCGGCGGTGGCATGGCCATCGTTTATAAGGGACGGGATACCTTATTGAACCGCCTGGTGACCATTAAAGTTCTCCGGCCAGAATTCACTAGCGATGAAGATTTTGTGCAGCGTTTTCGTCGTGAAGCCCAGGCTGTTGCCAGACTCTCCCATCCAAATATAGTGAGCATATATGATGTTGGCTGGGAAGAACAGATCCATTACCTGGTCATGGAGTACGTTGAAGGGGACAACCTGAAGAACTTGATCAGGTCGCAGGGCACAATCCCGCCGGGGCAAGCAGTGGAATTTGCCCTTCAGATTAGTGATGCTCTGCAGCATGCCCACGAAAATGATATCGTTCACCGTGATGTGAAACCCCAAAACATCTTAATTACCCGGGAAGGGCGGGCTAAACTCACTGATTTTGGTATTGCCAAGGAGGCAACCACTGCTACTTTGACGCAAACTGATACTGTAGTTGGCTCGGTACACTACATATCTCCGGAACAAGCCAAGGGAGAAACAGCAGAACCAGCTTCGGATATATATTCTTTGGGCATAGTAATGTATGAAATGGTTACCGGGAAGCTTCCATTTCAAGGAGAAACCCCCATCGCTGTAGCTCTGAAACAAATCCAGGATATTCCGGAGCGCCCTACAAGTATCAATCCTGCTTTGCCGCAGAGGTTGGAAAATATAATTCTGCGGGCGATGGCAAAAAAACCTGTAGATCGTTATGAGAATGCAAGGCAATTATCCATAGAGCTGGGTGGCATGATCAAAAATTTGCCCTCTGTACCCTCCGTGCAGGATGATGAATTTGCCACCAGAGTAATACCTGCGATCAATGGAGAGGATGGTGTCCCTCCAGGTGTTGAGCCTACCCCGGCAAAGAAATCTCCTGCCAAAGGCCTTCCGGGATGGCTATGGGCAGTCTTGATCGCGCTGGCTTTGACAGCGGCAGGGATTATAGGTTTTCAGTTGTTTATGAATGTGCCGGAGGTGCTGATGCCGGAGGTTGTGGGACAGAGCCGGGAAGATGCTGAGAGAATGCTTAAGGAACAAGGCTTAAATGATATCCAGGTAACCCTCAGCTCACATCCCACGATTCAAAGCGGCATGGTGATAGCTCAGGAACCGCTTGCTGGTACCACCATTAAGGCTAATCACCGCATAACTCTTACTGTAAGCAAGGGGCCTGAAATCAGAGAGGTGCCGGATGTGGTAGGTCTCACCATAAATGACGCCAGAATAAAAATCAACCAGTATGAGCTTATTGTCAATGAACCCCTTGAAGAAATGTATTCTGAGCAATATCCGAAAGGTGTGGTTGTGGACCAGGAGCCCAAGCCGAATGCCAGGCTGGTACGTGGTTCAGGGGTAACTCTGTATGTCAGCAAAGGCCCACAACGGGTTATTACGGTGCCTGCTTTGATTGGGCTGACTATGTCTGAAGCTGAAGCGGAACTTGATAAATTAGCGCTCCAGTTAGACAGCAATGTAACCGAGGTTGCTAATACGGATTACTTTGAAGGTCAAATTATCGGTCAGAACCCGTCGCAAGGAGCAACCGTCAGTGAAGGCGCAGTCGTCCAGGTGACACTCAGCAAAGGTCCCGGGCCGGTGCGGCGAGTAGCCAGAGTAGAAGTAAATATCGACGATGACGATGAGCCCCACCAGTTAAAGATTGTAGTCATTGACGCCAGGGGCAGCAATATTGCCTACGTCAATACGGAAAGGCCGGGTAAAAAAGTCGTAAAGGAAATTGAGTATTATGGAAAAGCAGTAGTACAGGTGTATATCGATAATGAACTCACTTCCGAGAAAGAAATTGGTTAACAACATGGTGCATGAGGAAGGAACGGTAATAAAGGCTTATGGCGGCTTCTACTATGTGCTGAGCGGCGGCATGGAGTGGGAGTGTGCGCTCAGAGGCCGTCTGCGACATGAAAAAAAACAGGTAATGGTAGGCGATCGGGTGCTATTTCTACCACGAGATGGTAAAACAGGCGTGATTGAGGAGGTCTTGCCCCGGGCAAACGCCCTCATCCGGCCACCGGTAGCCAATGTTGACCAGGCTTTAATGGTATTTGCCCTGAAGGAGCCTGAGCCTAATCCCGGCTTAATTGATCGCTTCCTCATCATTGCTTCAGTAAACGGGATTGAGCCGATACTTTGCTTTAACAAGTCTGACCTGGACGGAGATACCAGGGATGAGTTAATCGCCCGTTACATTAATTTTTACCGGGTAATAGCAACCAGCACAATAACCGGAGAAGGCCTGGAGCAGTTACTGGAGACGCTGCAGGACAGGATCACGGTCTTTGCCGGTCCATCCGGTGTTGGTAAGTCGACGATCATAAATGCTCTTATTCCCGGTGTTTTTCTTAAAACCGGTATGATCAGTGACAAGACAAAGCGAGGTAAACATACTACCAGGCATGTAGAATTAATTAATCTGCCCTCAGGTGGTCTGGTAGTGGATACACCAGGCTTTACCAGCCTTGAGTTGCCAGATATTAAGCCTGAGGAGCTGGCGGAACATTTTCCGGAAATAGCCAGACTGAAAGGTGAATGCTATTTCAGCGGCTGTCTGCATGCTCAAGAACCGGACTGCAGGGTTAAACAAGCGGTTGAGTCCGGTGAAATACAATCTTCTCGTTATCAGCAATACCTTGAATTTTTAAAAATATTAAAAGAGAGGAAGATCTATTAATCTTGGTCAAGCTGGCTCCTTCTATTTTATCGGCTGATTTCTCCGCCTTATTGTCCGATGTATTGGAAGTGCAGGAAGCAGGAGCGGAATACCTGCATATTGATGTCATGGACGGGCACTTTGTTCCTAATATCACCGTCGGCCCCCTTGTTGTTAAAGCTCTACGGCCTAAAGTCAAATTGTGTTTAGACGCGCATTTAATGATTGAAAGCCCTGATCGTTACATAAGTGACTTTATTGATGCAGGCGCCGATCTGATTACTGTTCATGCTGAAACCGGTGTGCATCTCCATCGTACGCTGTCTCTGATCAAAGATAAAGGTGCCATGGCAGGTATTGCTTTAAACCCAGCCACACCTCCCTCAGTGCTGGAGTACATTCTGCCTATGGTCGACCTGGTTTTAATAATGACGGTAAACCCGGGGTTTGGCGGGCAAGCCTTTATTCCGGAAGTGCTGCCTAAAATAAAGGTTGTCAAGAGGATGTTGGAGGAACGTGGTCTTTCAGCCGAAATCCAGGTGGACGGCGGCATAAATCCTGCTACAGCTCCTGCTGTTGTAAAGGCGGGGGCTACAGTACTTGTAGCCGGTTCAGCGATATTTGGCAATGATGACATAAAAGGGTCTATGATAAAACTCAGAAGGGCAGCGGAAGGTGGTGATTTTTGATGGCAGTATTCAAATGCGCAGAATGCGGCGCTGTGCTGGAAGCGCGCTGTAAGCCCGCTAAATGCAAAAACTGCGGTGCTGAAAAAGCCAAGCTGGTTAAGGAGGAAGCTCCTAAGAAGAATTAACCTGTTCCCGCATTGTATTCATTGCCTTTTCTGCATAATAAGTGTTTAGCAAGCTTAGATTGTTCTTATATCAAAAGCCGCGGTTTTCCAAACCTGGCGGCTTTTTTGCATGTCGAATCAGGTAAAAGAAAGGATAGCCTGGATTCCTAATTGATTGTATTGCTGATATTACTCACAACACCCCAGCAGGTGTTTTTTTGTTGAATTAAGGCATGTAGTTTGTTTACATTACATAATTCTATCATGATTAACAAAACACTCATCAGAAACATATTCTGGCAGAAAGATGATGAATTTTTTGAGGAGTGAAAATCTTGTTAGAGCAATTAAAAGCCAGTCAAGGAAAAAGAATTGTTTTTGAACTGGTCAATGGAAGAGTATTGACTGGAAATCTTTTGTCAGTAGATGAGCATGTATTACGCATTGAAACAGAAAACGGGATCGGTATAGTTCCGGTCAGCGCTGTGCAGATTATCTGGGATGCCATGAAACGCTCCCTTAGCGGTGAAGATATGGAGCAGTTGGCAGAGCAGTTACAGGAAAAATTTAAGACTGAAATTGCCTGCACCGGCTTCCCGGGTTTTACCTGTTCTAGAAGCTATATCTGCAGGCCGCCTGATACCTGCGACTTCTCTTTTGCCTGCCCGGGGAGCTATGTACCAAGCTTTCCATCGGGCGGCGGCGTTTGTCCCTTCTTCTTCTGTGGGCCTTTCCAATTCGGGGGGCTACCCTGCGGACCATTCCAATTCCAGCAGCCCTGTAGTCCCTTCATCTTCAGCCAGCCTTGTGGTCCCTTCACTTTCGGGCAGCCTTGCGGACCTTTCCAGTTTGGCGGTTCTCAATGCGGTGTTCTGGGCGGGTTTGTCTGCCCGGGCCAGCAATTTATAGGTATTGCGCCGGGGGGGCCCGGTACTCCTACCTGCAGTCCTTTTCAGTTTAGCGGTTCCCAGTGCGGGACGGTTGGAGGCTTTAGCTGTGCAGGTCAACAATTTTTCGGTCTAGCCCCGATGGCGGGTGCAAAGCCTCATGAAGCACCCCTGCCTCCTACCGATTTTGCGGTTCATGAGCATAAAAAAGACGCTAAGGAATAGTTATGGATATAAAAGACCGCGGTGCCTGGTTAAATCACATTGTTAAATATATAGGAGAGTACACCGGAACAAATCCGGCGTACTCTCCCCAAGCCCTTGCAGAGAATTTAATGAGGAAATTCTTTATAAGTTATGAGGATGCCGCAAAGCTGGCAAGCATGGTGGGAAAAAAAACTGCGTCCAAACTTGGGCTTGCCGCAATAGAGTTGAACTTGACTTTCAATTGCAACCTTACCTGTGCATACTGTTTTATCCATGAAAAAGATCCAGGGGAAAGGATGACCTTGGCCACAGCGAAAAAAGCAGTCGACTTCCTGGTGGAACGGGCTGCTTTTCCGGTTGTAAACATCACCTTAATCGGTGGCGAACCTCTGCTGGAATTTACTTTGATTAAACAAATTGTGCCCTATGCCCTGGAAGCTGCCAGGAAGCGCAACCTATTAGTTACCTGGTCAGTCACCACCAACGGGACATTGCTCAATGAAGAGATCATGCAATATTTTGCCTTATATAAGATCAACATACTCCTCAGTATGGATGGCGGTGCAAGAACCCATAATCGCTACCGGCGGGATAGGAGCGGCCAGGGCACCTGGCATAAGATCGCCAAGAAAATACCTCTCATCAAATTGTACCAGCCCTGGCTGGGGGTAAGGATGACCGTCAGTACAGAGGCTATAAGTACAATGCGTGATGACTTTAGGCAGTTGGTAGACTTAGGAATTAACCAGTTTATTATTGCGCCTGCCCAGGGCGCCAGGTGCTGGGAAAAAGAACAGATTAAGCAGTATGGTCTGCAACTTGTAGATATTCTCAGGGACTATCATGATTTAAAAGGGCATGGTACCCCGCTATTTATAGAGGAGTTTGAAAAGGATCAGCGGGAGGTGCCTGGTTGGGGGTGCCGTGCCGGCAGTACCTCATTGGCCGTGGCACCCAACGGGGATGTAAGTCCCTGTTCAAAAATGCTTGGTTTAGCCAGGGAAGAGGGCAAGTATATAGTTGGTAATGTTAATACCGGTGTTGACCTCAACAGGTTGGAACCTTTTCTCAATCCAAGCAACAAGCAACCGCAGCACTGTATACACTGTGCGAGGAAATGTAACGGGGGCTGCTATGCAGTGAACTATGAACAGACCGGTGACCATTTTACCGCCTCCGGAGAAAACTGCCTGTTCTGGGTAGTTTGCCAGGAAACTAAGCACATGTCAAATATGCTTAAAAGGCAATGCTTCAGTGGTATCCTTTAAACAGTATTTTCTTTGCCTGCCGTCTTCAATCGTTACGGGAGAAGTGGGCTTTTTACTCTAAGAGCGGGATGAGATGGGTAATAAAATGCAAACAAGCGCCGTGTTAAGTTAAACCCCGGCGCTTGTTGATTATTTGCAGACAACGCTCCGAATTTTTTATTTGATCTCGAGCCTTTTGATCTCCTTGAGGTCGTTCAGGCTGTTGGCCATGATCATACTATTGGATAGCGTGTATAATTCATCATTAATATAGAGGATGCGAGTAATGTTCTTGTCACTATTATACCAGTAATTGCCTGCCTTTAAGTAATCCTCATCAGTAAGATGGGTTAGCTTGCCCTTTAACGAAAAGCCATTAGTAAGATCAAGGCTGTAAATGTAAGCGCCCTGGAAGGCAAAATTTCCATAGCGAGGTATATTGCTGCCGGTGCTGCTTTGGCTATCGTCCGCAACCATCACTTTGACAGGGAAGGCAAGCAGATTCTTTTCTTTGTCAAACAGCAGTGCCTTGTGATTTTGCAACAGCTCTGAGTCCGTTCCTCTGTCGCCGATGGTTTCTTTAAACATAACCACCGGGTGATTCACATCGGTTACATCAAAGACAGCCATTTTCATGCCCAGATAGAATGCCATAGTATCGTTCGGGTCTCCGCTGTAAGCATTGCTGAGCTCAATGGTATCCTTGCCGAAGCCGATAACATGGTTTGCATCATAGGGATGGAGATAATCGCTGTAGCCAGGCATCTTAAGTGCACCCAGAATAGTGGGTTTTTGAGGATCTTTTAAATCCAGGACAAAAAACGGGTCAACGGTTTTAAATGTAACCAGGTAGCCGCGATCGCCAATGAATCTGGCGGAATAAATCTTTTCGCCTGGGGCAATGTTCTCCAGCCGTCCGGTAATCTTGAGCTGATCGTCAAGGATAAAGACACTGTTGCGAGAAGTATATTCATCTGTCCGCCACATATCACCCTGTGTAGTGGCAATCCTGAAGTTGCCGAGATGTTCATCCATGGAAAACTGATTTAAAACCTGTCCTGGAACCTCTCCTTGCGCTGCGTAGTTAATCTTACCCTGATTGAGATTGAATTTGTATATTTTTGTTACATTATTATTGCTCCAGGGCAAGCTAAGATTTTGTGCCTCCCTGAATAATTGTTGGTAGCCTGTAACGGCCACGTAAAGATTACCGGCCGATGCGTAGACGTTTTCGCCGGAGCCAAGGTAAGCGGAGACATTGGCCTGTTGTTGCGGCTGATCCAGGTTGAGGCCTGCCACGATCAGGTAGCCGGGCCGGGTAAAATCAGGGAAACATTTGATTTCCGGATAGTCGATGGTCAGGAAGCCGTCCTGCAAGGCGGTGTCTCTATATAAGGGACGGGGTTGATCAATTTCACCTCCGGGGGAATAATAAAGGTGCTGGTTGGCTACCAGGTAGAAGGAGGAACCGATCTTGCGTGAGGATACATAATCTCCATTTAACTCCAGTTCGCGCAGTTTGCGCGGGTTGGATTTGTCTGAAACGCTGTAAATAATAGCTCTGGTAGTCTCATTTTGATAGTAAGGTGGTATAATACCTATACGAGCTTTGTTTTCGAGCTTATAACTGGGTTGGATTGCAGGGCTGCGGGTAGTTCCGATGAGCACCAGGTGTTTCTCGTCGACGCACATTTCCAGCGGTGTAAAGTCTTTGCCGGCAAAGTCCAGCGTGCTGACTACAGCCATATCCTCAGCTGGCTGGGCTTTGGCGATAACTACCCGCTCCCGGTTAACCTGATAAATGTAGATCCCGTCCGTTTTAACAATATCAGCCTCATCAACACCAGCCACCTGTGTATTGGTTTTAGAATAATCAGTACCAGCCTGGGTTGTGTCAGCTGCAGAACCAAGAGACTCAGCTTTGGTGTTCAGCTGGGGCGCTAAGTCCTGGAAAGCTTCATCGATCAATGCCCTTTTATAGTAGTTGCCGCTGTATGACTGTGCATGGGTCAAAAGGTCTTTTAAATTCTCATATGATCCAACTGCAGGCAAGATGGTAGTTTTGGTAGCCTTATTTACGATACTGCCGGGCGAGCCGACAAATACGGTAGCGGTGTCTTCCTGCCAGCCTACTTCATAGCCCAGGGCCTCGGCTAACCAGCGAACAGGCAGATATACCCGTTCCCCTATAAGGAGCGGCGTCACATCCATCAGCTGTTCCTGGCCGTCAATTGTGAGCACCGCTTTTCCAACGGTAACGGTGATCACATTGCCATTGGGAGTAGACAGGGTAACCTTTTGCTTTTGACCATCCCAGATGATCCCGTCATCCGTAATGCCCAGGGCGTAAGCCAGGTAGCGCAAAGGGATATAGGTACGGCCCTGCTCAATAAACGGGGCTGCATCCATGCCCCTGGCTTCCCCGTCTAACGAAAAGGTTGTCTGGTTTACTACAAAGCTGGCAGTGTGGTTTGGCAATGCGCCGGCAATATGTTGCTGGTTTAGAAAAACTGCTATTGTCAGCACCAGAATAAAGGAAGCAACAGGTAATAGCTTTCTCATGGTAAATACCTCCTTAATAGTTTTAACCTATTAGACAATAAACGTAAGGTTTCGGTTCGTTTGTACTGGAAATAATTCTCTCATGGGATCCTTTTTATAATCTGAGGCCAATAAACTACTATTTTTTTGTTATTGCAGGGGATATAATTTAATACGGATTTAATCAAAAGGAAAGGTGTAACGATGGTTAAGGGAAATACGACAACACATCTGCATACCGCCCGCTACATTACTATTGCGATGGATATAGCGGAGCGGGTATTAAATGGTGATTATAGAGAGGGGCAAAGGGTCTCGGGGCGTTCAACCCTTTCGGGGTTGTATAACGTTTCTCCTGAAACAGTGCGCCGGGCGCTTACACTGTTGCAGGAAGCGGGCGTAGTCAGAGTGCTGCCTGGGGCAGGCGTGCAGGTGAGTTCGGTAGATGCAGCCCGGGATTATCTGGCTGAAACAGGTCAGTATAAAATCATCAAGGAGATGCAGGAACATCTCGCCACAATGATCGCCGAGCGCAACGAGTTGAATTCCAGAATAGAACATCTGACCACTGAGTTGCTGGAGCATGTTTCCAGATTGGTGGCTACGAAACACAAAATATAAGGCCTGTACTTATGTCTTACTGCCCCCGACTGAAACGGCAGTTGACATACAGCAAGAGGACTCTTATAATGGTTTTACAAGAGAATAAGAAGAGACCTTCAGGGATGGGTGTGATTCCCTACCGGCGGTATGGCTGAGAAGCCGAGCCCGCGAGCCCTAATCGGGCAGATCCGGTGAGATGCCGGAGCCGACAGTAAAGTCTGGATGGGAGAAGGTGGAAGTAAGTTGGCCATGGAAATACATTTGGCAGGTTTACCTATGATATCCAAAGACCCTGAAGCATTCGTACAGGGTCTTATTTAATTTGGTCCATTATGTCAGTGAGAGTGAAGTCGTCAATGGATAAAATAGATCATAACTATATGAAGTTAGCCCTCCAGCTGGCCGCCAGGGCGCAAGGCCGTACCAGTCCCAATCCTCTAGTAGGCGCGGTGATTGTTTCTGATAACCGCATTGTAGGGCGTGGTTATCATCAGAAAGCGGGCACACCCCATGCTGAAATACACGCTCTCAACGAGGCCGGAGCCGCAGCCAGGGGGGGCACCCTTTATGTAAATTTAGAACCCTGCAGTCATTTCGGGCGTACCGGCCCATGTTGTGAAGCGGTGATTGAAGCCGGTATAGCTAAAGTGGTGGTGGCCATGGCCGATCCCAATCCCCTGGTGGCAGGGCAGGGACTGAAGAGACTGTCTGAGGCAGGCATTGATGTAGAATTGGGAATCATGGAAGAAGAAGCTCGCCGTTTAAACGAGGTCTTTATCAAGTATATTAATACCCGTCTGCCTTTTGTTGTTGTCAAAGCGGCCGTTAGCCTTGATGGCAAAATCGCTACCCGCACTGGTAAGTCCCAATGGATTACCGGTCCTGAGGCCAGAGCTTACGGGCACCAGCTGAGAAACAGATATGACGCCATCATGGTGGGTGTAGGAACGGTTTTAGCCGATGACCCGTCGTTAACCACCAGGTTGCCTGGCCCCAGTCGTGATCCTGTACGGATTATTCTTGACAGCCAGGGCAGAACCCCGCCGGGGGCTAAAGTATTAAACCAGCAATCTGACGCGCCAACCCTGATTGCAGTTACCCGGGAGGCTCCCCGGAAACGGCTCTTAGCTCTGCGTGAAGCAGGGGCCGAGATATTGGTAGTCAGCAAGGGACCGCGTGTCGACCTGGTTGAATTGATGAAGCTGCTGGGGGCCAGAGAAATTACCTCGATTTTGCTGGAAGGGGGGGGCACTGTACACAGTGCCGCTCTGGAAGCCGGGATAGTGGATAAAGTATGCTGGTTCATCGCCCCTAAGATTATCGGTGGCGACGGGGCACCCGGGGCGGTAGGCGGATTAGGTGTTGATGATCCCGATGAGGCAGTGCAACTTGAGCGGGTGCGTATGAAGTGTTTGGGCGAAGATTTTTGCCTTGAAGGGTATATTAAATATCGAGGTGGATAAGTTTGTTTACCGGAATTATTGAAGAAATTGGTGTGCTGCGCGGCATTAAGCGCGGTTCTGATTCGGCCCAGCTGGTCATCGAAGCGGCAAAAGTATTGGAAGACAGCCGGATTGGTGACAGCATTGCTGTTAACGGGGTTTGCTTGACCGCAGTTAGTTTTGAGCAGGGCCTGTTTACCGCTGATGTAATGTCGGAGACACTGGCAAAATCCAACCTGGGCTTGTTACGCAGCGGTGACAGGGTCAACCTGGAAAGGGCATTGCGATTGGGGGACAGGCTTGGCGGGCATCTGGTCAGCGGTCATATCGACGGTGTCGGAACGATTACCGGCTTGGCTAAAAAGGACATAGCCACCCTGGTTACGGTGAGTGCTCCCCGGGAGATAATGAGGTACATGATCAAGAAAGGTTCGGTGGCCATTGACGGTACCAGCCTTACTATAGTTGATGTAGAAACAGGATCTTTTCAGGTTTCTTTGATTCCCCATACTGCCAAAGCAACGGTTCTTGGGCAGAAAAAAGAAGGGGATACCGTTAATTTAGAGGCTGACATTATAGGAAAGTATGTGGAAAAGCTGCTCGCCCCTAAAGAAGAAATGCGGCAGGAGTCCAGGCTGAATTTGAGTTTCTTATCCGAACATGGTTTTTTATAAATTAAGGAGGCTGTATCATGAAATTTAGCACTATAGCTGAAGCCATTGAGGACATCAAACAAGGGAAAATGATCATCGCCATTGATGACGAAGACAGGGAGAACGAAGGCGACCTGATTATGGCGGCGGAAAAGGTGACGCCGGAAGCAATTAATTTTATGATCACCAATGCCCGGGGACTGGTCTGTCTGCCCATCGCCGGACAGCGTCTGGATGAACTGGATTTACCGGCCATGGTTACCAATAATACTGATAACCACGAGACGGCTTTTACTGTTTCCATAGACTACAAAGATACAACTACCGGCATCTCGGCACATGAAAGAGCCATGACCGTGCAAGCAGTACTTAATCCTGCTACCAAGCCCGCTGATTTGCGGCGGCCCGGCCACATATTTCCCCTGCGGGCCAAAGAGGGTGGGGTTTTAAGGCGCACCGGCCATACTGAAGCAGCCGTGGATCTGGCAAGAATGGCAGGTTTGTACCCAGCCGGGGTTATCTGTGAAATTATGAATGAAGACGGAACCATGGCCCGGACGCCGGAATTAATGGAGTTTGCAAAGCTGCATGGCTTGAAGATTATCACGATTGCCGACTTGATTCAGTACCGGCGGCACAATGAGCGGCTTATCCGCAGAGTGGATACGGCCAGGATGCCGACTAGGTTTGGTGAATTTACTGCCGTAGCTTATGAAAGTATTTTGGACGGCAAAGGGCATATAGCGCTGGTCATGGGGGAGCTAGCCCAGCATGAGGCGCCGCTGGTGCGAGTGCACTCCGAGTGTTTGACTGGTGACGTATTTGGCTCTTCGCGGTGTGATTGCGGTGAACAGCTGGCCCGCGCTATGGAGATGATTGCCCGGGAAGGCGTCGGTGTGCTGCTTTATATGCGGCAGGAGGGGCGCGGTATTGGGCTCTTGAATAAAATTAGAGCCTATCATCTGCAGGACAAAGGCAGGGATACGGTAGAAGCGAACCTGGAGTTGGGATTCCCAGCCGATTTGAGAGACTATGGTTTGGGCGCTCAGATCTTGACCGATTTGGGATTGCGAAAAATCAGGCTGATGACCAACAACCCGCGTAAGATTGCCGGCCTGGAAGGGCATGGCCTGGATGTTGTTGAACGGGTGCCGATTGAAATAAAGCCGGGTAACTCCAACAGTTTTTATCTTCACACTAAACAGAGAAAGATGGGTCATCTTCTGACATTAAGCGATAAAGAAAAATCTAATGTTCAATAAAAAGCTATGAGGAGGACTATTGATGCCAAAAATTTACGAGGGACACCTATTAGGTCAGGGTTTAAAATTCGGTATTGTAGCCGGACGTTTTAATGAATTTATCACCAATAAACTGTTGAGCGGCGCGTTGGATGCCTTGAAGCGCCACGGCGTTGCTGATGAGGATATAGAAGTGGCCTGGGTTCCCGGCGCTTTTGAATTACCCCTGGTGGCAAGTAAAATGACCAATTCAGGCAAATATGACGCGGTTCTCTGTTTGGGGGCAGTAATTCGTGGGGCCACCCCACACTTTGATTATGTTTCCAGTGAAGTGACCAAAGGGGTAGCCAAGGTAGGTCTGGATAGCGGTGTTCCCACCATATTTGGGGTGATTACAGCCGACAACATTGAACAGGCCATAGAACGGGCCGGCACCAAGGCCGGTAATAAGGGCTGGGACGCAGCGGTGACCGGCATTGAAATGGCCAACTTGTTGCGACATATAGATGGTTGATAACTGTATCAGATAGACAAGCTTTAATGGCAGAGGTGCTGCCAGAAAAAGATGTTTATCGACTGTCATTAAGGGGGCGGCTTCAGCAAGCAAAAACTGCTGAAGCCGTACTCCTGTTGATATGAGCGGTTTAACATCTCCAGCTGAAGACAAAGCTGGGAATTAGATGGCAAATATATGATATGATATAAAAGAGTGCATCCAGGGTAGCCAGTCAGTCAATGTTGCCGGGCAGATAATAAAAAACGGCTCAACGGCCGTTTTTAAACCAGCTTACCAATATTTATATAGCACGTTGTACCTTACCGCTTCTCAAGCAGCGGGTGCACACCAGCACTCTTCGCGGACTACCATCTACGATGGCTTTGATGCGCTGCAGGTTGGGCATCCAGGTCCTTTTAGTACGAATATGTGAGTGGCTAATTTTCATGCCAACGGTAACGCCTTTGCCGCAAACGGCACACTTTTTTGCCATAGATAACCACCTCCTTTGCATCACCACTACATTCTAACAAAAAACATATGCTGCTGCAAGGGTAGGTTCGCTAAATTCCACTTAATTTCCGAAAGGTAGGATATGTCTGCAGAACTTTTTGCCAAGCCAGTACAATTTCTCAAAATGATCGGGCCGCGCCGCGCCTCTGCGATGCAAAAACTGGGCATTTTTACGGTGCGGGATCTTTTGTATCATTTCCCCAGGCGTTACGAGGATCGCACCAGGTTGTTGCCGGCCAGCGCCTGCAGACATGGTGAGGTGGCGACCCTGCGGGGCACCGTATTGGCCGGACAGGATTTAAAGCCCCGGCGTGGTTTGACTGTTACCAAGCTGGCGGTGCAGGATGAGATGGGGATATTTTATGCGGTATGGTTTAACCAGCCCTTTATTAAGAAAATCTTGCGACCTGGGGCTAAGCTCTTCGTTACCGGTAAGGTTGATCGCGGTTTCGGGCCGGTCCAGGTTATGGTGGAGGATTATGAGGTTTTCAATGGCCAGGATCCCCTTAGCGCAGGCAGGCTTGTCCCTGTTTACGCCCTTACCGGTTCATTAAATCAGCGCCTGTTGCGGGCGGTGATCAAGTCAGTTTTAGAGGAAGTTGATGCACAGGCGGAGTTTTTGCCAGTCTGGTTGCTGAAGAAATACAACCTGCCAGTTTATAAAGAAGCTCTGTCCAATATGCATTTTCCTGAAAGCAAGGAGGAGCAGTCGTCAGCCAGACGGCGCTTTGTCTTTGAAGAGTTGATCTTTTTGCAATTAACCCTGGCCGCGCGAAGGAACACCGTTGTGTCCCGGGCCAAGAAGTATCGATGCCTGCCGGGCGGCCGCCTGACGGGGGACTTTATTGACACACTCCCTTACCGCCTTACGCCGGAGCAGTCCAAAGTATGGGCGGAGATCGCGGCCGATATGGAATCTCCAGCGCCAATGCAGCGACTTCTCCAGGGCGACGTAGGAGCGGGTAAGACGGTAGTAGCCATGCTGGCACTAATCAAAGCAGTAGAAAACGGCTTGCAGGGCGCATTAATGGCGCCCACTGAGATTCTGGCCGAACAGCACTACCTGGTGATGAAGAGAGCATTGGAGCCTTTAGGAGTGGCCACAGGCATCCTGACCGGCAGTACTGCAAAAAAAGAAAAACAATTACTGCTGCAGAGACTCTCTGATGGTGATTTAAAAATTCTGGTGGGTACCCATGCGCTGATCCAGCAAGATGTGGATTTTAAAAAGCTGGGCCTGGTTGTAATTGATGAGCAGCACCGCTTTGGGGTGCGGCAGAGGGCGGCTTTGCAGTATAAGGGCGGTTACCCTGATACCCTGGTGATGACTGCCACTCCGATTCCGCGCACCCTGGCCTTGACCCTCTATGGCGATCTGGATGTTTCGGTGATCAGCCAGCTGCCGCCAGGGAGGCTGCCGGTCAAGACCTACGCTATCTTGCCCGGCGCCCTGTTCAAAGCTTATAAAATGGCTCATCAACAGCTGCAACAGGGTCGCCAGGTATATATAGTCTGCCCCCTGGTGGAAGAGTCGGAAAAAAGCGATTTACAGGCCGCTGCCGAAATCGCTGAGCAGCTGGCGACCGGAGAATTCCGTGACTATAGGGTGGAACTTCTGCACGGCAGGTTGCGTCCGGCAGAAAAAGAGGACATAATGACTGCCTTTAGAGATGGTGAGATCGATGTGCTGGTGTCAACCACAGTCATCGAGGTGGGCGTAGATGTGTCCAACGCCACCATGATGATCGTACTCGATGCCGATCGTTTCGGTCTGGCCCAACTGCACCAGCTTAGAGGCCGTGTCGGCCGTGGTGCTCATCAATCCTACTGTATTTTAGTCGCTAACCCCAGGACGGATGACGGTAAAGCCCGCTTAAGGGCGATGACCCAAAACAGTGACGGCTTTGCCCTGGCAGAAGAGGATCTGCGCCTCAGGGGCCCCGGTGAATTTCAAGGTACCCGCCAGTCCGGGCTGCCGGAAATGAAAGTGGCTGATTTACTGCGGGATGCCGAAGCTTGCCAGCTTGCCCGCCAGGAGGCCTTTAGCCTTATTGCAGCCGACCCCAGTCTGAAAAGTCCTGAAAACAGACTGCTGGCTGCCGAGATAAAAGCCAGGTATGGCAGGTTGGGCGGTTATATTGGGATTGGTTGATCAGTCGTTGTCGCCCCCCAGTATGCCTCCCAATATGCCCCCGCCTAAAATACCTGCTCCTAAACCGCCGATACCCCTGTGTTCATCTTTTTGCTGATAGCGTGAGGCAGCTACGATCCGGTCTGCCAGGCGGGAAAAGGGCAGGCTTTGCAAGTAAACCAGCCCAGGGCCCTTTAACTGTGCCAGGAAAATGCCTTCTCCTCCAAACAGCGCGTTTTTAAAGCCGCCGACAAACTTGATGTCGTAATCAACCGAAGGTGCAAAAGCTACCAGGCAGCCGGTATCGACCCGTAAAACCTCTCCTGGCGCCAGATCTTTCTTAATGATGGTACCCCCGGCGTGCACCAGGGCCAGACCTTGGCCGGAAAGCCGCTGCAGGATGAAGCCCTCGCCACCGAACAACCCGGCCCCGAGTCTTTTGGTAAAAGCGATGTCAATGTCGATGCCTTTGGCAGCGCAAAGGAAGGAATCTTTTTGACACAAAAAAGTGCCTCCCAATTGATCCAGATGCAGCGGTATGATTTTGCCAGGGTAGGGTGCCCCAAAGTAAACACGGGATTTGCCGCGGCCGTTGTTCAAGAAAGTGGTTATGAAAAAGCTTTCACCGGTCAGCATCCTTTTAAATCCTTTAAAAATGCCACCTTCCGCTCCTGTCTGCATCTCAATGCCGCCTTCCATTAACATCATGGCTCCTGCTTCCGCCCGGACTCCTTCGCCGGGATCCAGTTCAATTTCAACGCACTGCATATCGTCCCCAAAGATCTTATAGTCGATTATGTCAACGGCCATTTCCATACCTCCCGAATTGGTTGTTATCTTCTTGAAAAATTCACTCAGTTGTCCTGTTTTCCTGCTACCCTGATATCATCCGGTAAAATTTTGTCGACCCGGATATGATGTAATATACTTTAAGATACGATTATGATAAATAATAATCACAACTGCATTGTAAAAGAGGTGCTGCCCATGCAAAAAGTTCAGGCTGTCAAAGAGGAGCTGGCGCAATATCAGGATCCGCAGAAAGCCGAGTTTTTACTAAGGTATTTCAAAGCTACACCAGGTGGTTATGGAGAGGGTGACAGCTTCATTGGTGTTAAAGTGCCATATCAAAGGAAAGTGGCCAGAAAGTTTTATAAAAATGTAACCCTGGAGGATATTGAAACCCTGTTAAGAGAGCCGGTACATGAATATCGTTTAACAGCAATATTCTTGCTGGTCCTCAAATATGAAAAAGCCCGCTCTGAAGAAGAGAAGAAGTCAATTGTCGATTTGTATCTGAACAATTGCTCGTATGTAAATAATTGGGATTTAGTAGACGCTTCTGCCGAGTATATCCTGGGGCCTTATTTACTTGAACGGGACAGAGAAATCCTTTATCGCTTTGCCCGCTCAGGGCACCTTTGGCAGCAGAGAATTGCAGTTATGACCACTCATTACTTTATTCGTAACGGGCAGTTTGAGGATACTTTTAATATTGCTTCCATTCTATTAAAGCATGAACATGATTTAATCCACAAAGCCGTAGGCTGGATGCTGAGGGAAGTGGGCAAACGTGATTTTGAGGCGGCGTTTAATTTTCTTAAGGAGCATTACCGGGAAATGCCCCGTACCATGTTGCGGTACGCCATAGAGAAGTATGATGAGGAATTGAGGCAGAAGTTTTTGAAGGGTCAGGTTTAGTCTAATTGGTGGCAAACAGGTAAGATAAGCACACTATTGCAATATAACTTTGACGCAACTACAACTTGAGCCTGTCGTATACACAGGCGGGCCCGGTAGTTCTCTGGCGAGCAAATTATAAATATAACAAATCAGCAATAATAAATAGATAAAATTATCAAATAATCAACGGGAAACCTTCAATGATAAACTTACGAGAAAATATGATAAAATATACCAAAATCATTTGGAGGAGAGGAAGTATGTGAAAATGAAAAGAATAGCGGCGTTGGCAGTGGCCATAGCCATGCTCCTAACAGTCTTTGGCGGCTGCTCTTCAAAAAATGAAGAGGCCAACAATAATGGAGCAAAAGAACTTAAGGGGACTACAATTAAAGTTGTGGCAGCTTACGGTGGCCCGGAAAAAATATTTGCTAAGTTTACTGAAGATACCGGCATTAACGTGGAATTTTTAGATATGTCTTCAGGAGAAGTGCTTGCCCGGGTCGAAGCTGAGGGTGGCAAGCCCATGGCCGAAGTCTGGTTCGGAGGCGGAGCCGACAGCTTCATGGTTGCCGGGGAAAAGGGGTTGCTGGAAGCCTACGTTTCACCTGAGGAAGCTAACGTTACCGAGGCCTACCGGGGCGACGATTATTGGACAGGTGTATCCATGGTCCTGGTAGGCTTTATGTACAATAAGGACGTGCTGGCTGAAAAAGGCATAGCTCCTCCGAAAACCTGGAGTGACCTGATCAAACCTGAATACAAGGATGAGGTAGCCATGTCCGATCCCTCGATATCGGGCACCAACTATGCAGTTGTCAACAGCCTGCTGCAAACTATGGGAGAAGAGGAAGGCTGGAAATACCTTGAAACATTGAAAAACAATATTCCGTACTACTCACAAAGAGGCGGAGATCCCCCGCAAAAGGTGGCTGTTGGTGAAATGGCCGTGGGCATCATTCCCATGACCGGAGATTACATCGGGATGGCACAAAAATATCCGGTGGAGTCAGTCTATCCTGAGGATGGGATACCCTGGGTTCCGGCAGGACTGGCCATCTTTAAAAATGCAGATAACCTTGAGGGGGCAAAAGCCTTTGTTGACTGGGCATTGTCTAAAAATGGACAGGAAGTAATCAGGGATGTAGACCCCAGGTTGATGGTCAGGGATGATGTTGCGGTGCCTGAATTGATGAAAGACATTAAAAAGGATAAACTGATGGACATAGATTTATCTAAGTTCAGTTCCCAGAGGGATACGATTCTGGAACAATGGATGCAAAGGATGGCTAAATAAACTGTATGAAAAGCATGATCAAGCGGGTATCCCCAGGGGTGGATACCCGTTATTATGATTTATTTGACAAGACAGCGCTACCCATTCTGCTCATCTTGATCCTGGTGTTCATCCTGTGGCCGATACTCGAGGTCTTAATCAAGAGTTTTTTCCCTGCAGGAAGTCTTTCCCTGGCACTTTATCAAGACATTTATAATAATAAAAGCAATCTACTATTTAACAGCATTTTCGTTGCCACCCTGTCCACATTTTTTACGATCATTTTTGCCCTGTGCATATCAATTTACACGCTGTTCACCGGCACCAGGGCAAAAAAACTGATTTCGGCCACGCTGATGCTGACCATGATATCCCCGCCTTTTATCTCTGCACTGGCCTATATCACCCTGTTTGGGAAAAGGGGTTTTATCACTTCCACTCTGCTGGGGCTAAACATGAACCCTTATGACTGGCATGGCATAGTGCTCATGCAGATAGCCAGCAATGTATCCATAGCGGCGCTGATCATTATGGGCATGATGTCAGGTATTGACAAAAGGCTGATTGAGGCATCTCTGGATCTTGGAGAGAGTGTAACGGGGACCTTGAAAAGGGTGATTCTGCCATTGGCCAGGCCCGGCATAGTGGCTGCGGCTTTCATTACCTTTATCAAATCCATTGCGGATTTTGGCACACCACTCATCATCGGGGGAAATTTCAAAATGCTGGCCTCGGAGGCTTATCTTGCGGTAATCGGCAGGGGAGATTTTCCAATGGCCTCAGCTTTAAGCGTAATTATCATAATCCCATCAATTATTGCCTTTTTCGTCTACCGGTCCAACATGAAGCATGCTGAGCTCATGGCTATGTCCTCATCAAAATCTGTGCAAAGCTCGAATTTGAGCTTCAATCTGGGGGTTGGCCTGAGAGCTGTGTTGATGCTGTTCACCTGGACATTCTTAATATTCATGACCCTTCAGTATGTTTCGATTTTCATGTCTGCCATATCAGACTACAGGTCCGGACAGCTTATTTTTACCTCGGAGTATATCCAAGAGGTGAGCTTTTCTAAGATGCCGAGCTTTTTCAGGAGCCTCTATTATGCCTTTATTGCCGCAATTGCAACCAGTGTCATCGGGCTATTACTTTCCTACTACATAGAGCGGAGAAGATTTAAAGGAGCCAAATCCTTTGACCTGATTGCCTCGCTTCCTTACATAATACCCGGCCCTTTTTTTGGTATCGGTTATGTCCTGGCCTTTAACGACTACCCGCTGGCCCTGACAGGTACTGGGCTCATCGTTGTTTTGAACTGCGTTTTTAGACAAATACCTATCAGCACCAAAGCGGCCAGTGCAACTCTCAGCAATATAAGCACCGAGCTAGAGGATGCGGCCAGAGATCTGGGGGCATCCAACTTTAGAATAATCAGGGGGATCATCATGCCCCTGTTAAAGCCGGCCTTTTTGGTGAGCTTTGTCAATACCTTCACCGCCACCATGACCACTGTCGGCGCCATTATCTTCCTCATCACACCTTCAGCCAAGGTAGCGACGGTTGAGCTGTTCAATGTAATCAGGGAAGGCAAATACGGCCTGGCTGCCGTGCTGGCTTGTATGATCATCACGGCTACATTATTGATCAATGTGGTATTTTCCAGGCTGCTGTTAAGGGAAACGAAAAATGGTTAAGGAGAAAAATTATGTTTCTTAGCTTAGATCAGGTCAGTAAGTCATTTGCCGGCTTTGCCGCGGTGAAAGATTTTTCTGTAGATATACAGCAGGGAGAACTGGTATCGATTCTTGGCCCCAGCGGGTGTGGTAAGACTACGGTGCTCAGATTAATCAGCGGGCTGCTGGCCCCTTCCCGGGGCCGGATTATTCTTGAAGGCAAGGATATTACCGGCATGCCGCCTGAAAAGAGGCCGGTGTCGACGGTTTTTCAAAGCTATGCCTTATTTCCTCATATGACTGTGATGCAAAATGTGGTTTACGGCCTAAAGGGTACAAAAACATACTCCGCCAGGGAAATAGAGGAAAAGGGCCTGGAGATGCTTTCCCTGGTAGGTTTGGAAGAACAAAAGGACAACAATGTAACCCAGCTTTCCGGGGGGCAGCAGCAAAGGGTTGCGCTGGCCAGAGCACTGATCTTAAATCCTAAAGTGCTGCTGATGGATGAGCCCCTGTCTAATTTGGACGCCAAGCTCAGGGTCAAGATGAGAAGAGAGATTAAACAAATCCAAAAGAAATTCGGTATCACCATGATTTTTGTCACCCATGACCAGGAAGAGGCCATGAGCATTTCCGACCGGATAGTGGTTATGAATGAAGGAGCCATAGAGCAAAACGATGTACCCAGGCAAATATATGATGCGCCGCGGAATGAGTTTGTCGCCGATTTCATTGGCCGGGCTAACATATTGAATTTGCACGGGAAAAAGGCCGTGATCAGGCCGCAGTGTGTATTGCTTTCCAGGCATAGTGGGGAATATAAAGGCAAAATAATAGAAAAAAACTTCCTTGGTTTTTATACCTGCTATGTCATTGAAGGAGTGATCGCCGGCGAACAACACCTGATCCAGGTTGATATCGTCGAGTCCATTGAGGGGTCTGAGGAGTATGAGCTCGGAGAAGACATCTTTTTTACTTTTGAGAAGGTACATTATTTATAAATCCACCATTTTTTAGCTCACCCCTTGTTGTTGGGAAAGTAGAGCATAAATGTCCGGCTGGCTTGCGTGATAATGTTACTGAAGTGAATCTTTAGAGGGGGTATAATAACAAAAAATAAACAGGAGGATGATAAAAATGGCAGTAATCGAAGTTAACAGTGATAATTTCCAGGAAGTAGTCGCCGCTGCTAAGAAACCGGTCCTGGTAGATTTTTGGGCCTCCTGGTGCAACCCATGCCGGATGCAAGGGCCGGTTATTGAGGAATTAGCAGATGAAGTTGGGGAGAATGCTATTGTCGCCAAAATTAATGTTGATGAACAGCTTGAACTGGCAAGGAATTTTTCTATCAGGAGTATCCCTACCCTGGCCGTTTTTAAGGACGGCAAAATTGTAGAGCGCCGGAGCGGCTTTACTCCGAAAGCCGATTTACTTGCCATGTTGAAGTAAGTTTTTAGTTGCTGATCTCTTTTAATTTTTTCAGGTCAATAATTGTTATGCGACCACGGGATAACTGGATCACGCCGTCATTTTCAAGATATTTGAGGATGCGGCTGATCACTTCCCGGGCGGTGCCCAGGTTTTTGGCAATGCTTTCATGGGTCATACTCAGCGTATCTGATGCTTCTAGAATCGACTGTTCCAATAAAAAACTTGCTGTGCGCTGCCGCATGTTTTTTGTTATCAGTTGTTCCATGACCCACATGACTTCCGAAAACCGTCCCGAAACCAATTCCATGGAAAAGTCTTTTACAGCAGGGTTTTTGTCAGTTAAATGCCCCCAATAAACTGGCGATACGATATAAAGCACACTGTCTTTCTCTGCTTCCAGGGTAATATCAAAAGTGAGATTTCTAATCACACATGATGCTGTAAGAATGCAAATATCGTTGGAAAGCAAGCGGTAAAGGGTTATTTCCTTGCCGTCCTCCAGTTCAAAGAACGCCCTGAGCTGGCCGCTTTTAACGAGAACAAGTCCGTTGCATTCTTTTTCTTTGCTTAATATAATTTCCCCCTGCTTGTAGACCACTAAGGAGGTCGCAGCTAAGAGTTCTCGCTTGTCCCTATCCTCTAGTTTTTTCCAAATAGTTAAATGCTTTTGTAAGTATTCCTGATGATCATGAAGTGCAAGCATAAGAAACCCCCAAAATGTAGTAATAAAATTATACCTCCAGCAGGATCTTAAACTAGATTAAACAAAAAATAAACCACCCTTAGCTTTTATAAAGTTTGTTGCCGATAGTATTGATCATAAGGGAACTATAACTCGCAACTCAGCTGAAGCTGCAGAGCTGCCGTTATTAGCAGCGAAAGCTCAATATGTGGAAACTTTACAGTTAATCAGTAAATTAAAGACAATTGCGCAGTATCAGCTACTTTCCCGTTAACTTTATTAATCATGGTGTACCGTGCAAAACAGTACACCATTGATTTTTCCATATTTCACTATAAAATGCTCTATTTTAATAATCATAGTGTCAGCCACAAAGTACATTATATATTACCAGCATACCATGATGATTTTTGATGGATAATATACTTGCAATAATTAAGGAGGCAACCGAATCCTTGCGCGATTACTTGTCAATCCACTCCAAACTTGGCAGGCGGAGATTTCGCCTGCTTCTTTTTAACCATTAGTTCAAATACATAGCATAATCATCAGCGTTGATAGCGGGATGCAAGGCCATGGAAATGCCGCCTGCAACCGTCTTTGATGTGCTGGCAATGAGAGAGTCAATTTCCTTTGGGGTAACTGTTAAGTCACCGCCAAATGGTTCCAAAACCCTGCTGATAGCTTGTTGATAGATAGCTGGATTGAGGCTGTTGACCAGCTGAACCAGAGCTTTATTATCTTTTATTTGCTCCACAAAATGTTCCAGAGCAACCTGGGCGATTATCGCTGCGTTAACGACGGTGGGTACTCCGATGGCGATGACAGGGATGCCCATGGTAGCGAGATTAATACCTGTACGTTTGTTGCCAACGCCGGAGCCCGGGCTTAAGCCTGTATCTGCGATCTGGATAGTGGTTGCAATTCGTTCGACATTGCCTGCAGCCAGGGCATCTACAACGATCATTAATTCCGGACGTATTTTTTCCACCACGCCTTTGATGATTTCTGCAGTTTCGATCCCTGTAATGCCCAGCACTCCTGGTGAGATAGCGCTGACGGAACGCATACCCGGTTTTATTTCCGCGGGAGCATAGTTATACATATGCCTGGTGACCAAACTGTGTTCGATGACCTTTGGACCCAGTGAGTCCGGTGTAGCTTGCCAGTTACCCAGCCCGACCAAAAGGATATTGGCATTTTCGGGCAGATTGATCAGCTGGTTAAGTTTTTGAGCGAGTATATTTGCCACGTCTTTATGAGCTTCACGGCTATTATCCCGCAAGGCAGGAGCATCAATAGTTATATAATTCCCCCTTGGTTTGCCCATGATCTGTTCAGCATAGTCTTCGACGATTTTGACCGTAGTCACCGCAGCGTTATTGTACCTCTCCTTATCGAGGATGACTCCGGGAATCTCCTGTCCCAGCTGACCTCTGACTATGTCGTGGGCTTCAAGGGCTAAATCCAGGTTTATATTGTTGGTTTTATAAAAATCAATATTCATCCCCTTACCTCCTTTATTAACAAACAATAATAGGTTATCCTGGAAATGCTGTATTATTCTAAAATCATCTAATTTCATTTATTGTTGTAGTATTTCCAAATAAATCGATTTTGCTATATAATTGTGCTATAATTAAGGACTAAAGGAAGGGATTTGCATAATACGTGTGATATCCGGGTCAGCCAGGAACCGCAAACTAAAGGTTCCTGCAGGACAGCTGGTGCGGCCGACCTCTGACCGGGTTAAAGAGGCTCTTTTTAATATCATCAGTACTCGTGTTGAAGGCAGTTACATCCTGGATCTTTTTGCTGGTTCGGGCAGCATAGGTATTGAAGCATTGAGCCGTGGCGCGGACAAGGCTGTTTTTATTGAGTCCAATCACAGGCACGCTTCTATTATAGAAGAAAATCTAAAAACCTGCGGATTTGATTTGGATGTCAGATTAATCAGGACTAAAGTATCTGACGGGCTGCGTATTTTATATGCGGAAGGAGTTGCTTTCGATCTGATATTCCTTGATCCGCCCTACATGAAAGATTCGGTGGTTGCAACGCTGGCTGATATTAGCCGGTATCACCTGCTTAAAGAGAATGGTTTGGTTATTGTTGAAAGCAGTAAAAGAGATAGCATGCCGCAGATAGTGGAAGATTTGCAACTCCTGCGCGTAGAAAAATACGGGGATACAACGCTTTCATTTTACGGCAAATTAAAATACCGGAGTGATTATTGAATGACAATAGCAGTTTGCCCCGGAAGCTTCGATCCGGTGACTTATGGGCACCTGGATATTATTACAAGAGCCGCTAAACTTTTTGATAAATTGGTGGTGGCGGTAGCTTATAATCCCGGCAAAAACCCGCTGTTTTCCATCGAAGAAAGGGTTGCTTTAATGCAGGGTGTTCTCGCTGAATATCCTAATATTGAAGTAAGGTCTTTTAACGGTCTTACTGTTGATCTGGCTCAAGAATATCAGGCAAAATCGATTGTACGCGGCTTGCGGGTGATTTCCGATTTTGAAAATGAATTCAGGATGGCTTTGACAAACCAAAAATTAGCATGTCATATCGAAACAGTTTTTTTGATGACCAAAGCCGAGTATTCATTTATCAGTTCTACGACTGTCCGGGAAGTGGCATCCTTTGGTGGCGCCTTAAACAACCTCGTGCCGCCATTAGTTGAGCAAAAACTAAAAGAAAAGTATAAAAACCTTTATAGCAAAAAGAGGGGGTAAACTATTGTGGATTTGTTGAGCGCCCTAAATGAACTGGAAGAGCTTGTTGAAACCAGCGCTAAGATTCCTTTAACCAGAAAAGTGCTGGTAAATGAGGATAATATACTGGATCTTTTGGATCGGATCAGAACAACTATACCTGAAGAAATCAGGCAAGCAAAGTGGATTATTCAGGAACGGGAAAAAGTGATGAATGAATCTCAAAAGGAAGCTCTGCGGTTGTTGGAGGATGCTCAAAGAAAGGTCAGTCAGCAGGCTGACGAAAGTGAAATAGTTCGTAAAGCCAGGGAAGTGGCAGATAGCATTATTGCCAGGGCAGAAGAACAGGCTATGGAGCTGCGTGAGGGTGCTAGAAGTTACGCAGATGATGTATTGACCAATCTTATGGAAAGCCTTGATAAGCTGACCAACCAGATCGATCAGGGCCGCTCGGAATTGAGGAACATGAAATAGGCGCGTTGTCTCAGTCAACGTGCTTTTTGTTTTGATCATCCAGCATTAAATTTATGGTCAATGCCGGACAAATTATTTATTCTTTTTCATCAGGTGAACTAACAGCGCCAGTAAGAGCAAACCAAATAAAACAATCAGGAAAACCCCGAAGCTTTGAAGGTAAACCAGCCAGCTAAGGCCTGGCCAGGAGTTGACAGTTGTAACTACCGGGGTGGCTGCGGGGGCAAACCAGCGACAGGCAAGGTAGGTGTACAGGCCTGCCAGTGCTGCATGGGCCAATCTTGTAAGGATAAAAGGCTTAATACTGATATCTGTCTCTGCGATCATGCTGGCTGCTTGGGCATGGACGGATAACCCACCCCAGGCCAGGATCATGCCAACGGCAGTGACGCACTGACACAGAGGGGCCGCAGCTTCACTGGCCAGTTTAGAACCGATGGTCATCTCAAAAAAGCCGCTGCCAAGAGCTGGCAGGATGCCCGGATTAAACCCTAGAGGCAGCAATATGGTGCCGAGTATAGTAGCAATAGTATCTACAACTCCGGCCATGGTCAGCAAGCTGATAATCACGGCAAAGAAGATGATAAAGCCGCCTATGTTGAGCAGGTTTCCTACTGCACTGCGCACTGAATCACCCATAATTTTACCCAGGGGGCGGCGGTCCATGCGCTGCACCTCCAACATTCTGTGAAAGGCCTGGCGGATGATGTGACGTCCGGTTTGCTTCGGTACAGCACCGGTGCTCTTCTGAGCACCGCCATAAAAACGCAGGAGCAAACCTAAGGTCAGGTTGGAAAGGTAATGGGCGCCGGCAATTAAAAGACCCAATTGAGGGTTATTGAACATGCCAATGGCCACTGCTGCCAGCATAAACAGCGGGCTGGAATTCGAAGTAAAAGAAATCAACCGTTCAGCTTCGACTTTACTGCACAAGTTCTCTGTCCGCAGTTTGGCAGTGATCATTGAGGTGATGGGGTAGCCGGAAAAAAAACCAACCATCATAACAAAAGAACCGGCGCCCGGAACATTGAACAGGGGGCGCATGATCGGCTCCAGCAGTAAGCCCATAAAATGAACCACGCCAAAATTCATCAGCAGTTCGGAGGCAATAAAAAAAGGCAGCAGGGCGGGGAAAACAATATTCCACCAGGTCTGCAGACCAAGCAAAGCTCCGTTGAATACGACCTGCGGGTATAAAGCCATACAAATTGTAAAGATTAAAGCACAGACTGTCCAAAACAGTCGATAGGTATCATTTTTTTTCATTCTCATTTTTTAGCACCGGTTACTTTGCATTAAGGTAATGTCTGGAATTGATGGGTTTTATCGCTGTTGTTATTATATGGTTGGTTGGTATGGTTTTAGACCCTTGTCCCAGCAAGCAAATAGAGAAAAAAAGTTAATAATATAAATATAGGGTCTTAGCACAGAACGGTAAGTTGTAAAATTAAATGCCGCATATAACAAAAAAATAGAGACTCATGGCAAAACCTCTGATATGTTAAAGGTGACTAAACCACAACATAAAGGAGGCCATGCACATGAGTCAATCCCATTGTACCACGACATTACGCCGTTTTAAACATATTACATTAAGAGAACGCTACCAGATTGAAATTCTACTCAAGGAGAAGAAGCGCCCCAGCGAGATAGCGAAGCTGTTAGGCAAGCATAAACGAACCATCGAACGCGAGATTGGCCGTGGGACTGTCAGGATGCTAGGATACGACCTTACTTATGTAGACAAATACTGCGCAGATACAGCCGAGCGAGTATACCGCGAAAAAGCCGCTAATAAGGGAGCATGCTTAAAGATTGGTCATGACCATGAACTGGCAAATCACATAGAAAAAAAGATTATCCAGGAGAAATATACGCCTGACGCAGTCATTGGCGAAATCTGGGCAAAAGGCATAAAATTTAAGACCAGTATATGTACAAAAACGCTCTATAACTATATCGATAAAGAATTATTTGCAAATATAACGAATAAAGACCTGCCGGTAAAACGAGTACCCCGAAAAAAAACGCCATAAGAAGGTAAGAGTTGCCCACAACAATCTAAAAGGCACTAGCATAGAAGAAAGACCTGAAGCAGCTGGTAGCCGGGAGGAAGCCGGCCATTGGGAGATGGATTGTGTAGTAAGTGGCAAAGGAAAAGGCAAAGCCGCACTGCTAGTTCTGACAGAACGCAAGTCGAGAAAAGAGCTTATCCGAAAGATGCCGGAAAAGACACAGAAATCAGTGAAGAAAGCCCTGGATAGGCTTGAAAGGGAGTACGGAACACGCTTTGCAGAAGTGTTTAAAACCATTACGGTAGACAATGGAAGCGAGTTTCTTAACAGTGCTGAATTAGAGAGTTCGGTCAGAAAGCCAGGCACTCAACGGACAAAAATCTTTTATGCCCACCCATTTAGCGCCTGGGAACGTGGAACCAATGAAAATGCCAACAAGTTAATCCGCCGGTTTATACCAAAGGGCACAGATATCAGCAAGCTTAAGCAAAAAGACATCAGGCGAATTGAGAACTGGATGAATAATTACCCAAGAAAAATTCATGGATATAAATCTGCTAATGAGATGGTAGCATAATCAGAGGTGCCAAAATATGGGTGGCAATTAAACTTGCAATTAACCGTCTTAGCACAGAACATGAAAAATCTTGACAAAACTATGCTGAGTCAATATAATTTTTGATGTTGAAATGGCGGTGTGATAAGATGCTACAACTTGACGTGGCTAAGCTGAAAAGGTCGCCGGGAGATACTCTCTCCAGAGTGCTCATTGCTGATTTGGCGCCTATCGAAGTTTCTGGTGATGAAATTATCAGCTTTGAAGGACCGGTTAAAGCCATTGTTAATGCCACTAACACCGGCCAGGGGATTACGGTTGATGGAACTACGTCCGGGTTGCTGCGGCTGAACTGCAGCCGTTGTCTGGAGCCTTTTATTTATTCTCTTGAGGCACCCCTGGCAGAATTCTATACAACTGCTGTTGAAGGGGTAGATGAGGAGGCGATCCGCTTTACCGGTGATTATCTGGATCTTACACCGGAGGTATTGAAAAGCATGCTTTTAGAATTGCCGATGCAACCCCTCTGCAGCGAGAAATGTAAAGGATTATGCTCTACTTGCGGTCATAACCTGAACGAGGGTGACTGCGAGTGCACCGGCACAGAGATTGATCCCCGGTTAAGTGTATTGCGTGATCTTTTAAAGGAATGAACGAATGACTGGAGGTGTAGAATGTGGGTGTTCCAAAGGGAAAATCGTCCAAACAGCGCGGTAGGTTGCGCCGTGCGGCCAATGAGAAGCTGGCAGCGCCGGTTTTGGTGAGTTGCCCCCAATGTAAGGCTCTGATCCGACCTCACCACTTATGCCCGGAATGCGGGTATTATAAAGCTAGAGAAGTGGTAGCGTCAGAATAATACAAAATAGCGCAAATTATTAAAATAAGCCCGGTTTATTACTCCGGAGCTTATTTTTTTTCCAGTTGGTTGCAAAGAGACATTTGATGGATTATACTGAATTTAGTACCTGGTACTAAATAGGGTCAAATTGAAGGTGATCATATGCCCGGGCGCAGCACGAATAAAAAAAACAGGCAGCGCCAACTGAGGAAATATTTAGAGGAAGATCCTTTTTTGACAGATGAGGATTTGGCTGGAATACTAAGTGTCAGCGTACAGACTATTAGGCTTGATCGGCAAAATTTGCACATTCCGGAGTTGCGTGAGCGGGTTAAGAGTGTAGCCAGAGGTGAGGTTTCTCAGGTTAGGACACTTGTCGGCGGGGAACTCGTGGGGGAGCTGATCGACCTGGATATTGGCTCCAGCGGCACATCAATTATGCCGGTTACGCCGGCTATGACCATGAATAAGACCAGCGTAGCCAGAGGGCATCACATCTTTGCCCAGGCTAATTCACTGGCCATTGCGGTTATTGACGCTGAGGCAGCGGTTACCGGATCAGCAAGGGTTAGATATAGTCGCCCGGTTTATTGTGGTGAAAAAATTTTAGCTAAAGCATTAATAAAGGTAAAAAAAGGCAATAAATATATGGTAAACGTCACTTCCGAAGTAAATAATGAAATCGTATTTAAGGGTAGATTTTTAGTATTTGCCATTGGAGAAGAGGGGTGTACCTAAATGAAAATTGCCGTAGATGCTATGGGTGGCGATTTAGCTCCCGGTGAAATCGTTAAGGGTGCTCTCATGGCCGCAAAGGCTTATAACCAGGCTATTATTTTGGTGGGGGATGAGGATAAAATTCGTGCGGAGCTGGGCAATAACAATCCAGGTGATTTGATCAGCATCTTCCATGCGCCTGAAGTTATTACCATGGATGAACACCCTGCGGCAGCTGTTAAGCGCAAAAAGAATTCTTCTATCGTCAGGGCTACACAACTGGTTAAAGAAGGTGAAGCCTCGGCTCTGGTATCGGCCGGCAACACCGGGGCTGCCATGGCATCGGCCTTGCTGGGCCTGGGAAGGATTAGAGGTATTGATCGCCCGGCCATTGCCAGCGTAATGCCCAGTGAGACAGGCTCTACTGTCGTGCTGGATGTAGGCGCCAATGTCGATTGCAAACCCCAAAATCTCCTGCAATTCGGTGTGATGGGTTATCTTTACGCCCATATGATCCTGGGTGTTAAGAATCCCCGGGTTGGTCTTTTAAGTAACGGTGAGGAAGAGACCAAGGGGAGCGAGTTGACTTTGGCCGCATACCAGCTTTTAAAGAATGCCGGAATAAACTTTATCGGCAATGTTGAAGGCAGGGATATTTTCCGTGGCACAGTGGATGTGGTTGTCTGTGACGGATTTGTGGGCAATATTGTTTTGAAATCCTCGGAAGGGCTCGCCGTCGCACTATATAATACCTTGAAAGAAGAAATTGAGCAAAGCTGGATGGCTAAGGCCGGCATATTAATGGCTGCTAAAGCTTTAATGAAATTTAAAAAACGGATTGATTATGCTGAATATGGCGGAGCACCGCTTTTGGGGGTCAACGGTGTGTCGATCATCTGTCATGGCAGATCTAATGCCAAAGCGGTGCAAAATGGTGTCAGGGTAGCTATAGAGGCGGTGGAAAACAGTCTGGTTAGCGCCATCTTCGATAGCATACATAAAAATGATTATATGGAAGAGGTTGATGTGAATCTTGCCCAAAGAAGTGTTTAACGCCGGAATAACAGGAGTAGGCTCTTATCTGCCGGAACGGATCCTCACCAACACCGATCTAGAGGAGATGGTGGATACCACCGAAGATTGGATTGTTGCCAGGACAGGTATCAAAGAGCGGCGCATTGCACTTCCTGAGCAGGCTACATCGGATCTCGCTTTAATCGCCGGCGAGAGGGCGCTGGCTGATGCAGGTGTTTCCCCCGCAGAGCTGGATCTGGTAATAGTCGCTACAGCTACCCCGGATACAATATTTCCATCTACAGCTTGTTTGGTCCAGGATAAGCTTGGTGCTAATAAGGCAGCTGCCTTTGATCTTGCTGCCGGTTGTACAGGTTTTGTATACGCCCTTGTTACAGGCAGCCAGTTTATAATCTCTGGACTTTACAGAAATGTTCTGGTTATCGGGGCTGAGTGTTTATCAAGGATTGTTAACTGGCAGGATCGCAAGACCTGTGTCCTTTTTGGCGATGGGGCCGGGGCGGTGCTGCTGAGTCCTGTGCCGCAAGGTTCCGGGCTGCTGTCATCTGTATTAAGATCTGATGGCTCTAAGGGTCCAACCCTGGTTGTGCCCGCCGGTGGCTCGAGGCTGCCTGCTGACAAAGAAACCGTCGAACAAAAGCTGCACACTATCCAAATGGATGGGCCTGAGGTTTTTAAATTTGCGGTGCGGGTTATGAGTCAGGTATCTCTGGAAGTCCTTAGCGACGCAGGCTTGCATAGCTCGGACATTGATTTTTTTATACCGCACCAGGCCAATATCAGGATTATTGAATCTGCTGCCAGGAGATTGGATTTGCCAATGGAAAAGGTCTTGATTAATCTTGACCGGTATGGCAATACCTCAGCTGCTTCCATACCAATCGCAGTGGCGGAAGCAGTACATAACGGACGCATCACAAAAGGTGACCACATTGTCATGATGGGGTTTGGCGCTGGTCTAACCTGGGGGGCTGCAGTTGTCAAATGGTGAAGTCTAGACAAAGAATTAGAATAGGGGGATCAGTCTTGTTCCGAACTTCATTATGTGAATTACTTGGTATACAATATCCTATTATCCAGGGCGGTATGGCCTGGGTTGCAACCGCCGAATTGGCAGCAGCAGTTTCCAACGCTGGTGGCCTTGGTGTTATTGGCGTCGGCAATGCTACTCCCGAATGGTTAAAGGAACAGATCTTGCTGGCTAGGAGTTTGACCGACAAACCCTTTGGGGTTAATGTCATGCTGCGCTCTCCTTTTGTTGACAGCATAATGAAGCTATTGCAGGAGGAATCTGTTGCTGTTGTCACCACCGGAGCCGGCAACCCCGGTAAATATGTGCCGGCTTTGCGCGAAAAAGGAACCAAGGTTATACCCGTGGTATCCTCAGTGGCTTTGGCCAGGAGATTGGTCCGCAGCGGGGTTAGCGCCTTGATCGCCGAGGGTTTGGAAGCAGGGGGGCATATCGGAGAGATTTCGACCATGGCATTAGTGCCGCAGGTGGTGGATGCAGTGGAAATACCGGTTATTGCCGCCGGCGGCGTTTATGACGGCAGGGGCTTTATTGCAGCCCTATCCCTGGGCGCGGTTGGTGTCCAGATGGGGACCAGGTTTGTTTGTGCCTCTGAGTGTACCGTACACCCTAATGTCAAAGCAATGATCATCAAGTCAAAGGATCGGGATACAGCCGTTTCCGGCGCTTCCACAGGGCACCCTGTACGTGCCTTGCGTAATAAATTAACGAAAAAATATGAAGTCATGGAGAGAAGCAACGCCCCGGCTGAAGAAATTGAGCAATTAGGTGTCGGCAGTTTGAGGTTGGCTATGGTGGAGGGTGATGTTGAATACGGCACGGTGATGTCCGGACAGGTTGGCGCTATGGTCCACCAGATACAGCCGGCCAGGGATATAATCATGGATGTAATCAACGGGGCTGAAGAGGTGTTAAAAAGTCTAATAGCAAAGCGGTGAGATGAATATGAAAATAGCTTTTGTATTTCCGGGACAGGCTTCCCAGTATGTGGGAATGGGTAAGGAGCTGTGCGAAAAATATCCTGAAGCTGCAGCCGTTTATGAGCAGGCAGATGCGACCCTGGGCTTTTCGCTGTCCCGTCTTTGTTTTGAAGGACCCCGGGAGGAATTGGATCAGACAGCAATTACCCAGCCTGCGGTGTTGACTACCAGTATTGCTTGCCTGGCAGCCCTGCAAAAGGCTGGTGGTCCCGTCCCCGCAGCTGTAGCAGGCCACAGTTTAGGCGAGTACAGCGCCCTGGTGGCAGCAGGTTCGTTGAGCTTTTCCGACGCTGTGCGTTTAGTGAGAAAAAGGGGTCAGTTTATGCAGGAGGCTGTTCCCCTGGGCGCAGGCGGCATGGCAGCTGTAATGGGCCTTGCCGGCAAAGAAGTAGCTGCGGTTTGCCAAAGGGCAGGTGGGCCGGGAGTGGTGGAAGCTGCTAACCTGAACTGCCCCGGCCAGGTAGTTATTGCCGGTACCAATGAGGGGCTTAATGCTGCTGAGCCGCTCTTGAAAGAAGCCGGTGCCAGGCGGGTGATTCCACTTGCGGTTAGCGCTCCTTTTCATTCCAGCTTGATGCTGCCTGCAGGTGAAAGACTGGCTGCTGAACTGGAGCAAGTAACCTTATCGGAGCCGTTGCTGCCGGTGGTGGCTAATGTGTCTGCGGATTATGTCAGGACTGCCCCGGAGATCAAAGCTTCCCTGATCAAGCAGGTATCCAGCCCGGTGCGCTGGGAAGAATGTATCATGCGCCTGGTTGACGACGGTATTAAGACCTTCATCGAGGTAGGCCCCGGCAAGGTTCTTAGCGGCTTGAATAAAAAAATCTGCCGGGATGTGCTTCAATTTAACGTGGAGGATCTGGCGTCTTTGGAAAAAGTCCTTGCGTTAACAAAGGAGGTTAGCTACAATGGTTCTTAGTAACAAAGTTGCCATTATTACGGGTGCCTCGCGGGGGATTGGCAAAGCTATTGCCCTTGCTATGGCCAATGCCGGCGCTAACGTGGTGGTGAATTATGCCAGTAGCGATGCGGCAGCTGCCGGGGTAGTGGAGTTGATCAGGGCAACCGGACAAAAAGCGATAATGTTTAAGGCAGATGTAGCCCAGCCGGAGGCTGCGGACGGATTAATCCAGGCTGCCCAGGCTGAGTTTGGTCGCATAGATATCCTGGTTAACAATGCCGGTATTACCCGGGATAATCTGCTGGTAAGGATGAAAGACGAGGATTGGGATGCTGTCTTAGGTCTCAACCTTAAGGGGGCATTTAACTGTTCCCGGGCGGCAGCCAGGATCATGCTTAAGAAAAAGTACGGCAGGATTATTAATATCAGTTCAGTAGTCGGTTTAACAGGCAATCCGGGGCAGGCCAACTATGCTGCTGCCAAAGCTGGTCTTCTGGGGATGACCAAATCTTTAGCTAAAGAACTGGCTTCCCGCAACATCACTGTCAATGCCGTGGCGCCAGGTTTTATCAGGACGGAGATGACAGCGCAGTTGCCGGAAAAAGTGTCAGGAGAAATGTTGGCTCAGATTCCCATGAAGCGGTTTGGAGAGCCTGATGAGATTGCAGATTTAGTTCTTTTTTTGGCCTCGGATGCGGCAAAATACATAACTGGACAGACCATTGCCGTCGATGGCGGCATGACATGTATGTAAAGAAACACATTGGTTAGAGTAATGGAAGGGGGTGAATGTATAAGTGGCAATTATTGATAAAATAAAATCTATTATTGTTGAGCAGTTAGGTGTAGAAGAAGACGATGTTAAAATGGAAGCCTCCTTTGTAGATGATCTAGGTGCTGATTCACTGGACATAGTTGAGTTGGTTATGGCACTGGAAGAGGAGTTTGAACTGGAAATACCTGATGAGGATGCTGAAAAAATTCGCACTGTGGGCGATGCAGTAAAATATATCCAGGATAATAGGTAATATCAGTATTTTCTGGTGCAAAAGTCCCGCAGGGAAACCTCGGGACTTTTTTGAAAGAGAGGGAAAAATTTTGCGAAAACGGGTTGTCGTTACCGGTCTGGGGATCATCTCACCGGTGGGGACCGGCATAGAACAATTTTGGACAGCCCTAACAAACGGGGTTTCCGGTATTAGAAGGATAACCAGGTTTGACGCGGCTAATTTTAGTACACAAATAGCCGGAGAAGTTGTTGATTTTGACCCGATGCAATATATAGACAGGAAAGAAGCGCGCCGTATGGATCGTTTTACCCAGTTTGCTGTTGCAGGTGCAGGGATGGCTATAGAGGATGCCGGCCTGGCTCTGGAAGCTGTTGACAGGGAGCGGGTGGGGGTTATCCTTGGTTCTGGTATAGGCGGCATCGAGACCCTGGAGAGTCAGGCGCGTGTTTTGGAAGAAAAAGGACCCAATCGTGTTAGTCCGGTTTTCGTGCCAATGATTATATCCAATATGGGAGCTGCCCAAGTGGCGATTGAATATGACTTGCGTGGTCCCAATCTAACCAGTGTGTCCGCTTGTGCTTCCAGCAACAACTCCATCGGGGATGCTTTTAAATATATTCAGTTAGGTTACGCTGATATAATGGTTACCGGTGGCACGGAGGCACCGATTACCCCTCTGGCCATAGCTGGTTTTAGCAATATGAAAGCCTTGTCTTGCTGCAATGAAGAGCCTGAGAAGGCTTGCCGTCCTTTTGACGCCGGGCGGGATGGCTTTGTCGCAGGTGAAGGCGCTGCCATACTTGTTCTGGAAACACTGGAGCACGCTATCAAGAGAGGCGCCAGGATTTATGCGGAAATAGCCGGTTATGGCTGCACCTGTGACGCTTACCATATGACAGCCCCAGATCCGGAAGGGCGCGGTGCGATTAAAGCGATGCAAGCTGCCCTGAAGGATGCCGGCGCTCCAATTGAGGCAGTTGACTATATTAATGCCCATGCCACTTCAACTTCCCTGGGGGATAAAGCTGAAACAATAGCCATTAAAAAGGTGTTTGGAGAACATGCTGCGCGTATAGCTATCAGCTCAACAAAATCTATGACCGGGCACTTGCTGGGAGCTGCCGGCGGGTTGGAGGCTGCGGTTTGTTCACTGGTGATCCAACGGGGTGTGATACCTCCTACCATCAATTACGAACAGCCGGATCCGGATTGTGACCTGGATTATGTACCCAATCTGGCCAGAAAAGCCAAAGTGCGTTTTGCTCTCTCCAACTCTTTCGGCTTCGGGGGGCATAATGCCACCCTTGCTTTTAAAGAATATGAACGTTAAGGCCAATCAAGCGGAACTAAAAAAAGAGTTGGGGCTAACCTGGCAGGATGAAGAGCTTTTTATCCAGGCACTTACGCACAGCTCTTTTACCTGTGAGAAGCGCCGTCATGGAATCAAAAATAATCAACGGCTGGAGTTTCTGGGTGATGCGGTGCTGGAGTTGACGGTAAGTGATTATCTCTACCGGAATAACCCCGATCTGGATGAAGGTTATTTGACCAAACTCAGGGCTGCAATAGTATGTGAGCCTTCTTTAGCAAGGGTGGCTACAGGACTTCAACTTGGCCGTTGCCTGTTCATGGGTAAGGGCGAGGAAAGAACCGGCGGCAGGGAGCGCCCCTCAATATTGGCAGACGCATTTGAGGCGCTGCTTGGGGCCATATATTTGGATCAAGGGCTTGCTGGCTCCGCCAGCATAGCGATTAAATATTTGTTGCCGGTGATTGAAGACGTCCTGGCCGGCCGCCTGGAACGGGATTATAAAACGGAGTTGCAGGAACTGGTTCAGCAGCGAGGTGGCGGTCAAATCCAATACGAGATTCTAAAGGAAGAGGGCCCTGACCATGCTAAGCTCTTTACTGCCGGTGTAATTATAATGGGCCGGTTGGCCGGCCGCGGTACAGGCAAAACCAAAAAAGATGCCGAACAACAAGCGGCCAAAATTGCTCTGACTGAGTTTGAATCATCTAAAATGAACATGAAAGGTACTAAGCGCTAAGGCAACCGGGAGGTCAGTAAGGCTAATGGGTTTTTTTAATAGATTAAAAGCAGGGCTGGATAAAACACGCCATTCTTTTGTGGATAAAATTGGTGACATAGTACACCGTCGCACCAAAATAGATGAGGATTTTTATGAAGAATTAGAAGACGCAATGGTGCAGGCGGACGTAGGTGTCACAACAGCAATGGAAATGATCGATAAGTTGCGCCTTAAAGTCAAAGAACGACGCTTAGATGAGCCATCCGGCTTAATGCCGCTACTTAAAGAACTTATTCTAGAAGTCCTTGGCCCTGCTCCCGGGCGTATTGAGGTTGACGGGGCATCTCCAACCGTGGTGTTGGTTGTGGGCGTAAACGGAGTTGGCAAAACCACCACCATTGGTAAAATGGCTCACCTGTACAAAACAGCGGGCTATAAGGTCGTTTTAGGGGCAGCCGACACCTTCCGTGCGGCAGCCATCGATCAACTTGAGGTATGGGCTATCCGTATCGGTATTGATATTATTAAACACCGGGAGGGGGCCGATCCGGCTGCGGTTGCTTTTGACTCCCTGCAGGCGGCTAAAGCACGTCAAGCCGATTTGTTGCTTATAGACACTGCCGGAAGATTGCATACCAAAAGCAACCTTATGGAGGAATTAAAGAAAATCCGCCGTGTGCTCCAGCGCGATATGCCCGGCGCCCCCCACGAGATATTATTAGTATTGGACGCTACTACCGGCCAGAATGCCATCAATCAAGCCAAAACATTTTGTGAAGCCGCCGGAGTGACCGGCATTGTACTGACCAAGCTTGACGGCAGCTCGAAGGGCGGGGTTGTTATTGCAGTCCGGCAGAGTCTGGGTATCCCGGTAAAATTTATTGGCATTGGTGAGGGGATCGATGATCTCAAGGAGTTTGACCCCCATGAATTTGTTGATGCCTTGTTTGACGCATAGAATAAATACAAAGCTAAACAAGCAGTAAACAATATCAGCCACCGGTCAATTATTTATAAGCCCTTAAGGGCTTTTTTTGTTAAGCCGATATAAAGGTAGCGTTTGGGGAAAATAGAACCAGTATCTCTCATGTGTTTTAAAATCTTTATCTGTGGAGGTGAGTATGTGGCGCTCTGTCCGGTCTGCAACAGTCTCATTAATATTGATTTAAACTGTCCCAACTGTGGACAGGGGCTGGTTGACGGTGGGAAGCTGATGGACTATTATGACAGCTACAGTCCCTATCTGGCTCAAGAAATTTATCAGGATGGTTATAATTGTATTGACACTGGACACTGTACGCACTTATTTTATTGTCGTGCCTGTCATTATGATCATCGTTTAACCTGCCAAAAGATAGAGCACTATGAGTAAATGTGAATTTATATCGAGAAAAGGAAAATTGCACACAAAGGAAGAATAGTTAAGCAAAACAACCGAGTGTAATTAAAAATAACGATGATGGGAATGAAATCAATGGAAGTTAAGTTTGCTGTAATTGGCGGAACCGGAGTATATGACCCGCATATTATGACCAACATCAAAGATGAGGTTGTGAATACGCCTTATGGTGAAGTTCAGCTTAAAATAGGGAATTACCTTGGTAAAGCTGTGGCCTTTATGAACCGTCACCGGGAGGATCATTCTGTACCGCCTCATTTAATTAATTACCGCGCCAACATTGCGGCCTTAAAAAAGCTGGGTGTCAAGAGTATTATAGCTACAGCAGCCGTCGGCTCTCTTAACCCCGCCATGCAGCCAGGTCACTTCATTTTTGTCGACCAGTTTTTAGATTTTACCAAAAGCCGCCAGCACACCTTCTTTGACGGGGGTATGGATGGGGTAGTGCATGTTGATATGACTTATCCTTATTGCAAGGAGCTGCGTGAGGTATTGACCCATGCCGCAAGGAGTTTAGGCTTTACTTCCCATCCGTCAGGGACTTACGTTTGCTGTGAGGGTCCACGTTTTGAAACTGCGGCGGAAATCAAAATGTATCGCATGCTGGGCGGTGATTTGGTAGGGATGACCGGGGTGCCGGAAGCTCCTTTAGCACGTGAGGCTGAAATATGTTACGCTACTATTGCCATGGTGACAAATTATGCTGCTGGTATTTCACCAACCCGTCTAACCCACCAGGAGGTGGTGGATGTGATGACACAATACGGTGAAAATATAAGAAAGCTAATCATGCAGGCGATCCACTGGCTGGAGACTGATCGCTCCTGTGCATGCCACGAGGCCTTGAACCAGGTTCAGTTGGGAACTTAAGAACCTGATGTTTGAATAAGGGTGCGCATCAAATTGCATAAACATTCTAGAAATTGTAATGTGTTTTATCGCTGATTGATGGAGGTGTGCAGCTTGGAAACCATGCGCTGGTTAGAGGAAGGTGCACTGGAGTTGTTGGATCAAACCGCACTCCCCGGCACCTTAAAATATATCAAGTGTGTTGATCAGCACCAGGTAACTGCTGCCATTAAAGATCTGGTAGTGCGGGGCGCCCCGGCCATCGGAGCGGCGGCTGCTTATGGTTTGGCTTTGGCGGCAGCAAAAGTGTCCTCTGGTACCAGGGAAGCTTTTATGGAACATATACAGCAAGCAGCAGATGAGCTTGCTGCTACCCGGCCTACTGCAGTCAACCTTAGTTGGGCTGTTGAGCGTGTTATGGGCAGGTTGAGCATCACCGGGTCCGGTGACCCTCTTGTGTTGAGCCAGGCAGTGCTTGATGAAGCCCATGCCATTTTTCAAGAGGATGTAGCAGGCAATAGAAAGCTAGGGGAATACGGCAGGCAATTGCTACCCCAGGGGGCCCGCGTACTCACTCACTGCAATGCCGGGGCATTGGCTACAGCAGGCTACGGCACGGCACTTGGTGTTATCCGGGCGGCCAGGGAAGAAGGCAAGGAGATCAGCGTCTTTGCAGGGGAGACCAGGCCACTTTTGCAGGGTGCCCGCCTGACAGCCTGGGAAATGCACCAGGAGGGTATTCCGGTAACCCTGATTACTGATAATATGGCTGGTTATTTAATGGCCAAAGGAATGGTGGATCTGGTCTTGGTGGGAGCGGATCGCATCACGGCTAACGGGGACGTGGCCAATAAAATCGGCACCTACAGCCTGGCTGTCCTGGCCAAAGAACACCATATCCCTTTTTATGTGGCAGCTCCTATTGCCACAATAGACTTAAACATGGTCTCCGGTCCCATGATCCCCATCGAAGAACGTGATGTTACCGAGGTGACGCACCTGGCCGGTAAACAAATAGCGCCCTCGGGTATACAGGTTTGGAACCCGGCCTTTGATGTTACGCCCGCCGCGCTGGTGACGGCAATCATCACTGAACGGGGGATTATCCATCCACCTTACGAGCAAAACCTCAAAGAAATATTTGAAGGATATTGATTTAGTACATGCACATATGATTTGCTGTGCTACTTTGACAAAAAATAAGCTTAGGAGGCAGACAACTTTGCCCGATTATGCCATCAAAGATATCAAACTTGCGCCGGAAGGCCGTCTTAAAATCGATTGGGTGCGGGAGCACATGCCTGTATTGAACCATATCCGGGGAGAATTCGAAAAGGATCGTCCCTTCCAGGGCTTGCAGGTTGCGCTCTCCATTCATCTGGAAGCGAAAACTGCTTATCTGGCAGAAGTTATCCGGGCAGGCGGGGCTGAAGTAGCTGTAACCGGCTCCAATCCCCTTTCGACTCAGGATGACATAGCGGCAGCTCTGGCTGCAGCTGGGATTAAGGTTTTTGCGTGGTATAACGCCGACAGCCAGGAATACCGTAACCATCTGCTGCAGGTTTTGGATACGCGCCCGCAGGTGATTATTGATGATGGGGGCGATCTGGTCAATCTGTTGCATACGGTGCGCCAGGATCTTGCTGCTGAAATCATCGGTGGTTGTGAAGAGACCACCACGGGTGTCCGGCGTCTGGAGTCCCTTGCCCGGGAAGGAAAGCTGCTCTTCCCTATGCTGGCCGTCAATGATGCTTATACCAAGTTCCTGTTTGACAACCGTTATGGCACCGGAGAATCGGTATGGTCGGCCATCATGCGAACCACTAATCTGGTCGTGGCCGGGAAACAGGTGGCTGTTATGGGTTATGGCTGGTGCGGTAAGGGTGTTGCCATGCGGGCCAAAGGATTGGGCGCCACGGTTATTGTATGTGAGGTTGACCCAATGCGGGCTATTGAAGCTGCTATGGACGGATTTCTCGTTATGCACAGCCAGGATGCTGCCGCATGTGCCGATATCTTTGTTACGGTAACCGGTTGCCGGGATGTTCTGACCAAAAAGCATTTTTTGCAGATGAAGGACGGGGCAATCTTGACCAATGCCGGTCATTTTGATGTGGAAATCAACAAGGATGATCTAGCCGCCATGGCGTTGGAAAAGCGCCAGGTCCGCCATAATATTGAACAATACACCTTTGAAGACGGTAGAAAAGTGTATTTGCTGGCCGAAGGCAGGCTGGTTAATCTGGCGGCCGGTGATGGACATCCGGCTGAAATTATGGACATGTCTTTCGCAGTACAGGCTCTTTCAGCCAGATATATTGTTGAAAACAAGCCAAAATTGCAGAACAAACTTTATCGTGTTCCGGAGGAGATTGATCAGCGGGTGGCCGCCCTCAAGCTTAGTGCCATGGGTGTGATCATAGACGAACTTACAGAAGAACAAAAGGCATATATGAACAGCTGGTGCGAATAAGTGACCGGAGGGTAATTAGAATGTCTGCTATTTTGATTAAAGGGGCAACAGTATTGACAATGGAGGGACACGATGCTGTTTTTGAGGATGGAGAGATCGCTATCTCTGACAACAGGATCGTGGCTGCCGGGCCTAAAGGTTGCATACCGAAAGATTTTACAGCGGAGCATATTATTAATGGGTATGGGATGGTAGCCATGCCTGGTTTTGTCAATTGCCATACCCATGCGTCCATGACTCTTTTGCGGGGCTATGCTGACGACCTGCCCCTCATGCAATGGCTAAACGAAAAAATTTGGCCCTTAGAAGCCAAGCTGCAGCCGGAGGATTGCTACTGGGGTTCCATGCTGTGTTGTTTGGAGATGATTAAGTCCGGCACTACTACCTTTGCTGATATGTATTTCGAAATGAACGAAACCGCTCTGGCCGTTGAGGCTAGCGGTTTGAGGGCTTGCCTGTCCCGGGGCATGATCGGGGAGGGGCCCAACGCCGAACTGGCGATTGAAGAAAATATTAACCTGGTGGAAGAATGGCATGGCAGAGCCGGCGGCAGGATTACCACTATGTTTGGACCCCATGCTCCTTATACCTGTTCACCTGATTATTTAAAAAGGGTTATTGAGTTGGCCGACAAATACAAGGTCGGCATCCATATCCATGTGGCAGAAACCATGGATGAGGAACGGCAGATTAAAGAACGATACGGCATGAGGCCGCTCCAAATGCTGGATTCAGTCGGTCTTTTTGAGGTGCCGGTACTGGCGGCACATTGCGTTCACCTGGATCCGGAAGATATTGCTCTCCTGGCGGCTAAAAAAGTTGGCATTGCCCATTGTCCCACCAGCAACCTGAAACTGGCCAGCGGTATCGCGCCGGTAGCCGGGTTATTGCAGTCAGGTGCTCTGGTAGGGTTGGGTACCGACGGGGCAGCCAGCAACAATAATCTTGACATGGTGGAAGAGATGAGGCTGGCATCGTTACTGCAGAAGGCTGTGGCCGGTGATCCGGTGGCCTTGCCTGCTTTTGCCGCCCTGCAAATGGCTACCACCAACGGAGCGCGTGCTCTCGGCCTTGAAGATGTGGGGATGCTAAAACCAGGTATGAAGGCAGATGTCATCCTGGTTGACTTCCAGCGTCCTCATCTGTCTCCTCAGCATAATCACTACGCGCATCTGGTTTATGCGGCCCATGCATCGGATGTGGCAACAGTGATTATAGATGGGGAGGTTATTATGGAAGACGGGATATTGCTAACAATTAATGAAGACGAAGTCATGAGACGGGCGGAGGATGCAGCTTTTCGCTTAGTAGGCCGAAGGTAACAAGTTGAAACATTTTAAAAATTATACTTTTACACATTTGCCTGGCTTTATTTACAACTTGAAATAGCTTATTATACAATGTGCTGGGAATTGGGTAACAATAATGGTGGAAACTGCTCCTTTTCCTTGTCCAGATAAATTAATTGCAGCTAAAATAAGGGGACGGCTCCTGGTAATAACCGGGGGCCGTCCCATAAATTTGTGACTCAGTCAAGATGCGGTTGTCAAGAGCACAGTCAATGCCGGAGGGGCTATTTCTTAATCAATGATTTTAACATGGTTTTTGCTCCGGATGCGGCCATGCTAAAGAAACCTTTGTTGGCAGACAGGATTTGGTTCAGGGCCTCCAGTAAAGTGTCCAGCTCTTCGCGAGTGACGTTCAGTGGAGGCTCCAGCCGGATGACGTTGGGGTTATTCAAGGTATAAGCAGTGATGATATGATATTTATTAAGCAGCTCACCTGCCACAAGGCTGCCAAGGTATTCTCCGGAGAGCTTGTCTGTCAGTCCAAAGGTGACTTTGCCTGCCAGGCTGTCGGGTTGATTGAATTCAAGGCCGACCATTAAACCGCGTCCCCTGACGTCTTTCAATAAAGGGTATTTTTTCTGCAATTCTTTAAGCTGCTGCAGAAGATAGGCGCCGTTAACCCGTGCTTTTTCAGCCAAATTTTCTTCATAGATCACCTCAAGGGTTGCTATCCCGGCCGCCGTTGCCCATGTGTTGCCACCGAAAGTGGAGGTATGAAGTGTTGATTTCTCCATTGTGCCATAAGCTTTCTTCCAGATTTCATCGGTGGTGATGTAGGCGCCGATAGGCATGATACCGCCGCCCAGCGATTTGGCCAGGCATATGATATCGGGAACAAGACCTTCGTGTTCACAGGCAAACATGGCGCCGGTACGACCAAGTCCGGTTTGGATTTCATCAAGGATAAAGAGGGTTCCGTATTTTGAGCAGAGCTGACGGGCTCCGGCCAGGTAACCGACCGGCGGTAGGATAATTCCGCCTTCCCCTTGTATCGGTTCAACAATAAAAGCAGCACAGTCTTTATCCGAAAGCTTTTTTTCCAGTGCTTCCAGATCCCCAAATGGAACACTGTAACAACCCGGTACAAGGGGTTGGAAGGTTTTCTGGTATTTTTTGCGTCCGGTTACAGATAAGGCACCCATTGATTTGCCATGGAAAGAGCCATCACAGTACACCAGCCCGGCCCTACCAGTGGCAGCCCTGGCTAATTTCAGTGCCCCCTCTACGGCTTCAGCTCCACTATTGCCAAAAAAGCTGCGCTGCAAATTGCCCGGTGTAACCAGGGCCAGATTTTTCCCCAGAGCTGCGGCAAGGGTACCTGGAGCAGCCTGAAGCAGGTTGGGAAGTTCCCTGACCTGCAAAACGGCGTCAATAACCTTCGGATGGTTGTGTCCTAAGTTGAGGGCTCCGTAAGCTCCAAGGAAATCAAGATACCGCTTGCCTTTATTATCCCATACGTGGATACCTTGCGCTTTAGCAAACTGCTTATCGAAATCCAATAAGCCCATCATCATAGTCAGACTGCCGTTCAGGTAGGTTTTATGGTTTTCCACAACCTGGTCGCGGCTTTGATTTATGGCCCCTTGCAAGGGGACAAAACCTGCTGGAATGGAATGGGGCAGAGGCGGCTTTTCGACGCTCATTCTGATCACCTCTTAGTAGATGCTAAATAAAAGTTTGTGCACTAAATTGTGCACTAAATTGTGCACTAAATATTATTTTCTATGTCAGGAGGAAATAACCTCCTTAAAATAACAACCTAAAATTTGAATTTCCCTTGACAGCCCGGCTGGAAATCTATAAAATTTATCCGTGTAAAGGAAAACACCTTTATAGCTTGGAGGGTGAGTAAACTGCTTGATAAAGTTGCCTGGATCAACCTCCTCTACGACTTTTACGGACAACTGCTAACTGGTCGCCAGCAAGATTTTATGGAGTTTTATTACGGCCAGAACCTATCATTGGGGGAAATAGCTGAAGAGTTTAATGTTACTCGTCAGGCAGTGCACGACACACTGAAAAGAGCTGAAATACTGCTCAAAAATTACGAAGTTAAACTTGGACTTGTTGCCAAGTTTAACCTGGAAAGCACCAAGTTGGTGGCTGCCGCTGAACTCCTGGAGCAATGCTATGAGGACAATCAGGATGACAGGTTGCTTCAGGTAAGGGAAATCTTAACAGAAATTTTGGATATGATCAACAAATAAACGTTTTCTGAGAAAGGAGGGTTCAACATCTATGTTTGCCAATCTAGCCGAAAGGCTGCAGAATACTTTCAATAAGCTCAGGAGCAAAGGCAGGCTTACGGAGGCAGACGTTGCCGAAGCTTTGCGAGAAGTGCGTTTAGCGTTATTGGAAGCTGATGTCAACTTCAAGGTTGTTAAGGATTTTATTGCCAAAATCAAAGAGCGGCTGGTTGGTCAAGAGTTGATAGCCAGCCTCAATCCGGCCCAACATGTTATAAAAGTTGTACGTGATGAACTGAGTTTACTGATGGGTGGCTCCAACAGTAAAATTAATTTTGCTGCCAGGCCTCCTACTGTGGTGATGCTGGTTGGTTTGAACGGCGCCGGCAAGACGACCACTGCTGCAAAGTTAGCAACACATCTGCGCAAACAGGGAAGAAGACCGCTTTTGGTTGCTGCTGACGTATACAGACCTGCTGCTGTGAAGCAGTTGCAGGTACTGGGAGGCCAGTTGAATATTCCTGTTTTTACCTTGAATAACAGCAAGGATCCTGTTGCCATTGGACGGGCGGCTGTGGACAATGCCGTGCAAAGCGGCCAGGATTTGGTGATACTTGACACTGCCGGTCGCCAGGAGATTAACGAGGAACTAATGGCTGAACTTGTTGCTATGAATGAAGCCATAGAACCTGATGAAATACTTCTGGTGATTGATGCCATGACTGGTCAAGCGGCGGTTAATGTAGCGGAGACCTTCAATAACCAGCTCGACCTGGATGGAGTTATTCTGACTAAGATGGACGGTGATACCAGAGGTGGAGCCGCGCTGTCTGTGCGTGCTGTTACCGGCAAGCCGATCAAGTTTGCCGGGGTTGGTGAGAAGCTCGACGCCCTGGAACCTTTTTACCCTGACAGGATGGCCGAGCGGATCCTGGGCATGGGTGATATGCTGACCTTGATTGAAAAAGCCCAGGAAAACTTTAATGCCGAGCAGATGGCCCAGATGCAGAAAAAAATCCGCTCCCTGGAGTTCACCCTGGACGATTTTCTGGATCAGATTTCCCAGGTCAAAAAACTTGGTCCCCTGGAGCAAGTTTTATCCATGATCCCTGGGCTGGGCGGGGCCAAAAAATTAAAGGATTTGCAGGTGGATGAGAAGGAATTGATTTATGTAGAAGCAATCATCCATTCCATGACTCCGGCAGAACGTCGTGAACCGGAGAGACTGCTCAACGGCAGCCGTAAGAAAAGGATAGCCGCGGGTAGCGGTACTTCTGTGCAGGAAGTAAACCGGTTGTTAAAACAATTTGATCAGACCAAAAAGATGATGAAGCAGATTATGGATATGGAAAAAGGATTGAAGAAAGGCGGCAAAACGCCTAAAATGCCTTTTTTTAATTAGAGATATCAATATGAGGAGGTGAATTGCATGGCAGTAAGAATCCGCTTGAGAAGGATGGGAGCGAAAAAAGCTCCGTTCTACCGTATAGTTGTTGCTGATTCCCGTTCCCCCAGAGACGGCAGGTTTATTGAAGAAATTGGATATTACGATCCCCTGAAAGAGCCTGCAGTGATTAAGATCAATGAGGAAAAAGCTCTGGACTGGCTGAGAAAAGGAGCACAGCTTTCCGAGACAGCCAGGTCTCTGTTTAACAAGGCAGGCATTTTGAAAAAAACAGCCGAAGAGGGTCAGTAAATAGGGAGGCCCAAGGATGAAAGAACTAGTAGAAATTTTAGCTAAAGCCCTCGTTGACCGGCCGGACCAGGTAACTGTTGATCTGCTGGAAAAAGATAAACATGTTGCTATTGAACTCCGGGTTGCCCAGGAGGATATGGGTAAAGTCATCGGCAGACAAGGCAGGACTGCAAAAGCCATCAGGACGGTAGTTAAAGCTGCTGCTGCCAGACAGAATAAAAGAGTAATTGTGGAAATTGTCTAGGGGTAGATCATACCCCTAGAGATACCATCTAAAGTAAGTCATTAAGGTGCCTGAAAAAATCATTAACCTTTATGCCCGCATAGAACATGTTTCTGGGCTGCATACGGCGCCATACTTACAAGTTGCAATATGGAGGACTGGCATGGAAGTTATCCAGTTGATCAGGCCGGTGGTGATAAAGGTAAAAGTAACGGATAGTTATAAGAAAGCGGTAGCCGCAGAGGCACAGGAAGCCCTGCATCAGCTGGAGCTGGAGTTGCAGCACCTAGATTATCAAGAAAAGCGGTTGGGGCCGGAGCTGGAAAGGTTGAACCCCCAGGAGTATACTGATGCCCTGCACCGCCTGGAGCAAGAGCGTAAGCGGCGAAAAGAACAACGCCGCCAACTCCTCGAGCAGTTAAAGGGGATCGGGCAGCTGGCTTTGGGAACAGAAGTATTCTTAAGCAAGATGGAAAGCGTTGTTGAATTAAAGCCTGGGGATGACTGGAGCAAGGTGCTGGGCGTGGAAATAATTATTCAGGACGGCAAAGTCCTGGAAATTAGACAGGGAGGCGTCGAGAGGAATCACGAGTATGAGCAATGAATTCATTCGTATCGGGAAGATCCTCAAGAGCCAGGGACACCGCGGCGCCGTAAGGGTGTTGCCTTTAACCGACTTTCCTGACCGGTTTCTTGATATGAAGCTGGCAAGAGTTAGAGTGCCGGATGGTTATAAGGTCATTGAATATACGATTGAGGATGTCCGGCCCCACGGCAAGTTTATGACCATAAAATTCAAAGAAATCAATGACATGGATATGGCCGACAGGCTCAGAGGCAGTTACATTGAGGTCTCACGTCAAGAACTGGTGCCGCTGCAGGAAGACAGCTATTATATATTTGATATCGTGGGTCTTAGTGTGTATGATGCGGCTGAAAATTATTTGGGCAAAATCACCGATGTGCTTCAGACCGGTGCAAATGATGTTTATGTGGTGGAAACAGGGGGCAAACCTCTACTATTGCCTGCACTTAAGGGAGTGGTGCGGGAGGTTGATCTGCAGGGAGGCCGCATGCTTGTTGATTTGCCGGAAGGGCTGGCTGATTAAATGAGATTCGATATACTTACTCTTTTCCCCGAAATGTTTACCGGTCCCTTGACTTCCAGCATTATAAAGCGAGCCAGAGACCGGGGTATAATAGAAGTAAATCTGTTTAATATTCGCGATTATTCTACCAATAAACACCATACTGTGGATGACACCCCCTATGGGGGTGGGGCGGGTATGGTGATGGGTCCCGAGGCCCTGACCAACGCCATCGAAAGTGTCACAAGCAGGTATGGTTCATCACCGCACCGGGTAATCTTGATGTGCCCACAGGGAAGAGTCTTTAACCAGGCCTTGGCTTTAGAGCTGGCCGGTGAGGAAAACCTGCTTTTTATTTGTGGCCATTACGAGGGCATTGATGAGAGGGTGCGGGATAGCCTGGTGACTGATGAGATTTCCATCGGTGATTACGTCCTGACCGGTGGTGAATTAGCTGCGGCAGTAGTGGTGGATGCAGTTGCACGACTTTTGCCTGGTGTATTAGGTGAAGCAGCTTCGGCTGTTGAGGAGTCTTTCCAGGGCAATCTGCTGGAGTATCCACATTATACCAGGCCCAGGTCGTTTCGCGGGCAGATGGTACCAGAAGTCCTCTTAAGTGGTCACCATGAGGAAATAAGGAGATGGCGAAGACGTCACTCACTGGTCCGGACCCTGGCCAGACGGCCTGATCTATTGCTGCAGGCAGAGTTGACTAAGGAAGATAAGGAGATACTTAAGGGGATATTGCAGGATCTTATGCGTTTGGAACTGGATTAGGGCCAGGCGTGGTTGTTGCCGTGATATGTTTTTTAGGAAAATTCTTGCCGGGCTACAGCGTTTATGCTATAATAACGCTTGTTGAGTAAAAGCAGGCTATTAGTGGGTTTAACAGCTCAATACATAAGTGGCTTTTTGAAAATAACTAAATCTCTGTGTTTATACCTAGAGGGAAGGAGGGACTTCTTGATGAACCTCATCCAATCGCTTGAGCAGGAACAGCTTAAAAAGGATATAGTCAGGTTCAATCCCGGAGACACTGTCCGGGTTCATGTTAAAGTTGTCGAGGGTAGCCGCGAGAGAATACAGGTCTTTGAAGGCGTAGTAATTAGGCGTAGAGGCGGTGGCATCGGCGAGACTTTTACAGTCCGCAGGGTTTCCTACGGGGTAGGGGTGGAAAGGACATTTCCGCTGCATTCACCAAAAATTGAGCGCATGGAGGTAGTAAGGAGAGGCCGGGTACGCCGGGCAAAGCTATACTACCTGCGGGGATTGCGAGGAAAAGCAGCCCGTATTCAAGATAAACGATAGATGGAAGGGGACTGTGAAGACAGTCCCTTTTTTGCTATTTTACTACTGTGGCGGAGCATTTTTTGCACTGCTAAAAAACGGGGGGATCGCCTTGGGTGAAATGAAAGAAGACAATTTCCCAGAAAATCCGAAAAAAAAATCCCTATTTAGAGAGCTGACAGAATCAATAGTTATTGCGGTATTACTGGCTCTGGTGATCAGACTGTTTATTCTGGAACCCTTCTACATACCTTCCGGTTCCATGGAGCCCACGCTGCAGGAAGGCGACCGGATTATTGTCAGCAAGTTGAATTATCATTTTCAGGAGCCTGCAAGAGGGGATGTCGTTGTTTTTAAATACCCTCTCGATCAAGAGCGTAATTTTGTTAAAAGGTTGATTGCGAAAGAGAAGGAAACAGTAGCCTTGAAGAGCAGCCGCCTGTACATTAACGGTGAGCCGGTGCCCGAAGATTATTTACCCGCCGGTCTGCGATTTAGCGATTACGGCCCTAAAGAAGTGCCTCAGGACAGTTACCTTATGCTGGGTGATAACCGTAATAACAGTGAAGACAGCAGGGTTTGGGGTTTTCTGCCCCGCGACTTGATCATAGGTAAGGCGATTTTGATCTACTGGCCCCTGGAAAGGATTCGCATCATAAATTGACTTAGACGGTGAGCTATGGATATTCAATGGTACCCTGGCCATATGGCCAAAGCAAAAAGGTTGGTTAAAGAAAACCTCAAACTGGTGGATGTGGTAATCGAGTTGCTTGATGCCAGGATTCCATCCAGCAGCCGCAATCCTGAAATAGATGATCTGGCGGGACAAAAGCCCCGGTTGGTGATCTTGAACAAGTCTGACCTGGCGGATCCGGAACAGACCAAACTATGGAAGGCATATTTTGCTAAATCAGGTATTCCCGCTATTGCAGTGGATTCTATTAAAGGCAAAGGAGTCAGGGAAGTGCCTGAACAGGTCAACAAACTTGCCATGCCTAAAATACAAGCCCTTGTGGCCAGCGGCAGACGCCCACGGGCGCCTCGCTGTATGGTGTTGGGTATTCCCAATGTGGGCAAATCCTTATTTATCAACAAGCTGGTGGGGCAGCATGTTGCCAGGACCGGAGACAAGCCAGGCGTAACCAGAGGCCAGCAATGGATCAGATTGGCCGGCAATATCGATTTGCTTGATACGCCGGGTATATTGTGGCCGAAATTTGAGTCCCAGGAAGCAGCTTATCGTTTAGCTATCACCGGGGCGATTAAAGACGAAACTTATGACTTCATAGGGGTAGCAGGCAAGCTTTTAAAATGGCTGGCGGACAATTATCCGGAAAATATTCGTGAACGATATAAAATTGATGACATGGGGGCGTTGCCGGAGCAGTTATTAGAGGCAGTGGGGGCACGCAGGGGGTTTTATTTGTCAGGAGGCGCTATTGATTCGTTAAAGGCGGCTCGGGTAGTAATTAAAGAATTCCGGGAAGGAAAACTGGGACGCTATACTTTGGACAGGCCAAAGCTCTAACCTGGATCTAAGTGAAAGGTCGGCAGTTGTAGTGAATATCAAAGATTTGACCCTGGCACAAATTAAGGAGCTGCTCATCAACCCCAATACGAACCTGGCCATTATGCGCCAGGCTATGGCGGAGGATCACAGAGCGGGTGTCCGCCAGTTGTACCATCGTTTGCTGAAAGCTGAAGCGCTGAAAGAAGCTGAGCATAAACGACTGAATGACTTATTCCGGTATGAGGAAGATCTGTGGTCTAAAGGCCACAGAAATATTGCCG
>JBMNHK010000003.1:0-308657 GCA_050950345.1 Pelotomaculum sp.
CTTGATCTGGTCAAGCCTAAGCGGACAATAAGAAGCTGGACTGGTTAACTCTTTCAAAATCACCAGGCGAAAGATATCCATTGTTAGAATGCAGTCTCTGCCGATTGTAAAACACCTCTATGTACTCCCTGACTTCTTTTTTCATCCTATATCTGGATTTCAACGGTTCTCCATATATCCATTCGACCTTCATACTATGAAAAAATGTCTCAGCACAAGCATTATCCTGGCATTCACCTTTACGGCTCATACTGCATATGAAACCGTGCTCCTGCAGTAAACTCTGATAAGCATGGCTACAATATTGACTGCCGCGATCTGAGTGGCAAATAAGCCTAGGAGAGGGATTGCGCCTCTTAATAGCAGTCTCAAGAGCATCAATAACCAGCTCTTTGGTCATGCGCTTGCTGATGCTCCAGCCGACTACCATCCTGCTATACAAGTCAAGAACAATCGCCAAATATAGCCATCCTTCGTTCGTTGCAAGATATGTGATATCCATGACCCAAACCTTATTGGGCTGTTGGACATCAAACTGTCTGTCCAGCAAATTCGGCGCTACCGGATGATCGTGGTTTGAGTTTGTGGTAGCACGGGTTTTCCGATGGGCTTTCGCTATAAGCCCTTGCTCAGCCATTTTACGGCTGATTCTCTGACGACTGGCAGCTATCCCCTCAATCGCTAACTGCTTCTTTATCCTACGCGTGCCATAAGTTTTACGGCTATTTTTAAAGATCCGTTTTATCTTTTGACCCAGGACATCTACGTCTGTTTTGGCTGGTCTCCTAAGCCAATCGTAATATCCACTGCGCGATACCTTGCATAATTCACAGGCTCGTTGATACTGACCAGATTTTTGTGTTCTTGCTTGATCATCGCGTACCTTTCCTCTGGTCCCCGGCAAAGTACGCTGCTGCTTTTTTTAGAAATTCGATCTCATTCTTTAACTGCCGGTTCTCTTTTTCAAGTTGCTTCTGGTATGCCATATCCGGCTTCATATGCCCGCTGCCAGGAAGACTGTGTTCTCCGTCTTCGGATAACTTCTTGATCCATGAGTAAATCGCTGATCTGGAACAGCCTAATTCTTTGACTGCTTCTGTAACAGTTAGCTTCCCAGAATTAATCTGTTCTGCATAGGCTACTTTCGTATCTCTGTCATAATAATTTGCCATGTCGACACCTCCTGATAGCTCCTCTTTTATTATTGTCCATCTTCTCGGTGTCCGCTAGGAGTTTACCACATCACCTTGTCATCTTTCAAGTAAATACTGCCGCTGTTTGTTTTGCCTGTAATGTCCGTGGTATAGCTCACTTTAGCAACATTGTTAGACGCGTCCAGTTGGGATACAAGGTCAATCGAAGCGCCTTTAATCTGGCCTGCCTCAGTGGTGAGGCTTCCGTCAAACCCGGTGATCTTAATACTGGTTACATCCTGACTCTTTTCATAAAAAGCTTTGTTAATTCCTGTATCGAAGTTCTTGATGCCAAGTAGCACCAGGTCTTTTGCCGTAGGCTGTGCGGCATAGGTAGCAAGAACCACGCCAAAAGACAAAACTAATGACAGAACTACATACAATAAAATCTTTCTTTTCAAACAAAACACCTCCGTAAGAAAATTAAAAAGTATCTTGAAACGCTGCAAGAAATCCCTTTGCTGATTACCCGCCGTATAAGACACTCGCAGGTGATTCAAGAAAAGAACCGGCAGGTGTCAAGAGGACGGTTCTCTTGACACATTTTTATGGCAACTCCACATAGGGATATCAAGGGGACGGTTCTCTTGACACGTTACGGGATGTCAAGGGGACGGTTCTCTTGACACGTTAAGTTTTTTCCAACCCGTTAACCTGATAGTTGCTTTCATTGCAACTCCACATAAAGTTTAATTTCCTTGACAATTCCCGCTTCAACCTCAAACACCATATATTCATACATTTCCCTGCTGAGCCTGTATGCGCAGTTGTTTATATCAGTTCTTCCGTCCGGTACTATTTCCAGGTTTTTGTAAGCTCCTTTCAAATCTGCAAGTGTGAAACCGACTGTTATCCCCCGGGGTGTCTTAAGCTTTCCGTCTGTTAAATGCATGCTCATAATCCAGAACTCTTTTCCGTTATCTTTGGGTGAAAACAGCTGGATTGTGAAGCCTTCGTATTTAAGTGTTTTTATGTGAGAGCCTGAGTACGTGTCAGCCGTGCTTCCCAGCACTTCGATTGTTTCCGAAACAGGCTCACCAAGGAGCAAGCTTAGATCTACATCAGTATCCCAGCTTTTTAGGGATATGGCTTGTCCATCAAACATCAATGAATATTCGCCAGCCCCATCTGGCATGTCTGTTTGTTTAACTGTTCCTGCAACTTGTTCCCCGCTACTTGCTTCACTTAATGTAAAGCTATCGATAATGGTGTTGAATTCTTTTTCCAGTGCCCTGTATTCTTCTATTGTTTTTTCGGAGGCTTCCGCCGGCAACTGGACATCCGTGGCATGTGCCCAGCCGAAATAATATTCACTGGATTCACCTAATAACTTGAAGCCGTACGCGTCCTCCAGTTCCTTTAAGTTTACAGGGGAGAATTCGTTTTTGTCATATACCTCGATTCTTCCAACCTGTAGATCGTAAAATAGAATTGACCCTAGATCGTCAAATAAAACTGACCCAGCTTGTGATAAAATCTCCCCTGAGAGGGGGAGGAAAAAGAGGTGGTCAGCATGTACAAATGGCAGCGCATCAAAGCACTACATGCCCAAGGGGCCGGCATCAGGCAAATAGCCAAGACTGTGGGGGTGTCCAGGAATACCGTCAGGAAGTACCTGAAAGAAGCCAATCCACCCCAGTTTAAAGCCAGAGAGTATGTAAAAGAACTGGATAGGTTTCTGGAAGAAATCAAGATTATGCTTGCCAAGGGATATATCGGCACAAGGATTTACAACGAACTGGTAGATAAGGGCTATCAAGGCTCCCTGGCCAGCGTCCACCGTTACCTCAGGGCCATAAAGGCAGAAGATAAGGCAGTCAAATTAGCCACCACACGGGTGGAGACCGGGCCGGGTAAACAGATGCAGTACGATTGGAAGGTGTGCACGCTACCAGTAGACGGAAAGCCCGTGAAAATATATCTCCACGAAGTGGTCCTGTCTTTTAGCCGAATGAAATTCTACACCTTCTCTTTAAGCATCACCACCGCCGATGTGATTCGGGCCTTGGTTGAAGCCATTGACTTTTTCGGTGGTTATGCTCCGGAGTTAGTGATTGACAACGGCAAGCAAATGGTTATCTCCCACCAGAAAGACGGTATCATCCGGTACAATGACGAGTTTCTCAAATTCTGCGGGCTGTATGGCATCCAGCCTTCAGCTTGCGAAAACTACCGCCCCCGGACCAAGGGAAAGGTAGAGCGCCCCCTTTTACTATGTCCAGGAACACCTGCTGCGGGGTCTGGAGGTGGCCGGTTTAAACGAATTCGCTGTAAGGCTTTCAGAGTTCCAGGAAGCCTACAATAAAAGGCCCCATAGCAGCTTAGGCCGACCGCCGGAGGAGATATTTGCCGAGGAAAAAGGATGTATTCTCAAGATACCTGCTGTCAAACCGGCCTTATTACAACATAAAGAACCCCGGAAGGTGAGCAATGACGGCTATATATCCCATGACGGCAATCTCTATCCTGTACCCATGCGTTACTGCGCCGGGAGGGTGTGGATAGAAAACATCTACGGCCGGCGCCTGAAGGTATATGACGAAGCAGGGACGCTTTTGGCGGAGTTCGATCTTGAACTGCAAAAGCAAACCGTTCGTCCCCTTCACCCCGAACACGAAACCATCAACCGTCACTACCAGGAGAAGAAACTAAAGGCACGCTCGGCCCTGGCAGAGAAGTTCACCAGCGCTTTTGGCGAGGACGGCCAAAGGTATCTGGCAGGCCTGCGTGATAAGAATGGGGCCAACCTGTACTGGCACCTGGCCGAAATCTTAAACTACCAGGAGATATATACCCGGGAAGATATCGCCATAGCCATCAAAGAATGCTTGAAAATCGGTTCTTATCACAAAAACAGCGTAAAAAGGCTTTTAGAACAGATGGAAGTCGCTCCCCTTGCGCCAGCGGGTGACCAGATAAATTTAAATATGCCACCGGTTAGAATTAAACGGGACCTCTCCTGTTATGCCATCCCGGAGAGCGAGGTGGCGGCAGTATCATGAGTAACAAATTAACCGGTTATCTGGAAAGCCAGATGCAGTCCTTAAAATTAAAGGGGATGCTTGCCCATTACCAGGAGGTAACAGAGAAGGCCTCACAAAACAACCTTTCTTATACAGAGTACCTCTCCCTTCTCTTCGAAGAGGAGTTAAAAAGGAAAACCGAAGGCACGGTCAAGACGAAAATCAATAAAGCACGTTTCCCCTTCATCAAAACCTTGGAGGAGTTTGACTTTAGCTTCCAGCCCTCCATCCGGGAAAAAGAAATTATCGCTTTAGGCTCCCTGGATTTCGTGGAGAAAAAGGAGAATATCGTTTTCCTGGGTCCCCCTGGGGTCGGCAAGACCCATCTCTCGGTGGCCTTAGGTATAAAGGCATGCATGGCCAAATATCGCGTAGCATTTATCACGGCCCAGAAGCTTTTAGAAGAATTGCTTTTGAGCGCAAAAGACGGCAGCCTTCTCGACAAGCTGCTGGGCTACTCCCGGCTCAACCTTTTAATCATCGACGAGCTCGGCTACATGCCCGTAAGTAAAGAACAGGCCAACCTCCTCTTCCGCCTGGTCTCCATGCGCTATGAGAAGGGGAGTATCATCTTAACCAGCAACTATAACTTTAACGAATGGGGGGAGATATTTTCCGACCAGGTGGTGGCCGCGGCCATAATTGACCGACTTGTGCACCACGCCCGCATTTTCTATATTAACGGCACTAGCTACCGGCTCAAAGGTAAACTGAAAGCAGCCAACGACGGCTAGAATGGCAACAAGATTACCCTGTCAAAACTTAAAGCTTATTATTTTTGTTACCATGTGGGTCAATTTTATTTGCACATAGTGGGTCAATTCTATTGACAATCAACAGTGCTCCCGGCTACTCATAAACAGATCATGGACTCTCAACACGTTTTGAGCCTTGGCAATGTTTTCGGCACCCATCACCCTGGCAGTGATACCATTATTCTTTAACATATCAAATGGGGTACCATATACCGGAGATATATGGCTGAAATAATTTTGCGCAAACATTTCATTACTTTTAATGCGGGCTAAATTTACCAGGCCAGGTTCCAGATACAACTGAGGCAAACCAGACTTAACCCTCTCTTCGTTTACTTTCATAAACAGACTAATTTCCTCCGGGTTTAATCGGCAAGAGGCAATACTTCCAGCTTGCACTAGTGCTATATCTGAATTGGTAATTGTAAACTGCCCCAAAAACAGTCCCCCTGTCATCTTTTTCTATATATATTATGCCATAAGAAAAATAATGGTCATTCATAAATATAGTGCTATAAAGTTGTTTTAGCATGCTTCCCTTCAATGAGAGCACATATTTTAATTATCAGTTTAATCAATGGGTTGTTCAGCCTGGACTCCAGTTTTATATATGCTTCTTTAACTGCGCTTAGTTCTTGTTGAGCTTGCCTTAATGAACGCTGTTGCTCCTCCTCCATACGCAGGGATTTTTTTAGATCACTACTTAATGAGTTAATCTGTTCTTTGAGGTTGTATTCCTCTATGGCCGACATCTCTCTTAAGCGTTCATTTTTTTGCTTTAACTCGACAATTTCCCTTTGCAAAGCAGCAATCTTAGTGCTGTACTGCTCTTTTATTTCTGCAATTGTCATCTTATTCACCCGGTCTTTTTCCTTATACTGCTGAAGTTTGCTAAACAACCCCTCCATCCCGCTTTGGTTTTTGGCCAGCAAATCTTTTAGTCTGTCAATTTCTGCCTGCGCATCCCTGGTGCGCTTAACCCATAGCCGGCATTGGTGCAATATGCTGTTAGCTTTGGACTCCAGTTTATTAAGATGCTCCCGGTAGCGAAATATTTCCTTTTTTCTCAGTGATAGCAATAAATCTTTTTCTGCCATTTGGGATAGAAGGTAATCTTGTTGGCTGTTTAGCTCAATTTTTTCTGCTAGGGCCGCTGCTGCCTCCCTTTGTCCCGCCATGCTCTCTTCCAGTTTTTTTTGCAGCAATACAAATTTGTTTTTCCAATTATTACGGTCACGGTGCCACCGTGATTTTTGCTTTTCTATTAAAGAGACGAATTTTTTCTGTATTGTTTCATAGACAACTCTAACGTTAGGATTATAACTCCAGATACCCTCACCAACCATTTCGAAGTACGGGAATTTGTTGAGGATGTTTTCCATGGTCTTATAATCTGTTTCCCGCCAGGTGTTTAATAACTGGTAAAGCTGCTGAGCGGACAGCCCGCCAGGATGAATTTTCATGGCCTTTATGACAAGATTTTTAAGAGAATAATGACTGGTTTCAACTTCCCATTCAGTTAAACCCCATAAACCATTATCCATTTGGATAAATCTACCATCGGAGATGAGCATAGCTTCTTCAGAAAATAACTTTTTAACTTTTTTCTTCTTAGCATTTATATTTTTAGAAATGTCTTTTATGCTTTGAGGCTCTCCTTTTTTTAATAGAACAGCATAGAACGGATCGTTGTCACTATTACCCTCCAGATTTAAATGCCAATAGTCTTTTTCTTTGTAAAAACACTCATTTTGTTCCAGGCAAAGGTTTACCTTTTCCTCGACCTGTTGCAGAGTATAGTCTTTAAGCATCTTTCTGTGGACATGTGGTGCGAGTTCGCCGACAGAAAGGGCTTCGAAAAAAAACAGTGTTTTCTTTAGAACGTCTGTTAGGGAATTCAATTTCCCGGCCATTAATATGGTCACCATCCTTGCGCTTTATACTCTGTAGTATTTAATTCAGCGCAAAAAGCTTGTTTCCTTTTTGTGGGAAAAATTATCTGTAAAAATATTCCACTATTATTCAACAATAAACTACTTAATAACAATATTTGTAAAACCAATTAGAGCAATTGCCACCTATTATGTTGTAAATAAAATTGCCTAACCATGCAAAAAAAACACCAATCGTATTTAAATGATTGGTGTAAGAAAGTTATTTTTCGCTGTCAACTTGACTGGGTGAAGTTCAGCTATCAGTCATATTTTGTACCTATTTCAACAGTTGAGCTTTAAACACTGTAATTTGGCGCTTCCTTGGTGATCACCACATCGTGTGGGTGGCTTTCTTTTAAACCGGCCGGGGTGCAGCGCATGAACGTTGTTTTGGTTTTTAATTCATTTATATTAGCACAACCTGCATAGCCCATACCAGCCCTTAAACCACCAATTAGTTGATACACCGTATCAGCAATCGGGCCTTTAAACGGCACTCTGCCCTCAACGCCTTCCGGCACAAGCTTGCTATCGGTCTCAGTTAGCTCCTGGAAATAACGATCCTTGCTGCCATCTTTCATAGCTGCCAATGACCCCATGCCACGATAAACTTTGTAGCTGCGACCCTGATAGATTTCTATATCTCCCGGGCTCTCTTCCGTACCGGCAAAGACACTGCCCAGCATCACAGCATCTGCCCCGGCAGCTATGGCCTTAGTGATGTCGCCTGAGTATTTAATACCTCCATCAGCAATAATGGGGATGCCATAAGCAGAGGCTGCCTGGGCACAGTCGTAAATAGCTGTAATCTGCGGTACGCCAATCCCTGCAACTACTCTAGTGGTGCAAATAGAGCCTGGACCAATACCTACTTTTACCGCATCTGCCCCTGCCTCGATAAGGGCTTTTGTTGCTGCAGCAGTAGCTACATTGCCAGCAATAACCGCAAGATCTGGATATTTGTTTTTGATTTTTGCCACCATATCAATAACCCCACGGGAATGACCATGGGCAGTGTCTATAACTATGGCGTCAACACTGGCTTTGATTAATGCTTCTATTCTTTGCTCTATATCTGCTGTTATTCCTACTGCTGCAGCCACTAAAAGACGACCCCGTTTGTCTTTTGCAGAGGATGGATATTGGCGTGATTTTTCAATATCCTTAATCGTAATGAGGCCTTTAAGGTTAAACTCCTCGTCAACTATGGGCAATTTTTCTATTTTGTACCTTCTTAGAATTTGTTTGGCTTCATCCAGTGTTGTCCCAACAGGTGCTGTGACCAGGTTATCCTTGGTCATTACCTCACCAATGCTCTTGGTAAAATCAGTTTCAAAACGCAAATCACGGTTTGTCAGTATACCTACAAGCTTACCATTAACCGTAACAGGTATACCGGAAATCCTGTACCTTTCCATTAGCACTAATGCATCACTCACAGGATGATCAGGTGAAAGGTAGAAAGGGTCTGAAATAACCCCGTGTTCTGAGCGTTTAACCCGGTCAACTTCCAGCGCTTGCCGTTCCGGGCTCATGTTTTTATGGATAACCCCGATACCGCCTTCTCTTGCAATAGCAATAGCAAGCTTTGATTCAGTGACAGTGTCCATACCTGCACTGATAAGAGGAATATTTAACTTGATATCTTTTGTTAGATTTGTAACGGTGTCAACTTCATTTGGTAAGACTTCTGATGCTGCGGGCACAATCAGCACATCATCGAATGTTAAACCTACTTTTTGGAATTTTTCTGGATGCAATATTTCTACCTCCCTACCGCCTATTACGGTAATTTCAGCAATATATTCCGTCTATTATAGCACAATCGATCTGGATCTGCATCAGTTGTGTATACATTATTTTAAAAACAATTTAATAACAAGCCCGGTTTGTTATTCCGGGCTGTACCATAGTAAATATTTAGATCAATCCTGGCCCATAATAGAGTGTAATCCATGGGTATAAAAATGCTCTTTCAGATGTCCGATTAGTTTTTCAGAAACTGCCAGTTCATTAGCTATTTCCGCATCACTCTTGTTTTCCTTAATCCCCGCCATCAACTGGTCGTAATTAACGCCAACTTCTTTCGCCATAGCCTTAAGGCTTGGTTCAGTACTCCAGGGAACCCTGCTAGATAAGATATAGTCACTCTCCATGCTAGACCTCCTTTTCTAACATTGTGTCCATGGGTAAAAAAATAATGTATACTGCTATGTAAGATCACCAAAAGCATGGCTCTTTAGCATAGCCCTGCTACATCATCTACAATATGCGAGCAGTCGTTGAAGAGGGTAAGTATTCCGTCGTTCTCATTGTGGGGAAAATCGAGTATGCTCACGGAGGCGTTATGAAGCCTTAATCGCCAGTACTTAGCTGGAGCAATACCTATGGTATGACCAATAATGCACCTGATTACGCCTCCATGGGATACAACTGCTACTTGACCGTCTCTGTGTTTTTCAATAATTCTCTTGATCGCATTTACTGCTCTTTCAGATAACTCGCTGAAGCTCTCGCCGCCAGGCACATTAATTGAGAAAGGATTATTCCACCATAACTTTAATTCATCAGGATATTTCTTTTTTATTTCCGAGTGGGTGAGTCCTTCCCAGTCCCCAAAATTCAATTCCTTGAGTTCCGGAACTATCTCAACTTGCTTATTGTGATAGCTTGCTACAATTTGTGCTGTTTCATAGGCTCGCGTCAGATCACTGGAATAGAGTGCTTCCAGCTTCAATGATGACATACGTCTACCCAAGGCGGCTGCTTGCCGCATCCCATCTTCAATTAAGGGTATATCTGTTTGCCCCTGGAATTTCATTGCTTTATTCCATTCAGTTTCACCATGTCTGATCAGGTATAAACGACAACTCACTATTATAATCCCCCTTAAATAGCTTTACATATTAAAACCCCGCCGCTCTGAACAGGGTTGGGAGTAAATACAGTAGTTAAAAAAAATGAAGATATGTCAGCTGTAATATAAACATTATATCATGTTTAACGAAAAAAAAGACCCCTTGGGGTGCAGGTTGTCTGTGTAAGGGCGTCAGGCCTAGTCAGATGTTGATATGTTTTTAATTAGATTTTTTAAAATCATTTTTATTTCTTAACTCCAACTCCACAAGTTGTATGTTTTTATTCCATAATCTTTGAGCAAAACGAAAATTATTTCGTTGTAATTTACGGTTCTCCCTTTCCAGGTTTTTCAAAAAAACAGCTTTATCTTTTTCAATTTTTTCGATCAGGTTCATGAGGACTCTCCGGCTAAACCTGAGTTGTTCAACTTTTTCCTCGAGCTCCATAACTCTGTTTTTAAGATACTCTATGTTTTCATTTTCAACCACAGCAGCATCTCCTTTTTTCACATTTCATTATAGTATATGCTTGCTGCGCACTTATAGACTTAATTGTATTTTATCATGCATAGGTATAAGTATTACACCTGCTTTTGTAGTCTCTTCATTTTTTCGACAACTTTGTAGGGTACGGTAATGAGCCCCAGCCGGCTCTCTTCCGCTCTGCCAGGGCCGTGGTAATCCGAGCCTCCCGTAACTATGAGCCCCTTTTCAGCGGCTAACCGCTCATAATAACTGGCCAATTCTCTGTTATGAGCCGGGTGGTAGGCTTCTAACCCGATAATTCCATCGTCAATCAACTTTTCCAGAGGAATCGACAGGCTGTTCAAGCCGGGGTGGGCAAGGACCGCAACCCCAGCGCAGTCATGGATCATGCGTATGGCTTCAGAGGGTGTTAATTTTGCTCTATGCACAAAAGCTTTCTTGCCATGTCCTATGTAAAGATCAAAAGCTTCAGCTTTTGTTTTCACAATGCCGGCTTCTACCATAACGGCAGCTAGATGCGGTCGTCCCATTGCACCCGCACCAGAGATAGCCCTGATACGGTCAAGGTCAACTGAGAAACCAAGGGCTTGTAATCGACCTACCATCTTCTCCATACGCTGCTCTCGCTCTTGACGAATACTAGAAAGCTTACTAAGTAAATTTCTATCAAAAGCATCGATCAGGTAGCCAAGAATATGTAATTCCTGTCCCTTGTATTCTGTGCTGAGCTCAACTCCCGGTATGATTTCCAGGTTATATTTCCTGGCTGCTGCCATAGCAGGTCCAATACCTTCAACTGTATCATGATCTGTAATGGCTACAGCGCTCAACCCAATTGATTTTGCTGTGGCGACAATTTTTTCCGGGCTATCGGTACCATCTGAATAAACCGTATGAACGTGCAGGTCAACTTCCATAAACATCACCGTTCCTCATAGTGGTTTAAGTTTTCGACATATTTCATTTTAAGACCTGCCCAATTACTCTCATAAAATTTCCGCCCAGTATTTTTTGGATCTCCTCTTCACAGTAACCACGCTCAATTAACCGGCGGGTTAGCAATGGCCAGTGAGTACAATCTTCTATCCCTGCCAGAGTATCAGTCCCGTCAAAATCAGAACCAAACCCAACACAGTCTATGCCACCAATAGCAACAGCATGATCTATGTGGTTGAGTACTTCATCAATCGATGCCTCACGCCCACCAACGAATTCAGGTACAAAGGTAATTCCTATCACGCCTCCCTTAGCGGCAAGTGATTTGATTTGCTGATCACTTAAGTTGCGGGGATGATTGCAAATGGCCTTACAATTAGAATGTGATGCAATAACAGGTTGCCTGGAATGCCGTAATACGTCATTGAATCCCGCTTTTGACAGGTGAGACACATCAATTAGCATGCCCAGATGATTTAGTTCTTCCACCACGGCAAATCCAAATTCAGTCAATCCGGATGTTGCTGTGGCATAAACCCCGTTTCCCAGTTCATTGCTGTTATTCCAGGTTAGCGTAAGGCAGCGTACGCCAAGTCTATATAGTTGACGCAATACACCTATACTTCCCTCAAGGCATTCTCCCCCCTCAATACAGAGCAGAGCTGCAATTTTGTTTAAACATAAGGTGTGGATGATGTCATCAAGATTATTAACGTGATTGATCTGGTTTTTGTTGTGTTCGATCTCATGATAATAAATATCAATTAGTTCCAGCACCCTCTTCAAAGGGGCGTTATAATACTCAGGGGCAATAAAAGCAGCAAAGAACTGTATTTTTACACCACCCATTTGTAAACGCGGCAGGTCAATATGCCCTTGTTTTGCCGACTGCCCGAGACTTCTATTTTGCTGTGCTAGAACCGTCAAAGTATCGCAATGAGCATCCAGCACAACAGTGCGTTTATGAAGTTCAGCTGCTTGCTCAACAATCTGGTTATTCAACCACAACAGCTCCAAAAAATGTTTTAAAGTTTCATTACTATGCTTTAGTGTTTAAGAACAACTAATAATAAAACCTGTTTATCCTTTGAATAAACAGGTCCTAATTAGCTGCTTGGTGAACGTATGTACTTATCTAGGCTCCACAATCAGCTTAATAGCAGTTCTTTCCTCACCGTCAATAATTATATCTGTAAAAGCCGGAATGCAGATCAGATCAACACCGCTTGGCGCAACAAAACCTCTTGCGATTGCTACTGCTTTCACTGCTTGATTCAACGCACCGGCGCCAATGGCTTGCATTTCAGCGCATCCTCTTTCCCGAAGCACACCCGCAAGAGCGCCCGCGACAGAGTTTGGGTTGGATTTTGCTGACACTTTCAATACCTCCACTCAAGCAACCTCCCTCGTGACTGTAATGGATTTGATGTCCCAAATTCCCTGTAAAAAATTATATTCGCCAGCTGAAAAAAAATTCCTTTGGAACAGCATTTTACATAAAAACCCCCTGAAGCAAAACCGTTTATTGATAATTTTGGATCCGAGCAATATGAGAAGCTTCACCTGTATACTCATCAATATCGATTATAACCGCATTGAACTGACTGGGCCCGTTGGCCACATCAAAACGCTGTGGCATTTGCGAGATGAATCTATCAATCACAGTTTCTTTTTTTACTCCGATCACTGAATCCTGCGGTCCGGTCATGCCTACATCGGTAAGGTATGCTGTGCCACCTTGCAGTATCCTTTCGTCTGCTGTTTGCACATGGGTATGTGTCCCCACTACGGCAGATACCCTGCCTGCCAGATACCATCCCATAGCAATCTTTTCGGAAGTAGCCTCGGCATGGAAATCAACTACAATAACATTTGTTGCTTTTTTCATTTCAACTAGTATTTCATCAGCCTTGCGGAATGGGCAGTCAATTGCCTGCATAAAAACACGTCCGGACAGATTAATAACGCCGATTTTGATTTTGTCTTTGGTCTCAAAAACATTTGACCCGTTGCCAGGTGCGCCTGTTGGATAGTTAGCCGGTCTAATGATTCTCTGCTCACGATTAATATAAGGGATGGCTTCTTTAATATTCCATACATGGTTTCCCATGGTGAGGACATCTACACCTGATGAAAATAGTTCCTGGGCGGTCTCCCTGGTAATACCTGCGCCACCGGCAGCATTCTCTCCGTTGGCAATAACTAAATCAAAGTGATGCTCCTTCTTCAGCTCTGACAGGTTTATCTTAACAGCACGGCGTCCAGCACGGCCAACAACATCACCAATCATAAGTAGGCGCAAAAAAACAAACCCCCGATCATTTATTAAAAACAATTACCCTGCCTTCTTCACGAAATGCAAACAGCGGTTTATCCTGTGTCGAACATTTTATGCTCTCCAGCATATGATCTATTATTTCCTCCTGAGCAATTAAATCCTCTTCGATAAAATGTTCGTTTTCTTCTGTCACAAGATTACCTTGTTGGTATTGCCGGAAAAGCTCAACAATCAGGGCTATTTCCTCCTGGGTAAGTGTATCTACGTCCCTATTGACTTCGATCATAGTTAAGTCACTGCAGAATTGGTGGTTTAATGATACAAACCTGGTATCTTTGCCTTCCAGTAAATTGTATACTGCAATGCTGTCCATGAGTTTATTGCCCAGGTTGTCTAACTCACTTTTACTCATAATCTGCGCAAAAATAAATGTAAATTTAAGTAAATACTTTTCCGGATCAAAGTTAATGGTAGCTACTTCTGGATACCTGACTAAAATTGAGATCAACAGACCCACACTGTCAGTAACATTGTTCCTGTTACCTTTATAACGAAACGACAAAAAATTCACCTTCTCTTAAGCCCCGTTAAACTAATATTAATTCGGGTTTAAATAGAGTATTCCTGCTAATTTCAACTCAATAGCTTATGGGATAAATTAGTAATTAAATAATGAAAAATTTACCGTTATTATGGAGAATCCGGCCTGTCAGGTGGAGTCAGGCGTGAAAAACAGTTACAACCACCGTTAAGGCCGGATTTTAAACTCATCAGCATCATCCAATTTTGTTTCCTGCTTTTGGAGCTACTTGGCGTATTCTACTACTCTTGTCTCTCTGATAATAACTACTTTGATCTGACCGGGATAGTCCAGCTCTCCCTCAATTCTCTTAGCTATATCACGAACTAAGCGCACAGCTGCAAGATCATCAACCTTATCAGGTTTAACCATTATGCGCACTTCACGACCTGCCTGAATAGCAAAAGATTTTTCAACACCCTCAAAGGAATTCGAAATTTCCTCAAGTTTTGTCAGCCGTTTGATGTATGATTCCAAAGTCTCCCGCCTTGCACCAGGTCTGGCTGCTGATATAGCATCGGCTGCCTGAACGAGTACGGCGATTATTGTCTGAGGCTCTTCATCCCCGTGATGAGCTGCGATGGCGTGTATTACCTCATTTCCTTCACGGTATTTCTTAGCCAGATCAACACCTATAGTGACATGAGGTCCTTCAACTTCATGGTCCACCGCTTTCCCAATATCGTGCAATAAGCCTGCTCTTTTAGCCATTTGCACGTCAACATCCAATTCAGCAGCCATTAAACCTGCTAGATGAGCAACCTCAATAGAGTGTTTTAGAACATTCTGACCGTAGCTGGTGCGGAACTTCAGCCTGCCGAGGAGATTAACCAGTTCAGGGTGGATGCCATGTACATTAGTCTCAAAGGTGGCTTGCTCACCAGCTTCCCTGATCTGGTTGTTAACTTCCTTCTGTGCTTTATCAACCATTTCTTCAATACGGGCTGGATGAATTCGACCGTCAACTATCAATTTTTCCAGGGCAATCCTGGCGACTTCCCGTCGGATCGGGTCAAAACCTGAGAGGATAACAGCCTCCGGCGTATCATCTATGATCAGGTCAATTCCCGTAAGGGTTTCAAAAGCCCTGATATTTCTTCCTTCACGACCGATAATGCGCCCTTTCATTTCATCTCCAGGTAGAGGAATTACTGCCACTGTTGCCTCGGCAACATGATCAGCCGCACATCTTTGGATCGCCAGCGAAATAATCTCGCGGGCACGTTTTTCTCCTTCTTCTTTTGCCTTGCTTTCAATTTCCTTGATCATAATGGCCGCATCATGCTGGATTTCTTTTTCAATATCTGTTAGAAGAATCTGCTTTGCTTCCTCGGAAGTTAGCCCGGAAATGCGTTCAAGTTCATTAAGTTGCTGCTTGTAGAGCACCGTTAACTGACTTTTGGTTTCTTCTATGGCCAACTCTCTCTGGTTTAGATTTTCTTCCTTTTTTTCCAATGTTTCGACTTTACGGTCAAGAGTTTCTTCCTTCTGAATCAAGCGCCGTTCTATACGCTGCTGTTCGTTTCTGCGCTCCCTGTATTCCCTTTCAACCTCATTGCGCAGTTTTAATACTTCTTCCTTTGCCTCCAAAATAGCTTCTCTTTTTTTGGCTTCAGCATCCTTCTCTGCCTCTTCCAAGATCCTTTTGGCTTCGGATTCAGCAGAAGCGATTTTGGCCTCTGCCAGGTATTTCCGGAGCATATAACCCACAACTAAAGCCGCGATTGCGGCTACCAAGGTCATTAGAAACATCTTAAATTCCATTCATTCACCTCCCTTTTGATATAAAAAAACCTAACAATAGAAAAACCGAGCAAAGAACTCGGCAGAAAACACGTGACACTACTCATATTTTGATTCAGAGTAACTAGCACCACCTCCTATAAAGGCGCACTACCTTATGGAACCAGAAATCTGTTTACCGGTTCCATGTCCTACCGCTGAAACTATGGGATTTTATCTATTATAAAACCCGTACAAGTAGTATGCAATACTATTTTCTACCAGCATTAATTGTACAGGTTTATAAAATAACTGTCAAGGCTTAGCCGCCTTGGCGAAGTGCCCGGTTGACCTTGCTTATGGATTCAGAGGAAAATCCCCTGTACTGCAAAAAGCGGGCTATTTTCTGCCAGGAACAATTTTCCATCCGGTTAAACTTTTTCAGAACTAATCGATAGGCTGCTTCATATTCAAATTCCGGTGCTAATTCAATAAATGCTTCTTCTATTAGCGTCTGATCAATACCTTTTTGTAATAGTTCATGCTTAATACCCGGTAAGCCTCTTTTACTAATTCTCTGTTTAATCCATTGCCTGGTGTAGGACTGATCGTCAAGGTAGCCGTATTGTGACAACAACTCCAGCACTTGCTTGATTGTATCATCCGGGAAGCCGTTTTTAAGTAAACGCAAATTCATTTCGTGCCTGGTGCGCGGACGAAAAGACAGGATACGGTACGCTATAGCCATTGCTTGCTCTACTTCGGAACTCATTTTATTCTAAAGTATCAGCCGTTGTTTCATTGTTTGAGGAGACATCTTTGGCTCCTTCACCAAGCAAGCTTTGCCTTACTTTAAGCTCAATTTCTTTGGTGATTTCCGGGTGTTCCTTTAGATATCCCTTGACATTTTCCCTGCCCTGGCCAATTCGTTCACCAGCATATGAATACCAGGAGCCGCTTTTATTAACAATGTCCATATCCGCAGCAATATCCAGGATGCTCCCTTCTTTGGAGATCCCAGTCCCGTACATGATATCAAAATCCACCTGTTTGAAGGGCGGGGCTACTTTATTCTTGACAACCTTGACCCTGGTTCTGTTCCCGATAATATCCGTACCCTGTTTAATATTCTCTTGTTTGCGCACTTCAAGACGCACGGTAGAATAAAACTTGAGCGCTTTTCCACCGGTAGTTGTTTCAGGTGAACCGTATATAACACCTACTTTTTCCCGGATCTGGTTAATAAAAATCACAGTGGTCCGTGATTTGCTGATAGCGCCTGTGAGTTTGCGCAAAGCCTGTGACATAAGGCGTGCCTGCAAACCCACATGGGCATCTCCCATCTCCCCTTCAATCTCAGCCCTTGGCACAAGTGCAGCTACACTGTCAATCACTATTACATCGACAGCGCCACTGCGCACAAGGGCTTCTGTAATCTCCAGGGCTTGTTCACCTGTATCCGGTTGTGAAACCAGTAAGTTTTCAATGTCTACGCCTAAGTTTTTGGCATAAAGAGGATCTAAAGCATGTTCAGCATCAACAAATGCCGCTACCCCTCCCAATTTTTGAGCCTCAGCTATAACATGGAGGGCTACTGTTGTTTTACCCGAAGACTCCGGACCAAATATCTCCACCACTCTGCCCCGCGGCAGGCCGCCTACCCCCAGCGCAATGTCCAACGCCAGGGAACCGGTCGGCACAACTTCAATGTTTAATTTGGCTGAAGCTTCGCCCAGCTTCATAATGGAACCTTTGCCAAATTGCCTCTCGATGTGTGTAAGAGCTAGTTCTAAGGCTTTCTGTTTATCTGACAACAATATCCCCCCCCTTAATACTAGACAAAACAAACGTTCGGTATGCTAAATTAATTATACTGGTGGATATTGCCTTTTGTCAACTGTAATATTATTACTGCTTAAGCACCCGCTCAACTTCTGCCCCGGGCAGGCTCGATGCTGATCCTTCTGCCCCGGATGATCTGACGGTGTAAGCCATTGATAACATAGTTGGCCCATTCTTCCGCCACTTCCACAAAAGAGAATTTTTCATAAATATTCATATTTCCGACACTTTCTTCAGGAATACCGGATTCTTCAGCCAAAATTTGAATCATATCCTGGCGCGAAATATTATCCATTCTGCCAAGAGTTATAAACAACCTGACCATGCCCGGCTGCGCTCCTGTGTTGCCAAATGATCCGGCTACCGTATCATCGTCATCATCTAAATCTACAGACATTTTTATCGCAGCGGCGGCAATATCCATTGCATCATACTCATCAAGCAGGGAATCCACGATATTTCTGTAATATGCCAGTTTACCCTTACTCAGAATGGAATTGAGGCGATCGATGATGCCCTCTTTTTTTCGCTCGTAAATATCGGCCTGGGAAGGCAGTTTGCCGCGGCGAATACGCGTTTTAGTAAGGTTTTCAATAAGCCGGAGCTGTTTGTAGTCCCTGGGGGTGACTAGAGTTATTGCTATACCACTTTTACCTGCCCGTCCGGTTCTGCCAATACGGTGCACATAAAACTCGGGATCCTGCGGCACATCATAGTTGATAACATGAGAAACATTTTCGATATCAAGTCCCCTGGCCGCAACATCTGTGGCTACAAGGTAATCAATTTGCCCGGTGCGAAATTGTCGCATGACATGATTGCGCTGGTATTGACTGAGGTCACCGTGTAAAGCAGCTGCCTGGTAGCCGCGGGCCTGAAGTCCTGCGACGAGCTCATCTACACCACGTTTAGTCCGGCAAAAAATTATGGCCAAAGTGATACTGCTGGAATCGAGAATATTGCAGAGATTTTCTAGCTTTTTGGCTTCACGGGTCTCGTAGACTATTTGTTCAATCTGTGGCACAGTCAGGTTTCGCTTGCTCACAGTTACGAATTCCGGCTCCCGCAAATATTTTTTTGACAAACGCTTAATCTCATCCGGCATAGTGGCAGAAAAAAGCATTGTCTGACGCTGTTCAGGCGTGGCTAGCAGAATGGTCTCTATATCGTCAATAAAGCCCATGTCAAGCATTTCATCTGCTTCATCCAGGACAACCATTTTTATATTATCGAGTCGTAAAGTACCCCTGTTTAAATGGTCCAATAAGCGTCCAGGGGTACCTATGACTACTTGTACCCCTTGTTTTAAACTCCTGATCTGACGGTCTATGGACTGTCCGCCATAGATCGGCAAAGTCCTTATCCGGCGAAATTTCCCAATCCTCGATATTTCTTCGGCAACTTGAATAGCCAGCTCTCTGGTAGGAGTGATGATCAAGGCCTGCACACCGCCATAGCGGTTATTAATCATCTCAACTATTGGTATGCCAAAGGCTGCAGTTTTTCCGGTGCCTGTTTGCGCCTGTCCCACAATATCTTTGCCTTCATACAATAAAGGTATCGCCATCTGCTGGATCGGTGTTGGTTCTTCAAAGCCCATGTCAGTAAGGGCTTGAGCCACGCGTTTATTGATTTTAATGCTTCCGAAACTTACCATATCTTTAGAATCAACGATCATAAATCAAACTCCTATAATTATAATATTTGCTTTTCCAGATATCGCTTCAATATGTTTAGTGCTGTATTGGCAGTCCCCTGTCTTACATCATTGCGATTGCCAGGGAAAATGTACCGGTTGCTGGTCACACCTTCCGGAGTGCAAAAGCCAATATAAACCAGGCCCACCGGCTTGCCCGGACTGTCACCGCTTGGTCCGGCAATTCCGGTCACGGATAAACCGAAATCGGAAGCTGCTCTGGTGCGGATTCCTTCAGCCATTGCACAGGCAGTTTCACTGCTGACAGCGCTAAATTCTTCAAGGACATCAGCAGGTACACCTAAAAACTTCTGTTTGATTTCGTTGGTGTAGGCTACCACACCACCTTTGAAATAATCGGAACTGCCCGGCAGATCAGTAATTCTGGCGGCTATTAAGCCGCCGGTACATGATTCCGCTGTGGCCAGGGTTAAACTACCCTGCCTTAATAAATGGCCGACAGATTCTTCGATTATTTCTTCATCACAGGCGAAAATATATTCATCCAAACTTTCCCTCACTTTAAGTGAAACGATTTCCAACTGTTTTTCGGCGAAGGCAGAGTTTTCCGCTTGGATAGTAATTATCACTCGTACTTCACCTGGGCCGGTCTGACAAACAATACTGGTATGATGATCAGTAGCAAGGTCGTTGAGTTTTTCCAGCACCAGGGTTTCGGATAAACCCGATAGTTTAAAGACCCTGTTACTGTTAATTTCACCTCTTGACAAATTTTATTCATCCTCTCGATAAACTTTAGCAAGATATTATAACATATTTTGTTTATAAATAATAAATAAACCACGTTATACTTAAAAGTATAACGTGGTTAGCAATTGATTGCTAAGTTAATTAAGCAGCGAGCGAAACTCATCACCTGTTATTTTTTCTTTTTCCATCAGCACTTCCAGTATTTTAGTAAATACATTTTTTGAATTCTCGATGTTTTTTTGAACTCTAACTTCCTGTTTTTTGATCAGCTCCGTGATTGTTTTATGCTTAATATCCTGTGGCAGGCTGTCTAAAGATACCACTCCCAAATCTGACATGCCGGCGCGCAGCATGACTTCAGCGGTATGCACGGCCTGCTCGAAATCACCGGATGAGCCGGTGCTGCGATTCCCCAGGATTATTTCTTCAGCCACTGCTCCGGCCATCATTACCGCGATTTGGTCTTGCAACTGGGTTTGGGTGTGCAAATATGTGTCGTCCTCCGGCGTTTGCCGCATATAACCAAGGGCGTCACCCCGGGGTGTTATAGTAAGTGTGGAAACTGAGCCGCTTCTCACCATTTCACTGATCAAGGCATGGCCAATTTCATGTATCGCTATCCTTTCCATTTCAATAGGCGACGGTTGCTTATCAAGTCTTCCTCCCAGCATTACTTTATCTATTGACTCGCTAAAATGACGCTGGCATATCTCCCTGGAGCCTTCACGCATAGCCAGTATGGCTGCCTCATTGGCAAGGCTCTCTAAATGGGCGCCGGAAAACCCGAAGGTTTCTTTGGCGATAACATCTAATTTGACATCACTGGCCAGGGGTTTATTCCTGGTATGCAGGTTTAAGATTACCTTGCGCCCTTCCCTGTCCGGTAAATCCACCTTAACCCTGCGGTCGAAGCGGCCAGGTCTTAGCAAGGCTGGATCCAACATATCAGCTCTATTTGTGGCCGCTACCAGCAACACCTGGACATCGTCTTCCATACGCAAACCGTCCATTTCAACCAGCAATTGGTTTAAGGTTTGATCATATTCCAGATGACTGCTGGTCTGGCCTCTTTTGCCCCCAAGAATCTCTATTTCATCAATAAAAATTATAGCGTTGCTTTTCTTCTGACGCTTTGCGCCTTCCCGGGCGGTGTTAAACAGCTTTCTTACCCGTTGTGCGCCGACCCCGGCATACATTTCAATAAATTCACTGCCGGATGTTGCTACAAAAACAGCATCGGTGTAATTTGCAGCTGCTTTAGCCATCAAAGTTTTCCCTGTGCCCGGCGGGCCTGTCAGCAGGATCCCCTTGAGGGGGCGAATGCCTAAATGCTTCATATGGTGGTGATTTTTTATGAAATCCAGCGCTTCCCTCAGCTCCTGGATAGCCGAGTCCTGTCCGCCAATATCGTTAAAGGAGATTTGATATCCACCACTCCCCACATTGCTGTCAAAACTTTTATTGCTTACCAGACCTCTGTTTTTTGCTAAAACATACAAACCAACCCCTAAAGCGGCAAGAAATAATACCGGCAGGATATCATAGCCTGCCAGCAACAGAGAGATAACCGCGGCGATTCCCAGTCCTATGCTGATTTCCTTATGCATTCCTTATCCCTCCTGTAGTGGCTGCTGAAATCCACTGCTGCCGTTCTGGTTGATTCTGATTTGAATTACTTTCCGGAGGGTATGGCCTTGATGCTGCATACTCAAATATATTTGATCATGATCGATGTTAATAGTTGCTTCTACGCCACCAGCCTGGGCTTCTCCGTTAACTACTACAGCCATCTCCGTAAAGTTGCCTGTGTATGAAGCTTCATAAACAGCATATTGGCACTTAGACCACACTTTTTCAATGGCAGCATCACGGTTATCAAGCAGGTTCAATTGAAAGTTTTTTGGGTTCAGAATATTGTTAAGGTCCCTGTTAAGCTCATGATAAGAAGACATAAGCTCTGCTTCATGATTTAAAGCCACTTCCACCAGCGTCATATTTCCGTGAGTTATGACGTTATACGCTTCAATTGCCTGATTGCTTGATAAATACCGGTTGAGTGGGTCGTTATAATTATATTTTTGGTACAGACATTGACCAGCAAAAAATAAAGCCATGCCGGCTAATAGCGAAACAATAATAATGGGGATTTTCAAACCCTGCCAGTTCATGACGCTCTTCCTCTCCAGATTAGGGTTTATCGTCACATAATTATAGCATAATGGACTTGGTTATTCCCTAGTGAATTAATGGGCAAAAAAATAACGGCTATTTAGCCGTTTAAGCTGTGACATGTTTTCCTGTTAAATCATATTTCTTGGCCCCGGTAATAAGCACCTTGACAAAATCACCTGCTTGCAAAGCCTGCTCCGAAGTGAAATAAACCTTGCCGTCAATGTCTGGCGCATCACCTTCTCCTCTGCCGGTGTATGAACCACCGGAATTATCATTTTCCACCAGGACGTATAATTGGGAACCGACCTTCTTTTTGTTATTTTCCAGCGATATTTTTTGTTGCAAAGCCATGGCCCTGTCCCGCCTGGCCAGCTTAATCTCTTCGGGAACCTGGTTGGGAAAGGCAGCTGCCGGTGTGCCTTCTTCCTGTGAATAGGTGAAAACTCCAACCCTATCAAAACGCATCCTGGCTATGAAATCAAGAAGCTGTTCAAAGTCGTCCTCTGTTTCTCCAGGAAAACCTACAATAAAAGAACTCCGCAGTGCTATGCCTGGAATTTGGCGCCGCAATTCTTCAATTAGCTGCTCTATTTCCGCTCTGTTACCCTGCCTTTTCATTTGTTGCAGAATTCTGTCAGAAGCGTGCTGCAGGGGAAGATCAAGATATTTGCATATCTTTTCTTCTTTGGCTATAAGTTGGATCAACTGATTGTTAAACAGAGAAGGGTAGGCATAGAGCAGCCTGATCCAGACCAGCCCTTCCAGCCGGCATAGTTTTTCCAGCAGGGTGTCCAAAGAAGGACGGCCATACAGGTCAAGACCGTAACGTGTAGTATCCTGGGCCACTAATACCAGTTCCTTCACCCCGGATTTAAGCATCGTCTTCGCTTCACTGACGATATCCTCGCTTTGGCGGCTCCGGAATGGGCCTCTGACTGCTGGGATAGTGCAATAGGTGCAGCGGTTGTCGCACCCCTCCGATATTTTTAAATATGAGGTATAGAAAGGTGTTGCTTGTATTCTCGGTTGTGTGGCTGTGTGTAGATAACCCGGCTTTTCTACCAGGGAGGTTTTATTGCCGGCTAAAACCATCTCTATTAAAACACAAACCTGATCTAATGATCCGGTTCCAAGCAAACCGTCTATTTCCGGCATTTCTTCCTTAAGTTCATCAGGATAACGCTGAGCCAGGCAACCTGCTACCAAAAGCGCGCTGCAATTACCTTCCGTTTTCAAGTGAGCCATTTCCAGGATAGTATCGATGGACTCTTTTTTGGCGTCATTGATAAATGAACAGGTGTTAATTATGATAACGTCTGCTTCCTCTGCCCGATTGGTTATAATATAACCTGACTCTTTTAGTAAACCCAGCATAATCTCAGAATCAACCAGGTTTTTGGGGCAACCAAGGCTGACTAACCCAACTTTTATTGTCATCCGGAATTCCTTTCAATTATCTATTTTGTATGCCTCTAAAATGTTCTATAATTAATAAACTGCAGGGGAATCTCAAAATCATGTTCTTTAATGAGCCGCATGATTTCCTGCAAATCGTCACGATTTTTACCGCTGATGCGTACCTGGTCTTTTTGGATCGCAGCTTGTACCTTGATTTTGCTGTCCTTAACCAGTTTGGTTATTTTTTTGGCCAGCTCTTTATCCACACCCTGGACAAAATCAACCCGCTGCCGGACAGTGTCTTTAGCGGCCGGTTCAATTTTTCCGTACCTGAGAGCTTTTAAATTGACGCCTCTTTTGACCAGCTTGGCTTCCAGTATATCGACAACATTCTTTAACTTAAACTCATCATCACCAATAAGGGTAATTTGTTCACCATCATAATTTATTTCACTCTTACTGCCTTTAAAGTCAAACCTGGTGTGCAGCTCTTTTTGGGCCTGGTTGACAGCGTTGTTGACTTCCTGCAGATCAACTTGTGAGACAATATCGAAAGAGTTTTCCTTTGCCATTGTTGAGCACCTGCCTACTAGCTATTTTAACAATGTTACAACCTTAAACGAAAAATGTCAAAGGTTACCTTTTAGAAAGCTCTTTATTACAGCAAGTCCCATCTGCTATGATTACTGTTAGACCATGTTTGGAGGGATGTATTATGGATGAGCTGTGGCAGGAAAGAGAGCGTGTCGAGAACGAGCAGGAGACTGAAACCAAGTCTGATGAACTCTACCTGGTTCCGATCCTATTTTATTAACTTGATAATTATCATTTTCCCTCCTCTGCACTAGAAAATCAAAGGGAAAACAGTTCAAACATAGAATATATTACGAAAAAAAGCACAAGGAGATATTTTGTGGGGGTATATTCATTTGATGGTAGCGATTTGAAAATGATGTTATGTGGTGCTGTGGAGCGATTATGGCAATCGAAAGATAGCATAGATGCTCTCAATGTCTTCCCGGTACCGGATGGTGATACCGGGACCAATATGTACCACACCTTGTCCGCGGCTGTTGAAGAGGCCTTGGCCACAGAAACCGACCATATTGGTCTAGTTGCCGATGCTGCTGCTAAAGGTGCCCTTGTGGGTGCCAGAGGTAATTCCGGGGTTATATTATCCCAGGTTCTCAGGGGTTTTGCCAATTCCTTGCGACTAAAAGACAGAGCTACTGCTGAAGATCTCGCAGAAGCTTTTGAAGACGGCACTAATACGGCTTATAAGGCTGTCATGCATCCGGTAGAAGGAACAATTTTAACAGTAGTTAGGAGAACAGCTGAAGAAGCTGCAGCTCAGCGAAGCAGAGATCTGCTCCGTATGATCGTGGCGGTTGTTAAAAAAGCTATGGCAGCCTTACAAGAGACACCTGGACAACTCCCCATCCTCAAAGATGCCGGGGTTGTAGATGCAGGGGGCCAGGGGTTTGTAGTCATGCTGGAAGGGTGTATCAGCGCTCTTAAAGCTGCATCCCCAACCACGACCTCTAGCTTGACGGAAACAAAAAATAGGATATCGGAGCTCGTCGCAAAGGAAGAGCAACTTCGTCCGGCAAATACTGTGGAGAACATTATCTTTGGCTACTGCACAGAATTGTTGATTGATGGCGACGGGCTGCTCCTTGAAAAAATAAAAAGAAATTTGACACTATACGGAGACAGCCTGATGGTAGTTGGCTCTGAAGATGTGGCTAAAGTCCATATCCACTCTAATCACCCGGGCCTGGTTCTAGAAGAATGTTTGAAATACGGTACATTGACGGAAATAAAGATATCAAATATGCGGGAACAGAATAAAGCCATGCGCTCAGAGAGTATTATGAACAGCCATGAACAAGGTTTTGGGATCATATCTGTAGGTTTTGGCGCAGGTATAATTGAGATCATGAAAAACCTTGGGGCCGATCTGGTAATCAACGGCGGGCAAACTCTTAACCCCAGCACCGGTGATATTCTTAAAAGCATTGAAGACATGCGTGCTGAGAGGATCATTATTCTCCCCAATAATAAGAACGTGGTTATGGCAGCTGAACAAGCCGGCGCATTATCTCTCAAGGAAATTATTGTCATACCATCCTTAAGCCTGCCTCAAGGGTTTAGCGCACTTTTAACTCTCAATCCGGGAGACGATTTTACTGTTGCGGCACAAAAAATGAACCTTGCTCTGGCATCAGTGCAAACAGGTGAAATTACCAGAGCAATTCGCGATTCCAATTATGCCGGTATGAAAATCTCTAAAAACAGCATTATCGGTTTGGTAGATGGAGATATCAAAACTTATAGCGACAACATGGCTGATGTTATGACAAGTATACTCACAGAAATGTTACATGAAGAAGGAAAAATTGTAACTCTATATTACGGGCAAAGTGTATCCTATGAAGAGGCAGAATCTTTATTGAATCAGATGATGCAAAAATTCAGCAACCAGGAGTTCGAATTGCAAAATGGCGGACAACCTGTGTATGACTTTATAATATCCGTAGAATAGGCAGGTGTTTAGCTATGAATAAAATTGCAATTGTGACGGACAGTACAGCAGATCTGCCCCAGGAGCTGGTGGATCAATATGGTATTACTGTTGTGCCGCTTAAGGTTATTTTTTACGGTAAAGAAGTATTTTATGATGGTGTTGATCTGCTGCCGGAACAATTTTACAATCGCCTGGCTGAAAAGGGGCAAATAGCTACAACATCTCAGCCCTCACCGGCAGAATTCGCTGCAGTTTACCAACAGCTGCTCCCAGAAGCCGACATTATATCTGTGCATATATCGTCACACCTGAGCGGCACTGTACAATCGGCCAAACTGGCTAGTCAGATGTTCCCTGAACATAGGATATTTGTAATTGATTCCAAATTAGCCAGCATGGGTATGGGGTTAGTGGTCCTGGAAGCTGCACGGGCAATTGCTGCGGGAAAAAGTCTGGAGGAAGTTTTAAATATAGTTCATTCTACCATAACCAAATGTAAAGTGTTTTTTTTCGTGGACAGCCTGAAATACCTTCAACAAGGCGGCAGAATCGGCAAGGCAAACGCCTTATTAGGAACTATGCTTAGTATAAAGCCTATCCTGCGCCTAAATGACGGTATAATTGAACCCTACGAAAAAGTCAGGGGCAGATCTAAGGCCTTGGAGCGTTTAGCCCAGATATTTCAAGAGAAAACTACAGGTAAAAGAGTCAACTACTGCCTCCTTCACGGCAACGACCAACAGGGGTTGGAAACATTATTACACAGTATAGTGCCAACTATGCCTTTTGGCCCGCCAATTATCTCCAGAGTTGGACCGGTAGTAGGGACACATGTCGGCCCTGGCGTAGTGGGCTTAACCTTTATAGAGTATTAATTTTCTTTAGCTGGAAGGTGTGCTGTGAATTCACGGTTGATTACTGCCCCTTCATCTCCCAGATAACCAAGCTCTTCACCATTTAACTCAACTTGAACCACACCGGCATTTCCCAGGGTGAATGATATGTTCTCCTTACCAGTAAACTCTTGTGTTTGCCCTGCCTGCAGCTCACCTTGAAAAGCCGGTGTCCCATCCACTACTACACGCATCCAGCAGGAGTCTTTTACCACATTAAATGTAAGTGTTACACCTTCAGTTTGTTTTGTTGTTGGCTCTTGTGCTGCCGGTTGCTCCCCGGATTGCGCGGCCTGCTCACCGTCAGGTGGTTGCGGCAACTGGTTCCTCTTTTGCGCATTCGCAAAATACAGGGCCGATATTAGCAATGCTATTGCCGCTAATATTGTCCCCAGGTAAAGCCACGTGCGCGACTTGGTACGCGACTTAGTGCTCGACCTGGTGAGCGACTTGGGTGGAGCGCTCATAGGAGATTTTTCAATGTTGCTTTTGCTGTTTTCCTGTTCAGTTGGTATTTCTTCTAAACCAACCTGGGCATATGCTGCCATAACTTCTTCAACGTTCAGGTTCAAAAATTTGGCATAGCTTTTTAAAAAGGCTTTGGCGTAAACCTGACCCGGCAGGATATCATACTGTTCATTTTCCAATGCTTGCAAGTATTTCCGGCGTATTTTAGTTTCTTCTTCAACTTGTTCAAGAGATATATTTTGCATCTCTCTTGCTTCTTTTAGGGCCTTACCAATGTCCACGCGTCTTACCTCCCATACCAGCTAAAACATTAGAATTAACCTCTACTATGCCGGTAAAACCAGCTCTACTCCCGGTGGTAAGTTTCTAGTGTTTTAATAAATTCTACGATTTTATCTATTGCCCTGTGCATATCTGTAGTATCCACGCATAAATCATATTTGTCGTCAGGTTCCTGGGGATATTTATAGCAAGGATCATAGTATTTTTGTAAGAGATAGGTTATAACAGGTTCGAAGTCGCCGGAATCAAGCATGTGGTTTAATGCTGCTACTTTATTCCTGCCAAGCCTCTTTACCAGGGCGCCGGTTGCTGCCTGAAGTTCCTTGATGTTGTGATCAGGACCTTCTGTGTAAACTGCCCGAATTCTTTTTACACGCTCTTCAATAGGCGCGTACAAAAGTATCTTGCTGCCTTCTGCCATTGAAGCCATAACCGGAGGTGGAACCAGCAGATTACCTATGCGTCTGCTTTCACACTCAACAATAAAGTAGCTGTTATCGCCGATAGCAGTGAAAAATTCAACAAGGTAACCCTCAAAAGCCTTTTGTGAAGGGGATGGCGGCAGTCCTATTTTTCCGTATACTGACCCGCGGTGCATGGCAAGCCCTTCCAAATCAAGTGCCGGCATACCTCTTTTGGCAAGTTCTCTTAATGCTTCTGTTTTTCCAACCCCGGTAAGGCCGTACAAAACGATAGCCTTTTGGGTCAATTCTTGCCTGTCAAGGTATTTGTTGACGTAGCGACGATAAGACTTATAGCCGCCAAGCACACGGTAGACGCTGTAACCCATTGTGTCAAACAATCCGGCCATGAATTCACTGCGCTGTCCCCCGCGCCAGCAAAAAACAACCAGTTTTTTGTCCTTGGCTATTTGATCTACCTTTGAAACTATCTCCGGTAATTTTGGTGCAATTAGCTTAAGCGCCAACCGGCGGGCTGGATCCGGCCCGGCTTTGTGATATAAGGTTCCAATAGCTGCCCTCTCTTCGTTTTCAAAGACTGGTACATTGATTGCACCTGGGATAGTTGCCTCAGCAAACTCACCTTCCGAGCGCACATCTATCCATAGAGCGTCCTTTATGCCAAGGGCATTTTCAATCGTAATGACATCAACCATTAAAGCTACCTGCCGGTCAGGTCAATAAACTTAGCGTTCCCTGACCAAGCAGTATTATGTCACCTCTGTTTAAACGTCTGATGATATTGTTCCAAGGACATCAGAATGGCTCTTGGCTTACTGCCCTCATAGCCGCCAACAATGCCTCTTTTTTCCATGGTATCAATCAAGCGGGCCGCTCTGGCATAACCAATATGCAATCTTCTTTGCAGCATGGATATTGAGGCGTGTCCGGCTTCAATCAGGATTAAAACCGCCTGGGGCAAAAGCTCATCCTCTACTTCAGCGGGTTGCTCTACCTCAGGTTCTTCAATAAGGATCTCATCATCATATACGGGTTCAGCTTGTTTTTTTAGGTATTGAACTAGGTTATCAACTTCGCGGTCAGATAAAAACGCCCCTTGCACTCTAATTGGCTTAGTGGCCCCCACAGGGAAAAAGAGCATGTCCCCTTTACCTAGCAGTTTTTCCGCTCCTCCCATATCCAGGATGGTACGGGAATCAACCTGTGAAGATACCGCAAAGGATACCCTGGAGGGTATATTGGCTTTAATTAGCCCGGTGATAACATCAACTGACGGACGCTGGGTAGCCACTACCAGGTGGATGCCTGCAGCCCTGGCCATCTGGGCCAGGCGGCATATAGCATCCTCAACGTCAGCCGGCGCTACCATCATTAAATCAGCCAGTTCGTCGATAATTACTACCATAAGAGGTAAAGGTTTAGCATTGCCGGGATCTTTTGTCTTTATTAATTCATTGTACCTTGTAATATCCCGTACGCCGGCAGATGCGAATAAAGCATAACGCCGTTCCATCTCCCGCGTAGCCCAACGCAAGGAAGAGGCCGCTTTTCTGGCATCTGTCACCACCGGGGAAACCAGATGAGGAATACTGTTATACGTAGCCAATTCCACCATCTTGGGATCAATCATCAAAAATTTTACTTCATCAGGCGATGCTTTAAATAGAATACTCGCGATCAGCGTATTGAGACAGACACTCTTGCCGGAGCCGGTGGCGCCGGCTATTAACAGGTGGGGCATTTTGGCTAAATCGCTTACTATGGGATTGCCTGCGATATCCTTGCCAAATACTACAGTAAGTTTTGATTTGGCCTGTCCAAATTCCTGGGTCTCTAGAAGATCCCTTAAATGCACCGTTGCGATCTCTTTGTTGGGAACCTCTATACCAACTGCGGCTTTTCCGGGTATTGGCGCTTCAATACGCACATCGGGAGCTGCCATAGCTAGAGCAATATCATCAGCCAGGCCCACAATCCGGCTAACCTTAATCCCTGAGGGCGGGTGAATCTCATAACGTGTAATAGCGGGGCCCCGGGAAACCTGTAAGACCTTGGCATTTACACCAAAACTCTCCAGGGTCTCTTCAAGAATGCGGATGTTCTCATTAATATCTTTATTTAATCGAACATTTTTGGGCTTCAAGTGCCTTGTTAACAAGGTCAAAGGAGGCAGCCTGTAATTGCTGGCAACGCCTGGTGTATCGTTACTGAAAAGCAAGTCTGCTTCATCATCAGAATCATAGTTAACACTTTCCGGGGTATGTTTATAGTTGCTGTTTGTTTCTCTCTTACCGACAGAATTCGCCAGTGCAGGTATGCCTTTGTTGATTGGGTTGGTATGCTCTTTTTCCTCAACAACTGTTACTTCGGTAGTTGGTGTAGCTTCGGAATCATTAATGATAACTGCTTTTTTGACGGGCATGATTTGGTCATCATCAACTTTAGTAAAAAAAAAGTTATCCAATCCTTGCAGAACACTTTTAATGGCGTTAACCAATCTGCTGAAAAAACCTTTTGTTATGGCTGGTAGTGAGAGGTTGGTCATTAACAGCAGGCTGATTATTATAGAGGCTATAAGGATGATATATGTGCCAATTATACCGAAGGCTTTTCTTAATATAAAACTTGTAACAGCTCCTACAAGACCCCCACCATCACCGGCAAGACCGGCCCGGAAAGAATCATCAACAGGTATGATTAAGTGACAGAAGGTCAGGAGCACTATAAATAACAGTATTGCGCCATACATTCTATCTGATGGTGTAGTAGTGCGACTGCGTTTAAGGGCAAGTTTGGCACCTAAAACAACCAGTAACAAAGGAAAGAGGAAACGCCCCTCCCCAGCAATGGTTTTTAGGAGTTTATCAAAAAAATCAATAACTATCCCGGAGGATGGAAGCAGAATACTTAGCAAACCAAGAACACCCATTGCAATCAAAGTAATCCCGATAATTTCAAGTTTTAATGACTCTTTTGCTTTACCAGAACCACCCATAGACTGCTCCCCTCCTTTCAAAGACATAATACTCAAAGACATAATACCATAAAAAAGGCAATAATCCTTGTAGGATCAAATAATATTGCCCTCCAATTGGCCACCGGAGGGCAGTGTAGTTGTTGCAAAATAAATTAGGCAGGTTATCTTACCAGTGCCAGTACAATCACAGCACTCCCGACGATAATACGGTAAATCGCAAAAACAGCAAAATTTCTTTGCGCCAGATACTTTAATAGAAAACCAATTGACAAAAAACCAACCAGGGCTGAGGAGACAACACCTGTCAAAAAAATCAAGTTTAAGTCACCCAGAGCAAAATCCTTTAGCTGGAAAAGACCAGCGCCAATGATAATAGGCGTTGAAAGCAAAAAGGAAAACCTTGCTGCGGCAGCGCGGTTCAATCCCAGGGCGCGTCCTGTGGTCATGGTGATACCTGAACGGGACACACCAGGGATAATTGCCAGGGCTTGTGAAAGCCCGATTAACAAACTGTCAGAAAGGGTAATATTATCAATCTCTTTTTTGCTGGAGCAATAGCGATCAACCACATATAGAATTATCCCCATCACGATTAGCATAATACCGATCAGTAAGGGTGTGCGAAATACCGTTTCGGCTTGTTCTTCGAGAAGGTAGCCGATAAGAGCGCCTGGTATGGTTCCCAATACCAGGTACCAGAAAAGCTTTGCTTCACGCGTGTCTTTTTTAGTTAATGCTGAGTTTATCAGGGACAGCCAGTCCTTCCAAAAGAATGCTATCACCGAAATCAAGGTCCCTACGTGTAACGCCACATCAAAGGTCAATCCTGCGTATTCCCAGCCAAAAACCCAGGGAACCAAAACCAGGTGGGCTGAACTTGATATGGGTAAAAATTCACCGAGACCTTGTATGATCCCCAGGACTATAGCCTCAAATAGGGTCAAAAATATGCCACCTCCGTTAGCTCCAAACAATGTATATTATTATACCATATGATTGATTAGATCGTATAAACACTACTAAAAAAATTCCTGGCACAACCAGGAATTTCAAATTTTAAATATTTATGACCATGCCCGGAGCCAATTCCAGCTTTAGATAGTCCTGTGGATTTGTACTTAATAGTCTAACAATCCTGTACTCTCCGGGACTACAGGGTTCCACCACCATGGCAACACCCTGATATTCGATATTTTTATAATCCGGGTAACGAGTAGTATCGAAGCCTTCTAATACTAGTTCCAACTGCATGGGAGTATAAAGAATCATTGAAGGAACGCCTCTTTTCTCCTTTTTTTCCAATCCTCCACAAGGGAATTGATTTTTTTTACTGCATCACCAATACCCCCTACAGCGTCAATCAAGCCAATATCAACAGCTTCTTTGCCGATTAAGACGGTTCCTATGTCCCTGGCCAGGTCACCGGTGCGAAACATCAATTCGCGAAATTTCTTTTCTGATATGTTGGAATGCTTTGTTGTAAAATGCACGACCCGGTCCTGCATTTTGTCAAGGTATTCGTAGGTCTGTGGAACCCCTATTACCAGGCCGTTAAGTCTTATGGGGTGTATTGTCATGCTGGCGGTATCAGAGATAAAGGAATACTGTGAGCTAACAGCAATAGGAACCCCTATAGAATGACCGCCACCTAGAACTACAGAAACCGTTGGTTTTGACATACTGGCGATCATTTCTGCAATTGCCAGTCCTGCCTCTACGTCACCACCGACAGTATTGAGGATAATGATAATACCTTCTACTTCGGGGGACTGTTCCAGGGCTACCAATTGAGGAATCATGTGCTCATATTTTGTTGTTTTGTTTTGCGGTGGTAGGACCAGATGCCCCTCAATTTGACCAATTATGGTGAGACAGTGGATATTGGATTTGATTTCAGGTAGGAGGGAAGCACCGATTTCCTTCATGCTAGCCAAATTTTCCTTATTGTTGGCGGCTTTTTTCTTTTGCTGTGAATCACCATCCGGTTCAGTACTTATACCTGGTTCTTCACGCCGTTCGGGCTCTGGCAATATTCCAGGCTCAGGAGAGGGCTCCGGTGTATAAGGAAAAACACCCGGCTGGTTTACAATACTAGTTCTTTTCAATCGATTCACTCCTGACATGATTCTCTCTGTGAACATACTATTTAGTAGTTTCTTTAGTATGTTTCAAAACAAAATAATTACACCTGCAGTTATACTATTAGATAAATTAATAAAAAAGCGCCTGGCTGGCATTGTTATGCAACCGGCGCCTTTAACATATATTATGTTCAGTATTTTTCACTAGACTTCCATGATGATTGGCAAAATCATCGGCCTTCTCCTGGTTTTATCAAATAGAAACTTGCCCAAAACATCTCTAACTTGAGATTTAATAGTCGACCAATCAGAGACTCCCGTGCAATTGCATTTTTCCAGGGCGTCCTTTACTTTAATCTTGGCCTCTTCGATTAATTCTTCTGACTCCCGCACATAAACAAACCCTCTTGAAACTATATCAGGGCCTGCTACGAGTAGGCCGGTGTCATGATTGAAGGCCATTACTACTATGAGAATGCCGTCCTGGGAGAGTACCCTGCGATCCTTCAAGACAATGTTGCCAACGTCTCCTACGCCCAATCCGTCAACAAGCACCTTGCCGGAGGTGACTCTGCCGGCGATCTTACCGGTGCGGCGGGTAAAATCTAATACTTGACCGTTGTCAACCACAAAAACATTCTCGGGTTTTACACCCACTTCCCTGGCCAGTTCCGCGTGTCTGATCAACATGCGATATTCGCCGTGGATAGGGACAAAAAATTTTGGTCTGGTGAGGTTAAGCATTAGCTTTAGTTCTTCCTGGCTTGGGTGTCCGGAAACATGGATACCGTCCACGGACTCATAAATTACCTTAGCCCCGAGCTTGAAGAGTTGATCGATAATGCGTGAGACCAACTTTTCGTTGCCGGGGATAGGAGTTGCTGAAATAATTACAGTATCACCAGGCATTATTTCAACCTGCCGGTGATCCGAAAAAGCCATTCTAGTCAAGGCAGACATTGGTTCTCCCTGGCTACCGGTAGTGAGGATCGCTACTTTGTTCTTCGGTAAGCGGTTGGCCTCTTCCAACTCAACCAAAATATCTTCAGGTATTTCTAAATAACCCAGCTCAGTAGCAACGCTGACTGCATTAACCATACTGCGCCCTACTACAGCAACCTTGCGACCATACTTATAAGCAGCATGTATTACCTGTTGTAGTCTGTGAATATTGGTGGCAAATGTAGCAATAATTATTCTGTCCTCGGTTGCCAAACGAAATGTTTCTTCAAAGGTATTGCCTACATAACGCTCAGATCTGGTGTAACCAGGTCTTTCCGCATTGGTGCTGTCAGAAAGCAATACCAATACACCCTTCTCACCGAGTTGAGCAAGGCGCTGAAGATCAGTAACTTGCCCATCCACAGGGGTCTGGTCAATCTTAAAATCGCCTGTATGCAATACTACGCCAATTGGTGTATGCAAAGCAATAGCCACTGCGTCTGGTATGCTGTGTGATACTTTAATGAATTCGATTTTAAAGGGACCAACTTGTACAATGTCTCTTGGTTTCATCGTGTGCAACACGACATCACCGGCCATATTTTGCTCCTTCAATTTACCGTGCAGCAGCCCTAGAGTTAACTTGGTCCCGTAAATCGGCACATTAATTTGGCGTAACAAATACGGCAATGCACCAATGTGGTCCTCGTGTCCGTGGGTAAGCACTATACCGAGGACGGAATCCCTGTTTTCCAAAAGAAAAGTGATGTCCGGGATAACAATATCAATACCCAACATACTCTCTTCCGGAAACATTAAACCACAGTCAATAACTAAAATATTCTCCCCAAATCTCACCGCCATCATATTTTTACCGATTTCACCCAACCCGCCCAGGGGTATGAGTGACAATTTGGGTTCTTTTGCCAAATCCACACCTCCTAACCATTTCGTCAATGGTTCTTTTCACTTTATTATTGGTGAGATAAATCAGGAGAAGGTGGGAAAATATATAATTAGACCGTTCCCGGGAAATCCGCACAAAAACACTCAAAGTTAATTATACAATATGTAGCATAAAATGTCAAATAAGATTTTAGCTCCATCAATATTTAATTGTCTTTTATCCAAAGCCAAACAATAATATACCAGATTAATTATAATATATACATAGAGGAGGCCCGCAGCAGGTGACCTCCCCTTCCATGATGGCAATAAAAAATTTTCATTTAATTAGATTAGCTTTAAGCCGGCCAGCATGTCCTTGATGGCTGCTTCTTCTGATGCGCTGGCAGCAGCTAAAGGCGGGCGTGTTCCTCCAACCTCCCAGCCCAGCAGGTTTAGTGCCGTTTTTACAGGGACTGGGTTGGTAGTAATAAAGATTCCTTTGAACAGAGGGAAAAGTTCCAGGTGAATCTTTTGAGCAAGACTGGTATCACCGGATATGAACGCAGTAACCATTTCCTTCATCCGGATGCCAACTAAGTGAGAAGCCACACTAATTACACCTGTACCACCCAAAGCGAGCATGGGTAATGTTAAAGAATCGTCACCGCTGTAAATAGCGAAATCATCCGGTAACAATTTGCGAAGTTCGCTTACCTGATCCATAATCCCACTGGCTTCCTTAATAGCCACAATGTTACTAATTTGAGCCAGCCGGGCCACTGTTGCAGGCTGTAAATTTATCCCTGTCCGGCCGGGAATGTTGTAGAGAATGATTGGGAGAGATGTGCTCTCGGCTATAGCTTTAAAATGCTGGTATAGTCCTTCCTGAGACGGTTTATTGTAATAGGGCACTACCAGCATAACTCCGTCAACACCGGTTTTTTCAGCTGCACGGGTCAATGCTATGCTGTCAGCAGTGGAATTACTACCCGTGCCAGCCACTACAACAGCCTTACCGCCAACCTCATCCACTACTTTTTGAAAAAGTTCCAACTTTTCATCTTTAGACAACGTAGGCGATTCACCGGTTGTGCCGGCTATGACAAGTCCGTCAGAACCTGCAGTTATCAAGTGCTGTGCAAGTTTCTTAGCCTGGCTAAAATTTATGCTTAAGTCATCGTTAAAAGGGGTAACCATAGCGGTCAGTATCCGCCCAAAATTAACAGCCAAGTCTATTCACCCTCCTTGTTATGGCAAGACTGCAAATATTTATAAAAGACTGTAGTGCCCGAATTCCAGCTTCCATATCTTCTATCCTTACCAGCACCCAGATGGATGTATAGTAATCCGCCGATTTGAAGATGGTGATTTGTTCCAGGGCGAGCGTGTCAACTGTTTTTGGTATTTTAATTATTTCGCAGGCATCCGTATTTAACAAGCAACTCAGCTATCTGGACTGTATTTGTCGCAGCCCCTTTGCGAATTTGATCCGCTACTACCCAGATGTTTAGCCCGTTAGCAATAGAATTATCCTCCCTGATGCGACCCACAAAAACTTCATCACTGCCGGATGCGTATAAGGGCATGGGGTATTGTTTGTTCGCGGGGTCGTCAATCACGACAATACCGGGAAAACTTGCAAATAAACGTCTTGCTTCTTCAGCAGTTACTTTTTCATATGTCTCTATGTTAATTGACTCGGAATGGCTGCGATAAACCGGCACCCGAACAGTTGTGGCTGTAATAGCCAGGCTCTCATCATGTAGTATCTTTTGTGTTTCTCTAACCATTTTCCATTCTTCTTTGGTATAGTCCATGTCCATAAACACGTCTATATGCGGGATTACATTAAATGCTATCGGGTATGAGAAAACTTTGGGTTCGGCTTCTTCATTCTGCTCCAGGGCAGCCCTGGTCATGGCCGTAAGCTCATCAGTACCCGCAAGCCCGGCGCCGGATACTGCCTGGTATGTCGATACTACCACTCTTTTAATCCTAGCAGCATCATGTATAGGTTTTAATGCTACCACCATCTGAATTGTGGAACAGTTCGGGTTAGCAATAATCCCTTTATGCCATTTAACATCTTCCGGGTTAACTTCCGGTACTACCAATGGCACTGCCGGATCCATCCGGTAATTACTGCTGTTGTCTATAACAACAGCACCTCGTTCAACTGCAGCGGGACCAAATTCTTTACTGGCTGCTCCTCCTGCAAAAAGAGCAATATCTATACCGTTAAAAGAATCAGGGGTTGTTGCTTCAACTTCATATGACTGGCCTTTAAACTGCATTATTTTACCTGCAGAGCGTGCGGTGGCACAGAGCTTTAGTGTGCCCACCGGAAAATTCCTCTCTTCAAGCCTTTTAATTAATTCCTGGCCAACTGCTCCGGACGCCCCAACAATTGCTACATTGTATTTCTTCAAATAATACCCCTCCAAAATGTTTATAGGTAATAATGCTGTGTATTTTAAGCACATAATCTGGTTTGACAGCCTGGCGCTATTATGTGAACTTTCAGTAATTATACCAGATTGCGCGCCGGTTAGAAACACGCCGGAAGAATCTGTATTTATTTATTATTGTTACCGCATAATAACACGGTAGTTAGTTTTTAGATTGATATTCCACTAAAACTGGTTGGTGCTGCCTTCCATTAAGGGCTTCAACAATTGTATCCGTTATTTGATCCCATCTAGACATAAGCGAATTTGGCTTGACTACAGGATTATCCTGACCAAATGGCACCACATATAAGTGCTTTACATTGAGCAAAAGACCGATATTCTTAGCATTCATGCTAAGCCCATCATTGGTGGATATACCCAGAACCACAGGCCTTTGGTTTCTTAGTTGGGCCTTAATGGACAATAATACCGGCCCGTCTGTGATCCCGTTGGCCAGTTTGGCCAGAGTATTGCCTGTACAGGGAGCAACAAGTAAAACATCAAGTAGCTTTTGCGGACCGATTGGTTCGGTATCCACCATTGTTGCATAGGCATCCTTGCCGGTAATATCTTTAATTTCTTGCTTCCACTGTTCACTTGAGCCAAATCTTGTATCAGTGGTAGCGACGGTGTCGCTGATAATAGGTAATATGTCGGCGCCTTCATTCATCAGGATGCGCAGCTGGGGCAGAACATCATTAAGGCAGCAGTGCGAGCCGGTTAAGGCAAAACCCAATCTAACTCCTTTTAAACGCATCTCAAGCACCTCCCAAACAGTAACCAATTAACTGCCGGTAGTTTCCTCCATAAGAAAACCAAGTATGGCTTTTGCTAGGATACGACCTGCTGTCTTGGGAGCTACACGACCTGGCAGGCCAGGCTCTAATACTGCTTTAATCCCAAGTTTTTCAGCCGTTTGAAAATCAGTACCTCCCGGAACTGAAGCAATATCGATGATTATTGCCTCCGGTGAGACGTTTTCAAGAATATCCTTCGTTAATACCATAGATGGTACTGTGTTGAAGATAACATCCGCTTCTCTTAGGGATTCAGATAGTTGGTTAAATGGCACCGGTTTAAGGTTCATTGCAGCAATACGGGCCAAGGCTCCTTTATCCCTGGCTGCCACCCGTGTATCTGCCCCCATGGCGCCAAGGAGGCGGGCAAGAGTAATACCGGTTCTGCCGAAGCCAAGCACATATGCTGTGCAGCCATGAATAGTCACCGGCATCATTTCCATGGCCCTCTGGACGGCTCCCTCGGCTGTTGGAATAGAATTGTAAATTGCCACATCGTTGTTTTTCATCAGTTCATAGATGCGCAAATCTTTTTGTTCCAATAGCCGTACCAGTTTTGGTCTGGCGAACCCGACAAAGACCGGAATATTGGAGGGAATAAACGAAACCAGTTGCTCATTGAGGGGTAGCGGGTTACCCGCTAAAGGAGCGTAGATGAATCCGTCCTCGTTGATACCCGGGCTCGGTAAAACCAGTGCGTCAATTCCCAAGAGGCATTCTTTTTGCGTCTGAAAGACAGTGATCCTTGAGTCTGCTTTGGCAGGTAAACCCGCGACGTTTACCATAGCTCCGGCAGCGGCCAATTCTTCCACCACTACTAACTCTCTGGCATCACCGCCCATTACAGCTATCTTTTTTCCAGTCAGAAGCGGTTGCATAACTTCAGTCCCCCAAATCTTTACCCTAAGAGACATTACAGTATATGTCTACCGGTTTACAGAGGTGCTATTATATTTTATTGATGCTATTCAAAGAGCAAGCGGTCTAAACCATAAACCACCCTTTCAAGATGCATTACTTTGCGCACACCCACCAATACGCCGGGCATAAAAGATTCACGGGTTATGGAATCATGTCTTATCGTGAGGGTTTCCCCGAGTCCGCCAAAAATCACTTCCTGGTGTGCTACCAGACCTGGCAGACGGACACTATGTATGCGGATGCCGCCGTCAAAGGCTCCTCCCCTTGCACCCGGCACCTTTTCAATTTCGGCCGCCAACCCCTGTCTAAATTCAGGATCCCTTTGTTCCATAATGCCCTCAGCCGTCTTAATAGCAGTGCCTGATGGCGCATCAAGTTTTTGGTCATGGTGCAGTTCAATAATTTCAACACTAGGTAAGTAGCGGGAGGCTTCTGCCGCAAATTTCATCATCAATAACGCTCCGATAGCTACGTTGGGTGCTATTAACCCTCCTACTTTATGTTTGGAGGAAGTTTCAATAATTTCATCTATTTGCTCCGGACTTAAGCCGGTGGTACCGATAACAGGACGCACCCCGTGCTGTAGATAAATGAGTGCATTACTAAAAACACAGTGAGGGTTAGTAAAGTCTACTGCCACGTCTGGTCGAACCCGGGCAAGGACTTCAGCCAAATCCTTCTCAATTACTACCCCTGTATTACCTGCTTCAACCAGAGTCCCTACATCAGTACCTTCACCGGCACTGTCAACGGCGCCGACCAGTTCCATATCTTCTGTTCTTAGCACTGTTTTGACAACTTCACGGCCCATTTTACCGTAAGCTCCTGTGACTACAACTCTAATCATACTATACCTCCATCCAATTAAGTCCCATGCAAAGACTTATAAAATTAATTCTCATATATAAAAATACCTATGTCAATATTCAGGCACAAAAAATTAAAAAATCCCTGTAGAAAAAGGTTGGACGTTTTAATTATCATTATAAAAAACTAAATGTTAGCATCAATATCAGCAACTTAACATAACCTTTCGTAATATATAAATCACATATATATAACGAACTATTGTTGTGATTTTTCTCTTTTTTGTCCGAGCTACGATAATTCTCTGGGGCATGTTTATTATGCCATTTGGCGGCAGTATTAATGACACTGATTAATGAAAATAAAAAAAACTCCATGCCGAAACACAGAGTAAGGAGTTTATATGGTAAGTTTACAATTGTCTTGCTTGCAAGTTCACCTAACCGCTACCGAAGGTTCCCCCAGCTCATGTTTTTAAATACGTCTCCAGGCATTGATAATTCTCTGCATATATGGCTGTATGATAGCCAGAAGGAAGGAAATGGCGGCCAGCGGCTCCATACTGATGCCGCCTAAATGTATACGTTCCGGTAACTCTAGTTCGATGAAAGTGATTACCACCACAAGGGTCAAATATATGCCACCGGCAACGCCAACCAGATTCGCTAAGGCTTGCGAAAGGGGGCTTGGTTTGCTTTCGCCAATAACGCTCCAGTCCTTCTCCCTGTACCTGGCTTGTCGGATTCGCTCCCGTATGGAAATGATTATTAAAAACAACACTATAATTGCTAAAATTATGCCGTTTAACATTGGCCTCACCCCACTGTTATCATATTGGGGACAGGCAGGAAATATGATTAAAAAAAAACAACAGGATGCCTGTTGTTAAACGTTACTTCTTCGGTCTTTAAGTACTTAAATCCGGCCTGTAGAGCCAAAACCGCCTGCTCCTCTGGCTGTAGCCTCTAAACTATCGGCTTCCACCAGGTTAACTTGATAAACAGGCATAAAGACAATTTGGGCGATTCTCTCCCCCGGCTTGATCGTATACTCTTTGTCACCATGATTAATCAAGGCAACCATTAATTCACCCTTGTAATCACTGTCTATTACACCAACTGCATTGGTTAGGGAAATGCCATGTTTAGCGGCCAGGCCGCTTCTGGGAAATATTAGTCCAACAATATATCTTGATGGGATCTGGATAGCCAAACCAGTTGGTATAACCCTTCTGGCGCCTGGCTCTAAAGTTACAGGCGCCTCAATACATGCGGGCAGGTCAAGACCGGCTGCACCTGCTGTTAAGTAGCGCGGCCAGGGGATATCCCGGCCGATCTTATCAGAAAGCCTTTTAACCTGGATATCGGTAATAAATTTCATATCCATCAATTCCACAGACCATCAAGGGCTTTTTTCAGGTTGCCGCAATCTTCCCACGGTCCTATAGTTGCCAGAGAAAAATTCTCCGGCTTTAACATTTCACTGGCCAGTGCCTGAATATCTTCGCCTTGAACCTTATTTACCAAATTGACGATCTCTTCAGGCGGCATAACCTGGCCCAGGTATAATTGTGATTTTCCCAAACGGCTCATTCTAGTACTGACGTTTTCAAGGCTTAAATAAAGGTTGCCCTTCAGCTGGTCTTTTGCCCGCTGCAACTCCTCTTTGCTGCATCCATTATTTTGAATATCCCAGATCTGTTTCAAGACTAATTCCAGAACTTCATCAATATTCTCTTTGCTTAGGCCTGCGTAAATACAGAATAAACCAGCATCATGATAGGATGTATGGTAAGAAAACACTGTATAAACCAGACCACGCTGCTCCCTGATTTCCTGGAAAAACCTGGAGCTTAATCCGCCGCCCAAAATGGTGTTGATTACCTGCAGGACATAATAATTATCATCATTGAGTTTTAAACCCGGTGTTCCTATACACAAATGTACCTGTTCAGTGTCCTTACTGCGACACACCACATCTCGATGCGGTGTGGGCAAAACCAGCTTTCTGTTGGAATGGTTGCTTTTTTTTCGTTCCAACACGGGTTGCAGTTTGTTAACCACTCTGTTGTGCTCAATATTGCCGGCAACCGCTACGATTAGTTTGGATGGGTCATAGTACTTATGATAGTAATCAATAATCTGCTCCCTGGTGATGTTGGCGATAACACCGGCTGTACCGATAATGGGTCTGCCCAGGGCATGTCCATTCCACATTGATCTGGCAAAAATATCATGCACAAGTTCATCCGGGGCATCCTCGTACATTTTAATCTCTTCCAGAATAACATTGCGTTCTCGCTCAATATCCTGCTGGTCAAATTTGGAGTTAAAAAACATGTCGCTGAGCACATCTACAGCCAGATCAAAGTGTTCGTCAAGTACCCGGGCATAATAACAGGTAAATTCTTTGGTTGTGAAAGCATTTAACTGGCCGCCGACGGCATCCAGGGTTTCTGCTATATCTTTAGCGCTGCGCTTATCAGTGCCTTTAAACATCAGGTGCTCAATAAAATGGGAAACACCGCTTATTTCCTCAGTTTCATCACGGGAACCCACGTCCACAAAAAAACCAATTGCTACTGACCTGACATGGGGTAACTCCTCAGTGAGAATATTTATACCGTTATCCAGGGTTACCTTTTGATACATATACTGGAAACCTCCTCAAAATGCGCTGACCCTCCAAGTATTCTTTTTAACCAGGTAAATTCCTCTTTATTGCGTCATAATTCGCCTCTTGTTTAATACAAACAGTAAGGGGCAGCTTTGCCGCACAACTATCAGCCACCAACTCCACGCGGCCTATAGTATTGCCCCTGGGTTTTTCAGTAGCATAAAACACTTGTCCCGTACTTGCATCTATAAGTATTGCCGCGTCAGCGGTAATTTCCGGTTGAGGGGGATAGCCGGACTGAGCTGACCGGGCGGTGTTGAAAAAAACAGTGATCCGCTGAAGTACTATAGGTTGCAGGTACCTGAGTAAACGGTGCATTTGTTTATAACCGCCTTTTATGATCAGGTTACCCTTTCATGCAACAGATTATTAGCCGAGTAGTACTGATATCGTTACTATTTCATAACCGGCTAGCTTTAGTTCTTGGATTATTGTGGGTAGGGCCTCTACGGTCGGCGAGGTAGGATGCAGCAGCACAATCGCGCCATGATGCAGCTTACCCATAACCCTGTCCACAAGCACCGATGGTGCCGGACGCTGCCAGTCAATGGTATCGATACTCCAAAGGATGGTCTGATAACCTGCTTGTGAGGCAGCCTCTAATACATGATCAGCACGTTCACCATATGGCGGGGCAAATAACCTGGTTTTAACACCGCAGGCGTTTTCTATAGCAGCTTCTGCTTGCTTTATTTCAGTCAAGTTGGCCTCACGTGAAATGTTATCCGGGTGAGGGTGAGAGTAGCCGTGATTGCCCACTTCATGTCCGTCCAGAGCAATTTGTTTAGTTAAGTCAGGAAAATCCTCTGCCCATTGACCTCCGATGAAAAAAGTAGCAGGCACATTATTATCTTTAAGTACGGTGAGAATTTGGGGTATATATTCTTCGCCCCAAACAACATTGAAGGTCAGGGCAATCTTTTTCTCCCTATCGTTGCCATGATAAATAGGACCTGTTGCTTTAACCGCGACTCCATGCCAGATACCTGATGCACACACTATTCCACAAATGATAAGTGATAAAACGAAAAGCATAGGTGTCTTTAATAATTTCAATTATGGCACCTCCCTTTCATTATTAAAAACCCTATGCTAAATAGGAACAGAATATTTTTCAAAAATAAAAAAACCTCTATGAAGTGGTTTATGAAGCCCGGAAAACAGCTACTTTGTAAACCACAACCAGTGAGGTTTTCTGATATGCGATATATGCCGGGAAGTTTATCCCCTGTGTTTTTGCACGCGTTGTTGACGTTCTCTTTTGACCTCTCCACCTTCGGGCGCAGGCATGGCATCCTTCCTGGACAGCTTCAAGCGTCCCTGATTGTCATAACCGAGCACCTTGACCAGGATCATATCTCCCTCTTTGACAACATCTTCAACTTTGTTTACCCTGTTGTGAGCCAGTTGTGAGATATGGACGAGGCCTTCTTTGCCGGACAGGCCTAAAACACCCGGTATCACTTCAACAAAACAACCGAAATCCATGATCTTTACTACCCTGCCGTTATAGATCTCACCAGTTTGGGGATCTTTGGTCAGAATTTCAATGATCTCCTGAGCCCTTTTGCCTTTATCTTGATCGACTGCAGCAATAAACACTCTGCCGTCATCCTCAATATCGATTTCAGCCCCTGTTTCTTCGATAATTTTTTTGATTATTTTGCCGCCTGGGCCGATGACGTCCCTTATTTTTTCCGGATCTATGTGCATGTTAATAATACGCGGTGCGTGAGGTGATAACTCCGGCCGGTATTTGGGCAGGACAGCCAGCATTTTTTGTAGAATATGCATGCGGCCTTCGTGTGCCTGGGCCAACGCCTGTTCAAAAACTTCTTTATTGATCCCCGCAATCTTGATATCCATCTGCAAGGCTGTTATACCTTTTTCGGTCCCGGCAACTTTAAAATCCATGTCTCCTAAATGGTCCTCATACCCCTGGATATCAGTCAGCACTGCAAAACGATCACCTTCTTTAATTAACCCCATGGCTACGCCGGAAACCGGTGCGCTGATAGGAATACCTGCATCCATAAGAGCCAAACAACTGCCGCAGACACTGCCCATGGATGTCGAACCGTTGGATTCAAGGGCTTCTGAAACAAGCCTGATCGTGTAAGGGAAAACATCCTCCGGCGGGATTACAGCCAGCAAAGCCCGTTCTGCTAAGGCGCCATGTCCAATTTCCCTGCGCCCCGGTGAACGCATGGGCCTGGTTTCACCAACACTGTATGGTGGGAAATTGTAATGATGCATAAACCTTTTGGATTCTTCTATCCCCAGACCGTCAATGATCTGTTCTTCTGATATGGTGCCCAGGGTCGCTGCGGTGAGGATCTGAGTTTGTCCTCTGGTAAAGAGCCCAGACCCATGGGCTCTGGGTAAGATGCCTACTTCAACCGTTATTGGCCGCACCTCTGAAAGCGTTCTGCCATCTATTCTCATATTTTTGGTCGTTATCATCTGGCGCATTAATCGTTTTTCAGTTGCATCCAGGAGCTTTTCTATGTCATCTTCCTGTTCAGGGAATTGCTCAGCCAGCTCTTCTACCAACCCGTTTTTTAGCTCGTCCAGGTAAACATCGCGGGCTTGCTTGGAAAGCCTTTCGGTGCTGCAGCGCATCAACGCCTCCTCAAGTCTGGGTGCGGCAAGGCTATTAACAGCTTCTACCAGCTCCGGCGCCGGTTCGAAATCCTCCACTAGGAACTTTTCTTTAGCCAGCCCGCGGGATAATGCTGCTGCACGGAAATCTTCAATGAAATCAACAATTTCTTTGACCTTATCATGACCGAAAGTGATCGCATCCAGCATGATATTTTCAGGTACTTCTTTAGCTCCGGCCTCAACCATCATAATTGCGTCTTTCGTACCTGCAACCACCAGGTGCAGCTCACTCTGTTCCTCTTGCTCCAGAACAGGGTTAATGACCAACTCATCATTGACCCGCCCGACAATAACCCCTCCTATCGGATGCTGCAAAGGTATTTCGGAAATATGCAGGGCCGCGGATGCTCCTACCATAGCAGCTATTTCCGGTGCATGATCCTGATCAACTGACATGACTGTAGCCACAACCTGTACTTCATTGCGCAGATTCTCCGGGAATAGGGGGCGCAAAGGCCTGTCTATTAACCTGCAGGAAAGGATAGCCTTTTCAGTGGGTCTGGCTTCTCTTTTTATAAAGCCACCGGGAATCTTACCAACCGCATAAAAACGCTCTTCATAATCAACTGTCAAGGGGAAAAAATCTATACCCGGCCTAACATTTCTTGCCATTGTTGCAGTAACGAGAACAGTTGTGTCACCATAACGCACAAAAACAGCGCCGCCTGCCTGCTTAGCCAGCCGGCCTGTCTCCAGGCTCATAGGTCGTCCACCTATATTTAATTCCATTCTTAAAACTGGGTTATCTGACATTAATGGAATATACCTCCTGAACAATAAGAAAATATTTACAATCCAATTACTATTCGACATATTTAATATTATTTCCTTCAATGCAGGAAAAATAACATGGTTAATGAAATTAAAAGAAGCGGTAATACCCGCCTCTTAAAAACTGCTATTTTCTTAATCCAAGCTTCTCAATCAATGAACGATACCGATCAAAATGACGGTCTTTCAAATAATTGAGCAAGGCTCTTCTTTGTCCAACCATTTTTAATAATCCACGTCTTGAATGATGGTCACCTTTATGGATTTTCAAGTGTTCTGTAAGAATATTGATTTTCTCAGTCAAAACTGCTACCTGAACTTCCGGCGAACCGGTATCAGTCTCATGTAATCTGTATTGCTCAATCACACTTTGCTTATGGTCGGTAGTTAAAGCCATGCTCCTCACCTCCTTCTTCTATAACTATCCCTGTAGGCCAAGTTAACCGCCGGAGAACGAATTACCTAGCCTGCAGTTCAAAAACCAAAATTACTTTCCGATAATTGTTATAACCAGCCGTCCCTTTGGTATATCTTTAGCTACGATGTCAAAAACACGGCCTGATTTGGCAATAAAACCACGAAAACGGGTAGCTGTTGGTATACGGCCAGGTATGCCATTAGCTGCATCGATAATATCAGCAACCAGGATCTTGTCCTGCCGGATATCCCGCAACCGCTTTTTAGCGTGTTCCGTAATGATTACCCTCATCGGCTCAATCGGCACAGGACATGTATGGTTGTCCGTCTTCTTCCTGTGCCAGGAAAGCATAAAGAGCATCCTGGAAAGCAGTTATCCCAGCGTTTTCAATATTGGACTGGTTGTAGATTGCTTCCAATTCCATTTTTAGAGACTGAAAATCTTCACTAAGACAGATCATGGCAATATGACTTAGGAATTTTTTCATATCCTCTTCTGTGGCGTTGGGTTGAGTAACCGGCAAGGTAACGTCTCCCTTCAATAATCATCTGCCGTTTACCGCATTTATTTTAGCACAAATCCGGTACACGTGTAAACTTCAGCCTAAAAAATTATATTATTGACAAGGGCCGGTTATTCTTTTATTTTCATTTTTTCAGCTTTTGCTTCCATTATGTCTCTTTTTATTTGTTTAACCAGTTCCGATGATGAGGCAAATTTCTTTTCTTTTCTCAATCTTTTAATGAAGCTCACCTTTATATTATACCCATAAAGATCATCATAGAAATCCAACAGATGTACTTCAATGTTTCTTTCACTATGATTAAAAGTAGGTTTAACCCCTATGTTGGCTACCCCATAATAAGCATCCCCATCGATATATACCTTTGTTAAATATACACCGTTGGCCGGTACCAATAACCCTTTTTCGATACCCAAATTGGCTGTAGGAAAACCGAGGTCGCGGCCGCGCTTGGCGCCGCTGACAACTTCCCCCAGCACAAAAGGAGCATAGCCGAGATATTTAGCTGCTTCAGTTACCTCTCCAGCTGCCAATAATTTTCTGATCAGGGTACTGCTGACGGGTTGCCCTTCAAGAGAAATTGGAGGGATCACTTTGAGCACAAAACCGTAGGACGCAGCCATTTCTTCCAGCAAAGCTGGTGTGCCCCGGCCATAACGGCCAAAGGTATAATTATATCCGACCACCAAACCACATGCGTTCATTTCCTCAAGCAGGATGTCCTTTACAAATTCTTCCGGCGAGATAGACGCAAAGCCCAGATCGAAGGGGATTTGCAGCAGCACTTCTACACCTAGCTTAGCAAAAAATTTTTGCTTGACAGTTTGAGGCAACAGGAGGGGAGGGCACTTATCGGGTTTTAGCACTGCCAGTGGGTGGGGATGAAAAGTAAGTATGGTAGGTGTTCCTCTAACCTGCCTGGCCATCTCCACAAGTTCGGAAATTAATCTTTGGTGTCCAATGTGTACGCCGTCGAAGTTTCCCAGGCCCACAACGATTTTGTTATGCTTTTTTTTAAGGCCGTTCCAATGATGATATAATCGCAAAATTCAATTCCCTCCTGCTTTGACTTGCAAGACGCATACCGGTTTAAAAAACAATCTATCCGGCTGTCCCGGCTCAAAGGTGGTTTCAGCAACTGCCAGCAGACGATCTTCACCGACTAACTGTACCAGTACCCCCGGTGCTAGATCTTCCGGCATATCGCTTACACCAGGTTGGTAGAGTATTGAACCCGATGCGACAGCGGCCATGGCGCCTTTTTTTACAGTTACAACAGGCATAGACGGCAGCACCTGTTCCATCGGAATAATTTTTTCTGCCATCCTGCCTTCTCTGGCGGCTTCCTTGACCTCTTCCAGAGTGACTGCATCAGCAAGGTCGAATATTCCAGCTCTGGTGCGCACAAGGAAAGACATATAAGCGCCACAGCCCAGATAATTACCCAGATCTTCACACAGGGTTCTTACATATGTTCCTTTGGAGCAATGCAGGTGCAGCAAAGCTCTAGGTGCTGTGCTACCCCAGTTTCTGCCCCCAATATACTCTAAAGAATGTATATCAACCTCCCTGGCCGGTCGCTCGATTACAATTCCCAGCCTGGCTAACTGGTAGAGCTTTTTGCCTTGTTGCTTAACAGCAGAAGCCATAGGAGGAACTTGCTTAATTCGCCCGGTAAAAACCGGCAATGCCTCCCGAACTGCTGCTTCAGTAAGGCTTGAGGCGTCAAAACGACCGGTGACAGACCCAAAAGAATCCCCTGTTGCAGTACTAAGTCCAAAGGTTATTTCCACCCTGTATTCTTTACTGTCATCTGCCAGGAATTGTGCCAGGCGGGTAGCCTGTCCCAAACAAACCACCAGAACTCCGGCGGCTCCCGGATCCAGCGTACCGGTATGGCCTGCTTTTTTGATATCGCAAGTTCGCCTGACAAAATTAATTACATCATGAGAAGTCATACCTGGAGGCTTTAGAACACATAGGATCCCATTCATCAATCTTTCCCCGCCATTGCTATTAAAGCTTCTTTTACCAGTGACTCCTGAACTTCAGTCAGATTGCCTGTCATTGTGCAGCCTGCTGCTCGTACATGACCGCCGCCGCCAAATTTATTGGCCAGCTTATTTACATCGACTTGATGTTTTGAACGCAAACTTATTTTATAAGCACCCTCTGAGATCTCTCTGAACAATATAGCTATCTCTACACCTCTAATAGACTTGCAATAGTTGACCAGGTTTTCCGTATGTTCGCCTCTGGCGCCTGTTTTTTCAAACATCTCCAGGGTAACTGTCATCCAGGCTATTTTTCCGTCAGGTGACAGGGTCAGTGTATGTAAAGCTTCCCTTAGGATAAAAAGGGAGACTAAAGGGTTTTCATCATACAGCGCTAAATAGATTTTGGCGCCCGGGACCCCCAGCGCCAGCAGTTCTGCTGCCCGTTGATGGGTAGCAGAGTTGACATTGTCATATCGGAAGGAACCTGTATCAGTTACTATGGCCGTAAAAAGGTTTATCCCCGCTTCAACTGAAATATCCACCTGCATGAGGCGCAGCAAATCGAATACTATTTCCCCAACAGCTGCTGCGGATGTGTCAATATAATTGTACCCCTTCCCCAGTCCTGGCCCGAAGTGATGATCTATATTGATAATGACATAATCCAGGGCTAAAAGCTCCTGGTAGCCCTTCCCTAGACGTTGCGGGACGGAGCAGTCCAGGATAATTATGGTTTCAAAATCATCCACGGGTGGTTCGCCAATATGAAAACGGCTAACCCCCGGCAAAAAGTCATACAATGCCGGAACTGGGTCCGGGCTGGCCATGATCACTTTTTTACCCATGGCCTCCAGGCTCAAGCCCAGTGCTAATACCGAACCCAGACAGTCACCATCCGGCATTATATGTCCACAAATCAATATGCTCTCGGCATTTTTTATGGCAGCACCAATGTCTTGCAGGCTAGTCATCTTCTCTGCCTTCCTTGTCCTTAACTGCGTTCATCAGCGCTATTAGCCTTGTACCCCTCTCAATAGATTCGTCCAGTATAAAAGTGATCTCCGGCGTATAGCGTAATCGAATCCTTTTAGCCAGCTCTCCGCGCACAAACCCATTAGCTTTTTGCAGTGCTTCTATAGTGGCTTTTCGCTCTGCAGCTTCACCAAAAACACTGACATATATATTGGCGTAACGTAGATCTTTAGTTACTACCACCGAGGTGATGGATGCAAAACCAATTCTGGGATCCTTCAACTCCTCTGTCAATAACTGAGATACTTCTTTTTTTATTGCTTCAGCTAATCTCTCAGGACGAAAAGACATAACTGAAAAACACCACCTTGAACTTGATGCGGAATTTAGAAATACTGCTCTCAAGACTTACCGCTTCAAAAATATATTACCCCGATAATACATCATAAAAGCATCGCTTTTTTGCCAAGTCCTGCTTACTCTATGTTAATTCGCGTTTAATAGCCTCAACAGCAAAGGCTTCGATAATGTCCCCTTCTTTAATTTCATTATATTTCTCCAGAGTTATACCGCATTCATAACCCTGGACAACTTCTTTAACATCATCCTTGAAGCGTTTCAAGGAATCAATCTTGCCCTCATGAACCACGATGCCGTCACGCACAAGCCGCACCCCGGAGCCTCTTTCGATTTTTCCTTCCAGGACATAACATCCAGCAATGGTACCAATTTTTGAGGCTTTAAAGGTTTGGCGCACTTCCGCACGTCCGGTGGTTACTTCCTTATATTCAGGCTCAAGCAAACCGCTCATTGCCGCTTTGACGTCTTCAATTGCGTTATAGATAACCCGGTAAAGACGCACATCCACTTTTTCGCTTTCCGCAGCCTTCCTGGCATTAACATCCGGGCGCACATTAAAGCCGATAATAATAGCATTAGAAGCAGAAGCAAACATGACGTCAGTTTCCGTGATGGCTCCCACGCCGCCATGAATGATATTCACCTTTACCTCACCTGTATTGAGGCGTTCCAAGGACTGTCGCAAAGCCTCAACAGAACCCTGCACGTCTGCTTTAACAATGATATTAAGTTCCTTAATCTGTCCTTCCTGGATATGTTTGAACAGATCGTCCAGTGATACACGTGTGGTTGATCTGAGTTCTTCTTCACGCCGCCTTGTCTGCCTGCGGGAAACAATAGTTCTGGCTAGTTTTTCATCCTCAACCGCTAAAAAGATATCACCGGCTTGCGGCACTTCCGAGAAACCAATTACTTCTACGGGCGTGGAAGGGCCAGCTTTTTTTATACGGCGTCCTTTGTCATCGATCATGGCCCGTACCCGGCCAAAAGCAGCGCCGGCAATAATTGTATCACCCACATTTAATGAACCATTTTGCACAAGCACACTAGCAACTGAGCCTCTTGCCTTATCCAGTTCAGCCTCTATGACAGTACCCCTGGCGGGACGGTCAGGATTGGCTTTTAGTTCCAATACTTCAGCAACTAAAAGGACCATTTCCAAAAGATCCGCTATTCCTTCCCTTTTCAGAGCTGAAACATTGACGCAGATAGTATCCCCGCCCCACTCTTCAGCCACGAGGCCGTGCTCGGTGAGCTCTTGCTTCACGCGATCGGGATTGGCGCTTGGTTTATCAACCTTATTAATTGCGACAATAATAGGCACCTTGGCATCTTTAGCATGGTTGATCGCCTCAATCGTTTGAGGCATCACACCGTCATCCGCTGCAACGACCAGGATGGCGATATCTGTAACCTGGGCGCCGCGGGCGCGCATGGCGGTAAAGGCTTCGTGTCCAGGTGTATCAACAAAGGTTATCTTTTTGCCATTATGTTCTACCTGATAGGCTCCAATGGCTTGAGTAATACCTCCGGCTTCCGTGGCAGTTACATTAGTCTCCCTGATCGCGTCTAAGAGGGATGTTTTACCATGGTCAACATGGCCCATAACTGTGACTACACTAGGTCTGCTGGTTAAGAGAGCGCTGTCCTCTTCAGGTTCTTCCATCAGCTGTGCTTCAAGGTCAACAGGAAGTTTTATTTCTACCTCATAACCATATTCTTCAGCTAAGATCATAGCTGTATCTGTATCAATTTCCTGGTTTATTGTAGCCATAACACCCATGCTGAACAATTTTTTGATCAACTCAGCCGGGCTCTTATGCATTTTTAAGGATAGTTCCTGTATTGTTGTAGATTCCCCAAGCACAACCGGTTTTTTCTCGATGGGCTGAAGGGGCTTAACTTGATGTTTTTTAGCGGGTCTTTTCTTGCTGGAGCCTTTTCTAGACCGCAATTTTCCCTCTGCAAGCTCAGCAATCGCGTCGCGCTTTTCGGATCTGCCTTTGGCAGGTTTAGGAGCGCCTGACTTGGCAGCTGTTTTGGGTTTATCTATGTTTTTGAGGGGGACAGGCGGCAATTTTCCCTTGTCCTCAGTGCGAGCTGCAGTCCTTGTACCTAATTGTTCTTGCTTTTGTTTCGCACCTTGGCCTTGACTGTGGTCGACGGAACGTTTTTCCTTTGTAGCTGCTGTTCTGGAGGCTTGCTCCCCAGCGGGTCTCTTCCCGGTTGTTCTGGCTTCCTGAGGTTTGCCAGGTGCGCTTTGTCTCGCGTCACGTGCATCAACAGCCGGCTTCTGGTTTGTAAGGGTGGGCCGGTCTGAAGTTTGCGGCCTTCGCTCTTGCCGGATAGAACCTGCCTGAGATTTTTGCTGTGACGGACGTTCCTGTTGTGGTTGCTCAATTTTTTTTCTTTCCGGCAGAGGATCTACAACTGCCGGCCTGGTTGGCTGATCAGATTTAGGAGGTGTCCAGGGCCGTCCTTGTTTTTCGGGTGTTTTTTCCATGAAACGGCGGTCCGGTGGGCGTGAGGGAACACGATCAACAAGACCTGGACCCTTACTATAATCATTTCTTTGTCTGACGTTTTGTGAACCACGTCTCCTGGCTGCCTTTTTCGTATCAGAGGAGTTTAGTTCTTTATCCTCCTTGCTGCTTTCGTCCTTATTTACATCATCAGCGGTTCTGGCCATTTCAGTAGACTTCTGTTCGGCAGGCTGGCTGGATTTACGGTATAATTGCTTAATTGCTTCGATTTCCTTATCTTCAATAGTGCTCATATGAGATTTAACTTCAATACCGATTTGATTTAATTTCTTAATAACTTCTTTGCTTTCTATGTTAAGTTCCTTCGCGAGTTCATGTACGCGTTTTTTTATCATAAAATCACCTCCGGGTTTTTGGCTATGTTCTGTTGGCATCTCCCCTTTCGTATGCTTCAATGATGCCCCTGGCAATATGTTCATCTGTGACCGCCAGCGCTAAGCGAGGCGATTTGCCAATTAACCTGCCAAGGTCATCTTTGGAGCCATAAGTTAGAACAGGTACAGCTTTAACATCAGCAAGCCTGTTTATTTCTTGAACAGATTGTGGCGACGCATCATTTGCGATCACTAAAAGCTTTATCCGCCCACGGTTAAGATAGTTTTTAACAGCCTGCGACCCCGAAACAAGTTTTCCGGCACGTTGTCCTAAACCAATCAACCTGTCTAAAGCCACTATGGTTCTAACTTCTGTTTTAATACTTCCAGCACCTCTTCTGTTATTGTACGTTGTAGGGCCTTGTCAAGCCGTTTGCCTTTAATAGCATTCTGCAAACATTCGAGTTGTGGACAGATATAAGCGCCACGGCCGGACATTTTTCCGGTAGGATCGATCTCTATTCTGTCATCGGGTGTACGGACCACACGAATCAATTCTTTCTTGGGCCTCATTTCCTGGCACCCGACACACATACGCTGGGGTATTTTTTTTACCCTGGGCACCTGGCTACCCTCCTATTCTTCGTCCTCTTCCGAGTATTCTTCGTATTCTTCATATCCTTCGTATCTTTCATATTCTTCAGGATAAATATCCCGCATTTGACTTTCACTCTTGATATCAATTTTCCAGCCAGTAAGTTTCGCTGCCAGACGGGCATTCTGTCCTTCTTTGCCGATAGCTAGAGACAATTGATAATCAGGCACGATAACTCTTGCTATCTTTTCCTCTTCCCATACTTCTACAGCTACAACTTTAGCCGGGCTCAAGGAACTGGCTACAAATTTTGAAGGATCCGGATCCCATTTGATAATATCAATTTTTTCTCCGTTGAGTTCGACCACGATGTTTTGCACCCGCATGCCTTTAGGACCCACACAAGAACCCACCGGATCAACATTTTCGTCTTTGGAATAAACAGCTATCTTAGAGCGCGCCCCTGCTTCACGGGCAATGCCTTTAAGTTCTACAATGCCTTCCTGCAGTTCCGGAACTTCCAGCTCAAACAGCCTTTTTAATAAGCCCGGGTGGGTTCTGGAAACAAGTATTTGAGGTCCTTTGGTTGTCTTCTTTACTTCAGTAATATAAGCTTTGAGCCTGTCACCATGCTCATACTCTTCACCGGGCATTTGCTCAGAAGGGGTTAAAATAGCCTCGGTTTTCCCAAGCTCAATAAATACATTCTTTTGTTCTACCCTTTGGACAACACCAGTGATTATGTCTCCCTCGCGGTTGGCGAATTCCTCATAAATGATATTACGTTCAGCTTCCCGAATCCTCTGGACAACAACTTGTTTAGCTGTTTGAGCTGCAATGCGTCCGAAATTTCTGGGTGTAACCTCAGTTTCGACAATATCCCCTGCTTCATAGTTGGGGTTGATCTGCTGCGCTTCAGCAACTGATATCTCCAAACGCGGATCCTCGATATTTTCGGTGACTGTGCGCAGTGTATATACCTTAAAGTCGCCTGTTTCCCGGTTAATGCTTACACGGGCATTCTGCAAGGAGCCATAGTTGCGTTTATAGGCTGAAAGCAACGCAGCTTCAATAGCCTCCAGCAAAATATCCACCGAAATGCCCTTTTCTTTTTCAAGATCGACAAGGGCTTCTAAAAACTCGGTATTCATAATTCTTCCTCCATGAACTATTTGAATTCCGCTTCAAGGCGCGCTCCTGCTATTTGTTCGAATGGAATTAACAATTCTGAGCTCTTTACCTTAAGCACCACGTTATTGTCTCTCATGCCTGACAGGTAACCTTTAAAATTCTTTTTGCCTTCGATGGGCACATAGGTGGTTATGTTGGCCAGACGATCACGAAAACGCTCATAATCATCAGGTTTTTTAAGTGGCCGCTCCAGACCGGGAGAGGAAACTTCCAGGGTATAATGGTGAGGTACCGGATCCTTTTCATCCAAAAGGGGATCTATTATTCTGGATATGTTTTGACAGTCTTCGATATCTACACCGCCTGGCTTATCGATAAAAACGCGCAGGTACCACTCGTTGCCTTCCTTGGTGTAGGTAACTTCAACCAGTTCCACTTCACTTTCTTTGAATATTGGCTGCAATAGATCTGTTACTGTAGCCGCTACATTCTGTTTAGCCACATGGAGCCCCTCCCATATTATTTTAAGACCTATAATTGTGTTCCTTTTATTTCAATTTATTCTTTAAACCCATGATAATACGAAAGAGTGGGTAACCCCCACTCCTAAAAAAGCGTCTACTCTCCCTTTCTCCGAACAGCTTCAATTATAACACGAGAGTGCATTGTTGACAAGCGCCGGGCAGTGCGGTATTAATAAACCGCATTACCCGCATATTACTGTTAAATAGCCTGTGCTCCTTCTACTGCTTGTAGCAGGTATTGAACCGCGACAAAGGCTGCGTCAGGTTTACCCAGGCTGCGTGCCGCATCCGCCATTGCTTTAATTTTGCTTTCATCTTGTAGATAATAGGAAATTACCTCAGCCAGGTTCTCTTCTTTTACTTTAACACCGGCCTGCATGGAACACATGAATTCAGTGTTTCTTTCCTCATGTCCAGGCAATGGGTCGACTATGAACATGGGCAATCCGCTGCTGAGAGCTTCGGCGCAGGTCAAACCTCCTGCTTTACTGATCATCAGATCAGAAGCAGCCATTAGCTGATGCATATTGTCTACAAAGCCATATAGGTGAACTGTATTGGTTAAGTGAGGAGCTATGGCTGCCAGTTGCTCATAAAGACCCTTATTTTTCCCGGCTACAACAAGCAGCTGGCATCGCGGACTGTTATTCCCGATGGCCTCTACAGCGGCAAGTATGGGCCCCATCCCCAGGCCGCCACCTACCAGAAGAATTGTCGTCAGGTTGGTTTCCAGGCCAAGGGCAACCCTTAAATCCCGTTTTTCGTAATGATTGGCAAAGGCGATGTCTATGGGTATGCCCGTTGCTCTAATCCTGTCTTTTTCAATGCCATATTGTTCGCATTCATGTACTAACGCCTCAGCGCCGACAATATAGCTGTCCACGCCAGGGAAGATCCAGAAAGGGTGCACGGTGAAATCAGTAATTGCAGCTACTGTCAAACCCTTATATTTACCCCATTTCTTCATATAAGAGATGATGCCCAGGGGAAAGGCATGGGTACAGACGATAACCTGTGGTTCAAAACTCTTAATATAGGCTGTTAGTTTGGGAGCACTGAGTACGCTTAAAACTTTATTAAAATCATCTTTGCCGCGTCCTGCTAAAACCGTTCCTTGCTCTGCCATGCGATATAGGAACCCATAAACTACCGGTGTCATCTTAAGCATCTCCATATAAGTGCCAAAGACCACCTTATCCAGCAACGGATTGATATAGTGAAAAGTATCCAGAATAACTACTTCTGCTTCAGGAGCCAGGACGCCGCAGGCCTTTTTTATAGCTTCAGCTGTCCGCATGTGGCCGGTGCCAACCGATACCGATAAAATCAATACTTTTTTAAGCTTCCCGATTTTGCCCACCCTTTTCCATAGGAAACCAGGACCCATTTTTTAATACTTTGCCAGCATTTCCTTTACTACAGCAATTGCCTCTGGTACCGGAGACAGCTTTGTTTCACCTGTTTTGCGCGAGCGAATTTCTACAAGATCTTCAGTAACTGCTTTAGAACCGATAGTTATGCGCAGCGGGTAGCCGATTAAATCGGCATCTTTAAACTTCACTCCGGCACGTTCAGGCCGGTCATCAAGCACGGCTTCAATACCGGCTTGCCACAAGTCTTGATATAAATTTTCAGCCAGTGACATCTGCCCTTCGTCTTTTGAACTGACCGGTACGACCACTACCTGGTAAGGAGATATGGCTAATGGCCAGATAATGCCGTTCTCATCGTGATTTTGCTCGATAGCGGCAGCCATGGTCCGTGATACGCCTATGCCGTAGCAGCCCATAATTATTGGCTTTTTCCGGCCGTTTTCATCAAGGAAGTTAGCCCCTAACACCTTGCTGTACTTATCGCCCAGTTTAAAGATCTGGCCTACCTCAATACCTTTTGCCTCCAGCAGCGGCGCACCGCAATGGGGGCAGGGCTCACCTGCCTGCACCATCCGGATATCTTCAACGATATCTGCTGTAAAATCCCGTCCGGGGTTTACATTTAAGCAATGCATATCCGTTTGATTAGCCCCTGTTACAGCGTTGACCATAGTCATCACCTCAGGATCCGCTACCAGCTTACAGCCCTTTAACCCAACCGGACCGGCAAAGCCCACAGCTGCGCCGGTAGCTTGCTGAACCGCTTCTGCGCCGGCCAGCTCCAGGCGCAAGCACCCTAAGGCATTGAGCAGTTTTATTTCATTTATTTCCCGGTCACCCCGCACCAGGGCGGCAACAAGTCCATTTTCAGTTTCATAAATGATTGTCTTAATAATATTTTTGTCCCTGATCTTTAATAAGCCTGTCACATCTTCAACACTGCGGCAACCAGGCGTTGCAACCGTAGTCAGGGATTGGGGTTCGGCTTCGTCATGTATTGTTTCGGGCAAAACAGCAGCCTTTTCATTGTTAGCGGCATAACCGCATATTTGATTTTCACAATACAGAACAGTTGCTTCCCCGGAATCGGCCAGGACCATAAACTCGTGGGTATCACTGCCGCCGATTGCTCCGGAATCTGCTTCAACGGGTCTGAAACGCAAACCACAACGCTGGAAAATACGTGTGTAGGCTGTATGCATTTTTCTGTAACTGATCTCCAGGCCTTCTTCATCCCTGTCAAAGGAGTAGAGATCTTTCATAATAAACTCCCTGCCGCGCATGAGACCAAAACGGGGCCTTCTCTCATCCCGGTATTTGTTTTGGATCTGGTATAACAAGAGAGGCAGCTGTTTATATGAATTAACATCACCCCGCACAAGGGTGGTAATAATTTCTTCATGCGTCGGGCCGAGAGCAAAGTCACGGTCATGCCTGTCCTTCAACCGGAAAAGCTCAGGCCCGTAGACATCCCATCTGCCGGACTCCTGCCATAGTTCCGCAGGTTGAATAATCGGCATCATAATCTCCTGGCCGCCCTGGCGATCCATTTCTTCCCTGATTATTTGCTCAATTTTTTTTAAAACTCGTATGGCCAAAGGCAGATATGTATATACGCCTGCCGCAGTACGCCTGATAAAGCCTGCCCGCAGTAAAAGCTGGTGACTGACAACTTCAGCTTCTGCCGGCACTTCCCGTAAAGTTGGTGCATATAACTCCTTAGTACGCATGATACCCTCCCGGATGTTAATAAAATTATCGTGATCTATCAATAAATCTTAATTATAAATTTTCAATTTCCCGCATTAATTCATCTACCAGTTTGGCTTCCGGAACTTTTCTGACCACCAGACCTTTTTTGAAGATCAAGCCTTCACCTTTCCCGCAAGCAATGCCCACATCAGCCTCTCTTGCCTCACCGGGACCGTTTACCACGCAGCCCATGACAGCTACTTTAATTGGCCTGTCCAGTTTCTTAAGCCTGGTTTCAGTTTCTTCAGCAATTTTGATCAGATCAACCTGAGTCCGGCCGCAGGTTGGGCATGAGATGAAATCCACACCGCGCCGGCGTAAGCCCAGGGCCTTTAAGATATCATAGGCAACCTTGACTTCGTGTACCGGATTTCCTGTCAGGGAAACCCGGACTGTGTCCCCTAATCCTTCATTTAGAAGAATGCCGATGCCGACAGCTGATTTTACAGCTCCTGTGGACAGGGTCCCTGCTTCTGTAACCCCGATATGAAAGGGATAGTCAACACTTTTGGCCAGTGTGCGATAGGCCTCGACCATCAAAGGTATGGAGGAAGCTTTCAAGGATACCTTGATATCCGTAAAGTTATATTCCTCCAACATGCGGATATGGTTCAGAGCGCTTTCAACCATGGCTGCGGCAGTTACGCCGCCATATTTCGCCAGCAGGGGTTTTTCCAGTGAGCCGGCATTGACCCCGATTCTTATGGGGATGCCTTTGTCTTTGGCAGCTGCTGTGACTTCAGCTACTTTTGCCCTGCCGCCAATATTGCCCGGGTTAATCCGCAACCCATGGACACCGGCCTCTAAAGCTGTCAGGGCCAACCGATAGTCAAAATGGACATCAGCGATTAACGGTATGGTTATGCTGCGCAGGATGACCGGCAGCTCTGCCGCTGCAGCCTGGTCGGGAACAGCTACACGGACAATTTCGCAACCTGCACCGGCCAGCATGTTTATTTGGTTAATCGTAGCTTCGCTATCCCTGGTATCTGTGTTTGTCATGGATTGAACGGCTACCGGAGCGCCGCCGCCAATTTGCACCTTGCCGATCATCAATGGTCTGGTCTGTCTTCTGGCTATCTCCATAACTCGCCCCTACCTATTCCTGGCCCGGCCAAACTCTTAGAATATCATTATAAGTGACTATCAATATCATTAAAAGCAAGAGGGCAAAACCAACCAGGTGAAAATAGCTTTCTTTGTGTGGATCTACAGGGCGGCCCCGCAGCTTCTCGATGAATAAGAATAAAAGGCGGCTGCCATCTAAAGCCGGGATAGGAAATAGATTAAAGATCCCCAGGTTAATGCTAAGAAAAGCAGCCAGCTGCAATAACGTAAAGAAGCCAAGAGCAGCAGCCTTACCGATTTCGCTGACAATCATTACAGGACCTCCAACATCGACAGGTTCCTGTCCAACAATCATTTTACCTACGAAATCCAGCAGGAGCAACGCTACTTTTACTGTAAAAGAAACACCCTGGCCAAGGGCTTGAGCGAAACCAAGCTGCTGATAAGTTTGCACCGGAGATATGCCTAACATGCCGGTGCCCTCCGCATCTTCAATTGTGTGCACATTAAAGACTTGTTCCGAGCCGTCTCTGAGCACGGTAACACTGACATCCTGATCTGGAAGTGCACTGATTAAATCTACCAGTTGTTCCCACTCATCGACTCTCTGATTGTTGATGGCGATGATCTGATCGCCTGGTTGCAATCCGGCACTGATAGCAGGGTAGCCCGGCAGAGTTTCATTGATCACAGTGGTGGCAGCAGGAATACCTTGAAAAGCAAAAATAACGGCATATATAGCAGCTGCCAGTACAAAGTTCATAAAAGAACCGGCAAATATAACGGCAATACGCTGGCCAACTGTTTTCTTATTAAAACCGTGGGATTCATCAGCCTCAGCAGCTTCTTCATTGGGATCCATCCCGGCCATGCTGACAAAGCCACCCAGGGGCAATAAGCGCAGATTGTATTTTGTGCCTCCTTTAGTTATGCCCGTCACCCTGGGGCCAAAACCAAGGCTGAATTCCTTTACCTTAATGCCGACAAATTTCGCAACTAAAAAATGTCCCAGCTCATGGACAAAAACCATAATTCCTAAAACAAATACAGAAGCAACAAGGGTTAACATCATCTACCACCTCGGAATCTTCTGTCTCATAAAGAGACCAGCTGTTCAGCCAATAGCCTGGCCCAGCGGTCTGCCTCCATGATCTCGGCAAGACCGGGATTGCTAAGGCAGTTATGCTTTGACATTACTTTTTCAACCACTTCAGGTATTCTGGCAAAAGACATCCTGTTTTGCAAGAAAGCATGAACAGCTATTTCATTTGCCCCATTAAGAACAGCAGGCATCGTACCGCCCATCCTGCCGGCCTCAAAAGCCAGCTTTAAGGACGGGAATCTTTCAAGATCCGGTTTTTCAAAGGTTAAGTGCTGCATTTTCGTCAAATCAAGCCTGGGAACCTTCCCTGGCAGCCGTTGTGGGTAGGTCAAGGCATACTGGATTGGCAGGCGCATATCCGGTAAACCGAGCTGGGCCAGCACAGAGCCATCAATGAATTCTACTGCAGAATGCACAATGCTCTGGGGGTGGATAGCAACCTCAATTTGGTCGTACTCCAACCCAAATAGCCATTTGGCTTCAATTACTTCGAGACCTTTATTCATCATGGTAGCTGAATCGATAGTAATTTTGCTGCCCATGCTCCAATTGGGATGGTTCAATGCCATCTCAACGGTAACTGCAGCCATCTCTCCTCTGGACATGTTCCGGAATGGCCCGCCTGAGGCGGTAAGAATGATTTTTTCAATAGCGCTTGCAGGTTGACTGTGCAGGCATTGCCAGATGGCGGAATGTTCGCTGTCAACAGGTCGCAGGGGCTTGTTTTTGTCAGCCGCCAGGCCGATTACAATTTCTCCGGCAGCTACAAGGGTTTCCTTGTTGGCCAACGCTACTTCTTTACCAGCGTTTAAGGCCGCTATAGTTGGTTTGATCCCCTCAACACCTGTCAGGGCAATAACCACCATGTCTGCTTCCGGCATTGCGGCAAGGTTGATCATACCTGCCGGGCCATAAGCCAGTTCGATTTTGTTATTATCATCATACCCATCAGCAGCCATCAATTGATCCAGAGTTTCCTGGGTTGCCAGTGCGGCAGCTAGGGGGCGGAATTCTTTTATTTGCTCCAATAAAAGGCGCCAGTTTTTCCCGGCTCCCAGCCCTACTACCTTAAACTCTTCCGGCAGGCTTCTTACCACATCCAGTGTCTGAGTACCGATTGATCCAGTGCTGCCGAGGATTACAATTCGCTTCATAGTCTATTCCACCATCATAATTATTTTTGATTGTATAAGGTCCCTACTGCTTTAATGATCGACTTCAGGGCAATGAGGATAATCGGACCTAATATAAGGCCTGCCAAACCAATGGTTTTCAATCCCGCATACATAGCCAGCATTGTTTCCAGTGGGTGCAGTCCAAGGTTAGCGGATACAACCTTTGCTTCCATTACCTGTCTAACAACAAAGACTACGCCATACAATAGCAATAGTTTGATGGCCAATGCTGTATCGCCAGTGGCAAAAGACCAGATAACCCAGGGTATATAAATGGTGGCAGGTCCCAGAACTGGGATCATATCAAATAAGCCAACCAACAAACCAATGGTAAGAGCATAATAGGAACCGATCAGATATAATCCAACCACACTAAGTATCGTCGTGATTAAGGCCAAAATTACCTGGGCGCGGAAATAGCCGACAAAAGCTACGCCAATATCTTTTAAAATGGTGATAACTTTTTCACCCCAGGTGGCAGGCATGTACCGGATGAAAAGAGAAGTCAGCATCTGCCGGTCCCGGGCTAAAAAGTAGGTGGCCAATAAACTAAATATCAGGATGGCAATCGTACCGGGCACAATTGACAGAAAGCCCATCATGGAATTAATAAGGCTGGTAATCAGCCCTTGCAAACTTGAGGCCAGACTGGAAATACTCTGCTCCAGGGATGAAGCCACTGAAGGAGGAAGTGTAATATAGAATGCTGTGGTTTTCTCAATAAACAGCTGATAATAATACTTTAATTCAGCTGTTACGGCAGGCAATGAAGCGGCGAGCATAAGCAGCTCTGAGATGAGTTTGACAATAAGAAAGATAAATAAAACGCTCAGACTGCCAAAAACCACCAGCATCGTCAGCAACACTGCAAAACTGCGGGGCACGCGCAAGCGCTGGAGTACTCTTGTGAGAGGTTCCATCAAAGCTGTGATAATAAGTGCAACAATGAAAGGCACTAAAATTGGAATTACATAGACATATGCTGCTATTAAAACTAATATCGCTACAACTGCGTAAATAAAGATTAAGATGGGTTTTGGCACTATACCTCACCTCATTATATAAGGAATAACAGCACATAATTGTATACCAGTGGAGCAGTAAATAGCGAACTGTCGAACCTGTCCAGGATGCCTCCATGGCCTGGGATAATCATGCTAGTGTCTTTGACGCCTGCTTGCCGTTTGAACGCTGATTCCAACAAATCTCCAACTTCAGCAGCCAGCCCTACCAGAAGCCCCAGGAGCAGCAATTTCGGCATGGATAAAAAAGGATATATGTAAGCAAAAATCAAACTTGTCAGTATACTGCCGGCCAGGCCGCCAAGAGAGCCTGCCAGGGTCTTATTGGGACTTAATCTCGGTACGATCTTGCGCTTGCCAAAAGACATGCCGAAAATATAGGCTAAGGTATCGCAGGCCCAGGTGCATAACAACATATATAACAGCCAGATCGCGCCATCCGGCAGTGACCGTATAAGGTATAAATAACTTAACAACCCTACGTATAAAGTGCTCATCAGAGTACCGGCACTGTCAAGCAACGAGTAGCCGGGGTAAAAAACCACTGTTGCAATTAGATGCAGAAAAAGAATTATCGTAATTGCTGAAACGGGATAACCTTCCGTATGCAGGTATGTACCGCCGAGAAGGATTAAACCTCCAATCACCCCCAGCCATGACACCGGCTTCAAACCGAGCCTGGCCAGTATTTGCATCATCTCCCTGATGCCAAGTATAGTGATGATGCCAATTAATATTAACAGCGCAGCGCCACCATACCAAACTGCAATTAATATAAGAGGTATGCCCACCAGGGCACTAATTATTCTTTGCCAAAGCACATTCTCACCAACTCGTCCCGGTTGTCTCAAAGCCTGCCGAGCATTACTTCTTTAAGCCTCCAAAACGGCGTTCCCGTTGCTGATAATCCAGAATTGCCTGCATTAAATCCGCTCTGCGAAAATCAGGCCACATGATCGGTGAAATCCAAAACTCAGTATAAGCCAATTGCCAGAGCAAAAAGTTACTAATCCTCAAATCACCTGCCGGTCTGATTAACAAATCAGGATCAGGTTGTCCGGCAGTATATAGGTGTTGAGCAATGGTATCTTCATTAATATCTGCGGTACTTAAACGGCCGCTGGTGACATCTTCAACGATGGCCTTAACGGCATCTACCAGTTCTTGCCTGCCGCCATAATTAAACGCTACGTTTAAGATGAGTCCATCGTTGTCCCTGGTTCGTTCTTCCGCCATCCGCAGGGAGCGCATCACTGCCGGCGGCAGATTCTGCATCTTACCAATAGGACACACTTTGACTTTGTTCCGGTGAAGCTCATCGATCTCCCGTTCAAAATATTCTACCAGGAGATCCATGAGGATGCTTACTTCTTCCGGCGGCCTTTTCCAGTTTTCCGTTGAAAAGGCATAAACAGTTAATATTTTCACCTTCAGATCCGAGCAGATCCTGACTATATCTTTTAATGATTCAACCCCGGCCCTGTGTCCGTAGGAACGTGGCATACCATGCCGCAACGCCCACCTGCCGTTACCGTCCATAATGATGGCTATATGCCGGGGCAGCTTTGCAGGATCGATCTCTTTGATGAGATTGTCTGCTATAGTATCATTAATTCTATCACGCTTTTTGTCCCGCCAAAAGCGGAAGAACTGCTTGAACATGGAAAAGCTAACCACCTCCAGCTGCCCTTATACAACTATATAAACAACCCCCTCGCTTGTGAGGGGGTCATTTCACTACTCTTCAATAATAGCGCCTGTTGGGCAGGCGTCGGCACAAGCGCCACAATCTGTACATTTTTCAGGGTCAATAGAATAGATGTCACCTTCACTAATAGCTTCAACCGGGCAGTTATCTATGCAGGCCCCACAAGCGAGGCACTCATCCGTAATTTTGTATGCCACCTTAGGATCCACCTCCTTTCACTACAGCCTCATTAGCTGCAGTAATCACCCCTTTATTTTTTGAAACCTTCTTAAAGCGAACCACCCTTGGTTTGCCCCCGGGCAGCCACCTATCTGGTTGGGTGAACACTATTTCTACCTGGCAACCTCTATCTCTACAAATTTTCAGTGCCTCATCGAGCTCATAACCAATTAGATCCGGCATGCTTTCCATTACACTTGCATAATTTCCTGTTCTTTGACACTTAAAATGCGGTCAACTTCCTTGATAAAACGGTCAGTCATTTTCTGGACATCATCCTGACTCCGTTTTAACTCATCTTCAGAAATCATTCCCTCTTTTTGCAACGCTTTCAATTGATCATTGGCGTCACGGCGAATATTTCTGATCGCTACCCGGCCTTCTTCGGCTTTCTTCTTAATTACTTTCATTAAGTCTAAGCGTCTTTCCTGGGTGAGTTGCGGTATGGCCAACCTGATCACCGTACCGTCATTGGTAGGATTGATGCCCAGATCCGACTTCATGATGGCTTTCTCAAGATCATGCAGCACGCCCTTATCCCAGGGCTGAATAACTAAGAGCCTGGCTTCCGGAACAGATATATTGGCAAGTTGATTAACAGGTGTTGGAGTGCCATAATAATTTACCATTATTTTGTCCAGCAATGCCGGTGTGGCCCGTCCGGCGCGAAGTGAGGCAAATTCTCTCTGAACCACTTCGATAGATTTTTTCATATTGCCTTCTGCTTCTTTCATTAGCTCTTTAACCATAAACTCATCCCCCGATGTATGTCCCGATTTTTTCACCAAATACAACCTTTTTGATGTTGCCTTCCTGGTTTAAATTAAAAACAATAACAGGGATTTTATTGTCCATGCATAAAGAGGCGGCGGTTACATCCATAACACCCAGACCAAGATTAATCATCTCGATGAAGGATAACTCATCAAATTTTACTGCTGCCTGATTTACCATAGGGTCACTATCATACACCCCGTCTACTCTTTTGGCCATCAATATCGCTTGTGCCTCCAGCTCTGCCGCACGCAAGGCAGCGGTTGTATCAGTAGAAAAATAGGGATTGCCTGTGCCCGCAGCAAAAATCACCACCCGTCCTTTTTCCATATGACGGATGGCCCGCCGTCTAATGTATGGCTCAGCTACTTCTTTCATTTCAATGGCCGTCTGAGTGCGGGTATCAACACCATGTGTTTCCAGCGCGTCTTGCAGCGCCAGGCCGTTAATTACAGTTGCCAGCATGCCCATATAGTCGGCTGTAGCACGATCCATACCTTTCGTGCTTCCTGCCACTCCCCGCCAGATGTTGCCGCCGCCAACTACAACACCCAGCTGTACACCGTATCCAACTACTTCTTTAATCTGTCTGGCAATGGTGTTAACCACAAACGGATCTATGCCATAACCAAGAGAGCCAGCCAGTGCTTCGCCGCTTAATTTAAGGACCACACGCGAATATTTCGGATTAACCATACCGGTAGCCCTCCAATCTCACCAGATGATATTCTACAGGATAAGATCAAATCCTTTTATCAATTTTTAGCTGCAAACATTTCGTGTAGCCTCCGCTACCTCTGCGGCTAAGTCTGTCTGGGCTTTCTCAATACCTTCACCAAGTTCATACCTGGCAAAACGCCTGATACTGATGTTTTCGCCGATTTTAGCGATCTTATCCGTCAGGAGTTGCTTGATGGTTAGATCAGGTTCTTTGATAAAGGGCTGTTCCAACAGGCAAACCTCTTTATAGTACTTTTCAATACGCCCCTCAACCATTTTATCAACAATCTTTTCAGGTTTGCCCTCATTGAGAGCCTGTGCCCGCAACACTGCCTTCTCATGCTCCACCGCTTCTTCCGGAACGTCTTCCTTCCTGATATACTCGGGCTTGGCGGCTGCAATCTGCATTGCGATATCCTTTACCAAAGATTTAAACTCATCAGTTTTAGCCACAAAATCTGTCTCACAGTTTACCTCGACCAGGACGCCGATACGGCCTCCGCCGTGTATGTATGACTCTACAAGTCCTTCAGCAGCGACCCTGCCGGCTTTTTTGGCAGCAGCAGCGAGACCTTTTTCCCTCAGGTAATCGGTGGCTTTATCTATATCGCCACCAGTTTCAGCAAGGGCTTTTTTGCAATCCATCATACCTGCTCCAGTGCGTTCACGAAGCTCTTTTACCAAACTTGCCGGGACAGACATATTAACCCCTCCGTAAAGTATTGTAAAATTCATGTACACAATATTATACCCAAAATTAACCTTTATCAACCATATATTAGAATAATATGTGCACAGAAAAAAGGCAGGGGTAACCTGTTAAGACTGCCCCTACCTGGCTTAATGCGTTTATTCTGCAAGCTGTTCACCCTGTTTACCTTCCAGGACGGCCTCCGCCATTTTGCCTGTAAGCAGACGGACTGCTCTGATAGCGTCATCATTGCCGGGTATGACGTAGTCTACTTCGTCAGGGTCACAGTTGGTATCGACTATCGCTACGATAGGGATCCCTAACTTGCGGGCCTCGGCCACAGCAATACGTTCTTTGCGCGGATCAATAATAAAGACCGCTGCAGGCAGATGCTTCATATCCTTGATGCCGCCCAGGAACCTTTGCAGCTTTTCCTTTTCGTGCACCAACTGGGCAACCTCTTTTTTAGGCAAAACCTCAAAGGTGCCGTCAGCTTCCATTTTTTCCAGATCATGCAGCCTATCAATACGCTTTCTGATGGTCTCGAAATTAGTCAGCATACCACCCAGCCAGCGCTGGTTGACATAGAACATGCCGCAACGTTCAGCTTCTTCACGTACAGCTTCTTGAGCTTGCTTTTTGGTCCCGACAAACAGGATACTGTCACCATTTGCGGCGAGTTCTTTAACAAAATTATAAGCTTCCTCAACCTTTTTGACAGTCTTCTGCAAGTCGATAATATATATACCGTTACGAGCTGTAAATATATAAGTGGCCATTTTGGGATTCCAACGCCTGGTTTGGTGACCAAAATGAACCCCTGCCTCCAGAAGTTGTTTCATTGAAATTACAGCCATTAGTTACACCCCCTCCCCCTGGTTACATCCTCCGTTGCCATCATCTTCCGCAGTTCCCCGTAAGGCACCTCTGCAAGAATCCAACAACGTGCGTAATTTACACCAACTCGAATTTTACCACAGTTGTTTTATTGGTGCAAGCAGTAATTGTTAACCTGCTACAGCCATTTCATCACCTGTATCCAAAACCAAAAAGCAGGTGTAAAAACACACCTGCACGATATTATCAGTGTTTACTTCCTTTAGTCTTTAGTATTGAGCTAATGCTGTCTGATCCTGTTGAGTTCGTCAAGAAGGTGATCATTTAAAATGCGTATATAAGTGCCCTTCATACCAAGTGATTTGGATTCGATGACACCGGCGCTTTCAAATTTACGCAAGGCGTTAACTATCACCGAACGTGTAATACCTACCTGATCAGCAATCTTGCTGGCCACCAAAAGTCCTTCATTGCCTTCCAACTGTTCAAATATATGCTGGACAGCATCCATTTCCGAATAGGAAAGGGTACCCAGGGCAACCTGGACAGCTGCTTTTTTCCGCACATCTTCCTCCATCTTACCGGTTCTGGCCCGCAACATCTCCATGCCGACTACTGTTGCCCCGTATTCAGCCAGAATGATGTCATCATCGGTAAAATGCACATTAAACTTGGCCAGCACTAAAGTACCCAGCCTTGAACCGGCGCCAATAATGGGCACCGCAGTGGTGATCTTATTATTGAAGCGGCAACGTCGTTCAGCAAATTCACAGGAGTTGGAACTCTGGCAATAATTAGCATGTGTTTCATTAATTCTCATCAACATTTCGTTGTAATCTTCGGGAAAGCCGCCTTTTGTTTCCGCAATATCCCGCATGATATCGCAGGTTAAATCTTTGAGAGCAGCATAACCAATTATCTTACCAGATTGTTCCAGGATGTAAACACTTGCATTTATGTTCTCACTGAGAACTCTGGCAACTTCTTGAAAATCCACAATATTACCCGTGGATGTTTGCAACAGTTTGTTAATCGCACGAGCCCTTTCTAATAATGTTTTCATCCTGATCCTCTTTCCAGTTACAGAATATAACGGCTAAAGTCCTGGTTTTTAACCAGTTCGCCTAATTTATTATGAATATACTCAGGTGTAAGATCTATTTCCTGACCTGCAAGATCCGGCGCATCAAATGAAATATCCTCCAATAGCTTCTCCATAATGGTGAAAAGCCTACGAGCACCTATGTTTTCTGTTTGCTCATTAACAGTATAAGCGATGTCTGCTATTTCTTCAAGTGAATCTTTAAAAAACTTAACTTTAACCCCTTCTGTAGCTAATAGCTCTGTATATTGCTTGATAATGGCATTGCGAGGCTCAGTTAAGATCTGTTGAAAGTCAGCCCTGGTCAAGCTCTCCAATTCAACACGGATCGGGAAACGTCCCTGCAGTTCCGGTATCAGATCAGAAGGTTTAGAAATGTGAAATGCGCCGGCGGCAATAAAGAGGATATGATCGGTCTTGACCGGCCCGTATTTGGTGACTACTGTTGAACCTTCAACAATAGGTAAAATATCGCGCTGCACACCGCCCCTGGAAACATCGGCTCCGTAACCTTCCCGCCCGGCAATCTTATCGATCTCGTCCAGAAAAATGATCCCGTCTTCTTCAGCGCGCTTAATGGCGCTAGTGGTGACCTCGTCCATGTCGATCAACTTCTGGGCCTCCTGCTGCGTCAGGAGGCCGCGAGCTTCTTTCACTGTAACCCTGCGAGTGCGTTTTTTCTTAGGAATCAAGCCGCCCAGCATATCCTGCAGGTTTATGCCCATCTCCTCCATACCCGAGCCGGTAAATACCTCCAGCATGGGTGGTTTGTTATCCTCCACTTCAATCTCAACAGTTTCGTTTTCCAGTTCGCCCCTGGCGAGTTTTTCTCTCAGAATATCACGTTCAAATTCAACCCGCTTGACTCTTGATTCATGAGCTTTATCTTCCGGCTCAGCCGGTTTGTTGCCGCCAAAAAACATTTCCAGAGGGTTGCGGTTTGGTGTTTCTTTAACCGGATAAGGCGCCAAAAGCTCAATGAGCCGTTCATCTGCCTGCCGTTTCGCCTTGTTCTCCACGGCTAATAAGTGTTCCTGTTTCACTATCCGGATGGAGGTTTCAACCAGATCCCGAACCATGCTCTCCACATCCCGGCCCACATAGCCAACTTCGGTAAACTTGGTGGCTTCAACTTTGACAAAAGGCGCTTTGACCAACTTGGCCAGGCGCCGGGCAATTTCAGTCTTACCCACCCCGGTAGGACCGATCATCAGTATGTTTTTTGGTATGACCTCATCCCTGAAGTCCTCCGCCAGTTTCTTGCGCCGGTAACGGTTGCGCAGTGCCAGTGCCACAGCTTTTTTGGCATTTTTTTGGCCAACAATATATTTATCGAGTTCTTCAACTATCCTGCGTGGTGTTAATTCTTCCATAGCCTGCCCCTCCAAGTAAAATTTAGGTCCTTTAAGCCTCTTCTACAACTATTTGATCATTGGTATAGACACAGATTTCTGAAGCTATTGTTAAAGCCTGCCTGGCCACATCAACAGCAGACATGTCCGTGTGCCTGACTAAAGCCCTTGCTGCTGCCAGAGCATAAGCCCCCCCTGAACCGATGGCAGCAACACCGTCATCAGGCTCAATAACTTCACCACCACCAGAGATAATTAACAGTTCTTCACCGGAAGCTACGAGAAGAAGCGCTTCCAACCTGCGCAAGACTTTATCGGTACGCCATTCTTTGGCCACCTCCACTGCGGCACGCTGCAAGTTGCCATGATACTCTTCCAGTTTACCTTCGAATTTTTCAAAAAGTGTAAAAGCATCCGCCACGGAACCGGCAAAGCCAGCAACCACCTTATCCTTGTATAGCCGCCTGATTTTTTTAGCGCCTTTTTTCATAATGGTATTTTCCCCAAAAGTAACCTGGCCGTCACCGGCAATAGCAGTTTTGCCGTTCTTTTTAACAGCGACTATGGTAGTAGCATGAAACATATTATTTCTCCTTTTCGTATCCGGTTTATTCTTTTGCCCGGGGGTGGTTTTCCCGGTATACCTTTTTCAACCTTTCGCCTGTCACATGGGTATATATCTGGGTGCTGGACAAAGAGGAGTGGCCCAGTAATTCTTGCACCGTACGCAAGTCAGCCCCGGCATTGAGCAAGTGGGTAGCAAAGGAGTGTCGCAAAGTGTGCGGACTTATTTTCCTTGCCAGGCTTATTTGCTCCACATATTTATCAAGTATTTTGCGCAAGCCGCGATCTGTCAACCTTCCTCCCCAGCGGTTAAGGAACACTGCACTGTTAATTTGAGGTGGGCGTGGCAAGACTTCGCTGCGGCCTGGCCGATTCTCCCGGTTTTTGCTCTTTACCGCAGTAGCGTTAGCCAACAGCCTCTGACGCGAACCTGCCAGATAGGCCCGTAAGGCGGCAACTGCCTGGCTGCCGATGGGAACAATACGTTCTTTTGATCTTTTCCCCATCACCCGGACATATCCTCCACGGAGATCCAGATCGGACAGATCAAGAGATACCAGTTCGTTAATCCTTAACCCCGCTGCGTAAAGAGTTTCCAGTATCGCTCGATCCCTTACTCCCAGCGGGTTGGTTAAATCCGGCGCCTGGATTAAAAGTTCAGCTTCGTTTTCATATAAGAAAGCAGGCAAACTTTTTTTAAGTTTGGGAGTAGACACTCTGGCTACAGGACTTTCGTCGACGATCCCCTCTCTTTTCAGATAACGAAAGAGAGAACGCCATGCCGACATGTGCCTGGCCATGGTGCTTCTAGCCAGACCCTCTTCCTGCAGATAGCCCAGATAGGATCTGAATAGTTTATAATCAATATCTTCTGGTATTATTTTATGATCTTCCTTTTTTAAGCAAGCAGCAAAGAAATCCAGGCCACGGAACAAATCCTTTTGATAGCTGGCGATAGTTCTGGGGGATGCGTTTTTTTCCACCTTCAGGTAAACTAAAAAATTATCAAAATGCACGTACATATGCTTTTACCCTGCCTGTATAATAATAAAGATCTGATCTCAATCAAGATGTTTAATAAAAAGCTCTAAAGACTTAAGAGCCCTTTGAGCTATGGCTCTGTAGCGTTCTTTTTTATGCCTGATTCTTTGCTCCAGGGGTGGCAAAAGACCGAAGGAGATATTCATGGGCTGGAAATGGGCCGGGTCTGCCGAGGTAATGTACCGGGCCAGCGCGCCATGTCCTGTATCTATAGGAAATGCCAGAGGTTCTTTTCCCAGAGCTCGTCTGGCTGCGTTGAAACCCGCTACCAGACCGGAGGCGGTGGACTCCACGTAGCCTTCCACGCCAGTAAGCTGACCGGCGAAGAAAAGACCCGGCCTTTTTTTGCTTTCATAAGATGGCTGCAGCAGGGTCGGAGAATTGATATAGGTGTTTCTGTGCATGACACCGAATCTCAAAAACTCTGCCTTCTCCAGACCGGGGATCAAGCGGAAGACCCGGTCCTGTTCCATCCATTTGAGACCGGTTTGAAAACCAACCAGGTTATACATGGTCGCCTCGGCGTTTTCCTGCCTCAGCTGTACCACAGCAAAAGGCCGTTTACCTGTCCTGGGATCTTCCAGGCCAACAGGTTTTAAAGGCCCGTATAGCAGGGTCTCCCGGCCTCTCTCGGCCAGGGTTTCTACCGGCATGCAGCCCTCAAAGTGAGTAACCGGATCAAACTCCTTGCGGGGAGCCTTTTCAGCCTGAACCAGGGCTTCCCAAAAAGCCTGGTATTGAGCTTCATCCATGGGACAGTTCAAATAAGCGGCTTCCCCTTTCCCATACCTGGAAGAACGATAGACCTTATCCATATTGATGGTTTCAGCGTTGACGATTGGCGCTACCGCATCATAAAAATTCAGGTATTGCTCGCCGGTAAACTGCTTAATGCTCTCGGCCATAGCATCCGAGGTCAGTGGCCCTGTGGCAATAATCACTATTTCAGCCCCGGGAATGGCAGTGACTTCACCACGGAAAACCTCCACTAAGGGGTGTGTGCTAAGGGCTTCCGTGACACGCCCGGCAAACAGGTTCCGGTCAACAGCAAGGGCACCGCCTGCCGGCACCTTGCTCTCATCGGCACACTGCATGATCAGGGACCCCAGGCGCCGCAATTCTTCTTTCAATAGTCCCACTGCGTTTTCGAGGTTTGCCGACCTGAAAGAGTTGCTGCAGACTAATTCCGCAAATAATTCTCCCTGGTGGGCAGGCGTTTGTTTAACCGGACGCATTTCAAAAAGCTTGACCTTTATTCCTTTTTGTGCAACTTGCCAGGCCGCTTCCGCTCCCGCCAGCCCGGCTCCGATAATAGTGACTGTTTTTTCCAGCATCCTCGCTCCTGCTTCAGATTATTGTCCGCTTAACAAATTGTCATTGCTTGCTGCTTGACGGGTGGACGTTGTTCTTTGACGGGTTTCTGGTGCCCTTTGCCCCCTGCTGGACTTTTTTTCAGTTTTAGCTGCAGGGGCTTTTGCTTCTTTTGCTTTCCGGGCTTTCTTTGATTCTCCCGCTGACAGGCCCTGAGTGCAGTCCTCATTGATACACTTTAAGGTAATATTCTTGCCGGCTGATTTTTTTTCGACCATCAAACCGCCGCAATGAGGACATTTGGTTGTTGAAGGTTGATGCCAGGTCACAAATTCACATTCCGGGTATTGGTCACAACCAAAGAACTTCCTGCCTTTCTTGGAACGGCGCACCACCAGCATCCCGTCACAGCGAGGGCAGGATACACCGGTGGGCTCCAACAAGGGCTTGGTGTTACGGCATTCCGGAAAACCCGGGCAGGCCAGGAACTTGCCGTAACGCCCAAACTTTTTGACCATATTTCTGCCGCAGTGCTCGCAGATCTCATCCGTTACTTCATCCGCTACCTGGATCTGGCCTATTTCTTCTTCGGCTTTCTCCAGGTCAACCATAAAGGGAGCATAAAAAGCTTCCAACAATTTGACCCATTCCAGTTCGCCTTCGGCAATCCTGTCCAGACTACCCTCCATACCCGCCGTGAATTCCACATCAATTATTTTGGAAAAGTGTTTCTTGAGGAGATCCACCACAATGCTACCCAGTTCAGTAGGGTAAAGCTGTTTATTTTCCCTGACGATATAGCCCCTTTTGATGATCGTCTCCACGATGGGGGCATAGGTGCTGGGCCTGCCGATTCCTCTCTCCTCCAGAGCTTTAACCAGGGTGGCATCGGTATAGCGCGGCGGTGGTTGAGTGAAATGCTGTTTTTCCTGCAGGGACATTGCTTCAAGCTCTTCACCTACCACCAGTTCCGGCAGTAAATTTTCCTCCTCTTTTTCCCCATCGTCCCGGCCCTCAATATAAACCTTCATAAAACCAGGAAACTTGATAATCGAACCGGAGGCACGAAACGTATATTTCCCCGCCTTGATATCCACACCTGTTGTGTCGTAAACAGCCGGGCTCATCAAACCGGCCAGAAAGCGCGACCAGATCAACTTATAAAGCTTATACTGGTCATTGGTAAGGTATTCTTTAACCTGCTCAGGCTCATGGTAGATCGTAGTTGGCCGTATAGCTTCATGGGCATCCTGCACTTTACCTTTGCTTGAGTTCCGTTGCGCTTCTTTGCCAATATATTGGGCGCCGAACCGATCTTTGATATAACCCCCTGTTTCCTCACGGGCTACATCTGACACACGTGTTGAATCAGTACGTATGTAAGTTATCAGACCGGTGGTTCCTTCTTTACCAAGATCAAGCCCTTCATATAGTTGTTGGGCGATCATCATAGTTTTGCGCGCCGTGAAGTTAAGCTTGCGGTAAGCTTCCTGCTGGAGGGTGCTGGTAGTAAACGGCTCAGCAGGACGGCGCAATTTTTCTTTGCGATCTATTTTTTCGACGAAATAGTGAGCGCCTTTAAGATCTGCCAGTATTTCATCGATCTCTTCTTTAGACCTGATCCCAAGTTTTTCAAACTTTTGATCTTCTTTTTTATAAAGCTTTCCCTCAAAAGGACTGTAGCCGGTTTTAGCAAAAAGGCCGGTTAGCGACCAGTATTCTTGAGGTTCGAAGGCATCGATTTCCTCTTCGCGATCGCAAATCAGCCGCACCGCCACTGATTGGACGCGGCCGGCGCTTAAGCCTTTCTTAACCTTGCGCCATAACAGTGGACTCAAGTTGTAACCCACCAGGCGGTCAAGGATGCGTCGCGCTTGCTGGGCGTTGACGCGGTTATAATCAATAAGGCGTGGTTGAGTTACCGCCTTTTTAACCGCCGGCCTGGTAATCTCGTTGAATTCGATCCGGCAAGGCTCATCTTCGTTTAAACCCAACAGTTTTTGGATGTGCCAGGCAATAGCTTCACCTTCACGATCAGGGTCGGAGGCGATCAGCACATGGTCTGCTTTTTTGCTCGCAGCCCGTAATTCCTTGATGATGTCACCCTTGCCCCTGATCGTAATATACTTCGGGGTAAACCCGTTTTTGGTATCTACGCCGAACTGGCTCTTCGGCAAGTCCCGGACATGCCCCATGGAGGCCTTTACAAAATATTTATTGCCAAGAAACTTGCTGATAGTTTTTGCTTTTGCCGGAGACTCAACAACGACAAGTGTTTTAGACAAAAATGGACACCTCATTTATTGCACTGTTTAAAGTAGCTTTGTGTAGAGCTGTTTTTTATAATTTATCATTTCCAACAACAGTTTAGAACAATTCCCGCCCGGTTCTAATATACAGCTTGCCCGGCAATTGTTTGGCCAGGCCTTTAATCTCCAGGTACATTAAGGCAGCCATAACTTTTTGTGGCAAGATGCCGGCTTTCATGATCAGTTCATCAATCGATACTGGCTCCAGGGACAGCAATTTGTAGATGGTTTCCTCTTCCAAACTCATTTTCATTTTGCTGCTATCATCAGCTGTCTGAAGAGGGAAAAGTCTATCCATACCAAGCTCCTCCAGCACATCCCCGGCACCTTCAATAAGCCTGGCTCCCTGTTTAATCAGCCGGTGCGGGCCTCTGCTCAACGGGTTGACCACATTGCCGGGTACCGCCATAACATCGCGGCCTTGTTCGAGAGCGAATTCGGCAGTGATCAAGGCGCCGCTCTTTTCCGCCGCCTCTACCACCAGAGTAGCCTGGGAAAGGCCGCTGATAATGCGGTTGCGTGCAGGAAAGTGCCAGGCATCCGGTTGGGTACCAGGCGGAAACTCGCTGAGCACAGTACCGTTATTAATTATTTCCTCCATAAGTTTTTTGTTTTCCCTGGGGTAGACCACATCAGGTCCACAGCCCAGCACGGCGATAGTCCAGCCACCGCTGTGCAAGGCGCCCTTGTGGGCGACAGCGTCAATACCCCTGGCCAAACCGCTGATGATGGTGAAACCTAAGGCAGCCAGGTCTTTGGCCAGCTTTTCCGCCACCGCCAATCCGTAGGGAGAAGGTTTTCTTGTGCCGACAATGGCAATGGAGGGTTTATCGGCAGTTGGCGGCTTACCTCGATAAAAGATTACTGGGGGCGGGTCATAGATTTCAGCCAGGTTTTCAGGATACTCAGGATCAGTATGGCAAAGGAAACCGATATCCTGGGTGGCCAGATTTAACGCTTCAGTTTGAGGATCAAGTTGTGACCTGCGCCCTGCCAGAGCAAGAGCTTTGTTTTCGTCAAAACCCGGCGCTCCGGCGAGTTCCTTAACCGTTGCCTCCCAGGCTGCCCGGGGTGAACCGAAATACTCCATTAGCGACCATATTCTTTTGCCGGCGGCAGGTATCAAATACTGCCAACCCAACCAGTAGAGTCTATCCTCCAAAAAGCTTCTCCCCTTTAGCCGGAATTTATTGCCTTATGTTCACGTTATGTTCGGGACAAATGCAATATTTTCCTGCCGCCGGGATAAAATCCTTCTGTATAGTACTTAACACACCTTTAACACTTCTTGCAGGGATTGTTTTGTTTTAAGTATATCACTATATAGATCACCCTGTGTTTGAAGACGCTGCAAGGTGGTGTTAATGTTAAACTCGCCTGGTTGAAACCCGCCTTGTTCAACTTCCCACCAGTGCAGTGGTGTAGAAACAGGCGCCCCGGGTAATGGCCTGACGCTATAGGGAAAAGCCATTGTTTTACCTCTGCCGTTTTGCAGATAGTCCAGGTATACTTTACCTGCTCTCTTATTGATCACTCTCTGAGTGGTTACCATGTCAGGATACACTTTTTCTAATAATTCTGCAAGGAATTTCATGGAGCCGGTGACCTGCTGCCAGGTATAGCCGCTCTTTAAGGGTATAAAGATATGCACGCCGCTGGCGCCTGAGGTCTTGGGATAGCCCTGAAGACCGAATTGCTTGAGAGTTTGCCGGAAAAGCACGGCTACTTCCAACACAGCCGCAAAAGTCGCTCCAGCCGAGGGATCCAGATCCATCACCGCCAGATCCGGGCCTTCCAAATCCTCTATTCTTGCCAACCAGGCGTGCATTTCTATACTGGACTGATTGACCATCCAGAGCAAAGTGGCTAGATCATTACAGAGGATGTAGTTGACCACCTTTTCGGTGTGTTCAACGGGGTATCGTTTAATCCAGGGAGGGGCATAGGCCGGGCAGTCTTTTTGGTAGAAGGGTTCACCCTGCAGACCCTGGGGATATCGCTTCAGCACAACCGGACGGTTGTAGAGATAGGGCAGGATATATGGTGCAATTTCGGAGTAGTATTTAATCAAATGAGCCTTAGTTAGACCTTCCGGCCACATGATTTTATCCAGGTTCGTCAGTTTGATTTCCCGGTTGTTTATTACGATATTGGATTCCTTCATAATATCAATACACCTCTATAAATTGCTTAATCACCAGCCAATAACTTTTTCTCACAGCACACACTCCTCCGGTTCCTTATCTCTCCGGAGTCCCTTATAAACAGGATGACGCAGATAACCACCTGCCGTCAGACTAAGATAACTTACAGCGCAGACCAGAGCAGGCTTTACCCAGGTTATATGTTTTTCCTGCAGATTGGGCAGGGCGAAAACCGGTTCATCAACAGCCAGTGGCTTTAGTAAGGCAAGTAAATCAAGAGCCTCCTGTTCCGTAAAGCCGGTACCGGCTTTGCCCCGGAAAATCAAGGCACCATACCGGTAGCCGCCTAGAATTAACGACCCCAAGGCCCTGCCGCCGGCGCCGGCCTGAAAACCACATATGACCAGATCAGCTTCCAGGGTGTGCCGGAATTTTTGCCAACTGCCTGAACGCCGGCCAGGTTGATACGGGCTTTGCAACCCCTTGGCCACAACCCCTTCCAGGCCTTCCCGCACACAGGCTTCATAATATGCCCGGCCTTCCTTATGGATATACCTTGATAAAATCAGGCTTTCGTCCTCACTGACCATATTTTGAAGCAGTTCCTTTCTATGGATAAGTGGCATATGCATCACACTTTCACCCTGTGCGTACAGGACATCAAACACCACAAAAACAGCCGCAGAAGCCGGGGGGATATTTGTTGAGCTGTTCGCCCGTCCCCTGGCCTGCAAGGCGGCAAAGGAAGGTTTGCCGCCTTGCAAGACGACTATTTCCCCGTCCAGGATTGCAGGCAGCCGGTTTACTGACTGGTGCAAACTGCCCAGTTCAGGGAATTTGGCAGTTAGATCAGTCAAATTTCTGGAACGCAAAATGGTGTTGTTGTCCAGGTAGGCCAGACCGCGATAGCCATCCCATTTCACTTCAAAAAGGTGCTCGCTGCTGTCAAAGGGCGGTGAGCTAACGGCCAGCATGGGGCGGATAAGAGGCAGCGTATGTTTCGGCACCGAAACCCTCCTTTAAGAGGTTTTACGCCGGGAGGCCGTTTTTTTACTTTTACTTTCTTTTGTTCCATAATCCCGGCTATCACTCCGTTCTTCTTTGGCCAGCTCGATACTGGCCTTTAAGGCTTCCATCAGATCCACCACTTTGCCGGTTTCAGGCCGGGTTGGCGTTGTGATTTCCGCACCGGCAATTTTCGCCTGGATAATATCCATCAGCCGCTCTCTGTAGGTGTCAGTGTATTTCTCCGGCTGGAAGGCAGCCGACAGATTGTTGATCAGGCTAATCGCCATTTTGACCTCATTTTCATGCAAGTTGACCTGGTAGTTAAGCTCAGGCAAGGCCCCGGCCTCCCTTACCTCATCAGGGTAATGCATCGTACTCATAACCAGTGTATTGTTACTCACCCTTAAGACCGCCAGGGACTCCTTGTTGCGAATAACGACCCTGGCTACAGCTACTTTGCCGGTTTCACTCATCGCCTTTTTTAAGAGTTCGTAAACTTTAGCCCCGCCTTCTGAGGGTGCCAGGTAATAAGCCTTTTCGTAGTAGATGGGATCGATGTCGGCAAGGCTGACGAAATCCATGATATTGATGCTTTTACCGCCCTCGCCACCGGCGCCATTGAAATCCTCATCATGCAAGATCACATAACTGCCTTTTTCATATTCATAACCACGGACGATTTCCTCCATAGGCACTTCCACCTGGCATTGAGGACAAAAGCGCCTGTATTTTACAGGCGTCTTGCATTTCTCGTGCAGGTAATTGAAACGGATATCTTTTTGCTCTGTTGCCGCATAAAGCTTTACAGGCACGAAAATCAGACCGAAGCTGATAGCCCCTTTCCATAAAGGTCTCACTTAAGCCACCTCTGTTCTATGTTGATGAAAAAATGCCCAAGCCCTCCCTAAAATAGAAGTAGCTTGGACCGGCGCAAAGCCAATATTGTTTTGTCAATCAAGATACCGGAACCCCAGGGGTCTCGGTCTTGAAGGTTACTTCCGTTTTTGGCTGGTTGCTGCCAGGTTTAAACACCCTCTGCAGCTGGTCAATAACTTGCGGCGCAACATCGATGAGCCTGTCTGCGATAGCATTGCCGTCTACCGGCAGCATACGCACATGACCGTTGCCCACTACCAAAAAGCCTATGGGTTTGACTGAGACCCCGCCGCCGCTGCCACCGCCAAAGGCTGGGTTTGCACCGCTTTCTTCGCTTTTTCCCTTGGACACTCCAACTGCAAAATTTCCTCCGCCGGCTGCAAAACCGCAGGCGACTCTGGAGACAGGTATAATTACGGTACCATCCGGGGTCTCCACCGGATCCCCTACCACAGTGTTGACATCCACCATATCCTTAATGCTCTCCATCGCTGTCTTCATCAAGCCTTCAATAGGATGCTCGGGCACCATAGATCACTCCTTGTATGATATGACCAGTGGGATAATTTCCAGTTGGTCATATTTATTTTTTTATATGGTAATTGACGTTTTGGGTGTCCCTTAAGTAAGCCTTTTATGATAGAGTTTCCCGGATCCTGGTTTATATACGGAATTTTGCGTGATGACCCGCCATTAAAGTCCTCTTATTTTGATAAAGAGCAACTTAATGCCTGTCAGAAACACGTTGCCAAGCTTGATGTCAAACTCGCAATCAAGACGGGTTGCAAAGCAGCTTTTTTCAAAATACGGGGTTACAGAGACCACGGGCCTGGCTGCCCCGGCATGTATCGTATGGTAGAGCATGGATATAAACAGCCCTTTTACAGACCAGGCTACACCTGAAAGAAAGCCCGTAATGTGCGGTTCATCTGTGCCTAATTCCGTATGCCACTGAAAGCGGCGCAGGTGTAAATTATTAAGGAAGAAACTGGTGGCAGGCATATATTTATTGTAGATCAGTTTACTCTTTTTGATTACAGCCAGGAGGCGCGGCAAGCCGATCATGTCTTTTATGGTTTCACCTGTTCGCTCAGGCGCATTACTGCTTTTTACCCTGGTTTCCATTTTGAAAGCCGGTTCAAAAATACGCGGCCACCAGGAGCGATAACGTGACTGAGGGCGGGGCTGTATACCGGTTTTTACAATAGGTACGGCAATTTTGTAGGATAATATCCCATGCCAAAGCGAGAGGACTATTGATAACCGGTCATCGTTTCCCTCTCTCCTGTAGCTCAGCCTGATCCTCAGACTGCTTATGGACAGGAGTAATAAAATAAGAATTAATGGGATGATCACCAACAAAACCCTGTCCAATTCCACCTCACCTCATGTAGTATTTTCCCATGAGTTGGAAGGAATATACCGAAACTAAATGATACTGAATGATAAATAATAATAGAGGGTGTCTCATTACTTCTTTTTGGTTAGCGACACCCTCTATTATAATCATTTGCAACCATTACCATTATTAATATTAACTGGTTTTTGCTTCTACTATCTTTTTGTAAGTCATAGCATTACAGTACAGTATATGTCACTCCTAGATTAAGGGCCTTTTAAGAATCACAGTAACGTTGCATCCTGTTTTTGCCATTGCACAAAAGTAGAGAGCTGCAGGCTCTCTTGCACATCAAAACACTTTCACCAACATACCCCCCTACGTATTCACAAGTGGGGGTATTACGCGATGAGCTGTTTATTACCTCCAGTAATCCAAACCAACATTCCTTCTAGCCCGCTCCAGGTATACCGAAGCTACCTCCCTGGCTTTGCGGGCACCCTCCTTCATCACATCAAGGACGTACTGCCTGTCCTGCTCCAGGCGTTGCCGTTCCTGGCGGTATGGGGCGAAGTAATCCCAGATGACGCCGCAGAGTTCTTTCTTGATATCACCGTAACGCAGTCCTGGTGTGAGGAAACGCTCTTTCAAGGCAGCTCTGCCGGGCTCGTCCAAAAACAGGCTGTATAGATCGAAGAGAATATTGTCTTCCAGGGGTTTAGGCTGGTCCACCGGGGTGGAATCGGTCTTAATGCGCATGACTTTTTCCCGGATGCTTTTTTCATCAGCAAATATTTCGATGGCATTGCCATAGGACTTGGACATCTTCTGCCCGTCCACCCCCGGCACCGTAGCTAGATCCTCTTCGATATCGGGCTCAGGCACCACAAAGGTCTCCCCATAGGTATTATTGAAGCGAATGGCGATATCCCTGGTGATCTCCAGGTGCTGTTTCTGGTCTTTACCTACCGGCACTTTGTCGGCGCCGTATAGCAGGATGTCCGCAGCCATCAGGACCGGGTAGGAAAACAGGCCGTGGCTGGCCGGGAGCCCCTTGGCGGTCTTGTCCTTATAGGAGTGGTTGCGCTCCAACAGCCCCAGGCCGGTTACGTTGGACAACAACCAGGTCAACTCGGTGACCTCCGGCACGTCGCTCTGGACATAGAACACGGACTTTTTCGGGTCAAGGCCCAGGGCCAAAAAGTCACATACCGCCTCAAAGGTCTGGCGGCGCAAAAAGTCAGCATCAAAAACCGAGGTCAAAGCATGGTAGTTGACAATGAAGCAGAACAGCTCGTTGTTCTCCTGGTAGTCCACCATTCTTTTCATCATGCCGAAATAGTTCCCCAGGTGCAGTGAACCTGAGGGCTGGATTCCTGATAAAATACGCAAAACAAAAGCCTCCTTTAGTTATATCCCATTAGCTCAAATGGGCAACAAAATTAGCCAGTAACATGAGGAGCTCAAAAATAGGGGTAATGATCATGAATAAAAAGCGGAAGCCGAAAAAGATCAGGGCCAGCAGCAAAAACGGGCCATAGGCTTCCATCCTGTAGAGCCATTCCGGGCTACCGGGCAAAATCCCGGCCAGCACTTTGGAGCCGTCCAGGGGCGGTATGGGAAGCAGGTTGAATACCGCCAGCACAATATTGATCCAGATCATATACTGCATGATCAGTTGCAACTCATTACTCTGCACAGGGGCTAAAAGCCCATACAAAATCGCAGCTACTATAGCCAGGATAAAATTCATGGTGGGGCCTGCTATGGATACTAAAAGCATGCCCTTTTTGGCATCGACGTTTAAATAATAAGGGTTCACCGGCACCGGTTTAGCCCAACCGAAACCTACCAGCAAAAGCATGATAAATCCGATGGGATCAATGTGGGCCAGAGGATTGATGGTAAGGCGCCCCTCTGCTTCGGCAGTCCTGTCTCCCAACCGTCTGGCCATCCAACCGTGCGCAAATTCGTGAAAAGTTAGGCCGATGATGATCGCCGGCAAAACAAGGGCGATCTGATAAAGGCTCGGAAAATTAAACACTCTCTTTGGCTCCTTCATATGCTGCCAGGTACTCCCTGACAAAGTCAAGTTCCTCTTGCCTATTCCTCACCAGCCCATCCAGGCGTGCCCGCTGCAGAGCCTCCAGAGCAGGCGCGAAATACGGCCCCGGTTTGTAACCCATGCTTTTAATGTCATTGCCGTTGACACAAGGCCGTTCATACTGGATGGCGTTGAGGAGCGAGCGGAAGCGCGCTATGGAGCTGCTGTTAAGCTGGGCCAGAATAACCGGATAGATCTCATTGGGTAAGGGCAACACCTTATCCGCCAACTGGCTCATCCTTACTTTCTCGCCCAGCCGCAAAACCTCAACTGCCTCCTGCCAGCCGGCAACACCCGCCTCCACCTTGCTGCTCCAGCGCCGGCTTAGATGATAACGCTGGCAGATGGCAACCGCTGTTTCCGGTCCCGAACGGTGCAGCAGTGCCAGCAGATAAACCAGCCATTGCTCCGGCTCTTCCACCAGGCTCCAGGAGTGGATCAGGCGCAGGAAGCGCGGAATTTCATCTACCACATCCCGGACCTGCCCGTAAAGGACGCCGGGGAAAAGATAATCCCACAGACCTATTTCCTCCAAACGCCCTAAGGCCTTACCGGGCCTCGGTTCGTTCAGAATGTGTTTCAACTCTTCCCAAACCCGCTCCATGGAGGCCCTTTCCAGCATTTTATTTTGCACGGCATCCTTCACCAGCGAGAAGGTCTGGGTTTCAAAAATAAAATCATAGCGCTTTTCAAGCCTGACGCCCCGCAACAGCCTGGTAGGGTCTTCCACAAAGCTCAGGTTGTGCAGCACCCGCACCAGACCGTACTCCAGGTCTCCCCTGCCGTTGAAATAATCTACTATATCGCCGAAATTTTCCTGATTGAGGGAGACGGCCATGGCGTTAATGGTAAAGTCCCGCCGGTATAAATCCTGGTGCAGGGATGATGTTTCAACCTGGGGCAAGGCCGCGGGGTACTGGTAAAACTCCAAACGGGCAGTAGCCACATCCACCTGCCTGCCGTCCTGGAAAATGACATTTGCTGTCTTAAATTTGGGATGCAGCCGGGCTCTGGCGTCGAAACGGCGGGCCAACTCGCTGCCAAAAGTCATGCCGTTTCCTTCTACCACCAGGTCAATGTCAAAGCTTTGGACACCCAGCAGTAAATCCCGCACCATGCCGCCGGCAATATAAACCTTGTAGCCCAGTTCCTGAGCTATATCTCTGCATTGTTCCATAATCGTGATATAGGATTGAGGTAAACTGCGGTAAAGCAGTTCCCGTATATTATTATATGTATAGATGCTACCTTTTTCGCTATAAATTCTACGGTAGTTGGACGGCATAGCTCCATGCAGGGTGCGCAGTACATCAGTTCTGGAGATAATGCCCACCAGTTTGCCTGCCTGCAGCACCGGCAAGCGCCCTATATCGTGCTCAATCATCAATTCCCGGGCTCTTGCCACTGTGGTTTCAGGAGCGACACTTACTAGCTTCCCGCTCATAAAGCCCTTTACTGGGGCGTGTCCCAGGCCGTGGTGGGTGGCTTTTTCCACATCACGGCGTGAAATGACACCCACCACTTCACTGTCTTTAACCACCGGCAAGCCGGTGTGGCCATAGCGCAGCATCAAACGGCCGGCCTCTTCTACCGGGGTTTCCAGCATGACTGTTTTAACCGGGCTGGTCATAATCTGCGCCACCTGGGCCACCGATTTTATATTTTGCCTGATGGCTTCCATCAGGAGATTCAGCATCCCGGTGACCTTTGAATTTTTGATGTTGGCTGAGGCCGCAGCAGGATGTCCCCCACCACCCAACTCACTAAGAATCTCTTTCACGCTGATTTCCGGCACGCTGCTGCGGGCGACAACCTGGACGTGTTTCCCCATGCCCACTACTGTAAAAACAGCGTCAGGATTGGAGAATTCAGCCAGTTTATGAGTCAGGACATCCAGGCCTCCGACATATTTGTTCCGCTCTGCTGTTGCAATGATAAACCTGGCCCCGTTGATCTCATATTCTTTCGAGTCTGCCAAAAGCGTTTTCAAGAGGTCAATTTGTTCTTCGGTCAAAGGGCGCCATAGAAAATCAGCTACCACAGACAGGTTGGCGCCCTTAGCCAGGGTAAAGGCAACTGCCTGGGCATCCCTTGGTGTGGTACTGGTAAACAACAAGGAACCTGTATCCTCATATATGCCTAAAGCCAGCAGTGTGGCCTCCAACGGGCTGACAGGCAGGTTCTGCTCCTTTATTTTTTCCACCAGTATAGTGGTGGTTGCCCCCACCATGTCGATCTGCTCGAAATCTCCCCTGGCGTCACTTTCAGAGCGGGGATGGTGGTCATATATATGCACCTCAACGCCAGGCTTATTCAATAATGAAGCGATTTTGCCCAGCCGGGAAGGTTTCTTGGTATCAACTAAAACTACCCTGCTGACCTGCTCCATGGGTATTTCACGGATTGCTTTTTTAATGTTGAAGGCATCCTTATGCAGGGCCATGAACTCCTCAACATTTTTCGAAAGTGTACCGGAAAAAACCATGGTTGCGCCGGGATACAGCTTTTGCGCCGCTACCAACGAAGCCAGGGCGTCAAGGTCGGCATTGGTATGTGTAGTGATGATGTCCATTGCCGCCATCCTCCGCATAAGTACCCATTTCCAAAATAATGCGTTTACTATTATATCATAACAGCAATTACAAATAAAAGCGCCCGTATAGGGCGTCAAGAGAATGCTATTCTTTTAAAGACATATCTACCTAACTGATTTTTTCTTCTTTTGCCGCCAGGCTGTTCCATTTGCCGCAGCGGTCACCCCAGCGGGCCAAAATGGCATCATTTTCGGTGATTTCCACTACTTCGCAAAGGTTAGCGCAACCGGAGCATTCAAAACTACCGGCCCGGTAACTCTTTTCAAATATACCAAAGCCCTTGAATTTGCTGCGGCCGTTTTTCTTTACAGCTTCCTTGGCCAGCAGGGCCGCCCCCACCGCACCCATGACATTGAAGTGGGGCGGCACCTGTACCGGCATACCAAGTGCGCTTTCAAAGGCTTTAACCATGCCGGTATTGGCGGCCACACCCCCCTGGAATATTACCGGCGGCAGGATTTCCTTGCCTTTCCCCAGGTTGTTGAGGTAGTTGCGCACCAGGGCTTCGCACAGGCCGGCCAGGATATCCGGCAGGCTGCAACCTGCCTGCTGTTTGTGAATCATATCAGATTCCGCAAAAACAGCGCATCTGCCGGCGATGCGTACCGGCGATTTGGACTGGAGGGCATATTCACCGAACTTCTCGATGGGTATGTTCAGCCGTGCCGCCTGCTGGTCGAGAAAGGAACCTGTGCCGGCTGCGCAAACGGTATTCATGGCAAAATCTTTGACCACTCCGTTGCGCAGGATAATTATTTTTGAGTCCTGGCCCCCGATTTCAATTATCGTCTGGACACCCGGCACCAGAGCAGAAGCAGCTACCCCATGGGCGGTAATTTCATTCTTGATGGCATCAGCGCCTACAATCAGGCCGGCAAGGCGCCTGCCGCTGCCGGTAGTACCGACACCCATGATCTTGATATCGGAAGAGAGACTTCTTTTGAGCTCCTGCAGGCCCGTCTGGACGGTGGCTATAGGCTGCCCCCGTGTCCTCAAATAATTGGTTTCCACCACGTGGCCATCCTCGTCTATCAGAACTATATTAGTGCTGACCGACCCAACATCAATACCAAGATAACCATTCATATACACCAGCCCTCCGTTAACACTGATTACACATATGCGGCTCCGGCCTCCCGCCAGCGCAGCATATCCATAAAAGCCTCCAGCCTGGTCAAAAGGCCTGCTTCTGCGGTGTGCTCATCCAGAGTTATATTTAAAAAAGGAATACCCATAAGGCGGGCGTGCCGTTCAATTAATTCACCGGTCATCGAGTCAGGGCCGCAGCCAAAAGCCGCCACATGCACGATCCCTGTCACAGCCCTGCGTTCCATGTAATCAAAGGCCGCTCCGACCATACGCCGGCCCAGGGTCCAAAACAGTTTTTTAGAAAGGTATCTGGCAGCGCTGTCCTTGACAGTCTGCTCCCTTAAAGCTTCCGCCGCAACTATGTTTGCTCCCATGTTTTGTAAACGCTCGATTAAATTCATACTGGCAAAGGAGTCATAAATATTGTAAGGATGACCAAGCACCGCTATACTCATTGCCCCATTTTTTTTGTGTTTATTTGTCGGCGCAACCTGGTCAGAGTTCTTTAGGGTTTCCAGGGCTTCCGGGGGCAAGAACCCCTGTCTCAGTAACTTTACATAACGCGCTTGAATTTTGCTGGCTTTAAGATAAGACAGCCAGACCCTGTGGTTGCTGACACCCAATAACCTGCCTGCTTCTTGTACCCTGCGGGAAAGATCCAAATTCCCTTTGTTAAAGTTGATACAGGGGTCGATTAACGGAGGCAAGCCTTTGATGCGCCTGATCATATCAGGTAAGCCCATAAACTTGGGGCAAACATATTCACGCTTTGCCACACTGACCAGGCGGGGCAAAAAAATAAGATCGGCCTTATCCGCCAAATCCAGGACGTGACCGTAGGCCAGTTTTACAGGAAAGCAAACTTCATCCACGGCTTTTTGCAGCCCTGCTTCTAAAATCCCTTTATTTGATGGTTGCGACAGCACCACTTCGGCGCCCAACTCTGTAAAGAAAGTGCGCCACAGGGGATAGTAGTAATAATAAAGAAGTGCCCTTGGGATTCCAACTTTTAAAGGCACAGTGATTTCCTCCATCAGTAAGCTTATTTTTAAAGGAAGCAAAGAATTGTCCCCTGCTTCCTTGTTATTGTTCTAGACGGTGTGGGCTATTTTTACATTGGCTTTGTATTCTACCAGGCGGCCATTTTCCACATTAGCGGTTAAGTTGATGATTTCAACGCCTACAATATTGTCTACCGACTTTGATGCCTCGGAAATAGCTGCCTGAACAGCGCTTTTCCAACCGTCGGGTGATTCGCCTACTAATTCAGAAACTAAAACGTGCATGGTGGTTTATTCCTCCTTGTTTTTTTCTAAAGCAGTAATATTATGCGTAACCACCGGATATCTATGCACCCCCGGAAAAAAATTGACACACGGGGACGGTTCCTTTGTGTCAAAATTGACACACGGGATGGTTCGGATGGGTCCCGTGTGTCAAATTAGCCGCTGCTGTCATTCATTAGCTCTTTGAGCTTGCGCAAGGCCTGCCGTTCCAGCCTTGATACCTGGACTTGTGAGAGGTCCAGTCGCCGGGCAATATCCGCCTGGGTTTTATCCTCAAAGAAACGCCAGCTAATGATCTGTTTGTCCCTCTCCGGCAATTTATCCAGCAATTCTTTGACAGATATGCTCTCCAGCCAGACATTGTCTCCATCCTGACTGTTTTTCAACTGGTCAAGGAGATAGATCGGATCTCCGTCATCCTGATGCAGGGTTTCATATATGGACGTAGGTGTTTGTGAGGCTTCTAACGCATTGACTATTTCCTCCCGGCTCAAGTTTAATTCAGCGGCTACTTCACCGATAGTTGGCTCACGACCCAATTTACCTGTCAATTGTTCCCTGTATTGCTGTATCTTATAGGCAGTTTCCTTGACAGACCGGCTGACCTTGACCGGATTGTCATCTCTTAAGAACCGCCTGATTTCACCTATAATCATCGGAACGGCATAAGTGGAGAACTTCACGTCATAGGAAAGGTCAAATTTATCTATGGCCTTCACCAGGCCGATACAGCCGATTTGAAATAAATCTTCCAGCTCATAACCCCGGTTTTGAAAACGTTTTACCAGGTTGAACACCAGTTTGAGGTTGCAGTTGACCAGGGTTTCACGGGCAAAACTATCTCCCTCCTTTACTTTTAGGAGCAGGGCTTTCATTTCTTCATCTTTTAATAGCGGAAAACGTGGCAGGTTCATTTCCACCAACCTGCTGCTCATTTTGCTCAACTCCTGCTTAATGTTCCCGGTTGTTTTTTGCCGCAGCGCCGACTCTTCTGCTCATGCGCACAATTGTGCCCTGTCCCGGCTGCGATTCTACCTGTAAGTCATTCATAAAAGACCGCATAAAGACAAAGCCCAATCCTAACCTTTCCGGGTCGGTGGTAAACGCCGGTTGGAGCGCCTTAACGATGTCTTCTATGCCCTTGCCTTCGTCCTCAATAACGATTTTTAGCGTATCAACAGTCAAAGTGGCATAAATCCTGACAAACTTGTCTTTGTCATTGCCATAACCATGGATGATCGCATTGCTTACTCCTTCTGAAACAGCAACCTTGATCTCTTCCAGATCGCTGATGGTAAACTCAAGCTGGGCAGCAAAGGAGGCCACCGTTGACCGGGCAAAGGATATATTGGCAGGCAAACTTAAAAACTCCAATTTCATCTGATTAGTGAATGACATGAGCCACTTCCTCCCCTAACCAAGTTTCTGCAGTGCATCGTCTTCACTGTCAGACTCGTTCATGATTCTAAAAAAACCGGACAATTCGAGAATTTTGCGCACTTGAGGCTGCGGGGCGACAATAAACACCTTGCCCCCGTTTTTGCTAATCCTTTTATAACGCCCAAGGATTACCCCTAAAACGGTGCTGTCCAAAAATGATACCCCGGCCAGGTTGAAAACAATATGCCTGACCGGTTCCCGGTCCAGGTATTCTTCCAGCTGATCCCGCATATTGTCCGCTATGCTGAGATCAAGTTCGCCGCTGGCACGGACCAATAGCGTTTCTTGTTTATACTCAATATCCAGAAGCACTTGCGCCAGTCCCTTCTAATCGATTAATAATTCTTACTGCTAAAATTTACCATATGCATGAGCAAAAAGCAAGTGCTTTAGACATGGAACAGAGCAGACATTGTTGCTGCCTGCTCTTTTTTAAATTATCCTTCTGGAGTTTGTGTAAGCCGGTAAAGCAGGGTTCACTTTAAACCTTTCACCTGCGTCCTTTTTTTGCCGCTTAAAGTCGCACCTGCCTGGTCTTAATATACGCTGTCGAGAACCCTGTGCATCTGTTGGAGGATAGTTGCTTTAGGCACATCTTCACCGGCAATAAGTTTTACCTTTAAGACATCCTGTCCATTTTTTGTAATCACATAGGAGCCAACTTCTTGATCTTGAGCAACCGGCGCTTCTATATATTTGGGCAGTTCTATCCTGGATTCAAAGCCCTTTTCTTCACCTCTGGGCACCACGATAGAGGCTTTTGCTGCTGTCAAGACATCCACATAGTCACTCTGCCCCTTGCTAACCCTGACCTTGCCCACATTGGTGCCCTGATCAGCCAGGTTAACCGCTTTATAACGGGCAAAACCGTAATCAAAAATTTTGATGGATTCATTAAAATGGCTTTTCGGTTCCGCAGTCCCCAGGACCACACAAATCAGCCTGAGCCCGTCTCTTTCAGCCGAAGAAGCCAGACAGTATTTGGCTGCTTCCGTCCAACCGGTTTTACCACTATCTGCGCCGTTATACCACCACAAGAGCTTATTGGTGTTCCATAGCTTAAAAGCGCCGCCCCGCAGATCATGCTCCTTTGTTGCTGAGATCTCTCTAAAGAGGGGACTCTGCAAACCTTCTTTCAGGATTATCGCCATGTCGTAGGCACTGGTGTAATGATCATCTGCAGGGAGTCCGTGGGAATTGACAAAATGTGTGTTCTTCAAACCCATGGACTGGGCTTTATCATTCATAGCCTGCACAAAAGCTTCCTCACTGCCGTATATATGCTCCGCAACTGCGACACAGGCATCGTTGGCCGATTGCAGTCCAATCGCTAAAAGCAAATCGTGTAAACTCATCTCCTCGCCGGGTTCCAGGTATATTTGTGAACCGCCCATTTCCCAGGCGTTTTCACTGGTTATAACTCGATCGGTCAATTTGAACCCGCCGCCTTCAACTGCTTCGGTAGCTAATAAAAGAGTCATCAATTTTGTAACGGATGCCATAGGCAACGGTTTATGGGGCTCTTTCTCATATATCAGCGTATTGGAATATGGTTCAAGTAGTACAGCAGATTCGGCGGTTGTTTCCAATGGTTTTGTGGTTTCTTTGCTGCCTGCTGCAACGGGTAAAGCGGCATGAGCCACCTGGCAGGTTGCAAACAGAGCAATTAGCACAGCAACAAAGCTTAACTTCATTTTTTGCCAGGACATAAAAATACCCCCCTAAAGTTTTACGTTGATGAAGATGCTTACAGTCAACCTGAATACGCGGTTGTTTGTATTATGTTTCCTGATGATAAACTTATGCGTGACAAAAAAAAGACATCAAAAAACCCCGCTGTAATAGGCGAGGTAGATAATTTATTATAGATGTTGGCCCTTAGCCTTGCACCAGATCATAGACATAGGTAATTGGAGGCGGCATACTGGGGCTAAAGGCATACGCCTGTTTGGTCATCTCTTCGGCTTCTTTGTAAGTGGTATGGTTGGTATGCAAAATACAGATAGGTTCACCTGATTTTACATAATCCCCCACTTTTTTAAGCATGGTCAAGCCGGCGCCATGATCGATGGCGTCCTCCTTCTTGCGACGTCCCGCGCCCAGGAGCATGGCGGCAACACCAACGGCCTCGGCGTTAATCGCGGCCACATAGCCGCTTTGATCTGCTTTGACTTCAAAATGATTAGCCCCTTGAGGCAACAGCTGAGGATTTCGAATAAAAGCAGCATTGCCTCCCTGTATTTCCACAAACTGTTTGAACTTTTCAAGAGCTTTGCCGGAATGAAGCATCTGTTCCAGTGCGGCATAGGCGCCGGTAAAATCGGGATAGGCGCCGCCCAGGACTGTCATATGGGCGGCAATAGTCAGTGCCACAGTGGTTAAATCACCGGCTCCCCGGCCGGAAAGCACCTCTACCGCTTCCATCACTTCATTGGCGTTGCCCACTTCCCTGCCCAGGGGCTGGCTCATATCAGTGAGCACAGCTATGGTTTTTTTATTCAGGGATTTACCGATGTTTACCATCGTCACGGCCAGTTCTTTGGCTTCGTCAATTGACTTCATAAACGCACCGGAGCCTACTTTGACGTCTAAAACAACAGCGTCTGCCCCGGAAGCGATCTTCTTGCTCATTACCGAAGCGGCAATCAATGGCACACTATCAACAGTGGCGGTCACGTCCCGCAAGGCATAGATCTTCTTATCGGCAGGAGTCAGGTTTGCGCTCTGGCCCGATATAGCCATCTTATAATTATTAACATTAGCTATAAAGGTGTCCCCGGGCAGGCTGGTATTAAAGCCCGGAATAGACTCCAGCTTGTCGATGGTGCCGCCTGTATGCCCCAGTCCCCGGCCTGACATCTTGGCAACAGGGATCCCTGCGGCTGCGGCCAGTGGAATAATGATCAGGCTGACCTTGTCCCCTACTCCGCCGGTAGAGTGCTTGTCAACCTTAATCCCCTTAATGGCTGTCAGATCGAGCTGCTCTCCGGAGGCAACATAAGCTGCAGTTAATTGAGCCGTTTCTTCTTTATCCATCCCTCGCCAGCATATCGCCATCAATAAGGCAGCCATCTGGTAATCAGGGATTTCTCCCCCGGCATAGCCATGAACGATGAAGTCAATTTCCTCAGGGGTTAATCTCCCGCCTTGCTTCTTCTTTTGGATCAGATCGGCCATTCTCATCCTACTACCCCCTGACCTCAGGCCAAAAGCTTGTGCCCTTATGAAACTTCAAGTCAAAAGCATCAGCTATAGTTGCCGCGATATCGGCAAAGGTCTGCCTGACTCCCAGGTTAACCCCGTTTTGCAACTTCCTGCCGTAAACAAGGAGCGGCACATATTCCCGTGAGTGATCGGTGGAACTGGTGGTGGGGTCACAGCCGTGGTCCGCCGTAATAATCAACACATCATCTTGCCGCAGCGAGTCCAGGATTTCCGGCAGGCGACGGTCAAACTCCTCCAGGGCCTCAGCATAGCCATGGGCGTTGTTGCGGTGGCCGTAGAGCATATCAAAGTCAACCAGGTTGGCAAAAATAAGCCCGCCGGCAAATGTTTTCAGCAGTTCAACTGTTTTTTCTACACCATCCATATTCCCTTTGGTAGTTATGGATTTGCTGATCCCTTCCCCGTCAAAAATATCCCTGATCTTGCCTACACCGTAGACCGGAATGTTATGCTCCTGCAGCAGGTTTAATACCGTGGGGCCGGTTGGTTTTATTGAATAATCACGCCTGTTTAAAGTCCTTTGAAAACTTCCCGGCACACCAATAAAGGGTCTGGCAATAACCCTGGCCACAGGGTGCTCACCGGTCAGCATTTCTCTGGCAATAAGGCAAATCCGGTACAGTTCTTCCAGGGGGATAACCTCTTCGTGAGCGGCGACCTGGAATACGCTGTCGGCTGAGGTGTAAACGATAGGAAAACCGGTAGCCAGATGTTGTGCCCCGAGTTCGTCAATGATCGCCGTGCCTGAAGCAACCTTATTGCCAAGGATTTGTCGCCCGATGCGCTTTTCAAAAGCGGTGACCAGTTCCGGCGGAAAGCCCTGGGGGTAGACAGGAAAAGGGCGTTCCAATATTATGCCGGCCATTTCCCAGTGACCGGTAGTGGTATCCTTGCCGGGGGACAACTCGTTCATCTTGCCGTAGGAAGCTGCCGGTTTTTCCGCCGGAGGAACCCCTGCAATGGCAATGATATTGCCAAAGCCCAGGCGTTCTAGTGAAGGGAGGCGCAACCCGCCGACAGTCCTGGCAATATTGGCCACAGTATTGCTGCCGGCATCACCGTATTTCCAGGCGTCCGGCAGTTCACCAACCCCCACGCTGTCCAATACAATGAGAGCTACTCTTTTCATGTGCAGTACCCCCTTTGGAAAAACAACTATTTGTTGTAAATGCCCATGTCACCAACAACCTGCACTAAGACACTGTGGTTGCGGCTTCAGTCGCACATATGTTATCTTCTATACCATCATTGACACGCACTACCGCTGGCTATTTAACAGTGCAGCATATTAGTGATCACCTTAAGCCCTTGGATGACTGCGGTTGTAAATATCCTTAACCCTTTTTTGAGTCAGGTGGGTGTAGATCTGGGTAGTACTGATATCGGAATGTCCCAGCATTTCCTGTACCGAACGGATATCGGCGCCGTTTTCCAGGAGGTGCGTGGCAAAAGAATGGCGCAGGGTATGCGGTGTGATAACTGTGTCGATCCTGGCCTGAGCAGCATATTTCTTGATTATCTTCCAAAAGCCCTGCCTGGTCAGTCTTTGACCCCGCTGATTTAGAAAAAGAGCGGGGCTTGTCCCGGATTTTTCTAGCTTACCCCTGCCACGCTGCAGGTATTCCTTAACAAAATGCACAGCAATTTCACCTATAGGCACGATGCGCTCTTTGGAACCTTTGCCGTAGCAGCGGATAAAATTGTTTTCCAGGTTGAGGTTATTCAGGTCCAGGGAGACCAGCTCGGAGACACGCAGCCCTGTGGCGTATAGTAATTCCAGCATGGCCTTGTCACGCAAACCCGCCGGCTGACTAATACGGGGTTGGCTGAGTAATAGATCCACCTCTTCTACATTCAGGATCCGGGGCAGCCTCTGAGCCGGCTTTGGTGATTCCAGGTCTTGCACAGGGTCTTTGGTGAGCACTCCTTCATTAAAAGCAAACCGGTAATAAGCTTTGATGGCCGCCAGGCGGCGGGATATGGTAGCCGGCGAACTGTTGTTTACCTGCAACTGATAAATATACGACATGACCACGTCTTTTCCAGCCTGGTTAAGATCGGTCATATTATATTGGCGGCAAAAAGCTAAATAGCTCATCAGATCGGTACGGTACGCCAGCAGCGTGTTTCTGGCCAGTCCCCGTTCAACAGCGAGGTAATTAATAAATTCCGCAAGAAGTTTCTCCATGCCTTTACCCCAAAAAAATAAAGTCCGTTTAGACTTTATTTCCACACGCCGCCATATAATCCCTTTAATATTTTGCTGCCGGCTAGATCAGGTAAGCAATGGCCAGCTTTAAAAGCAGCGGCGTTAAATACACCTCCACCAAACCGGCAACGGCCGCTGCCAGCAGGGCTGCCACCATCACACCGGTGTAGGCCAGAAAACTGGGCCAAATGATGATTTGCGAGTTTTGAAAGCGCTTGAGCAGCAACAGGGCGAAACTTAAAGATGCCGCCCCACCTATTAATAGCGCCGGGAGCAGCAGGATATTTTGCGGCAAGAGTGCGGCACCGGCCAGGGCAAGGCCCTGAACGCCTTTATTGTTGATTAAAAATGACGCACAATAACCAAAGACAAAACCGCGGGTGAAGATTATGCCCAGCATCACGGGAATGCCAATGACGGTTAAGCCTAATAGATATATTTCTGCAAAAAGTATCAGGTGGTTAGATAACACCGGCCATAAGACGCCGGTATTATCAAATTCTATGAGGCCGGTGTGTTGTATAAATTGGTCCAGGTAAGCATTAAGCTCCTGTGCTTTATCCACAGGCAGAACTTTAACGCCATAATTGCCGGCAATGGCCCCGAGAACAAAAAATATGGCAATGGTTAAATAGGCCGGCCAGCTGTAGCGGAGGGAGTTGCTCCAAAACTTTCGCAAAATTTTGCGCATACGCTAGCCCCCTTCTTGTTCCCCTCCTGATTATTCTATGGCCGTTGCCCCGGCTTTATGATTTGAACCTGGCTAAACAAAAAAGCAAGTGTGGTTTAGTACACTTGCTTTTATACCATATTGGATTGGATGATATCTCCCATTCCCTCAAGATTGAATAGCCTGGCTTAACTGCACAATTTCAAGCAGGTAGCCGGCATTGCCTATTAAATCCTTGATGTTGATATATTCCTCTGTGGTGTGAACTTTATTCATGCCGATACCGAGCACCGCGGTTGCAATGCCTTTGCTGTTAAAAATATTGGCGTCACTGCCTCCGCCGGTAGGCGTCAAATTGGCGGTTAAACCAAGGTTTTTAGCCGCCAATAGTGCCAGCTGGACAGGGTAAGTATCTCGATGCAAATTGTACCCGTCATACTGCCTGTCTATTGTCACCCTGGCTTTGGCACCGTATTTAGCGGCGGCAATGTTAATGGCTTCTTCAATATGCGCTGTCTGGGCCTGCAGCTTATCCAGCGACAGGCTGCGAGCCTCGCCCTCAATGGTAACGCTGTCGGGTACGATATTGGTGGCCTGACCACCTGCAATGACTCCGATATTGCTGGTGGTTTCTTCATCAATACGGCCCAGCCTCATGCCGGCAATGGCCTGAGAAGCTACCAGAATGGCGCTGATGCCTAGCTCGGGATTGATACCTGCATGAGCTGACTTGCCCTTTATTGTTGCGCCAATATGGTCTTGCCACGGCGCTCTATTAACAATCGTGCCCGGTGGCCCATGATTATCCAGGACAAAACCGGAAGTTGCGGACAGCTTGCTATAATCAAGATTTTTTGAACCCCAAAGGCCCCCTTCTTCCCAAATCGTAAATACTACCTCCAGGTCGCCATGTTGGAGATTTTGTTCCTTGACCAGGCGTAAAACTTCAAGTATGGCGGCGATGCCCGCCTTATCGTCAGCGCCGAGCACCGTATCGCCGGAAGACTTGATCACATCTCCCTCTATCTGCGGTTTGACGCCACAGCCAGGTTCCACTGTGTCCATATGTGCCGAAAGCAACAGCGTTCTTCCGCCGCCCCGGCCGGGCAGTTTAGCAATAATGTTACCGGTATCCGAACCTACCTCACGCCCCGCGTCGTCTTCAAAAACCTCCAGCCCAATTGCCGTCAATTTCTTTTTTAGCAGGTCGGCGATAGCACGCTCTTTGCCGGAGACACTGTCGACCTGAACGAGTTCTAAAAACTCATTTATAATCCGTTCAGAGTTAACCATAATCACCAGTCCTGAAAAAAATAGTCAACAAATATAGTATCTGCTCATCAGCCAAAAATATGACTAAAACACCGGCATCATGGGTTGCCAGGTGATTTTTGCGCTCTGGCCAACTCTGCACCCCGTTCAAGAGCTTTGACGTTAATGGGAATCATGTGGTGTTTCTTTTTTGGAAAGACTTCCCTTAAAGATTTTTCCACCGACTCGATCTTCACCACACCGGTCATCTCCAGCAGCGCGCCAAGGAGTATATTATTGGCCACTTTAACGTTGCCCAGAGCTTCAGCTTCCTCGTTGGCCCGGATATAGACCACGGTGACATCTTTCCGTGTAACCGGGGACTCTACCAGGGAGCTGTTAATAATAATCAGCCCGTTGGGTACCACCTCATCCTGGTACCTTACCAGTGAAAGGTCGTTCATTACCACCAGGGCAGTAGGCTCAGTCACATAAGGAGAGCTGATTGGCCGATCTGCAATATTGACCCCGCAGTTAGCCACGCCGCCTCGTTTTTCCACACCGTAGACCGGGACGTAAGAAACATGCTTGCCCTCCGTCAATCCTGCTCTGGCCAGCATTTGACCGATGGACATAGCGCCCTGCCCGCCAAAACCGGCAATATAAATTTCCTCCAGCATCAGGCCACCCCCTCAGGTTTTTTAAATTCACCCAGTGGGTAGAAGGGGATCATATTGTCCTCCAGCCATTTTACTGCCTCCAGAGGAGAGAGCCCCCAGTTGGTCGGACAAGTGGAAAGTATCTCCACCAGGGAAAAGCCCTGTCCCGCCATTTGTACTTCAAAGGATTTTCTAATTGCTTTCTTGGCCTGAATAATGGTTTTGGGATTGTGCACCGCTACCCTGGCCAGGTAAGCAGAGCCCTCTATAGATGCAAGCATTTCACAAACCTTTACCGGAAAACCGTTAACCTCTTTGCTGCGCCCGAAGGGAGTAGTGGTAGTAACCTGTCCCAACAGTGTGGTAGGCGCCATCTGGCCTCCGGTCATGCCATAAACGGCGTTATTGATGAATATGGCAGTAATATTCTCGCCCCGGGCGGCAGCGTGGACTAATTCCCCGGCGCCAATGGCGGCCAGGTCTCCATCACCCTGGTAGGTAAAAACGACCCGGTCCGGTAAAACCCTCTTAATACCTGTGGCAACGGCTGGTGCCCTGCCGTGGGAGGCCTGGACCATATCCAGATCAAAATAATCCATGGTAAAAATCGAACACCCCACCGAAGTCATGCCTATGGTGGAGCCCTGGATACCCAGTTCGTCAATCACTTCTGCAATCAACCGGTGGGCGACGCCATGCGTGCAGCCCGGACAATAGTGATAAGGGACATCTTTTAGACTTTTTGGTCTGGTAAATACTTTTTTCACTTGCCGGCGCCCCCTTCGTACAATCTCACAAGTTCCGCCAAAATATCTCTGACCAGCGGCACCATGCCCCCCAGACGGCCATAATGGTATACAGGCACTTTACCTCTAACCGCCAGTTGAACGTCTTCCTGCATTTGCCCCATGTTCATTTCCACGGCCAGCATAAACTTGAACCGATCAGCAATTGCTCCAATATAATCATGGGGGAAAGGCCACAAGGTCACGGGTCTGATTAAACCTGCCGGTATTCCCATCTCCCTTGCTTTTTCCACCACCGACATGCATAACCTGGAGGCTGTACCAAAGGCTACCAGGGCTATCTCAGCATCTTCCAGCAGATAACTGTCGCACCTTTGCTCGTTCTTGATGATCTGCTGGTATTTTTTCTCGAGCCTTAAGTTGACAACTTCCTCTACTTCGGGAATCACATAACAGGAATTGATCACGTTTCTTCCCTCATGATAAGCAGTTCCAGTAGTAGCCCAGGTCTTTACCGGCAACTCAAGCTCTTTCTCTTCCTCCAGATCCACTGGCTCCATCATCTGGGCCATGATCCCGTCCGCCATCACCATGACGGTATTTCTATACTGGTCAGCCAGTTCAAAAGCCATTATCGTTTGATCAATCATTTCCTGCACGGAATTAGGCGCCAGGACAATCATGTGGTAGTCGCCGTGGCCGCCCCCCTTGGTAGCTTGAAAATAGTCGGCCTGTGAAGGGGCAATATTACCCAGGCCCGGACCGCCTCGCATAAAGTTGACCACCACACAGGGCAGTTCAGCTCCGGCTAAATATGAGAAGCCCTCCTGCATCAGGCTAATACCCGGCCCTGAAGAAGCAGTCATCACCCTGGCGCCTGCTGCTGCTGCACCATAGACCATGTTTATAGAAGCCACTTCGCTCTCACCTTGCAGGTACAGGCCGCCAACCTCCGGCAGACGCCTGGCTAGATAGTGGATGAGTTCGCTTTGGGGCGTAATGGGATAACCAAAAAAATAACGGCAACCTGCCCTGACCGCTGCTTCACCGATTGCTTCGTTTCCTTTCATCAAAACCCTGGTCAAGCTCTTCTCTCCTCCTTCTCAACTTCGATAACCATATCCGGACAAACCAGCGCGCATAGAGTACAACCGGTGCACTTGTCCTGTTCTTTCACCCCGGCAGGATGATAGCCCATGCTATTGATGTGCTCGGACATGGTGATAATTTTCTCGGGGCAAACGGGCATACATAGTTGGCAGCCCTTACAGCGTTCCTCTTGAAAACTCACTCGTGCCAAAATTAGCTCTCCTTCCTCCCAATTCAACTAAGATCAGTTACTATACTATTGCTGTTCAATTTCCCATGGGGGCTTCATAAATATATCAAGGGGCAGAACCGGGACGCCAGGCAAATTCAACTGCCCGGCCAAATCACGGCGGGCAGCTATAAAGGCTACCGGTACTGCCAACCGTTCTGCAGCACTGCTGACAACCTGGAAACCGGCTAAAATGGTATTTACATCAGTTTGCCGGCCCAGATTGGTATTACAGATCAGAGCATTGGCCTGCAAACGGGAAGTCTCTTCAATTCCCGCCAGGATCCTGACGATGCCTGCCACATCATTTGTACCGGGCCGGCATGTGTTGACGACAAAAAACACATTACATGGCATAGCTTTCAGCTGTTCTCTAAACCGGCCCAATGCGACTGAGCCGATATCATCGCCGCCCACATCGATAACTACACTGGCATCGCTGTTAAAAATGCTGTAAATTGCCGGCGGTAGAGCCGGCAAATCGGCGCCGGCCAGTTTGCCGGCAGGGCTGATAACCTCGATCCCTTTACTCTCCAGGCTCTCTTTTTGCTCGCGGACCCGAAAGTAGGGGTCAATCACATCCAGGTCAACCAGCTTCACTGCTTTACCCTGGTCGCGCATTCTTAAGGCATAGTTAATTGATATTTCTGTTTTGCCGCTGCCGAAGCCTCCTATGAATATGCTAATTCGTTGATCACCAGTCAGCAAGGAGACCCCCTTTCACCAAAAATTAATCCTTCTACACATTATAACAAAATTCCTCTTAAAGAAGATTTCTATTATCCGTTCCCAATCCGGTCACAAAAAATAAATCCCCTTATCGATGATTATACCGTAAATCATCAACAAGGGGGGTTTAGTGACTTTTCCATGATATTCTCTTAGCTCCATATTTTGACATTAAAATCAGTTCGCTGACGAATGCTGAAGTATTACCATACCTTAAATTAACTAACTAACCTTGCTTTCGATGCGTAATTTATCTGCTACCATAGCGATAAATTCGCTGTTGGTGGGCTTACCTCTTTCAAGATTAATGGTGTAGCCGAAAAATTTATTCATCATGTCCACGTTACCACGATCCCAGGCTAATTCGATAGCGTGCCGTATGGCGCGTTCTACTCTGCTAGGGGTTGTTTGATACCTTTGTGCAATCATGGGATACAGCTCTTTGGTTACAGCTCCCAAAAGATTAATCTCACCGATAACCATAATGATCGCATCCCGCAGATACTGATAACCTTTGATATGGGCAGGCACACCCATTTCATGAATGATGTTGGTCACAGCGATATTCAGATTTTTCGGTTTCACAGGAGCAATATACTGGCTAACACTTTCTCCCTTCGCCAGTTGGCGGATCCTGGAGGCCAATATATTAAAATCAAAAGGCTTTAATATAAAGTAGTCAGCGCCCAGTTCCACTGCCTTTTGGGTAACACTTTCCTGGCCGAAGGCAGTAAGCATGATAATTTTGAGTTTATTGACAGTATTGCTGTTGAGCAGTTTCTCCAGCACGCCTATACCATCTAAATGAGGCATAATAATATCCAACACTAAGATATCGGGATTATTTTCCTGAATCATCTGGACGGCTTCCAAGCCATTATAAGCTATGCCAAGAAGCTCGAAATCCTCCTGCTGCGAAAAAAATTCTTTTAATAATTCGCAGAAATCTCGATTATCATCCGCAATCAAAATTCTAATAGGTTCCTTTGACATAAACGCTACCCGCCTCCTAAATTCCTTCTGGATTATTTTGCTATATCTATCTAATCTAAGCATTCGACGGTTAAAATGATAATCCTTCCAGGTTAATTGTAAAATTTTGTTATTTGCTTTAACAGGGCAGCGTTAATTAGCCTATTTGAAAAAATAAACCCTGCAACCAATGGGTTTTCAGGGTTTTTAGATTAATTTTTTACTTGATTTATATTTTTATTTACTCAACTTTCTCACTTGAAAAATAGCCATAAAGCCTTGATATAATTGGCTTAATTGCGATTTTATTTTAGTAGAAAACAACAAAAGACACCCTCGTCTTGGTAAAATAGAATTGACAAAAAACCATTCCAACAAGACGAAAGGATGTCTTTATGAAATCTATTTTACCAGACCAATATGCAGTTGAAAAACAATTTAACTCTCGCGTGGATAATTTTTTTGCCAAGTATGAAATTAGCAAAAAATTACGCCGCTGCAACTTTCGAAAAACAAAGGGTTTTAGCTGTCTGGAAATTTTTAAGTTCATTTTTCTGCTTGTATTTAGTGGCAAGAACCTCTATCGTACATTGCAATCCGAAACTGACTCCGGCATGCCGCAGAAGGATACAATATATCGGTTTTTAAATTCATGTCGGTATAATTGGCGAAAATTTTTACTTACCCTAAGTTCAACTATCATTAAAGAAACCATTGAGCCTTTGAAGCCTCACAGCTGGAAGAATGTCCTTATCCTTGATGACTCTCTCTACAGCCGCAACAGGAGCAAAGCCGTTGAATTGCTGGCCAGGGTGCGGGATCATGTTGAACACAAGTATGTCCTTGGTTTTAGGATGCTTACACTAGGTTGGTCAGACGGCAATACTTTTCTACCGGTCGCCTTTTCCCTGCTCAGTTCCGAAAATGAACATAACCGGCTGTGTGGAATTAACCAAAGGCTTGATAAGCGTACCACTGGCTACAAAAGAAGGATGGAAAGTATCAAAAAGTCTACCGAAGTAATGTTTGACCTCTTACGTCAAGCTCAGGAACATGGTATCAAGGCAAGGTATCTTCTTTTTGACAGTTGGTTCGCCTTTCCGGCCATTATCTGTAAGGTTCGTGAGCACCGTCTCCATGTGATATGCATGCTTAAATCAATGAAAAAGGTTCTGTACACTTATAAAGGGGAAAAGATGAATCTTGATACCCTTTACAAGGAACTCCTCAAAAAACCTGGCAGGGCTAAGATATTAGCAAATGCCTTTGTTGTTATCGGCAATGATTCTAATGGTAATCCCGTACCGGCCCGGATCTTATTTGTACGGGACCCGAACAGGTCAAAAAAATGGTTGGCATTGCTTACAACTGATTTAGAGTTAACCGATGAAGAAATCATCCAAATCTACGGTAAACGCTGGAACATCGAAGTGTTTTTTAAAACCACCAAATCATTTTTGAAACTTGCCAAGGAGTTCCAGGGGAGATCTTATGATTCAATGGTGGCCCATACCACAATCGTGTTCTGCCGCTACATCATGCTCGCCCTAGAAAACCGGGAATCAAAGGACCCGCGGACACTCGGCAACCTATTTTATCTTTGCTGTGATGAGCTAAAAGATATTAGTTTTACAGAGGCATTTCAACTGATACTGACAATATTTAAAAACACCTTGAGGAAGTATCTTACAATAACAGATCGTGCTTTACAGGATTTAATTCAAGAGTTCATTTCCTGTCTGCCCGCATTTTTAAAGGATCGGCTTCAACTTTCGTCCTGCGAAAGTTGAGTTATTTATATTTATTATTATGCGGCAGGCTTAGTCGTATTTTCGCCAGCACTATTATATAAACCGGCTTCCTCCAGCATCCAAATAGCCGGGACGCCATAACCCTTAGCTGGCTCGTTTACAAAAACGTGTGTAACAGCCCCAACTAACTTGCCTCCTTGAATAATTGGGCTGCCGCTCATGCCCTGGATAATACCTCCTGTTTCTTCCAACAACTTATGATCAGTAATCCTGATAATTAATCCTTTTCCATCTTGTCTAGCTTGATTATAAACTTTTAAGATTTCAACGGAGAATTTTTCTACTTGATCATCATGCAGCACCGTTAATATTTCTGCCGGGCCTAGCTGGATCTCATGCAAGGCGGCAACCGGAATACTGCCGGAATAAATGGGGTTTGCAAGTGGTTCTTGCAATTTGCCGAAGATACCTAACTTAGTGTTTTTAGTAATCGTCCCCGAAATATTTGTGCCGCTCTGGAGCATCCCAATCTTTTCCCCCGGCTGGCCACGTTTCCCCTTTGATAGACCTTGAACACTGGCGCCGACAATTTTACCATCTAAAAGATCGACGGGTTTACTGTTACAATTATTGCTGCTGATGACATGGCCAAGAGCTCCATAAGAGTCGCTATCCGGTTCATAATAAGTCAAGGTTCCTACACCTGCCGCATTGTCTTTAAGCAGCAAACCAACACGGTAATCCTGAGTATCTTTACATAGAACGGGTTCCAGGGTTGTATGGAAAAATCTATTGCCCCGCTTTACCTGCAATGAAACTGACCGGCCCGAAGCCCCTGCCTTGAGCACAAGGTTTTTTACCTGGCTGTCGCTGTTTATCTCCAGACCATCAACAGCGAGTATTACATCGCCTGCTTTTAGACCTGCCGCATTTGCCGGATTGATTTTTTCACCTGCCAGATTAACAACATCATATGAACCTGCTACAAAAACGCCTTTATCGTGAGTTAAAACGCCTATGGATTGTCCTCCCGGGATGACACTTATCTCCGGCAGTCCATTAATTTTAGTATTATTATCTGAATCTATGCCACATAATTTTTCCTTTAATTGTTCAAAGTTCGCTATAATTGCATGTGATTTAACTGTGTTAAAAGCAGTGTTAGCTACCACATTAGCTTGATAAAAAAATATTAAAAATGCACATACTATACACACATTAATGGTTGTTTTACCTCTCAAGCATCACCCCTCCAATTATATTGCAACCCACCTCCAAAACATTGCTATTTAATGCATTTAAATTAATGTTATCGATATAAGTTATAATAACCTTATAAAATGTCAAATATTCAACCTAAATTTACTTCAAAATACCACCTTCAGCATTCAATGCATCTTTGACATATTTGCAATATATTCTTTTTAAATCTTCGAATAAAATTAAAAAACGCACTTATAAATAAAGTGCGTAAAAATCTAACAACATTAATTTATATGTGAATTCTTAAGCATTTGGTCCGCATGCTGGATTGTTATGTCAGTGATATTTTTCCCACCCAGCATCCTGGCTAACTCTTTTAATCTGCTTTCGCGGTCAAGGAACGCAACTTTTGTAACCGTCCGGTTACCTTCAACTCCCTTGCTGATCAGATAATGCGCTTTGGCATGAGCAGCCACCTGTGGGGCGTGGGTAACGCAAATGACCTGACATTGTTCCCCCAGCTTAGATAACTTCTCAGCTACAGCTTGTAGCGCGCGTCCCCCTATGCCGGTGTCCACTTCGTCAAAAACCAGCACGTCCTTGTCATCAATCTTTACTAATAACGATTTGAGAGCCAGCATGATCCGTGAAAGCTCCCCACCGGATGCAATCTTAGCCATTGGCTTCAGGGGTTCTCCCTGATTAGCGGAGATCAGAAATTCAACTTGTTCTACTCCATTTGGGGAGGGTTCTGTCACGGGAGTAAACTCAATTTTAAATGTGACTTTGCCCATTTCCAAAAAGCTGAGTTCAGCAGCGATACCTTCCTCCAGTAATCCGGCCGCCTTATGGCGTGCCTGGCTAAGTTGTTCAGCATGATGGTAATAATCTGCAGTAACCAGTTCTACTTCCCTGTTTAAGACCGCCAGCTCCTCATCAACATTGAGTAAGTTATGCAACTGGGCGGCAGCATTATCCAGTGCCTGCATAAGTCCTGGCATATCAGTTCCGAATTTTCTCTGCAGTGTTTTCAATAAGTTAAGTCTTTCCTCAACAATTTCCAGGCGTTGAGGATTGTATTCAACACTATCCCGGTAATCAGCCAGTTCACGTGCTGCATCCTCAACCTGGTACAGTGAATTCTCAATCAGAGCGAGAATTTTATCAACCCTGCTATCGTATGAAACCAGGTTTTTTAAACTATCAACGGCAGCAGCCAGCAGATCCGTAGCTGTTGGTTGGCCATTGGTGCCATCATAAAGTTGGCGATAGGCTTCATCTGATAGCATAACAATTTTTTCTGCGTTGACAAGTACACTTTTTTCCCTGATTAAATCTTCTTCCTCGCCTAATTGGAGCCCGGCCTGTTGCAACTCGTCAATCTGATGACGCAAATCGTCAATATGCCGTTTTCGCTCCTCCTCCTCAAGTTTTAGCCTGGCAAGACGCGAGCTGGTTTCCTGCCAGGTTTGATAAGCTTTTTTTACCTGCTCAAGGATATTTAATAATTCGTCGCCCCCGAAATGATCCAGTAGCTCACGATGTCTTTCTTGATTCAACAAGGTGTTCTGTTCGTGCTGCATATGCAGGTCGGCCAGGCTTGTCCCCACCAGCCTATAAAAAGCCAATGTAACCACTTGACCGTTAACCCGGCAGATGTTTTTACCGGAGCGGGTTATTTCCCTCGTTAACACGAGGCAGTCCTCCGGGCTCAAGACTATGTCTTGCTCAGCTAAAAGCTGTACTAAACCAGCACTCCACTCCTGATCGAAGGCAGCTTCCACTATGGCTTTTTCCGCTCCGCTGCGCATTAGCTCCGCCTGGGCGCGACCACCAATAGCCAGCTGCAGAGCGTCAATAATAATTGTTTTTCCTGCTCCGGTTTCACCTGTAAGGACATTTAATCCCCGTTGGAAATCAATTCTAACCTCAGAAATTAGACCAATATTTTTTATGTAAATGTGCTGCAGCAAAGGCTCACCCCCCTTTGAGGTAGAGTTTCTCAAACCTTGCTAATACCTCAGCAGTTACCTGTTTTGGCTTGACCACGACAATGATTGTATCGTCACCGCCCACAGTGCCGATTATTTCCGGCCAACCGGACTGGTCTACAGCGGCTGCAACCGCTTGCGCCCCGCCTGGATGGGTCTTAATAACAATGAGATTTTCACTGGTATCCATGCCGATTACCGAGTCACGAAACAGCCTTTTTAACAGCTCCTCCAAACGGTGTGCGGGACGTTCAACGTTAATCCTATAATAAGAAAGGTTGTTCGCAGCAGGTATTTTGACCAGCCCTAATTCTTTGATATCCCGGGAGATGGTCGCCTGGGTCACTTTATAGCCTGCTTTTGAAAGAGCCTCTGCCAGCTCCCGTTGTGTTTCTATAGCTTCATTGGAAACAATCTCAATAATCTTTCGTTGCCGGCTGTTTTTCATCGTTAACACCTGCCTTCTCAATGACAATGACTATGGGAGCCTTGGCAGAACGGTTATAAAAGCTTAAACGCACCGCCTGATACAGATTTATATCAAGTGAAGATATAAATCCTTCCAACGCCTCACACTCTTCTTGTCCGCCAGGGTGGCCGATATAAACAACCAGAGCAACCCGTCCGCCTGGTTTTAATCTTTCCAGGGCCGCATATAAGGCTCTGACCGTAGTTTCACCGGTGGTAACCAGATTGTGATCACCCCCCGGCAAATAACCCAGGTTGAAGATCACCCCATCCACCTGTTCGTTAACAATTTCCCCCAGCTGCTCATGATTGTCTTGCACCAGGACAACCCGCTCACTGACGCCTTCCTTTTGCAACAGCTTGGAGGTTTTTTCCAAAGCACTGGCCTGAATATCAATGGCATATACTTTCCCCTGGGTCCCAACCAACCGGGCCAGAAACAGGCTGTCGTAACCGTTGCCGGCAGTAGCATCAATAGCTGTACCACCAGGAGTAACTACTTCGGAAAGCAGGAGGTGGGCCAGATGGACTGCGCTGCCTAGTCCTTTGGACATAGCCGAAATCACCCTTAACCTAAAACTTTTTTCTTAATATATCAAAAAAACTCCTTTTCTTTAACCTGATCAGCTTGGCCTTATAAGGGGCTTGTCTTAGCAGCACATAATCGTCCTGGCGCAAACTGAAGCCGTGTTGCCCGTCCATGGTAAGCATAATCTCACCTTGGCTTGGCAGCAACTTAATTTTAACCACACTTGAAGGTGCAATTAACAATGGCCTGGCCCATAGAGCATGGGGACAAATCGGGGTCATCATCATCAGATCCATGTCAGGGGTTACCAAGGGACCACCTGCTGATAAAGAATAGGCTGTTGAACCTGTTGGTGTGGCAACAATCATGCCGTCTGCAGGAAAAGTATTGACATACTCATCGTTAACCTCTATTTCCAGTAAGATAATCCTGGAAAAAGCCCCTTTTGATATGACAGCATCGTTTAAACATACCAGTTCTTCTACGACCCTGTCCTGGCGGTATACCTGAGCTTGCAACATCATCCGCTCATCGATCTCATACTCGCCGTCCACGAGCTTTTCCATATACGGCAGTACTTCCGGCAGATCTATTTCTGTTAAAAAACCTAAATGGCCCATATTAATGCCGAGAATCGGCTTTCCTGTAACAGCGACTTTTCTTGCCGTGCCAAGCAGCGTCCCGTCCCCACCAAATGCAATTATACAATCAGCCAATTCGTATAAATGCTCTTTAGGAACACCAAATTGCGGTAAATCCAAGAGCTCGGCTTTGTCTTCTTCAATAAGAATTGAACAACCCTTGGCGGTAAAACAGTCAGCAATCTGCATTACCAGTTCCCGAACCCCTTTTTTATTTAAATTAATAACCAAACCAAAAGATTTCAAAGTAGAGCCCCCCTATGGTTGTTATTTACGCAAGTTCGTCATGGGCTTGTTTAACGACTTCTTGCAGATCGATATCCTTTGACTGTTGTCCGCTCTTATCAAAATACACTAAAAATTCGATATTGCCTTCCGGTCCGGTCACCGGGGAATAATCTACGCCCCGCACCGACCAACCCATTTTTTTTATAAAATTCGTTATATTCTGGAGAACCTCCAGTTGTACCTCCGGCTCCCTGACTACGCCCCTTTTGCCGACTTTGTCCCTGCCCGCCTCAAATTGCGGTTTCACTAACGCCACACCGATTGCTGCAGGGTCGGTCAATTCACTGATATTTTCTAAGACCTTGGTCAGTGAGATAAACGAAACGTCAATAGTAATAAAATCAGGGGTAACCGGCACCTGTTCCTTTTTTAAATACCTGATATTGCTGCGCTCCAGGACAACTACGCGCGGGTCATTGCGCAGCCTCCAGTCTAACTGGCCGTAACCAACATCAACAGCATATACAAGTTTGGCTCCGTTTTGCAAGGCGCAATCTGTAAAGCCTCCGGTAGAAGCGCCTACATCAAGTACAACACGATTATTTATGTCCAGCCCAAATACTTTGAGCGCTTTTTCTAATTTCAGCCCACCGCGGCTAACATATGGAATGGGATTACCCCTTACCTCAAGGCTCGCATTCCGGGCGACCATGAAACCAGGTTTGTCCACCCGCACCCCTTCGACAAAAACCTGGCCGGCCATGATAGCCGCCCGTGCTTTCTCCCTGCTGGTGGTAAAGCCTTCCTCAGTTAATCTGACGTCCAAACGCTGTTTATCTTTGTGCAATACCTTTCGCTCCCATATTATTTAGGAACCAGCTTTAGTTTCTTGAGTGTATTTTTGTTTTCCAGGTGTTTTGTAATTACCTGGACTACTTTTTCAACATTAAGGCCATATCTAGCCAGCAATAACTCCGCAGAACCGTGCTCAACAAAAGTATCCGGAATGCCGAATCTATATGTTTGTATACCTTTAACGTCCCGGGTCGCAAGGAGTTCAAGAATTGCACTGCCGAACCCTCCCTGCAGGACATTTTCTTCCAGGGTAAAGAGGTTGCCACTCAAAGAGGCATAGTGAAGGATGCATTCTTCATCTAAGGGTTTAATGAACCTGGCATTGATGACAGTGGCTTCAATACCCCTGTCCTCTAAAATTTTGGCGGCGGCTTCCGCCACATGCACCATGCTGCCGATAGCCACCAGTGTAGCGTCGCTGCCTTCCTGGATAACTTCAGCCTTCCCGATAGGCAATACCTTTAGCTCCTGATCCATCATACACGCCGGGCCACTCCCCCGGGGATAGCGCAGAGCAATGGGTCCGGTGTGAGCAGCAGCCGTAGCCAGCATGTGCTGGAGTTCATTAACATCCTTCGGGGACATAAGCACCAGGTTCGGTATTGATCTTAGATAGGAGAGATCAAAAAGACCATGGTGGGTAGCGCCGTCGTTGCCGACTATACCTGCCCGGTCGATGGCAAAAATGACGGGTAAATTCTGCAAACAAACGTCATGCAGCACCTGATCGTAAGCCCGCTGCAAGAAGGTCGAATATATAGCTACCACCGGATGGTAGCCACCTGCCGCCAATCCGGCTGCCATAGTTACCGCGTGTTGTTCAGCGATGCCCACATCAAAAAATCTGTCAGGGAAAACCCTGGAGAATTGATCCAGCCCGGTGCCGCCGGGCATAGCCGCAGTAATTGCCAATAATTTTTCATCCCGGTGCGCCAGTTCCACCAAAGTATTGCCAAAGACCTGAGTATATGAAGGAGCAGCGCTGTTCCTTATTTCTTCGCCGGTAGCGATATGGAAGGCGCCAATGCCGTGGAACTTATCCGGATTCTGCTCAGCAGGAGGATAGCCCATGCCTTTTTTGGTGATTACGTGTACCAGAACCGGACAATTCTTTGACTTTGCCTGACGCAATATGGTGGTTACTGCCCGGATATCATGACCATCAACGGGTCCCAGGTAGGTAAAACCAAGTTCTTCAAAGAGCATACCCGGCACCAGGAGGTATTTCAGACTGTCCTTTAACCGCTCCCCCATGCGCAGCAGAGTTGAACCGATGGGTAATTTTTTTAGCAGCATTTCCAGATCTTCTTTACCTCTGGTGTACACCGGATCGGTACGCAGTCTGGCCAGATAACCGGACATAGCGCCGACGTTTTGGGCAATGGACATTTCATTATCATTGAGAATCACAATCATGTCTTTTTTTAACTGCCCCGCATGGTTCAAGGCCTCAAAGGCCATACCGCCGGTCATGGCGCCGTCCCCGATCACAGCCACCACATTATAGCTTTCGCCTTGCAAGTCTCTTGCCAGGGCGAGCCCAAGAGCCGCTGAGATTGAAGTGCTGCTGTGCCCCGTACCAAAAACATCGTGGATGCTTTCAGATGGTCTGGGGAAACCACTTATACCGCCGAACTGGCGTAAAGTCTTAAAATCATCTTTCCTGCCGGTGATGATTTTATGTACGTAACACTGGTGACCAACATCCCAAAGGATCCGGTCAACAGGTGATTGAAAAACCTTATGGATCGCCAGCGTTAATTCCACTACTCCCAGGTTGGGAGCCAGGTGACCGCCATTGTTCGCAACAATGGCTATGATTTCTTCTCTTATCTCACCAGCCAGCTCCTCGAGCTGGTGATAAGTCATGGTGCGAATGTCCTGTGGCGAATTAATATTTTTTAAGATATTGCCCATTGGCCAGTTAAACACCTTTCCTGTTTTTCGGAACATTCCCTTTTTTCAAGGGATTTATGGAAGCTATATCTTCCAGGTATGCAACTATTCTTCCTGCTATAAAAATAACATCATCAGGGCGGCTCAGCGCTATTTTTTTGCCGGTGGCCTTGCCTGATACGATAACCGATGCAATAATCGCTGTTACTAATATATTCAACCAGAATTGACTGAGTTGAGGATCCAGTTGCATAACTTGAATAACTATGGAAATACCCAGTGCGCCGCCTACGGTTGTTGTGATATCACCGATCACATCATTACATATGTTGGCCACCTTATCGGCATTGCGGATCAGCCGTAAGCCTTGCGGGGCGCCTTTAATCTTTTTTGCACTTTTAGCGTTGAAGGGTATGTGTGAGGCGGCGGTTACAGCTGTGCCTATGAGATCGGCAAGAACGTTTATGAAAATGATGATGATTAAAAACACTGTTGATACTAGTATGCTATCCAGCCTGGAAGTGATTGTTTCGGAAAAGAAGGTAAAAACGACAGCTAAAAAAAAGGAGCCAATACCCACCAACAAGATATATCTACCTGTAACAGTGGATTTATTATTGCCCAAAAAAAATCACCTCATGCTATGGTTGGCGAATCACAATCAGGGATATAATATTGTTAATATATTAATGATGATAAGTGACAGCAGACCGGGTAAATATTGTGGCTTAGGTCTAGTTGGTTTTCCCAGACCGACTACCGGCTGTCGCCATACCGGCGGTTTCCCTTTAAAGCAGTCTCCGGTCATTAATGACCGGTACTAGATTACCACTTAGTCCACACTGCAATCCCCGGTCTGCCCTGGAAAGCCCAAGACAGCCTAGGAGTTTTCCTCGACGGGATACACCTTTTCTAGCCTCTTTTGCAGTAAGGGTTTCAATCAAAAACCTCCCTTAACACGGGCCCGTACTAAGTTTGGTTACAAACCGAAATCCTCCATTACCACGCAAGGCAGGCTACACTGCACGCAGCGTTACCACGTGCAGGTTTAACCCCAAGCCATAGTTGACTACCCAAAATTGGTATAGCTGCCCACGCACTTGGGTCTCCACGGAGGCGGGGTCGGTATCCGCATGCCCTTGCAGGCCGCCCCACTTCCTTAACTCCCAGTACCAGCCCCCGACTGGGCGTCGATAGCCAGCACCAGGAACTTCATCGATGTGCCCTTAACGGATTTTTAGCCCCGTCTTCAAAAAGGTTTTCCCGACTAGGATACTGCGTCACTTATCGACAAAAGCTTATTAGTTTATTATTATTATACCACATTCAGTTTTTTGTTTACAAATACAGCCTGAAACCAACTTGTGCGATGTAGAACCTTATAGAACAACTGTCGCAAAATGCAACCATAGGCGCTGGTCGCTTTGCCTTAAGAGCTAGAAATCACGCTCGATCACATAATTAACCATTGACCGCAAAAAATCCGCCTCTGCGCCAAAACCCTGGAGGGATGACAGTGCGTTCCCCGCTGCCTCGCGGGCTTTATCCCGTGATTTAGAAAGGCCGAAAAGTGCCGGGTAGGTCGCTTTGTTGTTTTTGGCGTCACTGCCTACAGCCTTTCCGATTATCTGTTCATTTCCCTCCAAATCAAGGATGTCATCCTTGATTTGAAAGGCCAGACCGAGATATTCAGCATATGATGTTAAAGCAGTTATTTGCGCCTCAGTTGCGCCGGCAAGAATGGCCCCTGCCCGCACCGCTGCTTTGAAGAGCGCCCCGGTTTTGTGGTTATGAATATACTCAATGGTTGCCTCGTCGAATTCTATACCTTCAGATAGAGTGTCAACCACCTGACCGCCAATCAACCCCTGCGAACCGGCCCATATAGCTGTTTCACGGATTACTCGCAATACATTCTCCGGCTTCCCGCTGCTTTCAGCTAAGAGCTGCATAGCCATGGTCAGGAGCGCATCCCCGGTGAGTATGGCTGTCGCTTCACCGTAGACTTTGTGATTACTCAATTTACCACGCCGGTAATCGTCATTATCCATAGCGGGTAGATCATCATGCACAAGTGAGTAGGCATGGATCAGCTCAAAAGCACAAGCAGCGGAAATAAAGTCCTGCGCCTTCCCGCCAACAGCTTCAGCTGCAGCCAGCATTAGGACCGGCCTTAACCGCTTGCCGCCTTCCAGCACGCTATACCTCATCGCCTGGTGGATTAACGGCGGGAATGTTTCGGGTGAAGGAAGCAAAGCCTCCAGAGCCTGGTCTACCAAAGCAGCCCTTTTGCTAAGTTCTTGTATAAAATCACTCATTTATTACAGTCTCCCAATGAAGTTAAAGAATCCAGCTGTTGTTGATGTATATTCCCCTGTTCATCAGTAGTCAGGAGGGTTAAACGCTGCTCCGCCGCTGCCAGATGCTTCTCACATATTCTGGTTACTGCGATCCCTTCTTCAAACAATTTGAGTGAATTCTCCAGTGACAGATGCCCGTCCTCCAACTCCTTAACAACCTCTTCTAATCTTGCTAAAGCCTGCTCAAAATTCAATTTGCTTTCCCCGGAAGACACAAATGCCCCTCCCTTAATAAGACATATGTAATATTTAACCTGATTCTTGCCTGGCGACAACCACATCAAGACGGCCACGGAATAACAATACAGACAGCCTGTCTCCGGGTTGCACTGTAGCCGCATCACTTATGACCTGCTCCCTGTCCGGCGTTGTGCAGATGGAATACCCTCTGGCCAGCGTTGCCAGCGGGCTCAAGGTATTTAACCGGCTGACCAGCAAAGTAAAACTTTGCTCTTTTTCTTCCAGCAAGTCTTTCATCACCTGCTGCAACCGTAACGCCAACTGATCCAGAGCCTGTTGCTGAACGCCGCATATAATATCCACAGGCCGTTCAAAAACACGTCTGGTGCTTATTGCCTCAAGCCGACGTCTGGACGTCAACAATTTTTCACTAACCGCCCTTACCAGCCTGGTCTTCAGGTTTTGGATATAGCGAACCATTTCCTGCCGGTCGGGCACAGCCAATTCAGCGGCTGCAGATGGAGTAGCTGCTCTGACGTCAGCTACAAAATCAGCTATAGTAAAATCTGTTTCGTGACCTACTGCAGATATGACGGGCACTTGAGAATCGAAAATGCTGCGGGCAACAACCTCTGTATTAAAAGCCCATAGGTCTTCAAGAGAACCGCCGCCTCTTCCGGTAATAATAAGCTCCACGCCCCCAAACTGATTAAGCAGCCTGATACCACCGGCGATGGACTGAGGGGCGGCATCACCCTGGACCTGCACCGGGACCAAAAGTATCTCCCGCCCCGGCCAGCGGCGCTCAATAATATGCAACATATCCCTGATAGCTGCTCCTGTAGGTGATGTTACGATGCCAATACGGTCAGGCAGCAAAGGTGTCTTCTTTTTATACCGTTCATCAAAAAGACCTTCACCCGCCAGCCTGGCTTTGAGTTGTTCAAAAGCTAAATAAAGGGCGCCTGTACCGTCAGGTGTAATCTCTTCTGCGTATAATTGATAAGCTCCGTCCCTTTCAAAAACAGAAACATAACCCCTTACAATCACGGCGCTTCCATTTTGGGGTTGAAAGGGCAGCAACCTGCTTCTGGACCGAAACATCACTACCTTGACACTGCTGTAATCGTCTTTTAAAGTAAAATACAGGTGTCCTGAGGAATGAGCTTTAAAGTTGGAGATTTCACCCTTAACCCAGATGTTGGCCAGCAAGTGCTCTTTTTCTATTAATGATTTAATATGCCTGGTTAACTCTTGTACTGTAATAATTCTCATACCTGACTCCCCGGCCCTTAAACAACAGCACCCCTGTCTATAAGGGTGCTTTACTGTCTTTAAATATAAAAGGTCGCCACCCCGATAAACTATGTAGTAATGCCCGGAGAAGCTGTTGTGTTTCTCTGGTCACAGGTTGACTTAGCGTCACCCGTTTTGGGAAAATAATCCTCAGGTTTGGCCAGTACTTTTCCCAGTATACCGTTAATAAAGCGTGCCGAATCTTCCCCGCCATACGTTTTGCCCAGCTCAATAGCTTCGTTAACAGCTACATTATTCGGAGTATCCCGGCAGAAAAATATTTCATAAAAAGCAATCCTGATGATATTCCGGTCAGCACCGGCCATCCTCTTAAGATCCCAATCCTGGCTAACACTGGTGATGGTCTGATTAATAAACTCCAAATTATCCAGTGTCCCCATGACAATTCTATTAATAAAATCAACATTATTGTCGACAGGACCAAAGCTTTCGTCCATATTCTTCATGGCTTCTTGCGGATCGGTACCACCCATATCCACCTGAAACAGGATTTGCAGCGCCCTCTCCCTAGCCTTTCTCCTGCCCATGCTCCTTAAAAAGCCTCCTTGTCATTGACCATTGCTATAATGGAGAACAGTGTTACTTAACGTTCACGAAAGATTCTGTAGTAAACCTCTTTGAAATCAACCTTTTCATCCAGGCGTCTTCCGATATAATAACCAATGGCACCACAAATAACTACAAAAAGCGCTTTAAACAACCCATATCTGATGGCAAGCAAACCAAAGATCAACCCTAAAATAATCCCTACTGCCTTGCCTAAATGGTTTTTTATTATTTCCTGCAATATTTCCATAGGCCACTCCTTCTAAACATGAAATAGACTATTCTACCCTTGGCTTATGAACGGAAATATTCTCAATGACAACCTTTATCGTATTGATCGTAAGTCCTGTTACTTCATACATTCTAGATTTGACCTTATTCTGCATCTCTTCAGTTAACTGCGGCATGTTAACATCGGGCGTTACCGCCACATTTATATTGATGCCAATACCATCCGGCACTGTCATAACAGAGGGCTTGACTTCCTTAACACCGGACATCTGCGTTACTACTTTTTCTACCAGATTTTCAATCGCCTGCAGGGAAAGATTGACTTCCCCTAAGGCTCCTTCCCGCAGGACCACATATGAACTCTTTTTGGTCTTATTTCGACGCAGGCTAACCCATAATAAACGCAAGCCGATCAATACCATTATGGCTAGCAAAGGCCAGAATATCTCAGGTCGTGCCGGATTAACCGCTTCTCTCAAAAAATGTACAGGAACCGTCCAACCCACCATCACCAAAGCAAACAAGACAAAAAGAGCTGTTATAAAGATAGCGTATAAAGCGAATAAAAAGCGGTCGAAAGCACTCAAAGCCCATACACCCCCTTAAAAACCAACCCCCTGTCAAGGGGGTCGTAATGAACTATTTTACCCTACTATGCTCTTCTTCCTTTGTCTCTGCTGAGGCAAAGGTAACTCCCTGTACATTGACATTAACTTCAACGACATCCAACCCGGTCATCCGCTCTATAGCACTTTTAACGGTATCTTGAATTTGGGCGGCCACATCAGGTATCCTAACCCCGTATTCCAAAATCACGAAGATGTCGACAGCAGCTTCTTTTGCACCAACCTCAACCTTAATACCTTTAGAGAGGTTTTTGCGCCCCAGCATTTCAGCTATACCGCCAACCAAACCGCCGCTCATACCGGCAACACCATTAATATCAATGGCAGCCAGGCCCGCAATGATCTTTACAACTTCAGCTGAAATCCTGATTGATCCAAGGCTGGTTTGTTCTTCCCGGACAAAATCACTTTGCTCCAATATTTTCACCTCCGCGAATATTCCTCATAATAAAAACAATTAACATTTGTTGCATTTATTATAACAAAACTGGTAAAGCAAAAACAATGATTTTATTAATTATAGCTCATTATCACCTAAGATTCGCCGCTGGAGAAAGTTTGTATATATTTCTCCCCGTCTAAAAAAGGCATTTTTCAAAATCTTTTGATGTAACGGGATAGTTGTATCGACACCTTCAATTACAAGTTCGTCCAATGCCCGCTGCATCCTGGAGATAGCTTCTTCCCTGTCATAACCCCAAACCAGCAATTTGCCGATCATTGAATCATAGTAGGGAGGAATAGTATAACCGCTGTAGACAGCACTGTCAAACCGTATGCCTGGTCCGCCCGGCACCAGGTAATTAGTGATCTTCCCCGGGCTCGGCATAAAATTCCTGCCAGGGTCTTCAGCATTAATCCTGCACTCAATAGCATGGCCGCGCATGGCCACTTGTTCCAGGGTAATACCCAGCTTTTCACCGGCAGCAATACGGATCTGCTCCTTGATTAAATCTATGCCGGTGACCAATTCAGTAACAGGGTGCTCAACCTGGATCCTCGTATTCATCTCCATAAAATAAAAATTGTTGTTTTTATCTAAAAGAAACTCAACTGTTCCGGCGCTGTAGTAACCAACTGCCCTGGCCGCACGCAGCGCCACTTGCCCCATATCTTCGCGCAGTTGCGGTGTAAGGGCTAAGGACGGGGATTCTTCCAGTACCTTTTGATTGCGTCTCTGGATAGAGCAGTCTCTTTCTCCCAGGTGAATAAGGTTACCGTGCTGGTCCCCTAAGATCTGTATTTCAATATGCCTGGGTTCTTCGACATATTTCTCCATATATACTTCATCGCTGTCAAAAGCAGCCAACGCCTCTGCTTTAGCCATACTGACAGCTCCCGCCAGTTCTTCACCGTTCTGCACCACCCGCATGCCCCGCCCGCCGCCACCGGCACTGGCTTTGATAATCACTGGATAACCAATTTCTTCAGCTACCTTTAGGGCATGGTCAGTGTCCTTAATAGTTCCTTCTAGACCTGGAATTACAGGCACACCCACGCCGATCATCGTGTCCCTGGCCAGGGCTTTAGCCCCAAGCTGTTGTATGGCATGGGAGGACGGTCCTATGAAAGCTATGCCACAACTAGCGCAAGCCTCTGCAAAATCAGGGTTTTCAGCAAGAAACCCGTAGCCGGGGTGGATAGCTTCCGCACCGGAAATAATCGCGGCACTAATGATGTTGGCAATATTGAGGTAGCTTTTATTGGAAGGGGCAGGACCAATACAATAAGCTTCGTCCGCCCATAGCACATGGAGGCTCTCACGATCTGCTTCAGAGAACACCGCTACAGTGCCGATATTCATCTCGCGACATGCCCGAATAATACGCAGGGCTATTTCACCGCGGTTTGCAATGAGTATTTTCTTAAACATCTTGATTTCCTCTCTCCAGCTCTATACAACTGCTGCAATTTAATTCACTTTGATGTAAAAGATGGGCTGGCCATATTCGACAGGTTCAGCATTATTTACAGCGATTTCAACAATTTCTCCGTCAACTTCCGACTCTATTTTATTCATTAACTTCATGGCCTCGACAATACATAAGGTCTGCCCTTTTCTCACCATATCTCCTACTTTGACATAGGGCATGGCGTCTGGAGATGGTGCTGCATAAAATGTGCCCACCATGGGAGATACCACTGTATACAAACCCTCTTTATCTTCCTGTGGGTTTTCTTCCTTGGCCGGGGCTGTTTCTTTTTTTTCAACCTGTGCAGGCTTAGACTCCGGCACCTGGCTTACTGTCACCTTGCTCACGGGAATTGCTTCTTGCTCCGCACCCTTTTTAATGCTTATTTTCACGCCGTCACTTTCCAGCTTAACCTCGGTAACTGCTGAATCATTAACTAACGCAATTAATTCCTTAATATCTTCTAAGTTCATATCTTTTACCTCCTTTACTTTCTTCCCGCTATTCAGGCTATTATCTCCGGCAAGCTGATCTTCAGCCATACCGTTTTGCCCCTTTTCCCTGTTTTCAAAATAGCGTCTGGCCACCTGCTGGAACAATGCATAAGAGAGTACATCCTCATCACTATGTGCCAGATCTTTTATCTCTTCCCTTATTTTATCCATTTTGGGCTCAAGCAAATCAGCAGGCCTGCAGTCAATTGGTTTTTTACCCTTTAACGCCTTGTGCAAAACTTCCTCATCAACAGGAGCCGGTGGCTTACCATAAAGCCCCTGCAGATAATCCTTGACTTCATCAGGTATCAACTTATAGCGTTCGCCGCACAATACATTCAAAACGGCTTGCGTCCCAACGATCTGGCTGGTTGGAGTAACAAGGGGCGGATAGCCCAAATCCTCCCGCACTCTGGGGATCTCTTCAAGGATCTCGTTGATCCGGTGTGATGCATTTTGTTCTTCCAACTGACTAACGTAGTTAGAAATCATACCACCAGGCACCTGGTGATCAAAAACACGCATGTCAGTAATCCGGGTAAAGCCCCGGGGACTGCCTGTTGCTTTACGAATTTCTTCAAAGTACTCGGCGATCTCGAAAAGCTTATGAATATCCAGTCCGGTATCATGAACAGAACCGCTTAATACACGAACCACTGTTTCCACCGGGGGTTGTGAAGCGCCAAAGGCCAGGGGCACCGAAGCGGTGTCAATAATATCCACTCCGGCCTCTGCTGCCTTAAGGTAGGTACCTACTGCCAGCCCGCCGATATAGTGACAGTGCAATTGCAGAGGTATACTTATGTTATCCTTCAGAAGTTTTACCAGTTCATAGGCCGGATAGGGAGCCAATAAACCGGCCATATCCTTAATACATATTGAGTCCGTACCCATCTCCACCAGCTGTTTGGCCAGATCAAGGTAATAATTCTTATCTGTGTGTACCGGACTTACGGTATAGACAATAGCTGCCTGCACATGGGCACCTGCTTTTTTAGCTGCCGCCATCGCCGTTTTTAAGTTGCGCAGATCGTTTAACGCATCAAAAATCCTGATTATGTCAATACCATTAGCCACCGACCGCTCCACAAAAGCTTCAACCACATCGTCCGGGTATGGCCGGTATCCGACTAATGATTGCCCCCTTAACAGCATCTGCAACGGGGTTTTCTTAAGATGTTTTTTTAGCAGGCGGAGCCTCTCCCAGGGATCCTCATTAAGGTAACGCAAACAAACATCAAAGGTTGCGCCGCCCCAGACCTCAAGAGAGTGGTAGCCGATATTATCCAATTTCTCAAGAATTGGCAGCATATCTTCCGTATGCATTCTGGTGGCCCACAGGCTCTGGTGAGCATCTCTTAATGTTGTGTCGGTAATCTTTACGCGGCGTTCCAATGCCATTCCTCCATCATCGACATGATAAAAAAAACAGGCTGTTATTTAATGTACACAACCTGATTTAAGCAGGCAAATAATTTTGCTAATTAATTATATTATAATTATAGTAAATTACTGCGGATTTGGAAACCTTTTTAGCACAAGTATACAATAACCATTTAATTTATCTTTATTCTTTTCCTATGACCGCAATCCTATCAGGGGACAGACCGGTTATTCTAGCTACCAGCTCCGTAACCACGCCAATGTCGCCGGTGCTGATGCCGTCAGAGGCAACAATGGCGGTAGCGGTACTCTCATCCACCATGACAGCCGCATCAGCAAAACCTTTGGCTCTGATTATATTTTCCAATGCAGACTCTTTTTCCATATTGCGGCTGATGGCCATGAGGCTTTCCTGTGCTTTTTGCCTGGTGTTATCTGCAGTTCCGCTATTGTTAATAACCTCCCTTAACCACTCCACCTGTTGGCCTCTCGTGCGATCCCGTTCCAGACGGTAATCCACAAAAAAATCCGCTTCCATTGTCACAGCAGGTAAAGCTGCAGTTGTATCTCCTTCATCAATTTTAACACTGGTTGCCACCGGTTCGCTTAACGGGGCTGCAGGCATATCCACCTGGGGCTCATGACCTGCCGTTGTCGGCCAACTAATACCCCCACGGACACCCAGTATTAAAAGTGCAATTCCAAGCAAACCAAGCACAATCAGCGAAAGAAGTCTCTTTTTTGAGAATACCGCGATCATTATTTATCTCCTTTCCATGGGCAAAACCAAAATATTCTGCGGTTCTATACCCAGAGCAATTCTGGTAGCTTCAAACAGTTTAGCCTTCACCCTGGCATTATTGGCCCCTTCAGCAACAACCAGCACTCCGGCAACTTGCGGGGCTGTCTCACTTACTACCACCGGCTGTTCACCGTTGGAGCCATTCCTGTTCATCACCAGCTGGCTGCTGGCGGTATCTTCCGTGGTAAGGCGAGTACCACCGGCCTGATCCTTTTCCTCAGTTGTTTTTTTTCCTGAAGTTGTGTTTACGGCAAATTCTTCCCTGGCAGAACTTGCTAGCCTTACAGAAGCCTCCACATGACCGGCACCTTCAACCTGTCGCAGCATTGCACAAAGTCTTTTGCTAATATTCTCTTCCTCAGCCGACATACCGGCATATTTTTGTTCATCTGATGCTGCTGCAGGCTGGCCGGCAGTGGCTGGCCCTTGTTCATTATTTTTTGCCTGATTGAAGCTTGGAAGTAGAAGAAAAAGAATGCCCAGAACAGCTAAACCGGCCAGCCACAAGTTGCGTTTGAACATGTTTTTGGCAGGCAGACCCTCACGTCCGCCTCCTCCCAGGCCGATAAAATCTAAAATACTTCTCATAGTTCCACCTCCTGAAGTAAAACTCCTTATTATTGATAATTGATCACAAACTGCTCCGGTGAAAGATCGAAGAATTTGGCCAGTGTTTCGACCAGGCCAACCACTGATGCTTCCGGGATTTGGCTTGCCGGTCCCTCTTGCTGTTGAAAATTACCTTCAGCCACAACCACCGGTTCAACCTCTTTTATTCCCTGGCCGGCAGAATTGTTAAGACCATTGTCCTTGTTTTTTTGAGCAACAGTCAGGTGCATTTCTTTTACCTGCCCATAACCGGGTTTATTGCGCTCACTTTGAATTTTCACATCAACTCCGGTAAGAGAAATTTGCGTGTTGGTGCTGGCCAGGGCCATAACCTGCCTTGCTATCCCTCTTTTATATTCTTCAAGGGCTTTCTTCTGCTGTTCATCGGTAAGCCTCTGCCCGTTTTCCATTATTGCGGCTAGCTCATGGGACTCACTCTGCCGGGTCAGGACAGGAAATTCTGCGGCATAATCCCAACGGCCCAGCTCTACCACTGCCTGGATTACAGCGACAATAATCAGTAAACCCATGATCATTTTGACATACCTGCGCATGTCGCCATTTGGCAAAAACATCTCCAGCAGCATGGCAATGATGATGATCACAATAAGGTTTTGGACCAGGCTGCGTACTATTTCCAAGGCCATACCTCCTAATGCAGCATGACATTTATATTCCCGATACCTACTAAAATCGTGATCGTAAAAAAGAACAACAGGCCTGTTGTTGCAACTGCTGCGAAAACCAAAAAGAGGTTATTACTCAAACTATTTAAACAGCTAACCATTTGATCGTCATTAACCGGTTGAATCAGCGCACCGGCAAGTTTATAGATAAAAGCCAGGGTAATAATTTTTAGCAGCGGCACCGCCAGTATACTGAGGATTACAGCTACACCTGCTATGCCTAATGCGTTTTTGATCAATAAGGAAGAACCAACTACTGCTTCCAGGGCATCGGAGAGCATGCCGCCTACCACCGGTACAAAGGCGTCAACGCTGTATTTAGCCGTCTTAAAAGTAAGCGAATCCCCTACAGCCCCTGCCACCCCCTGGATAGTCAAAACGCCTAAAAAAACCGTGGAGAATACTCCTGTTAAACCCATGGCTACTGATTTTAACAGGTCGGCCAAACCGGATACCTTCAAATGCGAGGTCAAATTGCCGGCAATACCTAATACTGCCACAAAAAACAGCAAGGGCAGGACAATATCTTTGATCAAGGTACCGAAAATGTTTAAAGTCACCATAACCACCGGGCTGAATATGGTTGCTGAGGCTACTCCTCCTACTGCAACAAGCATCGTGAGCAGCACCGGTGTAAGCACTTGCATAAAACTCACCATATTGTTAACCACTTCACGACCGGCATTGACAGCCAGTGAAAAGGAGCCAATGGCAATGGTGATGAGGAGAAGGTATGCTATTGAGTTTGCCAGCTGAGCCGTACTGCTTTTTTCAAAGGAGGACATCATATTTTGCAAAACTGCGCAGATCACCGCCAGCATGACCAGCTTGCCCAACAAATCAAGGTTGGCAACCACCTCTTTAAACAGTTGGCGTAATAAAGTATTAATGATATCTACAGGCTGCCATTTAATCTCCCCTTTTACCAATTGTTCAAACATATTTCTAAAATCAAACTCAGGTACTGCGACCTGAACTTCCTTGTCCAGTTGATCAATATACTGCTGGATGGAGAAAAAATCCAAAGCTTCTTCCTGCTGTTGTTCACCTGCAGTTGCTTGTCCACCTGATGCGGCGGCCGGGAACAAATAGAGTAAAAATATGGCTAAAGCCAGATATCTTTTCAACATCTGCCACACCGCCCTTACCATAATAGTTTTAGCAGTGATTGCAAAACAGCCACCACAATAGGGACTGCCAACACCATGATCAGGACCTTGGCGGCAAACTCAATTTTTACGGCAATAGCACCTTCCCCGGCATCACGGCAAATTTGAGCGCCAAACTCGGCAATATAGGCAATCCCAACTATTTTTAATAGAGTACTCAGGTAGATCATGCTGATGCCGGCCTGGTTGGATAAATCCTTGATTACATCTAGGACCGCTCCAATTTTTCCCAGCACCAGCATGAAAATGACAGCGCCTGCTGTGACACCCAAAAGTACCGCCAAATCAGGCCGTTGGCTTCTCACTACAACGATAAGCGCTGTGGCTGTCAAACCCAATGCTACGATTTGAAGCACGTCCATGGTTAAAACCTCATCTAATTGTATTTAAAATAGTTGAAATACAGATCTTACCTGATCAAACAAAGTGGCCAGCAACTGGATCACCCAGATGAAAACGATGGCGAGACCGGCCAGAGTCACGATCTGCCCCTGCTCTTCCTTGCCGGCGTGCTTGAGAACGCTGTTTAAAACAGAGACCAGAATACCCACACCTGCTATTCTAAAAATCAAATCAATGCTGTTACCCATGTTTACCACCTCTCGTCATCAATAAATAACCAATATAAACATCAAACCACCTAAAAAACCTAGATAATTCCACATTTTAACATTGCGAGAAGCTTCCTCAGCCGCATTGGCTGCTTCCTGGGCGAGCTGTTCCATAGCCAGATTTAAGTGTTTGATCTGCTCGGAACGATCCGACCTGCCAAGGGCCCTGCCAAGGTTGATTAAAATTGCATGGTCCTGAGGCCTTAACGCCGAGTCAGCATAGTAAGCATCTAATGCACTTTCCCAGGCTTCCGCTGCGCTTACCCCGGACATAGCGGTGAGTTCGTTTTCAGCCTGTCTAAATAAGGCCGCCACATTTTTATCGCAGCGCCTGGCAACAGTATCAAAGGCTTCAGCCAGGCGTGTAGCGCCATAGGTTATTTCGGTGCCCAGCATCTGCAAGGCTGAACGCAAGGCCCGCAGCTCTTTGGGCCGCCGGGCATAACAACTGGATACCGCCAGGCCTCCTAACCCGCCGGCTGCCACCACCATAACCGCTCCAAGGATTTTCAGCATTTTTTCACCCCCAGCGAACGCATGCTGCCGCCATCGATGATATCTTCAACAGACCCCACCCCCCGTGAACGGCCCAGAATTACATATCTTTCGATCATTTTTGCCTTAATGATTCGCCTTAACCCGGGTCTTTCGGCCAGCTCAGCAGGTGATACGCCATGGGCCGTAATCAATATCTTAACCCCTGCGTTGAGTACTTCTTCCAGGGCGTCAACATCCTCTTTGCGCCCTATTTCATCTGCAGCAATAACACCCGGCGCCATGGAACGCAATAGCATCATCATACCTTCCGCTTTGGGACAGCCGTCTAATACATCCGTCCGCACTCCAATATCCTTTTGAGGTACACCAAGATGGCAACCTGCTATTTCAGAGCGCTCGTCCACCAACCCCACATTAAGTCCCGGAAAATTCATTGCCGGTACACCGTTGCTGATCTGCCTGACCAAATCCCTTAAAATGGTTGTTTTCCCACAACCAGGGGGTGACAACAGCAGGGTGTGATAAATGGTATGCCGGCGACGATCAATAATATGCGGCAGCACATCATCGCCGGAGCCCTTTATTTCACGTGATATGCGGATATTGCAGCAGCTGAGGTGCTTTAAGGTCCTGATTTTACCGCCTTCCAGAACAGCTTTACCGGTAATCCCCACCCGATGACCACCTGCCAGAGTTATAAAACCGCTTCTCAACTCTTCCTCAAGGGCATAAACAGAAGAGCCGCTTAATAGCTGGATAACTCGCTCCATATCGGAAGCTGTAATCAGATAGGACTCCGCTACCCGTTCAGTCAGACCACCGCTTGCTTTAATAAAAACATCGGAAGCAGCAATGCGTACTCCCAAAGGCCTGCCCTGCCTGATACGAATTTCCTCCACCTGTCTTTGTATTTTAACCGGCAAAGCTGCCACCAGCTGCCTGATATTAGCAGGCAAAACCTGCAGGACTCCATTTAATAGATTATTTGTGTCCATGATTGTTGTTTTCAATTGCCAACCTGCGTTCTTCATCCCTGCTCACTCCCGTCTTACCTATAAATATTACCTGGGCAGGTAAGTTATTCCATCATAATCCTTTATGTACAACTATGGCCAAATAAAAAAGGGTTGAGATAACGCTTGCTAAGCGCAATCTCAACCCTTAATGCTTTTGTTATAACAAACTAGATATCTTCTTCCTCCGCACCTTTATTGTCACCGGATAAACGTCTGCTCTCCGGCATTTCCTCCAGTTCACCTTCATCATCATTAACAAAGACGACAGCATCGCAGTTGGGACAGGTTACTTCTATGATGTCATCATCATCCACGATCTCCGCGTCAAAACAAACTATTTCATTGCACGCCGGGCACGTAACTTCAATATATTCGTCCTCCTCCCGGCAGTGGTCTCCATCACTGTATCCTTCTTCCAGGTGGTACAAATCCTCGTCAATACTCTCGATATAGTCTTCCAGATTTTCCTGACCCTGCTTCAACCCTTCAACTGTCTCCGCAAAGTCACCCAGAACATCAATAATTCCCTGTAAGAGTTTGCCTTCCTTGCTGTCGGCTCTGATCTCCAAGCCATCGGATAATCCCTGCAGGTATGCCACTCTTGCTTTTAGATCGCTCATAGAGTGTACCCTCCTTGAATAATTTTATGGCTAAATATGGCTGTAATTAGTATATCACTTTAGCAGAGGTTTTAAACACCGAAATGTTAAACTCGCTTAATATAGTTGCCCGTCCTGGTATCGATCTGCAATATATCCCCTACATTGACAAAGAAAGGCACTTGCACTATAACACCTGTTTCCAGTGTTGCCGGTTTGGAACCACCTGACGCCGTGTCCCCCTTAATGCCAGGCGCGGTTTCTACAACCTCTAATTCCACAAAATTGGGTATTTCCACTCCGATTGATTTGCCCTGGAAGGTCAAAACCTGGATGATCATGTTTTCTTTCAGATATTTAACAGCCTCACCCAATTGTTCCGGAGACATTTCCAGCTGCTCGTAATTCTCCATATCCATAAAATTATAGCTTTTTCCGTCATTATATAAATACTGCACATCCCGTTTTTCGACCCTGGCCCTAGGCAACCTCTCCCCCGCATTGAAGGTTTTCTCAACTACAGCGCCTGTCCTGATATTGCGCAATTTGGAACGGACAAAGGCAGCGCCTTTACCTGGCTTCACATGCTGGAAGTCAATAATTTGATACACGTCACCCTCAATCTCTATAGTTTGTCCGGTTCGAAAATCGTTTGTCGAAATCATATTTGCTCCTCCAGTATGTATGTATTTTATTTTATTTTATTATAATATCAACAACTTTTCCTTTGGCGAGGTCGTAAGTATACGGCAACCTTCATCTTCCACTATGACTGTATCCTCGATCCTTATGCCGCCCCACTCCGGCAGGTAAATACCCGGTTCAATAGTTACCACCATTCCCGCCGTCAAAATAGTATCGTCTCTGGCTGACAGACTGGGCTTTTCATGAATAGACAATCCCAGGCCGTGCCCTGTACCATGGCCGAAATAAGCGCCGTAACCTTTTTTACTGATCACATCACGCGCCACCCGATCAACATCCGATGCCCTAACTCCGGCTTTAACAGCCTCAATCCCGCTCTGTTGGGCTTCCAGCACAATAGCATACAGTTCCTGCTGCCTGGGTGATACCTGATTTACCACTACTGTCCTTGTCATATCGGAATGATAGCCCCGATAAACCGCACCAAAATCCATGGTCACCAGATCCCCCGGCTCAATAGCTTTATCCGAAGCCACACCATGGGGCATTGACGAGCGTATACCTGACGCAACTATTGTATCAAACCCGATACCCTCGGCGCCCAGGCGCCTGATGGTATACTCCAGTTCAAGGGCTATCTGGGCTTCGGTAACACCTGGTTTGATTCTACTGATTATGCCGGCAAAAGCAAGATCGGCTATGCGCACAGCTTCTTCGATACAACTGAGTTCATGAGCGTCTTTGTGCATTCTGAGCACTTCAATAAACCCGGCTTCCGGTTGCAATACGACACCTGCCAGCTCCTTTTGCAATGCCATAAAGGCAGTATAGGTCAGGTTATCACCCTCACAGCCCAAACGGCGGATCTGTTCATCGTGACACAAGTTATTTAAGGCTGTATAGTCATTGGCCTTTGTTTCAACAATATCGTAGCCCTTACACTGCTGTTCAGCCTGACTGGTATAACGAAAATCTGTTATTAAGTATGCTTTCTCCCTGCCCACCAAGAGGGCGCCGCTTGAGCCGGTAAAGCCGCTGAGATAATACCGGTTTTCCGGTGAAGTTATGTAGTAACCATCTAAACCCTGATCAACAAACAGGGAACGCAGCTTATTAACCCTATCCTGCATGGCCGGCGTCCCCTTTCCCTGCTAAAGCGACTGCCCCGCGCAAGGCCAGCAAATAACCCGTAACCCCCAGACCGGTTATTTGCGCCGCCGCAACTGGAGCGATGACGGAGTGGCTGCGGAACGCCTCACGGGCATAAATATTGGTGAGGTGGACTTCTACCACCGGAATACCGATGGCAGCTACAGCGTCACGCAACGCTATACTATAATGAGTGTAAGCGCCGGGGTTAAACACCACCGCCTGTGCATCTGCAGCAGCCTGGTGCAGCCAATCCACCAGCTCTCCTTCGTGATTAGACTGCCGGCAGGTAATTATTACTGACAGTTCTGCAGCAAGTTCTTTAAGTTTATGATTAATCTGTTCCAGGCTTTGGCTGCCATAGACAGCCGGTTCACGCTTGCCTAATAGATTCAAGTTCGGCCCATGCAAAACTAATATATGCAAATCTGACACCTCATAAATAGCTGTTGACATTTTACCACAATTAGCATACCTATTCCAACAACTTCTATTGTGGCACAGGATTTATCACCAGGCTACCGGCCGCTGATTGTTAACTCGGAAACCCTTAAGCTTGGCGAACCCTTACCTCCGAAAAATTTAAGGTCGTTGCCAACTCCGTCTACTTTTGATAACAGATCGAGTATATTGCCCCCGATAGCCATGCCGCGCACCGGTTTGGTTAATTCGCCGTTTTCTATAAGTATGCCGGCAACACCTACAGAAAAGTCACCTGATATTGGGTTGGCCGTATGCATACCCATGACTTCCGTCACATAGATGCCATCCTTGATATCCGCAAGCATTTTTTCCAGAGGTTCAGTCCCATTCTCAAAAAAGAAATTAGTAGTTCCCACCTCCGGTGTATCTTTAAAGGAATGGCGCACACCATTGCCTGTTGATTGCACATCATCGATTGCCGCAGTATATGTATTGTAAAGATAACCACGCAATATGCCCTTATCCAACAATAAAGTCCTGGAGGTGGCAACACCTTCACCGTCAAAAGGAGCGGAGGATATCCCTCCGGGTAAGGCTCCATCATCAATAACTGTTAGTTTGTTTGAGACAACCTGGGTACCGGTCTTCCCGGCAAAAAAGGAACGTCCCTTCTGGACTGCTTCTGCTGTAAGTCCAGGCGCAATCAAGCTGAGAAAACCCGTGGCAACAAATGGCTCTAATACAACCGCGCCGCGCCTTGTCGCCACTGGAGCCGCTCCCAGCATCCGGACTGCACGTCTGGCTGCCTCCCGGCCAACCTCGTCAGGTTTTAACCGGTCGTACTTCAGATTATAGTCCAGGGCAAAGCCCGTCTGGCTATCATTGCCGTCGCTGGCCACCAGGGCAATGTATACCCCGCAAAAAGCGCTCTGATAGCTCAAGACCAGCCCGTGGCTATTGGCCACGGTTATAACCGCCTCACCATCCTGATAGGTCGAACTCTCAATTACCTTCACTCGCTGGTCGAAAGAAAGTGCGGCTGCTTCCACTGACTGTGCCATTTCAATTTTCTGTTCAACTGTAGCAGCCTTGATGCCCGGATCATTAATATCCAGCTGCTGATAATACTCACTTAATTGAGGCAGCCTCTGGTAAGGATCTTCTGCTGTATGATAGCAATTGATCAGTGCCTGTTCAGTTACTTCCTGCAAAGCAGTTGAACTGAGCTCCGAGGTAAAAGCAAAACCTGTTTTACCATTGCGGATTACCCTCAACCCAAGCCCGATGTCTTCGGCTAACTTCATCGTATCCACCCGGCCGGATCTAACCTCTATGTTTAATTCATTTGTTTTGCAAATATAGGCTTCTGCAACCTCAGCTCCTTTTTGTTCAGCTTTAGCCACGGCGAGACACGCGGTATCAATCAAAGCCCCTGTTTCATTTCCCAAGCAAGCCAGCTCCTCTTCTAAATAGTCTGCAAGGATTAAAACGCTATATTATACCGTAGTTTGTTCGAAAGGATTATTTGCCATGTTGCAACAATAAACGTTCTATCTACATCATGATCAAATATATACCTATCATTTTTCATATGATCAATTTTATTCCTTACCATTTAGTATAATCCTTTATATAACTCTAAAAAACTGCCGCAAGGCAGTTTTTTAGTGAACGTATACAGGTGTTGCCAGAGCAATAAAGCTTTTTGCAGATATCGGCGCCAGGTCTTGTACGGATGCTTCTATGATTAAGTTGGGATCAAGAAGGGCCAGAATGGCCACTCTTTCTCCGTTATCCTGGTTTGTATAAAAGCCGATAATACAAAACTGCATGTCCTCTCCGTATATTTTCCTGCTGACAATGTCTCCTATTTTCATCCATCTACCCCCTGTGAAACCGGTACTAACAATGAACCAGCCCGGTAAACCGCTTTCACATTATAACATATGCCCTTCAAATAGCAGTTGTGTATGCAAACCACAGGGTATTGAGCCAATGAATGGAACTTGCTCTACAGGAAAAAAAGCTGCCTCCCAAAGGCAACTTTAATGATTTTCACTAATGGTTTTATCTATAGCCTTCTGATTTTTCCGTTTGAATTGCCGGTTGCGGTGCCACCGACAATTAACTCTTTAATAGCCAGAGTGGGTTGCGCATCACTTACAGGTACACCCTGTCCGTCCTTGCCGCAGGTTCCGATGGCAAAGCCAAGGTCTTTACCAACCATTTCCACGATGCGCAGTACTTCCGGACCATTACCGGTCAAGGTCGCCCCCCGTACCATGGGACCGACCTCACCATCTTGAATGAGGTAGCCTTCTGCAACATCAAAAACGAAGTCTCCGGTAGTTGTATTGACCTGACCGCCGCCCATTTTTTTAACCAATAAGCCTGTACCTGTCTCTCTGATTATTCTAGCAGGATCGGTTTTACCCGGAGCGATTATGGTATTACCCATCCTTGGGATTGGCTTATGCTGGTAGGACTCGCGCCTTCCATGGCCGTTTGATTGCACACCATCATTGGCAGCCGTAAGCCGGTCATACATGAAGTCGTTGAGCACACCGTTTTCAATGAGAGTTACTTTACGTGAAGGAATTCCCTCATCATCAAAACTGTAAGAGCCGTATTTCGCATTTAGAGTCGGGTCTTCCACCACACTGATCTCTTCAGAGGCTACCAGCCGGCCTTTTTTTCCTGCATACACGGAAAGACCTTTCTGAACTAGATCTGCTTCCAGCCCATGACCGCAAGCTTCGTGCACCATGGTCCCACCCGCTTCACCGGCTATGACAACTGGCATGCGTCCTGCCGGCGCAGGTTGGGCACTCAGCATATTGACTGCTTTTCTGGCAGCAGTGCCTCCCACCTGAGCAGGGAGATCCTTATGCAAAAGCTCAAAGCCGGATAAGCCGCCAACGGCCTCGTAACCGGTTTGCATAACCGCACCGGATACCGCTACGGCCTGAACTACCAGTCTGGTTCTTATGCGCTCATCTTCAACATATTCCCCTGCGCTATTAGCCATGGTAACCTGCTGCACCACATCCCCATAACCCACGATGACCTGTTTAACCAGTGAGTTATCCACGGCTCTGGCCGCCTGATCCGCTGCCAGCACTGCTTCTACTTTCCTGTATGTGTCAACATCGCTGGGTTTTTCTTCAAAACTGAATTCCACCAATGGCTTTACTTTTGTAAAATCAAGGTTAATGTCTTTTTTAGCGCCTGCTGCTGCATGGCTGACAATGCCGGCCACATTCAGCAGCCCCTCCCTTGAGAGGTCGTTGGTATAGGCATAAGCTGTCGCTTCCCCTGATATTACTCTAACCCCGGCGCCTATATCCACCCCGGATTGTATTTTTTCAATTTTACCGGCTTCACAGCGAATAGCGGTTGACCGCTTTTGCTCAATGTAGATATCTCCAAAATCTCCGCCTTTTTGCATAGCCTTGTCCAGTACTTCCTTGATCAACTGTTGCTCAACCAGGTAGATCACCTCTTATGGCTCTTGATGAAAATATTTTACCAAATATAATAGTATTTATCGCAGCTAAGGCCAAAAAAATACTATTAGTAATTTTTCTAGTTTTGTACGACAACAGTGCTGTTGAATATATTCAGAAACACATTTAGTCCTAAAATTTGATTCACCTGTTCACGCGTGATATAAGTCCTGTCGTTAATTAGTTTTGGCGGAGAAGTTAAAACTATTTGCTCTCTATTTCTATAGCAGGAATAATTGTCCAACCGCAGCTTTGCTTCCAAACCGGGCTTGCTGATAATAATCTGCCGTTCGATTGCAACATACTGGACTGATGCTCCTGTTGATTCAGCAATCACCCGCAAAGGGAGCAGCACATTAGCTCCTTCCACGATGGGAGGAGCTTCGGAATAAAGCGCCGCCCCGTTTACAACCAGAGAATAATTTTCTGTTTCAGCCATAACCGGGGAAACAAACAAAAGACACAGAATTGCCGTGATCCCAAACACCTTAAACACAATGTAACCCCCTGTTTTACTCAAATTTCTTTCCGGTTTGTAATTCCTACTGGTTGTTATCGACGGTGGGGTTAGTTTCGCTGCCACCGACCGGATTGTCATCAGCAGCGCTCTGATTCAACAGCTTCTCCACAAAAGTCCTAAGCAGATCATCATCCCCGTTGCCCGAGTAAGTTCCGGAGGAAAGGACCCCATTTCCTGCCCCGGCATATGGTGATGCGCCATCTGGAGTCTGGAATGCATTCTGCCTGCCCAGCTGCCAGCCGGCAATCTGTTCAAGATTAAGAGGTTCTTCAGGTGTATCGGAAGAATATATAACCAGATCAAACTCAGCAGTAACCCTGCCTTTCTGATCAGTCCCGGGCGCTGCCACGGATTGTTTTTTATTTAAACTCTCCACCGCAGCCTCAACAGTTGTCACTGCCTCTTTAGCCGGCTTTATATTTAATGACCTCAGATCGGCCAGGTTTGGCAATCCTTCTATTTTATCGATGAACTTCACAACGTTAGGGTAAACACCGCTAACTCTAATTTTTATCGGCAGCTCCAGATAATTGCCCTTATTGACTATGCCGGCCGGCACAAAAGAATCTATCCTGACGTTCGTACGCGTGGCTTCCATGCCGATATAAGTAACAGCTAAACCGTCGGTCATCCTGTTATTGAATACTGATTTGACTTCATTGAGTTCTTCCGCGGCTTTGAGGGCCAAATCCCTTTCGGCCCTCTCGGAAGCCAGCACTTTATCAGCAGCTTTTACTTTGGCTTCTAATTCAGCTAAAGCTTGCCTGTTTTTAGTAAAGGTATCATATTGGGGTAATAATAAAAAGTAAAAGACTGCGAATATAACCAGGCAGACCCCCAGGACAGCCAGCAATATTTTTTCACGTGGTTGAAGCTTTTGCCACATTATTTACCGGTCTCCTTTAGCTGCGCAGTTAATTTAAACTTAACATTGCCGCTTTTTTCGTCGGTATTTAATTCGTTAAGCACAACACTCGAAAAGTATGGCATCCCGTAAAGATTATTCATAAATACCCCTATCGAAGAAACGGAACGTGAATAGCCGATCAAAACAAAGGTATTGGGTGCAGGGGCTGACACCGCTTCTTGTTTACTGGCAGGTGCCTGACCTTGCGGCTGGGGTTGTGCCGTCTGTTCTTGTGCTGCTCCAGAGGATGCATTTGCCGCAGTTTGTTCAGGCGCTACATATGACAGATCTATATTTTCCAGCCACAGGTCCACCGGCATGTTGTAACTCAAATCCACCAGCATAGGGGACCTGGCCAACCTGGTATTGAGCAATTCTTTAAACCTTTTTGTGCTCTCTTCGTTTTTAATGCGCTGGGCTTTGATGTCTTCAATTATATTAACCGATGAAGATATCTGAGAGAGGTATCTTTCAGTGTCATTAATCTCCTTCTGAGTAAGATAGCCCATAAACAAAAAAGCGCCATAGCCAAAGAACATTAGGATTACTGTCATAGCAATACTAACACGTTTGACCAGACCTTTGACATCAATACTTAAATCTTTCTGAAGTTCGACGGGCAGGAGGTTGATCTTATACATTTATTCTACTACCTCCCGCAACGCAGAACCCAATGCTACCGCATAAGACGGATCAAAAGGCTCATTTGTTGTTTCCTCAACCGGCTGGCCAGGCAAACCAGGCTCACCCAACTCCACCGGAACCCCCATGGCCTCCGCCATAAATTCGCGGAAACCGGTTAATTTTACTGTGCCGCCGCTTAAGATAAACCTCTCAATAGGAACTGCCCTTTCCTGAGAGGCATAAAAATCAACGGATCGCTTGATTTCGCGCACCAGTTCCGATAAACCATCCCTTAAAGAAAAATCGATCTTCATATCCTCTTCAGAAGTCGCAGCCACCTCCTCAGCGCTTAAAAGCCTGCCCCTTGCCTTTTTCAGCTGCTCAGCTTCTGCGGGGTCATAGCCATAGTATTCCGCTAGAGACTGGGTGAGCAAATTGCCGCCCACAGGCAGGATCCTGGTAAATTCCAGGAAACCGTCATTTGTCACCAGGAACTGAGTGGAAGCCGCACCAATATCAATAAAACCCGTGACGCCCTTGCCGCCGTATTCCGGTTTTATACCGCAAAATAAGCGCCATAAACTTAAGGCTTGCAGATCTATTGCAGCAACCGTCAAGTCCGCCCGGGCAAAGACCCTGTAAAAATCATATATGTACGAAGTTGGCACAGCAGCAAGCAAAAGATGCATTATCTTTTCATTATTTTGCTCCGTAATATCAAGTTTTGCATACCTGATGATCAGTTCATCAACAGGAGCAGGAACCAATTTCTCAACTTCAAAGCGCAGGGCTGCTTCCAGTTCTTTATCCGGCATCAAAGGTAGCCTGATGTGTCTGGTTATCACCTTATCCGCGCTGATTGTCGTGATAACTTCCCGGGTTTCCAGACCGGAAGTCAAAACCAAATCTTTTAAAGCATTGACCATTACTTCCTCATCCGCCAGATCATCCAGGTTATCAAGAGGTGTTGCCACCTTGCCGTAAGCCGTTACTACCCTATGCCCTTCAGCAGTGCTGATTTCCACCAGCTTAATCTTGCTAGCGCCTATATCAATTGCAGCAAACCTGGTTTTTTTCGGCGCCAGTTTATGCAGGATGCCTCCATACAACCCCATGTCCTTTTGCCTGGGTTCTCTTATCATTTTCCAGGAGTCTCTACCATCAACCCTTTTATTCTTCACCCTGTTTTTCCTAAACAACTCCAAGGATGGCTGCCCCTCTCAGGTAGATTAAAACACCGGGTTTAATTCTTTCCATGACTTTACTTTCACAACAGTCGTCATCCATTTTTTGTGGTTATAATTTAACTCCTGATCATAGGTGACCACGCCGTTGCTATTTACATCGATCTCTCGGCAAATCAAGCTGCCATAAAACTCCAGGTTGTTGGTCAGAACTATCTTATGCGGAGTATAAAGCAGCGCATTTATAGAATGGTTGTTTATTGATCTAATACCAGTTCCAGCATCATCCTGACCAAAAGCTACGATGGCCAAACTGGACTGACTGTCCGCCCGAATCAGATCCCCGGTAATATTTACTTTACCATGAGCAACGATCAGCCCATTTCCCTGGTAGGTGCCTGAAATATTGAGATCCCCTGGTGAATAAAAAATCCCGTCCACATTGAAGCTGCCGCTGACATTCCCGGATTTGTCAATATCCGGGTAATCTTCAAAAATACTCTCATCCAGTACCGGGAAGGCCGGGAGATTAACACTGGCAGGCTCTACACCCCCATGAGTAACAGTTCCCTCTATCAAGGTGTCATCGCCTAAAGACAAGCTGCCGTTATACTTTACATCCCCTTTTATTTTAGAATTGTTGCCCATGTTAATATTGCCGTAAGCTAATGCGTTGCAGGTTAATACACCATAGTTTTCAATATGTAAGTCATTGCCTGACACTACCTGAGTTGTTACTTCCACCTTATTAAAAAGCCACACATCATGATCGGCTACAATACTGCCGGCTTTTGCGTTATTCCTCAGGATAATTGAACCTTCTGCAAGAATATTCCCGCTAAAATCCTCATTATTGTCAAAAACAAGTGAGCCTCCACTGATTATATCTGAATCATACCTGTTGTTGTTAGAAAAAATCGATAACCCATCCTTGATCCAGACCCCTTTGCTGAAATCAATAGGATCATATATTTCACCTTTAACTATTAAGGTACGACTGGCGCCTTTGTAATCACCTGTTGATTCGATGCAAAATGACGTAGGGTTGTCGATAGATGATGTTCTGGTTATCTTTACTTCTTTAATCTGTCCTCCCGCATAATCAAGGTTACTTATATAGGCATACTCAGTATTGCTGGTTAAACCTTTAAGCCACAGGTAATCGCCTTTTATGTAGGCAAGTGCTTTTTCAACACCTGCTTCGGCGATATATATTGATTGCACCATTTTTTGCTGCTCCAAAGACCTGACACGGCTGCTGCCGGTTCTGGTTAATGCTGCTGATCCGAGCAAAAGCAGCATCATAAGCACCATCATCACCAGCAGCAAGGCCTGGCCAGATTCATTTTGCAACCTGCTCATTCAAAAGCCCTCAAACTAATTTTTTGCACTAAAACCACCGGTGCAAGGGTGCTATTCTGTTTTTGGGCTGTGAGGAGGATCTTAACTTGCCGGATAGACCTGGCCTGCTCAGAGCTGGTTGGATTTACCACCTCTCCGGCGCCGTCGTAATAGGTAAAAACAACGTCCTGAATATCACTGGCCAGTGGTTGGGGAGAATAATAGTTTTCCTGACGGTAAAGATTGTTTGAGGAACAATAATAATGAATCCTTTTGGGAACCGGGTTGGGCACAGCCTCGGTAGGTGTACCGTCTATTTGAAAATATAAATGACTGTCATTGCTGTTAACCAGCACACCGCCAGGATAGCCGCTGGCTGGATAAGCTGCATCCGGCTGTCTGGCATACATCAATTCACGCCCCATGCGGTCAAAGGAGATCTGGAGACTGTCATACATATCCACCCTGTATTCCGCCTGACGCCAAAAGGTATAACTAGTGCCGAATATACCCCATACTCCTATAAAAAGAATGCTCATCAGCAGCAACGAGACCATAGTTTCAATTAAAGTAAAACCTCTTTCGTTTCGAAGAGCAGCAAATATTTTCATCGCCTGGCAACCTCCGTTACCAGCTGCAGTTGTTTTGGTATACCAGCGTCATCATATGATACAGTAACCGTCACCGTCTTAAGGTGGAGCCCGTTTTCGACAACGTCAACAGCATAGGTCATGCCCTGAAACTGAGCATAGTCCCTTTCATGAGAAAATCTGGTCGTGGCAACGCCAGTAAGATCATTAAAACTTGTATTCTTTATTTCCTCCATTTTGCTTTGGGCTAACGTCAATGCTGCATTATACCGGTAAGTATCAGCACTAAGCCGCCCGGACAGAGAAAATTGGCCCAGCATCGTAACCAGCGCTAATGATAGAATAACCAGGGCTACAAGCACTTCCAGCAAGATCATGCCCTGCTCGTTATCAAGCGCTTTAGTTCGTCTGTTGTTGAATATATTAATTAGCCGGTGTATCACTAACCCTCACCCGACCCAAAGTATCAATGATAACGTATTTCTTTTTTCCGGATCCTTTATCTGAGAGAGTTATTGAACCGCCAATACCGCCTTTGGGCCGCCCATTGGCAGAAAAATTCATTTGGTAGTAGTAGCCGGTTATAGGTGCATTGGCTAAATCCACACCGGCGGGTAGGTTGACTGTTTTATAAGCTGTGGTACCAGGATTGCAGAGGTAATAGGTGTCTGTTCCTAAATCCCACATCATAGAGTAGGTAGCAGTTTGTGTTTTGATGGCAGTTTGCTGCAAATCGCGTATATCTGAAGCCATTTCCCTGGCTGAGATGTCGAGTTGGTAGTAATTTTTTACTTTACTTAAATTGGGCACAGCTAAAGCGACAGTTATGCTGGTTATAACAAGCACAATTACAATTTCAATTAATGTGAACCCAAAACTATTAATACCCTCAAATTTTTGCTTTTTATCCTCGAGCATATTCATCCTTTTATATAGCCTCTGAAACATGTCCGGCAAGGCAGAATTGTCATCAATCCCCCTCGGCAAATTTCTAAGAATCACTACTATCATTTTTATATTTGTTAGTAACAAGGTTCCAGTCATTTTCACCGCTTTTTGTATCTTTAGACTCCTCAGGATTCGCAAGATTGGTCACTATAATCGAATCATTATCTGCTGATGAACCTTCACTAAAGATAATATAACGGACGCCATCGCCATCGCTTCCTGCAGGCTCTTTATCTTCATCATCTCTTCTATAATAATACGGATTACCCCACGGATCATTAAATTCGGTTACGCCACCTGCTTCAAGAACTGCTTTAATACCGGTGAGATCATTGTCATCCGTTGTAGGTGCAGCACCAGTAGCGTTAACTCCAATGTCAACCATGTGAATATCGACGATTGTCTTCATTGACTTTAACTCACCAACAGCCCTTTTTACTTTAGCCTTGTCTGCCTGTTTGCTCACGACAGGAATCGCTATCGCTGCCAGAATACCGATGATGATCAGCACAACCATCAGTTCTATTAAAGTAAAACCTTTTTCGTTTCTTGCGATATTCACCAAATTCACTCCTTGTATGATATGACCAGTGGGATAGTTTCCAGTTGGTCATAATTATTTTTTAATATGGAAAAGTTTTATTTATACTCTTTATTAAATATTTCTTATTGAATATTATCGTACAGGCTGAATATCGGCAGCATTATCGAAACCAGAATAAATCCAACTACAAGACCCATACCGACAAGCAAAACCGGTTCAACTAAGGAAGACAACCTTGCTACCATATCGTCCACTTCATTTTCATAAAACTCCGCGACTTTCTCCAGCAGGCTGTCGATGGAACCTGTTTCCTCGCCAATTGAAATCATGGTGCCGACCATAGGCGGGAAAAATCTGCTCCGCTGGATCGGTTTGGCGAAACTCTGTCCTTCTTTAATGCTCCTTTCCGCATCCAACAAGCTCATATTCACCCGGTGGTTGTTGACAATATTCTTAACCACCTCCAGTGACTGGAGCACAGGCACACCGCTTCTCAACAGGGTGCTCAAGGAACGGCAAAAACGGGAGACAATTATTTTTTGGTTCAGAGGTCCAACTACCGGCAGCTTCAGGACAATATTATCTTTTAGCTTTTTGCCGCGTCCCGTCTTAACAGCTGCTTTGTAACCAAAAAACAAAGCAATTACTAATCCAAATACTACATACCATTGATTTCTAAGGAAATCACTTAAAGCTATGATCATTGTTGTAGTGACTGGAAGAGGCACCTTCATATCGATGAGCATCTGGGTCATGGTTGGCAGTACAAACACCATCAAGGCAGTCACCGCCAGCACCGCCACTACCAGCACAACAGCCGGGTAAGTCATTGCCGACTTGATTTTCTCCTTCATATAGTGCTCTTTCTCAAAAATAACTGCCAGCCGCTCCAGCACATGCTCCAGGTCACCGCTGAGTTCTCCGGCCTCTATCATGCTGGTGAAGATATCCGGGAACACCCTGGGATAGGGCTTCACAGAATCGGTCAGTGACTTACCACCTTCAAGATTGCTGCCAACATTTTTCATGGTTTTTTTGAGAGTTTTATTATCACTCTGCTGGCTGATAATGCCGATGGTCTGAAGGAGAGGCACACCTGCCTGCACCATGGTGGCAAACTGCCGGCACATCACAGCCAGCTCCCTGCCTCCAACTTTTGGCTGGAAAAACCTGTCCAATTTAATACCGGCATCGAGAGCAGGCGCTTCTTTAATATCCACCACAAAAATTCTGCGTTCCCGAAGCTGTGAGATTGCCTTATTGCGATTCTCCGCCTCGATCTTGCCGGTAATTAGATCACCGGCAAGGTTACGGGCTTTGTAAGCAAAGTATTGGGCCATACAATCCACCGTTTGTTGATATTTTTAGTTGACTGTTTAGTGAGCAGCCTTTGACTGCTTTTAATACAAACAAAAGGATGCCTCTTGCTCGCAGATCAAATACAATGATCGATCACCAAGGAAGCATCCACAATAAACCTTCTCTGTTTCGGCAACCTGGCAATCATAGCCTTACGGCGTTAGACCCATGGCTTTGCGTCCCTGCCTTTCGGCAGGTTTGCTAATATTGAAGGCTGTCTCTTTAATGCAATAATTTACTATTCTATAAAGAAATGCTGTTTGATAAATACTGAACATATAATAGCATTCTATGCCGCACTATGCAACAGAAATTGACAATACTTCAAGATAAATTCATTGTCTTCGTTTGCTTAACATTATTTATCGGAATATGCGACCCTCATCACCTCCTCAATGGTGGTCAACCCCTTCAGGGCCTTCTGGATACCATCCATGCGAAGGGAGACCATGCCTGCAAGCTGCCCCTGGCGCTTGAGCTCATCCGCAGAGGCCTTCTTTAAGATCAGTGACCGTAACTCGCTGGTCATGGGCAGCACTTCAAGTATGGCCATGCGCCCTCGATAACCACTGTTACGGCATTCGTTGCAACCTTCCCCCCGGTAAAGGGTTAGTTTTTCCTCAGGACTTGCTCCAATGTATAACCGCTCCGGAGACTCCGGTTCAGGTTCGTAGCTTTGACGGCAATTAGGACAGATTAACCTGACCAAACGCTGGGCTACAGAACCCAGAACAGAGGAGGCTACTAAAAATGGCTCGATACCCATATCCACCAGGCGGGTAAAGGCTCCTGCCGCATCATTGGTATGCAGAGTGGAAAGCACCAGGTGACCTGTTGTGGCTGCTCTAACAGCAATTTTCGCCGTTTCACCGTCACGGATTTCCCCCACCAGAATCACATCGGGATCCTGCCTTAGAATTGCCCGCAGTCCAGCAGCAAAGGTCATTCTGGCCTTGGGATTGACCTGGGTCTGGTTGATCCCCTCCAGCATGTATTCTACCGGATCTTCTACCGTAATGATGTTTTTTTCCACAGTGTTTATCTCATTTAATGCCGCATAAAGAGTCGTTGTTTTACCACTTCCAGTGGGTCCGGTGATCAGAAGCATTCCGTACGAACTTTTGAGGGCCTCTCTGAATATGCTGAGGCTTTGCTGCTCAAAGCCGACGTTCTCCAATCTGAAGTTCTTCATACCCCCCTTGTTCAATAGTCTGGTCACAATTTTTTCACCGTAGACCGTCGGCAATGAGGAAACCCTGAGATCAAATTCCTGACGGCCCAGTTTCAGCATAATCCTGCCGTCCTGTGGGGCACGCTTTTCTGCTATATCCATATTGGCCATTATTTTTACTCTGGAGATCATGGCCGAACGGATTTTTTTGGGCAAAGTCATAATTTCCTGCAACATACCGTCGATTCGGTACCTGACCCGGACATGATTTTCTGCCGGCTCAATATGGATATCGCTGGCTTGTTGCTCTATGGCCTGGATAAATATTGAGTTAATAAGCCGCACTACAGGGGCTTCATCAACTTCTTCCTCCAAAACAACCGTTTCTTCAGCCTGCTGTTCTGTAGTTAGCTCAAAATCGTCAAAAATCTGATCTACTTCGGGAATACTGAAATTTTTGTGGATTGTCTCTTCGATTAAAAGCTTATCCATTTGAACAGGCTCGATTTTGCAACCGGTTAAAAGCCGCAAATCATCAACAGCCAGTATGTTAGCCGCATCAGCCATGACTACCGTAAGCACGTTGCCTTCTTTACGATAGGGTAACAACTTATACTTGCGGATCATCGGTTCAGGCACCAATTTTAATAGATCTGGATCCAGCTTATCCAGTTTAATTTGATTGATGCCTAAGATATCATAAATAACATCTCTTGATACCATGCCAAGTTCATGTAAAATCTCGCCCAGGAGGCCCCCCGAACACGACTGAACACGTAAAGCCTCCCAAAGCTGCGCATTAGTAATAAATCCCTTTTCTATCAGTAGTTCACCAAGGGCTTTATTCTTTCTTTTAGGAATATCCGTCACGGTAATGCCACCTCTGATTTGAACATTGCGGCTGATTATTTAAAAAAACTGTAGATACCAGGAAACCAGCCAGTCCCCGGCCAGGGCTGCAATAACCGAGCCAAAAGCAAGATATGGGCCGAAAGCCATGACTTCTTTCATCTTTTTAATTTTTAGCAGGACCAGCACTGCTCCCACCAGTCCTGCTGAGGAAAAGGCCAAAAAAAGGGTCAGCAAAAGATATTCCCACCCCAGGAGCAAGCCAATAACAGCAGCAAATTTTATATCCCCGCCACCAATACCGCCCCTTAAGACAACGGCAATAAGGTACAAGATCCCGCCACCAAGTAAAAAACCGGTGATATTGGAAATATAATGATCAGGTGAGGCTATAAGCAGGATAAGGCCCAGAATAAATCCGGCCCGGTTCAAGGAGTTAGGTATAACCAGATAACGCCAGTCTATTACAGTCACTGCAGTGATCAAGGCAAACAATACCGCCACCAGTAAGGCTTCAACAGTCAAGCCGTATTTGAAGTAGGCCAGTAAAAACAGTACAGCAACAGTCAGCTCCACTAGAGGATACTGTACAGGAATCTTACCGCCGCAATAGCGGCAGCTGCCCTTTAAAGCCAGGTAGCTGAATACCGGTATGAGATCCACCGCCTGCAATCTGCTCCCACATGAAGAACAAGTGGAATAGGGATAAGTTACTGATCTCCTTTTCGGCAATCTGTAGATACAGACATTGAGAAAACTTCCCACACAAAGCCCGGTCAGAAAAACAAATACAGGTATTACTATTTCCATAATTGCTGCCTTCTCTTTAGTTAATTAATCAACAGGTGCAATCTTTATCTTCTTTTTAATTATACTTTTATTAGTCCGGCGACAACCTTCTTGATATCCTCTTCTGGAATGCCTCTTCTGAGACAGTATTGACCTATTCTCTCCAACAAAACCAGTGTAAGCCGGCCATTCTTTATTTTTTTGTCATGTTTAAGGTTTTCCATAATCCGATCTACTGCGAAACCGGCAGGAATCTCTACCGGTAACCCGGCTGAGCTGATGAGGCTGACTACCCGCCGGGAATCAACAGGCGCCAGCAGACCCTCTAATTGAGCCAGGTTAGCTGCGGCAACCATGCCTATAGCAATTGCTTCCCCGTGCGTAAAAGTCCGGTACTCAGTCAGGGTTTCCAGGGCATGGCCGATGGTGTGCCCAAAATTTAAGATGGCCCGCAGTTCATTTTCCCGTTCATCCTCTTCCACCACGCCGGCCTTAATCCGGCAGGATGTCTCAACTGCCTGGATCATAACATCCCTGTTGCCCAACAATAGCTCCGGCATGTTATTTTCCAGCCAGGTAAAGAAACTTTCATCTTTAATCGCCCCGTACTTAATCACCTCGGCCAATCCGGTAGCGATCTGACGGGCGGGCAGTGTCTGCAGGGTAGCAACATCCGCCAGCACCAGTTGGGGTTGGTAGAAAGCACCGATAATATTTTTCCCTTTCGGATGATTGACACCAACTTTGCCCCCCACGCTGCTGTCCACTTGAGCCATTAAAGTGGTGGGCACCTGAATGAAAGGTACACCGCGCAGGTAAGTAGCAGCCACAAAACCGGCCACATCACCAACCACGCCTCCCCCCAGGGCTACCACCGGGCAGAGCCTGTCCAATTGCGCCTCCAGGGCCAGGTCATAGAGTTGACTTACCGTGGCCAGGTTTTTATACTGCTCACCATCCCCTATTATCCCGCTGACGGTCTCAAACCCGCTTCTGTAGAGGCTCTCCCGCACCACAGCTTCATATAAGCCGGAAACTGTAGGGTTGGAAACCAGCAGTACTTTGTTGCTGTAACCTTGACCCTCCAAAAAGCTCCCTATTTGACCCAACAAGCCCTCACCAACGTGGATGCTATAACTACGCTGCCCCAGGTTCACCTGCACTGTCTTCATATATATTTCCTTTCCAATAGATAGAGGTTGATCTGTTTAACTGCATCGTCAATACTGTACTTACCTGTATCAATCGTTATTTCTGCCGCTGCGTAAGCATGTTTCCGCTGGTACATGAGCTCTTTAATCCTGCTCAGCAAGTCACCCTTTGAAAGAAGCGGCCTATTTTTGTTTCTTTTGACACGTTCGTGTATTACCTCAGGTGACGCAGTCAAGGCGATGAGCACGCCATTTTTTTTAAGCAAGCGCAGGTTCTCCGGATTTAAAACCAACCCGCCACCTGTGGCGATGACCAGATTATCCCGGCTGCTAAGCTTTTGCACGAGAAGTTCTTCCTCAAGACGAAAACGGGCCTCCCCCTCTGCAGCAAATATCTGGCTTACAGTCTTACCTGTCAGCTTTTCAATAGCAGCATCGGTATCGACAAATTCTCTTTTTAGCAAGCCGGCCAGATTTCGTCCAATCACTGTTTTGCCGGTAGCCATAAAACCAATCAAGACGATATTTTTCATCTGCTCATACCTGTTTAAGATAGGCCATGTGCCGCTGCCAATTATCTTTAAGTTCAGCCAGGCTATCTCCGCCAAATTTTTCCACACAAGCCTGGGCCAGTTCCCAGGCTAAAACAGCTTCACCGGTAACACAAGCAGCCGGTACCGCACAGATATCCGAACGCTCGATAGCAGCAGGTGCTGGCTCCCTGGTGATTATGTCAATGCTTTGCAACGGTTGGTTAAGAGTCGGAATAGGCTTCATGGCTGCCCGGACAACCAGGGGTTCACCGTTTGTCACACCACCCTCAAGACCGCCGGCATAATTGGTGGTACGGTAAAAGCCCTTATCTTTTTGATAAAAAATCTCGTCCAGTACCTGTGAACCAGGCCGGGCGGCACCGGCAAAACCTTCTCCGATCTCAACACCCTTAACAGCTTGAATGCTCATCAGGGCAGCGGCCAGCCGTCCATCCAGCTTGCGATCCCAATGGACATAACTACCAAGTCCGGCAGGCAATCCATAGGCTCTGATCTCAAAAATGCCGCCCAGGGTATCACCTTGCTCTCTGGCCCGATCTATCAAATCAATCATTAACGGCTCTACCTCAGAATCTGCGCAGAGCAGCTTTGAATGAGCAAGCCTGTCCTGCAGTTCATGGAGAGTTATGTCTTTGGGTTTGGCTTGCAGGTTGCCGATTTGAATGACCTGGCCTATGATGACAATGCCCAGTTCCTCTAAAAGACGCCGTGCCAGGCTGCCTGCCGCTACCCGCGCAGCTGTCTCCCGGGCGCTGGAGCGTTCCAATACATTGCGGATATCAGCATGACGGTATTTAAGGGCGCCTGCCAGATCCGCATGTCCGGGACGGGGACGGGTCACCTCCCGGCCGTGAACTATTGTTTCTGCTGCTGCGGACATGATGTCCGACCAGTTCACCCAGTCCTTGTTTTCAATGATTATACTGACAGGACTGCCCAGGGTCATACCGCCCCGCATGCCGGAGAATAATTTAACGGTATCATACTCAATTTTCATCCTGCCACCACGCCCGTAACCAGCCTGGCGTCGCGCTAACTGATGGTTTATATAATCGGCCTCTACGGGTAATCCCGCCGGTAGTCCTTCAACAATTACGGTCAAACCGGGACCGTGAGACTCGCCTGCTGTCAGATACCTCAACAATTGCATAACCTCCAAGTAGCTCTATGAAAATAAAAACCTACCAGCCTTGATCAAGTTTTGAGAGACTGCCTTAACGCCTCTTTCATCACCTGAACAGGCGCCTTCCTGCCTGTCCACAACTCAAAGGCCAGCACTCCCTGGTAAAGCAGCATACCCAGGCCATTCATCGTAATAGCGCCTGCTTGAGCAGCTCTTTCCAGAAAGCAGGTTTGTCTTGGATTATATATTAAATCACAAACCACTGCCCCCGGTTTTAGCTGTTCAAAGGACAGGGGCACTGTTGCCGATGCCTGGGGATGCATTCCAATGGGAGTGGTCTGCACCACAAGATCTGCATTCTCCAACAGGCTGCTATGCTGTGGTGAGTCATAAGAAGGCCACTCCCCAACCTGCACCGGCGCACCTGTCTTTTCCATAATATGCCGGGCCAGTTCCACCGCCCGTGGCCTGGATCTATTGGCCAGGGTTATTATTTTCACCCCGGCTAAAGCCAATTGCACTGCCACTGCCCTGGCTGCCCCACCGGCTCCCAGAACACAGGCTGTTTTTCCCGCGGGATTAAAACCCAACTCTTCGGAGATGGCTTTGAGAAAACCACGTCCGTCAGTATTCTCTCCGTACAGACATCCCTGCCGGTTAACCACAGTATTAACAGCCCCAATAAGACCGGCCTCCACGCTGACCTCATCAAGGAGAGGAATAACAGCTTCTTTATAAGGGATGGTGATGTTAACGCCTGCTAAACCAAGTGCCCTGATGGCTTTTACAGCTGCAGGCAACTCGTCCTCTTCAACTTCAAAAGGTACGTAAATATAATTAAGACCGGCTGCTGCAAAAGCTGCATTGTGCATCCCCGGTGAAAAAGTATGCTGTAGGGGTTTGCCGAAAATGCCGCAGACCTTCGTCAAACCATTAATCCCATTTGCCATGGAAAACCTCCGGTCTTTGTTTTAAACGCGCCAGGATCAATTTTTCCAGGGGACGGCTAAAAAGCCTGGTGCCCCAGAATTCCTTTCCTTCCAGGGGCACAACCAGTATGGTATATAACCCACACCGGTTGCCCCCTAAGATATCTGTAAAGATCTGGTCCCCTATCAGGGCGGTTTCCTCCGGCCTGGTGCCAAGAATTTTCAACCCACGGCGAAAAGGGCTGCCCAGGGGTTTCACAGCACGGTGCACCGCCGGTATTTGCAATTGTTCTGCTGCGGCGCCAACCCTTCGCTTTGAATTGTTTGATATGATGCACATCTTGAAGCCGTAGGCGCGTAGCTCATCCAGCCAGGCCTTAACTTCTTTGGAGAAAACTAATGAATCCCTGCGAACTACGGTATTGTCAAGATCCAATAAGACGCCCCGCAAACCAAGTTCTCTTAAAAACTCCGGCTTCAATTCCACAAGTGACGCTGCATATAATTTGGGGTAAAAAATGTTCAGCAATGATTATACTCCTAATTATTTGTTTCTCTCGCAATAATTATAGCCTTCAAAGCTATGGATACCGCTGTGCAGGCCCAAAGGGATAATATGCAGTATGAACGATTTGGGAAAAAAAGTAGCCTGGGATCATGGCCTGCTTAACCAGCTTCCGATTAAACTATTTGCTAATTTTCTCCGGCCAACTTAAAAATCCTTTTTAAAACATTTACTGACGGACATGCACAAAAAACAACCTCCTTTTCATATGATTAATGGCACGCTTATTTAAGGAGGGGGTTTCTTTATGCTGTCAGGTCTCTGGACTTTCACCATAGTATCGTTGGTAAACGGTCTCATACTCCTGGTATCATATATAGCCAATAATACCTTTCCTCAACCACTCTCAGAAAAGGAAGAAGCAAAATACCTTAAACTTCTCAGCCAGGGTGATAACAACGCCCGCAATGTACTGACCGAAAGAAACCTGCGCCTGGTAGCCCATATTATTAAAAAGTTTGACGGCACCGGGGAAGATCCGGATGACCTTATCTCCATCGGCACTATTGGCCTGATTAAAGCCATCAATACCTTTAACACAAATAAGGGAACACGTCTTGCCACCTACGCCGCCAGATGTATTGAAAATGAGATTTTAATGCACTTGCGTTACACCAAAAAAATGAAATCAGAAGTCTCTCTCTACGATCCTATTGGGGTTGATAAGGAAGGTAATGAGATCACTTTAATTGATATCTTGGGCACCCCTTCCGAAGTTGTTGCTGAAACTGTTGAGAATAGATTTGAGCAAAAACACCTTCTTGAAAAAGTTCACCAGTTATCACAGCGTGAAAAAAAAGTTCTTGAGCTGCGCTTCGGGTTGCATGACGGGGCAAGAAAAACACAGCGGGAAATAGCCAGGAATCTGGGTATTTCCAGGTCCTACGTTTCGCGCATAGAGAAAAGAGCCCTTGGGAAATTAAGTAAAGAATTAATATTAGAAGGCTATAAATAAAACTATGCCTGGCATTATTTATCAGGCATCAACCATTCACATCAGGCATGAGCATTAAGTTTGAGCTTAATATACTGGTGACAAGTTGTATATCTGATCGTCCCGGCAATTCTCCTTAGTTGCCAATCACTTGCTCATAAAGCTTTTCCATTTCAAGAACCGTCTTTTTAATATCACAGCTGCCGGCTCGCTCCCTTCCACTGTGCCCCATTTGCTGTCTTAAAGAAGCGTCAGTCATAAGCTTCAGCAGCGCTTCGACTGTGGCATCGATATTGTCTACAGGCACAAGAAAGCCGGTCTGCCCATTTACAACAAGGTCCTTGTTACCTCTGATACCGGTGGCCACTACCGGTTTGCCCGCTGCCATAGCTTCAATAACTACCCGGGGCAAGCCCTCACGTCTGGAAAGATTAACTACCACATCCACTCCTGCCATGAGTTCGGGTATATCCTGACGATAACCAAGGAAGTAAACTATCCCCGCCAGCGACCTGGACTTGACATAATCTTTCAGTTTAGCTTCCTCCGGACCGGTTCCAACCAACAAACAGCAAACAGCTTGCTGCTGCGCCGCTAATTTTTCCATTGTTTTAATCAACTGCATCTGGTTTTTATTAAGGTTAATTTCGGCCACACACAAGATCAGCAGAGGATCTCCACTGATTCCCAGCTGCTCTTTTATTTTATCCCTGGCTTGTTTCTGATCGATATTGCCAAAATCATCCAATTGGAGCCCTACGCCACCTTTTATATAAACTACATCTTTTTTTACCGGGAAAGAAAGGGCTCTGTGATAGTCCTCCTGATTGATCGTAACCAGGTAATCGGTATAACGGGCTAAAAACCTCTCTGCCGGATAATACAATAACCAGTAGTGTATGGGAGCTCCTTGAAAAAAATGAAAGCCGTGGGCTGTGTAGATAACCTGCGTGCCCCCCGTCAATTTTGCAGCGATACGGCCAAGAATACCGGCTACAGGTGTATGCACATGGAGCAGATCAAATTTTTCTTCCCGAAAACTCTTAATTAAATAAGCGAGGGCTTTAAGGTTTTCCGGATGATAGGGGCTGCGTTTAAAGGGCGTATCGTGGCATATTACTCCGGCACCTGCAATCCCTGTTTTTCCCTGATCGGGCCTGGCAAAAGCATGGACCTGGCATCCTTTGTCCTGCAGCAGCTTTATATAAGGCATATGGAATCCTTCAAGATGCCGGTATATTGAGGCCAGAAAGGCCACCTTAGCCGGTGTTTTGTTACCCATTTGGATACACCTCGTCCCCGTTACTAGTCACTTAAATGATGAGCTGCAGCAAATCAGTAACCCACGCTATGCCTGACGACTTCAATAACCCTGTCAACATCCTGTTCCGTCATGTTGGAGCCGGATGGCAGACAAATGCCGTTAGCAAATAAATAATCGGAACAGCTTGTGGCTGCATGAGGATAATAGAGGCTTTTAGTAAACAACGGCTGCAAATGCATCGGCTTCCACACCGGTCTGGCTTCAATATTTTCCGCCTGCAATTCCTCAAGGATCTGCTCAGCTGTTACTCCGGCAGCATCAGGGTCAATTGTCAAAACAGTTAACCACCTGGTTGCGCGTCCAAAAGAGGCTTCCGGCATCATGGTAATGAAGGGTAGATCAGAAAAGCCTGCCGCATATCTGGCAAATATGGCGCGCCTGGCGTTGATCCGCTCATCCAATACCTTCAGTTGCCCTCTTCCTATTGCCGCTAAAATATTGCTCAGCCTGTAATTAAAACCCAGTTCACTGTGTTGATAATACCTGGCCTGGTCCCTGGCTTGAGTTGCCCAAAAGCGGGCCTTGGCTAAACCGTCGATATCATTGGATACGAGCATCCCTCCACCGGCAGTGGTAATTATTTTATTGCCGTTAAAGGAGAATATTCCATATTTGCCCATTGTGCCGCTGGGTTTCCCTTTATAAGTAGCACCGAGTGATTCCGCAGCATCTTCAATAACCGGCACATGGTATTTGTTGCACAGTTCAAGCAACGGGTCCATATCAGCGCTTTGACCAAAAATATTAACAATAACAACAGCTTTAGGCAGCTTGCCACGAGCGGCTGCCTCGGCTAAGGCCTCGCCCAGGGCGGCAGGCGACATATTCCAGGAATAGGGTTCGGAGTCAATGAAAGCTGGTTTGGCACCCAGATACAAAATCGGATTGGCGCTGGCAACAAAGGTCAGCGAGGAACAGAAAACGTCGTCTCCTGGTCCTACCCCTACCAGACGAAGGGCCAGGTGAATGGCAGCGGTGCCTGAATTGACCGCTAAGGCCCCGGCCACACCCAGATATTCTGCCAACTCCTGCTCAAAAGCGTCCACATGCGGCCCCAGAGGCGCTATCCAGTTAGAATCGAAGGCTTCTTTGACCAGGGTTAATTCATGGCCGCTCATGTGAGGAGAAGACAGGTAAATCCTCTTTTTCAAACTTGCCACTGCAGCAACACTCTCCGGTAGCATATTTTTCAATTTGGTGGAGGAGCGGTCATAGCTCCCTAATCTGTTAGTTGAAACTTATGCCGGTTGTTGGTTAACCATTCCGCAGTTAGAATTAATCCTTGTTCAATGCTATAAGCAGGTTTATAACCCAGTGTTTTTTTGATTTTCGAATTATCTATGGCCAGCCGGCGACCGGACGTTGGAGCATCCAGATAGGCAACGGGGCTTTGACTTCCAGTCACCTTTTTGGCGGCAAGGGCTAGTTCATGCATGGACACGCATTTGTCCCCACCGACATTGAATACCTCACCTACAGCCGCCGGGTTAATCAGAGCCAGGACTACTGCTTCGGAAAAATCCTCGACAAAAGTGTACGTCCGGCTGTCAGAGCCGTCACCGTAAACTGTGATCGGCTGCCCGCTGATAGCTTGCAGTAAAAACCTAACCGGCACACTGAGGCGGGCATTGGCAGGACCGTATATGTCAGCAGCCCGTAATATTATCAACCGCAATTTGTTGCTCCGCGCCATGGTCCGGCAAATATTTTCCGAGGCCAGTTTAATTCCCCCATACATCATGACGGGTTCCAGAGGGTGATTTTCATCAACCGGCCGGTATTGCTCCTGACCGTAGACAGCGATTGAGGAAACATAAACAAAAAGCGCGTCCCGTTCTTGTGCCGCTTTGGTCAGGTTCAGCAGCCCGGCCAGGTTCTCAAGGATAGTGTCCCTTTCCGGAACATTCCCTCTTAAGGCCATGGGAAAAGCCAGATGAACTACAGTATCGATGTTTTCGAGGGCTGCCCCGACCTCGTTTTCATTGACCATATTGCATTGTTTACTTTCAATTATCTTTGTATAAGGGGCTAGCAAGTTGTCGCTGGGGCAAGGGAACAGATCGATTACCCTGACACCTGCGCCTTCAGCCAGCAATTTAAGGCAAAGGTTGGCGCCAAGAAAACCAAATCCACCGGTAACAAGTACTTTTCTGCCTTTTAAGCGCATTTACGGCTCACCTCATTCCGGATTTCTGGGCTTATGTCAGGTGTTCACAAAGGGATCCACTCTTCTTCTATCTTCCTGTGGAACAACACCGCTGCCGCCAATTACCGCCGGCAAAGTTAACAACAGTATTTTCAAATCCAGCCACAGACCCATATGTTCGACATACCAGACATCCAGCTCAATCCTTTCCGGCCAGTACAGGGCAACCCGGCCGTTGATCTGGGCCCAGCCGGTCATACCAGGCTTTACTTCCAGTCTCCTAAGTTGTCTTTCATCGTACATGCCAAGATGATATAAAGGCGCCGGCCTGGGCCCCACCAGGCTCATCTCACCACGCAGAACATTTAGCAATTGAGGCAGCTCATCAATGCTGGTCTTTCTTAGAAATTTACCCACACCGGTTATTCTGGGATCGTCTTTTTCCAAAAACATACCGGAACCTATGTTTTCCGCATTGCTGACCATGCTTCTGAACTTATACATATAAAAGACTTTACCGTGCAGGCCCAACCGTTGTTGTTTGAAAATTATTTCACCCGGTGAGCTCAACTTAATTGCCAGTGCTGCTACAATCATCACCGGACTTAGAATGACAAGCAGCATAAGGGCGACCAGTAAATCAATAATCCTTTTACAGAAAATGCAAACACATCTTTTCTGCATTATTTATACCTCCTGTAACCAGGAAAAAAATCGTCCCTTTGCACCGGTTTATGTTTGGCAAAACAACATTCCAATTTAGCTACCGCTATTGGATCGTGTATTTTCTTCCCGATATAGAAATTCAACAGGCCGTAGCTCGCAAATGAACGCTTATAACGAAAGATGCCATCATGCTCCCGGCGCCCCCCGCCAAGCATAAAATATTTGATACCGCGCTCTTTAGCCCAGCAGATCATCTCATGTTTTAGCAGGTTGTTGGGCCGGAACTGATAGAATTCTTCCAGGGTGCCGCCCAGAAAGGAATGGATATAAGTACCGTTATACAGGAGAAGTTCAGTGGATACAACACATCCATCTTTTAAGGCGTGGGCATAGACATAATTACCTTTTAGGTTATGATGCAATGATGTATAAAAATCCTGATCAAAATAGTAAAAGCCGTCGGCATCATTTCTATCCAGGGTATGATGGTAAATCTGTATAAAGTCCTGAAAATGCGCTGTTGAGGGTTCAATAACTACTTCTATCCCCTCGCGGCTTGCTTTGCGGATGTTATTTCTATTATTCCGTTTATAGCCGGACCAAATATCCTCATCCGAAAGGGTTGTATCGAGACAGATAACAGATGAAACCTTTTGCACCGTCAGATGTTCAACCAGCCACCGGTGATTACACAATACCGGGTGGAACCTGATAAATTCCGTTATGATGTTGTTTTCCCGGCAGTAACTGGCGAAATACCAGTAAAATCTATCCCAGTCTGTTGTACCGGCGCTATGCCCGGCAAGAGGTCCCCCATAGCCGTAAGGAGAGGTAATATCATAGTACGGCTCGTCAAAATAATCTGCGCCATCCCATGGAGGTTCCACCCTTCTGAGGATAAAAGGATACAAAATGGTGGTACCTGCGTCACAATAGATAAACAGGCGGGGTTCCCCCCAGTTACGGTACAGACCACAATAGCCCGGCGTAAAATGAATATCAGGTTTAGTATCCAGTGTCGCCAGTTCCTGTTTCCACCGCGTTGCTTCCTCCAAACCAAGAACATCGTAGTCTGCCATAAAAACACCCCTTGCTTCTAATTAGTTATCAGGACCACTCAGGTCAACTAAAAAGCTTTGGAGCTTCCACTCATGCTTTTTATCCACACCTGGAAACGGCGCCTTACTGCGGGGAGGAACATCATAGGTGTTAATATTGTCATAAATCAGTTCACCCGAGGTCCATGCCGCGTAAGGAATAAAACCATATGACCTGGATATGCTGTAAAAATCTTTGACTTTGTTGTAATCGTCCTGATTAATAAAACTGCTGGTGAGTATCTTAAAATGATACTTATTACTCAGGGCAATTAAATTCTTGCGTTTTTGATTGAGCCAGTAATCGCTTTCACCAAGCTCGTATGGATAATTCTCCCACATAAGGCCGTCTATATAAGGGGCTGTAAAGTTAACCAACTCGCGCCAACCATTGTTTTGGACAACAATCTTTGTCTTGTCGAGAGCGCGTATTTCCTTGCATAGTTCCATACTTCCATTTAGAAACAAGCGCGTCAGCTCATCCATACTAACGGGGTCAAGTGAAACATAACAGCTTAAGTACTCCGGGGCCTGGTTCAAAGTATCCAGAAAAACCCCATCAAAACCTCTGTCATAGATGGTCTCTTTAATGGTATTGACTACTATTTGGCGATAATGCGGGTTGGAAGAATCCATGATCCAATCCGGGCTGATATCGTTGTAGTTAATAACCTTGTGCTTATGGATCCACACGTAATCGTTGTCCTCCAGCCCGGTAAAAGGCGGGTGCGCTATGTCGATAGAGGTTGTAGGAATATAGCCCAGTACGATAACACCCGCCTCTTGCAACTCTCTAATCTGTACCTCATTAATGGCCCAGGGTTCGGTGATAACCATATCGAATTGTTTCATTTCCTCCAATTGGCTGCTTGGATTAATACTGTTCTGTTCAGAGGCTGCAACTAATAAGGGTGTGCAAAGCAAAATTATTAAGATCAGTAAAAACAATTTATATTGTTTAATTTGATTGCACCTCCAATCAGTTTATTAAGCAGAAACGGCTCTTATGTTGCCAGTAGAAGCCGGTATTTATCTCTCGCTGCTCTCATCAAGCGCTCTAGATAATCACCGTTTGGCGTATCCCGGGCTTCTTCGATTAAATTAAACAGTTCTTGATCTACTACTTCGGGATGGATAATAAAGATTTTTCGGTGCTGTGTTACCCGGGCATTTTCTTTTGCGGTTAACAATTCTTCTGAAAGTTTCTCACCGGGTTTGACCCCGACATATTTGATCTCTATTTTCTTGTGACCAGTAAGCTCACTTAGACGAATCATGTTACGGGCCAGATCAACAATTTTAACCTGTTCACCCATATCCAGCATGAATATTTCTCCGCCTTCTGCCATGGCGCCAGCCTGTAAAACCAGTTGCACTGCTTCCCTGATGGTCATGAAATAACGGCGCATTTCCGGATGCGTAATTGTAATGGGACCGCCTGCGGCAATTTGCTTACGAAACAGTTGCACCACGCTTCCTCTGCTGCCAAGTACATTACCAAACCGCACTGCACAAAATTTTGTACAGCTTTTCGCAGCATAGCTACGGATGATCATCTCGCCCAGTAATTTGGTCAGCCCCATAACACTGCTTGGGTTAACTGCTTTGTCAGTTGATATAAACAACATCATTTTAGCCTGGTATGCATCTGCCGCCCGCACCAGATTCAAGGTGCCGAAGACGTTGTTCTTGAAGGCTTCCTCCGGGTGTAGCTCCATTAAGGCTACATGTTTATGGGCGGCGGCATGAAAGATCATTGTCGGCTTGTGCCTGGCAAAAATCTCCTCTACCCTGTCTTTGTCGCGTATATCACCTATTACCGGAATATATGTAACTTTAGTTTTGGACAGGGCTAGCTCCAAACTAATTTCATAAATGCTGTTTTCCCCACGTCCCATGAGAATCAGTTTCTTAGGTTGAAAACGACAGATCTGCCGGCAGAGTTCCGAGCCAATAGAGCCCCCTGCACCTGTAACAAGCACAACCTCATCTTCGATGTGTTTGCTGACCTGGCTCAAATTAACCTCAACCTCGCGACGGGGCAGCAGGTCTTCCACCTGTAACAGGTATATTTTCACTAAAGGCTTCCCCTTGTAACATATATGGAATAATCCGGCTTTTACCGGTAAAATCAGTATTAACCAGGGTAACCCTATAACCGGATTGAATTAAGGTTACAACCAGCCCTTCGGCGATTGTTAACTTGTTCTCCTGAGGCGTTATACTCGTAAGCAGTATTGCTTTGCCTAGAGCTGCTTTTTCAACCAAAAGAGTTTGCAGAAACAAATAACAATTTTTTATAGCTTTGTTATTTAATACTTCTTCGACTTTTGCCCAGTTGTTTCTTAACCGCTTCGATGGGGGCACACGGGCCAATAATTTAACCTCTTCATCCAGTACACCGGGCATACCCACAGGCTGGCGGATATACACATAGGTCAGGGCTGCTGCAACGGCTATTGCCAGACCAAGCAGTGTCGCCACAATTGTATGCAGTAGGTGGCTCGGTTGAACGGGTGCTTTACCGGGAACAGCAGTATCAAGTATTTTAAGGTTGTTTACTTTAAACGTCTCACCGATATGCTGGATAAATACATTGGCAGTGGTATTGGCAATGTTGGCCGCCTGTTGAGGCTCTATATCCCGGGCGGATATTTCAATTATTTCTGTACCTCCCACTTGACTGACACTGAGCGCCGCGCTTAACTGCTCAGTTGTAATACTATTACCAAGTTCTGCCGCTATACGTTCTAACACTTTGTTGCTCTGCATGATCTCGGTATAGGTTTGGACCAATTGTCTGTTGGCAAGAATAGTCACATAATCAAATTTCTGAATCATCAACTCATCAACAGTCGTGATTATCATTAATACTTTGGATGTATAAACAGGTTTCATAACGTACATGCTGTACACAAACCCAGCAACGCAAGAGATTAAGGTCATTAGGGTGATAAGAATTCTATAACGCTTTAACACCCATGCCACAGCAGATGCTTTCATAACATCCTCCTACAAAACACAAAACTACTCATAGACAAGCTGGCTAGAATCAAAGTTGTTTGCTATAATTAATCTATTAACGCCTATTGGTATATTATTACTATACTACCAAAAATATTATTTTATGACTTTCTATAATACGAAGGAAGCTTGAACAATGTGCAGATTAAGGTCTACTGCATGCAAATACTATGTGTTTTCCAAACTCCTGAAAAAAAAACTGCAGGTGTGACTCAATGCACACCTGCAGCATCTGTTGGCAATTGCAATATGTGTTCCATAATCTCCTTAAATACAGGAGCAGCGGATACACTGCCGCTCTCACCATTTTCAACCAAAACCGTGACAACATAACGCGGTTGTGAGAGGGGCGCATAACCTGTGAACCAGGCGTTTACCAACTCTCCGTCATTTACCAGCTGGGCAGAGCCGGTCTTGCCTGCACTGCCCCATGGCGTTAGCATGGCTGCCTGTCCCGTTCCATACCGGGTCGCCTCTTCAAGGAGTGAGCGCAACGCTTGTGCCGTTCCGGGAGAAAGTGCCCTTACCGCCTCCGGTTTGCCCAACTGCTCACTGTTACCACTATTGTCCCTGATTTCCTTCACCAGAGAAGGCGCCTGGTACAATCCTCCTGTAAGCAAGGTATTTGTCATGGCCGCGATCTGGACCGGCGTCACCAGGAGTGGACCCTGGCCAACACTGCAGCCAGCCAGGTTGAAAGGTTCCGCTAATTTTTTGAGATCCTGACGCGCATCTACAGGCACCGGGTAACCAACTATAAACTGGTTATCAAGACCAAGGAGCCTGGTATATTCGATCATCTTTGCTGCTCCCAATTCCATGCCTAGCCGGGCAAAAACCGGGTTACAAGAATGGGCAAAAGCCTGCTCGAAAGTGATCTTTCCATGTCCAGCCTTGTTCCAGCAAGGCACCAGGCGATCTTTTTCTCCTGTACAGGAAAAAACGGTATTTAAATCAACTAAACCTTCTTCCAGGGCAGCAGCCGCTACAGCAATTTTAAACACCGAGCCAGGTTGATACAGGGCTGTACAATGATCAAAGTATATGCTGTCACCACTACTCAGGTCATCTTCTCCGGAAAAGGAAGGGTCAAAGCTAGGACGTCCGGCCATGGCCAGGATCTCACCGCTTCCAGCTTCCATTACCACAACAGCGCCTTTCTTTACCTGGTTATCCATAACCTTTTCAACGATCTCCTGGATTCTGATGTCAATTGTGAGTACCAGGTTCTTGCTGTCTGTCCCTGCAGCTGCCTGCTCAACTACAAAATCAGGCCCGCCCAGGAGGTTGCCCCGGGCATCCGCAAATACCCGGACAGACTTTTCAGGCCATGAACCTTTGAGAACCTCTTCATAGTACTTCTCCAAACCTGCCTTACCTACCAGATCACTAAAACGGTACTGTTTTTCCGTCTGTGCCGTCAATTCAGAGAATTCCTGCCAGGAAGAAATCTTCCCCAGGTGCCCTATTATCTGGGCAGCCGGCTGGTGCTCCTGGTAGCGGCAACGTACAGGCATAACTATGACGCCGGTCCAGGCCTTGTTATTGATCGTCGCCACTTGCGCCGCTGTGAGCTTATAGGGTAATGTTACCGCGTCGCCTTGAAAATAACTTGCTGCGAGAACCGGATCGATCTCCAGAATAGCGGCAAGATCTCTGGCAACATCCTCTCGCTCAACCACAGCGGACGGGAAAATAATAACCCTGTTTTCCTCTTTGGTTCCGGTCAAAGGCCGCAAATTACGATCCAGGATGTCCCCTCTGGCTGTTTCCTCCAGGGGTACCCAGCTGCTCGTTTGTTCCAATGCTAAATTGGCATACATGGCGCCCTGCTCAATCTGAAGATACCAAAAGCGTCCTGCTAAACCCAGCATGCATAAGAGGAACAGAAAAAAAATATTTACCAGCCTTTTCTGCCGTAAATACTCCAATTATCGCCAATCCTTCCGGTTTGGTTATGGTGTTAGCATGGCCGGTAAATAGTAATTTTATACAATTTTTCTTATAATAGTATATGGCGGCACGGGCCTGGCAAAAGGCACCTTAATCAGCTGTCTTGGATGAGGGGCGGCATCAACCAACCGTCCTTCTTCATCAATAATCCTGCTCACATTTTGGTTGAAGTCAATTTCTCCAGGCACAAGCACCTCCAATTGGTCACCTACAGCAAAATGGTTTCTCTGCTCAACCAGCGCCAGCCCTGTAGCGGGATCATAGTCCCTGACCAGGCCCACAAAAACGCGGCTTCTGCGGTAGATTCCCGTCCCATAATGCTGACCAGAAGTTTCAGGCCGTCCAAACATAAAGCCCGTAGTATATTTACGGTGGCTTACTTTGTTAAGCTCCTCCAACCAGACCGGATCAAAACAGTAATTATGAGGGTCATGTTGATAAGCATCCAGTGCTGCGCGGTAAGCCTTCACCACGCTGGCGACATAATTGGCGCTTTTCATCCGCCCTTCAATTTTAAAACTCTTTATACCTGCCTCCATGAGTTCAGGTATATGCTCGATAAGACAGAGATCACGTGAGCTCAGTATATAGGTACCTCTTTCATCCTCCTCAACAGGAAAACACTCGCCGGGTCTTTTTTCCTCCATAAGGGTATACTGCCAGCGGCAGGATTGAGCACAATCGCCACGATTGGCATCCCTGCCGGTAAGATAGTTGCTGAGAAGGCATCGGCCTGAATAGGCCATACACATGGCTCCGTGCACAAAGATCTCCAGATCCGCTTCCACCTTGCTGCTTATTTCCTTAATTTCAGCCAGTGAAAGTTCCCGGGCCAATATAATGCGTGATACCCCTTGCCGGGACCAAAACCTGGCGGCAGCCCAATTGGTGGTATTCGCCTGGGTGCTTAAGTGTACCGGCAGCTGTGGAAAACCTGTCCTGACCAGATCAAGAACTCCTGGATCGGATACAATAACCCCATCCACACCAGCATCTACTAATGAAGCAAGATAACCAGGCAACAGCTCTAAATCCCGGTTATGGGCAAAAATATTAACTGTTACATATACTTTGGCGCCGTTTGTGTGGGCAAAATCCACTCCTGCAGTGAGTTCATCAGGAGCAAAATTACCTGCCCCGGCTCGTAAACCAAAATGCCGCCCACCGAGGTAGACGGCATCGGCACCATATAGTATGGCAATTTTTAATTTTTCCAAATCCCCCGCAGGGGCTAATAATTCCGCCATTACTGATACAGCTCCCTATTGATATCATGATCAGACAAAGTGGTGGCAAATGCATGAGAACCATCCGGTTTGGCAACATAATACAGATAGTCTGTAGCTGCCGGTTGAACGGCTGCCAGCAACGAAGCCCTGCCGGGCATCGCTATAGGACCCGGTGGTAATCCATAATGTTTGTAGGTATTATAAGGTGAATCAACTTCCAGGTCCTTGTAATAAATGATAGGTTTGTTTTCACCCAGCGCATACTGTATGGTGGCATCGATTTGCAGGAGCATTGGGATCTTCAAACGGTTATAAATAACACCTGCAATGAGGGGCCTCTCTTCGTCAGCCTTAGCTTCTCTTTCAATAAGAGAAGCAATAGTGACCGCCTGGTGCACATTTATACCATTCCTTGCAGTCAAAGTAGCATAATCCAGTTCTTTCATCTCCCGGTCAAAGCGGTTTAACATCGTCTCAACAATGGTGCCCTCATCGACGCCTAATTCAAAATTATAGGTATCGGGAAAGAGATACCCTTCCAACCGCCTATCCCCTTTGGGAACCCCTTGGAGAAAGCTGAAATCAAAATGCTGCTCTCTAACGACAGCCATAAAACGGTCCCTTTCCACAAGTCCTTTTTCGGCCAGTAGATCCGCAATCTGTTCTGTGTTAAAGCCCTCAGGAATTGTAACCCTGTAAAACACCTGTTGTCCGTTAACCAGTTCCATCGCTAGCCGCGGTGTGGAAAAACCGCTATTCAGCACATAATGCCCGGCCTTAATCCGTGCATCCAGGCCCATGCATCTGGTGTATAGATTAAAAGCCACAGAGCTGCGCACAAGCCCTTCTTCCTCTAAAATCTTGCCTATTGTGGCAGCAACTGCCTCCTGGGGTATGGCTACAACTACTTCCCGGCCCTCACCCTGCAGTGTAACAGGCGACAGGAGCATACCTAAAAATATGACAAAGCCAACTGCAGCCGCCAGCCCCAGGAGCACAAATAGACGAACATTGGCGCTATTCCCTTTTAATAATATATTTTTACCATATTTCATACTTGCTCCATTTTGCACCTTTGACTTAATCGCATTAAAGAGACGCCGGCTTAGCAACCAGGTTTAATTGCCGGGCATTGGAATAGCCGGATTTTCAGAAGCAGTATTACCTGCTGAATTAGTATTACTTGATGAAGTAGTATTACTTGCTCCTGTAGTATCCGACTCATCATCGTCACCTGTCACTTCACCCGGAGTAGAAGGCGCTATTTGAGGCACATCCTGGACAGCAGTACCTACAGCAATGATCTTATTAACCGCGTTGTAGTCACTGGCAGGCAGCATTTCTCTTTTTTCGATTACACCATTGTTTCTTACGACTCTTTCCGCTACTGCTATATAACCCCTTGCGCCTTCACGTTTTACAACCTCATCGCCCTCTGGCAAACTGTCGTCTGTTTCATAAATCACCTGCGGCTCAATTACCCTGGTGACCCATGAACTGATTGTAACGTCTCTTTTATAGTCTGTATTGCCATAAATATTAAAGGTCAGACTGCCGCCTGAGATATAGGCCTTGATATAGAGGTAGCTGTCGGTATTGTTCCTGAATTTCAGATCAATCAGCTCATACACTACAGTTGCATCACGACCGATAGGAACATACGATACAGGCAGGGAGTGGCAAGTGCGTTCCACAACTTCCAGGTTGGCTAGAAGAATGCTGTTATAAAGAGTGGATGAAACCTGGCAAACACCGCCCCCCGGCCCATCCACCAATTCATCATTGACAATCACCGGGGCATTTTTATACCCAGCCTCGGTGCTTCTGGGTCCGACTACATCGTTAAAGGATACTTCGTGACCGGGCATGATTAACAGCTCATCAAAAGCCCGCGCCGCAACACTGACATTATAACTCCTGCCGGTTACCGAGGGATCGAACCAGGTGGTATAAGTAGACAATAAACCATTAACACCCATAGAAGCAACAAAAGCTGTCGAGCGGGATGGAGCAACGGGCACCAGGTTCAAAGTGACCTCTTGATTGTGCCCTGCTGTCAGAGAAGCGTTAATATCTTTTTCCAATCTCTCAAGATCAATACCAATTCCGTCTTTGGCCGGCACAACGGACACAGTATTATCGCTGTTAATCTTAAAGGTTGCATCTTGCGGTAGAATTATAATATCTTCCGTAAGCTCATAAACTTTTTGAGCTAGTTTTTCATGATCATATTCAATAAATGGTGTTAAGGACAAGCCTGTTTTTTGCAGCATTCTCCGGTCCTGCCAGCGTTTGATGAACGAACCGTTCTTGCCGGCTTGCAAAGCTTGGTCCATGACCGCCTCTTTATTTAGATTAAGACCAACTTCGTCCAGAGGTAAAGGCCAGGTTTGATCCTCATGTCGCAATAAAACCCTGGAAGCCCTTAAATTCTTTTCTACTTCACCTAACCTGATCACGCCTTCTGCTTTGTTAAGCCCCCCTAAAGGGACACCCAGTACCTCCACCCCGTCGAGAACTCTTTCGGACGTAACGCCAAAAAAACCTGAACCAAATAAGATAACAGGTGTAAAGATTACTACAGCTATGATGAGGCTATAGAGCATCCGTTTTCCTTTGTCGGACACAAAAAAGACCCCCATTCATAAAAAAAGCCGGATTGTGGATGTGCCCGCAACCAGCGATTTTTAAGCTTTACTCGGCTTCCTCTGTCAGTGTCTCTTCCCAGGCATCGGCTACCTTTTCCCATTCCTCGTCATCTTCAATATCTACCAAAAGCTCATTGCCCTCTTCATCGACGGTAAACTTAAGGATAATAGCTTCATCGTTCTCTTCCTCGATCGGTAGCAGGATTGCATATTCTGTTCCCGCAACATTTATGATATCAACGACTGCAAAGTCATGCTCTGCTCCTTCTTCATCAATCAAAGTGATGATCTCTTCTTGTTCATTCACCATATCCACCTCTTTAGAAGTTTATAGTTCATTCTATATTAAATAAAGGTAACTGTCAAGAAATCTCGAATTGGTAAATTTAATGTTTTTGATCCAGGTATCTTTGCAGGATTAATACTGCCGCCATTTTATCAATTACCTTTTTGCGTTTAGCCCGGCTTAGATCAGCCTGCAGTAATAACTTCTCAGCAGCTACCGTTGTAAGACGCTCATCGATCATTTCTACGGGTATATTTAACTTATGACCCAGCTGTTCAGCAAAGAATCTGGCTTTTTCAGCATGGGGGCCGGAACTGCCGTCCATATTTAGAGGCAGCCCAATAATTATTTTTTCTACTTCATAACGCTTTACATATTCATTAATCGTTGCTATATCAGCATTAATTGACCCCTTGCTTATGACAACACCCAATCCCTGGGCCGTCCACCCCAGGGGGTCACTCACAGCCAGGCCGATTTTTTTTTCTCCCAAATCAATACCCAAAATACGCATTATATCACCTTAATACAGAATTCTGCACATGCAGCTCCACAATAACCACAGCGAGTGCAGAGCTGGTGCTCCACCACTGCTTTACCATTGTGCAGGCTCAAAGCACCGGAGGAGCATCTTGATACACAGGTGCCGCAACCAAAACAATAATCCTCAATATGTACATGCCTGGGCTGTTGCCTGACGGAGGCCTGTAATTTCTCCGGGACTGGTAATCCGCTAAAAAAGCAGGTGTTATAGGTCACTTCCTCAACTGTACTCATACCCACTGCGATAGAGGACAATTCCGGTATGGACAGGGCGAAAGACAGAGCAGCTTCAGTTTGACCCAATAAATGCCCGCCACCCAGTACTTTCATACCGTATAATCCTTTACCGGCTGCATAGGCTTTTTTAATCGCCTCAAGCATATCCCGGGTGTTGCCCCCTTTGATGCCAATGCCGCTCATATTAATCAAAGGATGAATTACTTCTATTTCGGGCACAGCAGCAGCCCCCAATACTCCTTCAACATGATGGGTGGAAATACCAATAGCCCGTACTAATCCTTTATGTTTAGCTTCCAGCAGGTATTCGATAGCTTCCCAGTGTCCTCTAATAGTCAAAATGGACTCTTGCTCGTGGAGCATAAAGATATCTATATAATCCCGCTTTATTTCCCTCAAGGCAAGTTCCAAACTCTCCTGCATAGCCTGAGAAGTGTACGCATAACATTTTGACGCAATGATGATGTCATTCCGGCATCCCTTAATTGCCTCACGAATATAACTATAGGCGTTGTATAATTCTGCAGTATCAATAAAATTAACCCCTGCATCCAGGGCAGCACGAATCACACGTACCCCTTCCTCAAGGGATAAATTAGTCTGTAATGGACTGATTGTCAGAGCGCCGAAACAAAGGCGGGAAACCTGCAAACCTGTTGTGCCTAAAGCTCTATATTGCAATCATTAATCTCCTATAAGCACTTACTATTTTTTCAGGTAGCTTTTAAGCAACTCCTCAAGGATTTCATCACGCTCAAGCCGCCTGATCATACTGCGAGCGTTGCCGTGACTGGTTATATATGCCGGATCCCCTGAAAGAAGATACCCTACCAGCTGGTTGATCGGATTGTATCCTTTTTCCTGTAACAACTCATGCACCTGGAGCAAAATTTCCCTGGCTTTGTTTACTTCTTCAGTATTGACCTTAAACATCATGGTTTCATCTGAGACATCCCAGGACATAAATAGACCCCTTTCACAAAGACATGCTATTATCATTAGCATGATAATTCATAAATATAACATTCATAGTATTCTCTACCGCATTTCTTTTTCCTCTATTTTATAACTCTCTTTAAAGATGATTGTATGGTGCTTTATAAGTATATATAATGTGATCACAATAAGAGGAAGGGGGATATACTTCCGATGGAATTTGTTAAAGCCAAAATTGCGGATGTTGAGCCCATTCATGCCTTAATCACCTATTATGCAGAGAAAGGCTTAATGCTGGCCAGGCCCAGAGCTATGTTATATGAGCATTTGCGCGAGTTCACTGTAGCCAAGGAGCAAGGAAGGGTTATTGCAGCAGGTTCACTCCACATAATATGGGAGGACCTGGCTGAAATCAGAGCCCTGGCTGTAGTTCCGGAATATGCTAATCAAGGTCTGGGGCGGAAGCTGGTAAACATGTTTATCGAAGAAGCCAGGGAACTGGGCATACCACGTCTATTTGCTCTCACCTACCAGCAGTCATTTTTTGAAAAATGCGGTTTCCATGTGGTGGAAAAGGAATCGCTCCCTCAAAAAGTCTGGAAAGAATGTGTTAACTGTCCAAAATTTCCTAATTGTGAAGAAATAGCAATGATTTATGATCTTCAATAACAGGACAATAATTCATTACTTATAACTAACAACAGCATCCCCCGGCTATCAAAAACCGGGGGATATTGATCTATGGCTTACGATATTTGCTTTTCGGCAACTTGATATGCTTTTTCCAGCGCTTCACCGAGCTTGCCGGGATCCTTGCCGCCGGCTTGAGCCATGTCAGGACGGCCTCCACCATTGCCGCCTACAACAGCTGCAATTTCTTTGATCATCTTGCCGGCATGCAACCCGCGTGGCAGTAAATCTTTTGTTACTGTTACCACCAGGTTGACTCGCCCATTCACAACTCCACCCAGTATAACCACGCCTGAACCCAACTTGTCTCTTAAAAGATCGACCATACCTCGCAGGCTATCCATATCATGAGCCGACACCTGACCTGCCAGCATTTTAACACCTTTTACTTCTCTTACACCATCAAGCAAATCCTGCACTTGATATTTTGCCAATTTAGCTTGCAATGCCTCGCTCTCATTCTCCAGTTCCTTGACATTTTTCAACAAGTTTTCAACCCGGTGGACCAGTTCATGAGGAGCTGCTTTAACCAGCCTGGCTACAGACTCGAGTTGTTCTTCTTTATTATGGATATAGCGCAAGGCCTCTTCGCCTGTGACGGCTTCTATACGCCGGATCCCGGTGCCAATACTGCTCTCGCCAACCAGCTTAAATAGTCCTACTTCGGCAGTAGAGCGAAGATGTGTCCCCCCGCAGAGCTCCATGCTGAAATCTCCCATCCTGACCACCCTGACTTGCTCACCATACTTTTCACCAAAAAGAGCCGTAGCACCAAGGGCCTTTGCTTCTTCTATCGTAGTTTCATAAGTTTCTACCGGTAAATTGGCAAGCACAAGCTGGTTAACCTTCTCCTCCAGCAGCTTCAATTCTTCAGGTGTCACACCTGTATAATGAGTGAAGTCAAACCTTAATCTCTCAGGTTCAACCAGAGAACCGGCCTGATTAACATGGGGGCCAAGAATCTCCTTAAGGCTTTGATGCAAAATATGTGTGGCGGAATGGTTGCGACAGGTCGCCATTCTCTTTTGGCTGTCAACCTGCCCGGTCACTTGTTGGGCAACCTTAAAGTTCCCTTTGAGAACCTTGCCCTGATGAACGAAAAGATTCTCTACAGGTTTAACTACCTTAACCACTTCAACTTCAACATCAGGACTGCTCAAACGACCCTGGTCACTGACTTGCCCGCCAGATTCCCCATAAAACGGTGTCTCGTCCAGGATAAATTCTATTTCATCCCCCGGAACTGCTTCCATCACTCTATCGCCATCTTTGATGATAGCCAGTACCTTAGCTGTTCCCTGTAATGTATCATAACCAATAAATTTGGTCTCACCCAGTTCTTCGCGCAGTTCTTTAAATACGGTATCCCGCTCGGATATATAATCTGTTTCTTGCCGCGCATCGCGGGCACGGCGGCGCTGCTCCTCCATGGCCTGAGCGAAGGCTTCGGTATCAACCGCAAAGCCCTGTTCGGCAGCCATCTCCTGAGTGAGTTCCAGTGGAAAACCGTATGTATCATAGAGCTTAAATGCTTCCTCACCGGATAAGCTGGTGGCACCGGCCGACTTAGCCTGCTCAATCAGGTGATTGAGAATTTCAGTCCCTTGAGCCAATGTTTCACCAAAACGCTCTTCTTCGATACGCACTACACGGAGGACATGTTCCTTGCCCTTGACCAACTCCGGATAAACCTGCCCCATCTGGCGGATAACCGCCTCTACAACTTTATGTAAAAATGGCTCGCGAATGCCGTACAGGCGCCCGAAACGCACAGCACGCCGCAGCAAGCGACGAATAACATAACCGCGACCCTCGTTGGAAGGCAACGCCCCATCCGTAATCGCAAAGGTTATAGCTCTGGCATGATCGGCTATAACTTTTAAGGCCACATCCACCTGCTCGTCCTGACCATAGGTCAGATCACAAAGCTCAGCAGTAAAGTCCATGATCTCCCGTAATAGATCCGTATCAAAATTAGATGCAACTCCTTGCAATACAGAGGCCACCCTCTCCAGCCCAAAACCGGTATCAATGCCTTTATTGGTCAGTGGCGTATAATTGCCTTCTTCATCTTTGAAGTACTGGATAAAGACCAGGTTCCATATTTCCAGGTAGCGATCGCAATCACAACCAACGCCGCAATCCGGCGAGGCACAACCTCTTGCCGGACCAAGATCTACATAGATTTCCGAACAAGGCCCGCAAGGCCCCACGCCAATTTCCCAAAAATTAGTATCCCTGCCCAGGCGCACAATCCTCTCGCCGGGCACCCCAACCACTTTATGCCAAATCTCAAAAGCTTCATCATCGTCTAAATAAATAGTTACCCATAATTTTTCAGCAGGTAAACCAAGGACATCGGTTACGAATTCCCAGGCCCAGGGAATAGCCGATTCTTTAAAGTAATCCCCAAAAGAAAAATTCCCCAGCATCTCAAAAAAGGTATGGTGCCTGGCGGTTCTGCCAACAGATTCAATGTCAGGCGTACGAAGACATTTTTGGCAGGTGGTCACTCTTTGAAACTCCGGCTTGGCAGCACCTGTAAAATATGGTTTAAACGGCACCATCCCGGCAGAGGTCCATAGGATACTCGGATCATTTACAGGGATCAGGGAAGCGCTAGGCAATCTTTTGTGCCCTTTGCTTTCAAAAAAATTTAAAAAACTCTCCCTCAATTCATTACCGGTCATCAAGTCAAAGCTCCTCCCGCTTTTACCATCGGCATCATTAGATCTAAATACAGCACCGGTTATTATTACCTTTCAGTAGCCACAGCTCTTTATTACAGAAGCCCAAATACCCACATCAATTAAAAGAACCTTCCCCTTAAAGAACATCTTTGCGGGACAAAAGGTTCTCCAATATGCCACTATGATTTAGTAAGGATTTTATTAACCGGCAACGATGTCGAACAAAGCTCATATTTTTGCGCTATAATTATACAAAATATACCTGTACAGTGTCAAGAATGCAAAGAAATCAATAAAAATACTCGGTGTTTTATATTCCAAGGTCATTTTTATATATTTTAGCATAGGCAAAACAAAAAAGCACCTTTATCACCGCCGCACAAGGTATGGCTAAAAGCATGCCCATTAATCCATAGAGTTCATGTCCCGCCAGTATGCTCAATATTACGATCAAAGGGGGTATCCCAACTTTGTCACTCATAATCTTAGGCGATATAATATTGCCCTCTAATTGATGGATAATCACGTATACAACCACCACTTTAAAGGCTAACCATTTTGACTGCAACAAGGCAATGATAACGGCAGGGATAGCCCCGATAAATGGGCCAAAATAAGGGATTAATTCGGTGAACACGGCCACAACCCCGAGCATCAGGGCAAAGTCAACCCCGAGTAAAGCCATTGAAACTGCGGTAAGGGCGCCTACTATACAGGCTACTAAAAAATACCCAAAGAAAAAACTGACCAGCACCTGATTAATATGTTGAAATAAATCGGCAAGTTCACTGACCCAATTTTCCGGCAGCAACATGACCGCTTTTTTTGTTATTGAGTTATAGTCTTTTAGTAAATAAAAAGCCAGCACAGGCGCAAGTAAAAGCTTAAAAATATTTGCCGCTAGTGAAATTAGAACCCCAAGAGCATTTCTGACCCATTGCAAAACACTTTCTTCCAGAATGGCAATCCTTTGGTCAATAATTTGCCTGATACCGTCAGGAATATTCAAGGCACTGTATTGCTCCTGAATCGCCTGGAGCAATTGTTGCGACTGGGTAATATATAGCGGTATGGCGCTTTCTAATATATACAATTGTTTTATAATCCGCGGGATGATATAGATAAATAAGCCTGCCAGGATGAAAGAAAGACCCAGATAAGCCAGCAAAATGGCATATAGACGCGGTGTATTCTTTCTCTCCATAGCGCTAACAAAAGGATTAAGAATAAATGTTAAAATAGCTGCCAGGATAAAGGAAATCGTCAAGCCTCTTAGCAGATAAAAAAAATACATAATCAGGATAACGGCAGAAGTCATTAACAGCAGGCGCGGTAATTTTATTCTCAACCGAAAGTTCAAATAAATCCACCCCACCATTTAAAAAGTGAGGAGTTGCTCTCCCCACTTCAATGCGTTTATTTCATCAGGTTATTTACCGTCTTTGAAACGCCTTTGATCATCCGGCGTGTCTTTGAACCAACACGACCGGAGCCCTCTTTTAAGAAGCTCTTTTTCTTTTTACCTCCTGCGAGCATAGCCGCTGCTGCACCGATGACACTACCAGCTACAATAGCCTTCCAAAATCTTGATCGCATGACAAGTACCTCACTTTAAATTAAAGTAAAAACTCGTTTTGTGGATCAAAAGCAACAAGGCTTCCGTCTTCGGCCACTTCGTAAAGTTGAACACCTTCTTTATTAATCCTGTATTCAACGCAGCAATCCCAACAATAGTACTGATCCATACCTACTTTGCCGGTGGCTTTACCGCCACAAGACGGGCAATTCAAATTTATCGCCCCCTGAGCAATTTTATACAAATTTTTATCCATTAGTTCTTAGATGCTATTATGTCCATCTTCGCAAAAAATAATGCAAGACCGGCAGCAACTGTCGCAGAAAATGCAACTGATGTGCCGGTTTTGTCATACTAAACCACAGGTCATTTGGTTCATTCATTGCCAACGCGTTCTATAGTAGCGCCGCCTACCAGATATTCACCCTGGTAGAATACAACAGCTTGACCTGGTGTTATAGAGCGTTGCGGTTTTTGGAAATGAACGTGCAATTGTCCATTGTTGATTAACCTTAAGGTTGCTGGTTGAGGCCTTGCATTATAGCGTATCTGGGCATTTACTTCTATAGCTTCCTCGATCTGATCATATAACACCAAGTTTAAGTCCGTTGCAATTAAGTCACTACCCCAGACAGCTTCCTCCGGTCCAAGGGTTATGGTATTACGCTCTTGGTCAATATTTATCACATATAAACGTTCTCCAGCTGACACACCTAAACCGCGGCGTTGGCCAATAGTGTAAAAAGGAATGCCCTGATGTCTGCCGATAACCTCTCCTTGCAGATTAAGAAAAGGGCCGGGCTTGATTTCCGGCGCAGCTTCCCGTAGGAAATTGCGGTAGTTGTCATCCAGCACGAAACATATTTCCTGGCTTTCTGCTTTAAAGGCGACAGACAGCCCCAATTCCTTTGCCATTTTGCGCACCTGCTCTTTAGTGTACCCACCAAGGGGCATCAGAGTGCGGGCAAGCTGTTGTTGCGTCATCCCATATAAAACATAAGTTTGATCCTTTTTCTGATCCAGGGAGCGACGGAGCGTATAACGGCCTTTCTCCCGGTTGTATTCCAACCTGGCATAATGTCCGGTAGCAATGTAGTCAGCGCCCAGTCCAACGGCTTTATTCAGCAATGCCTCAAACTTGACATAACGGTTGCAGGCAATACAGGGGTTTGGCGTTCGACCGCACAAATACTCATCCTTAAAATAATTAATAACCTTATTTACAAACACATCGCGAAAATTCATCACGTAGAAGGGGATCCCCAGTTGTTCTGCCACTCGACGGGCGTCCTCAACAGCAGTTAGAGAACAGCAGCCTATGTGTTCACCGTCAACTTCAGTTATCCTGCTATCCCACAACTGCATTGTCACACCAATCAATTCATAGCCTTGTTCCAGCAGCAGCGCTGCTGCAACAGAGCTGTCAACCCCACCGCTCATGGCTATGACTACTTTCTTTTTTACCGTCATTGGGCTCACCTTATTATCATTAGTTCTATAAAAACTATTTGCTTAAGCCTTGCTTGTCCTTGTAATCCTCAATAGCCTTTTTCAAGGCATCAGCGGCAAGGTTGGAACAATGCATTTTTTGAGGCGGCAGCCCGTCCAGCATTTCAGCTACAGCTATATTGGTGATGGTTAAAGCCTCATCAATGGTCTTACCTTTAGCCATTTCAGTAACCATGCTGCTGGTAGCGATAGCAGCGCCGCAGCCAAAAGTCTTGAATTTGATATCTTTGATAATATTATCTTCCACTTGTAAAAAAATCTTCATGATATCGCCGCAAGTAGGATTGCCTACTTCTCCAACACCACTGGGATTATCTATTTCACCGACATTTCTTGGATTCGTAAAATGATCCATAACTTTATCTGTATACATCTTTTATGGGCCCCTTCCTCAAGAACACTTTTCCTCGTCTTTCCAGATATAAATCCGCCGGCTCTTTGCGCCAGGTACGGCATATCGTTTCACACTCCGGCACAAATAGACCCGGTTTCAATTATTTGATGCTTTATGGTAGAGAGGAGACATATCTCTCAGGCGCTCTATGATCGGAGGCAATACTTGTAAAAAGTAGTCAACATCTTCTTCTTTATTGTCTTGTCCCAGTGTTATGCGTAAGGAGCCATGGGCTATTTCAGGGGGTATCCCCATAGCCAGGAGAACATGAGAAGGCTCCAAGGATCCGGAAGTGCAGGCAGAGCCACTGGAAGCTGCTATACCCTGCAAATCAAGGCTCAAAAGTAAAGCTTCTCCTTCAATAAATTCAAAACAAAAATTAATATGATTGGGGAGACGCTGCACCGGGTGACCATTAAGGCGCACATCTGAGCATTGACTCAGCACATGATTAATAATTCTATCACGTAGTATAGTAAGGCGTTTCGCTTCATCTTCCAGTTTATTCACCGCAATTTCAGCTGCTTTGCCCAGGGCAACTATCCCCGGCACATTCTCAGTCCCTGGCCTGCGTCTCCGCTCCTGTCCTCCGCCGAGGCCAATGGGCAGCCAGCGCACGCCTTTTCTGATGTAGAGAGCGCCGATGCCTTTGGGGGCATAGATTTTATGACCGCTGATGGAGAGAAAATCAACCATCAATTCGTCAACATTTACAGGGATTTTTCCAAAACTCTGCACAGCATCAGTGTGAAAAAGTATGCCTTTTTCTCTTGCTAACTGCCCTATTTCCTTGATCGGTTGAATTGTGCCAACCTCATTGTTGGCATGCATAATAGTTATTAAAATAGTTTCTTCGTTGATTGCTTCAGCAACACTGGCCGGACTAACCATGCCATATTCATCTACAGGCAGTATGGTCAGTGTAAAACCTTCCTTTTCAAGGGCTTTGCAGTTGTCCAGTACCGCATGATGTTCTATAGCGCTTGTAATGATATGGTTTCCCCTCTTGCGATTGGCGTATGCCACACCTTTGATGGCCATTAAATCTGCTTCCGTGCCGCCACTTGTAAAAACTATCTCTTCCGGCCTGGCTCCTATCGCCTTCGCTACCTTTTCCCTGGCGTTCTCCACAGCTTTTTTAGCTTCCCGACCGAAATAATGCACACTCGAAGGATTACCAAAAGTCGTATTTATGTATCGGTACATTTCCTCAGCTACAGCCGGATCTACCGGTGTAGTTGCGCTGTGGTCAAAATACACCCTGCGCATGTTCCTTCCTCCCTTTTCGATGTCCACTTTCTATCAACTAAAGCAAAGTTTATTAATCCTACGATTTTCGTTGGATATAAAAACACTAGCACATGCAGTACTGGTTGTCAATTAAGAGTGCATTTATTCAAACTAAAAAGGCCCCCCTCAAGGAAAGGCCTTGCCCAATATATACTTCTACCCATCCTTATTGATTTCCATTCTGGTTTTGATTACCTGCTCAAAACCATTTTCAGTTGGCTTATAAAAGTTTGCTCCCCTAAGGTTTTGGGGCAGATACTCCTGTTTAACATAATTACCCGGAAAATCATGGGGGTACTTATATCCAATGCCACTGCCTAATTCTTTCGCGCCCGGATAACCTGTACCTCTCAAATGAGGTGGTACCGGCTCGCTTTGTTTCTTTTCGACTGCCTCAAAGGCACTATCTATACCAACTACAACAGAGTTGCTCTTGGGTGCGGTCGCTATATATAAAGCAGCCTCAGCAAGCACAATACGCGCTTCCGGCATGCCGATCCTTTCCACTGCCTGAGCAGCTGCCGTGGCCACCAGCAAAGCCTGGGGATCAGCCAGTCCCACATCCTCTGCCGCATGAATCATAATGCGCCGGCAGATAAATGCAGGATCTTCGCCGGCATATAGCATTCTCGCCAGCCAATACAAAGTAGCATCGGGATCAGAGCCGCGCATACTTTTTATAAAGGCGGAAATCACGTCATAGTGCTCGTTATCCCGGTCATACTTTAAAACTCTTTGTTGAATACACTCTTCAGCAACTTTTAAGGTTATGCTCCTGACCCCGTCCTCCCCGGGAATTGTGGTCATAACAGCTAGCTCCAGAGCATTTAATGCTGTCCGGGCATCCCCATTAGCTATGCAGGCCAAATGCTCCAGGGCCTCAGCACTGACATCTGTATTATAATTTCCTAAACCTCTCTCCTGATCTCTCAGGGCTCTTAAGAGAATCCGCTTAAGTGAGGCTACAGAGAGCAATTCGAAACGATATAGCTGGGATCGTGAGAGTAAAGGCCGGTTCACTGCAAACATAGGGTTTTCAGTGGTTGAACCAATCATAATCACCAGACCGTTTTCCACAAAAGGCAGCAAAGCGTCCTGCTGGGCCTTGTTAAAGCGGTGTATTTCATCAATAAACAATATCGTTTTATGATTATAGAGAGAACGCCTCTCCCTGGCTTCCTCAACAACCCTTCTAATGTCCGGCACCCCGGCCATAACCGCGTTTATCGTTTCAAAATGAGCATTAGTCATACCTGCAATAATTGACGCAAGGGTCGTCTTGCCTGTACCCGGCGGACCGTAAAAAATAATTGATGCCAGTCTATCAGCTTCGATTGAGCGTCTCAGTGGAGTGCCTTGGCCAACAATACCTCCCTGCTCTTCGAACTCATCGAAAGTCCTTGGTCGCATACGCACAGCCAGGGGAGCATCGGAAACAATTCGCTTGTCCAAAGCCTGTCTAAAGAGATCCATCAGATTTCCTCCTGCCATGCTTAAAAAAAAAGCACGTACCTACGTGCTTTTCTTCTTAAAGGTGTTTTTCGATGAGCCTCCGTAGGTCATCCCTCGACTTGAAGCCGATGGAGCGCTCTATTTCTTTGCCGTCCTTAAAGAAAATCAATGTTGGTATACTTCTAACCTTCAAGTTTTCCCCCACTTTTTGATTTTTCTCCAAATCCAGCCTGGCCACCTGTATTTTACCCGCGAATTCCCCGGCAATTTCCTCCACAACAGGAGCAATCATATGGCATGGGCTACACCAGTCAGCCCAAAACTCAACCAGTACAGGCATATTAGATGTACCGACAAATTGTTCAAAATCTTCTTCTTTTAGCACTGTCGCTTTATATCCTGCCAATTATTCCACTCCTTTAAAAGTGATAAGCATAACAAACATGGAAAAGTTATGTATTAATAACTATAGCAGCAATTTATCAATTAACGTACTACTTTTTCGTAATAATTATAAGCCTTCAATAATAGCTTGTCAATGTCATAACATTTTTAATAAATTATGCATAATATTAAAAAAACTCTTTGCTATTAAGTCTTCACAAAAATTGCTAAATATTTTGAATATTCCTTTATTGGGCTGAACCATTGTAGAATACTAACATATATACACTTATTCTTCAAATGTGGGGATTATAATACAAATAGGGTTTTCAATGCCTCCCTAAGGAAACATTGAAAACCCTATTCCTCATCGCAAAAAACCCCACTAATGCCGTGCTGCCCAAAAGTTTGAACCTGTTGTGACAGGTGGGTGTCCTCCTGGGTAAATTTTACTTCCTCAATAAACGAGGCCTGTAAGCTTCATCCAGAGTACCAGACTCCCTTTTTAAAGGTGTTGGAAAAAACTTCAAGGTTTACACGCACACAGTAGGGTTTTCATTGCTGATATTATGTTAACATACCAGCATTTCATTTTCAATAGCAGGTCAAGCAGCCTATCATGATTGTTTTTTTGGGTCTTTTTTTAAATTGATTTTCAAGTTAAGCTCCTTCAATTGCTGGTCTGATACATAGCCGGGCGCCTGGGTCATCAAATCAGCAGCACTCTGTGTTTTCGGAAAAGCAATAACCTCGCGAATGCTTTTCTTGCCTGACAATAGCATAACTAACCGGTCAAACCCAAAAGCAATCCCACCATGGGGTGGTGTGCCATATTCAAAGGCTTCCAGCAAAAAGCCGAACTTATCCATCGCTTCTTGTGCTCCTATGCCAATAGCGGCAAACATCCTTTCCTGGATATCTCTTCTATGAATACGGATGCTGCCCCCGCCTACTTCAACGCCATTAAGGACCAGGTCGTAGGCCTTTGCCCTTACCTGTGCCGGGTTAGACTCCAATAACGCCAGGTCCTCTTCCCTGGGTGAGGTAAAAGGATGGTGTTTGGCCACATAACGCTTTTCTTCTTCATCATATTCTAATAGCGGAAAGTCATAAATCCAGACAAAATTATACTGTTTTTGGGGAATTAAGCCTAGCTTTTCAGCTAGGTGCACCCGTAAGGCGCCTAAAGCATCCGCAACCACATTGGGTTTGTCCGCAACAAAAAGCAGCAGATCACCAGGTTTGCCCTCCAACCTGTCGACAATGTCCGCCATCTCCTTATCCGTAAAAAATTTGGCAATAGCGGATTTAACCCCATCTTCGGTGACAACGATGTAAGCAAGTCCCTTTGCCTTATATATAGCCGCATAAGCGGTCAGGTCATCTATTTCCTTACGGCTGAATGTGCCGCAGCCGGAGGCATTGATGCCTTTTACCTGCCCTCCGGATGCAACTGCGGATGCAAATACTTTGAAGCCGCAACCGTCAACAATATCAGAAATATCCTTTAGTTCCAAACCAAAACGCGTATCCGGTTTATCCGTACCGAAGCGATCCATTGCCTCCAGATAAGAAAGCCTCGGAAATGGTTGGCTGATGTTCAAATTAATCGTATCCTTACAGAGCTTAACAATGAGTCCTTCCATCAATTCCATTATTTCCGGCACGTCGATGAATGACATTTCGATATCTATCTGGGTAAACTCAGGCTGGCGATCAGCGCGTAAATCCTCGTCACGAAAACATTTTACAATTTGGTAGTAACGATCAAAACCGGCCACCATCAACATCTGCTTGAACTGTTGTGGTGATTGCGGGAGAGCAAAAAACTTGCCTGGATTCAAGCGACTGGGGACTAAATAGTCTCTGGCGCCTTCAGGTGTGCTCCTATTCAGTACAGGTGTTTCTATTTCTAAAAACCCATTTCCCTCTAAATATTCCCGCACTGATTTCGCCGCTTGATGGCGCAGGATAAGGGCCCGCTGCATTTCCGGCCTGCGCAGATCCAGGTACCTGTAGCGCAGACGCAAATTCTCATCTACTTCTATCCCGTCCTCGATATAAAAAGGCGGCGTCTTGGCGCGATTTAAGATTAATAGTCTGTTCGCCAGCACTTCGATTTCGCCGGTAGCAAGATTGGGATTGGCAGTTCCTTCCGGACGGAGTCGCACTGAGCCTTCCAGTGCCAGCACATATTCGTTGCGAACTGTTTCCGCTTTTTCAAAAGCTTCCCGGAATAAATCCGGACTGAAAACAATCTGAACCAGGCCTGTCCTGTCTCTCAAATCAATAAACAACAGCCCGCCATGATCCCGGCGGCGCTGCACCCAGCCCGTCAAAACCACCTTTTGGCCGGCATGTTCACTTCTTAGGCTGCCGCAGTAATGGCTTCTTTTTAAGTCATGTAAAAAATCTATCCCGCTCATTTCACTGGTACCTGTAGCCAGCTCTTCAGGCATACTTTAAAACCTCCTATATTTAGATCCCTGACAGCAAAATCTTATATTTCCCATTAATTACTGCCTGTTACTTGTTCCTTTAAGTAAATAACTAATTGCTCCAGCGCTATGCTCTTTTGCTCACCTAAGCTCATGTTTCTAACCGCTACAACCCCTTGTTTTATTTCGTCCTCACCTATTATGACCGCATATTTAGCCCCTACTTTACCAGCAAACTTCATCTGGGCTTTGAGGCTACGAGCCATATAATCCTTGTCAGCTGATATACCCGCAGCACGAATTTTTTGCAGCTGTCTGATTGCTTCACCGGCGGCAACCTGTCCGGCTGTAACGACAAAAACATCTATACCGCCAGGTTGGCCAATAGGTAAATGCTGTTGTTCCATAGCCAGAATAATTCTTTCTATCCCCAAAGCAAAACCAATACCTGGTATAGGGGGACCACCGCAAACCTCAACCAGACCGTTATAACGGCCACCACCGCCAATAGAACTCTGGGCCCCAATATCAGGCGCCATTATCTCGAAGGCGGTGTGCGTATAATAATCGAGTCCACGGACGAGCAGTCTGTCCTCCTGATAAGGTATGCCCATTAACTCCAGGTTTTCTTTAACGGCAGAAAAATGTTCGGAGCAAGCAGAGCACAAACAGTCAATAGTGGTCGGGGCATTTTTCCCTATCTCCCTGCAATGAGGCTCCTTGCAATCCAGAATGCGCAAAGGGTTTTTCTCAAAGCGCTCCCGGCAATTATTGCATAGATCCTTCAAATGGGGTCTGAAATATGCCCTCAGTTGCTGCAGCAATACAGGCCTGCATTGGGGACAACCAACGCTGTTAACATGCAGCTCCAGGTTGCGTAAGCCTAACCTGTGATAAAAATCCATCGACATAGAGATTACTTCAGCATCAACTGCCGGATCCTGGCTTCCGAAAACTTCAACACCAAACTGATGAAACTGACGAAAGCGCCCGGCCTGGGGCCGGTCATAACGGAACATGGGACCTATGTAAAACAGCTTTACAGGCTGCGGCAAGGCATACAGCTTATTCTCCAGATAAGCCCTCACCACCGGTGCCGTGTTTTCCGGGCGCAAAGTGATACTGCGTTTGCCCCGGTCAATAAATGTATACATTTCTTTTTCCACTATATCGGTAGTATCGCCCACACCTCTTAAAAAGAGTTCCGTATGTTCAAATATGGGTGTCCTGATCTCAGAATAACCGTACTCGCGGCACAGGCGGCGCATTTCGTTTTCTAAATAATGCCACTTTTCAATCTCACCCGGTAAAATATCATTGGTGCCTCGGGGCCGCGTAGTCAACATAGTTATGCCTCCTTTAAAAAATAAAAACATCCCTGGCCATGCATATGCATTGCGAGGGACGGATTGTTCGGTCCGTGGCGCTACCCTTGCTCATTAAACCTATTTGCAACCATACTGAACATATTTTATGCAAATTTAGCCTTATTGTCAATTTTAAAGCTACTTATGTATGCACATACAATCCAGTGAATTGCCTGGATAAAAAAGCCTGCAGGATGGTATAATGCTTATGGGTGATGAAAATGATAACCAGGGAGCTAATCCAACGTATTAACGAGTTATCCCGTAAACAAAGGGCTGAAGGGCTTACGCCCGGTGAAAAAGAAGAACAGCAAAAACTTCGCAATTTATACCTGAAAGGTATCAGAGCAAAGGTAGCCGATGCATTAGAGTCTCATGGTATCAAGCCTGTCAAAAAACATAACAATTCTTGTAGGTGCGGACACTGCGCTACAGAAAAGCGTTGGAAGAATAATTAAGGACTATTATAGCTTAAAATCCCCGTGACAGGCCTTTCAGGCCAAAGACCACAAATCTTTTAATACTAATTGCAAAGGGCTTCTGACAACCCAAAATAACCGGGTTTACCTGAAGCCCTTTTTATGCTTCTGCAACGACAAACTAAAAAACTCCGGTTAAAAAATACCGGTAAGGAATGGATTATAGCGCATCTCATCACCTATGGTTGACGCCGGACCATGGCCGGGAAACACCTTGGTGTTCGGCGGGAATTTAAGAAGCCTTGTTTTAATAGAATTGATCAACTGCCTGTGACTGCCGCCAGGGAAATCGGAGCGACCAACCGAACCTGCAAAAATGGTATCCCCTGTAATAATGATGTCGTCTGCTATTTTAAGACAAATACCGCCTGGTGTATGTCCCGGTGTATGAATTACTTCAATGGTAATTTCGCCCACCTGTATTTTATCGCCATCATTAAGCAACACATCCGCTTTTTGGAATTCCATGTTTTGTCCCATGAAAAAGGAAAGGTTGCGACGCGCATCTGTCAACATTCCTGCATCAGCACTATGAATATAAACCTTGGCGCCGGTGGCGCTTTGAACCTCATCCAAAGCACTCAGGTGATCCGGGTGGCCATGGGTAAGAATGATCTTATTAATTTTTAATCCTAATCTTTTTGCCCGGCTCATAATCCTTCCAGCATCTGCCCCCGGATCAACAACTGCTCCTTCTTTTGTTTGATCACAACCAATTATATAGCAGTTTGATTCCCAGGGTCCAACAGAAAAACCATCAAAGAGCAACGCCATTTTATTACCTCCGTTATTTAAATTATCTTTTTGCTATCGAGCAGAAGGGTCACAGGCCCATCGTTAATGATCTCAACCACCATATGCTCCCCAAAACAACCGGTTGCAACATGAAGCCCGTACTGCTCTAATTTATTAACAACAATTTCATAAAGCTCCTTTGCCAGTTCGGGAACAGCTGCCTCAGAAAAACTCGGCCTGCGTCCTTTGCGGCAATCCCCATAAAGGGTGAATTGTGAGATGGCCAACACTGAGCCATTGGTATCCAGCAAAGATAAATTCATCTTGCCTTCCCTGTCTTCAAATATCCTTAAATTGGCAATTTTTTCGGTTAGATAGGCTGCATCGGCTTCAGTATCACCCGAGCCAACGCCAATTAGTACAACCAAACCAGGGCCTATCTCCGCCACCAATTCTCCCTTTACTGCCACAGAAGCACGGGTAACCCTTTGTACGACTGCCCTCAAATCCAATTTCCTCCAATTTCCTTTAAATCGGGGAGTTTAAATCGTCCGAAGTCCGGCCGCTAAAACTAACCCGCCTAACGTCATAAACATCCTTAACCCTGCTTATTTTCGTCATGATGTATTCCAATTGTTCTTTTCCTCTGATGGTCAGATTAAGTACCATAACAGCCGCGCCGTCTTTCTTACCCCGTGCTGTGACCGAGTTGGCGCTAATTTTCATTTCCACCAGAACCGCCATCACGTCGCTTAGAAAACCAGCCCGATCCAGGCCATGAACCTCTAGTTTAACCTGAAAAGGCTCCATAAATTCTTTGTCCCAGGCAACTTCTACTAACCTTTCGGGCTCACTATCCCGGTATTTGATTAAATTCAAACAATCATTACGATGAATGGATATACCACGCCCTCTGGTAACATATCCGGTAATTGGGTCACCTGGAACAGGGTTGCAGCAATGGGATAGCCTGATCAGCAGGTTGTCGATACCTTTTACCCTGATACCCTGGGTTGGCTTACCCCAACCGGCAGAGAACTTGCCGTCGCTTTTGAGCAATTGAGCTTCCTCAGCCAATAAGCCTTTTTTACCATGCTTTGCATCTTCTATTTTTATTCTAGAAATAATGCTGTTGGCTGATAAGGCCCCGTCACCAATAGCAGCGTATATATCTTCTAATGAAGAGAGTGAAAACCTTTTGCCAAGCTCAATAATCTTTTCATGTTTGGCCGAATCTGGTTCAATACCATGTTTTTTGATTTCGCGCTCGAGGATATCCTTACCTTTTAAAATATTTTCTTCTTTTTGTTCCTTTTTAAACCATTGCCTGATTTTGGTTTTGGACTGTGAAGTCTTGGCGATATTAAGCCAATCCCTTTTGGGGATACCGGTTTTAGAGGTAAGGATTTCAACGATATCTCCGTTTTTTAGAACATAATCCAGGGGAACAATACGACCGTTGACTTTGGCACCAACACAACGGTGCCCAACATCAGTATGAATCCGGTAAGCAAAGTCCAGAGGAACTGATCCGGCAGGTAACTCATATACATCACCTTTGGGTGAGAATACAAAAACCGTATCTGAAAAAAGGTCGATTTTTAGATTCTCCATAAACTCCTTTGGATCTCTTAAATCATGCTGCCATTCCAGTAGTTGGCGTAACCAGACCAGTTTGCTGTCAAAATCATTGTCTCCCCGGTTGCCCTCTTTATAGCGCCAATGGGCGGCAATACCATATTCTGCCGTCTTATGCATCTCCCAGGTGCGGATTTGTATTTCCAAGGGCCTACCCTGAGGACCTACAACAGTAGTATGGATCGACTGATACATGTTTGACTTCGGTACGGCAATAAAATCTTTGAAGCGACCAGGTATAGGCTTCCACATCGTGTGTACAATTCCTAAGGTTGCGTAACAATCGCGCACAGTATCAACCAGACAACGAACAGCCATAATATCATATATCTCATTGAGGGTAACATTTTGTTTAATCATTTTCTCGTTGATACTGTACAGGTGTTTGGGGCGGCCTTCAATATCCACATTGATGCCCATACTGGTCAGTTTTTCTTTAAGGATAACGATGACCGAATTTATATACTCCTCACGTTTTTTACGTGTTTGTGCAATACCGTCTACCAAATTAAAGTATCTTTCCGGATCTATAAAACGAAAGGCCAGATCTTCGAGCTCCCACTTAATCTTGTAGATCCCCAACCTATGTGCAATTGGGGCGAATATTTCAATGGTTTCTTTGGCGATTTCAACCTGCTTGGGAGTCTGATGATATTTTAAGGTGCGCAGATTATGCAACCGATCGGCCAGCTTAATCAAAATAACTCTGATGTCCTTAGCCATGGCTAAAAACATCTTACGCAAATTTTCCGCTTGCTGTTCCTCTTTGGATATATACTCAATACGGCTTAGCTTGGTTACCCCATCCACCAGCAAAGCTACCTCACTACCGAAGCGCTCACTGAGCTGTTCCAGGGTTATACCGGTGTCCTCAACCACGTCATGCAACAGCCCGGCAACAATGGTCTCTTTGTCCAGCTCGAGTTCAGCCAGAATTATAGCAACTTCCAGCGGATGCACAATGTAAGGCTCACCGGAAATGCGTTTTTGGCCCTTGTGAGCTTCAACGGCATATTCATATGCTTCCCTAATAGTCTCCATGTCAGACACAGGATGATAAGCCCTGATCATTTCCTGCAGCTCTACCAGAGACTTCTGAGGTTCAGTATTCTCATTTATTTCTGACGATCTCTTAATTGGATGCATCATAGCAAATCTTATCCTTAGTAGTTAACTTGGACTAAGGAGATTGTATCATAATTCCATTGTTGTAAACAATCATTCCCTAGATCAATGCCTGCTCCTATTTGTTAAGTGGGATCTTCGTTATACCGGTTGGGAATAAAATCTTTTCATCCAGTGCAAGGTCTTATCTTTCAATTGATGTAAATATTTATAGGTTTTTGCTTCATTAAGATCTCTTTTATCTTTAGGTACAGGGTTAAGCCGCCATAAAGCATTTGTACCGTTCCCTTCAATAGTCAAAAGCTTTAGCTCCTCAAAAATATTAAGAGATACCTGCAGAAGCTTGCGGTTGCTTAAGCCACGCCCTGCTTGATTCATGCAATCATATATGAAACTAAAGGTGCAGTTTGCCGCATCATTCTTTTTTTGTTCACGACGTAATGTTGTGTAAAGGGTGACCAGGAAGCTCCTTTCCGGCGCAAGGTTGTCCAGTGCTGCCATGTTTTCTTGCAAGTCCTTCGCTGTGCATAGTAAATACAAGTCGCCACCATGGCGGACTGTCTTTATACTATTGATAAAATCATCCTGATCGTAAGGCAGATCATATATAACCCCTTGAGAAAACTGCTGCCCAAGTCCTGCAGCCACAACAGGCGTTGTCACAAGGACGCTGATAGCCCCATCTTGCAAGGCCTGGATAACTCTGCTCCGCGCTTCCTCAGGCATTGAACCATTGCAGAATGCCACCCGGCCTGTCAGCGAGGGGTCGGCTAGCTGCAAAAAATCTGTTAGCTCAATAGTTCTATATCCATATGAAGTAACTACAACAGATGGCTCCCCTTTGAGAACAATACTCAATAAAGCTTCAGGTTTATTAGGCAGATCACGGCAATCTTTAGCTTTAATTGACCAACTGATTGTCTTACTGGCCTGCCCCTGTGTAAACACGCCCTGCAAAACGCTCTGGAGTTTCCGGTGGATAAATTCTGGAACAAACAGTGCTTCCCAATCACCGGTTACTTTGTCCGTCGGCAGGTGCCTATAGCCGGCAGAAAATGAGCTTTGCGGTTTCATTTCCCCGGGCTCAAAAACCGCAGGCACACCTAATTCCTTAATGTGTATTTGGATTGATGTTTTGCCGTTATAAACATTGATACCCGGTACAAAGGCCAGGTCTACCTTATCGGAACCAGCTAACAAACCGGTATAGTCTCCCAGGTTAAAGCCTATACCTTCCAGAGTGTTGTCCCGGCACTTAAGCAGCAGCTTTAAATGTGCAGCGTCACGGCCGACGTTGCGGTAATTAACAACAGTGGCCTGGCGGCAGCCCAATAGAGGGCCTGGATTAAGGTGACCAAAAGGCTTTAGTAAATCCAGTTCATCAATCAATTTTTCAGATACCTGTTCCAGGTCGATAAGGCTGTCCAGCTCCAAAGGAGTAGAAGCCCATGCCCCATTGTTGATTTGCCGGGCATAGTCGTTAAGCCTACTTCGAAACTCATCAATCCTGCCTGCCTCAATGGAAAAACCCGCTGCCGTGGCATGACCGCCGAAATTGAGCAGTGAAGACCGGCAATGTAAAAGCGCCTGATATATGTTAAACCCAGGTATACTACGGGCTGAACCCTTGCCTTCCTCATTATCTATGGCTATTAAAAGCACCGGCTTGTTATAGAGCGTTACCAGACGGGAGGCTACAATACCAATGACACCAATATGCCAATCAGGTGAGGCCAACACTATGACCTGATCCCCAGCGGCAGCTTTATTTGTGTCAAGCATTGTTTTTATTTCTTCAAAAATCTCTGTTTCAATTTTTTGTCTTAGTCGGTTGAGGTTTTCTAGTTGGTTAGCCAGTTGCATAGCTTCAGACATGTTATCAGTTAGCAACAGATTTAAGGCAATACCCGGATCTCCCATCCTCCCCGCTGCATTCAGCCTTGGCGCAAGCACATAACCAATTTCTCTGGCCCCAAGGAGCTTATGCTTCAACTCTGTTGCTTCAAAGAGCGCCCGCAAGCCGGTATTCTCTGGCTTGACCAGCATGTTCAGTCCGTTTTTCACGATAATACGGTTCTCGCCCTGTAAAGGCACAATATCAGCTACTGTTCCGATACAGGCAAAGCCCAATAATTCTTGCCACCTTTTACTATCATTGACGGATTCCCCAAGCAAGGCCTGGGCCAATTTGAGCGCCACACCAACACCGGCTAATTTCTTAAAAGGGTACCGGCAATCCTGCCTTTTAGGGTTTATTACGGCATAGGCTTGAGGCAACTCAGCAGGTGGTTCATGGTGGTCAGTAATGATCAAATCAAGTTCATTCTCTTTGGCCCATTTAGCTTCTGTGATAGAACTTATGCCGCAATCTACTGTTATAAGCAGGGCAACTCCCTCACTGACAGCCTTTTGTAAAGCATCCAGGCGCAAACCATAACCCTCTGTTAAACGGTTAGGAATATAAGTTGCCACATTAACGCCCAGATAATGAAATGTGCGAACCAGTAAAGCAGTTGCGGTAATGCCGTCAGCATCGTAATCCCCGTAAATCATGATCCTCTCTTCGCACCGGATAGCCTCTTTAATTCTTTCTACTGCTTTTGGCAGATCACAGAGAAGTCCCGGGGAGTGCATGCCGGCAAGTCCACTCTCCAAATAGTCCCGGGCTTGTTCCACTGTATAAATCCCCCGGTTGATCAATAATTGAGCCAACAGTGTCGAGATGCCCAGCTGGCGCGAAATAATATAGCTCAATGAAGGAGCCGTTGCCTTGACCCGCCAAAGCTTCTGGTTTTCCCTGGTATTATTGTTCATAGTAATTAGCATTATAATCTATGAACCGGCAATTTGGCAAAAATAATGCCGATTGTTAACCGGCATTAATAGTATTGATATTCATATAATCATACCCCATACTGGTAATGCTGCATATTTTGCTTTTACCTTCGGTTGCCACTTCAATCAGTCCCAGGGCATATAGCTGCATCACTACATGGTCTAGAACAGCCCTTTTTACATTTGAGGTTAAGGATAATTCCTCTTTGTTCATGGCACCCTCATTATTCAGGGCCATAAGTACCCGCGCAGCCTCGCTGGGCAAACGTCGCTGAACTCCAGCAAAGTATTCTGTTAGTGTCACTCTTTAACTTCCCCCTTTCTTTTTGATAGTATGGTCATCTATCTAGTTAAAAATAAGTCAGAATGCAAATAAAAATAAAATATTTATAAACATCATCCATTGAAGAGCTGATCACAATTAGCACTGATGAAAACAGGATTTGACATTACTCCATACTGCTTTTAGAATACAGTTATAGAAATGCTTTAGCTGCATTTAAGAAGGTGATAAGTAGTGATCCCAGTAAAAGTTAGAGAAATAGCTTATGATATAATGATGAATCCGGTTGTTCTGTTGATTGATGAACATGAAAATAAGGCATTGCCTATCTGGATCGGACCTTTTGAGGCTCATGCCCTGGCATTAGCTTTGCAAGGCTTTAATCTTGACCACCCACAGACTATAGATCTATTCAAAGACGTTTTAGATCGCCTTGACACAAAATTGAGCATGGTAGTGATCAATGATGTTAAAGACAGCACCTACTATGCCCAGTTGCACATGTGGCATCATGGGCAGGAGCTCGTTATAGATGCCCGTCCCAGTGATGCAATTACTCTGGCTATCCGCACTGAAGCACCAATTTATCTGACTGAAAAAGTGGCACAAGACTTTCTGGCGATTCATGATCTGTTAAGTGATGAACAGCTGGATGATGTTGTTGAAGCTCTACAGGATGATAATACCTTAAGCGATTTTAAGAAAACTTTACATTAAAAAAACCGACATCAGTCGGCTTTATTATTTAACTATAGTCACAGGTACGGTAGCTAAATGAATAACTTTTGAACTAACACTGCCCAGCATGATGCCTTTGAGGCTGCCCATTCCCCTGCTGCCGATTACTATTTGACTATAACCGCCTTTCTCTGCAGACTCCACAATCTCCTTGGCAGGATGGCCAAATTTAATTACTCCTTCAGCAGAAACCTGATGGTTTTTAAAAACAGCGATGGTTTTATCCAGGGCTTCCTGTGATTTTTCTTTAAAAAACTCTTCCACTTCCGCAATAATTATAGGAGGGCGAAGGGGAGAGTAGTGCTTCATTTTTTCTAATACTTCATTCACAACCAGTACAGTAACCTCTATTTCGGTAGTCAGCGCCATCAATCCCAGCACATGTTCGGCAGCCCGCAAAGCATTGTCTGAGCCATCCGAGGCCAGCAGTATTTTGTAGGACATCTTATCACACCCCCTACAATGAAATTTAATCAAATTATCCAACAATTGTGATCAGGTGTCAACTGCTGGTTGTTATGAAAAAGCTAGTCCTGTTCAATGCCGCATCAATTTTCCTTCGGTTCTCTTTCATCGTCTGCACCATTGAAATCCCGGTAAATAACGCCATCCTCACCTACTTCATAAGGAATATTGTCAACTTCATCAACGGCTCCCATGTCTTCTACAATATCGAAATCAGAGTAACCATAATAAGAGCCGCCTCTCGACCACTCGTCCGTTGTTTCGCTATACCTGGCTACTTCCTGCCAGGCATCTTCACCGTCATAGGCAACATTTTCATTTTCTGCATCATCGGTAAAGCTTCTGGCAAAGGGTATGTTCAAAACATCCTCCTCTACCGGACGTTGGTCATGGATGTGCAGTTGATCTTCACCGGCTTCTTTACAGTCATAGCATACCGCAGTGGATGGCTTAGCTTCAAGCCTTTCTAACGCTATCTCCTCACCGCAGACGTCACAGACACCATAATTCCCATTTTCAATCCTATCCAGGGCATTGTCTACAGCAACCAGGTCAACCATGGCCCTTTCCCGCAGGGCAAAATCCTTGCTGCGTTCAAACATCTCTGTGCCTATATCGGCCGGGTGGTTGTCATAGGTGGATAATTCACTTAATGAATCATCCATGGCCGTGTTAAGTCCTTGTTCATCAATAAATTTAATTTGTGCCAGCAATTTTTTTTTCTCTTCCGATAAACGTTCCTTAAGTTCAGCAAGCTTTGCTTTGTCCATATAAACCCTCCTATGTTCTACCCACCTATTTGTAATTGCACCATTTGAACTATTTCAGCAATAATCCCGCCAATCCACGGCAAGTTCAACAAAACTAACCTTTTTAAAACAATTAACAAAAGCGCACCCAAAACAGAAAAGCCGACTGCTACACCAAGTCCTCTCGCCAAACCGGCAATAAAATTGACATACAGAAGACGCCAGGGATTATCAAGGAGCTTAACATATTCCGCCAGCTTCATTTTTTCCATATTTTCAGCCAGCAAAGCGATCCTCCTGGATAGGGTATTTAACTGGCGGTTCCCTTCTTCCATGACGATATCACCCCGTTAGCTCAAAAAGCCTCACTGCCATTAATCTGTCCTGAAAACAAGCAAAAAAAAACGTTAAGGCCTGTGTAACCACAGACCTTAACGCCAATAATTATTTGTTTTTTATGCCCGTGCCGGCTTCTGCTTGCCGTGAAGCTCTGTTTTCTTCAAATCATACCAAAGAGGGCTGGCTACGCAAATGGAAGAATATACTCCACAGGTGATCCCAATCAGTAAGGCCAGCACCATTGCGTATAACGTCGAGCCGCCCAGGAGCAAGAGAGCGACAAGAACCATTTCAATTGTTATCAAAATGTTAATGGACCTGGCCATAGTCTGCCAGAGACTGGAGTTGATAACATCTTCCAGGACTTCGCCTTTTTTCTTATTGAGCAGATTCTCACGGATACGGTCAAATATAACAATAGTATCGTTAATGGAATAACCAATAACTGTCAGTATAGCTGCAACAAAAGCACTGTCAATCTCAACCTGCAATAGGGAGAACACGCCCAAAACCACAAAAACATTATGCAAAAGGCCGAGTACAGCCGCAATGCCCTGTTTGAACTCAAAACGCCAGGAGATATAAATGATCATCAGGACAGAGGCAATCAATAAAGCATATATTGCATTGGCAATTAATTCTTTACCGATTACCGGCCCCACACGTTCAGTTCTCAAAACTGTTAACCCGCCCAGTTGACTGTCAAGGGCAGCTACAACAGCGGCATTCTCTTCTTCCGTCAATTCTTTAGTCTTGATAATAAAATCGGTTTCACCGCTCCTCTGGATGGTGGCATCAGCCAGTTCAAAACTATGCAGAACATCCCGGACTTGCTCAACCGAAGTTGATTGGCTAAATCTAACATCCAGGAGACTTCCGCCGGTGAAATCAATTCCCAGGTTAAGCCCTTTGGTGAATAAAGAGATCATCCCGGCCAGAAGGATAACAATTGAGATGCTATACCATATTTTCCTCAGTTTAATAAAATGAAAAGGCTTTCTATCTCTTAACATCATATTTTACCACCCCCTACGCCCCATACAATTTCTGGTTGCGCACCAGGTTACTGCCGGCAACCAGGTGCAACAGCCATCTGGTAACGGTAATAGCCGTGAACATACTGGCTAGAATACCGATTGAAAGGGTCAGTGCAAAACCTTTGATGGAGCCAGTGCCAAAAAAGTATAAAACAACAGCGGCAATAAGCGTAGTAATGTTGGCATCCGCTATAGCTACAAATGCCCGCTTAAAACCCACATCAATGGCAGAGCGTAAGGTTTTTCCAGACCACAGTTCTTCCCTCAATCGTTCAAAGATAAGAATGTTGGCATCCACTGCCATACCCATGGACAAAAGGAAACCGGCTATGCCCGGCAAAGTCATAGTTACATGCAAAGCAGCGTAGATCATCAATACCAGTAACACATAAATAATTAAGGCCAGGTCAGCAACCAAACCAGGAATTCTGTAATATAGCGCCATGAAGATCAAAATAGCTATAAATCCTGCAATTCCAGCTTTTACTGACTTATCCAAAGAGTCTGAACCAAGGGTAGGACCTACTGTCCTCTTCTCCATTACCTCTAGCTTAATCGGCAAGGAACCGGATCTAAGCAGAATAGCAACATTATGGGCCTCTGGCAAAGATGAATATGGAGATATCTGTGCCCTGCCGCCGGTGATCGCTTCTCTGATATAAGGAGCTTGCACCACTTCCCCGTCCAGCACGATAGCCAAACGTTTGCCCACATTAGCAGCTGTAACCTCAGCAAAGATTTTAGCTCCATCTGGCTCGAACTCCAAGTCTACTTGCGCCTCATTCGTTTGAGGATTAGTACTTTCCCTGGCGTTTTTTAAATGCCGTCCGGTAAGTACGGTTTCACCGTCTTCAGTTTTAAACTCCAGGTAAGCAGTTCTAATCAAAGTTTGAACAGCCTGGTCAGGATCTTGTATGCCGGCTAATTCAACAATGATCCGGTTGGTTCCCTGTTGTTGAATTATTGGTTCCGCGATACCAAAAGCATTAACCCTGTTTTCAAGGATAGCCATAGCCTGTTTAACCCGATCATCCGTTACCTGAGCGTCAGGTGTATCCTGTGCTTCGAGCACTACGTGGACACCACCTTTAAGGTCAAGTCCCTGTTTGATCAAATCCTTCCATGGTAGCCAGCTGACTCCGGGAATTACCGGCTTAACAGCGAGTATGGCTACTGCAGCTGCAACCAGAATAACTCCCAATAACTTCAGGATCTTGTCCCACTTCATTTGTTTGCAAGCCCCCTCATGCCTCATAAAAAACTATAATAGCTTAGATCCATTTACTACTAACTCAAATTTGCATCTAAGAAAAGACGCCGCCCTGCGGCACATGATCATCCTGCTTAAAAAAATTTCAAAATATTCCATCACTGGACAGATATTGATATCAATGGTGAGTTCCATGGTAATGGTGCGCTTATTGTCATCCACCCAAAGAAAAGAATGCTCTACCGCGTAATTTACGCGGTCATGGATATCAAAAGTAGCAAAATCAGTGTTGCGCACACGTGAACGGTGCACATCGGATTTATCTGCTACAATCAAGGCGGCAGCAACGCTGTTAACTGCATGCCCATACTGTTCCTCATGGTTGGCAATAGCAGATATAATCGTGGCGATTTCTTCAGGGTGCATACCCATTTGCATCAAAATCGGATATGCTATTACTGCCCCGGAGATGCCGTGTTCATTGCGGCTTACCACATTACCCAGGTCATGCAAATAACCGGCGATAGCCGCCAGTTCTACTTGTCTTGGGGGGTAACCCAACCTTTCCAGTATATTTTTAGCAATACTGGAAACAAGGTTTACATGACGATAGCTATGTTCGGTAAAACCCAGGACGCTCAGGTACTTATTGCCTTTCCGTATAAATGCATCGACCACAGGATCTTTTTTTATGTCCTCAAGGGTGATCATGAACCGCACAACCCCCTATTATTGAGCATATTATCCGATAAAAAGAGTAGACACAGGTCTACCCTCATCATCCCTTTAAACTACCTTATACTTACTGTACTACTGCTCCTCAATCTCAGCTGTCTATCCTTGAAACAGCGGTCTGCAAAATTTCTATCTCGGTATTATCAGCTATTTTTAAAATCAAGGAGTCTTCTTTTATTTTAACAATGGTACCATATATTCCACCGATAGTTACAATGCGATCGTTGGCTTTAAGGTTTTTAATCATTTGTTGATGTTTTTTCTGCCGTTGTTGTTGAGGCCGGATCATTAAAAAATATAAGATGACAAACAGACCAATAATATACAGCAGGGAGACCATAGTGGAATTATTACCCAACATCACCCCTCCTTTCTCTAAGTATTTCGTGTTTAAGATAAAAAATCCTTTTTAATTAATTTAGGCGATTTTATATTTGATTATAATTTTTCATAAAATGATCCCGGTAGGCCAAAAGCTCACCCTCTCTGATCGCATCTCTTATTTCCGCCATCAGCCTTTGGATAAAGTGCAAATTATGGATAGTGGTCAGGCGGATACCCAGTACTTCCCCGGCTTTAATTAAGTGTCTGATATAAGCCCTGGAATAGTTTCTACAGGCATAGCAGTTACAGGTCGGATCTATAGGGTTATAATCACGGGCATATTTGGCATTGCGCACTACAATTTTACCTTGATGAGTTAACGCTGTACCATTGCGAGCTATCCTGGTGGGCAAAACACAGTCAAACATATCGATTCCCCTGACGACTCCTTCAACCAGGCAATCAGGCGAGCCAACTCCCATTAGATAACGTGGTTTTTCTGAAGGAAGCAAATCCGTGGTTACGTCCAGCATCTGGTACATCAATTCTTTGGGTTCTCCAACACTTAAACCACCGATAGCATAACCAGGCAAATCAAGTTCTACCAATTCCAGAGCGCTTCTCTTGCGCAGATCGTCAAAAACACTTCCCTGCACAATGCCGAATAAGGCCTGATCCTCCCGGCTGTGCGCCTTCACACAACGCTCAGCCCACCGTGTAGTCCGCTCCAGTGCCTCAACAGCATATTTATAAGTACAAGGGTACGGGGCACACTCATCAAAGACCATGGCAATATCTGAACCCAGCGCTTCCTGTACCTCAACAGCTTTTTCCGGACTAAAGAAATGTTCTGACCCGTCAATATGTGACCTGAAAAGCACTCCTTCCTCAGAAATCTTTCTAAGTGGCCCCAGGCTAAAAACCTGAAAACCGCCGCTATCGGTCAGGATCGGACCGTCCCAGTTCATAAATTTATGTAAGCCTCCAGCCTCACGGATCAATTCGTGGCCCGGCCGCAAGTACAGATGATAGGTGTTGCTGAGTATAAGTCTGCCGCCTACCTGTCGTACTTCTTCCGGGGTCATGGTCTTAACCGTCGCCTGGGTAGCAACCGGCATAAATATGGGAGTTTCCACTATGCCGTGAGTGGTCTGCAGGAGCCCTAAGCGTGCCCTGCAGGTTTTATCCTCTTTTAAGATAGAAAATTCCAATGTCATTAAATAACCTCTTAAAAGGAATGCTATGTTACATTTTAACTCTTATGCTGCCAATTGTACAGTTTAGAGAATTAACATGGCATCGCCAAAACTAAAAAAACGATACTTTTGACGTACAGCTTCCTTATATGCTGACAGAATCCGTTCCCGTCCGGCCAGTGCAGAGACCATCATCAGCAGCGTAGACTTGGGCAGGTGAAAATTGGTCACTAGACCGTCAATAACTTTAAAACGGTAGCCGGGGTAGATAAATATATCAGTCCAGCCTGAACCCGGCCTAACCCTGCCTGTAACTTCCGCAGCACTTTCCAGACACCTTGTTGTAGTTGTGCCGACTGCGATTATCCTGCCGCCTTGCTGTCTGGTCCGGTTGATGGCATCTGCCGCTGCCTGAGAAATCTCGAAATATTCGGGATGCATGCGGTGCAATTCTATATCTCGCACCTCAACAGGACGGAAAGTGCCCAAACCAACATGCAATAAAACAGGGGTTATGTTGACCCCCAGGGCCTTGATTTTTGTTAACAGATCTTTTGAAAAATGAAGCCCGGCAGTAGGGGCCGCCGCCGACCCAGCCTCCCGGGCGTATACAGTCTGGTAACGTTGACGATCAGATAAAGGCTTTTTAATATAAGGCGGAACCGGCATTATTCCTATAGAATCCAGTATATGCTCAAAAAGCCCCTTATACTTAAACTCTACAATCTTACCGCCATATGGAGTATTTCCAATAATATGTCCGGTGAGGCTACCGTCACCAAAGGCAATTTCCGTTCCGGCAGGGGCTCTTTTACCCGGCTTGACTAAGGCCTCCCAGCAATCGCTCTCCAGCCTTTTTAAAAGCAATACTTCCATCCGGGCGCCGGTGTTCTTTTTAGTGCCTAGAAGACGTGCCGGGATAACCTTTGTGTCATTAACGATGAGGTTGTCACCCGGCTTAAGGTAATGCAGAATATCTTTAAATTCTCTATGTTCAAAAACATCCTTATCCTGCCGTATTACCATTAGCCTCGAACTGTCCCTCAGCTCACGCGGCTCCTGGGCAATCAATTCTTCCGGTAAGTCATAAGAAAAATCCAATAGATCCAACTGTTATTATCCAACTCCTAATAAACACTTGTAAACAAATCTATCCTGCCAACTCTCTACCTTTCACGAGCTGATCTGCCGTAATGCTCCTGCAAGGTAACTCCTGTATAATAGTATTTCAATATATCCTGGTAATTATAACCTTTAGAGGCCATCCCATAAGCCCCATACTGCGACATGCCCACGCCGTGTCCATACCCCTTACCTGTAATTTTAACACTGGTCAGGTTTTTATCCTTGTCAAAGGACTTATTGAGCACAAACAAAGAACTTTTTAAGCCTAAAACGGACCTGACCCAGTCTGCGTTGCTAATCTCAATTCTTTCCGGTTTTTCGGCCGTATTTAAGCCGGTAATTATTAAACTCTTGACTCTTTCCCCGGATGAAGTCATTTCTTTTATCGCAATGTCGGTGACTTGCAGCATTGGATAGCCAGCCTTGTTAATTAAAGAAACAAGGTCCTCACTGGTATAAGTGACCTGCCAGTTATAATGCAGCTCATTTTTATCATAAGTGTCCGGCTTACCTTTAATATAGGGTAACGGGCTTGACCATACATCTTCACTATTCTCAGTAACCCCTCCGCTGCTGCAATGGAAAAAAGCCGTAATGAGATTGCCACCGCTCGTCATTACAATTCCGGCGGTATCTTTTACTGCTTTATTGGTGGCCTCCGTTTCAGCATCATAACCGCCATAAACCTGGTTATATTGACTGGCAACGAGGTCAAAACTGTTACCCTTACCCCGGGAGGTCTCCATAGTCTGCAAAGCATAGTTGCGAGCAGCAACAGCCTGCGCCTTTAGGGCTTCTTCCGGCCAGGAAGGTATGCACTCACAAGGAACTACTCCGCACAGATAATCCTCAATATGCAATATATTTAATACCATAAGCTTATCACCGGCAACTTGGAACTCGAAATTACCGCGGTATCGGGTCGTCCCATTACCGGTAATCAATGACAATAGATTATGTCCAGCACTATCCTCCACTGCCTCCATCCTTTGTGAGCCTTTGAGCGCAATATTTGCTGTGGACTCAGATAAAAGCGCTACTTCTCCAGCACCGTTAATTACCGCAAGGTCTTCTGCGTCAGCTGTGTCCACCAGCTTTCCATTGCCGGAAAGGACTGAAACTTGATAGCCCGATGCTTGCACACTCACCGGACCTTTATATACGCTGCTCCGCCCGCCCTGCCTGGCTATTGCTATGCGTCCGTCCTGCAGATTAACCAACCAGTTTTCACCTGGTTTAAGTTTTGCAATTATTTCACCAGTTGCTTGATCAACCAGCTTATAATTGCCCTTGACAGTGAAACCGCAAGAACCTGCCTGTTCAGTCAGCTGAACCCTTACCAGGCCGGGTTCGGCCGCTTCTGAGGCCGAGGCAATGGCCAAAACAATAAATAGCGATGCCATCACAGTCAACAATACATATCCAGTATTTTTTAACCGCACCGTTAATTATACCCCCAGCATTATGTATATGGGGGGTATAATACGACAAACACTGTCAAACTCCTTCCGGAATAAAGCCTGGCAGTTTGCTTAACGGCGAAACAGGCTGAAGATGATTGTCAGCAATATACTCAAGAGAATACAGGTGGCAATAGGAAAATAAAATGTAAAGTTGCCCTTCCGAATAAATAAGTCCCCGGGCAGCTTGCCCAAACCAAAAAATTTACCGCCTAATAGGAGCAGCACACCGCAAATAACGATAATGATACCGGCCAGCACCATTAATCTGCCAATATTCTCCATCATGTCAGGTCTGTTCTCCCTTCTTTTTGGGGCGACGGAGGTAACGCTCCTTTTCACTGTAGACACAACCACAATACTTCTGGCGATACATACCCTTTTCCCTGGATAAAGCAGTTGCTTGCCTGTAACCGGGCCGAAAATCAGCGTAATAAAACTGAACGCCATACTTTTCGCCCATCAAGAGGCCGGTATCTTTGATCAGTTCATGTTGTTGATAAGGACTGACCAGCAAAGTTGTACTGTAACAGTCAAAGCCTCCTTTTTTAGCAGCTTTAGCTGTCTCCTCAAGGCGCATGGCATAACACTCACTACATCGCTGAGTTTCCCGGTTAACCACTCTGCGGAGGAACTCTTCCAACCTGTATTCATCATTACAGATATAGGGCATATTTAGTTCCCTGTAATACTCCAGCAGCGTGTCCCTGCGTTTGACATATTCCGTATAGGGATGAATATTGGGATTATAAAAATAGCCATGTATATCTATCTTTTTTTCTTTTAAATATTCAATGGGATATATTGAGCAAGGACCGCAACAAGAATGCAACAGCAACTTCATCAAAAAAGCCCACCTTCTCGCTGATCTTTAAGCCCAAGGTGCTGATAAGCCCTGGCAGTAACAATCCTTCCTCTGGGGGTGCGGCTCAGCATACCCAACTGGATCAAGTAAGGCTCATATACATCTTCAATAGTATCAGCTTCCTCACTGGTAGCGGCAGCCAAAGTGTCCAGGCCCACCGGACCGCCGCGGAATTTTTCAATGATGGTTTTTAGCAGGAGCCGGTCTGAATGGTCGAGGCCCAATTGATCCACTTCTAAAAAATTCAGAGCAGCTATCGCCACCTCTAAATTGATAATTCCTTCAGCGCGCACCTGGGCATAATCCCGTACCCTCTTCAGTAAACGGTTAGCAATCCGCGGCGTACCCCGGGAGCGTCCCGCAATCTCCAAAGCGCCATCTTCGGTTATTTCAACTCCCAGGATTTTTGCCGACCTTTTAACTATGGCGCTCAATTCTTCAGGGTGATAAAATTCAAGCCTGCTTAAAACACCAAAACGATCCCGCAAGGGTGATGTTAATAGTCCGGCCCTGGTTGTAGCCCCCACCAGAGTAAACCTGGGCAGATCCAACCTTAATGATCTGGCACCGGGACCTTTACCAATCACAATATCAATTGCGAAGTCTTCCATAGCCGGGTAAAGAACTTCCTCAACAACACGGCTTAAACGATGGACTTCATCAATAAACAGGATGTCTCCAGCAGCGAGATTGGTTAAAATAGCAGCGAGATCGCCTGCTCTTTCAATGGCCGGACCTGAGGTAACACGAATATTTACACCCATTTCATTGGCAATGATATTGGCCAGGGTTGTTTTGCCGAGGCCGGGCGGACCGAATAAAAGCACATGATCCAACGCCTCACCACGTCCAAGGGCTGCTTCGATAAAGATGGAAATCGTCTCTTTAACCTTTTCCTGACCGATATAGTCTTCCAGCCTGCTTGGTCGCAAGTAGTTCTCTGTTTCAAAATCTTCCGGCTTGGATACAGCAGAGATGAGTCTGTCTTCCATGAGGACACTCCTTAAAATCTTATGGTTTAACCAGCAAGCGCAGAGCTGCTTTAATTAATTCAGCAACAGAAGGTTCCCCATCAAATTCAGCTAAGGCAGCCTTTACACTATTGTGGGCTTCCATTGTATTGTAGCCCAATGCCTCCAGCGCTGCTACTGCATCGTTAATTAATCCGGTCTTGCTGCCGGCAGGCGTATCCTTAAGCTCAGTCGCTTTTATTTTATCTTTTAATTCAAGTATAATCCTGCCGGCAATCTTTTTACCAATACCCGGCGCCCTTGTCAAAGCAGCCACGTCCTCACTGACAATGATGCGGCCAAGTTCATCAGGGTCGAACACTGTAAGAATAGCCAGCGCTACTTTGGGCCCTACGCCGGATACATTGAGCAACTTCAAAAAAAACTCCAGTTCCTCACTGGTCTTAAAACCATATAAACTGATATCATCTTCACGGACCACCATGTGGGTATAGATGGTTATTTGTGCGTTTATTTCCGGCAAACTGTGGATCAGAGACATGGGCACTTGCACCCTGTAGCCAACACCTGCCACATCAATTATTACTGCACCATTCTCGATTTTGGCAAGTTTCCCCTTAAGAAAAGCTATCATTTAAACTTCCTTTCCCAAGCATATAAGTGAGCATGGCATATGGTAACCGCTAAAGCATCAGCAATATCATCAGGGGTCGGCACAGCAGGCAGGCATAGTATAGACTTTACCATGTATTGAACCTGTTTTTTCTCTGCCCGTCCATAGCCGGCTACGGCTTGCTTTACTTGCAGTGGTGTATACTCAAAGACAGGTAATCCTTTTTCTGCCGCCGACAGAATGATAACACCCCTGGCATGTCCAACAGCCAACGCGGTACGGGCATTATTGCTGAAAAAAAGTTCTTCCACTGCTACATGTGTGGGGTTATACTGCTCAATAGTATTTAAAATGCCATGATAAAGTATTTGCAGCCTTTCCGCAAGGGGCAGCCCCGCTTGCGTGCGCAAACAGCTGTAATCCACAACTGAAAAGCGGTTGTCCTGGTAATCCACTACTCCATAACCGGTTATTGCCGTACCGGGATCAATGCCAAGTATTCTCATAAGACAAATGTTCCTTTGATAGAATTAAGTTAAATGCTATTAGCCTTTATCCTAATTCTATCATAATATTGCTGAACTGGTGTTCGTGTCAATAGTTTGGTTCATGCTTTTTGCTCATTGAAGAGCAGACGAAATAGGAAAGGCCTGACTTCCTCAACATCAGGCCTAACTTTTAAGGCAAACTATGTTCATCAATATTCTCCAGAGCGGCATCCAGGGCATCCTCTGTTTTAAACTCAAATTCGTGCCGCAGTTTCTCTGCAATCGGAGCGGCTTGTTTTTCATATTCCATGGCCTGTCGCAATTTAATCTGCATTTCCTCAGGCAGATTTAATATATTAATCGATTCGACCCTGACAATCTTTTCATTATATCCCAATGGACCTTCATAAACCGCCAAACGGTCCTGAAAAATACCCAAGTGCCTGTAGTCTTTATGTATACTGCATAGCTCTTCCGATTGTTCGCTCATAGTCAATAAATTTGAACCGTGAAAGGTTATTTTCCATGCGTCTGGCGGGTATTGTGCAGCCAGTTCATCACTGTTTAGACCGATCATATCTTTAGAAGCAAGTTCATTGCGAAGTACCTCAATATCCTTACAGGCATAAATCTTTTCCCAGTTTACTACTGTGTCTGCAGTAACTCTGGGTTTAAACAGGTTTTTATTGCTTTGGAATACTGCAAAATACCTTGCTTCGGGAGGATTGGACAAACGGCTGACAAAATATGCTCCTGAAACTGTTAATAATAAAGTTATAATAACAAGCGTGAATAATAAAAATACTTTTCTTTTACACTTAAGTGTCATGGCCATCCATTCCTTAATATTTATTATAGGAATATTATTGCCATAATTAAACATTTAATAACTACCTGCTAAAAAGCAATGCCCCTGAGCTAATGTATTGCTCCAGGGGCATCGACTATATATAATTTGTTGAGCTTATTGTTCATCTAATTCAAAATTTGCATATACGTTTTGCACATCATCATGCTCTTCAAGGGTTTCTAATAATCGCACCATCATGTCTGCGTCACTTCCGGAAAGGCTAATTGTTGTCTGCGGCACCATGGTGATTTCTGCCATAGCTAAATCAACGCCTTTATTTTCCAACTCTTCTTTGACTTTGTGGAAATCAGCAGGTGCTGTTGTTATTTCATAAGAGTCATCCTCAACCTTGAAATCTTCCACCCCGGCTTCAAGGGCAATGAGCATTAAATCATCTTCATTAATGCTGTTGTCAGCCTTCTCAACTATGAGCAAACCCTTTTGCTCAAACATCCAGGCTACACAACCGGTCTCACCAAGACTGCCGCCATTTCTGGAAAATATATGCCGTATTTCACCAGCTGTACGGTTACGGTTATCTGTCATAATTTCCAGCAACACAGCGACACCTCCGGGCCCATATCCTTCATATACGAATTCTTCGTAAGACACACCTTCAACTTCCCCAGCGCCTTTCTGAATTGCCCGGTTGATATTTTCGCTAGGAATATTAGCTTCTTTTGCCTTTTGAATCGCAGTTTTAAGCCGCATATTACCATCCGGATCCGGACCGCCATTGCGGGCGGCAACGATGATCTCTCTGGACAAGCGGGTAAACAGTTTACCCCGCTGCGCGTCTATTTTGGATTTTTTTCGTTTTATATTTGCCCATTTAGAATGGCCGGCCATAGTAATCTCCCCTTTTAAAGCATATACAAAAATCTTGAAGCGCTCTACGCTAAATTACCCAATAGTTAAATAACAGCTACAAAAACTCTTATCATCTTATCATATCATTAAATCCCTTGCAAACATGTTATTTCCATAAACGCCTCAAGCCCTGCCATATACTTTTATCCTTCCCGGTTCCCGCCCCTAGACCACTATCCTGGCTGAAAGCACTAAACTGAATTTGCGGCGATATGGGGGCGTCAGTCGTAACTCATCAGTGAAGTCACAAGTGTCTAAAAAGCGGGATAATAATCGTTAATTGATTTATAGAACAGTATATACTTTTATGGCATAATATACCTATAAAACTAAGTGAATGGGCAAAGAATGGAATAACATATCAATCAGCATGGAAATTGTTTAAACCGGGGAACCGGATATTTACGCCTGTGGATTCCTCTAGCGGGGATGGGCAAATATAGCCATAAGCCAAAGAAGCAGGAATTTCTTAATAAGAATAATATTCTACAAAAAAGGAACGGTGGAAGAAAAAAATGAAGATAAGCTCCGTTGACAGACCGCAGCAAATGCAAAATACTTCTCGTATAAAGGTTAATCCCATCAGTCATGATTTTTCCGACAGCCTGAATATGGCTAAAAAGGAACAGGATAAAAAGTTGTTAATGGAAAAGTTAAAAAAGATAAATAGAATTGGTGAGGAACTAAAAGATCAACCAAATTCGCAAAGAATTACTGAGTATAAGAAAGAAATTAAGGAGTTTCTTTCCTTTATTCTTAAACGCTACTACAAAATATCATACAGCCAAAGTATGTATTCTAAACAATTACTAATCCGGGTTGAAGTTGTAAATAAAAAAATCGAAGAGTTAACAATTGACTTTCTTCACCGGCAAAAAGATACGTTCAATATTATTAAAAAAATTGACGATATATCCGGCTTGTTGATTGACTTAATACTGTGACAATCTGAGAAGAAGATGGATATGAACAAACAGCAACGTATTGCTATAAAGAAGAGTTAACGAAACGGAGTTTGTTGTTGTGCTAACAGAGGCGTTGAAGATATTAATTGCGGGTCTTACCATTTTTTTTATCTAGTTCAGCTACGAATACCAGAATCTTCGCAACGGCTTCATAAAGCTGGGGTGGTATTTCAACACCTATACCCAGTTCATATAAAGCTTTGGCCAGGCTTTCCTCCCGGTATACGGGGATTTTTTCTTTCTGTGCTATTTCTTTGATTCTTCTTGCTAATGGTCCCTGGGCAGCGGCAATTACTACAGGAGCGTTATCTTGACCTGGCCTATATCGAAGCGCAGCGGCATATTCTCTTCTCAATTTTTTTATTTTCATCACCTCATATTTTTCGGTCAAGAAGGTGCTGTTCCAATTTTGGAAGTTGTTCTTCTATAATTGTTCCCAAGTCAGTCCTTGCCTGGCATGTTAGAAATGCTTCTTTAAAGCCGATGTTAATCAGGGCTTCTCGCAAAAAGTAAAAGTTTTCCCGTAGAATTTTATTCAGCGATTCATGGGCTGTAAAACACCTGACAAACAGGGAATCTTTCCGCTTGGCGAGCCCAATCCATAATTGACCAAGATTCTCAGTGAAAATACACATAAATATTTCGCCATCAATTTCTTTCTTGCCTGCCGACTCTTTTGCATCATCACCGATCCTGGCAAAAAACATTGCGTTCGTATAAAGCTCCGAACGAAGCGGGATCGGTACAAAGGTAGGTGCGAAGATAGGCTGTTCGATTTTTTGACTTTTATCCGCCTGGTGAGATTGCTCCGGGTTTGAGATAGGTGCTGCAGCTTCGGCCACTGTTTTAGTTGTTACTGCAATGGCAGCTGGCTTGGCGCTTTCTGCCTTTGCCACAGATGACGTCAGGTTGCTGCTTTGAAAAGCCAGTTCCTTTAAAATAGTAGAAATAGCGATAATATTCATCGACATAGCAACTAATCACCCGCCTTAAGGAAATTGTACCATAATGTTCTGAATAAACCCACCTCTTACTGAGTGCACCAGTATTCCTTTTTTACTATAAAAGACGATGTCAACTTGCTGTAGATTTATTTGTATGGCACATAAATTAGCAGGATTATAAATTATGTAAGCCTTAGTGCATTAACTGTGAGGCAATTCTGACGTCAGTCGTCGGAGGTCAGGAAACCATTAGTTGTCAAACCATTCGACTTACAACCAGCTCTCCCAGGTGGTAATACTCAAGTATCATCAACCCAGAAGGCAATTCGGTCGTCAGTCGTCGGACGTCAGAAAGTAATTAACCCCACGGTTGTTAAACCACAGGGCTTAAAATTAAAGCGACTTACGACCATGCTCTCCCAGGGTGCAATGCTCCAAGTACCATCAACCCAGAAAGCGATTCGGTCAGACGTGGAAATAAACAAACCTCATGGTTTGACCATGAGGCTATAAAATTGTTCTGGCGACGACCTACTCTCCCAGGGGCCTGCGCCCCAAGTACCATCGGCTCTGGAGGGCTTAACTGCCGTGTTCGGGATGGGAACGGGTGTACCCCCTCCGATATTGTCACCAGAAACTTTTTTCCTTTTTAACTTATTTCAGATTCTACAGCTTCTACCGGTAAGCATTGGCTTACCTTTAACCAAACTGCTTCTCCCTTAAATCTGCTCCCTCAAAACTGTACAGCATATTCGAACAAGTTTTAGCTCTTTTACGACGTCTAACGTCCGACGTCCGATTAGGTCAAGCCCTCGACCTATTAGTACCGGTCAGCTCAACTGGTTGCCCAGCTTACACACCCGGCCTATCTACCTGGTAGTCTTCCAGGGGTCTTACTAGATTGCTCTATGGGAAACCTCATCTTAAGGGGGGCTTCGCGCTTAGATGCTTTCAGCGCTTATCCCGGCCAGACATAATTACCCAGCGCTACCGTTGGCACGATAACTGGTACACCAGTGGTCTGTCCATCCCGGTCCTCTCGTACTAGGGACAGCTCCTCTCAAGTTTCCTGCGCCTGCGACGGATAGGGACCGAACTGTCTCACGACGTTCTGAACCCAGCTCACGTACCGCTTTAATGGGCGAACAGCCCAACCCTTGGGACCTACTACAGCCCCAGGATGCGATGAGCCGACATCGAGGTGCCAAACCTCCCCGTCGATGTGGACTCTTGGGGGAGATAAGCCTGTTATCCCCAGGGTAGCTTTTATCCGTTGAGCGACGGCTCTTCCACTCGATACCGCCGGATCACTAAGCCCGACTTTCGTCCCAGCTCGACCTGTCCGTCTCGCTGTCAAGCTCCCTTCTGCCTTTACACTCTGTGCGCGCGATTTCCAACCGCGCTGAGGGAACCTTTGGGCGCCTCCGTTACTCTTTGGGAGGCGACCGCCCCAGTCAAACTGCCCGCCTGATACTGTCCACGTACCGGCTATACGGCACTGTGTTAGAATTTCAATACTCATAGGGTGGTATCCCAACGGCGGCTCCTCCGAAACTAGCGTCCCGGTCTCCTAGCCTCCCACCTATCCTGTACAATCAATACCAAAACCCAATGTCAAGTTGCAGTAAAGCTCCATGGGGTCTTTCTGTCCTGTCGCAGGTAGCCGGCATCTTCACCGGCATTTCAATTTCACCGAGCCCCTCGTTGAGACAGTGCCCAAATCGTTACGCCTTTCGTGCGGGTCGGAACTTACCCGACAAGGAATTTCGCTACCTTAGGACCGTTATAGTTACGGCCGCCGTTTACTGGGGCTTCGGTTCAAAGCTTCGGGTCAACCCTGACCTCTCCCCTTAACCTTCCAGCACCGGGCAGGCGTCAGCCCCTATACTTCATCTTTCGATTTTGCAGGGACCTGTGTTTTTGCTAAACAGTCGCTTGGGCCTTTTCTCTGCGACCCCCTCGCGCTCCATCTGTATAAAACTTCACGCTAACGGGGTACCCCTTCTCCCTAAGTTACGGGGTTATTTTGCCGAGTTCCTTAACGAGGGTTCTCTCGCGCGCCTTAGGATTCTCACCCCACCTACCTGTGTCGGTTTACGGTACGGGCACTTACTCGCCTCGTTAGAGGTTTTTCTTGACAGTTTGGGCTCGGCTGCTTCGCTACTTTATTTCGCTCCCCTTCAGTTCTCGGGCTTATTAAGAGACGGTTTTTCCTATCTCTTACCCTACTACCTTAGACGCACATTTCCATTCGTGCGCTCAGCTTACCCTCCTGTGTCACCCCATCCTTCAAACGGCGGTAAGTGGCATCGGATTCTCAACCGATTTTCCATCGCCTACGCCTTTCGGCCTCAGCTTAGGTCCCGGCTTACTCTGGGCGGACGACCCTTCCCCAGAAATCCTTAGGTTTTCGGCGGGCAGGATTCTCACCTGCCTTTGCGTTTACTCATACCGGCATTCTCACTTCCGCACTCTCCACAACTCCTTACGGTACTGCTTCTACGTGTACGGAACGCTCCCCTACCCATCCGGTGGAATCGCTACTGCGCTTATCCCCTGCGGGTCATTTAGTCGCAAATCTCTTTTAAAAAATTTTAAGGATATTTGCGACAAAAATGTTTCCTCTTCTTGAAGGGTTTAAACACACTAGTGATTCCACCAGATGCCGCAGCTTCGGTGACAGGCTTAGCCCCGTTACATTTTCGGCGCAGAGCCACTTGACCAGTGAGCTATTACGCACTCTTTAAATGATGGCTGCTTCTGAGCCAACATCCTGGTTGTCCGGGCAACTCCACATCCTTTTCCACTTAGCCTGTCTTGGGGACCTTAGCCGACGGTCTGGGCTGTTTCCCTCTTGACTACGAATCTTAGCACCCGCAGTCTGACTCCTAGAGACTCAAATATCCGGCATTCGGAGTTTGATTGGGTTCGGTAATCGTTGAAGACCCCTAGCCCAGTCAGTGCTCTACCTCCGGTATTCTTCCCTAAGGCTAGCCCTAAAGCTATTTCGGGGAGAACCAGCTATTTCCGGGTTCGATTGGCATTTCACCCCTACCCACACCTCATCCGCCGCCTTTTCAACGACGGTCGGTTCGAGCCTCCACTTTATTTTACTAAAGCTTCACTCTGGACATGGGTAGATCACCCGGTTTCGGGTCTACTCCAACGGACTTATTTCGCCCTTTTAAGACTCGCTTTCGCTGCGGCTCCGTGTCTAACACACTTAACCTTGCCCGCTAGAAGTAACTCGCCGGTCCGTTCTACAAAAAGTACGCCATCACACCTTAATCGTGCTCTGACTGTTTGTAAGCATACGGTTTCAGGTACTATTTCACTCCCCTCCCGGGGTGCTTTTCACCTTTCCCTCACGGTACTTGTTCACTATCGGTCGCACTGGGTATTTAGCCTTGGGAGGTGGTCCTCCCGGATTCCCACAGGGTTTCACGTGTCCCGTGGTACTTGGGATACTCTCCTACGCCTTCGACTTTTCGCCTACAGGGGTTTTACCTCCTATGCCGGGCCTTTCCAGGCCGCTTCGGCTAAATCTATCAACGCAGTTTGTGAGAGTCCCGCAACCCCAGAGGTGCATGCACCTCTGGTTTAGGCTCGCCCCGCTTCGCTCGCCGCTACTAAGGGGTTCGATCTTTCTTTCTCTTCCTCCGGCTACTAAGATGTTTCAGTTCGCCGGGTGCCCTCCGTTAACCTATGGATTCAGTTAACGGTGACGGGGGTTTGCCCCCGCCGGGTTGCCCCATTCGGATATCTACGGATTAAGGCCTGCTTGCGGCTACCCGTAGCTTTTCGCAGCTTGCCACGTCCTTCTTCGGCCCTGTGCGCCCAGGCATCCACCGTATGCCCTTTCTAGCTTGACCTAATTCGCGCTATTTAGAACTCGTTTCGCGTCACGCCATAGACTTCGCCTGGCTGCGTCAGTCGCTTACCTGTGCTCACGCATTACTACGCTCCGCGCACTCCCTTCGCAACTTCCTTGCCATGCTCGCCTCTGACGAGCCGCTATGCTCTAGTTACTCTTGTTCTACTATGCTGTGCAGTTTTCAAAGAACATTTGGATAGCTTGGTTAACAGTTCCTTGGGCTTTTTTTAGCATTTGGCTTTTGCCAAATGCCTCTTTAAACCTACTATAACTCTTAACTTCAACTTCCTCGCTGAGATACCTACTCTCGTTAGATGGGCTTATTCTTAACTACCCACCACTAACTACTAAATTGGTCTCTCAAAACTAAACAGTGTGTCGATGGATGTATCGACCTGGGAGTTATCAGTCGTCTGACGTCTGATATATTCTCCTTAGAAAGGAGGTGATCCAGCCGCACCTTCCGATACGGCTACCTTGTTACGACTTCACCCCAATCACCAACCCCACCTTCGACGGCTGCCTCCTTTGCAGGTTAGCTCACCGGCTTCGGGTGTTGTCAGCTTTCGTGGTGTGACGGGCGGTGTGTACAAGGCCCGGGAACGTATTCACCGCAGTATGCTGACCTGCGATTACTAGCGATTCCGACTTCATGCAGGCGAATTGCAGCCTGCAATCCGAACTGAGACCGGCTTTTTGGGATTCGCTCCGCTTCACAGCTTCGCTGCCCTTTGTACCGGCCATTGTAGCACGTGTGTAGCCCAGGACATAAGGGGCATGATGATTTGACGTCATCCCCACCTTCCTCCGTTTTGTCAACGGCAGTTCCTTTAGAGTTCTCAGCTTCACCTGTTAGCAACTAAACGTAGGGGTTGCGCTCGTTGCGGGACTTAACCCAACATCTCACGACACGAGCTGACGACAACCATGCACCACCTGTCTCCCTGTCTAACCCGAAAGTTAGAAAACGCACTTTCATGCGCTGTCAGGGGATGTCAAGCCCTGGTAAGGTTCTTCGCGTTGCGTCGAATTAAACCACATGCTCCACCGCTTGTGCGGGCCCCCGTCAATTCCTTTGAGTTTCAACCTTGCGGCCGTACTCCCCAGGCGGGGTGCTTATTGTGTTTACTACGGCACAGAAGGGGTCGATACCTCCTACACCTAGCACCCATCGTTTACGGCGTGGACTACCGGGGTATCTAATCCCGTTCGCTACCCACGCTTTCGCGCCTCAGCGTCAGTTACAGGCCAGAGAGCCGCCTTCGCCACTGGTGTTCCTCCCAATATCTACGCATTTCACCGCTACACTGGGAATTCCACTCCCCTCTCCTGCACTCAAGTCAGGCAGTTTCTCAGGCACGCTTCCGGTTGAGCCGATAGTTTTCACCTTGAGACTTACCTCACCGCCTACGCGCCCTTTACGCCCAGTAATTCCGGACAACGCTCGCCCCCTACGTTTTACCGCGGCTGCTGGCACGTAGTTAGCCGGGGCTTCCTCCTCAGGTACCGTCATTTCTTTCTTCCCTGAAGACAGAATTTTACAACCCGAAGGCCTTCCTCATTCACGCGGCGTTGCTCCGTCAGGCTTGCGCCCATTGCGGAATATTCCCCACTGCTGCCTCCCGTAGGAGTCTGGACCGTGTCTCAGTTCCAGTGTGGCCGTCCACCCTCTCAGGCCGGCTACCCATCGTCGCCTTGGGGGTCCTTTACACCTCCAACTAGCTAATGGGACGCGGACCCATCTATATGCGGATTGCTCCTTTCCTTGTCGCAACATGTGTCACTACAAGCGTATCCGGTATTAGCGCCAGTTTCCCGGCGTTATCCCAGTCATATAGGCAGGTTATCCACGCGTTACTCACCCGTCCGCCACTATTCGGTCGTCGGTCGTCAGGCAGCAGTCGTCAGGTTTAAATCGGAATTCTGCGCGAATTCCTTCTTGCCTGACGTCTGACGTCTGATGACCGACGACTGAACCGTTCGACTTGCATGTGTTAAGCACGCCGCCAGCGTTCGTCCTGAGCCAGGATCAAACTCTCCGTTAAATATTTGAAAAGTTTAATCTCGCTCGTATGTTTGTGAGCCTGCGCTTCTTGCGCTTCTCACTCGTTGTCGCGTCTCGTGATATGTTTATCCCGAGCCGCTTTGGAATGTACTGCTCGTTTTAGTTTACTTTGACGAGAGTCATGTGTTTACATCCATCCACTGTTTAGTTTTCAAAGACCACGTCGCTCTTCATAGCGACATCTTTTATCTTATCATCCTTACCAGCTTTTCGTCAACTGGTATTTTTCGACAGGTTTCGCGTCTCGCAACGCGACCGCTTATTATCTTACCACCTTCACTGCTACTAATCAAGAGTGATATTGATATAATTTAATGTATTTCTTAATTATATAGAATGTAGACATTGTAAAAACAAGTATTTTTACGACGCTATTGAACTGCAGTTCCACTGTTTATATAGAATAAAGCATTTTTGCATATATTCCTTTGATATGGTAAAATAATAGTCATGCTGAGGTTTAAAGGAGGAGTTCTATTGAAAAAAGGCAGTATTGAATTAGAGCGGGATAATGCCAAGATCATTATAGAATTTTTTGATAAGGAAGCACCAGGAACGGTGGCCAATTTTGAAAAACTTGCTAATTCTGGTTTTTATAATGGCTTGACTTTTCACCGCGTAATACCTGGTTTTGTGGCCCAGGGAGGCTGTCCCAAGGGTAATGGCACCGGTGGACCAGGTTATACAATTAAATGTGAAACAGCCGGCAATCCCCACAAACATGTTAGAGGGGCGCTATCGATGGCGCATGCAGGCAAAGATACGGGTGGAAGCCAATTTTTTATTTGCTATGATTCATTTCCCCACCTTGACGGAGTACATACAGTTTTCGGACAGGTAATAGAGGGCATGGAATTTGTTGACAAAATCAAACAAGGCGATAAAATGAAAGAAGTCAAGGTCTGGGACGAAGAATAGTCATTAAAGGATGCGAAATAAAAAGCATGTTCTGGTTAACCAGACATGCTTTTTATTTCTATTGCTACAAATCCATCTATAACTCGTAACTTTCTCCGGGCTTTATGACCACAACCTTACTTGATGTAGCTGACTCAACCTCGTTTTTAAAAGTTAGCGGCTCCTGTCTTATAAGCGGCCATGTGCTATAATGCATGGGAATAACCATCTTAGGCTTAAGCATCTTTACAGCTTCGAAAGCATCCTCCGGGCCCATTGTGAAATTATCTCCGATAGGCAATAAGGCCAAATCTATCGGATGCAGCCTGCCAATCAGCTCCATATCTCCAAATAAACCAGTATCGCCACTATGATAGATGGTCTTACCATCCACTTGAATCAAAAAGCCACAGGGTGTACCTAGATATTCAGCAGGCCCATCCCCAATGCCTGAACTGTGCCATGCAGGAAGCAACTTTATTTTTACGCCATGAAAGTCATGGCTCCCGCCGATATTCATGCCGTGAGTTTTTACGCCTTGGCGGGCAAGGTAATTTGCTAACTCGACCACGGAAACAACAGTACTGCCTGTGTATCTGGCAATCTCCGCAGCATCACCCATATGATCCTGGTGGCCATGTGTCACCAGCACTAAATCAGCCCTGAGTTCATCGGGCCTTATTGTTGCAACCGGGTTGCCGGTTAAAAAGGGATCTATTATTATCGTTAGGCTCCCTTGCACAACAAAGCCGGCGTGTCCTAAATAAATAATTTTCATGTTTTCACTCCTCATTGCTAAAATTACAGCTAATTGCTTTGTTATTAACAGATCACAGATATCCTTTTTTGTCTTCCAAATATTTTTTTACTGATGCGGCTGCAACGGCACCGTCAGCAACAGCAGTCACAACCTGCCTTAATATTTTATGCCGCACATCACCTGCTGCATAAATACCCGGTTGTGATGTAAGCATATTGTCATCAGTTACTATGTAACCTTGCTCATCCAGCCTGACTATATCCTTAACCAAATCTGAATTGGGACTGTTCCCAATATAGACAAAAACACCATCTGTCGGCAGGAGCATCTGGGCGTTATTACGAACATCTCTGAGCAAGGTTTTATCCACTGCATCCGTACCGCTGATTTCATCAATAACACTATGCCAAACAAACTCTATTTTCGGGTTGTTAAAGGCACGCTGCTGGATGATCTCCGTCGCTTTCAATTCACCGCGCCTGTGAACAATGTAGACCTTTTTTGCAAATTTTGTTAAGAATATGGCCTCCTCAATGGCAGCATCTCCCCCACCGGTTACAATAACCCGTTTGTCTTTAAAAAAAGCTCCATCACAGGTAGCACAATAAGAAACCCCCCGTCCGGTAAATTCAGCCTCGCCTTTTACATTAAGCAGTTGCGGCTGAGTTCCAGTGGCTACTATTAATGTATCAGCGGCAATTGCTCCTTTACTCGTATATATAATGACCTCCTTTTCCGAAGGCTCAATCTTATCTACATTAACGGTAATTATTTCAAGACCAAAACCACGTGCCTGCTGTTCCATCTGCATCATTAATTCAGCACCGCTGACATTTAGGAAGCCGGGATAATTCTCAATATTCTGTGTACTAGTCACCAGACCACCTGGTGCTCTGCGCTCAATTAACAGCGTATTCAACGCAAATCTTGACGCATATATACCGGCAGAAAGCCCCGCCGGACCTCCACCAATGATAATCAGGTCTCTTTTTCTTACAGTTAACACCTTCTTTATCAAATACTCAATCTATAATTAATATCATCTTATTTTAACTAAATTAAATCCGTCAACATGTATAATAAAAATCCCCCTTGATTTCAAGATATTCTGCAGCAGGGGGACTTTTCATTTTCAAATTAATATATAGATTTGGAATAAAGCCGGTTACTTGCCAAGCATTGTTAATATATCTTTTAATACCTTATTAATATCCTGGTCCCCATTGACATTCTTAAGCAGATTTCTCTCAGCATAGAATTCAATAAGCGGTTGGGTATTGGTTTCGTATACATCCAGGCGATTATTAACAACATCCTCAACATCGTCACTACGTTGGTATAGTTCGCCACCGCACGTATCGCACACACCTTCCCTGGTTGGCCGGTTGTAATGCAGGTGGAAACTAGCGCCACATTCACGGCAGATCCTTCTGCCGGTTAAACGATCTACAATTTTTTCACGAGGTACTTCAAGATTTATAACACCATGCAGAGTCTGGCCCATTGCATTTAGCATTTCTTCCAGCGCTTCCGCCTGATACACTGTACGGGGAAAACCGTCTAATAAAAAACCTTTTGCACAATCGGGCTGTAAAAGACGGTCTTTAACAATACCTATTACCACAGCGTCAGGCACGAGCTCGCCTTTATCCATGTATTCTTTAGCCTTTTTCCCCATTTCGGTGCCATCTTTTATAGCAGCCCGGAACATATCGCCTGTAGAAATATTGGCTATGTTAAGCTCCTTTGCCAGCACTTCTGCCTGAGTACCTTTTCCCGCTCCCGGAGGTCCCATAATAAGAAGTTTCATCTAAGAATCCCTCCTAACCCATATTCATAACTCTAACAATACCATATTATATCATAAATATTATACTGCGGGAAACATCTACCATAGTCGGATTCAGCTTAATCACGACTGGCCAATTAATTTTAATTAAACTCGCCATCTACCGGTGGCATTAAATATCAGCTTGCATATTATGTATAAAAGCATAAGGAGGTATAAACATGTCGGATGTTAAAATTGAGCAAACCGGTGTTGGTAACGCAGCTTTTATTTTCTTTTTAATCTTCATTCTTTTAGTATTTGGGGTTGGATTCTGGGCATTTGGCAGCGGCATCTAAATATCTGGTAAAAACAATTAGTTTTATAAAGCCGCCGGCTAATGCTGGCGGCTTTTGATATCAGGTAGTTTACATAAATAGATGAAGGCAGCCTGACCAGGTTTAAATCAACCTGGTCAGGCTGCACCTCCATATTTTCCCTTACGGCTCTCCTCTGTTCTAGATAAAGCACAAAAATCCAACACCAAATACTAGCAATATGAAAATAAGAAAGAAAATAAACGCAGGATTACCCCAATTTGTCTGCATCTCCGTAAATTCAGCCACTATAACACACCTCCTCTTCCTGATCAACCTTACACATCATAATATGTTATAGAGCTGTATTTGTTACATCCTGCCGTATGGTCACTTCCTGATAACTGGCTACAAATGCAAAAAACCGCAGTCCTCTACCAACTGAGACATAGCGGTTTAGTATAGTATTAATTAATTCTTCTTTATTTTCTATTTAAACACCAAACTCTTTTTGCAATTTTTCCATAATTTCTTTTTCTTTTGGGGTTAACTGCTCTTGTTCTTTTATTAATTGTTCTGCTCTAACCCTTTGTTCACCATAACCCTTATTGATTATTACGAAATTCTCATTGATAACTCTTACTACCGTAGCCTTTACTCTGCCATATTTTGTTTGATGATATACGATCTCGCCAGCTTCAAAATTATTCAACACCAACATCTCCTCATAATACATATAAACGGCAGCCAGCAGTGTTGATAATAAGAACCGCAACGCCTTATAGTACTGCAGGTTTCTGAATAAAATAATTGGTCGGGGCAACACGACTTGAACGTGCGACCTCACGGTCCCGAACCGTGCGCTCTGCCAAACTGAGCTATGCCCCGAATCATCCCATCGGATTGACAAAATATATTTTCCCATAGTCAGCTTGAAAAGTCAAGGAGAAAAGGCTATACTGGCGTATAAACCTAGTATTTTTGACCAAGGCTCTTACCTCAACCATCGAATACTCATGATACTGCTGGCCAGGGGGGTTTTTATTGACAGTCGAACCAAATGCTTTGGCACTTATTGCAAATTATTTATTGCTGGCGCTTTTCGGAGGCTCAGCCATATTAGTCTTTTGGGATACTAGAAAGCGTGAGCGTCCATTATCCGAATCCATAGCTTGGGCTCTTTTTATGGCTTTTTTGTTTCCTATAGCTATTATAGTTTACATCTATTTCCGCAAAAAGAAACTGCTCTAGCGCTCTTCTTAATCGTTGTTGCCGCATTACTTGCCCATCCTTAATATCCTAAATTCATTCTCTTTACCCCTATCTGGGATGTGATGATGCTTCTAGTTCTCACAGCCTAGGTCACCTATTCTGCTTGATAAAATACTCTTATTAAACATTTTTCACAGTGACTATTTATTTAACTTGACTATTATATTTTTGATGAATATTCTATTCATCAAATGGTATCGTTTATAAAGCAGGTGAACAATTATGGAAGTATATGCCCTTGTCGGACCAAGCGGTACAGGTAAAAGCCACCGTGCCATAAAATTTGCCCATCAGATTGATGCGCAAGCTATAATTGACGACGGCCTTCTAATCCAGAAGCACACTATCATAGCCGGCTCCTCTGCAAAACAGCAACCTACGCGGATAGCTGCTATTAAAGCTGCCATATTCCTGGATGACAAACAGGCTGATATAATGAAAAGAGCTATTGATGAGTTAAAAATAGAGCGAATACTGTTGTTGGGAACATCGACGAAGATGGTTGAACAAATTGCTTCCCGACTTAAATTACCAAAACCCTCCAAGGTAATTAATATTACAGAAGTCGCCAGTGAAAAAGATATCAGAAGAGCAAAACTCCTCCGAACCCGTTATAACAAACATGTTATACCTGCTCCCATACTGGAGGTTAAAAAAAGTTTTCCCAATGCACTTATTGATCCCCTAAAAGTATTCTTTAAAAAGAAAGGAAGTCCCCCCGGAAGGCGAGATTGGATCGAACAATCCATGGTCAGACCACCCTTTACCTACAACGGCCGCATCACTATTTCCAATGGGGCCCTATCCAATATTACAGAAATCGCCGCAAACTCTATATTAGGGGTTAGTAAAATTAGCAAGATTGAGAATGATATTGACCAAGACGGTATTGTAACCATCAACATCAGTATTATAATCTCTTTTGGGCATAATATAACCCTGGTTTCCAGACAAATACAAAACAAGATTAAACAAAGTGTGGAAGAAATGACCGGATTGCAAGTAAAATCTGTAAATATACAAATCAAAAGCTTGAGTTTCGAGCACAAAACAACAGGAGCGACCATTTAATGGTCGCTCCTCTCTTACGTGCAAGTGGCAAAAACGTGGTTGCCGATCTTTGTGACCACCGGCAGCGTTCTGATCCATGTATCATTGCTGATATCGGGATTGTAAAAGAAAAGCGCACCGCCTGTAGGATCATTTCCGGCCAGGGCTTGTTCAGCTGCTTTAAAGGCTTTTTCATCAGGTTCCAGATTTATAGAACCATCACCAACCGGAGAAAACTGATAAACATTATTGTTCTTTTGTAGAATTACTTCAGCTATTGTTTTGGGAAAATGCGGGCTACTGATCCTGTTAAGAATAACAGCCCCAACTGCCACCTGGCCCTCAAAACTTTCACCTCTCGCTTCAGCATGTATTAATTTTGCCATAAGAAGCAATTCTTCCCTGGACACATCACCTCGCGACAAACGGTCTGCATAAGTATGAGCTTCCGGTATTTGCAGTACATCGCCCGGTCTGATCAGGCTGTCTGTCAGGTTATTGGCTTTCATTAATTCACGAACTGATATTTGATATTCTCTAGCAATAAAGCTAAGATTGTCTCCTTCTTTCACTGTGTAGCTTACATTCTCGTAACTGGTTTTTGTTGAAGATTGAGCAGCTGTGTTCTGGACGCCCTCATTTGCATAGGTTGCCGAACCTCCGATCATAATTGCTGCTGAAAACAACACGGCAGCTATGATCTTTGTTTTGCGAACCATTTTACTCTTTTTTCCTCCTTTTGCGAGTCCAATAGGTGTTTTTTTCAACACAAAGCTCAGCATAGGTCTATTATTATCCATAATAAATCATTATTAACAAATAAAACAAAAAAAATACCTGTGCAGGTATTTTCTATTTCTTGTTATTTTATTGGTTTCTATAATCTTTTTCTTTGCGTTGTACAGCCCGGATGTCCATATCTACCAGGAGCTGAAAGGGTTTACACATTTCCAATAAACGGGAGGTAGTCCTTTCACCCAGATAACCTTCTAAATCCTCGGGACTGATATTGGAGGTTACTATTACGGGCAAGCGGTGATTGAGGCGATAATTAACAATCGAATAGATTTTATTTCTTGTCCATTCAGTATAATTATGTGCGCCTAAGTCATCGAGAATCAAAAGAGGCACCTGTTTGGCCTGATCCAGTATATCAAACTCACTTATCTCCACATTACTCCTGCCCGGATCGTAAGTTGACCTAATTAGATCCAGTAAATCTGGAACTACTGCAAATAAGACAGCTTTGCCTCTATGCAAAACTGCGTTTGCTATGCAACAAGCCAGGAAGGTTTTGCCGCTACCAACCTGTCCTGTCAACAAGAGACCGTCTGTGGCCGGATCCGTTAAAAACCTCTTAACAAAATTTTGTGCCGCCTCAAAAGCATGCCTGGCCAGATCATAATATGATATTTGATTGGGTAGTGCATAACTGGTTTTATTATAATACTTGAAATTAAAGTTATCAAAAGTGCACTTTTGTAGATTGACCGGCAGCCTGGAATTCTTATAAAGCTTTAAGGCTGCTTTTTCCTTCACACATCGGCATGGATATGCCCCATCCTCCTTAACAATAACGCCTCGATCGCCACATAATAGACAGTTCATTGGAATCACCTGATCCATATTAATATTTCTTCAATTAAGCTAACTCAAATATAGAGCGACCTGATAAACGCTTTTTTCCTAGCATCCTTGTTACCGACAAATACACCAGGGCTTGTCCCCTGCTCGATACTTTTTTGTCTTGCACGCCTTTTTTGGAATTCTTGTTCATAATGTGTTATTTCGTCGATAGTCCTGATATTATTCTTTTTCCACTCTATGAGTATAGTATTGATATATTTAAAATTGTGTTTACCTCCCAAAACAGCCCTTTTTAGTGCTTCAACAACCAGCAAGGGGTCCATTTCACTTGCCCATTGATCAATTTGCTCAATTTCCATAGGTGACAGCAGCCGCCCAAATTCATTCTCAAATAAGGATATAAGATCCTGTGGATATTTATCTGTACTGTTTCTGTTATGATATCCTGCCAAATCAGTTGAACCTTTGATTATTTTTTCTGATTCCGCAATCTCTTCAGCACGCATACCTGCCCAAATGTCAGAAATTCTTAAGAACAACGGTTCAAAATCGTAACCTTCCATAATAAGGTTCTGACTGCTATCATAGAATCGGCTCACTGCAAGAATATTCTTTTCCAGCAAAAGGTCCAGCTCTTTCCTGATCCTGGCCGGTTCCGATTCCATGAATTCGGCAATCCTTTCAGGTGATGGCAGGAGCTCTTTTTCCTCCACATGAAGCCTAATCAAATGGATTAAAAGCATCATCTGGAAGTCAGTAACCCCAATAATTGTATAAATTTTCAATAAAATATTCGGAATCGCTGTTGTACCTTCAAGCAGGAGGTCAGCTCCAAAAGTCGCGGTGATATTACCTTCCTGATCACATTTAACAATTTTCCCGCATCTTTTATACATGAGATATTACCTCCTGAGTTTCTATTCTAATATTAAGTTATGAATAAGTGGTTTGTCCACCATTTTACATCTCGTATTAGCAGCAGTATCCGCCACCTCTTCTCGTAGTATGACACTCTCTGCCATTTGTGGTCAACTCATGATAAACCAGGAGAACAATGTTTACCCAAAATTAAAGACAGCATGGACCTGTTATGGTTGATTGTTGCATATTATGTATAATTTTAGCCTTGCTCACAAGTCAACATAATAGGAGTATTACGAAATACCTGGGGCAATATATAGATGAAAACACTCAAATGAACTTGCATGCTGAAAGGGGGAATCCTTTTAATGGCAGTAAAAGTTGGCATCAATGGCTTCGGCCGCATTGGCAGAAACGTCTTCCGCGCTGCTATGGGAAGAGATGATATTGATATTGTTGCCGTTAACGACCTTACCAATGCTTGCACTCTAGCCCATCTGCTGCAGTTTGATTCTGTACACGGCACTCTGGACGCAGATATATATGCAAACGAGGAGAGGGAATTCAGGGTTAACGGAAAGGACATCAAAGTATTTGAGATTCCTGATCCAGAAGCTATTCCCTGGGGAGACTATGGTGTTGAAGTTGTTATAGAATCCAGCGGTCGTTTTACCACCTACGAAACTGCTTCAAAACATCTGAACGGAAAGGCAAAGAAAGTCATTATCAGCGCCCCTGCTAAGAATGAAGATATAACCATCGTTATGGGTGTTAATGAAAATATGTATGATCCAGCCAGGCACCACATTATATCCAATGCATCTTGTACGACCAATGGCCTGGCGCCAGTGGTTAAAATACTGCACCGGGAGTTTGGTATAACACGTGGATTGATAACAACAATCCACTCTTATACTAACGACCAGCAGATCCTTGACTTACCGCATAAGGATTTACGCAGAGCTAGAGCAGCAGCTATGTCCATAATACCTACTACCACTGGCGCAGCAAAAGCAGTCGCTCTTGTTATACCGGAGTTGCAAGGGAAACTTAATGGCCTATCTATGCGCGTCCCAACTCCCAATGTCTCGGTAGTAGATCTGGTTGCAGAACTAGAAAGAGAAGCCACCGTTGACGATGTCAATGATGCCCTTAGGGCTGCCGCTGATGGAGAACTGAAAGGCATTCTGGCTTATAGCAATCTTCCGCTAGTATCCAAAGATTATAACGGCAATCCGCACTCTTCCATTGTTGACGGCTTATCTACTATGACCCTTGATGGTAAGCTCATCAAAGTGGTTGCCTGGTATGACAATGAATGGGGTTATTCATGCCGTGTAGTTGACCTGGTGGCATATATCGGCCAACGGGGTATTAGTTAAATCATCACATTTTTTTGTCCAGCTTGTGCTGGACATTATGCTTGACGCTTGGATGTTTATTAGATATAATGTACATTGCACGGTTTTCGGGATGTAGCGCAGTTTGGCTAGCGCGCTTGCCTTGGGAGCAAGAGGCCGGGGGTTCAAATCCCTCCATCCCGACCACTACATTTATTGGGGCGTCGCCAAGCGGTAAGGCACCGGACTCTGACTCCGGCATTTCGTTGGTTCGAATCCAGCCGCCCCAGCCAGTTTTATATTGGGCCATTGGCTCAATTGGTAGAGCAGGCGACTCTTAATCGTCAGGTTACAGGTTCGAGTCCTGTATGGCCCACCAAATATAGCCCACAAAAAAAACGGCAAGATTCCATGCTATGGAGCCTTGCCGTTTCTGTTGATATTCTATGAGTTAATACATTCTCGGCTCAAAAGTCTCACAACAAGTATTCTCAGACATATTACATTTCTTGTCGGCTACACTTGAGCGGATTTCAATGTTATCAGCAAGACATCTACCAGTGTTATTGTAATGACATTCTTCAATTTTACAGCTAATACCATCAGGCATAAAATCATCTCCTTTTGTTTAGATATATGTATTTTAGCCGATTCTTAAAAAAAGATACCGTGAAATATTACCTATGATCAGCATTAGTTAAATATACATTTGATTATTCTTAAAATACAGGTGATTTGCCTGATGATAATTAATTGGTAAAACTCAATAACATTTCAATAGGTATCGCTAACCCCTCAGTTCTTTCTCTGCCATCAACAGTATGATGCCAATTCCCAAATACTACTCCGGTCACCAGCCCGCTTTGACTGTAAACAGGACTTCCGCTATTTCCAGGATAAATTGGGGCATCAATGGTAAATACATGTTCGGCCTTTCCTTCCACAAGATAATATCCCAGGACAGTTCCTTCAACCGCAATGTTGTTCAATGACAGCGGATTACCGACTATGATAACCTTTTCACCTTCGTCAGGACCACTGCGTTTATCCAGATTGACTGCAGGCAATTCTTTAGCTGCAAGCTCTATTAAAGCTAAATCATATTCAGGCTTACTAAACCATTTGGTAGCTTTGTACACAGTGCCGTCCGGGAATTCTACCAACACATTCAACGCATCACTGATCACATGATGGTTGGTCACAATCAAACCATTTGGAGCAATATTAAACCCCGTGCCCATTTTTTCTTCTACAGCCAGATTGGAGTTGTTTTTTCTCGCTACTACCCTCACACGCACCACCGATTGCGAAAGATTGTCGTCAATAGTTTTTTTAATATTTGCTGATTTATCAACTAACCCCCATAAAGCTGCATCCTTAAATGAGCGGTAATATATGGCGGCAATGAAACTGATAAAAGCTACCAGGGTAATAAGGGCTACTATCCTAATAATAAGCGAAGGCTTCCTGTCAAAACTCTCTTCAGCCTCGTTACTTTCCAATGTTTGCTCAAGCTGATCATAAAGCTCCTCTTCATGCTCCATCATGCACACCCCCTCAGTTATCAATAATTAGGAACTTAAGAACAATCATATATTCAAACCATATATTAGTCTAGAAGAGTAATATAACAGGGTCCGACTAATGTCGGGCCCTGTTATGCTGCATACCCATATTCTAAACACTCGGTCGATCGGGGGAAGTCAATTTCCAGGATTTTTTGGCATTCGCAGCCTTCCCTGCATTCCATGTATCCTTATAACCCATTTTTTGGGGCACCGGAGTTTTACACTCTTTTAAAACGCCTTTAACCTTTTTGCGCATAGCTATCGCCTCTCCTTTCTTTATGAATAAGGGTGCCCTTTATGAGTAAATCAGATGCGACAAAATAACTCATTTTTATACAAAACCGGCCGACCCAATCCAGAAATTTTCAAACACTGATGGTTGTTGACAGGCCGTAATTAGTTATGCTATATTAACTATGCGGTTTGGGCCGATACAAACCCATATCATGCGGCAGTGGCGGAATTGGCAGACGCGCAAGATTCAGGTTCTTGTGGGCAGTAAGCTCGTGGGGGTTCAAGTCCCTTCTGCCGCACCAAAATTTGTCTGAAAACCCTTGTAAATCAAGGGCACTGAAAAAGTCCGACCCATTTGTGGCGGACTTTCTTGCATAAAAATGGTATAATTTATACAGAAAAAGCGAGCAGAATCAAGGGGTTGAGAGGATTTATGTTGAGAGACTTTGGTCAAATTACGATGCCGCTTTCACCATATCAGGGCATATATGATTTGGTCGTATCAAAGGATCATCTGCTTCGGCAGATCAAAGAAAATATAGATTTCAGCTTTGTGAATCCAATGCTCAAAAAGCAGTATTGTGAGGCATTTGGCCGCCCTGCAAAAGAGCCCGAAATGATGTTCAAGCTGATGTTTTTGAAAAAGCTGTATGATCTTTCGGACGTGCGCTTAATTTCTCAAGCTCAAACCGATATGGCATACAAGTATTTTCTGGATTTAGATCCCGAAGCTGAAATGGTTGACCCGAGTTTAATGACTAAATTTCGAAAAACACGCATAACAGAAGACATACTGGAAGAAATGCTGAAAGAGACAATTCGACAGGCGATTGAGAAAGGCATAATCAAAAGCAAAACAATAATAGTTGATTCTACGCATACCAACGCTAATGTCAGAGCCAAAACCGTGACGCAGGTTCTGCGTGAATTGAGCCGGGGACTGCGCAAGGAAATTTACAAGTCAATGTATGACTTGTCGGAGAAATTCCCTGATAAGCCGGATGAAACCGCCGACTTGGAAGAAGAAATTGAGTATACTCAAAAACTGCTTGAAAGCATTCGCGAGGGTGTGGAAAGCAGTGACAACAAATTGCTGAAATCGCTGTATAACAGGATAAAAGAACTTTTGGATACCAACCGCATACGTGAAATCCGTTCAAAAGACGATGAAGACGCACGGTTTGGTCATAAAAAAGTCAGCAGCACTTTTTTTGGTTTCAAGAATCATCTTGCAATGACTGAAGAACGAATCGTGACGGGAATCGAAGTTACGAACGGCGGCGAGCCGGACGGCAAACAGCTTGCCGCATTGCTTGAGAAATCTCAAAGTAACGGCGTCGAAGTTAAGGAAATCGTCGGGGACATGGCTTATGTAAGCGAGGGAAACCTTGATGTCTGCGAAGAAAACGGTGTTACACTGATTGCCAAAACAAATTCAGCCGTAGCAGCTGCCGCCGCAGCACCGCTTGATGGGGGTTTTAGTTTTAACAAAGATGCAGGGATGCTGCAATGCCCAGCCGGAGAACTTGCAATAAATAAGAGAAGTCACCCGGCGAAAAACGGCAACACTTACCTCAATTTCACATTCAGCTCAGTCAAATGCCGAAAATGTCCGCTCCGCGAGCAGTGCCGAATAGGGAAATCTAAAACCAGGAGCTACAACATTACACAGCCGAGCGAGAAAAATCGTCAAAGGCTTGCGTTTGAAGCAAGCGAAGCTTTTAAAGAACGGCTAAAAATCCGGCATAGCATCGAAGAAAAGAATGGTGAAATGAAAGTGGCACATGGTCTCGGCAGAGCCGATTCCGTGGGGCTTGCCGCCATGCGATTGCAAACGTATTTTACGGTGATTGCGGTAAATATCAAGAGGATAGTAAAGTTAGCAATGCCAATTACCGCCTGATAGAGGCGATTTTTATTTCTACTGTTATTTTACATCCTTTTACCCATTCCAAAGACTGAAAAATCCACGCCAAAAACGTGGATTTTTCAGTGCCCTTGTAAATCAAGGGTTTTCATGTTTTTATAAAGGATTTTCAGACAGTCTGATCACAAAACTCCAGGTTCCCATTAATCATAATAATCAAAAGTTTACCTGCAGAAAAAACTCAACAAGTGCAGTACAAAATAAATTACCGTGAACATACAGAGACCATAACACAATTTGCGCTCCAGTTCTCCATCTTCCCTCTCAAGCCAATCCTGCACAGTAGCAACTAAATCAAAATCTGTATAACAGGCATATTTATCCTTCACTCTTAAAGCCTTTTCCATATTGGCACCTCTCTACCGTACATATGTTTGCCCATATTCTACTTGAGAACACCTGTTCTGTCAACTATAAGTTACTCACCTTTTGCATCAGTTTTCAATAGTATTCTTTAAGGAGGGATGAATTGATGAAAGCTGATGCCATATTTGAAGGCGGCGGTGTCAAGGCCTTTGGTATGCTCGGTGCACTACTTGAAGCCGAACAGCGTGGTTACCAATGGGAAAACCTGGCTGGTTCTTCTGCTGGAGCGATTATTGCTGCTCTGGCTGCAGCCGGTTATAACGCGCTCGAAATAAAAGAGCAGTTCTGGCAACTGGACTTCAGGTATTTTAAAGATGTTGATCTAATTGGCCTGATACCTATTATTGGGAATGCCCTAAACCTTTGGTTCAAACAAGGGTTATACCTGGGTAATTACCTGGAGAATCTACTTAGAGAGCTACTGGCTGCAAAAGGGATCTTTACTTTTAAGGACCTTGTTTGCGAGGATTATGCAAGTGACCATATACGCCGTTATAAGCTCGTGGTCACTGCAACTGATGTCACCAGACGTAAACTTTTAAGGTTACCTCATGACTTCAAAGAATACGGCATTGATCCGGACAGTATGGAGGTTTGTAAAGCAGTAAGAATGAGTTCATCACTGCCTTTCTTCTTTCAACCTTACAGAATACAGTCCCGTAAAACAAAAAATCAGCAGGAAACCTATTACTTGATTGACGGTGGTGTGCTCAGCAATTTCCCTGTATGGGTCTTTGATGATGAGGAGGTTCCCCTTTGGCCAACTTTCGGTTTTAAAGTTGTGGAGACTGGAGAAAATGAAACAACAAAAATCAACAACCCCTTTGAGCTATTCAAAGCTATCCTTTCGACCATGTTGGAAGCACATGATAAAATCTATGAATCAAACCTTAAGAGTAAGCTGCGAACCATTTCCATACCGTCATTAGGGATAAAAACCACCGATTTTGATCATATAAACAAGCAAAAAGACGCTTTGTTTCAATCCGGCAGGCAAGCTGCAGTTAGCTTTTTTGACAACTGGAACTTTGAGAGCTTTAAACTACAGTGTTACACTTCTACCTCAGCTTAACCTAATGACAGACATAGGCCCTGAGTATAAGGAATATCAAGCCTTGTAAATAAGGTTTGACTTTACCATCTACCAGGTTTAAGATTATTTTATATTTGGAAACAAAGCTGGCCACAGCTTTGATTTTTTTGTAAAGGAGTCAAAAAGATGCATGCGGAGGTTAAGAAGAACGATTCAAAAGGAAATCGGGCAATAGTTACAGTCATCGGACCTGACCGTGTGGGAATCATTGCCGGAGTGGCTGAGGTACTGGCCGCAAATAGTATAAATATATTGGACATAAGCCAGACCATCTTACAGGAATTTCTTGTTATGGTTATGGTTACAGATATGTCCAAGAGCCATGTTGATCTAACCGGCTTGAAAGAAAGACTGTCTGCAAAAGGCCTTGAGCTGGGAGTAAGGATCGATGCCCAGCACGAAGATATTTTTAATTTCATGCACAGGATTTAGCCGGGAGGAGAAAAGATGCTCACTTTAAAGGAAATAATGGAAACCATCAAGATGGTTCAGGAAGAAAATCTTGATATTCGCACAATTACCATGGGTATCAGCCTGCGGGACTGCGGACACCCGGACTCGAAGCAAGCCAGATCGAAAATTTATGATAAAATTACACGCCTGGCTGGGCAACTGGTTAAAACCGGAGAACAAATCGAACGTGAATATGGTTTGCCAATTGTCAATAAACGCATATCTGTCACCCCGATATCCATAGTGGCTGAAAGTAGCGTAAATGGCGAAATAGTTGACTTCGCCAGGACTTTGGATGAGGCGGCTGAAGCTGTAGGCGTCAACTTTATTGGGGGTTATTCCGCCCTGGTACACAAAGGTTTTACCGGTGCAGATGAGCGCCTGCTGGATAGTATACCTGAAGCACTGGACGTTACAAACCGTGTCTGCTCCTCAGTAAATGTAGCCACTACCCATGCAGGTATCAACATGGACGCTGTCTACCGCATGGGGCAAGTTATCAAAGAAACAGCCATTCGTACAGCTGACAGGGATGGTCTGGGTTGTGCCAAGCTCGTTGTTTTTGCCAATGTCCCTGAGGACAACCCTTTTATGGCAGGAGCATTTCACGGCATTGGAGAACCGGAATGCGTCATCAACGTCGGCGTAAGCGGGCCTGGAGTAGTAAAAACAGCGATCGAAACTGTCAAGGGAGCAAATTTTGGCGTACTGGCTGAAACCATCAAAAAAACCGCGTTTAAAATTACGCGCATGGGCGAATTGGTGGGAAGAACTGCTGCAGAAAGACTTGGAGTTCCCTTTGGCATTGTAGATATTTCCCTGGCCCCCACCCCGGCAATCGGTGACAGCGTGGCAGAGATCCTGGAAGCAATGGGTCTTGAAATCTGCGGCACACACGGCACCACAGCTGCTTTGGCACTCCTTAATGACGCAGTCAAAAAAGGCGGTGCTATGGCCTCCTCCTATGTTGGCGGGTTATCCGGTGCATTCATTCCCCTAAGCGAAGATGCCGGTATGATCCGTGCAGCAGAAGTTGGAGCACTTACTCTGGAAAAGTTGGAGGCCATGACCTGTGTATGCTCCGTGGGCTTAGATATGATTGCGGTACCAGGCGATACATCTGCAGAGACAATAGCAGCAATCATAGCCGATGAAGCAGCTATCGGTATGATCAATAATAAAACCACCGCTGTAAGATTGATTCCTGCGGTGGGCAAAAAAGTCGGTGATTATGTTGAATACGGCGGTTTATTGGGCAGAGCCCCTGTAATTCCTTTGAAACCTTATTCAGCAACTGCATTTGTACAGAGGGGAGGCAGAATACCTGCCCCTATTCAAGGCTTGACCAATTAATGCCATGCCATTTATTCCTGCACAATTTTAACTAACACCTTCCTCTGTCTTGGTCCGTCAAATTCGCAAAAATAGATCCCCTGCCAGGTCCCAAGTTGCAATATGCCTCCGGTGATAAATACCAAAATGCTAACACCGAAGAGGGACGCTTTGATATGAGCCGCTGAGTTTCCTTCACCGTGTCTGTAATTATCATCAAAAGGTATTAACTTGTTAATTTCCATTAATATGTCGGCCGCTACTGTAGGGTCGGCATTTTCATTGATCGTAATTCCTGCTGTGGTATGCGGGACATAAACAAAGCAAGTTCCTTCCATCACACCACTCTCAGCTACTAATTTCCTGATCTCTGAGGTAATATCCAGAAACTGCGTCTGTTCACGAGTTTTAAGCTCCAGGGTATGCACACGCGATCCCATACCTTTACCCCCCCCTTTTTCTGCAATATTTCCCCAACACCTTACACTCTGACATTGTTAATTAAATAACTTGCAAATTGAAATTAAATCCCTTTCATACCCAGGTTGAAGGTTAATATTTCAAGGTTAACGGAAAGATCAACATTCCTGTAAATCACATGTTCAGGAACATTCAGTGTTACATGGGCAAAGTTAAGGATAGCGACCAACCCGCTTTTGATCATCAAGTCGGCAACATCCTGAGCTGATCTTGCCGGCACGGCAATGATGCCGATGCGCACATTTTTTTCTTTGATCATATCCGTCATCATCTCGGGAGGATAGACCTCCAGATCGGCAACTTTCCTGCCAATTTTATTGAGATCATTATCAAATATTCCTACAATAGAGAACCCGCGGCTGTTAAAACCACGGAAAGTAGCAAGGGCACGACCAAGATTACCTGCCCCTACCAGTAACAACGGACGTGGTGTAGTTAACCCAAGAATCTTTAATGTGTACCGCAATAGATCCTGAACATTATAGCCAACCCCGCGAGTGCCAAACTCGCCGAAATAGGCCAAATCTTTTCTGACTTGGGGCGGACTAACCCCAACACCTTCAGCAATGTCGTTGGATGATACAGTGGTTATGCCCTTTTCATCCAGCCGCTCCAGGAATCTGGAATAAACTGATAGTCTGTTAATAGTTGCCTCAGGCACTTTTTGAGTTTTCATATAATTTCCTCCACCAGGTGTTCTCTTTGCTTATAGCATCCAAAAATTATCAAACGTGCTGATTTTCACAAACTTAAATCTTGTTTCATTTTAAATGATCTATACTGTATCGTCAAACCTTTTAGTAACATCATCTATGGTGAAAATAGAAAAAACAAGCCACCTCCTATAAAAGGTATGGCTTATGTACAACAGCTGTGCCGTTAACTTGCTATAAACATGCACTATCTAATCCCTGGAGCTACCGGCAAATAGAACCCGCAATATTATAAACCTATTCTACTGATGCTGAATTGTATGCCCAGGGCCTACCCCTACACGCCTGCCCGTGCTTTCAATATCTCTAAGTGCCATGTTGTAGCTTTCTTCCGGCGTATTATTCAGACCAATTTTGCCGGGATAAATGGTATAATCCGCCCTGTATTGCATGGGAGTCATATTAGGCATGATCACATTTGCTCCAGATTGCAAAACTTTTTTTCTTCCCTGCATATCAATTGAAGCTACTGCAGTAGTGGCAGGCAAGTGAGCAAACGGCATAGCCAGCCGGGTTGCAGCAATTACCTTCATTGTCATATCCAGAGTACCTCCTTTATAACCCTTAAGAGGCGTTCCCTCACTGGGAATAAAGGGACCTATGCCTACCATCTCAACCCCCATCTTGCTAAACAACAAAATATCATCAGCAATGATTCCTACAGTTTGACCAGGCAACCCCACCATGCTGCCAGAGCCCAATTGATAATCCAAATCCTTTAGCCACCTTTGTTTTTCCAGTCTCTGGGCCAGGGAGGTTCCCGGACGAAGAGAATTAAATAGCTGGGGGTCGCTTGTTTCGTGTTTTAATAAATAGCGGTCTGCACCGGCTTTTTTGAACAGCTCATAATCTTGCCGGGATCGTTCCCCTATAGAAAGAGTGATGGCAACATCATTCGCTTTTTTAATCTCCCTGATTACTTCCGCCAGTATTTCAGCAGAATAATATCCATCCTCCCCGGACTGCAAAACGATAGTAGGACAGCCCAGCCCGGCAGCACGGCCGGCGCTTTCTATTATTTCCCAAGGCGACATCCGGTATCTTTTGATATACTTATTATTTTTCCTTAAACCACAATATTTACAATTTCTTTTGCAGTAATTGGAGAACTCAATAATCCCCCTCAAGTGTATTTCTTCTCCAACAAATTTAGCCCGCACCTCATCGGCCAGCTGGAAAAGTTCAACACTCTCCTCTTCATCCGCACTGAGCAGCGCTATTAAATCAGCCTTGCTGAGTTCCTTGCCCACGGCAGCACGTTCCAGAGCTTCCTGAAAACTAATGTTCAACTTCGTTCACCTCTATCGCAGAGTGGCCAGTTGCAAGATGCAATGCTAAATCTGGAAAAGGTGATAATGCTCTGCGTAAAATACCATGCATGTGAGCAAGGATAACTCCATAATTGACCACCGGCACTCCGGCACTGTTAGCCTGCCTAATTCTGTGCAGCATCTCCTTGCGATTAATCATGCAGGCCCCGCAGTGGATCATAAGTTGATAATTCCTCAAATCTGCCGGTAGCGTATGCCCGCTAACCCATTCAAAATGCAGCTCGCCACCTACTTTTTGACGCAGCAAACGTGGAATTTCCACTGTGCCTATATCATCAGAAACCCGATGGTGTGTACAAGCTTCAGCAACTAGCACCCGATCACCCGGCTGCAAACGGTCCACCGCCGCCGCCCCGGCAACTAAAGCTTTCAGGTCACCTTTATAACGCGCAAATAATATTGAAAATGATGTCATCATTATATCCCTGGGCGTATCAGCATCTACCTGCAAAAAAGCTTTGGAATCTGTAACAACCAGTTTGGGCTTGGCAGAAAGCGTTGCAAAGGCTTTCTGCAATTCACTCTCCTTGACTACCAAAGCCATAGCTTGATGATCTAATATCTCTCGAATAGTTTGTACCTGCGGTAAGATCAGCCTCCCCTTTGGTGCGGCCTGATCGATAGGGAGTAACCAGTACCACAGTCTCACCCGGATTGATAAGATCACCAAGTATCGTTGGCACTGCCATTTCTTTAGGTACTGCTTTGGCGATTTCCTCTATTAAATTTTCAATACCTGATCTGGTAACTGAGCTAACTTTGATCACCTTTATGCCAAGCGCTCTTTCAATTTCCTCAGGCTCAGCCTCTTGGTATAAATCTGTTTTATTTAAAACACCGACAGCCGGCACACCCAGTTGATCTGCCTTTTGAAGCAATTCTTTTTCATAAGGGCCTGTCTGCCGGGAAGGATCGATAACCAGCAACATCAAGTCAGCTTTATTGAGGACTTCCATGGTCTTTTTAATGCGCTGGCTTCCCAACTCTCCTGTATCATCAATACCGGCAGTATCAATGAGCACCACAGGCCCGATTGGTGAGATTTCCATTGATTTGTATACAGGGTCAGTAGTTGTGCCAGGAATATCAGATACAATAGCTATTTCCTGACTGGTTAAAGCATTGATCAAGCTGGACTTGCCGGCATTGCTTCGCCCAAAAATGGCAATATGCAACCTGCTGCCGCGAGGCGTTTCATTCAAATCTCCAACACTCACTTTTTCACCCTGCTTTCTGTACTTTTTATCCTGCTGCGTTCGACTGCTGAACTAATTCTTGGTTAATAAAACCGTTTTAACCTTTACACCTTGAAGAGCACCAAGTTTACCAGTCATAGCGCCGATTTCGTCTGTAGAACCGTCGACGATCAAAGAGATAATAGATAGATTACGCTCCCGGTAAGGAACACCCATCCTGCCGACAACTATTTCTCCATACTCGCTTAAGATCGTGTTAATACGGCGGGACGCGTCCTCCCTGTTTTCCACTATAATCCCGATTACACCAATACGCCTGTCCACAATAGTCCCTCCTCTTTAAGCAGCCCTCAACCGGCTTACATGCTTTAAATAAGCAACTTCTCCGCATTACAAAAGCCCTCCTCCGCATGGGAAAAGGGCGTATGGCTTTCCTCAATTCCTTGAATGCAGGAAACAATCCCTTCTTCTCAGCGCCTAACCAGCCCTCCGGAACGGTTATACCCATGCCCGTCAGGCTCATTTCATTTATTAACATTATACTATCTCTATCCAAGAAAACAATGTACTGATTGTTAGAATTTTCGTCGCGCGACGAAATCGGCCGTTTGTTGTAAAGAGATTTTAGCGGGGATATCCGGTAGTTCCTCTAAGGCCCGCTTGGCTTTACCAATATATTTATCAACCAGTAGATAGGATTGTTCAATTGCTCCGCTGCCGACAATAATATCGATAGCTTCCCGCATCTCAGCCTCATCTTTTTGTGGTTTTAAAACCAGTTTTTTGAGCCGCATTTTAGGACCGTCATAACAAAGGGCTAAAATAACCGGGAGTGTTATTGTACCCTGGCGCAAATCATTGCCGATCGGTTTACCCAGTTCCTTGCGATCGGCAATTAGGTCCAGTATATCGTCCGTAATCTGAAAAGCCATCCCTAAACCATGACCATAACGGGATAAGGGCAAATATATATTCGGAGGAGAGCCACTGGCAATAGCGCCTAATTGTGCACTGGCAGCAATCAACATGGCTGTTTTGCGATTGATTCTTTGTAGATAACGTCTAGTGTTTAGGGTAACATCAAAAGCCGCAGATATTTGCTGGAGCTCCCCTTCGCACATTTTTACACCTACCCTGGACAATTTGTCATAGACAATTTGGGGATAGTCATTACGAGTTAATAATAATAATGCCTCAGCAAAAAGATAGGAACCTAAATGAGTTGAGACGCTGTCTCCCCAGATAGCATTTATTGTTGGCTTTCCCCTGCGCAGTATCGAAGCGTCAACTACATCGTCGTGTACCAGTGTGGCCATATGGATCAATTCCAGTGCAACCGCCAATGGCAGAAGCCGTTGCAAGTCAAAATCGCAGAACTTTGCTCCATAAAAGCAAAGAGCTGGTCTTAATCTTTTGCCGCCCGCATTTAGAAGATATTTGTAGGTTTCCAAAAGGAGCTGGTTTTCTGCTTGGACCGCCACGCCCAACTCACTTTCGACCATTTCCAGTTCTTCCTTAATATCTATAAAAAGCTCCAAAATATTCCTGTCCCCTACCTAAAGGCGTCTTTTTGTAAGCATATTAGTTCTCAACAACCCGGTGAAAACCTCTCAATCACTTATATTTTGGGCATACATAAATAAAAAGACTACCAAATATTGAAAGTCTTAATAGTTAGTGGCGGGAGTGGGTGAGAATCGAACTCACCATGGACCTCATCAGCCCAACGACTGGTTTTGAAGACCAGGAGCACCACCAGGCACCATCCACCCCCAAATTATTTATACTTTATGAGGATAGCCTACATTTTATAATAATAATGGGAGAAAAGCAAGAAAACCGTTTATAAAAGGCTTTAGATTATACAGCCGTAACATTACCTGATAGGTGACCTGGCAATCCTTTGCTCCTCAAGGTATTTGATATATAAAAAACCACCTCCTTCAGGAAGTAAATGTTAATTCATTAAATGATTTCAGAATAAAGGAATTATTATTTGAGTTGTATAATAAATAAGGTGACGGATTCACAATAAAGCTTTTAAAAACACCTGTGACATTCTTTCACTGTACCCATGGTTCTTTTTTTATGCTAAATGATAAGGGGGGATTTTATGGAAACCTTAATGATGCTTGCCGACAACTATTCGTGGTTGCTTTATTTGCTCATTGCCTGGAGTATTTTATGGAAAGGCCTGGCTCTGTGGCATGCGGCCAGGAATAATCAGTTAGTCTGGTATATAGTACTGTTAGTTGTGAACACAGTCGGACTCCTCGAAATCTTATACCTTGTTTTCTTCCGGAAAAGAAATCGGGACAGATACCGATTCTATTAAAAATTTACCTACATACACATTACAAATGCTTCTGGAATTCAGATGCATTTGTTTTTTATAGAAAATGAAGAGCCTACTGAGGACGATCCATGAGAAGCTTTTACATTTCTACAAGGCTAATTTAATACCCGTAAAAAGAAAAAAACCACCGGATTTTTCCTGGCGGTTATATAAAAAGGAACTACAATGAATATGGCATTATTATAATAACATAGTTTGCGCAATATTGCTATACCTCATAGTACTATTTTATAAAATGCCTTATAAAAATTTTAATCTATCAAAGAAAAATATAAAATATCACTCTTATTTACTATGCTGAGCCGGTTAATGTTATATAAATAGAGCAGGTGCGCAATAGCCTCCCCGGCAGCAAACCACTTCTGTTCCAGCGGAAACTGATCCCAGGATTTTGCAAAATCCCATGTCATCAATGCGGCTACCTGGTATGCATTGGCTGGTCCGTTCCTCAATATCTGCAATACTTCCTTGAGCCTGTTGTCGTGATGTTTTTTGAGTTCATCAATGCGTCTGTACACATCATGCATAATCCGCCTGTGCCCTGGCAAGGCCAGTCGGATATCCAATCGTCCAATTTTTTCGAGGCTTCTCAGGTAATTGCCCAGAGGATCTGTGATTCCCATTTCACTAATGTTAGAAGTGATATTGTCGAGAATATGATCTCCACACAGCAAGACCTTGTGCTCAGGTTCATATAGACATACATGCCCTGGTGTGTGGCCAGGAGTTTCCACACAATGAAAACAATAATTGCCAAGATCTAGAACATATCCATCTTTTACAAAGCTGAAAACATGGTCGTGGTCCGGGTTATAGTTGCATCCCGGATGTTTGCTGATAACAGTGTCTGCATCATTTAACGGGAAGCCGTGCAAGCCAAATAAGATCTTTAATTCAGACCAATAGGATTTCGTTTGGGTAGCGTTTAAGATATAAGCATCCAGTTCTCCGCAGTAAATAACCGAACTATCTGTTGTCAGCGCCGAAATAAGCCCGCTATGATCTGGATGCAAATGAGTCAAAAATATATCTGTTTGTGCTAAATTAATATCTAGTTTTTTTATGGCGCTAAATAGAGCCGCTTTGGATTCTTCCATATTAAAACCGGTATCGATGAGCAAATTGCGTTTATGGCCCTTTATAATATAAGCGTTTAACACTTTAAGAGGACTTTTTGGGAGAGTAACTTCAATCCGGTAAAAGTCAGGCATAATATTATCTATCATCTAATTCGACTCCATTCAATTAATTATGGTTATCCAGGCATAAGCCTGCTAATCATCAATAGAGGTACGTTGATTGTAATTTTCACATCTTTTTACTATTATATAGGGAAACTTATATTAAATGCGGGAGGAATAAAATGATCGACCCAGTTGCCTTTCAATTTGGTCCTATTACTATTTATTGGTACGGTGTTATAATCACCTTTTCTTTTATCATAGGAACATTATTGGCATACTACCATGCCATAAAAACAGATATCGATCCGGAACATATTCTTAACCTGCTGATCTGGATCATCCCAGCTTCAATTATCGGTGCCAGGTTATTACATGTCCTCTTAAGTTGGTCTTATTATAAACTAAACCCACTTGAAATTTTTGCCACATGGCATGGTGGGCTGGCTATTCATGGGGGTCTTATCGGCGGGTTTCTAGTAGGATATTTGTATGTCAAAAAATACAGACTGCATTTCTGGTCGCTAGCCGATATATTCGCCCCAAGTATTATCCTCGGCCAGGCTATCGGTCGCTGGGGCAATTTTATTAATCAGGAGGCATATGGGAATGCTGTCTCACTCTCCTTCATCAGTCATTTTCCTGACTTTATACAAAAACAGATGCTGATCAACGGTCAATACTACCATCCGGCTTTCCTCTACGAATCATTATGGAACCTTGTGGTATTTGTTGTATTAATGATAATTATCCGTCGCGAGCATTTCAGTGGCCAAATAATGCTATTATACCTTATCCTTTATTCCCTGGGACGCTTTTTTATTGAAGCAATCCGTTTGGACAGCTTAATGCTCGGACCGATAAAATCAGCTCAACTTCTTTGTGTGTTAATCATTGCAGTCAGCATAGTCATCTACATACGCCGTGCAAAAAAAACTACATGACATAATACTCCATAATGCTGCCGTTCTTTATTGGGGCTTCTTTATGTGTTTTAGTAACACACTAAATACATGATTCATAATATAAAAAAAGAATAGTCCTGTAAGGAGGTAATAATATGTCTCTTACCACTGGCGGTGGTGTTGGAGGTAATGTTGGCGGAGGCTTTCAATTCAATATCAGTTTCTTTTTCTTCTTCTTTATCATCATCTTTTTGTTCTTCTTCATCGGTTTGATCTAGTAAATCAAAAGCACAGTCCTGATTTTAATAGACACAGGGCTGACGAGAAACCCGAGTCAAGGGAAGCGAGATTCGGGTTTCTCATTTAATTCTCAGCTAACTACTTATTAAACCAGGCAACACCAATGGGCTTAAAATTGACGATGCCTACATAACAGGACTTGCGACAGCTTATTGATCCAGGTATTGCACGGCATTTAATGCGGCAATCTGCCCTTCACCAACCGCTTTAGCAACCTGGTAGGGCTTACCCGTACAATCACCTGCCGCATAGACTCCTGCAATATTTGTCTGACATGAGCGATCAACAATGATATGATTATCTTTTGTCTCAAGCCCTGCTATCAGCTGTTCCGGCAGGTAAGTTTCCCTGAATATAAAAAGTCCATCGACGGGAAGAATCCGTTCTCCAACCTTAATCTCTGTAACAAATTCATCTCCTGCGATAGCATTAACCTTACCATCAACTACCTCAACCGTATCTTTTAGACCTTGTTTGTCCAAACCGCTACCATTAATATAGTATACTTTACTACAAATCTCGGCTAAAAAATTAGCTTCTTCAATCCCTTCACCGGTAAAGTCAAGCACCGCAACCTGCTGTCCAGCGAATAATATACCGTCACAGGTTGCACAATAACTCACTCCTTTGCCTACATAATCACGCTCCCCCTTCACAAACTGGGTTACCGTTACACCTGTGGCGATGATAATTGTGCGCGAATAATAAGCTTCATCCCTGGCATTAAGCAAAAATATGCCATCCTCATTCCGGGATATGCTCTCCACCTTCTTTGGCAGAATAGGAATATTCAACAAGCTAACATGCTGCATAAACTTATCCCTCAAAGAACTTCCCTTGATCTCGGGCAACCCCAGATAATTGTTTATATGAGGCGATTTCAGGAGTTTTGGTGAGCACACCTCTTCGCCCAGCAAAAGAGTAGACTTTTTTCTGCTGGCTGCGTTGATTGCCGCAGAAAGCCCGGCAGGTCCGCAACCCACAATGGCAATGTCATATATCTCCATAATGTCCATCCTTTCATATTCAGTATAACCGTAGTTTTGTCAATTATATATCATTTTTTTGTTAAATTTGCATTAATCTTTTCCAAACAGTACAATAAATAGAGAGTATTTAAAAAAGAAGGTGTTCTGATGTATTGGGATAAACCAGGTCCTTCCAATACTAGCTCAACAGTAGAGTTAGCTTTGCGGCGAGCCTATGAATTAGAACTAAAACATATTGTAGTGGCTTCTTGTTCAGGCCACTCAGCTGAATTATTCCTTAAACATGCAGATACTTTTCAAATAGTATGTGTTACCCATCAGGTAGGCTTCAGCAGTCCCGGCGGGGATGAAATGGCTCCTTCCATGAGAAAATTACTTTCTGAAGGCGGCATAAAGCTATTGACTACAACACACCTGTTGGGAGGTATTGATCGAGCCAGCAGAATTAAATTTGGTGGGGTCTACCCTGCTGAAATTGTAGCAACAACTTTGCGAATGTTTGGACAGGGCTTAAAAGTATGTGTAGAGATTGGCTGCATGGCTCTGGATAGCGGATTGATTCCTTACGGAAAAGAGATCATCTCAATCGGGGGAACGTCAGAAGGTCTGGACACGGCAACAGTGATATTACCAGCCCACTCCCAGTATTTTTTTGATACTAAAATAAAAGAGATTATCTGCAAACCGAGGGAAATATAAAACCGGCATTTCTGCCGGTTTTATATTTCAGAATGTTAATTTAAGGAATAACCTTTAACAAGGGATATTCTATGATATCTTCAGCGCCAGCTCTTTTTAGCAACGGAATCAGATCCCTTACTTGCACTCCATCAAGTATGGTTTCTATAGCTACCCAGTCGTTATTGACCAGTTGAGAAATCGTGGGTTGCTTCATCGCGGGCAACAATTCAAGAATAGCAGCTAATTTTTCCTTTGGAACATTCATTTTCAATCCGACCTTTGCCCTGGCCCGCAACGCTCCCTGCAGAAGTACGGCTAAGTTCTGCAGTTTTTCTCTTTTCCAGGCATCTTGCCAGGCGTCTTTATTGGCATGCAACCTGGTAGTAGACGTTAAGATAGTGTCAATGATGCGAAGGTTGTTGGCTTTAAGAGAGCTGCCGGTTTCGGTGAGATCAGCGATGGCATCCACTAAATGCGGCACCTTAACCTCTGTAGCTCCGTAAGAATACTCCACATAGGCTTTTACACCACGTTCTTTAAGAAAATTTTGCGTCACCTTAACCAACTCAGTGGCGATCCTCTTCCCATTCAGATCCGCCACAGTCTTTATCTCGCTGTCGTTAGCTACCGCAAGAACTAAACGGATCGGATTGGACGTGTTTTTTGAATATACCAGTTCTGCTACCTCAACAACATCCGCCTCATTTTCTGTGATCCAATCAAGACCGCTAATACCTGCATCAAGGACCCCATCATTGACATAGCGAGGTATTTCCTGCGCTCTCATCAACACTACTTCCAATTCCGGATCATTGATGGTTGGGAAATATGACCTGCTGCGTACTGTCAGTTCAAAACCTGCCTGTTTAAATAAGTTAAAGGTAGCCTCCTCCAGGCTACCTTTAGGTAGACCCAAGCGCAACTTCAAAAGATACTCCTCCTCAGATAGTGACTTTGCTTTTGGCTATATTGTAAATTTACAACTACAACGTGTCAAGATCACCAGAAATCTCTATAATTCAAATAACACCTTACGGGATTGCCAGGTACCGTCCAGGATATATGAGATCGCTGTTGAGTCTATTATAATCGATAATAGCCGCTGCCGTTGTATTGTATAATGCAGCAATTGAGAATAAGTTTTCACCTGGTTGCACTTTATGAACCATACCGCTAGAGTTGGATAACAACCACACCTGAAGCCACCCATCATCCGCACCCAGGGCTAGTAACCCTTCCTCGCTAATCGATAGGTCATTAATAAAATGACCTGTTGCCAGGGCCCATGCTGGACTGGTGGATAGCTCCGGTTCATCAAAACCAAACAAGTAACCCTCCGGCGTTCCGGCCACCAGCGTTGGCCTCTCATTGCCCAATAGACGGCCCTCAGCTAAGGCTGGCACAGAAGTACCCAGGTTCTCTGTTGTCATCAGAGTAACTAATTCCTGGTTGATGGCAACTGCCCTTACAGAGCCGTCCCCGCCGCCCCAGAAAAGCAGCTCGTCCGGGGCATTGTTGAGTGTCCCCGCTGTCATGGAGTCAACAGTTGCAGGTAGATTTTCCAGAAAAGGACCTTCTTCAAAACCTGTTTCGGTAAAAACCAGCGTGAGAATACCCGAACTATCCCCTGACCTGTAAGCCGCAGCAATTAATGGCAGCTGACCTTCGCCTCTTCTAACAACAGTCACTTTTTGCGGCACCCCGGGCATTACTCTGATGGCAAATAATTCCAGGTGCATTTCTTCAGGTGCCTGACCACTTTGCCGGTAAAAAAAGAGCGCCTCATTTCCTGCCGCCGCAGCAATTACTTCTTCCTTACCATCATTGTCAATATCGGCAATGGCAATATCCACATAACGGGCGCCTGCCTCAGGAGTTGTTTGGGTTATGGCTGCAATTGCCCCGTCTCTTTTCCCATATACCTCCAATCTGTCATCCAACCCTAACACAATATGTTCCAAAACAGGAGCCGGTAGCCCGACATCCAGACTGAGTATTTCCTTGCCCAAATCTATTGTTGCGCTAAGTTGAAAAACATCTGGAGAGGGTATAAACAAGAATAGATTGGAGCCGGCTGTTGCTACAAGATCCGCCCGCTCCTCCACAATCTTGCCCCAACCAACATTTACCTGGCCATTCAACTTTTTTGTCCACAATAATCTTGCTATAGTCAGAGGCATAAGCATATCACACCTTAATTTCTTTTTAATGTAACTTATTCATCACGCCCCCAACTCTTAACAAGAAATTTTTCCTGATCAAAAAACGATGACAATAAATAATACCCGCCGGTATTCTGTGCATACCAACGGGTAGAAATTTTATCATCACGGGAATATAGCCGAAAATGCTCCCTTAATCCGTGATATGGATATTATCTTTTTCTATTGGTTCTTCAACGCTTTTTAAAATAAGGCAGCCTTTCTCAAGGAAGATTTGCACATTATTTCCGGCCCCAATGCCAAGTATCTTCATTATTGTCCGCGGGATAGTAACCTGCCCGTTCGGAGTAAGATATGCCAAATATTCCAAAGTATCCGCTCCTCTTTTAATGTTAACGCCGGCATGTTTTATTATAAAATAATCATTATCTCTAATCCAGGGTGTTTTCTTGTTATGTTTTGTCGCTCTTTCACGAACAGTACTTAAATTTTAAACTATGAAAAATTAATAAAATAAGGTAAGATAACAACAACAAACATTTTAAATAGGGGTGTAGAATGTGGCTATTTCAAAGAGAATTGCATCTTCACTAGCAGGCGCTTCCTTTATCCGCAAAATGTTTGAAGAAGGAGAGCGGTTAAGGAAGATTTACGGACCGGATAAAGTTTACGACTTTTCACTGGGCAACCCAAGCGGTGAACCGCCGGCTCCTATAAAGGAAAGGCTCAAACAGCTTGCCCTGGAGCCCATTCCCGGCATGCATCGTTATATGAGCAACGCCGGTTTATTGGATACTCGTAAGGCCATCGCTGAACTACTCTCAGAGCAAACAGGACTTGCCTTTAACGAGAACCATATTGTCATGACCTGCGGGGCAGGTGGAGCATTAAATGTTGTACTTAAAACTTTGCTGGACCAGGGCGATGAAGTAATCGCTTTAGCCCCTTTCTTTATGGAGTATAAGTTCTACATAGATAATCATGGCGGCGTTTTAAAAATCGCTTCTACCGACGAGGACTTCATGCTGGATATGCATGAAATAGAAGAAGCAATTACGCCCAAAACTAAAGCCATCATCATCAACTCACCCAACAATCCGTCGGGCGTGATCTATGATGCATACTCACTGGGCATGTTAAATAATTTGCTGAAAAAATTTGAGGAAGAAAGGGGTCAGCAGATCTATGTTATTTCTGATGAGCCCTACGCCAAGATAGTATATGATGGTTACGTGGTTCCTAGTATCTTCAAATACATTAAGAACAGCATTGTCGTCACCTCACACAGCAAAGACTTATCTCTGCCGGGTGAAAGGATCGGATATTTGGCTGCATCTCCACAGCTTGATGATCTGCAGCAATTTATCGAAGGCGCAATCTTCTGCAACCGGACCCTTGGCTTTGTTAATGCTCCTGCCCTGGCCCAGCATCTGGTGACGGGAATGCAGGGGCTAAGCGCAAATGTATCGGACTATCAGGAAAAGAGAGATATTTTGTATGATAATTTAACAGACATGGGTTTTGAGATAGTAAAACCTCGTGGGGCCTTCTATCTTTTCCCCAAATCTCCACTGCCTGATGATGTAGAGTTTGTTCAAAAGGCACAGGAGCATAATATTCTGGTGGTGCCGGGCAGCGGTTTTGCCAAACCGGGCTACTTCAGGATCTGTTACAGCGTCGATAAGCAAATGATTTTAAACTCACTTCCGGCCTTCAAAGCTCTGGCCAAGGAATTGGGTTTATAACCTCACATTAATTATCTATAAAAGGACACAGCAACCCCTGGTGGTGCTGTGTCCTTTTGCTAAAGAACCGCCATGAAAAACCATATGATCATGACTGCCTCAATTGCCAGCTTAATAAAGGAACCTCCGAGAAAACCGATAATTGTACCTATACCAACTTCCAAAGCTTTATTAAGAGAACTCTTCCGGTATAACTCGCCTATTACCGCTCCAATAAAAGGGCCAAATATAAGCCCAAAGGGGCCCAGGACAAGGACACCCAGCAAACCTCCCAGGACGCTGCCCCAGACAGCTTCCCTGGAACCGCCGTAGCGCTTCACTCCCCAGATCCCCGCCAGATAATCAATTAAAAAGATCAAGGCAACAGCCAAACCCTGTCCAACATAGAAGGTCCAGGGAAGATTTTGAAAGTCGACAAAAAAGCCGTAAACCAGCATGCCCAACCAGATCATCGTCGCTCCTGGCAGGGCTGGGAGGATTGTTCCCAACACTCCAACGATAAACAGGATGACAGCTAAAATCATACCGATAACTGACAATGGACATGACCTCCCTTATTCTTTTTCTTATATTATACGACACACACAGAAGCGATAATTTGTTTTGCATAAAAAATTTATCAATACTCCGGCAAAAATAGACCTGCGGTGTTTGCCGCAGGTCCATTAGGTAAAAAACCTTGGTCATATGTAAAAATTTTTCTTTTTAGCCGGGATTCATAGCTGCCATAGGTTGAGATAAGTAGCGAACAATACCTGCATAAATTGACCAGGCTATTTTTTCTTGATAGATATTATCAGCCAGTAGTTTTTCTTCCTGGGGGTTGCTGATAAAACCAATCTCTACAATCACACTGGGCATTTCCACCTTGCGATTAATAAAATAATCAACCTGCTTGGCAACCCGTCCCGGATTGACAGTGAAACGGTTTAATTCTTGCTGTATGGCTTCGGCAAGTTGCTTGCTTTCCACTTCACCCGGTTGAGAAAAGGTCTGTGCCCCTCCTTCACGGGGATCAGGGAAACTATTGACATGGATACTAACAAATAGATCAGCTGATTTTTGGTTGGCAAATTCAACCCTTCTGGTCAGATCTTGTAATCTTGCCTGATATGAAGTTTTTTGTACCGATCCGTTTAGCTCCTGGTCACTATCCCTGGTGAGGTATACTTGCGCACCGGACTGACGCAGGTTATCCGCCAATTTTTTAGCTACTTCAAGGACGATATCTTTCTCATAAGTACCTGCACTGCCGACAGCCCCTGGATCTGCCCCGCCATGTCCCGGATCGATAACAACAACTTTTTGTGAAACCGCCCAGGCCAAAGTGGCAATGTGATGCTTTTCTAGCTTCTCAGCAGCGACCCGGTAACCGGTCAGTAAAACCAAAGCCAATATTGCCAGGCTCAGCAGGACTTTACCTCTTAAGACATATATCCGTACAGGCGAAGGCACCAGGGCATCACCATCCTTCTTTTTTAGAAGGATATGCCGGGTCAAATAATAATATGTACAGCCTGTATAGCAATAAAACGAATATATATGTTTAGTAAAGACATAATATAATTCATGAATGCTGAAACAAAACACAAACCGGTTAATTACAAAACCATATCCAGCAGCGAAAACACATTAGCAGCTATTTACCAGCCCATAAGGCACGAACTATCACTTGTTGAGCAGGAAATTGCCGGCGTTTGTGCATACATGCGTAAGGCGGGAAGTCATCCGGAACCGTTGCAAACTGGAGGTAAGCGTATTCGGCCGGCTCTTCTGCTTCTGTCTTCCTTATTCGGAAAAGAGCCGGGGCAGGATGCAATACGTTTGGCAGCAGCAGTAGAAATTCTCCACCTGGCTACACTTGTCCATGATGATCTCATAGATGAGTCCAGCAACCGGCGAGGACAGCCAACCATTAATAAGCAATGGGGTAATAATGCCGCTATTCTGGCAGGTGATTATTTGTATGCGCTCCTTTTGGAGTATACTGCCGGTTACGAAAAATCAATTATAGCCGCCCTGGCTACAGCTTTGCGCAACATGGTACAAGCTGAGTTACTGCAATTAAATTTTCAGTATAATTGCGACATAACCGAAAAGGACTACATCAGACGCATTTTCTTAAAATCAGGCTCATTCCTGTCTTGCTGTTGCGTTATAGGAGCCATCCTGTCAGGAGCGCCTGCATATGTGCAACGTGCCCTGGTAAGGTATGGTTGTTTTTTAGGCATAGCCTTTCAACTAAAAGACGACCTGCTTGATTTTCAAGGTAATATGGACTATATGGGAAAACCGGTTGCACAGGACCTGAAACAGGGAGTATTGACCCTTCCTGTTATTTACGCTCTTAAAAACAGCCCTGAGAAAAAGCTTATACGTTCACTCATAGAAAACAAAGATTTGACAGCAACCCATTTAAGAGAAATAGTAAAGGAATTTGCAAACTGTGGCGCTTTATCATACTCTTTGGGCATAGCTGAACGTTATACATATTTAGCCGGTAGAGCCCTGGCAGCTATACCGGCTAACGAAGCTAAAAAAAGTCTTGAGGCCTTGCTGGATTTTATTATCCTAAGGCAAAAATGATTATGGAGACAATTTGCATTAGCCTTTTTAAACCAATATTGCTAAAAGTTAAGGCCATATGGGAAATGTCCAGACCCGGGCCTGCATTAGCCTGGAGTGCCACCTCAATAGTCCTTGGCCTCGGCTCAGCCTTTAGCCTATCTACAAGTATTAACTGGTGGCATCTCAGCCTGATTCTTTTCTCGGGCCTCTGCCTGCATAGTGTTACCGCCCATGGATGCAATGATCTGGAGGATTGGCGCTCCGGGACTGATCAGAAAAGTCCGGGTGTTTTATCAGGTGGCAGCGGTGTTCTAAAAAACGGGCTGCTTAGTGAACGTCAGGTCTGGCTGATCAGTCTAGCCGGCGTATTGCCGGCTGTTATCGCTACATTTTATTTAAGTAAACAAGTAGGGCCCTTCGTGTTTCTGCTGCTGTTGGTAGGCCTTTGGTCCGGCTTCACTTATACAATTCCGCCCTTCAGATTTGCCTATCGCCCTTTGCTGGGAGAATGGCTTTCAGCTTATCCCACCATTCTTTCCCTGACAATAGGTACGTTTTTTATCCTGACCGGAGTGGTTAGCGCTTCAGTTGCCGCCGCCGGCGTCATCCATGGTTTCTTATCGTTGGGTTGGGTCATGCAACACCACCTGCCTGACATCCCTTCCGACCTTGCCGCTAACCCGCAAAAATTGACGACACCTGCCTTCGTGAGCCGCAGGTGGGGGCTTACAAAGGCTTATCTGGTACCAGTAGGTTACTTTATTCTGGCGGCTCTATCTGCTGTGGCAGCGGGTCTAATTATCGATCAAATTTTTCTAATCGCACTGCCGTGTGCTGCCCTTTGTATTTACCAGGCCGTTAAAACCAATCCTCTGGATGTTGCCTCAATAACTGCCCGGGAAAAGATGATGATGCTCTTTACCTCAACCCATGCTCTGCTACTTGCTGCTTTATTGGGGTTTGACCTATAAAATCAGGACGAATCGGATATTTTACAGCCCCCTGGCGATTAATCCTGCAACCCTGCAAAATCCAAAGTCGCAAAATAATCGTCTAGAGTTTCCGCCCTGCGGATAAGCTGTACCTCTCCGTCAGGCTTTAGCAGCAATTCTGCAGACCTCAACTTTCCGTTGTAATTAAATCCCATCGCATGTCCATGGGCGCCTGTATCATGAATAACAAGAATGTCGCCCCGCTTAATTTCCGGCAATTTGCGGTCTATGGCAAATTTATCATTGTTTTCGCACAAGGAACCCGTTACATCGTAGACATGATCGCAAGGCCAATCTTCTTTACCTAAAACAGTTATATGATGATAAGCCCCATACATGCCAGGTCGCATCAGATCAGCCATACAGGCGTCTAAGCCAACATAATTCTTATAGATCTCTTTTTTGTGCAGGACTGTACTTACTAAATACCCATAAGGACCGGTGATCATACGGCCTAATTCCATGGTAATGCGTACAGGATCGAGATCTGCTCTTTTTATTTTTTCGTCATAAGCCCTTTTGATTTCCCTGGAAATAAGGTTTAAATCTACTGGTTTATCCTCCGGTCTGTATGGTATGCCTATACCACCGCCCAAATCGACAAATTCTATTCTTATACCCGTTTTTTGATAGATCTCTAGAACTAAATCAAAAAGCATTTCTGCGGTACCAATGAAACTATATGGATCCAACTCATTGGAAACCACCATTGTGTGCAGCCCGAACCGTTTGACCCCCTTATCCTGTGCGATGCGATAGGCTGCAAAAAGCTGTTCCCTGGTAAGACCGTATTTAGCTTCTTGAGGCATACCGATAATAGCATTGCCGCTGCGCAAAGGGCCAGGATTATAACGAAAAGACAGCAAATCAGGTAAACCAACATTTTGCTCCAAGTATTCTATATGACTGATATCATCAAGATTAATGATCGCCCCTAACTCTTTCGCCTTGCGATATTCATGGGCTGGGGTATTATTAGAGGAAAACATAATGTTTTCACCTGTAATGCCTGCTTTCTCAGCCAAAACCAATTCCGGCAGCGAACTGCAATCAGCCCCCAAACCTTCTTCCCGCAGCAATTTCAAAATATAAGGATTGGGTGTAGCCTTAACGGCAAAATATTCTATAAAACCGGGAGCCCAGGCAAAAGCGGCCAGAAGTCTACGGACATTCTCCCTGATAGCTTGTTCATCATAAATATGAAAGGGAGTCGGATATTTTTTGATTATCTGCTCAATTTTCTTTTTTGAGAAAGGAAGTGATTTACTCATTTTTGCCTCCTGTTTTGCTGACTATGAAGCTAGAAAAACTTTTAATATTTCTTAATTATACAACAGTAGGAGAGCATGTACATGACAGAATTTAATTTTCCAAGGCCTTTCCGGGCAGTCGCTTATCCCCAACACGCCGGGTTAATTTTTCTTTGTCAAAATACTCCATAAGAGGAAGAGCATACTTGCGGGAGGTGTTTAGCAAATCTCTTAGCTCGGCAACAGTTATTTCACCTTTATCTCGCAAAGCAGCGGTTATTTTCTCGCGAGCCAAAGCCAAAATACTTTTTTCAAAGTATAGATCCTCAGAAATCTTCACCAATTCACCGGTTCTCAACAGGTATTGCAATAGTTCAAAAGCAAAAGCATCGTCAATGTTGATGCTTTTTATTATTTCGTTCCAGGCAGGTGGAAGAAAAGAAGCTTCCAGGAGTATTTGCCTAATCCTATTAATGGCTTCACCCTGCTGCGGAGATAGACCGGAGGTAAAACCCTTGAGTGCAACCGTCTTCGCTGTAACCCTCAGCAAGCCGTCTTTCTCCATTTCCAGCAGTAATATTTGAAAAACCCTGCTATTAATAAAATGAAACATACGGGAGCGCAAATCCTCCCTGGGGTAGCCTTCTCGCAGGGGATAATTACTATGATATGACTGCAATAGATTGGTTATATCTGCACACCAGCGCTGATATGCATCACTACTTACATAGTATCTTTTGCCGTCGCCATTAAGCATCTTAACGCGTCCACTTTGGACAAGTTCATTTATTGCTCTTTCTGCTTCATCTTCCTTGAGACCGGTAGCAACGGCAATATCTCCCACCAGGTTTAAACTGTTGGCGTAAGACAAATACTGCTCCACCAGTTCCGCCGGGTTACCCCTTTCACGTGTGGCTAGAGCATCTAAAACATCTGCACGAAAACGCTTATGCTTGCGCCTGGGATGCGGATCAACCACTGTGCCGCCACCGATGGTATACATAGGGGAATAAGAGCGGATTACAAAACGGTCACCTTTGGCTGCCACTAGCTCATCCTCAAGTTCCAACTGGGCATAAGCCAGGGTGCCTGCTGCCAGCTCATCCCGGTCCAACAATATAACTCTGCCCAGGGTTTCACTGGTACCGAGGTAGAAACGCACCCTGGTCCTATTTTTCAGGGGCCGCGAAGCGTTTTTTAGCAGCAACAGTTTGATATCTATCCTGTTAGTTGGGCTCATTGTCCCCACGGCTGCTACCACACTCCCCCTGGCAACCTGCTCCAACTCCAGTCCGGGCAGATTAACAGCCACTCTTTGCCCGGCCAGCGCTTCCTCCACTTTTTTACCGTGCACCTGGAGGGAGCGGATCCTGGAAATATGACCCTGGGGCTGGATTTCAACTGTATCACCCAAACGCAAAACACCTGATACCAGGGTACCTGTTACCACGGTGCCAAAACCGGTGATGGTAAAAACACGGTCCACAGGCAGCCTTGGCAGACCGCTAATCGACCTGGGTGTGAGCTGTGTAGACATCAGATCAATTTTTTGCAGTAGTTCCTGTATCCCCGTACCATTTGTCGCTGAGACTTTCACCAAGGGAGCTTTTTCTAAAAGAGTATCCTTTAAAAACTCATGTACATCTTCTTCAACCAGCTCTAACCATTCCTTATCCACCAAATCGATCTTCGTCAAGACTACAATCCCGTTGGTAACCTGCAGCAGTTGGAGAATATCCAGGTGTTCGCGAGTCTGAGGCATTACCCCCTCATCAGCGGCAATCACCAAAAGAACCAGATCGAAACCACCGGCACCTGCCAACATATTTTTAATAAACCTTTCATGGCCGGGTACATCTACGATCCCGGCTTTACGACCACTGGGCAATAGTAGAGGCGCAAAGCCGAGTTCAATAGATATCCCACGTTCCTTTTCTTCCTTTAAACGGTCGGTGTCAATACCGGTTAAGACATTTACCAGCGCCGTTTTACCGTGATCAACATGACCTGCTGTACCAATGATCAGGTGTTCTACCATATACACATCCCCGGCTTCCTATTTAAGTGTCTTGTCTATTGTATCAACCAGAATTGGAAACTCATCCTCACCAATGGTCCGGACATCCAAAAGCAGCTTATCCTCTTGTATACGGCCTATTACGGCAGGGTTTTCGTTTCTTAACAGCTCCTGTAACTCACTTGCTGAGATTCTGACTGGCTGTAGCGCAACAACATAAGTAGGGAGATTAGTTGTTGGCATGGCGCCGCCCCCCACTGCTGAAACATTCTCATCTATATCTATCTGAGCCCGTTTACCTGCCACCGTACGTATGAGAGAGGCCAACTCCACAGCTTTTTGTTTAAGCTGATCTAAGTTTAAGGTAAGCATTCTGAGAACAGGAATTTCGGCCATGGCTTGCGCCTCGTCCAGGTAGAGCCTCAGCGTTGCTTCCAGGGCTGCAACAGTCATTTTATCGACCCGGATAGCTCTTGTCAGCGGGTTTGTTTTCATTCTATCTATATAACTACTCTTGCCAACAATAATGCCTGCCTGCGGTCCACCCAGAAGCTTATCGCCGCTAAAGGTCACAACATCTGCCCCTGCCCTGACAGTTTCCTGGACAGTTGGCTCCCAGGGTAAGCCATACCGGCTCAAGTCGATAAAAAACCCACTACCCAGATCAGACACAACAGGTAGTTTATACTCTCGACCCAACTCAACCAGTTCACTGACCGTAATCTCCCTGGCGAATCCCACGATACGGTAATTACTGGTATGCACATGCAGCAATAGCGCAGTATTTTCGTTTACGGCCCTGCGGTAGTCCTCCGGATAGGTCTTGTTGGTGGTGCCAACCTCCACCAGCACAGCTCCACTTTGAGACATTACTTCCGGTATTCTAAAGGAACCGCCTATTTCAACTAATTGCCCCCTTGAAACGATGACTTCCTGCCCTCGTGCCAATGAACTCAACACTAGCAACACAGCCGCAGCATTATTATTAACTACCATGGCTGCTTCAGCGCCGGTAAGGCTGGTCAACAGCTTCTCCAGAGGCATATACCTTGAGCCTCTCTTTCCTGTTGCTAAGTCCAGTTCCAGGTTGGAATAATGCAACACCACGTCATTGACCGCCTGGCTTGCTTGCCTTCCCAGAGGCGCCCTGCCAAGGTTTGTATGCAAGATTACCCCCGTGGCGTTAATAACCCTGCGCAAGGTGGGGTATGCAGAACGTTTAACTGCGGTGATGGTCTTAAGGGCAATCATTTCCAAATAAGCTCTCCTGGTGATATTTTCGGGAGCTAAATTCTTGCCGGCTATGATAGCAGACCTCGCCTCATTTAGTGCCTCACGGATAGCTCCCACAATAACATTATGGGGAAATGAAGACAATTCTTTCTGCACCTGCTCAAACCTGAGCACCTCATCAACAGATGGCAAAAGCCTTAATAGCTCGTTCTGCATAGCTCCTCCATTCATAAAGGCATAATAATTCAATACAATATTTAGACTATTTTATGATTATATGGTAGTATTGTTGTAATATCAAGGCTGGGGGTATAATAACTCCCATAAACACAACGCCTTTTCAATATTATTTGCAAATAAGTCAGTGGATTTGTATAATTAAACTGTAACATAACCTAGCATATAAACCGCGTTACCAGCGGTTTTATTTATGCTTCACTAGAGCAGGATATTGCAGCATCTTGTCATATATTTGTCATATGCTTTTAAACAGCAATTAGCCCCATGTTTCACTGCCATTTTGATGGGAGGTCAAACAATTGATTCAAGAGGTGCGTGTCATTGCTAAACCAGGTATTCCTGATAGCAAGGGCGATGAATGCCTGTATGAGATAAACCGGACTCTTGGTATTAAAAGCGTTAAACGGGTCAGGACTGCCCGAGTGTTTCGTTTTGAAGGTATTTCTGCCGAAAAAGCCAACCTGCTCGCTGTTAAATTATTAGCTGAAGATGTATTTCAGACCTACCGGATTAACGGATCCGTATTGGAGGATGCGCCTGTTGTACTTGAGGTAGCTTATAAACCCGGCGTTATGAACCCTGAAGCAGCATCTCTAATGAAGTCAGCCTCAGATCTTGGCGTCTCCGGTTTAATTGCTGCTGATTCCAGTTGGGAATATGGTTTTTACGGCGATGATATATCAGAAAAAGATATCGATCGCATAGTGAACAGTTTGCTGGTAAACGCCACTATTGAGTACGTAGTCAAGGAGCCACCCAAAACCCTGGTGATTAAAGGCTTGCCGGGCCATACCAGAATCATACCCATTCGCAATATGAACGACGATGAGTTGATGGCGTTGAGTCAGGACAACCTTTTCTTAAACCTGGAGGAAATGAAGGTTGTGCAGGACTATTTCTCCAGCTTGCAAAGGGATCCCACAGACTGTGAAATTGAAATTATTGCCCAAACCTGGTCAGAACACTGTGTGCATAAAACTTTTAAGGCTAAAATCCTGGTTAATGGGCAAGAAAAGCCGCCGTTTTTGGAGCGTTTAAAAGAAGCCACTGCAAGCTGCCGGCACCCCTTGGTACTTTCTGCTTTTGTTGATAACTCCGGTGTGATGGAGTTTTATGAAGGCACAGCAATTTGCGGCAAGGTGGAAACCCATAACTCGCCTTCCGCCATAGAACCTTACGGTGGCGCAATGACCGGCAGCGGCGGTGTCTTTCGCGACATTGTAGGAACTGGGTTAGGGGCAAAAGTGTTAGCCTCCACCGACATGTTCTGTTTTGCGCCCATCGGGATTCCCGACGCTGAAATCCCACCGGGTTGCCTTCACCCACACTACTTATTGCGGCGAGTTGTTGCAGGGGTCAAAGACTACGGCAACAGGATGGGTATACCCACCAATAATGGGTCGGTGCACTTCCATCCTGACTTCAAAGCCAAGCCCACCGTCATAGTAGGGGCTTACGGCATACTGCCTGCAGCTTCCAGCACCAAGCGGGAACCTTACCCGGGTGATCTGGTAGTTACCGTGGGAGGCCGCACCGGTCGAGACGGTATCCACGGCGCTACTTTTTCCAGCGGCGAGATGACTGACCGGACCATGGATGTTAATGCCAGTGCTGTCCAAATCGGTCATCCCATCGAAGAAAAAAGAATGTTTGATGCTATCCTGGCGGCCCGTGATGAAGGGCTTATAAGAACCATTACCGATTGTGGCGCCGGCGGCTTTGCCTCGGCCATAGGCGAGATGGGCTCTAAAATTGGTGTAAGCATAGCTCTTGACCGGGCGCCACTGAAGTACCCTGGCCTTGCACCCTGGGAAATTTTGCTTTCGGAGAGCCAGGAAAGGATGATCCTGGCGATAGCGCCGGCCAACCTTGAGCGACTCATGGAAATATGCAGCAATTATAATGTTGAAGCCACTGTGCTGGGTGAATTTACTGATGACAAGCGCTTTAGCGCCACTTATGAAGGGATGACCGTACTTGACCTGGAGATGGAGTTCCTGCACGACGGTTTGCCTCAGCGGATAATGACAGCTAACTGGCAACGTCCCTCTTACCCTGAACCAACGGTACCGGAAACACGGAACTGGTTCAGCTTATTCGCCAGAGTAATGAGTCACCTAAACGTTTGCTCCAAAGAGCCGATTATAAGACTTTACGATCACGGGGTGCAAGGGACCAGTGCTCTGCCGCCGTTTGCCGGGGCAAACGAAGATGGACCCAACGACACTGCCATTATTACACCCCTGCTGGGCAAACCCTACGGTATGATCATAGCCCATGGATTGAACCCGGTTTTAAATAAGATCGATCCATATCAAGGCAGTCTCTGGGCCGCCGCAGAAGCGGTTTCAAACGCTGTTGCCGCCGGAGCAAATCCGAAAGAAATGGTGTTGATTGACAACTTTATCTGGCCTTTCCCTGATGAGGACTCTCTAGGTGCTCTAGATCTATCGGTGGATGCCTGTATTGACTTTGTCAAGGCTACTGGTATGCCTTTTATATCTGGGAAAGACAGTCTTTCCAGCACCTATCGCGGCAAGGATGGAACGGTGATCAAAATTCCACCGGTTCTATGCATTTCTGTGTTTGGACGCATTCCTGATGTTGCCCGTACTGTTTCTGCTGATTTTAAGGAACCCGGCAACCAGATTGTTCTGATCGGTTACCGCAATACTTCTGAAATGGCGGGCTCAGTTTATTACGATATATATGGGGTCGTGGGACAAAACTTGCCGGTGCTTAACCCGGACAAAATGATGAACGTTTTTCAAGCGGTTCACAGAGTCATTGACTCCGGCAAGCTGTTAGCCTGCCATGATATCAGTGAAGGCGGCCTTGGTACGGCACTTGCCGAAATGTGCTTCGGAGGTGCTTTAGGCGCTGCCATCACCATCCCCGGCAATGAACGACCGGAACACTTCCTGTTTAACGAAACAACAGGCTGTTTCCTGGCCGAAATCACACCCGACACTGACCTGACGGAGGTCTTTGAAACGATACCTTATAGTATCATCGGCAAGACTACCTCAGGAGGATTGCTAACGGCAGAGCAGAACGGCAACACATTATTCACCCTAAATCTGGATGAATTGAAGGAAGCCTGGCAACGTCCGATGAAGGAGGTATTCCGTTAATGCCCAAACCACGCGTATGCATACTGAGAACAGACGGGATCAACTGTGATGAAGAAACTTTCTATGCTTTTGCTCTGGCACAGGCAGAATGCCGCATGGTCCACATCAATCAACTCAGGCGCGGTGAAGAAAACCTGTCCTCTTACCAGATCCTGGCCTTACCCGGAGGATTTTCTTATGGTGATGATGTCCACTCAGGCAAAATCCTGGCTGTAGAGCTAACTTCCTTTTTGAAGGAACAACTGGAGGAGTTTGTTGCTGCAGGCAAACTGGTTATTGGCATTTGCAACGGCTTTCAAGTGCTGGTACGAACCGGACTGCTCCCAAACCGCCAAATCGGCAAAATCAGCGCCACTCTAATGGCTAATGACAGCCATTTCGAATGCCGCTGGGTTGACTTGCTGGTAGAACGCAGCAATTGTGTCTTCACCCACAATTTGGAGGGGTCTATTATCAGTGTTCAGGCAGCTCACGGCGAAGGTAAATTTTATACTGACCCTGCCGTATTAAAAGATATTGAAAATGGTGGCCAGGTTGTCTTCCGCTATGCAGGAATTGATGGCAAGCCGACAGTGCTTTATCCTGCCAACCCTAACGGCTCATTAAACGCTATCGCCGGCATATGTGATCCAACGGGAAGGATCATGGGGATGATGCCTCACCCGGAAAGGTTCGTAGAAAGAACCCAGCATCCTAACTGGCGCAGAATGCCTTTAGATACTATACCCCATGGCCTGGCCATTTTTAAGAATGCAGTGACATATGCCAGTCAAATATAGTATTTCTCGGATTATCCAGGCACAAAACAGGGCATTGTATACTCTGATGAGTAGACAGTGCCTTTTTTATGTTGGAGAACATGCAAAACATGCCCGGCTAAATAGGGCATCTGCATTAAACTTATAGGATTGCAAACAATATAAAGGTGCTGCTACATAGCAAGCACTAGCCGCTTAGGAGGGGTAAAAATCTTGAATTGTCTATATGTGAAAATGATGGTATTTACAGTCTCCATTTTTACCTTGCTCCAGTCCTGGGCATCGGAAGCACTTTCCAACCAGGTTTGCCCTCTTAACCCGGAAAAAGTTAGAATCCTTTATTTACAAGAACCTTATATCTCGGGACATGATGTAGCAGACCTGCAGAAAAGACTAAAACTATTGGAGCACTACAGTGGCCCGGTAAACAGTATCTTTGATCAAGCAACAGCACAGGCCGTAGCCTCAGCACAGGAGAGCCTGGAGCTTTTTCCTGACGGCACGGTCGATCAAAGAACGATGCAAGCCCTTGTGATGGCAGCGGAACAAAGGCTGTTTGAGTCAAAAAAACCGTCCATACCTGAAAAAGTTAGTATCATTATAGATATGGACAGGCTAAGACTGACAGTTTTTGACGGCGCGGAACCCATCAGACAATATACGGTTGCTATGGGTAAATATGAAACCCCAACACCGGTAGGCAATTGGGAGATAATATCAAAGTCTATGACTCCTCCTGGCGTTATGGGTACACGCTGGATGGGTTTAAATATTCCTTATGGCAATTATGGTATTCATGGTACCAATGCCCCCGGCAGTATCGGAAGTTTCGCCAGCCATGGCTGCATACGTATGCACAACAGCGATGTAGAAGAGATCTTCCCCATGGTAACCATTGGCACACCTGTAACAATTATAGGAACCCCTTTTGGTGCGCCTGGCACCCCGCCTTCTACCCTAGGTTATGGCAGCAAGGGTCCGGATGTCCTTGAGGTTCAACGGTCACTAAAGAGATTGGGGTATTTGAAATGGAACCCAGATGGATTCTGGGGAGAAGGCACTGAGAGTGCAGTTAAAAAATTCAGGCAAGATAATAATCTAAAAGGAACCAATGTGGTAGACGAAGAGGTTTATAAACTGCTGGGGCTATAGTGCGCTATAGCCACATTAAAGATTGACTCTGTCATCAATCAAACCGCTTTTATAGGCATAATCGTAATAAACATTTAAAGCCCGGCGGCTTTCTTCGCTAAATCCATAGCTAATCTCATTGTAATATGCTTCTAGTTCATGTGCCGGGAGCCCTGTTTTTTTACTGGCCTTAGTAATTATTGCAGGAAGACTTTTTAATGCCATGCTCTTAGCTTCCTCCAGGATGGTATTAAGCCTGGCAATCAGGCCGGTGTTATCATCTTCCGTCGCTAATTTTCTGATCACCCACAAGGTGCAAACCATTGTTTCGCCTGTGAATTCCCTCCATGCAGCATCCAGATCAGTTACATAATAAGGCAGCTGCTCCTCATTAACCCGCTGAACAGCAAGCAAAGCATCTTCTTCTGTCAGCAGAGCACCGTCTGACCTGGCCATCATATCTGCGAGGTCAGCGGAAGACGTCATCACAAATTCTACATCCACATGGTAATAATGGTCGCATAATATTTTCAGCAGGCCCATGGCAGTAGCTGATGAACTATTAAGACTGATTTGTTTACGTTCCAGTTCTGTAACAGGCAGTTTGCTGAATAAAAGGGTTCTGGGGACCTTGCCCTCTGTAGTAATTGAAAAGTTTTGCAGCGGCTGGCAGAAATCCATATTACGTGCATACTCAATTAAGCTGAGCGGGGTTACATCCAGTTTGCCCCGCAAAAAAAGCTTGTTCAAACTGGTTGGGGAATCTTTAACTAATTTAACACCCAGAGCTGGACCCTCTTTCAGAGCATAACAGAGAGGTAAATAATTCAGTTGCTCAACTAGTCCGATACGGATTCTAGACACAACACCACTCCTAAAAAGAGCATAATAAAAAGTACAAAGTTGCATAGTAGCGGCCGTTTAAACACAACCCTCTCTATAACACTTTCGACTATTTGATCTGCGCTGGCAGGAAATATAATTGAGCAGCTCTAGCAATAATAATCTTTCCGGTTTATCAGGCATTCTCGCTACTGATTCTTTGGCCACTTGCAGATAAGGCTCTACATACTCCGGCTTCATATCCTCCTCTAATAAGCCATATGCCATGCCGAAATTATGGCCATAGCATTTAAAAATTTCCTGTTCAGCCAACGACGCACCTGCTACCCCTGCCCCGAGAGAACAACAACCACTAAAAAGTTCAGCAGATTCCTTTTGTATAGCCTCAGTTAAAGTCATGTGGCTTGAAAGATCTTGTTTAAGCATGTTCTTGATCATACAGCCCTCATGAATACTACGAAGGATTTTTGCAATCGGTTGGATATAGTTTTGCAGTCCTTCTTTAGAAAGCAAGGTTAAAGATTGCCCATAAAGGTAATCTCCTGCCAGCACCGGCAATTTTGAGGCCGGTGCCGCTGCAGCCCTCTGACCGCTAGTACTCATGTCATGCCTGGAGACACATTGCTGAATAGTTGAGGCAATATATATATATTGAAAGACACCGGCGAGCAACAAGGTCTTTTCAGAAACATAGCCATTAATTCTTGAAGACAGGATCACCAGTGCCGGTCTAATATTCATATTCACAGGAGAAAGACTGAGGTCATCAAAAACCCCCAAATATCTTTTTTTTAACGCAAGCTCCCCTTCAATCAAATTATGTACCCAGGTGATCTCCTGACCAATATGCCCTAAAATATAGCTTAACATTAATATAGCTCCTCTTTTAGGCTAGAGTAAGTATTCGATATAGGCACATCATTTCCTCCTGGTCATCAGTTTTACTTGCCGGGAGTCGAACGAAAAAAATTAACGAGCCCTGCATCTTTTCAGCTGCAAGGCCCGTTAACCCAATTTTCCGTTGGTACTAATAAATATCCCTCCTATAGATTTACGGCTTCCCCAAGGAAAGCATCAGGCATCAAGCCCCGTTTCATCTCTTTGGCGGTTGTTTGCTTGGCATTAAAATGATCGGTAAGGTAGTTGCATGCGTCCCAGGGATTTACTTTGTCACCACAGGTGAACACGTCCACTGCCGCGTAGCCTAGTTCCGGCCAAGTATGGATAGCCAGGTGCGATTCCGATATTACCACCACACCGCTAACCCCTTGAGGGCTGAACTTGTGAAAAACACATTCCCTGACTTCGGCACCTGCTTCCAGCGCAGCATTCACCATGATATCTTCCACTTTGTCAATATCATTGAGAATATCGAAGTCACACCCACAAATTTCAGCCAACACATGGCGGCCCAAATGTTTCATTTATCTGCCTCCCTTTTAGACATTTTTTTTGGAATCAACAAACCCCCCATTGAACTAAAGGACTGGTCAATTCCAACCAAATTCAATTTTAGCATATTATCTATTCTTGTCAAATAAAATTTTAGTTATACAAAATATCGGTAAGTTGTAAAATTAAATGCCGCATATAACAAAAAAATAGAGACTCATGGCAAAACCTCTGATATGTTAAAGGTGACTAAACCACAACATAAAGGAGGCCATGCACATGAGTCAATCCCATTGTACCACGACATTACGCCGTTTTAAACACATTACATTAAGAGAACGCTACCAGATTGAAATTCTACTCAAGGAGAAGAAGCGCCCCAGCGAGATAGCGAAGCTGTTAGGCAAGCATAAACGAACCATCGAACGCGAGATTGGTCGTGGGACTGTCAGGATGCTAGGATACGACCTTACTTATGTAGACAAATACTGCGCAGATACAGCCGAGCGAGGTATACCGCGAAAAAGCCGCTAATAAGGGAGCATGCTTAAAGATTGGTCATGACCATGAACTGGCAAATCACATAGAAAAAAAGATTATCCAGGAGAAATATACGCCTGACGCAGTCATTGGCGAAATCTGGGCAAAAGGCATAAAATTTAAGACCAGTATATGTACAAAAACGCTCTATAACTATATCGATAAAGAATTATTTGCAAATATAACGAATAAAGACCTGCCGGTAAAACGAGTACCCCGAAAAAAACGCCATAAGAAGGTAAGAGTTGCCCACAACAATCTAAAAGGCACTAGCATAGAAGAAAGACCTGAAGCAGCTGGTAGCCGGGAGGAAGCCGGCCATTGGGAGATGGATTGTGTAGTAAGTGGCAAAGGAAAAGGCAAAGCCGCACTGCTAGTTCTGACAGAACGCCAGTCGAGAAAAGAGCTTATCCGAAAGATGCCGGAAAAGACACAGAAATCAGTGAAGAAAGCCCTGGATAGGCTTGAAAGGGAGTACGGAACACGCTTTGCAGAAGTGTTTAAAACCATTACGGTAGACAATGGAAGCGAGTTTCTTAACAGTGGCTGAATTAGAGAGTTCGGTTAGAAAGCCAGGCACTCAACGGACAAAAATCTTTTATGCCCACCCATTTAGCGCCTGGGAACGTGGAACCAATGAAAATGCCAACAAGTTAATCCGCCGGTTTATACCAAAGGGCACAGATATCAGCAAGCTTAAGCAAAAAGACATCAGGCGAATTGAGAACTGGATGAATAATTACCCAAGAAAAATTCATGGATATAAATCTGCTAATGAGATGGTAGCATAATCAGAGGTGCCAAAATATGGGTGGCAATTAAACTTGCAATTAACCGTTATACAAAATATCAATTATTATAAGGTATTATGAGGGCCCCTGAAGCAGCTCATATCTCCAAGGGCCTTCACCGCATTTCAATATTACTCAACAGGCTAGCCATAAGCACCCTGGACAGATCAAACCTTTTTTGCAGCACTAGTCTCCCGAAATAGCACCGGTCGGGCAGCTATCAATAGCCTCTTGTGCCACATCTTCAAATTCAGCAGGAACCTCATCCACAATACTGTGAGCTTTCTCATTTTCATCCCAGGCAAAGACATCGGGACAAAGATCCACACATACACCACAACTGATACACAATTCGGGATCAACCTCAACTCGCAAAGTAAGCACCTCCTGTAAATTTGCATAGCTATAGTTTGGCGCAAATGGTGTTAATTATGTAAATTATTCTATATGAAAAACAAAAATCCTTGACAAGTTAAGGACAAGTCAAGGATTTTTACTGGTCGGAGCGACACGACTTGAACGTGCGACCTCTACCACCCCAAGATAGCGCTCTAGCCAAACTGAGCTACGCCCCGTTGATTTGTATGCATAAACAATTGTAACTGGTTACATGCTGAAAGTCAAGAAAACAACCTCCTAATTCTTTTCCTTTTAGTTCTCTTCTCCTTTTAAATAGCCATTATAGCTTAGTTATCTACTGTTTAGCAACTCTGATGTCTTTAATTCCGCGCTATAGTCCCATCGTATATCGCAAGAATACCTTCCCAACTACCCCTTCCGTAGAAATCGTCGTATTTATAAGCCATCCACATGTTTGTTTCTTCCGGCTCCTTCCATTCCACAAGCTTTGTTTCTTTCCTATTCTTCAGATTGACAACCCAGATTTCCATTTTCCCGTCATACGCTTCTGCATTAGCTCTTCCAAAGATCAGGAGTTCTTCACTCTTTAATAGCAGCGGGTTTTCATTACGATAATTCTTGTCAGTGGTGATTTGGCTAATTTTCCTACTATTATTCAGCTGTATTGAGTAAAGCTGCCTTTTTAAAGGGTAATTATCATTATATTCTTCTGTTAGATCGTTTTTGCTGATGGCCGCGAAATACAGAGTTTTCCCATCAGGTGAAAGCTGAGGCATAGCTGGGACAAGCCCTTCCTGCTCTATCTCGTTTAGTGTATAGAAATTGGCCTGGTGGGGCGAAACTGCCCTGGCATTAAGATTAACTTCGTTCGTTCCATATAAGCATGTTCGCCAAACTATAATCAATATGCTAAAACCTAAGTTAAAGCAATCAACTTTAACAGATCTATTTTATGATCCCCGCTGCGCAACGGGGCGCACATTCTTAGTTGCTAAAGACTTAGGTTGGCAGGGAGCGTTTTGTAGCGTTGAAACCAATCCTCGGGCCCATAGGATTTGTCTTCTTAATATAGCCACGTATGAATTACCGGTCTATATGGTAAATAAACCTACGCCGCCAGATATGTCCCATGAAAATTGGGAGCATTATAACCGCTGGAATAATGCTCATTTAAGAATAGAAAAGTCGGAGGTTGAGTTAGGTGCCTAAGAATAGTGAATTCTATACTGTTAAAGAAATGAGAGAATACCTTGGGTTGGGTCACGTTACTGCTTATAACTTGTTAAGAACTAAAGGGTTCCCTGCTTTTAAAGTGGGGAACACATGGCGGATTTCTAAACACGGACTGGAAGAGTGGATCAAAAAACAATCATATATTTCTAAGACATCTTAACCTAAAAATAAACCACTTTGACAAGCCTTAATATAAAAGAAAGGAGTAGATGCGGTGAAGAAGTATTGCCCGAATTGCGGTAAAATGGAGTGCGAGTTTACAGGCGACGGCTATGTAGAAAAGGGTAATTTTGATGAAGCAATAGGCGTATTCGAAGAAGAAGGCAGTGTGAGCGAGTATACCTGTAAAGCTTGCGGAACTGTGTTTTTCGTGTGGAAAAATGAGTAGGATGCTATATGCCAGGTATCATTGATACCTGGCATACTTATTTTATTTACACCACTTATCACACTACTTAAGCTCCCCGCAGCCCAGTTGTACCAAGACTTGCAAGGATCTTGAAAATACCACTTATGAGTTTTAGGATTTAATAAAAATTATTTTAGCTGGTCTGAAAAAAGCTTATTTTACAAGGATTTATGTCTCTTTATTTATACCACTTATTTACCACTTATAATCAAAAAAACTATATAAAATAGGGGTAAAAATCATAAAAAGCATATAAAAAAGCACCACCTTGTTTTTGTGGTGCTTTTCCGGAAGCCTTGATTTTACTGGGCTCCAAGGTTTTTTTGGTGGAGACAAGGAGGATCGAACTCCTGACCTCTTGAATGCCATTCAAGCGCTCTCCCAGCTGAGCTATGCCCCCAGGATCATTTATCGATGTTTATTTTACTATCTATCGCCTCAGCGGTCAAGGCCTATTACCTAACTCACCAGCGACACCAACTAGTTTACCACTTTTCTCACCTGAGATCAACTACAACCTCGATTTAAATTTTAGCAATTCTTTTTTCGCCAGATTCGCCTCAAGCTTTTCTATAGATAAAGGTACCAAAACCAAAATGCCTGCGGTATTGCCGCATTATTCTGCGATAATCATTTAAAGCCCGTGCATGATGGGCTTTAATCCCCGCCCCCAACACAAAAAAAGGATTAAATTCACCAACAAACATTTCCTTTAAATGCTCCAGCGGTCCAGGGAAATTGCGCCATATGGCCGCAACTTCACTGAACCCGGCCGCCTCGAATGTCTGTTGCCACTCCCGAAAAGTAGGTATTCCAGGTAAGCCACATACAGCTTTCATCTGTTCTCTACCATGAGCTGGCAGGGAAGCCTTGGCGAATAACTCAATATCCACCAGAAGCCCCCCTTTCTTTAATACTCTGAAACACTCTTTGATACCCTGTAGCGCAGGCAGAAAAACCATTACCGATTCTATCATGATTAAGTCGGCGACCTGGTCGCGAAAGGGCATATTCAGCACATCACCATGGACAAAATGTACGTCGGCCTTTTCCTGTTGTGCCCTATCCCTGGCCTTAGCAAGCATCTCAGTTGAATTGTCCAGGGCAAATACATGCGCCCCGTAAACTTTTGCCAGGTGGCAAGCGGTCCTGCCGGTTCCGCAACCAACATCAATAATAATATCATCCCGGGATATTTTAAAGTTCCGCAGCGTTGACAGGGTGTGATGGAAGCCACCCGGATGTAAACTGCTGCCACCTATGGCAGCGATAGCTTCTAGATATGAGTTCATCAGTAATCTCCTTAAACTATTACCCTACATATTATGTAGTAAGGAGATATTGAGTTACACTACTTAATCTGTGCTTACCGATGTCCTCTTCTTTAAATACATGAAAATACTTGAATACTTTATTAACTAATCCATCTTCCTGCAACAAACATGGCACAGATAACTGAAAAGGCAATTGTAGTTATTATTGTATAAGGGTGATATAAATTATGTTTACGCAACAGAATAGCTAAGGTGATAAAGCCCGGGAAAAGCACCAAAATATATCTTGGCATGCCAAGGGGCATGTCGCCGACTACGGAGGAAAACGGAATTAAGAAGCCGAGAACAAGGAAAATCAGCATTGAACGATCTTTAATATATTTGAAGCTTCTAATTACCAGGTAAAGGAACAATAGAGCCATACCAGATTCGAAGAGGCTGTATGAATTATTATTGTAAATAAATGAAGCCAGGTTACGCAACTGACCGGCTCCCGGGTATGCAAAATGCCGGTTACCCCAGTAAGGCGTTTGCAGGGAATGTGAAAACGCCAACGGATCCCCTGTGGCTTGCCAAAGGATGAATAAAAATACAAGCAACGACGCAGGAATCAAGGCCAAGGGCAGGGCTTTTCTGATATTCAGCCGATAACCTTCCTGCTGATACTGCATGTACAAAAAGGCCAGGAAAAGAACAACGCCGATATTTCTCGTTAAGGCTGCACAGGCTCCTAATATTGCTGCTAGTATCCACCGCTTCTGACGGCCATAATAAAAGGCAGCCAGTGTAAAGGCTAAAAATGGGGCTTCAGTATAAATAGTGGAATAAAATATCGCAGTTGGGAAAAACAGCATGATAAAAACAGCGGCAGAAGCAATTTCAAGGTCATATTCTTCTTTAACCAGTCGATGCAGATAATAGCAGGCTATAAAAAGCGCTGCGTTAGATATTAAGAAACCGGCAGCGACAGCATCCTGCGTCAAATACGTCAAGAGGCGGATCATGATGGGTAATAAAGGGAAAAAAGGCGCACTGTTAAAATCGTACCCCTGCCCGGCAATTCTAAGATACCAACCGGCATCATAGTGGATTAATGAATCGAAAATAACATGCGGGTGTAATCCTTCTAGTGTGGCAGGGAGTATTGGACCAAGGTAGTCTCTGGTGAGATAAATCAAAAATATTATGTAAAGTTTGTTGAGAATGTACATGTAACCGACATGTTTTAAGCTCTCTTTGATGGAACACTACCCCCTGGTTACCTTAGCCATCATCTTGTTTTCACGGAAAACCCACAGCTTATTTAGGGTGAAATTTATAGAAAAGGTTATGGCCGTAGCAAAAAACAAGGATGTTATATGTGCCAAGTTAAGATTTAAGAATATATAAATAGACAAGCTGTTTATACCCAGGCTTACTGTATTAACCAATAAAAATCTAATAAGGCGCCTGACCTCATTCGCAGCTCGGCTCCCCTTAAAAGTCCAGGACCTGTTCAGCAAATAGCTGTTGATCATACCACATAAATAACTGATCCCTTTGGCAATGGTGTAGAAAATTACGCTCTCTACAGGATACAATCCAACTATGACAAAATAAACAGCCCAGTCAACAAGAGTATTGAGGCCTCCTACTATAGCGAACCGGCATATTTGAAAAATATTTTCCGTAATAGCACCCTCCTTACGCACCTGTTTATTCTGAGCGAGGAGAAAAGCTACTCTTTAATGCAAATAATTCTTTAAAGGCGCGAAATATTACAGACAGTTTTGCACCGGTCTGTTCTCCGGCAATACGGGGGAAATGACTCACCCCCACCTCGGTAATAGTATAACCTTTGGCCTTTGCCTTGGCCAGTATTTCCGTATCGATTAAAGCCCCCTGGGAAGTCAAGGTAATATCGTCAAATATTTTACGTTTATATAATTTAAAAGCAGAATCCACATCAGAAACATTTATTCTAAAAAGAGCGTTAACTAAAGCACCCCACAAAAAAGCATTGAGCTTGCGAATAAAGGGATCCTGGCGGCAGATCCTGTAGCCTGAGACAATGTCCGCTTTTTCTATAAGGGGTAAAAGCATTTCTAACTCCTCTATGTTAAACTGCCCATCGCCATCTGTATAGAAGACGAGTTCCTTTGTCGCATTCTTAAAACCCGTCTGAAGCGCAGCCCCATATCCCTGGTTGACTTCATGATGAATTACCCGAACTCCCTGGTTTTTATGGGAGAGTTCTTCTGCAATTTCACCTGTGCGGTCGCTGCTCCCGTCGTTTACAATAATAATCTCATAATCATCTGATATGCGCTTGGCAACTTTAATTGCTTCCATCGTTACCCTGGTCACATTTTGTTCTTCATTATAACAAGGAAAAAAGATGCTGATAGAGTACTTCTTCATTTTTCTCCCCAATCCTTAGTCCCTACTATGTTTACTTTCGGTGGTATACCTTCGACAAGACAGCCTGTCTTCCTCCTTTAACCATTTTATAAAAATTCTATCATTATAGCCTTTGACTATTTAAACATTTTTATACAATACAATCATTCGTCAGATAAAAAGTAATTTACTGTGCTTAGTATAAGAATAATTTTAGAAATATTCAACATAATACATTTAGTTCAGAATCCAAGAAAGGGTGTTTATATGGATTGGTTAAAACGCTTGTCTTTGGCTTTGATTATCATTGGCGCTTTGAACTGGCTTTTGATCGGCTTTTTTGAATGGGATTTGGTTGCAGCTATTTTTGGGGGCAATGCACTAAGGCAATCTTCTGCTTTAAGCAGAGTGATTTATTCTCTTGTAGGACTTGCCGGTATTTATGCCATATCCTTCTTTTTCTCCAAAAATGCACTGGTGAAAGATAAACACTAAGTTTATCGCTAAGTATAGAAGAAGCATGATCTGACCATAATTATATTGGAATAATAATCAGGGAGGAATATGAATGACTCCAGAAAAAAAGAAGAATAAAATATTGCCGGATGCTCTAGAAACAGCAGAAGAAGAATGCGGGCTTTGTTCTGAAGAAGCTGAATATGAATGCATGTCCTGTTCAAAACCAATTGAAGAGCAAAAGTCTAACTGATGGAGACCTGGAGACCTAGCGAGACCTGGCGAGGTCTCTTTTTTTAATTTATAAGTTATTCTTTTTTACGCTCTTAACAGGGCTTGCCACAAGAGTTAACAAATGCTATAGTTGGTTTGACCAAAAAAATTATATGGGGTGATGTCGTTTGAACCTCGATGAAAAGGAGCACCTAAACGATTACAGGGTAAACTTCCTAGGCGATAATTCCATTATAAGCATTGAAGTTACCTGTTGCGGTAAACACATCGGAGAAATAAGGTTTAAAAACGGTGAAAAGATAAAGTGCCCGCAATGCGGCGTTGTCCATAAAGTTAAAATACAGCATAACCATTTCCATATCCGTCCCGAACAGCAAAAAAGTTAATCTTAAGAACTACTTTTTTTCTCTTGCTATTTTTAACGTTGCTGGAAATTTAAAAACACCGGCATAAACCCCTTGAATTTGCAAATCGTCTATGCCGGCCAGCAAAAGGTCGGGATAAGCCGGGTTAGCGGCTTCCAGGCGGACACTGCCGTCACTGTTGAGATGAAATATTTTCAATGTGGTTTCATCCCCGTTAACTAAAGCGCAAACAATCTGACCATCAAAATCAACATGTGCTTGACGGCGAATTAATACCAGATCCCCTTCATTAATTCCTGCGTCAATCATTGAATCCCCTTTTACCTGCAGAGCAAAATGCTCCTTGGCAGCTAAATGGGACGGCACTGGAAGCAAGCCTATTTTATTCTGTTCTGCAAAGACCGGTTGACCGGCATGTATATTACCTATGACATCGATATTTGTTAACTCATGAATATGCCCAACGTTATGTACAGGAGTGGTTTTCCAATCACTCCTATTCTCATCCAAACCTGCTAAAAAATAATGAATTGGTTGAGATAAAACCTCTGCTAACCTAAACAAATCTTCTATACTGATTTTACGTTTTCCCTTCTCATAATAATTAATTGCCGTAGCCGTAAGACCCAACCTGGCCCCCAGCCCGGCCTGAGACAGCGATTTTTCTTCCCTGGCCTTTTTTATTTTAGCACCGATTTTTTTAAACATACAAAACCTCATTCCTCACATATTGACTACGTAAGTTCTTCGACCCTATCGTGGCAATTCCTCCGCTGATCACTGCCTATTGACACAGGTAAATTCCATTGATAGACTAGAAAACGATAATTAAATAATATTTTTGCTCTTATCCGGAGTGGCGGAGGGACTGGCCCAATGAAGCCCGGCAACCTTGGGATTTCCCCAAAAGGTGCTAATTCCTGCAGGAGATTGGTTTCTTCTGGCAGATAAGGGAGAAAGTGATAACAAGGCTTTCTACCCCCTTCTGTTTGGAAGGGGTATTCTTGTTATAGCTACAAGAGCAGTATTTAAGCGAGAGGATGTAGTAATAATGGCAAGCGAGAAGACCTACGCTGAGATTAATGAAAAGATTAAGGCAGGCAAAGCAGTTGTATTAACAGCTGAAGAGATCGTCGACCTGGTGGCTGAAAAGGGAATTGCTGAAGCGGCCAGGCAAGTAGACGTGGTCACTACGGGAACATTTGCTCCCATGTGCTCCTCCGGTGTTTTTCTTAATTTAGGTCATACCAAACCAAAGATGAAGATGCAAAAGGTCTGGCTTAATGGCGTCCCGGCCTATGCCGGGATAGCAGCAGTTGATGCATATCTGGGTGCCACCGAATTACCCGAGGACGATCCGGGCAACAACAATTATCCTGGCGAATTTCGCTACGGTGGCGGTCATGTGATAGAAGACTTGCTGCTTGGTAAACAAGTTAAACTTGAAGCTGTCGCTTATGGCACTGACTGTTATCCACGGCGCGATCTTGAGACATATATTACCCTGGATGACATTAACGAAGCAATTCTGTTTAACCCGCGCAATGCTTATCAGAACTATAATTGTGGCGTTAATTTAACCAACCGGGTTGTTTATACTTATATGGGCATGCTGAAACCAAATCTCGGTAACGCCAATTATTCCACCTCAGGACAACTCAGCCCGCTCTTAAATGACCCCTACTTTTTAACCATCGGGATCGGGACCAGGATATTCCTGGGCGGCGGGATCGGTTATGTAGCCTGGAACGGTACGCAACATTTTCCGGAAATACAAAAAGACTCCGCCGGCAACAATTTCGGACCTGCCGGCGGAACTCTCTCAGTCATCGGTGATTTAAAACAAATGAAACCGAACTGGCTGTTAGGCGCCAGTATTCTGGGCTATGGCGCTAGCCTCTCTGTTAGTATAGGCATACCCATTCCCATCTTAAATGAAGAGGTGATGCGCTGTGTCTCGGTCACTGACCATGATCTGTATGCACCTGTTATTGATTATGGGGACGCATACGGCCAGGCTCTCCCCAGCGACCTGGGCTATGTCAGTTATGCTGAATTAAAGTCAGGCACTATCACCGTCAGGGGCAAAAAAGTTCCTACTGCCCCTTTATCAAGTTATATGAAAGCCAGGGAAGTTGCCAATACACTCAAGGATTGGATTATTCAAAAGGAATTTTTCCTGACTGAACCGGTAAAACAGCTTGCCTCCTATCAGGACGGCATACAACCCAAAAAGCTGGAAATCAAGGAGTTATAAATTTGAGCAAAAAATTTGGAGCATTACCTGGAAGGAGTGGCAGGACATGTCACCAAAAAAAATAATTTTACGTTTTAGCGCAGACACGGCTGATCAACCAATTATATACCGCCTGGTCAAAGACTATGACCTGATCATCAATATTCTGAAGGCCAATGTAAACCCCTGCAAAGAAGGCACAATGGTTTTAGAAATAACCGGGGAAAATTACGAGGACGGCCTGGCTTACCTGAGGGAAAAGGGTGTCAGGGTGCAGCCGCTGGCAGAGGAGGTATTCCGCAATGAAGAACGTTGCAATAGCTGCGGGGCATGTACAGGCATTTGCCCCACAGGCGCGTTAAGTCTGGAAAGACCCTCTATGGAGGTTAAGTTTGATAGCGATAAGTGCATTGTTTGCCAGCTTTGTGTAAAAATATGCCCTCACAGGGCGATGGAGGTCAGGTTCTGATTTGGAGTACCTGCAACGCACCTACCGGAGGTTATTCCGCCAGGATGACCTGGCCCATTTCCAGGTAGTGCTTCAACAAACCGACCTGGATATCGGAGTGCGCCGGGAGAGATTCTCCCCAGAACTGGCAGAATGGGTAAAAAAGCAACTCCAGGAACTGCGGGAACAGTTAGAGCAGTATATCAATGGACACCCTGCTTTTTTGCATTCACTGGTTCCATGCGCACCCCTTCCTGGAGCCCCTCCCATAGCTGTTGACATGGCGCAAGCGGCGGCCCTTGCAGGTGTGGGCCCAATGGCCGCCGTAGCCGGGGCTTTTTCTCAATATATCGGCCGGGCCTTAAGTAAACGGTCGAAGGATTTTATTGTGGAAAACGGCGGCGACATTTACCTGCGCAGTACCCGTCAACGAAAAGTAGGTATTTTCGCAGGGGCATCTCCCCTGTCAAATCGCATTGCCCTTGAAATTAAACCGGAGGACACCCCTTTAGGTATTTGCACTTCTTCAGCTACCGTGGGACCATCCCTGAGTCTCGGCCGGGCTGACGCAGCAGTAATATTAGCGCCATCCGCCATCCTTGCCGATGCAGTTGCCACAGCTGCCTGCAACATGGTGCAAGATAGCGGAGATGTTCAGAGGGCTGCTGAATTCGCCACATCAATTGAAGGAGTTAGCGGTGCTGTTGTTATTAAGGGGGAGCTTATGGCCGCCTGCGGTAAATTAAAGCTGGTTCCCATGGTACAGGCATCTAGATAAATATTAACCGGCGTCTGGAATTTACAAACCTGACGCTTTTTTTATTAAGCGGATCAAAAAACCCTGCAGCCTTGCTCTGCTACCCCCTGGGGTGAAACCTCTCACAGGCCAGGCGGGAAGTCTCTGCTGCTGCGAGTACCTTCTCCAGACCCTCCCTGCCCACCCACCTTAACACTGCTGCCGCAGCAATTTCCCCGGGAATACGCCTGGTCAGGCCGGCATACCGGGGAATCTGGGCAGCACACCCGTTCCTGGTCTCTTCCCGTCCTGTTACCCGTACAAAGAACTTGCAGCTGGCACAGGTATAAGCCAGCTTATCCCGCAATTCCGGCAACATCAGTCTGTGCCCTTCATAGAGAAAGTTTTTGCGGTAGTAATCGTGGATGTTAGCCATTTCCATTTCTCCCGGCACGCTCCCGCAGCACACCGGCAGGAGCCAAAGATATAGCTCTGAGTATGCTTTTTTCGCCAAAGCGATCCCGGATCCGATCACAAACATCATTTAACCTGCGGGAATGCTCCACCACTCCAAACAAATCTAACTGCTCAGCCGCGTTCTTAAGCAAGCCGGATAGGGAGACCCCCACCATCCTGACAGGCTTCCAGTCAGGCCAGTGCCGGTGCAACAGTCCAGTTGCCGTCCGGCAAACATCAGCAGCATCGGCTGTGTAATTGGCCATGGTAGATGACCTTGATATCCAGAGAAACTCCGTATCTTTTAAGCTTAAATTCACCGTTCGGCCAACATATCCACCCAGGCGCACCCTCCGGCAAACAATGTCACATAGTTCCAGAATCACCCCCTCAATTTCGGGGTAACCCCTATAATCTCTGGAAAGCGTGATCTGGTGGCCAATTGACTTGACCTCCTTAAAGGAATGCGGGTTTACGGGACTGTAATCAATGCCATTAGCAGACAGGTGCAGGACATGGCCCATCAATCCGAACCTCTTTTGCAGTACCGGCAGCGGGTAACAGGCCAGCTCGCCGATAGTATGAATATTAAGCTCATGCATTTTTTTCTCCAGGCGGCGCCCCACGCCAAAGAGCTCCCGCACCGGCAAGGGCCACATTTTCAACTGTACGTCACTTAAATCCAAAACTGTAAGGCCATCCGGTTTCTGCATGCCGGCAGCCATTTTGGCCAGGAGTTTATTAGGACCGACACCAACGCTGCACAAAACACCCACCTCTTCTTTGATCCGTCTCTTCAGTTGGCCAGCAATATCCAGAGACGTACCGAAGAGCTGTTCGCAGCCTGAAACATCCATAAATGCCTCGTCGATGGAGAAAGGCTCTACCAGGGGAGTGAAATCTTTCATAATCCGTATAATACGGGTGGAAAAATTAACATATTGACTGTATTGCGGTTTTATAAAAACACCGTCACGGCAAAGGTTTCGAGCTTCATTCAAAGCCATGCCCGTCTGCACACCACAGGCTTTTGCCTCATAGGAGGCGGCCAAAACAATACCATGGCGCTTTGCCGGATCCCCTGCCACAATAACCGGCCTGCCTCGCAAGGAAGGCTCCATGGCCTGGTGTACGCTGGCAAAAAAAGAATTCATATCCGCAAGCAGGATTGGACAGTACACTTCAACCCATCCTTCTTAGAACATATGTTCTATTTATTATAAACCCAAACACATGTTCCCGTAAAGGGGGAATAAAAGGTTATAATGAATCAACAATTCCTCGCCTGGTAAAATAAGGCTAAGAAGCCGGGCATTATTAAAGGGGGCTGTTGCACAACGAACTAAAAAGTTCGAGTCAACTGCCCCTTTTTTGTAGAAAAATACAAATGCGCGTTCCAAAAACAAATTATTATCGGATCTAATGACTGATCTTAGTTTTATAAAAAGAAAGGAGCGTCGCTCACTACTTGAATAAAGTAGTTTTACAACACTCCCTTATGTCTTGAGCAAATTTTGCATTATGCAATTGTAATGACCTTGCCGGGAGATCTCAAGCGGGTATTGATGTCATACATATTGGAAATAACTCCAACAGCAAGCTTTTCCTTGAGTTTATAATAATCCAGACAGGTGCCGCATACCAGTATTTCCGTTCCCCGTTCGGCTATTTTCTGCATCTGCTCAAGTACCGGCGACCCTTCTACGGCAAGATAAACCCCGGTATTAAGAAGAAGCAGCGCCTGGGGTGATTGTTGTTCACTTAATGTTACCATGAGACTCTTCATAAGAACCTCACCCAGGTCTGGGGAGCCCTGGCCCAGGGAGTTCGTGGTTATAAAATACATAACCCCCTCCCCTTCCTTATTCTTAACAATATTTTCCAATGAACCTGCAGCCGGCTGCCCACCGGCCGGTTTAATCTTCAGGTGATAGGAGCCGTCCTTTTCTTCAACCGCTACGCTGCAGCCGGCACGGCCGGCAAAGCGTGTAACATTCTCTTTGGCAGCCTCATTATCCACAATAATGAGAAGGTTTTCAAACCCTCCTTCTTCCAGGGCCTTTTTTGTGTTAATCACAGGTGCGGGACAGGCCAACCCCGTACAATCAATTATCTTCTCACTCATAACAACTCTTCCTTTGCATGTGTTGTTTGATTTCCTTTGCTCTATAAGTTTAAAAAAAGATTCTGTATTTTACAATAAAACACCTTCATTACTTTGATACAATATGCTTATTAAAAGGGTCTTTTTAATTGAATATACTTATTGCTGACAGGCCTCTTGTAGAACAACTGCTAATTCCTGGCTTGTAAATACATAGGTTTCCCCGCAAAAGTGGCAGTGCACCTCTGCTTGTCCCTGCTCTTGCATGATGTTTTCAATTTCCTCTTTGCCTAAGCTTACTAATATACCCTCTACTCTTTTATGAGTGCAGTTGCATTTAAAACGCAAGGGAACACGGTCTAAATAATCTATCTCGATACCCCCTACAGCCTCAGCAACAATATCCTCAGGGCTTAACCCGCGGGCAACAAGGCTACTGATAGCAGGCAAATGGTTGATACTTTTTTCCAAATGCGCCAGGAGTTCTTCATCCGCTCCTGGAAGAAGCTGAACAATTAAACCGCCTGATGCTTTCACACTACCATCAGGTCCGACAAGCACCCCCAGTGCAACAGCCGAAGGCGTTTGTTCGGAAACAAACAGGTATTGAGCAACGTCTTCAGCAATTTCACCTGTAACCAGTTCTACGCTGCCTGTAAAGGGCTCCTTTAATCCCAAATCTTTGGAAATATGTAAAACACCCTTGCCAACTGCTGCCCCCACAGGCAGTTTTCCTTCCGCAGTGTGTTCAAGGTCGGTGTGAGGTTCCTGAACATACCCCCGCACCTCACCGTTTGCATTGGCAGATACAACAATTGCGCCAAGGGGACCGTCCCCAAAAATGCGCAGGGTAAGCAGGTCATCACCTTTTAGATTCGCCCCCAGCAGCAATCCGGCTGTTAATGAACGTCCCAGGGCGGCACTGGCTACAGGCCAGGTATCATGCCTTCTTCTTGCTTCATCAACCAAATGTGTAGTAGTAGCGGCAAAAACTCTAAACTGGCCTTCCCCGCCAACACCCCTTACTAAATAGTCCTTCATAACATACTCCTTTGCAATACAGACTGTAAAACCTATGTTAATACCGTTTGTTCGACTCTATTTTTAACATATTTCCAAACATTTTACCATAAAGACTGCGCCATACGATACATAGCCTGAATTATATTTGTGAAAAACCCGCAGGTTTGTAAACCTGCGGGCATAAAATGCCAATTATTGTTAACCCTTGACTACCAGAACCATGCACCTGGCATGGTTGACAACAAAATTTGAAACACTACCAAGAAAAAACCTGTTCAAAACACCTTTGTTATTTGACCCAACAGCAATAAGGTCAGCCTTAATCTCTTCAGCGTAGCGAATCAAAGCCTTGCCCGGGTTGCCATCCAGAACTTTGGTGGTTACTTTGAGTCCCGCAGCTTTTACCTTAGCAGATGCCTGTTGGTGCAATTCCTCAAAGTGCCTGCGCGTGTTATCAGAAAAATATTTGCTGATTGAGATATTATCCACAGGAAACACGTCTGGAGAAGACACATAAAGCGGGATATCCAGGGAAGAAACGATAAAAATCTCTGCCTGGTTGCTCCTGGCTATTTCAATAGCTGCTTCCAGGGCTTTTTTTGATCGGGCTTCATCATCATAACCAACTAATATCCTTTGCAGCATAGATAAGATCCCCTTTTAAGACACTTACTGCCAAGTATATTATTACAATCACTCGTCTTTGTTAAACTACTGCTCCTGAAGTTTAAGTTTTTTCAGGGCAATTTTAAACCATGCCGTGTACTTACCCGGCTCCTCCTCAATCTTTGCCGTTAACTCGTTTACAGGCACCCATTCATAGGCAGCTACTTCTTCCAGATTTATTTTTGGCTGACCGTCCCACTTGCCTACAAAGACATGATCATACTCCATCTCGGTTAATCCATTATCAAACTCCGCTTTGTATATAAACGAGAAAACTCTCTCCAGATCAGTATCAAAACCCATTTCCTCCTGCAATCTTCTATGAGCAGCTTGCTCCAGGGCTTCACCCGGCCGCGGATGACTGCAGCAAGTATTTGCCCACAGACCCGGACAATGGTATTTTCCCAGGGCGCGTTGCTGTATCAACAACTCGCCTTTTGAGTTGACAATAAAAATGGAAAATGCACGGTGTAGTTTAGGCTCTATATGGGCATTCATTTTTTCAGCGATGCCAACCTCATGATCATTTTCGTCTACTAAAACAACATATTCTTTCACCAGGTCAATCGTCACCCCAAAAGATTTTTTTTAGCAATATTTCTCCTGCTTTTACATTAATCCCTTTTCAGCAAAACTAAAGTACTTGTCACCGGCAACAATAATGTGATCTACCACGGATACGGATATAGCCTCCAGGGCAGTGGTGAGTCTTTTAGTAATCTGCAAATCGGCATTCGACGGCCGCAAGGAGCCCCCGGGATGATTATGGGCCAGGATTACAGAACTGGCCTGGTGTCGCAATGCCGTCTCAACAATAATCCTGGGGTATACCGGAGTCTCATTGATTGTACCTTCATGGACTAAGACAGCATTATTGACCTTGTTTTGTGCGTCAAGACATATAACGTAAAACACTTCATATTGATACCCTACAAAAAGAGAAATAGCAAAATTGCCGGCGTCCTTTGAACTGCTCAACACCTTCTTGGCACCTTGTTTGGCTAAGAGATATCTTTTTGCCATTGGGGCTATAAGTGATAGTAATATAGCAACATGCTCACTTACCTTACAGCGACGGCAAATATCCCTTGGATCAGCTTCAAATATTTTGGCCAGGGAGCCAAACTCTGCGAGAATTTTATGGGCTATTTCATTAGTATCCTTCATCGGGATACAATAGAATAGCAATAATTCCAGGACTTGATGATCTGCGAAGGAATCCAGCCCTTCTGCCAGATATCTGTCCTTGACTCTTTTCCTGTGCCCGCTATGCAAATTATTACCCATATAATTTTAGAAGTTGAATGCTTCAAAATGCCCTTGCATATCCTGGATCTCGGCTTCACCGTTCTTAATATAAAAGTTAGCAAGGGTCAAGCCGCTCTGGTCATTATAGATCTTGGTGAGATCCGGCAATGTTTCAAAGGCTTTGGCCATAACTTCAGGCCTTTCATCAAAAACAGCAACGCCCCGTATTCTTATCCATTCTCCTTTGGCGTTGGCAGTACAGATTTCCACATTTGGATTTACTTGAACCTGCCGATAAGAAGCTTTATGCTTACCCATGCCAAAATATAGCTTTCCCTCATATTCCATAAAAAAGCCAAAAGGTCTTACTCTGGGTTTGTCCTCATCAACTGATGCAAAATAAAAAACCTTATTATTTTTCAGGAACTCAATTATTCTATCCAATTTTAATCGTCCTTTCTTGCAGAATACTGGGATTTATACTTCTATTATGGTACTTTATTCTATTTAGTGCAAGCATTAACACGCCGGATTATTTTCATTGGACTATTATCATTCTTTATCTAAGCCACGCAGCAGTCTATTTCATCAGCACATCCCGCCAATTCATTTGGTGTTTCAAGAAAAAACGGCAGGCCCCTCAGCTCAGGGTGATTGATAATCCGGCTGAACGCTTAAAGACCAATATAGCCTTCACCAATCTTAGCATGACGGTCTTTGCGGCTGAGCCTGGTTATTTAAGACTTATCCCTCACTATAATACTTTTCTTAACTTTTCTTAAATTTAACCTTATTTGGTAGCGGTACTGCAATTACCGCTTGAAAAAACAAAATCCAATGTGTTATACAATGAAACGCGAATAACCGCCAAAACCATGTTTAGGCGGCTATTCGCATAGCATCTATTGCTTGTCTATTGTCGTTTAATGTTTTTTGTCGTTCATTACCACTTGACAGTAACAACAGGTTTGATCAAGTCAGCAGGCTTATCCTTCATCAGCAATAAAGCATCTTCAATCTTTTCAAATCCTTCGTACCTATGGGTGATCAATTTAGAAGGATCCAGCTTGCCATATTGTACTAGAGAGAGCAATTTATCCATTCTTAAACGTCCGCCCGGGGTAAGTCCAGCCTGAATTTTCTTATGACCCATACCGACTCCCCATTCAACACGAGGAATCTTAACAAATTCTCCGCTGCCCAGGTAATTTGTGCTGCCGATAACGCCGCCAGGCTTAACCATTTTAACAGCCTGAGCAAAGGTATCTACGTTACCGCCGGCGACACATACTTTGTCAACACCCCGTCCTTTGGTCGCTTCAAGAATTTGCTCTTCAATGGGAGCAACTTTATAGTCAATTATATCAGTGGCACCATAGAGTCTAGCAATTTCTTGACAATTTTTGCGGGAACCAACTGCAAATATACGTCCTGCTCCCATGAGGTTGGCGCCAGCCACTGCCATTAAGCCAACAGGTCCAATACCTATGACGCAAACAGTATCCCCTAATTTAATCTCTGCCATTTCCGCGCAGTGGAAGCCTGTTGTAACCATGTCTGTAACCATGGTTGCATCTTCAGGAGAAACTCCATCAGGCAGAAAGGCCAGGTTAGCATCTGCTTCGTTGACATGGAAGAGATCGCCGAAAACGCCATCTTTAAAGTTGGAAAATTTCCAACCTGCCAGCATGCCGACTGAATGCATCGGGTAACCATCTTGTGAGCCCAAGGCACCCCAGTCAGGAGTAATAGCAGGAACAACAACCTTATCGCCAGGTTTGAAGTCTTTAACTAAAGACCCAACTTCCATTACCTCACCCACGCACTCATGCCCAAGGATCATATCGGTTCTTTCCCCGATAGCACCTTCCCATACTGTATGGATATCCGAGGTGCAAGGAGCGAGAGCGATTGGGCGAACCAATGCATCCAGCGGACCGCATTGGGGGTTTTCCTTTTCAATCCAGCCGATCTTACCGATACCTAACATTGCTAAACCTTTCATGTATTAAGCCTCCCCCATTAATTTTTGTGGTTTAATCGCTTCAACCACCTTTTTTTCTATCTTAGTCAATAGTACTATAGAGTAAAATTACAGATCCTTGTTTTTGTAAGATTTAATAAATAATTTTTTTACTTTAGAAAATATTTTAAATATAATGTCAATTTAAAACATCATTCCGCACAAAGACAGACTACAAACTCAAACAGCTACAATGCGGTTTGAATGGTTGAAAGGTCCTGCTGATGGAGTGAAAGCGTGGTTTTCCCTGGAATTAGTTAAAGCAGCAAGTAAATCCTCCCTGCTAATCCGATCGGAATTTTCAAGGTAATACATAGTACCTTCCACTAGAGAATTTATTGTAATTATTTTATATATCTCACGAGCACCGTCATTGGAAATGAGCATTTTCGGCATATCAGGACAATTAAAATTTAAGATGATTTCTTCAAATTTTTCCGCAAGATATTTACATATCATCCAGTTTAAGCCGTTATTTTTTAGAATGAGCAAAAATTCAGAATTTTTTTCGCATCCTTGAATAAACATACTAGCTATATTATAGAATGTTAGTTCTTTCATTGCTTTACAGTCTATTTTTGAGAATATTTGCTCTATTTTCTTCAATAAAATTTCATCCTTGGAAAAATAATGACTGTAGAAAGTATGGCGAGATAAATTTGCTTTTTTAGCAATTTCTGTAACGCTGATTTTGTAATATGGCTTTTTTCTTAATAAAACATATAGGGCATCAAATAACTTTTTTTTAGATAGAAGGGCATCTGATCTTTTTTTGCCTGGCATATTGTTAAAGCAACCTCCCTTGAAGGAAAATGATATTGAAACCTACCCCTTTATCTATTGCATGTTCCGTGCCAGTAGTTGAAACCCAGCAAATACAATGAATACAAGAAACAAGAAAGGCATTAAGACAAAATGTGTTACATATTGGCACATAGCATAGCAATTCATGTCCCATTATGCTACAATCATAAATAATAGATGATCCTACATGTCTCAATTTGAATCAAATAGAACAACTTTAAGCCTTATGATCGACACGGCGCTGAAAGGGGTATAAATATGTCCTTGGAAAACAACCTTTATGCCGAGATTAAAAAGCAATGGGAACTTGTTTGTTGAGCACCAAAAAGCACCTGACCCATCAATAATACGCCCAGAGATCCAAAAAGCCTGGGAGCGCTGCAGAAACCAAAAGGTGAACCCCTATGCAGAGATTCACCAGAATCTGCTGTCACCCGCCCAACTGGCAGCCCGGAAATGGGAAAATGCCGATTTACTTGCAATGGCAGAGCCGGTTATGGAGGAGTTATTCCAGTTTGTAGAAAGATCAAATTTTGTGGTATGGCTAGCTGATGTCGATGGCTATATGATTAAAGTGGTGGGAGATCCCAACTACCACATTGGTTTAACTGAACATATAGCTGCTGAACTAAAAGAAGGCAATTGCTTTGCGGAGCATGTGCTGGGTGCAAATGGCTGCGGCACACCGCTTGTAACCGGTGAACCAATACAAATTCAGGGTGCGGAACATTATTGCTTGAGAGCTCATAGCGCATCAGGCTCCGGTGCGCCTGTACGCGGTCCGGAGGGCAATATAATCGGGTCGCTGGGTATGACCGGCAAGAAAGAGCTTATTCACGCGCACACACTGGGTATGGTGGTAGCTGCTGCTAATGCTATCCACAAGGAGCTTAAGCTAAGGGAAATAGATAAACAGAAACAAGTTATCCTCGAATCTTTGTCCGAAGGAATTTTTGTGCTTAATGCTGAGGGATATGTTACTTATCAAAATCCTGCTGCTAAGAGGATTTTGAAAGTTGATTTCAATTTGGTCGGTAAAAAATTAGAGGATCTGGGTGGCAAGAACAATATTAATTTCAAGCAAATTATTGGCAGACAGGAAAGCATAACAGATGAGTTGGTGGACATCAACCTTTCCGGTGAAACAGTAAGAGTCAGCCTGACTGTTAGCCCAATGAATACTGCAGGCCGGAACAGTGGTATGGTTGTCGTTGTTGCGGAAAGGAAGCGAATTAGTCAGATAATTAATAAATTTGTCGGCATGAAAGCCAGATATTCCTTTTCCGATATCATAGGTAAAGAAAAATGCTTGTTGGAATCGATCCAGCTGGCCCAAAAAGTTGCTGATTCAGAAAGTACTGTGCTGATAACAGGAGAAAGCGGTACCGGGAAAGAAGTGTTTGCCCAGGCTATTCACAATGCCAGTAACCGACGGGGTGGACCTTTTGTTGCTATTAACTGCGCTGCTATTCCAAGGGATCTTTTAGCCAGTGAGCTTTTTGGCTACGATGAAGGAGCGTTTACAGGCGCCCGTAGAGGCGGGAATATAGGGAAATTTGAGCTGGCTGACGGGGGAACGCTTTTCCTGGACGAAATTGGAGACATGCCTCTGGATATGCAGGTAGTCTTATTACGTGTTATAGAAGAGAGAAACCTTGTCCGCATAGGGGGTAAAAAGTCAATACCTGTTAACGTAAGGATAATAGCTGCAACCCACAAAGATTTGGCTCATGAAGTTGCCAATAATCGTTTTAGAGCCGATCTATATTACCGCCTTAATGTAATCAATATACAACTGCCACCTTTAAGAGACAGGAAAGGAGATATTCCTTTACTCGTCAACAAATTTGCTTCCCTCCTCCAATGGAGAGAGGTGCGAATTGATAGTGATGCACAGTCGGCTATTATCAACTATTCCTGGCCGGGCAATATCAGGGAACTGCGAAATGTTATTGAGAGCGCCTTAGGCCAAAGTGATGACGGCGTAATATCTTTATCTGCCCTGCCGGAGAATATCCGTTCATCAACTCATCTAAATGCAGCAGCAGAAAAGCCTGCCATTCCCAGGATCATACCGATGAAAAAGCTGGAATCCGACATAATTAGAGACGCCTTAGATAAGTGTAACGGTAACGTTTCCCTTGCAGCCAGGCAATTGGGAATCAGCCGTTCTACTGTCTATAGAAAGTTGGGTTTGAGCAGTAGCTCAAGGAACTAATATCATGAATATCAAAGCGCACACTTGCCGCCTGGTGATGCAAAAGCTGGCCGTATTATTGGCAAACGGCCAGCTTTTTAAATCTTTATATTGGGTTGCCAACCTGAGCACGAACAAGGCAAAGCTTTAACGGATACCGCAGCCCATTGACCAGGCTGTCACTTTACTTTATCAGAGCCTTATGGAAAGTTTTTTTACCTTTACGTATTCTTACACTGTTCTTCAATTGTTCCAGGGTAATTAGATGATCAATAGAATCAATTTTAGTATCATCAACCATTACACCGCCCTGCTGGATCAGGCGTCTTGCTTCGCTCTTGGAAGCCGCCAAACCACATGCAAGGAGCAAATCCACAATACCGATGGATTCATTGGTCAGTTGCCCCGGTTCGATTTCTGTAGTAGGCATGTAAGAATCATCCGTGCCGCCTGCGAATAAAGCGTGCGAGGCTTCCATCGCCTTTTGTGCTTCTTCTTCACCGTGCACCAGCTTGGTCAGTTCATAGGCCAGTATTTCCTTGGCTTCGTTTAGCTGGCTGCCTTCCCATTTGTCCATGGCGTCAATCTGTTCCAGGGGCAAGAATGTGAGCATGCGGATGCATTTGAGCACATCAGCGTCATCAACATTACGCCAATACTGGAAGAATTCAAAAGGTGAAGTTTTGTTGGGATCCAGCCAAACAGCTCCCTTGGCTGTCTTACCCATCTTTTGGCCTTCAGAGTTCAACAGCAATGTAATCGTCATGGCGTAGGCATCTTGGCCTAATTTACGGCGAATCAGCTCAGTACCGGCCAGCATATTAGACCACTGATCGTCACCACCGAACTGCATATTGCAGCCGTAATGCTTAAACAGATAATAAAAATCGTAGGCCTGCATGATCATATAATTAAATTCTAAGAAGGAAAGTCCCTTTTCCATTCTGTTCTTATAACATTCTGCCCGCAACATATTATTAACAGAAAAATGAATGCCAACTTCACGGAGTAAATCAACATAATTGAGTTTCAAAAGCCAATCTGCATTATTAACCAGTATTGCCTTGCCTTCACCAAACTCGATGAACTGTTCCATCTGCTTTTTTATACATTCGATATTATACTGAATTGTTTCAGGCGTCATCAACGTACGCATATCTGTCCGGCCCGATGGATCGCCAATCATACCGGTTCCGCCGCCAAGTAGTGCCACTGGCTTGTTGCCTGCCATCTGCAAACGTTTCATCAGGGATAGGGCCATAAAATGACCGACGTGCAAAGAATCCGCTGTTGGATCAAAGCCGATATAAAATATCGCCTTGCCATTATTAATGAGTTCCTTAATTTCTTCTTCGTCGGTGACCTGGGCAATTAGACCGCGCGCCACAAGTTCATCATAAATCTTCATCCAACAAACCCCTTTATAATTAATTTATATAAAACCCTCTGCGCCAACTGACGCAGAGGGCAATAGTATTGCGGTACCACCTCTGATTCGGAAATCCTTTGCAGAATTCCCCTCAACGAGTGCAAACACTCACACGCTATACCGGGCGCACCCGTCAAACCCTACTATTAATTCAGGCAGCAGCTCCAGGATGTATTCGCATCAGTGCGTCTGCAACCTCTCACCAACCGGTTGCTCTCTTAAAGGACGTAAAACTGACCTACTTCTTCCTTTCATAACTCATTGGATATTCAATTTTAACTAATTTTAGTTGAAGCAACTGTAAAAGTAAAGTAAAAAATCGCTTTTTCTCAGCAGTTGCCATGTTATGTTGTTTGAGTCATGGAGGATCAATGGATACCTTTTTCCGCTCTCCATCATATGATGTTTTATATACTTAAAGGAGATGAGCACGGGTGAGCAACACAGTTGATCCCAATTGTCAATATGTGCTGAAAGATTATGGCCCACGGCCGCTAGTATTAAATATTGAAAAAGCAGCAGTACAGAATAATTACTTTCGCATAGCGATATGGACGGGCTGCTACTTCCAGGTTACACTGATGAGCCTCAATGTAGGTGAAGACATCGGAGTAGAGATGCATCCGGACGTTGACCAATTCCTGCGGATTGAAAAAGGCCATGGCCTTGTGCAAATGGGCTACCGGCGCGATGCCATGAATCTACAGGCCAACGTTTCTGACGATGACGCCATCATCGTCCCCGCTGGTATATGGCACAATATCATCAATAAAGGCAACGTACCATTGAAATTATACTCGATTTATGCACCGCCTCAGCATCCCCACGGTACAATCCACAAGACTAAAGCTGAGGCAATTGCTGCTGAGCATGATCACTGAGCATTGAACTCATGCAATTTAAGTTAAAACCAAAAGCAAGGGTATGACCTAATCTACAATTTCTATTTCCGTAACACATTCATTTTTGATCTTTCCAACAAGGAATTGCAGAGCATCGATAACATGTGGTCTAATATCACCGCCTATAAGCACATACATTATGTCGTCACCGAGATCTAGCTGGCCTTCATTTAGCCAAACTCTGACATGGAAGATACCGTCCATTTTATAAGTTTCAGCGATGGCGGCATCAACTTTTGCAGCATCATAGGCAAATTCCATACCTTTGACCGTTGAACCATCATCAACACCTTGACGAACCTGGGCTTTTGGCGTCTGACGCACAACGCCATTATGTACTAAAAACATGCCTTCCTGCAAAGCCGCCGGGTCCGCTTTAGCCTCTCTGAGCCATTCATCGATAGACGGTGGTGTTTTCTTTAGTTTTTCATTAGACAAAACCAACACGCTCCTTATTCTCAATTTTTTTTAAACTAGCCGCAACAGAACAACGCTGTTAAATCCGCCATGTGCGGAATTTTCTATATAAATAATAGCAAGCTGACAGCCATAACCATCATGCCTGCAACTAGACCATAAATAGATAAATGATGTTCACCATACTCTCGAGCTGCGGGAAGCAACTCATCCAGGGAAATAAAGACCATAATACCTGCTACAAGAGCAAAGATGATTCCCATCAACATGTCATTCATAAGCGGCATTAAGATCAGATACCCTGCCAGGGCACCAATTGGTTCGGAAAACCCTGATAAAAAGGAATAGAAGAATGCTTTCCTTTTGCTACCAGTAGCATAGTAGATAGGAACGGAAACGGCAATTCCTTCCGGTATGTTATGAATAGCAATTGCAAGGGCAATGGGGATTGCAATTTGAGGATCGTGTATAGCTACAATAAAGGTAGCAAGTCCTTCGGGAAAATTGTGGATTGCAATTGCAAGAGCTGTGAAAAGTCCTAAGCGCATGAGCTTATTATTTTTTTGAGCTTCTTCTCGCTTTTTTATCTGTTCGATATGGTGGCATGAATCCGGATTGTCTATATTAATCTCTTCAACGGAGTGAAGCTCGTGCGGGTTTTCAGATGAAGGAACCAATTTATCAATTATTGCTATCAGTAAAATACCACAAAAAAAAGCAATAACCGTTACCCAAGAGCCTTTCAAAAGGCCAAGTTCATTGATAAGGCTCCCTTGTGCTTCAGAGAAGATTTCAATCATAGATACATATATCATAACCCCTGCTGAAAAACCAAGGATGATTGATAAGAATTTAGTGTTGCTTTTATTAGTAACAAATGCGAGCAAACTACCTATGCCCGTACTTAGACCGGCAAATAATGTCAGAGCAAAAGCATATAGAAGATTTTCCAACTAAAATCCTCCCTGAATAAAGCATGGAATGCATATGATTATATCGCAAGAATATTGTCAATGCTACTAAGACAGTATAGATATTATGCATTTGTACAAATCCGAGGACAACCCCTTGGTCATATTTATCTTTTGGGTTTTAGTAGCGGGTACATAAATGTGAAACTAAACAATAAATTTTTCGTTTAATCTATTAAAATACCTTCTCCGATAAGGCGAAGAAGGTATTTCAAAACCTTATAAGACTGTTTTATAGCTTTTTATTCGGCCAGTTTTTCCTCCAGCAGGTTGTTGACCATACCGGGGTTAGCTTTGCCTTTGGTGGCCTTCATCACCTGGCCGACCAAAAAGCCGAGGGCCTTCTTTTTTCCGGATTGAAAGTCAGCCACCGATTTAGGGTTGTTGGCAATGACCTCGTTAACTATCTGAGTCAACCACTCCTCATCAGATATTTGGGCCAGCCCTTTCTCTTCGATAATTTGCTGCGGCTCCTTACCTTCCTCAAACATGATCTCAAATACTTCTTTGCCCATCTTGTTGCTGAGGGTGCCTTTTTCGATCAATTTCAACAGGGCTGCAAGTCCGCCAGGGGTAATCTTAGACTCGCCCAGCTCCAGATTGCTGGCATTCAACAGCCGTAACAACTCGCCCATCAGCCAATTGCTTACAGTCTTGGCGTCCGGGTATTCTTTAATCGTGGCGTCAAAGAACTCGGCCAGGGCCAAAGAACTGGTAATCACTTCGGCATCCCCCGCGGGCAGTCCATACTCTTCAACAAGGCGTTTTCTGCGGGCGTCCGGCAGCTCCGGTATGCCGGTCCTAACTTGCTCAATCCATTCCACATCCAACTCAATCGGAACCAGTTCATGATCGATAAAACACCGGTAATCCGGATTCTCCTTATTGCGCATGGCTACGGTAATGCCTTTGTTTTCATCCCAACCCCGAGTTTCCTCGATAACCTGACCTCCTTCCTCCAGGATATCGATCTGACGTTCCACCTCATACTCGATGGCCCGCTGCACCGCACGGAAGGAGTTCATATTCTTAATTTCCGTCCTAGTGCCTAAAGCCGTGGTACCTACAGGGCGTATTGAGACATTGGCATCGCAACGAAGTGAACCTTGCTCCATCTTAACATCGGATACACCGGCATATTCAAGAATTGCTTTCAGCTTCTCGAGATAGGCTTTGGCCTCTTCACCCGACCGTAAGTCAGGTTCCGAAACTATTTCAATAAGAGGCATGCCGGAGCGGTTATAGTCCACATAAGAAGTGCTGGCACCAATAATGGAGCCTCCAGAGTGGATCAATTTCCCCGGATCTTCCTCTATATGTATCCGGGTAATGTTAATCCGTTTGTTCCGGCCATCTATGTTAATATCAAGATATCCCTGGTAAGCTATAGGCCGAAAGTACTGAGAGAGCTGATAGCCTTTGGGCAAGTCGGGGTAAAAGTAGTTCTTTCTGTCAAACCAGGTGTATGTTCCTATGGTGCTGTTCAGAGCCAGACCAGCTTTAACAGCCAGCTCCACAGCTTTTTTGTTTAGGACGCCTACGCTGCCCGGCAAGCCCAGGCAGACAGGACACACCTGAGTATTGGGCTCCTTTCCGAATTCAGTGGAACAACCGCAGAATAATTTGGACTCCGTCTTTAATTCTACATGAACCTCCAAGCCGATAACTGCTTCGTAATTACTCATCTTGACCCCCTGTAAACATAAATTATTAACGAGACAGACCGGGTTGCAGCTTGGTTTGGTCTGTGTTCTGCTCTAAGGTGTAGCCCACCCTTAACAAAGTTCTCTCGTCAAAAGACCGGGCAATAAACTGCAGGCCAACGGGCAGCCCATCCGCTGTCCCAAAGGGCAAGGACATGGCCGGCAGACCGGTCATGTTAGCCGGTAGTGTATAGATATCAGACAGATACATTGCCAAGGGATCATCCGCTTTTTCTCCAACTTTGAAGGCAACTGTAGGACTGGTGGGAGTTAAAAGGCAATCAAATTCCTCCAGTGCCCGCTCAAAGTCATGTTTAATCAAGGTTCGAATCTGAAGGGCCTTTACATAAAAGTCAGCATAATTATCTTTGCTCAGTACATGAGTGCCCAGCATCAGACGTCTTTTCACCTCTGCTCCAAAACCCTGGCTGCGGGTCTTTTTAAACATGCTTAAGACATCTTCAGCCTCCACCCTTAGACCATATCTAACCCCGTCATAACGGGCCAGGTTAGAACTGGCTTCAGCAGAAGAAATGATGTAGTAGGCAGCAGGAGCATATTCGATATGGGGCAGGGTTACCTCTGCGCAAACAGCCCCTAACTCCTCCAGTTTGGAGACCGCTTCCCGCAGCTTAGCCGCTACGCCAGGTGCTGTTCCCGTTTTAAAATATTCTGTGGGCACCCCGATTCTCAATCCTTGAACATCATTGATCAGGTAGTTTTTGAAATCAGGCGTTTCGGCCTGAATCGATGTTGAATCCAAAGTATCATAGCCGCAGATAACATTGAGCACCAGAGCTAAATCCGTCATATCCCGGGTTAAGGGCCCGATTTGATCCAGGGAAGAAGCATAGGATATCAGCCCGTTGCGGGAAACATAACCGTAAGTAGGCTTAAGGCCTATTATCCCGCAAAAAGCCGCCGGTTGGCGAATATCACCACAGGTGTCCGCACCCAAAGCAAAGGCCGCCTCTCCCGCCGCCACTGCAACGGCTGAACCACCACAGGCACCACCGGGCACTGCTGCTGAATCAAAAGGATTTTTGCTGCTGAAAAAAGCCGAATTCTCAGTAGAAGACCCCATACCAAACTCATCCAGATTACATTTGCCAATGATCACAGCACCGGCTGTCTTTAATCTAGCTACGGCAGTAGCATCATAGGGCGGGATAAAATTATGCAGCATACTGGAAGCACAGGTTGTCCTTATTCCGTCCGTACAAATATTGTCACTTACAGCCACCGGAATCCCTGCTAAAGCTGAGAGTGACTCTCCCCTGGCAAGCCTCTGATCAACATCCTCGGCCCGGGCGAGTGCTTCTTCTTTAGTCACCGTGACAAAAGCCCGGGTTTCATCTTCGATTTGATTAAGATGTTCAAGATAGTCTTTAGTTACTTCCGCAGCGCTGACTTCTTTACCCTGGATCAGCTCACTAAGCTGATGAACCGCTAATGTATGTAATTGCATAATCTACCTCCTGCTTAAACGATACGGGGCACCGTAAACATCCCTGCTTGCTCTTCCGGGGCATTAGCCAAAACCCGCTCTTGAGCCAGACCAGACTGCAGCTTATCCTCCCTGAACACATTCCTAAGTGAGGGGATGTGAGCGGCAGGCTCCACGCTACCGGTATCCAGCTTATTCACAACATCAAGGTATTCCAGTATGGCATCAAGAGAATGGAGATAGGATGCTTTCTCTTCCTCTGCCACTTCAAGGCGGCTCAAATGTGCTAGTCGCTCCAAATCTTTCCCGGTAATTCTCATTGGCATTCTACACATCCTTTTTGATTGAGAGTCTATATAATAATACAGATTTAATTATATTTAAAATTACGCACCATGGCAAATATAGCCATGTAATCAATAAAGCAGTTTTTATCAACCCTTTAAGATCCGTTAAACCACAACAGAATATGAATCACCGCTATCCATATCGCTCCTTCTAATTCAATTATAATTCGTAACGACCTTGAGCACGAGCTAAAGCTGCAGGATATGCTTCGTAAACAAATCAGACGAGCTCACGATCTGGGTGATTTTGGAACAGTAGAAGTTCTTGAGGAAGTATTACTGGATAGAGAAGATCTTGGGTATCATTTATTTAGCGTTCTTGAGGATGATACTCTGGTTAGAGGCATGGAACACTTAATTGATGCGAAAAAAAATAAAGCCGGCAACGGTATTGTTGATAAGCATAAGCTTCAGTAAATAGACATTACTAAAAAATATTCTTTCACCTTTAACCCACCTGCTTAACCCAGGTGGATTCTTTATCCGTCTGATATAGCTGCTGAAAACCGGTTAGCCTTCTGCCTCTGGACATTGTTAATCTTGCTTTCCTTTATGCTTACTGGGGAAACAAAAAGACCCATCTTAGTTCCCTTCCGTCTGAAGAATAAGTTTGCACACGGAAATGAGGGCAGAACTAGATGGCCGCGACAACATTTCAAAATAAGCGGTATATTAATTGTGCTGGAATTCAGCAATCAGGGATTAAAAAGGTTTAGCTTTGGAAACGAAAATAAATTGCCTGAGGCCCCTGCTTCTTCCGGGCGGGCAAAGGGCAGGTACTGCCCGTCCACATAGGTAACGGGATAGACTTCCCGGGCATAAATGGCCTGAATCAGATCTTTTTCATCCCGGATGCCGTCGGGGAATACGGTGGCATAACAGCCCACTTTTTCGCGGTTATGGGCATCGCTACCGCCCAGACAGGGCAGACCCAGCTCCTGAGCCAGAAGATAAGCATCCATATTATGCTGATACTCGGTACTGCCGTTAAAGGCCTCCACCCCGCCCAAAAGCTTCATCTCACGTATAGCATGGCCCATGCCCCTGTTGTTTTGCCGGAAAGGATGGGCACTGATCGCCACACCACCCTTTTTAACCACCAGATCAATAAGTTCCGCCGCGTGCATCCTTTCTTGCGGAATATGCTCCAGGCCGAAAACTGTGACATCACCCTCCCAGGTGAGCACCTCTGCCCCTGTGATAATCAAAAACCCGGTCTTTTGGGAAAGAAGGCGGGCCTCTTCTTTTATTTCATTGCTCTCATGATCCGTGATGCAAATCCCGTCCAGCCCTATCAGCCTGGCCTGGTCAACAATTTCCTCCAGGGAGACGAGACTGTCCAGAGAATATTTTCTTTCATGTATATGGGTATCAATGATCATGGCTCATATCCTTATTATCTTTAACTTGGTAAAACTCACAATCTCATCATATCATTCTGCCCCCAATTTGAAAAATTAAAGATTTTTATCCGTTGTTCCGTTCTGATAAATTTTTTATAACGCCCTTACTCACATTTTATTAACTATTGTGTACCTATACGCTCCTCAAGCCATTTCTTTAGGATCGTTGCATGATTGATCGTCTGGCTCTTTGCAGCATAAATCAATGTCACATTGACATGTTCAAGTTTTTGTCTGATACGATCTGCAAATTCATCTGAAAACTCATTATGCTCCAGCTCATGAATATATTTTCTTTTAAATTCCTCCATCAATGCCGGATCATGATGAAATTCTTTTCTAATTTCGGTACTTGGAGTAATTGATTTCGCCCATTCTTCAATATTGGCCTTTTCTTTGCTGATCCCCCTGGGCCACAAACGATCAACCAGCACTCTATACCCGTCATCTTCCTCCGGAGGCTCGTATATTCTCTTAATTTTTATAAGCTTCATAACAAACTCCTAAAATAGCCCGGATATCCCGGCTAAAACTTTTAACATCACAGGTATTCTCTTCATCATTCTATACTATAACTGATAAATGAAAAACACTCCATATCCGTTCTTTACTACAAAATATCGATATGCTCTCCTGCAAGTGCCTTATTCATACTTCTTATTGCGCAGAATTTTCCACACATGGAACAGGTGTCTTCATGCTTGGGTTCTCTATCAGCGCGAATTGCCTTTGCCCTATCCGGGTTTATAGCACACTCCCATTGTGCTTCCCAGTCAAACTCTCTTCTTGCATCCGCCATCCTATCGTCAATCTCCCTTGCCCCTCTTACACCTTTGGCAATATCTGCTGCATGGGCAGCAATCCTTGAGGCAATGATACCCTGCTTTACATCCTCTAAATTCGGCAATGCCAGGTGTTCTGCAGGTGTAACATAACACAAAAAGGCCGCACCGGCTGAAGCTGCAATGGCGCCCCCGATTGCTGATGTTATATGGTCGTAGCCAGGTGCTATATCCGTTACCAGTGGTCCCAATACATAAAACGGCGCCCCATTACATATGGTTTGCTGCATTTTTATATTGGCAGCAATCTGGTCAATAGGCATATGTCCGGGTCCCTCCACCATTACCTGGACATCTTTTTCCCAGGCCCTTTTGGTAAGTTCACCCAGACGAACAAGCTCCTCAATCTGGCACACATCCGATGCATCTGCAAGGCACCCTGGCCTGCAGGCATCTCCTAGTGATACTGTCACATCATATTCACGGCATATATCAAGAATTTCGTCGTAATACTCATAGAAAGGATTCTCTTTACCTGTCATAGACATCCACGCAAATACCAGAGAGCCACCCCTTGATACGATATTCATTTTTCTTTTATGTTTTTTTATCTGTTCTATAGTTTTTCTTGTAATGCCGCAGTGCAAAGTGACAAAATCAACTCCATCCTCAGCATGAAGTCTTACTATGTCAATGAAATCTTTAGCTGTAAGGGTGTTTAAATCTCTCTGGTAGTGAATAATTGAATCGTATACCGGCACGGTCCCTATCATAACCGGACACTCTGATATAAGCTTTCTGCGAAAAGGAATAGTATTTCCGTGTGAAGATAAATCCATAATCGCATGAGCCCCCATATTAACTGCTTCCATTACTTTTTTCATTTCCATTTCATAATCCTTGCAATCTATAGAAACCCCAAGGTTTACATTTATCTTTGTCTTCAACATAGATCCAACTCCCTGTGGGTCTATACATTTATGGTTTTTGTTTGCACATATAACCACTTTTCCGGCTGCAACTAACGGCATCAGTTCTTCAGCCGTCATCAGCTCTTTTTCAGCCACCTTTTTCAGTTCCTCAGTAACAATTCCTTTTCTTGCAGCTTCCATTTGCGTTGCATATCCCCTCATTAATTACTTCACCTCTTTGTAGAAATTACAACTATGTTTAAGCGTCTTGTTAACATAAAAAAACTGCATATATACCAATGAAAGCATATATGCAGCAATTTCTGCTAATTATATCCCTACGTTGGCATTACCCAAATCAGGTTGCGGGTCTAAGCACACAGCTTACTCTCAGCCTGCTTATTGCAAGCTCCCCTTTTGTAATCACTTCTAAATTATACTACAACAAAACGAAGAATCAACCGTAAATCTCACATTATATATTACCTCGCTAGTTTACGCCTTAGGAGGCTTAACGGCTTTCCCACTACCTATCTTTGCTATCCGAAACAAGCGCTGCAGTCAAGTCCAGCGGCTCCATAATCTTTCCGTCTTTATAGACTCGCATGTTACCTGATGAGATCTCGTCTATCAGCATTACATTGCCAGCGTTGTCGATGCCGAATTCCAATTTTATATCGTAAAGTTCTAACCCTTTTCTCTGAAGCAGATCACTAATCAAAGCTGTAATCTTCTGAGTGCTTGTTTTGATTTCTGCAAATTGCGCAGCGGACATAATGCCCAGGGCCTCCAAACCTTCCACCGTAACTAAAGGATCCCCTCTTTGATCATCCTTTAACGTAGCTTCTACGTAAGCGTTCAGCTTGTCCCCTTCCTGCACATAGGCTCCATAACGGCGCAGAAAACTCCCCACCGCTCTATAGCGACAGATAATCTCCAGCCCCTTACCGAAGGTTTTTGCTGCTTTGACGTCCATGGTTCCGTTTTCTATATCGGCACTTATATAGTGGGTTTGGATGCCTGCTTTTTGCAGCATTTCAAAGAACATGGCGGATACCCTAAGGTTTCCTTTTCCTATCCCTTCAATGGAAAGGCCCACTGTGTTGGCCCCGGGATCAAAAACGCCATTTTCACCTGTCACATCATCCTTGAATTTCAAGCGGTAGTTCCCGTTTTCCAGGGCAAATACATCTTTGGTTTTGCCCTCGTATAGTTTTTTCATAGTAGAGCTCCTTTCCTAATTCCTTCATTATAGAAGCTAACCCTTAAGCGGATTTAATTTTTATTCACCGAATATGCGGCAGATCCTTTCTATCTCTTTAAATACTGGACCGAAAAACATCTGCCAAATACAATATACTCCATTGCCAGGTATTGTCCCTGAAGGTGTTGCCGTATTTCATCAAAAAACTTTCGATGTCAACCGTTCTGTGCTTCCTCAATCATATAGGAAATAAGCTGTCAGGGTAGTCAATTTTTTCGCCCTTATCAATATTATAGTGTTCGTCTATTATGTTTAAAGCCCTAAATTTGTCGCCAATAGCAAGGTGTTTGCTTATTTTATCTATTTAAGAAACGGCAGAGATATCTGATCCAGATGCACATCAACTACAAATGGTTTGTCGGAACTTATACCTTCCCTCAACACATTTTCCAGTTGTTGAGGCTCTGTGACATTGCTTCCTTCTGCGCCAAAGGACTTGGCAAGAGTTGCGAAATCCGGGACTGTAATGTCGCACCCAAAAGGTGTTAGTCCCTTGACCTCCATCTTGTTTTTCTCAAGGTTGTACTGATGATTGTTAGCAACCACTACTGTAACCGGCAGTTGATACTTCACTGCTGTTGCTATTTCACTTAGAGACATCAGGAGGCCACCATCACCTACCAGAGAGACAACTTTTTTTCCGGGCTGAGATATACATGCGCTTAAAGCTCCCGGCAACCCCCCGCCCATACTGCGCCAGTGACTGGAGACCAGCACCGTATGGTCTTCAGCCTAGGTGTCAAACCAGTGGATAAAGCCGCCAATATCACATACAATAATCGCATCTCCAGGGATAGCATTATTTAACGTGGTCATTAGATAAGCCGGATGTATGGGAGTTGATTTGTTCTGTCCCAGATTCATGATCATTTTCTCTAGTTGCTGTTTTTCCTGAACTATTTTGTTATGCCAGTCCTGGTTCCGGTTATGACCCAGCCGTTGGGATAAGTCCTTAATAATTTGCCCTACATCCCCGAGGATCCAATTATTAAGCATTGAGTAATCAAGGTTCTCCTGGTTGTCCACCACCTGAATTACCCTGGCTGAACCGGGCAAAAACACGGTTTCAAAGGATGCATTGCCGACCAGCAGGATGCAATCAGCTTCATTTAAGAACGCAGGTACATAAGCCTCACCAATACCGCCAATCACCGCAGGATGCCTGTCAGGCACAATGCCTTTTGCCTGTTGAGCAAGAATTATCCCTGCACCGATCTTTTCAGCAAAATTAACGAGGCTTTCTCGCCACGCCTGCTTAGCCTTTCCAATAATGAGTAATGGTCTTTGGCAGGATTGCAACAACGCAACAACATCTTCCAAGGCCTCAGCATAACCGTCTTCCCACAGGACGGAAGTTTTTATCTCAGATTCCGGAAACTTTGGCTTGGGAACCTTTTGCATAAAAAGGTCAACAGGAACAGATACATGCGTCACTGTATGCTCAATGACGGCCTTTGACATAGCTTTTGCAACCACAGGCAAAACACTTTCAGCATCGGTCACAAGCTCCGAACTTTTTGACACTGCTTGCATTAATGCCTGTTGGTTGATGTACTGTTTAGCATTAGTCCCGATCTTTTTCATCTGGACTTGTCCGGTTATTGCCAAAACAGGGGCTTTGTCAAAATAAGCATCAGCCAGGCCGTTGACCAGATTTGCACTTCCCGGTCCGGATGCGGCAATACAAACCCCAGTCTTTCCGGTTAGTTTGGCGTAGTAAGAAGCCATGAAAGCAGCAGCGGACTCATGGCTCGCCCCGTAAAATTTTACATCAGTCTGTTTCCCAAGAGCATCAACAAGGGGAAAAACTGTGTCTCCAATAACTCCAAATACAGTGTCAATTCCATTTTGATGTAATAATTTTATTAGTGCTTCAGCAACAGCAACGTCTTGCCCCATCTAACACATCCTCCTTTTTCCTTCCCTTCCCAAAACACTTATCTTTTCCCGATAAACGCTATTCGTATTCCAGTTCATGTATTACTAAGGACCTGGGGTGGTCAGTTCTCGACTAGCACAGGGTAAACTTTATGATGGACACTAACAGTAGTTTCTATTCCTGTCAAACCATCCTGCGATCACATCTCGCATTTTTTACTTTTGTTACGTATTTCAGCAAAATATTCCCATTAAGATACTAAAATGAGGCTAAGTTTAAGCGCAATATTATTGGCCTATACTTGCCTCATTTTTTACGTTTTTCTTTAGCCAAGGTGCTCGCTGCACATGGATGACGGTCAATCATTTAATGGCTACCTTCATATCTTTCCAGAAACCGGGCATTAATCTTTTTATAGATTTCCATCACCAACAGGACGGGTAAAGCCAGTATGAATACCTCTACCCATTCTACAAGGGTGATCGGCGCCAACCGGAGAATCTGTTGCATGAAAGGCAAATGCATACACAGAATATGTATCCCCTGGGCTGCCAGAACGGCAAATACCAGGAAGTAGTTTCGGCTAAAGGGTATTTTGAATGCCGATACATATTCCGAGCGGCAGCTGAAAGAATGCACATTTTGCATCAGCACCATCAGCAGAAGGTTGATATTGCGGGCATGGAATTGATCCATCATCCGTACTTCAAGGAGAAAATACCAGAAGCTAAAAGAGATTAACCCTATAGTCAGGCCAGCCACCAGGGTCTGGCTGATCATCTGGGAATTGAATATTTTCTCATTGGGCTTTCTGGGTTTTCTTTTCATAGCGCCGGGTTCCCCGGCCTCAAAAGCCATGGCGATATCCTGAATACCGTTGGTGGCGAGGTTTAACCAAAGTATCTGCACCGGAAGCAGCGGCAGCGGCAATCCGGATAAGATAGAAGCCAGAACCAATACTACTTCCGCAGCTCCTGTCGATATAAGCATATAGGTCACTTTGCGCACGTTATCGTAAGCAAACCTTCCCTCTTCAACACCGGCCACAATAGAAGCAAAGTTATCGTCCGTTACGATCATGGAACTGATTTCTTTAGCAACCTCGGTCCCTGAACCCATTGCCACACCAATATTCGCCCTGCGCAGGGCAGGCGCATCGTTTACCCCGTCTCCGGTCACCGCCACGTATTCTCCTTGATTGATCAATGCCTCTACAATCTCCAGTTTCTGGATAGGCGAGACCCTGGCAAACACATGGGTTGAAGAAACCAGCTTCATATAAGCCGGACTATCCGGCGAACCGACCGCACTTAATTGCTGGCCGGTAACTGCAGCCTCATCCTTTGCCACAAGTCCCAATTCCCGGGATATCGCCAGAGCCGTGCCGGGATGATCGCCGGTGATCATGATTACCTTTATCCCGGCTTCCTTACACTTTTTGACCGCTTCAATGGCCTCCGGCCGCAAAGGATCAAGAAACCCTACCAGACCATAAAACACCATCCGGGGTAAGTCTTTATCCTCGTACACTTCTCTCTGCTTGAACCCGGGGTATTCGGCTCCGGCAACCGCTAGAACCCTGTAACCTTGAGCAGCCATTGTTTCCGCCTGTTTTTCAATCTCTTCCCGTTCCAGCTCGACAACGCCATCCTGGTTCCCCATGGAGTTACAGAAGTTCAGGATTGTTTCCACGGCACCTTTTGCTGCAACATATGTAGTCCCGTTCTGCTCATAAAATGCTGCAGAGAATTTGCGTTCCGACTCGTAAGGAATGCTGCCCAGAAGCCGGCCGGCAGACCTTACTTCAGCGGGAGTAAGCCCCAGCTTATACCCCATGGCCAGGAAAGCCACATCCATGGCATCACCGTAATGTACCCATTCTCCATTTTCTCGCTTTAGGTCACCTTCATTGGCCAAAATAGCTAATTGTGCCAGCCTTTCAAGATCTACTCTTTCCTGGCCAGAAATTTCTATCCCTTCCCAATGGGTAAATTCACCTTCTCCATTATACCCTTCACCGGAAATCCTGAAGCGTCGTCCTCCCGGCAGATATACCTGACGGGCTGTTTGCTGATTTACGGTAAGTGTTCCGGTCTTGTCGCTGGCGATAACTGTACAGCTGCCGAGACTCTCTACCGCCAGGAGATGGCGAACAATCACATTGCGCTTGGCCATTCTGGATACCGCTATGGAGAGGGCCACTGTCAGAGCCACAGGCAAACCTTCAGGAATGACTGAAACAGCAAGGGCTACCACAAAGAAAAAGATGGCTGCCAGGTCCATTCCCTGCAAGCGAAGGATAATGGCAAGTCCGATACTGATGAAAACAACCAGGATACCGATTTGTTTGGTGAATTTCTCTATGCGTATGACCAGCGGCGGCTTGGCGCTTTCCGACTCATTGACGTTCTTAGCGATTCTTCCAACTTCAGTTTGCAGTCCGGTACCGACTACAACCCCCAGCCCCCGGCCTGCAGTGATGGTGGAGCCGGCAAAAGCTATATTTTTCCGCTCCCCCGCTCCTGTATTAGACGGCAGTATTCCGGTGCTTTTGCCGGTTGCTATGGATTCCCCCGTTAAAAAGCTCTCATCGGCCAATAGGTTGTTCGCTTCTAAAAGGCGGAGATCTGCCGGGACTTTGTCACCCGGTTCCAGCACTACCAGATCTCCCGGGACAAGTTCTTCCGACGGAATTTCGTATTCTTTATTCCCTCTTCTTACCCTGGCTTTGATTTTAAGCAGATTCTGGAGGCTGGCGGCACTCTTCTCTGCGTTGTACTCCTGATATGCACCTAGGGTTGTATTCAGTACGATAACAGCGATGATAAAAACAGCGTCTGACCATTCACCAATAGCCAGGGAGACAATTGCCGCCGCAATAAGTATGTAATTAAGAGGGTTTTTAAGCTGTTGCAATATAATATCCCAAATAGTAGGCGGCTCTTTAAGGGGCAAAACATTGGGACCGTAGATCCTAAGGCGGTCTGCAGCTTCCCCGGGCTCTAAGCCTTCCCTGCCGGTCACCAACTGTTCCAGAACAGCGCCTTCATCAAAACAATGCCAAGTTTCGTTGGCTAAGCAATCTGCATGTTTTTTGGTTTCCATATCCTTATTAAAGCTACTCACAGATAACCCAAGACCACCTTCCTGACACATTTACTTTGCACAAGTTAGCAACACCATGACCTAGGAACAGTCATATTTTGATCATGCTTTTTCAAAAATTCGATAGCCTCTTTTTCGTCCAGTGGTTTGCTGATGTGATATCCTTGTATTTTATCGCAGCCGTTTTCTTTTAAATACTGCAGCTGGAGCTCATGCTCGACTCCTTCGGCAATTGTGCAATGCCCCAGTTTATGTGACATTGAAATGATATCGCTTGTTATTGCTTTTTTCAGGTCTGTACTCAGCAGTTTGTCAATAAAATGTTTGTCAATTTTTAAACAATCAACTTTTAATTCTCTTTCCCGGGCAAAAGAGGAATAGCCAATCCCAAAATCATCTATCGCTATGTGAATCCCAGCTTCCCTCAGTTCCTTAATAATCTTATTGATGTTATCATAGTTGGAAGCAAAGATAGATTCTGTAATCTCAATGCCGATGTTTTTCGGGTTAATCTGCATCTCGCTCATTAATTCAAACAACCTGCTTGTGAAATCAGGTTTCAATAGCTGAGTAATAGAAATGTTGATTGAAACGCTGATTTCATCATATCCACACTCCTTGAGCCTGTTTAAAAATTGAAAAGCTTTGACAATCACTTTTTCGCCAATCGGAAGAATGAGCTTTGTTTTCTCGGCAATCGGAATGAATTCTAAAGGTGACACCAGTCCGAGCTTTTCTGTCCTTAATCTGGCCAATGCCTCAAAGCCGTCGATTAAACCTGTTCTTAAACTCATAATCGGCTGATACTGCAAAAACAGATCATCATTGGCATGATCACCAAATGCTATAACGTTCAGAGCCTCCTCAATATCTCTTTCGCGGTTAACTAAGGCCTCTAACTCTTCGTCGTAAAAACAAATTGTAAAGTCTTTTCCAAAGAAGTTGACAAACCTTTCTGAGGCAATCAGGAGTCTTCTCAGAAGTAAATCAACTTCGACTTCATTTTGGTTCTGCCCAATTTCGAGAATCCCAATCCCGACCTCTATTCTTTCCGTTACTAATAAGGATTCTAGAGTTTCCAAAATGACATTGCTGAGATCAACAAGCTCGTTTTTGTCTTTGTAGTCAAGGAGATAGAAAATAAAGCGATTCTCACGCGGTTGGCACAAAAGACAATTTTCGGTGCAATGCTGACTAAGAGCCTCAGCTGCTTTTTTTATCAGATTCTGAGAATACTGGAACCCATATTTAACCGTCAACAACTGAACCATATTCAAGTTAACACCGATAAGCGCTCTTTTTGAATTTTTCTTTAGCCTGGCATCCTTTTCAAGTAATGACACCAAATAGTCGCGATTATACAACCCTGTCCATCTATCGTGCTCATTATTATATTTTAGGGTGTTTTCAATTGCTTTTAGATCTGATATATCAAGAACGATTCCTTCCAGCGCTTCAACTTCACCATCATCGTCATATATACCCTGCCCCATCTCAAGAACCCATTTCCTCTCGCCGGTGGCAGTTATAATCTCATACTCATATTTTAAAGGCTGCCTTGTTGCAAGGATTCGCTCCCATTCATTCCACAGGGCTTTGCGATATTCCGGGGAGATTATATCATTATAGGACAGGTCTCTGTTGTACAGCAGGCTCTCCGGGGGATAGCCCGTGAGGTTAAAGCAGCCTTCGGAAACATACTGCATTGTCCAATCTCGATCGTAATTGCACCTGTATGCAAGGCCTGGCAGATGGGATAGAAAAACAGATTTACTGCGCTCACTCTCATGCAGTGCTTTTTCAATCATTTTACGCCCGGTTATATCCATGCTCAGGCAGATATAGTAGCATTGCTGCTCATTTGATAAAGTAAGTGGAGCAACAATCATATGCACCCAAACGATCGAACCATCTGGTTTGATATACCGCTTATCCATTGCATAAACTTTGATTTCGCCTGACTGGAGCCTCCTAAAATTTTTCATATCTTCTTCCCAATCATCTGGATGAGTTATCTCTGCCCAACCTGAAGAAATGAGCTCTTCTTTTGTTCTGCCTGTGATTTGCTCATACACTGAGTTAATTCTTACAATAGCATGATCAGAGGGATTCGGACCATAGCTATGTAGAATGGCAATGCCGATAGGAATTTGATCGAAAATCATATCAAAGGTAAACTTCTGTTCACCCGTTTGCTGCTTCAGCGCTTGCTCGGCGCGTAATAGTGCAACATGAACATCAATTCTGGTTTTCAGCGAATCCCTGTCAATTGGTTTGCGGATATAGTCTACGGCACCAAGCTTAAGACCCTTGATTTCATTGTCCAATTCACTATTATTAGTCAGTATTATGGTACGCAGTCTCCGAAACCGCTCGTCCTCTTTTAGGGATTCGAGAACTTGCAAGCCATTCATATTGGGCATGTTCAGATCAAGTATGAGCAAGTTAATCCCGTCATGCTCCTCAAGCACACGCATAGCTTCCACACCGTCACAAGCAGTAAATATGCAGTATTCGCTTAGCTCATTTTTGATGAGCAATCTATCAGATGCTGAGTCGTCAACAACCAAAACCTTTATTTGCATTTGTGACCCTCCTTCTTTAGCCTGCACTCATGTCAGATTTCCCTTGGAGCTCACTTTAATTCCACAAGGAGTTTTCGTAACATCAACTTTTCTGTAGATAATCTGTCAATCCAGCCTGTCTGACCCTTCTAATTTTTCTGTCTTCAATGATTTGAAATATCCATCGGTGCCACACATTCAGGTCTTTTCATAAATTCCCTTCACATTGTAGAAGCAATATATATTTTATGGAGGGCAATTGTTTTGGTTGTTGCGTAAGGATGCTATGAGTAATGGCATGCCCAAGAACAATTTCTCATTTTTGCAATACACTGTTCTCAAATGAGGCTATCTAGATTCTTCAGATCGATTGTACCAATTTTCTACGAACACAACTACTATAAAATAATCTTTGACATAAAAAAAGCTTATTCCCATCGTTGGAAATAAGCTTCAGATGCTCCGTGATGCAGCTATTTATTACTTTAAGTTATACATGCCATTGCTCAGCATGTAATTAAAAATGCCTTCTCCATGCTGTTGTTCTTCTTTTTGGATGTGGTTAAGGGCATTACGCACATTCGTATCTACGCACTCAAAGATAGCTGTATCATAGGTGCCGGAGACATACTTCTCAGTGGCCAGCAGATCTTGACAGATCATAGCATCATTTTGATCATTCATGCTGGGATTTCCTGCCAATTGTGTATGGATTTGCTGATATTGATGATTTTGTTGGCCTTGCTGCTGTTGGCCCTGTTGCTGATTCATATTAGGCACCTGGCCAGACAAAATCTGATTCACTGTATTTAGATGTTGCTCCTCCTGCTGTGCATAGGCGTTCAATAGCTGCTTTAATTCTGGCGACTTGAGTCTGGTTAGCGTAGCTTCTTATACTTTTGGATACACATTTCTTCATGCTTTTTTTGATCTTCCAGTAGCATTCTTTCCTTTTGACTTAAGTTAATAGTCATAGTAAAACACCTCCTGTCGACTATTTTTTCAACTGCGGGCAATATTATTCACAGCGGTTGGCAGAGATAAAGAATACATATGCACCTGATAGCTTGGGTTCCTTTTACACCTCTGGCAATACTCCGCTGCATGGGCAGCAATCTTTGAGGCAATGCTCCAGATGCGCAGCCGGCTCCTTTTACTGTCCGGCCTGATATTTTTCTGCATATTGGTTAAGATAAGATTAAACGACAAAGCACAAAAGTTGCCCTATTTATAAACCGGCACGGGAGGTAGTATTAATGAACCTTAACCACAATAATACAAATGAGACCCAGCATCAGCACAATATACTGGCCAGAAACGTCCAAAACCAACAGGAAAATCGACTAACTACTGCTGAGATAGGTTCCCTTTGGCAGACTTTTTTTTTGAATCAATGGTGCACCAGGTCTTTCAAGCTTTTTTGGGAAATATAGACGATGAAGATACTAAATCAGCTCTTCTCACTTATGTTGATATGTCTGGAGATACGCTTAAGTTGTTAAAATCGGTTTATGAGCGTGAAGGTTTACCAATCCCCCGAGGGATCACTGCTGAGGATATAATTCCAAACACCCCGGTTATTCTCCGATCGCTTTTATTTATCTTACTTGAACAATATGGTGTTGTATGTTATGGCAAGAGCAGGTTTTGCCTATCTTTACAGTTCCCGGGAGGATATGAGGCACTTTTTTAGTGACCTTGTGGATCGATTAATGCTCGTAGGGAAACAAATTAAAGACCTAATGATTTCCAAAGGTCTGTATATCCATCCCCCTATTATCCCTGTACCGGATAAAATTGATTTTGTTAAGAAACAAAATTATCTGGCTGGTTTCTTTGGGGATATTAGGCCTTTATCAGTTATTGAAGCTTATCAGCTTTTCTATAATGCCGAACAGAATGCCGTAGGAAAAGCTTTGTTAATAGGCTTTTCCCAAACTGCCAAGAGCAAAGAGATAAAACAATATTTTATACGAGGCAGAGACCTGTCTAATAAATACTTGGGTGAAATTAACAGAATCTTACTAAACGGAAACATTGATATTGCGCCTAGTTATGACGGTGAGGTTACAGCCAGCACAGAAGGACCTTTCTCAGAAAGGCTAATGCTACTGCATACTAGTGTTTTGATTTCTGCCGGTTTACAGAACATTGGAATGGCATTATCCTTGAGTCCCAGACACGATCTTGCAGCCATGTACACAAAAATGATTACCGAAATCGAATCTCTGGCCAATGCCGGCGCCAAGCTCTTAATCGAAAATGGCTGGATGGAGGAGCCTCCTTTAGCCCCAGACCGGGATGCCCTGGGGAAAACCAACCAAAACAATCTTGCTAAGGATAAATTACACTAATATGGCAGGCAGGAAATGGGACGGCGACATTGCCCACCTATCTATTTTTCTTTTTCTTACCAGCGACCAGCTCAACTCTAAACCCTTTGCGGCTCTGGCGCACGGTTGCTGCCATAAAGCCGAAGAACATCCCTGACCATACTACTCCAGTTACCAAAATCCCCGTTAAGACCCCGGCCCAGGCGGGCCAGAGCAATGGCCTGCTTAAAAGGTAAAGTCCAAAGATGATCGCTGACAAGAATCCTCCTTCATAGGTTACAGAGGGAAGCTGCTCAAGAAAAGCGATTAGCTCAGCGGGACGGAAAATATAGATGCTCCCCACGGTTAGGAACAAGATGAAGACCAGATTAATCAGATACATAATCATCGAAGCTCCCGGAGCAATCCGCTGCTGCGGACTCTCTGGATTATAACGGCTATTGTTGATAGAGTAGAACAGACCGATAGCACTAGAGCCAAGTGACAGCAAGATCGCACCAATGGCAAAGGCAAGGAGCACTGAGAAGCTCAGATCAATAGCTACCCCGGTTCCTATCAACAAGGCTTCCATCAGCACCAGGGTGGGCAGTACCGAGGCTAGCAGTTTGCCCAAAACCACCGGCCAACCGGCAAGGGGCACACTGTTTAGTAACCAGTCCGACTCCCCTTCGCGTCCGAAGGACTGCAAAGCCATATTGCCGCTAAACATAACTGTATACATGATTAAAACAGCTACTACTGAAGCACGTGACCCCTCAGAACCACTGAGCAGATACTGCACTATAAAAAAGGCCATGATAATCAGAGGAACTAAATAACCAAACCACTCTCGAGTGTCCCGTTTTAAATAGAGTAAATCTTTTTTGGCCACCGCCCATATTCCCGTGAGTGCTGAGGCTTTAACATTACTCATATTCTCCAGCAGTTGGCTTACAATTTGCTGGGAAGTTTTGACCTCAGCAAGCTCTTTCCCTTTTCCTTTCGTTTCGTGGCGTCCACCCTGGCTCAAGGAAATAAATCCCCGACGAAAGCCCCGTTCGACAAAGCTAAAAGCCAGGCTGAAAAGCAAAATCCCCAGCAAAAACAAGAGCAAGCACCAGCCTAGACCACTGAGCACATTGCCTGATATGGCGGCAACTAAGGCCTTGGAGGCCCACCCCCAGGGAAAAAAGTCCATGACCTTAAGCATCTCAGCATTACCTAGCAGCCAGGCTCCGATATCGAATTGTTCTCCACTGCCCATCACCATATTGGGAAGCTGTATCATAAGAACAATCACTATTCCCGCCACAGCCCCAATGAAGCCTACAGCCTCTTTGCTGCGATGAGGGGGAACAATGCGCATTACAAACAAGTTAAGCAGTTCAGCAAGAGCTGTGCCAATGGTCAGTAAACCCAAGGTTACTAAGACTACCGTCAGGTAAAAGAACCCTTCGGCCTGAAAAAGTAACCCATAAAAAACCCCCGGCAACAGTACAAACAGCACTGCAGTGGCTAAATTGCTGGCAAACACACTCAGGGACTTAACAGCAAAGACCGCCTTGACCGACACCGGTGCCATAAATAAAAGCTCTAGATCTTCGGACATATATAGGGTGGTAAAGGCCGCAGTAAGGCCAAAAAAGATTTGAGCAACCAAACCACTCATAAATAACAAGCTGAGCAAGCCCTGACCCAATTCGAAGGGGACACTTCCAATTGCGCCATAGGCTAGCGAACCCAGATAAATAAGAAAAATCAGCAGCCATACCAAAAGAAAACCCATTAAAATCAAGTTCTTCTTAGGTAGGTGCCGCCATTTGTTCCATGACACCCGCATTTGGTTTTTTGTGAGCAGCATAAAATCGCGAAGGAAAGATTGGGGAGGCGGTGGAGCCTCTAAGGCCGGAGGCAAAATGATTTTCACTGGCTATCTCCCTCCAGAATGTTTAGCATCTCATCATTTTCTTGGCTGCCTGTAAGTTCGAGGAAGATATCCTCTAAGCTTTCTCCGGCGTGGCCGACCATTTGGCGCAACTCCTCCGTGCTTCCTAAAGCGATCAGCTTTCCCGCTTTGAGAATGCCAACCCGATGACACATTCTCTCCGCAATCTCGAGAATATGGGTCGAGACAAAGACGGCTACCCCTTGCCGGGCCAATTCCTGCAATACATCCTTAAGCAAGCGGGCACTGGCCGGATCAAGGCCCACTGTGGGTTCATCTAAGAGCATTACCTTGGGTTGATGAATAAGTGCCGAAGCCAGCACCACTTTCTGGCGCATTCCATGGGAATAACTCTCTAAGAGTTCGTCTGCTCGATCTGAAAGGCCAAACATTTCTAACAACATCTCCGCATGTTTGGCGCTGATATTCTTGGGCATTCGATAAAGAGACGCCATTAACTGCAAGAATTCCCGTGCCGAAAGTTTACCATATAATTTTGGTTGATCCGGCACATAAGCCATCAACGCTTTAGCTTGAGTCGGCTGCTTTCTAATATCGTAACCACATATATAGGCCTCACCTTCACTCGGTTCCAGCAGGCCGGTTAACATTTTAATAGTCGTGGTTTTTCCTGCCCCATTTGGTCCCAGAAAACCAAAGATTTCTCCCCCCTTAACCTCAAGGTTAAGGGCATTAACCACAGGGACAGTGCCGTACCGCTTGGTCAATCGATGGGTTTTGATCAGAACCTGTTCCATTTAAGTCTTCCTCCCAGGTCTTGTCACATATAAAGCGAGTTTTGCTATGTCTGACATGATTATAAAATCACCTTAAATACTATAAGGTGAGTCTTGCCACGATCACACTTTTTCGTTACTTTCCTATACAAATAATAGCCGCAAGTAAGACAAGAATGCAAGGGTTGGGGCTTTTTCTTATATGCCAGAACATGAAAGTACCCATGATATGGTTTTAAAAAAACCGCCAAGAACGGTTAAAAAAGAAGAGGCGATTATAGAGCGTGTTGCAAGACTCGGTGGGGTTCCAACCGGCATCCTGTAACACAGCATGAACTATCCAATATTGAAATGAAATAGAATAGGGGTAGCATTCTTGCTACCCCTAATCCCCCCTGATATCTACTTAAATACTCCTGGCAATTTCGTTTGCGCCCCATATGGCTGGTAAGACTTTTCCTGGTTCTTTAGCGTCACCAACAACGTAATACTCATAGCCCAGTCGTTTCACGGTGTCCATAATAGAATTATTACTTTTTGAACCTACGGCAACAACAACGGCCCCACAAGGTATCTTCTGTTGCTTTCCTTTTTTCTCGACAAGGATAGACTCATCCTTAATTTCAATCAATTTCGTATTCAGGTGAACCGTTACGGACTTATCCTCTATGATGCCGAAAACATAAGGTTTTATATACATCTCCAATTCTTTGCCGATCTCGCCTGTCATTTCAATTATTTCTACCTTTTTGCCTTGATGAGTGAGGATCTCCATTGCTTCCAGACCGATGAGCCCTCCGCCTATAACAGCTACGTGATCAGCGCTGATCAATTGATCTGATACTATAACTTTCCTTGCCTCAAATACATTCGGACGGTCAATTCCTGGGATGCTCGGTATTACCGGTTCTGCGCCAGTAGCGATAATGACTACATCAGGATTAATGTCCCTGACTCTTTCTTCATTTGCCCCAGTGTAGACTCTGATATCTACACCTGCTTTAAATGCCCGGTACCCCATATGAATTGCTGCTTTGGAGAAAATTTCCTTATGTGGTGCGCGGCCAGCTTCAATGAATTGCCCACCCAAGGCCACATCTTTCTCTAAAAGAATCACTTCATGGCCCCGGATGCGCGCTACCCTGGATGCTTCTAATCCTGCCGGCCCACCTCCGATGACCAGTACCTTTTTCTTTTGTTGTGCGGGTTTTATGACTACTTCTCTTTCATGGCCGGTGGCGGGGTTGAAAATACAGCTGTTGCCCAAGCCTTTGAACATTCTTTCAACACAACCCTGATTGCAAGCAATACAGCGGACAATATCATCCGTCTTTCCTTCCATGGTTTTTTTCATAAAATCAGGGTCTGCCAGCATAGGCCTCCCCAAGCCTATAAAATCAGCCATACCATCCTGAAGCACTTCTTCAGCCAAATCCGGGTGGTTAATTCTCCCTGCTACAAGCACCGGAATATTCGTGTGTATTTTTATCTGGTATGCGTTGTACGCATTTAATTTCTGGGGATAAAAATAGGGTGGAACAGTGTATGCCAGAGCATCGTAGCAACCCTGTGAAATATCCAGGGCATCAAGTCCCTCTTGCGCATATAGTTTTGCTGCTTCAATAGCATCTTCTAACTCTATACCGTCTTTTACATGCTCTATAGCGCTCATTCGTAAAATAATCGGAAAATCACTGCCAACTTTTAAGCGCACATCCCTGATCACTTCGCAACCGAACCGTGCTCTGTTTTCAAGGCTTCCTCCGTACTGGTCGGTTCTTTTGTTTGTATAAGGGTTGAGGAATTGATCAATGAGGTAGCCATGTGCACCATGGATTTCAACTGCATCAAAGCCGGCTTTCTTCGCTCTGATTGCAGCGTCGCCATAGCTTGAGATTATCTCCTGAATTTCTTCAAGGGTCAAAGCCCGGGGTTCCTCGCCAATAAATGCATTAGTAACCACAGATGGTGCAACGGGTTGGCCTCCGAAGGGCTTGCCTGATGTCTGCCTGCCTCCATGCCAAAGCTGAATGCAAGCGACGCCACCGGCGTCCTTAATTGCTTTTGCCAATGCCGCAAGACCCGGGATAAACTTGTCGTCATATATCCCTAAAATCGTAGGAGATTTCGTTGTTGGGTGAACGGTGGCAATCTCTACAATGTTCATAGCACAGCCGCCGAGGACTCTCCGGACATGATAGTCTATTAATTGCTGTTTGGGGTGTTCATTATCCACGTAACCAGAGCCCATGGGTGGAAAATAAGAACGGTTTTTCAGTGTCAATTTGCCAATTTTGCCGGGGGAAAGTAATTTTTCATACATATATGTAACTCCTCATTATATGAATTTTTATTATTGTTTCCTATCAGCTCCTCTTTTAAGCAGGCATTTATGTTTTTACATATATATCTTAGGCAATCAATGGAATAAAAAACTGAGCAAGACTACTGGCTTGCTCAGATAGCTGCAACCACATTCGATATTGCAGACATCTTATAAAGTCTAAACTTGTAGCTATAACAACATACCTCCCCTTTATTGTTAGCTGAAAAACAAGTATTATTTTCTCTATTAGCGCTTCCGATTATAGCCGGTGCTTTTTGTTTTTATTTCTTTCGCACCGGAATCCAAACTTCACTATAAGCATAATCTTTTTTATGTGCATCCATTTTAGTAAAAGAAAAAGTAGGGGCATTAATTATTTCGTAATCGGAAGAAGGAAGCCATTCTGCATATATTTTTGCCATTGTATTCTGTAACGTAGAAGGGAATACCCCCTCATTTGGAAATACTGCCCAGGTACAGGCTGCGACCGGCACTTTTTCTAATAGATCACTTACTTGGTTTTCAGTCGTCAAAATACCTATCAAGTGAGTTAGATATCCTTCCTCCTTTAAGAAATTAGCGTCAGCATCATAAGAAGCATTGACAATTTCATAAGGCTCCATGTTTTGAAGAGAATGCATTTCTTTTTTCTGCTCGTCCGTTATGCTTTCTGCAAGCTTTACAATCTCTTTATTGACACCTTTAAATTGCATAGGAACACGTTTGCTTACACCGACTAGATTAAACGCTGGTTTGTCTACAATTCTAAATTCCATAGTAACTCCTCCCTTGACGGTAATAACGAATGATAGTTTGGGAAACGATTTGCTCACACCTTTTTTTAGTACATCTGAGGGTAAAAAACCACTCCATTTTTTAAATGCCCGAGAAAAACCGTCCATTGACTGATAACCATATTTAAAAGCAACATCCGTCACTTTTTCTCCATTTAATAAGTCCTTGTTTGCTTCCGACAGTTTTCTGTTTTTGATATATTCACTGAGAGTCAACCCGGAAAGATAATAGAATATCTTTCTAAAGTGATAATCAGAAACCCCGGCATGTGCAGAAATCATTTCAAGGGATAGCTCATCGGTCAAATGCTCTTCAATATAGTCAATGGCACGATTTAATTCGTTTAACATTATCTACCTCCTTTTTGTCTTCATAATATCAGAGTTGCTTTTAACCATGCTCGACTTTTTTAACACAAAAAATATCGAATCATTACAATAAAGATGCCCTTGTAGAACTGCGCCACCAGAGCCAGATCCATCAGCATCATTTGGCAATCAGTAAGTTTAAAAAATATGCCCGGAGTTTTGAATATCCTGTTGCCTAGTGTTCCCACTATACATAGCTCTATCGCCAGGATAAAAACCTATGTGCTATTTTGAATGAAGCATATTGCATGATGTTATGCTTGTTCCAGTAAGTCTGCATACACCAAGGGATACACTCCTGTGCTGTGCGTATGGCAGTGTTGCACGGAGTGTATCCCTTACCTGATGCAAAGGCTGCTGCGTAAATCTGCCGCATTTAAGGTCACTGTGATGAGATGGAGTGAAAATCCGTATTCATATGTTGTCTAAATGTCAACGAAAAAGTTTACCAAATGATATTGCATTCATAGCTATAACCGCTTGGATATTCGATATTTAACTTACTGCCACTGCCAGGGTTTGAACCATCTCCTCCACATCAGCTTCCATTGGTATGGCCATCAGTACCAGGTTGACGCTTCTTCTGCCGGCATTGAGAGCAGCCCTATGGTAAAGCATGCCGCGTTTTTTCAAGGACTCCCAGGTATGCTTTTGGCAGGGATAGACCAGGCAACTGGTTATTCTACTGGCTTCGGACAGTGTGGAATAGGCAAGCACCTGCAGCAAATCCGCCCGGTGGCGCTCACGTAATTCTTCATCGAGCCTGCCCCAACGTTCTTGGTTCAAATCCTCCCAGTGACCTTTATACTTGGCGTCAAAGATGATTGTTTCTTTCTCTCCACGGGAAGATAAACGTTCAAGCGTTAAATCCGGCAATAAATATCTTTGAGAGCCTACATAAGGTGGATCCCAAACTAATGGGGCAATGGTCTCTCTTTTACGGCCAACGTGTAATACTCCACCAATGCGCCTGGTAAGCGCCGCTGCAACGGTTTCCATCCAGGCTTCAAAAAACTCCTCCATAGGCATTACCCAGGGTAACCCCTGCATATCACCAAGCCCGGCCAATCCCCTGTCTTCAATAGCCCATTCCATAGCCTGCAGACCGTCACGGAAAACCCTGGTGCGAATAGCCCCCCGGTACCAGGCACCTATAGTTATAGCTGAAGGCTGTTTCGAGGCAACACTGCGCACCCGTTCCAGCAAAGATTGGCAGATACCAATTAGCTGCAATACAAATGCCCCGGCATTTCTCTGGCCTTCTAAACTCGCCAGCTGTTTGCGCAGTGTAAAATGAACCGCTGCCATTAGTTCTCTGTCATCCCGCAGATCGGGATAACGGCAGGGCACATCCAGAAAACGTGCTGCAGATATACTTGAGGTAATATAACGGGACCACAGTACGCTGCCGCGGGGTGCCTGAAGGTTCGACTCGGTTAACTCAAACCTTCTTTCCAGGCATTCCAGCAGTTCCTTGATACGCAAAAGGATCGTTGTCGACAACACCCATTGAGGAATTTTCCGGTCAGAACGCGGGAGCAAAGGCAGTTGTAGTAAAGACGGGACCACCCGCCACCCCATCTTGCCAAGCATAGAACCGATGCCAGGCCAATCAAAACGAGGCTTAATAATGAGCCCATAGTCCGGTTTCCCTGAGGTTGGTGATAGCAGAGGAATGGCGCCTACCCTCGTGCCGGTTTGAAGAACTACATCTACCGAGCTACCATCATAATCTAATCCTGCAGATATACCGAAATTCTTAAGGATACCCTGGTTTTGCCGAATGAAGTGCTTTGCCAGGCGCGCCGCCTGGGATTGTGGTTCCCGGGGCAGATTACCTTTTAGAAAGGAGACGGCCGGAAGGCGGGCCATAGATGAGTCAGCAACTTCAAAACAAGGGGATTCACCCGGTTTTATCGGAACAATGGGGTTTCTAATAAAACTTCTGCGTCGTTTCATTGCCGGTTTCATCCCTGCAAACTCTCTATCCATTGTAGATAAGCATTAATCGGGTCGGCAAAACCTGCCACATAACCCTGGGTAAGATATTCTTCCAAGAGCGGCGCCAAATTTACTTTAAGATATCTGGCAGCTTTGACATCGTCCTTTTCCAAGAAATATGAATGTCCAGGTACCAGGGCCAAAGCGTCATCGCTGGCATATTCAACAAAAATTGTCACCAGTTCCATAAAAGCCTTATTCATTAGTTCCCCGGCATTCTCTTGCACCACTTTCAATTGCGGCCAGAGTTTAACAAAAGAAAACCTGCGCCGGACAGCAACATCAACAATGGCGATACTGCGGTCAGCGCTGTTCATGGTACCCAATATGTAAAGGTTATCTGGCAAATGGAGTTTGTTTTGAAAAGGCTCTCCAAAATCATAAGGCAGCTCTAATTCCCTTTGTTCATCAGACCGTGATTCCAGTAGAAATATAGCTTCCCCAAGGACCTTCGCTAAATCGGCCCGGTTAATCTCGTCGATATGAAGCAAAAACGGCTGGCCTGGGTATTGGAAAGCTATACTGGCTGCCTTCATTAAAAACCCTTGTTGCGGGGCAAAGCGGAAACCCATGACGTCAGATGTTTGCACGGGCGCCAAACCGCCCACAAAATTCTCATAGGTGGTGTTAGGGTGAAACTGAATGGAGAAACCATTGCCTTTATAGGCCTTATGTAAAAGCTGCAAAGCCATCCGGGTTTTCCCGGTACCCGGAGGTCCCTGTAAAACAACAAAGCGGCGTTCCTGGAGAAGCTTATATACCTCCTCTTCAGTGACATCCGGCATTAGGTGGGTAAAATATTCGGAGCGAATCCGCGCACTATCATCTGCAGCAGATTTTAACGGATAAATGCCACGTTCTTCAAACATCAAATCCAGAAAAGCTTTCAGGGCATCTGCAGATGCATCTAAATTGCCGTTGGGTACAAAAAAACCATAGATAACCTTGCCATAGCGTTCAAAGATGGAATTGTATTCTGGGAAAAGCCGCTTAATGTTACCCGGCACATCCAGGTCAATACGAACAGGATCCTGCTTAGCCCATGCCAGCAGATTCCCCTGGCCATACTTTTTATTGAGCCAATTACAAATGGCTGAGACTTTCCGGCCGTGTCCTGGTCGTGCTAAAACCTCTTCATCGGGGCTTAAGCCCTGCGTACCGATTACCATTGCTAACATGCTTGGTCCATCGGGGATGGGAAATACAACAAAGCTCATTCCACCATAGGCACCAGAGTCAGGGTTGGAGGGATGGATTAATGATGCAAATGGAACCCCGGTACCTCCTTTAAATTCAGGAGCACGAAGGGTTACCACCTTATTAGCCTTATCGGGATAACGACCCCCGCTGGCGCCAAATATTTCTGCAAAGGCGCTTTTTGCTTTATCTGACCAGCTTTCAGTTCTATTGTCGTGAATAAGATTAATTAGTTGATTCATATGTATCCATTCAATCTCCTTACTCTGATATATGGCCAGCATATATACACGGTTATTAGTGATAAAACCACTTCTTCTATCTCATCTATTATCAACTATCTTGTCACTGCACGCGATTAATAGAAAAATAATATGTTCCCTGATTATATTTATCCTTGTTTAACACCCCTGGCTTCTTGCCTTCAACAAAAAACCTTTGCCTGACTTCTTCGGCCTGCTCATGCGTTCCCTTAATGCGCACATATTCTTTACCGTTCCTAGACTTGCCTTCTTCTATCACTGGTTTATCAGTCCGTATATTTTCCCTGCTTTTTTTTGACTATTTTTTCCATTTAGATGTTCCTCTATGCAATCAAGTACTTTGACTTCATTATTTATGTAGGCTTTTGCTAACCTGGGGTAAACAAACAACTTCGTAGTGATTCTGTCTTTACAAATTCCACATTTCAAATGTTAATATAACTCAATCAGCTCTTTTTGAATTTGATGGTTATGTAGACATCCTGTCGTTATATGAATAATGGAAAGTTTAACGTTCTTTAAGACTCGGTATGTTGTAAACATAACTAGCGGAATACTAAAAACGAAGTTTAATTGATGATGGCACTGTAGATATATTCTGAAATACATCATGGCGCAAGAATCGCTTAAGCTCTATTTTACTAATTCCTCCCTTATACACTTCGATTATCTGAAAATAGCTTCTTTTTCAACTATATCCTGAGTGACTACTATAAATCACAGAACTTGAATAACCTGAATACTGGTTGTTTTCTGACCTACATAGCTAGCAAAATATTATTCAATATTTTTAATTTTCGACAATTAATTTAGAAATTCCTGTTGATTGTCAATAGAATTGACCCACTATGTGCAAATAAAATTGACCCACATGGTAACAAAAATAATAAGCTTTAAGTTTTGACAGGGTAATCTTGTTGCCATTCTAGCCGTCGTTGGCTGCTTTCAGTTTACCTTTGAGCCGGTAGCTAGTGCCGTTAATATAGAAAATGCGGGCGTGGTGCACAAGTCGGTCAATTATGGCCGCGGCCACCACCTGGTCGGAAAATATCTCCCCCCATTCGTTAAAGTTATAGTTGCTGGTTAAGATGATACTCCCCTTCTCATAGCGCATGGAGACCAGGCGGAAGAGGAGGTTGGCCTGTTCTTTACTTACGGGCATGTAGCCGAGCTCGTCGATGATTAAAAGGTTGAGCCGGGAGTAGCCCAGCAGCTTGTCGAGAAGGCTGCCGTCTTTTGCGCTCAAAAGCAATTCTTCTAAAAGCTTCTGGGCCGTGATAAATGCTACGCGATATTTGGCCATGCATGCCTTTATACCTAAGGCCACCGAGAGATGGGTCTTGCCGACCCCAGGGGGACCCAGGAAAACGATATTCTCCTTTTTCTCCACGAAATCCAGGGAGCCTAAAGCGATAATTTCTTTTTCCCGGATGGAGGGCTGGAAGCTAAAGTCAAACTCCTCCAAGGTTTTGATGAAGGGGAAACGTGCTTTATTGATTTTCGTCTTGACCGTGCCTTCGGTTTTCCTTTTTAACTCCTCTTCGAAGAGAAGGGAGAGGTACTCTGTATAAGAAAGGTTGTTTTGTGAGGCCTTCTCTGTTACCTCCTGGTAATGGGCAAGCATCCCCTTTAATTTTAAGGACTGCATCTGGCTTTCCAGATAACCGGTTAATTTGTTACTCATGATACTGCCGCCACCTCGCTCTCCGGGATGGCATAACAGGAGAGGTCCCGTTTAATTCTAACCGGTGGCATATTTAAATTTATCTGGTCACCCGCTGGCGCAAGGGGAGCGACTTCCATCTGTTCTAAAAGCCTTTTTACGCTGTTTTTGTGATAAGAACCGATTTTCAAGCATTCTTTGATGGCTATGGCGATATCTTCCCGGGTATATATCTCCTGGTAGTTTAAGATTTCGGCCAGGTGCCAGTACAGGTTGGCCCCATTCTTATCACGCAGGCCTGCCAGATACCTTTGGCCGTCCTCGCCAAAAGCGCTGGTGAACTTCTCTGCCAGGGCCGAGCGTGCCTTTAGTTTCTTCTCCTGGTAGTGACGGTTGATGGTTTCGTGTTCGGGGTGAAGGGGACGAACGGTTTGCTTTTGCAGTTCAAGATCGAACTCCGCCAAAAGCGTCCCTGCTTCGTCATATACCTTCAGGCGCCGGCCGTAGATGTTTTCTATCCACACCCTCCCGGCGCAGTAACGCATGGGTACAGGATAGAGATTGCCGTCATGGGATATATAGCCGTCATTGCTCACCTTCCGGGGTTCTTTATGTTGTAATAAGGCCGGTTTGACAGCAGGTATCTTGAGAATACATCCTTTTTCCTCGGCAAATATCTCCTCCGGCGGTCGGCCTAAGCTGCTATGGGGCCTTTTATTGTAGGCTTCCTGGAACTCTGAAAGCCTTACAGCGAATTCGTTTAAACCGGCCACCTCCAGACCCCGCAGCAGGTGTTCCTGGACATAGTAAAAGGGGCGCTCTACCTTTCCCTTGGTCCGGGGGCGGTAGTTTTCGCAAGCTGAAGGCTGGATGCCATACAGCCCGCAGAATTTGAGAAACTCGTCATTGTACCGGATGATACCGTCTTTCTGGTGGGAGATAACCATTTGCT